>JAMHVS010000043.1:0-5450 GCA_035911315.1 Xanthobacter sp.
TGGACTAAGCCGTGAAGGTTACGAGCGCGACTGGCGGTATACTGCCCGGCCGATATCTTCCTGTATGACCATGACGCCCCTCGCCTGGATTGTAGTGATGAGTTTTGCCGGCGGGCTGCTCAGTGTCGTTGTGGCTTCCCTGTTTGCCTTTGCGGCGCGGCCCAACTGGGTGCCGGTGCTGATCAGCTACGCCATCGGCGCTCTGCTGGGTGCGGCATTCCTGGAAGTCCTGCCCCATGCCATTGAAGCCGCCGAAAGCCCCGAGCGGGCCGCGATGAATGTGCTGGCCGGCATCATGTTGTTCTTCGTGCTGGAAAAGCTGGTGCTCTGGCGTCACTGTCACGACGAAGGCTGTCACGGCCATGAGCACAACGGACACGATCATGGTCGCAGCGGCCTTTTGATCCTCGTTGGCGACACCTTCCACAACTTTGTCGATGGTGTGCTTATTGCTGCAGCCTTCGTCGAAAGTACGCCGCTGGGTATCGTGACCGCGCTGGCGATCATCGCCCATGAAATTCCCCAGGAAGTAGGGGATTTCCTGATCCTGATCCACTCGGGTTACAGCAAGACAAAGGCGCTGGTCTTCAATCTGCTGTCCAGCCTTGCGACGCTTGTCGGCGGCATTCTTGCCTATTTCGCGCTATCCCACATGCAGTCGCTGGTGCCGGTGTTTCTTGCGCTTGCTGCCGCGAGTATGATTTATGTCGCGGTAGCCGATCTCATTCCAGGTTTGCATAAGCGAACGGAGTTGCGGGCCACCGCCCAGCAGGTATTATTGATCGCCGCCGGCATCGCTTCCATCGTCTTTGCCCATCCTCTCGCCGAGAGGGCGATGAGCTGACCGGCGTCGTCGGGCCGGTGTGCCAA
Source organism: Xanthobacter sp. (assembly GCA_035911315.1). Lineage (GTDB taxonomy): Bacteria > Pseudomonadota > Alphaproteobacteria > Rhizobiales > Xanthobacteraceae > Xanthobacter. Next base: position 871 of record JAMHVS010000043.1, read on the forward strand.
ACAGCCACAGGAAAAGGGAGAGCGGCGCAACACCATAGAACAGGAAAGTCAGTATCCCGCCAATAACGGTGGTTTCCGTCACGGTGGCCAGCAGTGCGACGTAAAGCCAGGCAATAGCAATAATATACATACGCAAATTCTACTCGGCGTTGGGCCGGCCGGGGCGGGGTATGGTCAGTTGCACATGCAGCTGCCGCTCACCGGTTCCCGCAGACCCGGATGAAAATATAAAGGAGAGCTGGATGTCTGTAACACCGGAGCAATCTGCCGAAGCGCTGCAAGGCATGTTCAAGTTCGGCCAGTCGCTGGCTGAAGGTTTTTTCGATTTCCTCGGCAAACAGGGCGTCGCCATTCCGCAGGTTGCGCCTGCCCAGGCTCCACAGCTGCCGCTGCCCGAAGCCCAGGAGCTGGCGAAGCTCCAGAGGGAGCTCGCCGAAGCCCACGCCCGTCTGTGGGCGTCCATGGCGCAGGCGAGGCCGGGCGAACCCGCTCAGCCGACGGTCAAGCCCCAGCCGGGCGACCGTCGTTTCAATGCTCCCGAATGGTCGTCGAGCCCCGTGTTCGACTACATCCGCCAGGCTTATCTGCTCAACTCGGATTACCTGAACAAGGTTGCCGATGCCGTGCCGGTTGCCGATGGTCGGGCCAAGGCGCGCATGCAGTACATGACCCGCCAGTACATCGATGCGTTGTCTCCGTCGAATTTTGCGGCGACCAACCCCGAGTTCATCCAGGCAGCCCTCGATAGCAAGGGTGAAAGCATCACCCAGGGCATCAAGAACCTCGTGGGCGACATGGAGAAGGGACGCATCTCGATGACCGACGAGTCGGCCTTCGAGATTGGTCGTAACCTGGCCACGACACCGGGTTCCGTCATCTTCGAGAACGAGCTGATCCAGCTCATCCAGTACGCGCCGATGACGGAAAAGGTTTACAAGACCCCGCTGCTGATCGTTCCTCCCTGTATCAACAAGTTCTACATCATGGATCTCCAGCCGGCCAATTCGCTGGTGCGATTCATCGTCGAGCAGGGCTTCACCGTCTTCCTGGTCTCCTGGAAGAATGCCAAGGCCGAGCAGTCGCATCTTGGTTGGGATGATTACCTCCAGCAAGGTCCGATCACCGCGCTGCAGGTTGTGCGCGACGTGACCAAGGTCGACAAGCCGAACGTACTCGGCTTCTGTGTCGGCGGCACGATGCTGTCGTCGGCGCTGGCCGTGCTGCGCGGCAAGGGCGAAGATCCGGCCGAAAGTCTTACGCTGATGACGACCCTGCTCGATTTCAGCGATGCCGGCGAGATCGGCTGCCTGGTGGATGAGGCCTCGGTTGCGGCTCGCGAGGCGGCCATCGGCAAGGGTGGTTTGCTGATGGGGCGCGAGCTGTCCCAGGTGTTCTCCAGCCTGCGGGCCAACGATCTGATCTGGCAATACGTGGTCGGCAACTACCTGAAGGGCAAGACGCCCGAGGCCTTCGACCTGCTGTACTGGAACTCCGACAGCACCAATCTGGCCGGCCCCTTCCTCGCCTGGTACCTGCGCAACATGTACCTCGAGAACAACCTGCGGGTGCCGGGAAAGCTCGAAATGCTGGGCGTAAAGGTGGATCTGGGCAAGGTCGACATGCCTTCCTATCTGCTGGCGACCCGCGAAGACCATATCGTTCCCTGGACCAGTGCCTATCTGGTGCGCCAGATTCTTGGCGGCGAATCGACCTTCGTGCTGGGCGCCAGCGGTCATATTGCCGGGGCGATCAATCCGGCCTCGAAGAATCGCCGTAGCTACTGGGTCAGCGAATCTGCTGCGTCGGTTCCGGAAGAGTGGCTGGAAACGGCAACCGAAGAGAAGGGCAGCTGGTGGCTGCACTGGATCGAATGGCTCAAGCCGCGCAGTGGCAGCATGGTTGCCGCGCGTAACAAGCTGGGTAATGCAAAATACAAGGTGCTCGAAGCCGCGCCTGGCCGTTACGTCAAGGAAACAGCCTGAACAATTCGGCCGGCACCCGGGAAGATGCCCGGGGCCGGAATTCCGGAAGTGATTAGTCGGCAGTGAGCGCAATGGGGGTGCTGCCGGAGTTAGAGTAACCCCCGCATAATTCATTTCAAGGAGGGAAGAAAATGGCACGAGTAGCACTGGTTACAGGTGGTATGGGTGGTCTGGGGGAGTCGATCTGCATCAAGCTGGCGGCGCTTGGCTACAAAGTGGTTACAACCCATTCGCCGGGCAATACGGGCGCTGCCGAATGGCTTCAGACCATGAACAACATGGGTTACGGCTTCAAGGCCTATCCTTGCGACGTGGCGGATTTCGATTCATGCAAGGCTTGCATAGATGCCGTCACGACCGACATCGGTCCGGTTGATGTGTTGGTGAACAACGCCGGCATCACTCGTGACATGACCTTCAAGCGCATGACCAAGGCTGATTGGGACGCCGTCATCCATACCAACCTCGACAGCGTGTTCAACATGACCAAGCAGGTCATGGATGGCATGGTCGAGCGCAAGTGGGGGCGCGTCATCAACGTGTCGTCGCTTAACGGTATCAAGGGTGCATTTGGTCAAACCAATTACGCAGCGGCCAAGGCGGGGATGCACGGCTTCACCAAGTCCCTGGCTCAGGAAGTGGCCAAGGCCGGCGTGACCGTGAATACCATTTCGCCGGGCTATATCGGCACCAAGATGGTGCTCGCCATTCCGCAGGAAGTGCTCGACAGCAAAATCCTGCCCCATATTCCGATGAGCCGTCTGGGCAAACCGGAAGAAATCGCCGGTCTTATCGCTTACCTCTCGTCCGACGAGGCGGCTTTCGTGACCGGCGCCAACATTTCTATCAACGGCGGCCAGCATATGTTCTAATCGAACTTTCGCACCGCAACATAAGGAACGTGTAATGTCTCAGCGCATCGCTCTTGTAACCGGCGCAGTTGGTGGTCTTGGCACTGCGATCTGCAAATCCCTCGCTGCTGCGGGTGTCCGCGTGGTGGGTAACTTCTATCCTGGTGATCCCGCCAAGGAAGCCTGGGTTGAGGCCCGCAAGGCTGAAGGCCTCGATATCCCGCTGTACGGATTCGACGTCTCTGACTATGAGCAGTGCAAGGCGGCCGTTGAGGCAATCGCCAGCGAAGTCGGCCCGATCGACATCCTGGTGAATAACGCCGGCATCACCCGTGACAAGTTTTTCCCGAAGATGGAAAAGAGTCAGTGGGATGCGGTCATTGCGACCAACCTCACCAGCCTGTTCAACGTGACTCACACCATTTCCCCGAAGATGGCGGAACGTGGCTTTGGCCGCATCATCAACATCTCTTCGGTGAATGGCGTCAAGGGCCAGGCTGGTCAGACCAACTACTCCGCCGCCAAGGCTGGCGTGATTGGTTTCACCAAGGCTCTGGCGGCCGAGCTGGCCACCAAGGGCGTGACGTGTAATGCCATCGCCCCGGGCTACATCGGCACCGACATGGTCATGGCGATCAAGGAAGAAGTTCGTAACGCCATTATTGACACCGTGCCGGTCAAGCGTCTGGGCAAGCCGGAAGAGATCGGCGCCGCGGTTGTTTACCTGGCGTCCGAGCTGGCTGGCTATGTTACTGGCACCACCCTGAACGTGAACGGCGGCCTGTACTATCAGTAATCTGCTGCAACAAGCTTCACGCGAACCCCGCCGCATGGCGGGGTTTTTTTTTGCGCACCGCAGTATAATCTCCGCAGGCGATTCCATCGCCACCGAGGAGATAACACTAATGGCTGATCAACTTCGCCTGATAAAAAAGTACCCGAATCGCCGTCTTTACGATACACAAACCAGCTCTTACATCACGCTTGCCGACGTGAAGGAACTCGTTCTTGAACATGGTGTTTTTCAGGTGGTCGACGCCAAGACCGGTGACGACCTGACCCGTAACATCCTGCTGCAGATCATCCTCGAAGAGGAGGCTGGTGGTGCCCCGATGTTCACCTCCGACCTGCTTTCCCAGATGATCCGCTTCTACGGCAACGCCATGCAGGGAATGATGGGCAAATACCTTGAGAACAACATCAAGGGCTTTACCGACATGCAGACCAAGCTCCAGGAGCAGGTGCGCTCCGTGTATGGCGAAAACGCCACGGTGAGCCAGGATCTCTGGGCCCAGTTTCTGAATTTTCAGGGCCCGGCCATGCAGAGCATGATGGGTGCCTACATGGAGCAGAGCAAGAAGATGTACGCGCAGATGCAGGAGCAGCTCGATAGTCAGACGCGCAATCTCTTCTCCGGCTTCCAGTTTCCGAATTTTGCCGCGGGCTTCACTCCAGACAAGATCGATCCGGAGGCGCCCGGCGCCGCGCCGGCGGGTACGCCCAAGAAATAGCCAAATGGGGCCGCGCGATCGTCGCGGCCCTTGCACTTTTACCCCTTCCGTTTTTCCCGACGCATGACCCAGACCAAGCAAGCAGCCGCTCCGAAAGTCGGCTTCGTATCCCTCGGGTGCCCCAAGGCGCTTGTAGACTCCGAGCACATCCTCACCCGCCTGCGGACTGAGGGCTACGAGATTTCTCCATCCTACGAAGGTTCCGACCTCGTGGTCATCAACACCTGCGGCTTCAT
>JAMHVS010000044.1:0-2156 GCA_035911315.1 Xanthobacter sp.
CACCATCACCACGAGCATGAAGGGCATTTCGATGAGTTCCGCCATGCGTTCGCCGAGGCGGGGCACCAGAAAGGGCACGCGCAGCGCGCCCAGCACAAAGCCTGCGCCAAAGACCAGCGCAAAATAGGCCATGCCTGCCTTGATGCTGCGGATGGCGAGGGTGTCCATCAATGGCTCATCGCTTGCCGTGCCGGTTCAAACCCGCATGCCCGCCAGGGTGCCCAGTGAACCCCAGCGAGGCGGAGATAAAGTCTCTTCGGGACGGCATGGCGTGCTCCACCTCGGCAAAAAGCTCAGCGCGCGGCCTCAGTCAAGCCACGGCTCAGAGGGTGTGAGTAAATCTGCTGCGCGACCCGATTTCGCCCCTGGGATGCTCACCGTACCCGTGTACGGCTGCGCTTCTCGGGGCGAACTCGAACCGTTCGCTACGATTTCTTCACACCCTCTCAATTCTCGGGCTGATGGCACACGGCTTCAATATTGTTGCCTTCCGGGTCTAGGATGAAGGCGCCGTAGTAATGCGGGTGGTATTCCGGGCGAAGCCCCGGGGCACCGTTGTCTTTTCCACCGGCGGCAATCGCTGCGCGGTAAAAGGCATCCACCTGGGCGCGGTCCTGGGCTCGCCAGGCCAGGTGGCAGCCCGTTGTTGCCGGGGGGCCGCCATAGGGAGAGGGGCCATCGATAAACCACACGTCGGCTTTCTTGCCGTCGGGCTCGGCGGCGTCCGGGTAGGCGAAGCCCAGGATGTTCATGCCATAGTTGCCCTCGAAGACGACGCTGTAACCCAGGGGGGCAAGCGCCGCGCTGTAGAAGGCCTTGGCCCGGGCAATGTCGGTTACGCGGAAAGTCATGTGGTCAAGCATGCTGCGTTGCTCCTGGCGTGAGGTGGTAGCGGGCGAACTGCCAATAAAACTGTACACATATACAGCATTATTGGCAAGAGCTCGAGCCGGGACTGCTCAGAGGGTGTGAAGAAATCGTAGCGAGCGGTTCGAGTTCGCCCGGAGAAGCGCAGCCGTACAAGAGTACGGTGAGCATCGCAGGGGCGAAATCGGGTCGCGCAGTAGATGTATTCACACCCTCTCAGCGGATCACACAGACATCGCCTTGCACGGCACAGATGCACTCCTCTTCCGTCACGCTTAGCCGGGTAAGCACCGAACCATCGGCACGCAGGGCGGTCACCGAAATCACATAGCCTTCGTTGATCGCGGGCCGGAGATCCTTGTTGGCGCACCAGCCCTTTGTCAGCATCGTCTTGAGCAGATGGATGCCATGGCTCTGCTGAACCTCGGGCGTATCCGCTTCTTCATCCCGCAGCGTCAGGGACAGAGCCAGTTCCTTGCCCTTGAGTTCTGCCTTTTCCAGGCGCACCTCCGGTGTCAGATCCATAGGCGCACGCCGCTGCAGCTCTGCGGTCGCCTTCTCAAAGGCGCGCGCGGTACGGCCGGAATTCCAGTGGAAGAAGGCCACAAAAGCGACCAGGGCAATGACGATCCATTTTGTCATGGGTTGGCTCGATGGTATGGACGGCTAACGGGTGCGAATGCGCCGGGCGCGTTGGTCGAGAGAGGTAGACTCTTCGGGATTTTAATCAAGTTCTGCGGGTGCCGAGCCCCGGGGGCTTAGTCGATCCGGCGCAGGCTCGCCCGCTGCACCACGCCGGCGGCGTCGTACTCCACGATCAGCTCCCGCCATTCCCGCAGGGATTGGACCGTCTCCACGGCCTCCACGAGATCGCCAAGCACGGGGATCATGCCCACGACCACCGGCACCTTGGCCGGCTTGTGGTGATAGACGCCTACCTCGCCGCCCCGGGAGGTGTCATCCCGGTAGGTCTTGCGGGGTGGCCCCACAAGGGATTCGATCCAGGCACGGCGTGTTTCGCCAAAAGTGATGTCGAAGGCATCGTGGCCGCCCATCTCGACCCCCAGGAGGCGACCTTGCGGTGCCGTCTGGCAGGCCTCTCCGCAGGCCTGGGGCGATGCAAGCTGCTGAATCGCCGCGATCACGCGTTCGGGGCGCTCTCGCTGGATATAGTGGGACGAATCCCACACCATTTCCACCCTGGGCACACCGGCCAGCACCGCCCACTCACGCCCCAGGGCCAGGTGCAGCGCCTCGTATTCCTCCGGGTCGGCGCTGCGTGGCCGTCC
>JAMHVS010000045.1:0-1163 GCA_035911315.1 Xanthobacter sp.
CTTGGCGATGACCGGCTTGACGGCATTCTTGAGGGCCACCACATTGGCTTCGGCGATGCCATTGATCTGGTCGCTGACCAGGGACACGCTTTCGAGAGCAGTGATTTGCGCAGCCAGACCATTGCGAATGGCTTCAAATACCGGACCAAAGCCTTCGGGCGCCTGCTCGGCCAGACGGTCGATGCCGGCCTGGACCTGCTGAGTGGCTTCGGCGGAAGCCTCCTTGATGGCGTCGAGCACCACGCTGCGGCTCTCGGCAAGAAGGTCGTATTGCTTGCGAACGGTATCCGCCACCCGCTCAAGGCCCGGCTGCCAATAGGTGGTCTGCCAGTTGCCGAGCTCGGCAGGATCCTTGATCTCGATGAGGGCCTGGGCCGCTGTGAGCGCCTCGCGGGTCGCCTCTGCACCCGCTTCGAGCTGCAGACGGGTGATCTTCTCAACCTGAGTGGTCAGATTCCCGAAAAGGGAAAGACCGCTTTCCAGGGCTGCTTCCTGATACGGGCCCCACTGAAACAAATTCTCTTCCGCCATCTGATTCACTCCTCGATTCATTCAGTCACAGGCATCACATAGTTGAAGGTGTCTCCTCTCCCCTTCCCTTGTGCTTTTGTTTGACGCCCCCAGCGGGCGCTGCGGAGAGCTACTGGTTTGCCGCAACGCCATGGACAGAATGATGCCAAGAATGCTGCAGGGCACAAATCCGGCCTTTCCCCTCCCCTTCCCCGGGAAAACCCGGATAGGGAAAGGGCCTTCAGTCGGACTGATCCCCGGCCAGGACGACCATGCGCACAAGCTCGGCGAGGGAGTCGACACGCAGTTTCTCCATGACCCGGGAGCGGTGCTGCTCGACGGTTTTCATGCTGATGCCAAGATCATCGGCGATCTGCTTGTTGAGGCGCCCGGCGACCATCCCTTCCATGACATCGCGCTCCCGGGCGGTCAGGCAGTCAAGACGGCCCTGGACGTCCGCCAGCCAGACCTTTTCGTTGCGCCGCCGGGCCGCCACCTGAACGGCCTCCTGGACGCGATCAAGGAGGTGCTGCTCATTGAAGGGCTTCTGCAGGAAATCAAAGGCGCCATCCCGCATGGCCCGGGCCACCATGGGCACATCCCCGTGGGCGGAGACGAATATGATGGGGATGGCATTGCCCAGACGCATCAGG
>JAMHVS010000046.1:0-2956 GCA_035911315.1 Xanthobacter sp.
ATTTGCACCACGAGAATGACACGGCGGACAATTTTAAAGCGTCACTCGAGCAGGGGAAACGTGATCTTCGCGTGCATGGTCTTTTGGGGGAGGATGCTCAGGGAAAAGCGGTATTTGGGTTCATCCATGGCAACTGGGCACTAGATGACTCCGATCCAAAGGGGCGCGGCTGTGGAGTGCGAGGGGAATTGGCGATTTTGAAACAGGCTGGATGTTATGGGGACTTTACCATGCCTTCTGCGCCGCATGCGACGCAGGCTCCCATTGTAAATCAACTCTACTATTCCCTCAGCACATTGGAAGGCTGCTCGCATCATCGCGGCACTCCTGTTATGCTAGGAGCCGAAGGAGCCTCGGCATTAAGGATGAGTCGAGATCATCTCTTGATGGTGCAAGGTCCGCTTTCACTGGACTGGCATCGTCGTAAGTGGGGAATCCTGCCAAGAGTGGAAAATTCAGATATCGGTCCCAACAACCCACCCACGGGAGAGCGAATGAACCAGTGGCTTAATGGCAGAATCAGCGTCTCGGGTGCCCCAGAATGGTGTTTCATCAAGTTGCATACACATGGTGCGCCTGAGTCAGGACACAGATCAAATCTTGGTGAGGAGCGGCAGTGTTTTCATTCGCAAATTCAGCGGATGGCATCTGACCTTGGGTTTAGGCTTCACTATGTGAGTGCGCGAGAAATGGTGAACATTGTTCATGCCGCTGAGGATGGCCACACGGGGAATGCTGGCTGCTGGCGAGACTACTATTATAGCCAACCACCTCTTCTGCGGAGTTAGAGATAGGAATCTATCGTTTGTTTGTTAGCGGTGCGCCGAGTGGCATCGGTCTAAGCTTGCCTTTTGGTTTCGACAACTATGCCGCTTTCCGCTGACCGTCGATCCGCCGGGTCTTGGCCCAGGCTGCGGGTGTTACGTTCTTGACCTGCGTGTTGGTCAGCGTCGGCAGGCGGGTGAGGACTTCCCGCAAGTAGGTTTGGGGGTCGATGCTGCGGCTACGGCAGGCTTCGATGATCGTGAACAGGATGGCGCTGCGCTGCCCGGCTTCGGCTTCGCCGATGAACAGCCAGTTCTTTTTGCCAATGGCGGTGGGGCGGATGGCGTTCTCCACGGGATTGTTGTCGATCTCGACTCGGCCGTCTTGGAGATAAACGGTGAGCATAGGCCACATCGTCAGGGTGTAGTCGATGGCTTTGCCCATCGCGCTCTGCGGCAGGTGCTGTCTTTTGCGTTTGATCCGGCTGAGTGCTCGGTGGATGCGCTCGGTGATCATGCGGCTCTGGCTGGCTCGCACGGCTTGTCTTTGCTGCGGTCCGGCTTTGGACTGGCGCAGTTGTTTTTCGATGCGGTAGAGATGCTGGATCTGGAGCAGCATCCACCCGGCTTGTTGCGGTGTACACTCCGTTGCTTCGTGGAACTTGCGCCGCGCATGTGCCCAGCATGCGGCAAGGGTGATGCGGCCTTCGCTGCGATTGGCGAAAGATGGATAGGCGGCATAGCCGTCGCATTGCACGGTGCCGCTGAAGTCGGCGGGTATGATGCGGTCCAAACATCGTGCGGCGCGACTGGTGGCCCAGGTGAAGCTCACATCGGCTCCAGGGCGTTTGCAGGCCCAGAGGTAGCCCTGCTTGGTTTGCCCGTTGCCGGGACTTAAATACTCGACCGGAGTCTCATCGATTTGCACATAACCTCCGGCCATGACTCCGGTGTGGATGTGCTCATAAATGGGCCTCAACCAGTCGGCGGCCAGTCCGAGCCAGCGTGCCATGCTTTGGCGTGGGATGGCGATGTCGTGCCGGGTGGCGTAGATCTGCTCCTGCCTGTAGAGAGGCAGATGATCGCAGTATTTGGCGACGATGATTTGCGCGAGCAGTCCTGGTGCGGCGATGCTGCGCTCTTGCAGGGTATTGAGCGGCGCAATGATGGGCGCTTTGTAGGGCTCATCACGCTTCACATACTTCCGACGGATGATGCGGCGGCGGAAGAACCGCGCGGGTTTATAGTCGAGCTGTTCGGTGATCTCTTCGCCGATGGAGCGCCAAGCTTCAGGATCAGCAACGACCTCATCAGGCTCGATGACTTCATCCACGGCGGGCAGGTGTGCAGGCACTCGTGCTTCGCGCTCCTTGCGCGGCTTGATCTTTGCAGTGTCCTTGCCGCGCTTCTCGATCTCAGCCTCCAAGACGCCTGGGCTTGCGCTGGAGGCTGGGTCTTTTTTTGCGCCGTCATCACCTCCTTGCAGCAGCAGCATGAGCTGGCCGTCATCAAGCTGTTCGCTACTTTTGCCAAAGATGCGCCGGATGAGCAGGTCGATCTTTTCACGCAGCAGTTTGATCTCGATTTGCTGAGCTTTGTTCTCCGCACGCAGAGCCGCGACTTCCTCGGTGAGTCGGGCTTCCAGTGGTGTCATCATGCTGACATGATGCAGAGCAAGAGGTGTACCAACTTGGTGTTATCGTGATGATGAGCGAAGACTTTTTTCAACCCCGCTCATACCACCCGCGCGGCTTCGCTCCATGCATATCGATGCCATCGGTGAGCAGTGCGAAGGCCTCCGGCGTGAGCCGTAGCTTCGTCTGCTTTTCCTCCGCCGCACGCGGCCAGCAGAAGGTGCCTTTTTCCAGCCGCTTCGTCATCAGCCAGAGTCCCGTACCATCGAAGTAAAGTACCTTGAGCCGCGTGTGGCGCTTGTTGGTAAAGACGAATAGAGCCCCGCTGCGCACATCCTCTTTGAGTCGCTCACTGATCGCCGCGTGCAGCCCCTCGAAGCCCTTGCGCATGTCGCAGGGTTCCATCGCGACGAAGACCTTTAAACCACCCGTGAAGCTGAGCATAAGGTCGGATCAGGCGAGGGATTGGACGAGCCGAGCAGCCAGCTCCGCCTGCCGTTCATCGGCCACCTCCACGGTCGCACCACCCGGCAGGCGCACGAGCAAAGCCGTGGCGGG
>JAMHVS010000047.1:0-5594 GCA_035911315.1 Xanthobacter sp.
GCTCAGGCCTCATAGCCAGAAGAGGACGGTAGCGGCGAGGGCTATGGCGGCGAGGAAGACGGTCGGGCATCGATCATAGCGGGTGGCGACGCGACGCCAATCTTTGAGCCTGCCGAACATGATTTCTATGCGGTTGCGCCGTTTGTATCGGCGCTTGTCGTAACGGATGGGTTCGGTTCGGGATTTGCGGCCTGGAATGCAGGGCGTGATCCCCTTGGCCTGCAGAGCGTTCCGGAACCAATCCGCGTCATAGACCCTGTCGCCTAGTAACCATTGCGCTCTGGGCAAGCTGTCCAACATCGCGGCGGCACTAATGTAGTCGCTGACTTGGCCCGCCGTCATGAACAGGCTGATGGGGCGTCCATTGGCATCGGTCACTGCGTGAAGCTTGGTGTTCATGCCGCCCTTCGTGCGCCCGATCAGCCGCCCAAGCCCCCCTTTTTTACCCGCAGGCTCGAAGCCGTGCGGTGCGCCTTGAGATAGGTCGCGTCGATCATGGCGGTGCGGCGTTCGGTCTGAGCCCCGGACAGGCCCTCCATCATCCGGATGAAGACACCAGCCTCGCTCCACCGTTTCCAGCGATTGTAAAGGGTCTTGTGCGGCCCGTAGGCCGCCGGCGCACCCGCCAGCGCAGGCCGTTGCGGTTGACGAAGATGATCCCGCTCAACACCCGGCGGCCGTCAACACGCGGCTTGCCGTGGCTCTTCGGGAAATAACGCTCCAGTCGAGCCATCTGTTCGTCGGTCAGCCAATACAGGTCACTCATATCCAGACTCCTCAGGAGCCTGAATCAGATCGCGCGCCTCATATCAATGGGGCCTGAGCCTAGGCCTGATGGCGGCATATCCTGCAGCGCTGATCCATGACTGGGCTCAGGACAAACGCAAGCAGGATCCGCAGTGGCGGTTCTGGCCGACCATCGGGCGCGGGACACTGCGCATTCTGGGCTGGGGTCTGGTGATCATTGGCTTCATCGCCTTCCCGATCGCCTTCCTCGTCTGGGCCGGCATCACCTTCTACCAGCTCGAGAAGGAAGACGTCCTGAGGCGGCTTGAACGCATGCGCTCTTCCCCCCGGTCGCACGAATGACGGGGAGCACCATGGCAGGGCTGTCTCTTCACTCAGACCCGCGACACCGGCCCGCTTTCAGTCCGCGGGGTGATGGCGGCAAGGGCCGGACCCAGGCTTTCGCGCGCCATCTCCATGTCATAGCGCGCCTGAAAGCCCAGCCACATCTCTGCGGATGTGCCGAAGTAACGGGCAAGACGCAGGGCTGTGTCAGCCGTGAGGCTGGTTTCCTCCTTCACCAGGCGCTCGATGCGGGTGCGGGGCACGCCAAGCACACGGGCCAGCGCGCCAGCGGACAGTTCCAGCGGCTCCAGAAACTCCTCACGCAACATCTCACCCGGATGAACGGGAGCAAGGGGATTGGAATGCAGATCACTCATGATGATTTACCCCCTGTGGTAATCGACGATTTCAACGCCCTCGGCGCCATCATTCCGGACGAAGCAGATGCGCCACTGGTCATTGATGCGGATGGAGTGCTGACCGGTGCGCTCACCCTTCAGCGCCTCCAGATGGTTGGCCGGAGGAATACGCAAATCCTCCAGCGTGCGGGCTTCCTGAAGGAAGATCAGCTTGCGCCGCGCCACCCTGATGAGCCCCGCGGGGAAGCCCTTGCCGGGATCGCGCTGATTGAAGATAGCCTCGGCGGCCTTGTCCCTGAAGCTGCGGATCATGCGCGCCCCTGTGATTGCGGCGATCTTGTATCACGTCACGATACATACTTCAATGCCATTGTATCATGTCGCGATACGCATATGTCAGCGGAGAACAAGATGAAAACCATCACCACTCAAGAGGCGGTGGATCGCATCCGCCGGACCCGCTTTGCATCGGATGATGACCTGGAAGGCCGCGCCAAGGCGGGGCGCTCACTGGCGCATCTGCTCACCACTGGCCAGATCGCGCTCTATGCGGAACGGGGCCGCGTGACGGGATACAGCGTCTATCCCAGTGACCCCCAGTGGCCGGCGACAGATCTGGACAGCTGGGATGAACTGGAAGAGGTGATCGGCGCTCAGGCCCTCTTTGCGGCAACAACCGAATATGGCTTCGAGACGGGTGAGCTGCTGTGTGTGAGTGATGACACACGCATTGCCGTGCGGTCTGACAACCTCTCCTTTCCCCGGCTCTGGCGGGGCTGCTGCGTCACCATCTCGCTGTTCGGCATGGGCATTGATCCATCCGAACTGACTGAGGCGAAGATCAGGGGCACGCCGGGTGCGCCGCCCAAGTTCGACTGGGGTGCATTCCACCAGGAGGCCCTCAGGATCCTCGAGGCGGAAGGCGGGGTGAAGCGCAAGCTCGGACATGGGGAACTGACGCAGGCGGAGTTGTTTCGCCGTATGGCGCAGTGGTGTCTGACCCAATGGGGCGAGGAACCGTCAGAGGGAAGCCTCAAGGCCAGAGTGCGCAAGGCCGTCAGGGACCATGAGCAGAGCACCCGCGGTACAGCCTAAGGCAATTGTTGCCTTTGTTGCCCGACAGCGCCGACCACCTGCGAATACATACGAACCCATCTCGAACTGTGAGGTGGTGGACGATGAAAGCGGAACCCACGGCGCGCGCCCTTCGCGTCAATGATGCGGTCAAGGTCTACGGAGTTGGCCGCACCACCCTGTACGCCCTCATCAAGCAGGGTGAATTGCCGGATGTGAAGGTGTGCGGCCGCCGCGTCATTCCGGTGGAGGCATTGGAGGCACTGATCAAGGAGAAGGGGGGCCCGGTATGACTGAGCACCCTTTCGGCAAGCGCCGGGCAAACATGTCTCCTGCCGGGGAAAGCTGCGCGACCTGCAAATTCGCCTGCCCTCTGCGCATCAGTGACCCGAAAGGAACCGGCGAATGCCGCCGCAAGGCTCCGATGAAGGGGCCTGTCCGGTTTCCCCAGGTGAACCTCCAGTTTGGCTGGTGCGGCCAGTATGTGCGCGATCCCACGGCCCAGGATGGGTGGGCGGCGGTGATGACGCACGATGAATGGCAGGCCGAAGTGCTCCGGCTTCGCGAGACAGACGATCAGGCCCGCCGCTCAGGCTGACCCTGCCGCCCCCCGGGCGGATCCGGTTCACACAAGACAAAACCCCCGCCGGCGCGAACCAACGGGGGCTTCGTTCTCAAAATGAGGTGCTGGTCGTGGACAGCGCGAACAAAGTAGCAACGAACGACACAAACATCAACATCGCCACGGCGCAACAGGGCCTGACCACTGGCGAGCCTGAGACCACCCCCATGACCAACGCCAAACTGGCGGACCAGCTCTCACCGACGCTTCCCATCTTCCCCTGCTATGAGGCCGGCGAGAAGATGAAGGCCCCCTATGAGGGCGTGATGTGGAAGAGCGCGCGCGCTGGACAGGTTGCCCGCGTGAAAAAATGGTGGGCTGACCATCCGGGCGCCATGCCCGGCCTGCATCTGGGCGAAGCCGGGCTGCTAGTGGTTGATGCGGACCCGCCCGACGGCATTGAGGCATTTGAGGCGCTCTGCGAGCAGCATGGCGGCGTGCCGGAATGCCCCATGGTCGAGACACCCTCCGGCGGGAGGCACTATTATTTCCGCCAGCGGCCCGGCCACAAGCTTGTCAACGGGCGCGGCGCGCTGCCGCCAAAGGATCGTCTGCGTGTGGATATTCGCGGTGACGGCGGGTTTGTCATTGCGCCGGATGCCACACGAGAGGACGGCATCTATTTGCCCCTCGGCAAGGATGCGCTGGCCATCATCCAGAGCGCAACGGATATGCCGGACTGGCTGTTCGACCTGCTGACGGCCAAGCAGGTCGGCAATGTCGATACCCCTGATCTGGTTCCACCCCCAGAACCTGCACCAGCGCAGGATTTTCAGCCCAGCCAGAGGGTAGATGGGCCCACCCTGACCAATACCCGCCCGATCGATATGAGCCACCCACGCCTGCATGCCTGGGTAGAAAGCGCGTTCGAGGATGAGGTCCGCGCGCTGGCGACATGTGCCAAAGGTGGGCGGAACGAGCAGCTCAACCGTTCAGCCTTCGCGATTTACCAGCTTGTGGCGGCGGGCTGGATCAAGGACAGCACAGCGCATACGGCACTGGTCGAGGCAGCTGATGCCTGCGGGCTGATCAGGGATGATGGCCGCAAGTCCGTGATGGACACCATCGCATCCGGCAGGCGGGGCGGCATGAGGCAGCCACGGGGCGTGCCGGAAGAGTTCTTTCGTGATGAGGCGATGGCCGATATCGACCATCTGCGCACCCTCAGTGCCGACCTGGTGAACAAGGACGGGCAACCTCCCGTCTCATGGGATGCGCCGGACCTGTCTGCGCTGCGCACCGCGCGGCGCGCACCTCCCGCCTTCAATCCAGAGTGGCTGGGTCCATCGCTCGCCCACTGGTGCAGGGAACAGGCAAAAGCCGCCTGCGCACCCGTCGACTATGTGGGATGCACCCTGCTGGGGCTCATTGGCGGCATCCTCGCCAATCGCCGTCGCCCCCAGGCGGGTGCCGGCTGGACGGAGGCATCCACCTTGTTCGTGGCCCTGGTGGGCGACCCCAGTTCCGGCAAGAGCCCGGCAAGTTCCGCCGTAATGAGCCTGGTCGAGCCGGAAGAGGCGCACTTCATGGCGACCTATCGCGAAAGCTTGGCCGCATACCAAATGGAGAAGATGGAGGCCGACGCCGTTCTTGCCGCCCACAAGGTTGCGGTGCGCGGGGCGATGAAGGCCAATGCCGAGCTTGAACAGGCCATCCCGACAAGGCTGCCCGATGATTTTCGTGAACCCATCAAGCCGGTTCTGCAGCGCGTCGTGGTGCGTGATGCCACAACCGAAAAACTGATGGCGCTGGCCGGTGAGAACGCAAAGGGCCTCGTGCTCCATCGCGACGAGCTGGCCGGCCTGTTCGCCAGCTTCGGGCGCTACAGCGGTGGCGGCGGGTCAGACCGCCAGTTCCTGCTCGAATGCTATGGCGGACGCTCCTTCACCGTCGACCGGGTGAAGAATGATGAGCCCATCCTTATTCCCCATCTCTCCATCGGCATTGTGGGGGCGCTTCAGCCTGACAAGGCAGCAGAACTCCTCAAGGGGGCAGATGACGGGTTTGTCTCGCGTTTCCTGTGGTGCTGGCCGGATCCGGTACAGGGCTTCCACATCACACGCGAGCGCTTTGACCGCCGGCCTGCCGAACAGCTTGTCTCCCGCCTGGTCCATCTTGGCATGCAGGCCAATCCCCCGCCGCAACCCAACTCTCCCGCTCTGATCCCGCTGGAAGAGGCGGCGCTTCATGAGCTGGAGCGGTTCGCGCTGGAGATGAAGGGCCGTGAGGGGAAAGCCTCTCCCCTGATGAAGAGTGCATTGGGCAAGGTGAGCTGCAGCCGGTTTTGTGGACACCTCGATAAGATCGTGTCCTGGAACCGGAGAGCAGAAAATGACAAGACGGACCTATAGCCGTGAGTTCAAAACCGAGGCGGTGAAGCTGATCACAGAACGTGGCGTTGGCGTTGCCCAGGCCAGTCGTGATCTGGACGTTGGGGAAAGCGTTCTGCGCCGCTGGGTGCGGGAGCA
>JAMHVS010000048.1:0-1193 GCA_035911315.1 Xanthobacter sp.
GTGCGGGGGGATGATTCCCGCTGGACCTTCGAGATCCACGACGATGGGCCGGGCTTTGACTGGCGGCGCTTTCTGGATTTCGATCCGGAACGGGCCTTCGCGCCAAATGGCCGGGGCATTGCCTTGTCCCGGCAGCTATCGTTTGCCAGCCTGACCTACCTGCCCCCGGGAAACCAGGTGGTGGTGACGGTGGCCAAGCCGGAGCGGCACGCATCATGAAGGCCACCCCTGCGAAGCCACATGTGCGGGTGAGCGGCCCGTGGCGCCTGCTTCTCTCCAGGTTGGGGGCTGTCGATGGCTGAGAAGATACTGAGGGTGCTCATCGCCGATGACATTGCCTCCAACCGCACCATCGTCGGCGCCTTCCTTGCCCATCTGGACTGTGTTCCGCTGTTCGCGAGCGACGGCGTTGAAGCCGTGGACATTTTCCGCCGTGAGTCGCCGGATGTCGTATTGATGGATCTGATGATGCCGCGCATGGATGGTTTCGAGGCCATCCGGCAGATCCGGGCGATTGCCGGCGACCACTGGGTTCCCATCATCATCCTCTCCGCCCTCACTGGAGAGGGTGACATTGTCCATGGCCTCGATGTCGGTGCCGACGACTACCTTGCCAAGCCCCTGTCCTTTCCCGTGTTCTCGGCGCGCTTCAAGGCGCTCCGGCGCCTGCTGGAAATGCAGCGGCGTCTGTCCAGCTCCCTGGAGCAGGTGCGGGCGGTGGCCAACGGCGTGATCGACGGAATTGTCTCGGCCGATGTGGATGGCACCATCCTTTCCGTGAATCGGGCCATGTGCAAGATCTTCGGCTACGGTCCGGCCGAAATGGTTGGGCAGAACCTGCGCATGCTTATGCCCGGCCCCTACGCCGATGCCCATGACGGGTATCTGCAGCGTTTTCTGGATACGGGCCAGAAGCAGATCGTCGGCCAGATCCGTGAGCTGGAGGCGGTGCGCAAGGACGGAACCGTCTTCCCCATCGAGCTGGGGGTGTCCGATCTGCACATGCCCAACCGCCGCATGTTCATCGGTGTGATCCGCGATGTGTCGGAAGGCCGCCGCATCCAGCGCAAGCTGGCCGAAGATGCGGCCCGCCTGCAGCGCTATCACGACGAGTCCGAACGGGAGCAGGCGCTGGCCATGAGCATCATGGAGCGGCAGATCCGGTCTGACTGGCTGCACGACAAGGCGGTCCA
>JAMHVS010000049.1:0-386892 GCA_035911315.1 Xanthobacter sp.
GACATCAGTCAAGAGGAGAAGCTTCGAAGACGACCCATCTCGCCGCTCCCTTGCGGTGAGCGGCGGTGGCTCGTCGTTGGTGAGCGCTTTATAGGACCACCAATCCCAAACCGTCAACCCGGCAAAACAAACATTCTCAACCCAAACAAACCAACTGGGGATAAATTCAAACCAAAACCTAAAATAACTAAATAATATCAATAGAATGGACAGTGTGGATAAAAACGGCAGGGGACATCACCCTGTCATCAACACGCGGGCAGTGCCCGCACACACCCACTCTGAACGTCCGAAGATTCCTTTGTCTGGCTGTTGGATAGCCTGCTCCCACGCATAAAACGGGTCTTACCACCCTCCACCCTGATCTCCTCTTCCTGTTTGCCCGCTACGCCAGAACATCCCATAAGCCCCGCAGTGAGGCCTGCACAGGAAAGAGGCAGGCCTTCAGCAAGGATGCATGAGATGTCCAGCGACAGCGCTGAAACGAAAGCGGGCGTTGCCTACTCCATCACCGGATCCGTGTTCTTCGCCCTGATCTATTTTTACGCCACCCTTCTGGCGCACCTCGGGGCCGCCAAGATCTATGGATGGCGCATTCTGATGACGACCCCCTTCCTGGCGGGCTTCATCTTTCTCTCCGGCCGGCGGAAGGAAATTGCCGCCATATGGCATCGCATGTGCCGCACCCCCTTGCTTTGGCTGGGAATGGCCCTCAGCTCTGCATTGCTGGGTGTGCAGCTCTGGCTTTTCATGTGGGCGCCGGTGAACGGATATGGACTGGACGTCTCTCTCGGCTACTTTCTGATGCCGCTGATGCTCGTCCTGACCGGACGCCTCATTTTCGGTGAGAAGATTTCCCGTATCCAGTCCATCGCCTGTTTGATCGCGGCAGCGGGTGTCATCAATGAAGTGCTGTTTGCGCCACGGGTCTCATGGCCGGCCTTTGTGGTGGCTCTCGGTTACCCGCTCTATTTTGCCCTGCGCCGGAAGATGGGCACCAACATGCTGGGAGGCATGTGGTTTGATATGGCGCTGAGCCTGCCGCTCTGTCTCTGGTTCGTTCTCGCACCGACGACAACGGATACTCCGAGCGTGACCGCCCTGCCGGTGGGTTTGCTCATTACAGGCCTTGGCCTGCTCACGGCTTTGGCGATGGCCTTCATGATTATCGCCAGCCAGAAGCTCAAGCTCGGCATTTTCGGTCTGCTCAGCTATGTAGAGCCCGCGCTTCTTGTCGTGGTGGCCATGCTGCTTGGAGAGCGGATCGCACCCAGCCAGTGGCTCACCTATGGCAGCATCTGGATTGCTATCCTGCTGCTGGCTTTCGAGGGCCTGCGCGCCTTGCGCCAGAAAGCGGGTGCGACCTGAACCATCAATTCCTGTCGCCCCCCTCATCACCCGCAAGCCGAGACGCGATCACAACGCCCCCGTCTCAAAAGACACCCGGTTCCGGCCGGCCTCCTTGGCGACATAGAGCGCCAGATCCGCGCGCTTGAGGAGATCGTCCGGTGTCATGGCGGTATCCGCACTGTTTGAGGCGACGCCGATGCTGACGGTCACCTGTTTCAGGCTCGGACTTGCAAGGCTGGGCACCATCTCCATGATGCCGGTGCGAAGGGTCTGCGCGAACATGGTGGCCTCATCAGGTTTCGTTCCCGGCAGCAGCACGGTGAATTCCTCTCCGCCATATCGGGCCGCCAGATCCCCCGCCCGGCGACACTTGTCCATAATGAATTGCCCCATGCGGTGCAGCACCTCGTCACCCACCGAATGGCCATAACTATCATTCACATCCTTGAAGTGATCGATATCGATCATCAGGATCGAGAGGGGCGTATTGTGGCGGCGGGAGCGTCGCATCTCACTGGCGATGGCCACATCCAGCGCGCGCCGGTTGGGCATTCCTGTCAGGCTGTCGGTCTGCGCCATGCTCTGCATGTGCGCTTCCATTTTCTGGCTCTCGCGCAGCGCCGTGCGCAAGGCGGCGAACAGAAGCACGATGAAACTGCACGCGGCCAGCGTGAGGACCAGTGCGACAAAAGCCTGGCTCTGCCATTCCCTCAACACCTCGGTCGTGGACAGGCCAACCGCCAGCAGAAGCGGAAACTCGGCAATTTTCCGGGTCAGATACAAACGCTCGATACCATCCGCGGAGGTGAAGAAGAACGGAACGCGCGGCGTGACATTCATCTGGCGGAAGAGGGGGGAGGCTGACATGTCGACCCCCACATCATCCACCCCCTCCACATCCGGATGTGTGGCGATGATGATGCCATCCATATTGACCAGACGAATGGAACTGTCCGGTCCCAGCTTGACCTCATCGAACAGGGACTCGAAGAAAGAGGTGCGTAGGGCCGCGACAGCGATACCGAGGAATTCGCCCTTTTCGCCCGAGATGCGACGGCTCAGTGCAATACTCATCTCCTTGTTGCCCAGCCGGCCCACAAAGGGGTTGCTGAGATAGGTGCCTTCATAGGGGGCAACCTGCATGAGGAAATAATCGCGATCCGCAAAATTCCCTGAACGTGCCTTGTCGGAGCGGGAATCGAAACGGATATTGCCCTTGGCATCCAGCGCCAGCAAAGACCCCAGATAGCGGGCTGTTCCTGCCCGGTCGAACAACAGGGCGTGGCGCACGGCCGGCGAGAGACCGTCAATGCCCTCGATCGCGGCCGCGTCCTGAAGCCCGGCCACAGACAGGTCTATCACGTTCAGGTTCCGCTCGATATTTGCGGTCAGGGACTGAAGTACATTCTCGGCGGAGCGGGTCGCCAGCGCCCAGGTGGCGTTATAGGAGCGGTATATGGATAGCCCCTGCACCGTCAGGATACCAATGACGAGCACGGCCACGGCCATGAACAGGCCCGGCCCCTGAATCAGGCGCCTCCACGCATTGTGCATCCAGAACACGCCTTTCGTTACAGCCCTCTCACCATGACAATTACTGAGGTCCGTGTCGCTTTCAACGGACATCTTATGGCTGTCGCAGAAGTGAGATTCCACAACCCTTCACTGGATTGCGGCATGGCAGAACTGTGCGCCGCTTAGCCTCCCCGTCCTCGAATCATCATTTACCGGGCTGGTTCAGGGGGCATGGGCCAGCCGAAAACCGGCCATGACAGGCATATGCCCGTTCGGCACCTCAGTAACGCAGCCGCGCATAATAGGTGGCCGCCGCCGCCTCGCGCGCCTGACGCAGGGTGCGGATATCGCGCTGGCGCAACAGGGGCAGAAGTTTCAGGAAAATCTCACCCGTCACCAGCGCATCTCCCAGCGCCCGGTGGCGATCCGAGACGGATACGCCCAGCCGCTGCGCCAGCGCCTCAAGCCCGTGGTTTTCCTCGTTGGGGTAAACCACACTCGCCAACAGCAACGTATCCAGCACAGGCTGGTCGAACTGGATGCCGGTCGCCTCTTCCTTCAGCTTCAGGAAGCGCATGTCGAAGGCCACATTGTGCCCCATCAGCACGGTATCCGAGACATAAGCCCGAAAGCGTGGCAGCACCTCGATAATATTGGGCTGTCCGCGCACCATTTGCGGCGTCACCCCATGCACCTTGATGCCAGCTTCCGGAATGGAGCGCTGCGGGTCCACGATCTGGTCGAAGCATTCCCCCCGCAGCATTTTGCCATTCACGATGCGCGTGGCCCCGATCTGGAGGATTTCGTCACCCCCGCGCGGATCAAGCCCCGTGGTTTCGGTGTCGAACACCGTATAGGTGATGTCCGTGAGCTCCCGTTCCTCCAGATCGCGCCCGCCCACGCGCGCGGCCAGCAGGTCGAAATCATAATATTCGGGCCGGCTGTCACCGGGGCTCAGCAAGTCGACAGCCTCGCCGGCATCCATCGGCAGCAGGAAGCGGAAGAAGCTGCGGCCGCCCGCCGCTTCATGTTCCAGCCACACCTCGCCGCCATGGCGCTCGGCCACATCGCGCACGCACATTGGCGCACCAGCCCCCACGGGGGCGGCTTCTGTCATGGGAATGCCGAGCCATGCGGAAAGCTTTTCCCCCGCCATGTCCCCGTTCTGCCAGATCAGGTCCAGATGCACTCGCCCGTTCGCAGGAGACAGACGCAGCGCCAGGCCCATATCCGGCCTGGCCGCCTTGAGCTGGCGCGCAAGAAAGGTCAGGGCGGCGATCAGCGCGAAACTGTCCACGCTCAGCCACAATGTGCCATCCACCTCATCCGACGTCACCGGGACACCGGTCGCAGCCCGGATACGATCCATGGCGGTGGCGACCAGATCGGTTCCCGGCATATTCTGCAAAGGCCAACGGGTTTTCAGATCCTGCCCGGCATCCACGGTCAGCGCAGCGAGACGGATGCTCATGGCCCGCACCTCATCACGCACAATGGCCTGAAACTGCTCGCGCTCCGGGGCCTCCAGATCAGGATAATCCAGCATGTCGAGCGCAACCTGCATGCTGGCGAAGGAGGCGCGGCTGGCTTCCGTCAGTTCCAGCAGGCGGCGGTCCCGGCGGGCATGGGCCTCATATTCTTCCGTGATGTCATCCAGCAGCAGCACGAAGCCGGACATGCCGGCATCCTCATGGCCGGCCACGCCGCTTTCACCCGCCGGGCGTACCGGAGCCATGCTCACCTGCAGCAGATGGCCCGCCGGTGTGGTGATGACGAACCGGGCGGAAGAGCCCGCCTCACCGCGCGCAATGCGCCGCTCCACCTCGGCGCGGGCATGTTCCAGATAGGCGGGGTCGATCAGGGCATGAATGGATCGGCCAAGACCGATAGCCGCGCTGGCCGGAGCTCCCCCCTTTTCTCCTGCCGCCTGCAACACCCGCCGGAAAAGGCCGCGCGCCCGCGCATTATAAAGCAGGATGCACCCTTCCAGATTGCACACCACCACGCTCTGTTCCAGCTCTGCCATCAGGGCGGCGAGTTGGTCACGCTGCTGGGCCACATCGCGGCTGGCCTCGACCACCAGCTGTTCCATATCCTGTGCCAGCGCCCGGCGCTGCGCGGCCAGCGCATTTACCGCTTCAGCCAGTGCATCGAACGAACCACCTTCGCCCACTGACAGATCAGGCGCGGCGACATCCTCACCCAGAGCGCGGGTTGCATCGGCCAGACGCGCCGGTTCCGCCACATGGCTGGCATGAAAGCGGGCCGCAACCCATGCCGCCAGCCCGGCCAGCAGCAGCCACCACGCAAACACCAGCAAGCCATGGCTTTCGACGATCGGCTCCACCGCCTCGATCATCTCCACCTTCTGCACCGGCACCAGCATCACCCAGCCCAGCACGGCCCCCAGCACCAGCCACACCGCCAGCACCACGCCCGGCACCACAAGCGCCAGAAGGCGACGATAATCCGTGCGCAGGCTGCTCATGCCATCAGCTCTCCCACCTTCTGCACCAGTTCACGGGTGGAGAAGGGCTTGGTGACATAAAGGTCCGCCCCGGCTCCCATGCCGCGCGCCATGTCCGTCTCACGCCCCTTGGCGGTCAGCATCATGATGCGGGTATTCTCGAAGGCGGCATCGGCGCGCACGGCGGCGCAGACATCGAAACCGCTCATGCCGGGCATGCTGGCATCCAGCAGCACGAGACGCGGATGTTCGCGGCGGATCATCTCCAGCGCCGTGAGGCCATCACGCGCCACCAGCACCTCATAGCCCGCGCGCTTCATCATGAACTCAAGGGAGATGACGATGTTTGGCTCGTCATCCGCGATCAAAACCTTGTGGCTGGCAGCGGTGCTGGCATTCAGGTTCATGGCTTCCCCCTCACGGACATGATGCACCCCTGCTGTGCAGGAAGGCATGCCTCTTTCTTGATCTTGCAGGCCCGGCCCCGCTCAGGCATCCGCCCGCCCGGTTTCAGCCCCGAGCGGCAGGCGAAAGGCGAAGCAGGCCCCGCCGCCGACTGCCGGCTCAAACCACATGTTACCACCAAAATGATCCACGATCTGGCGACTGATGGGAAGGCCAAGGCCGGTGCCCGGCGGACGGCTTGCCCCCTCTCCACCCTGGCGAAACTTCTCGAAAATGGTCACGGCATCATCCGCCGGCACGCCCGGACCGTTGTCGGTCACACGCACCGCGATGTGCCCATCTTCCACCCTTAGGCGCACCTCGACCCGCCCAATATCCTCAGGCACAAATTTCGCGGCATTGGAGAGCAGGTTCAGCATCACCTGGGTCAGGCGGTCCGGGTCGGCCCGCAGCAGCGGCACATCACATGCCAGATCCAGCACCAGTTGCGCGCCGCGATTGCGGATCAGTTCGCCGGTGGTGGTGGCTGCATCCTGAATGAGGCGCGCCATGTCCACATCGGTGCTGTGCCATTCGGCAAGGCCGGATTCCAGCTTGGCCATGTCGAGCACCTGATTCACCAGCCGCCCCAGCCGCTCGCTTTCATGCACGATGATGCGCAGAAATTCCTCGCGCTGCTCTTCTTCCATATCCGGCGTGTCATGCATGAGTTCGGAAAGCGCACGGATGGAGGTGAGAGGCGTGCGCAATTCGTGCGTGACGGATGAGACGAAGTCATCCTTCATCTCATCCAGTGTTTTCAGCTGCTCATTCGCCGCCCGCAATTCGGCCGAGGCTACTTCCAGCGAGCGGGACTTTTCCTCCAGAGCGCGGGCATAGACCCGCAGCTGTGAAGCCTCATCCAGAATCTCCACGACATCCGTGATGCCGAGCGGCTCTTCCTCCACCACCGCCGCCACCATCACCCGCGCCGAGGCGCTGCCGACCGCGCCGGCGATCTGCCGCTCCACCAGATCGACCAGCCGGGCATCGGGCACAAGGGCGCGCACATCCTCCACGCCCATTTCACGGGCATGCTGCGCAAACAGGCGCTGGGAGCGGTCCTCCCCCAGCAGCCGTGCGGAAAGACCCATCAGATCATCCAGTCGCGCCCGCCCGCGCCAAAATACCGGAGCGGCATCACCGGTGCGCTCGAAGACATCGACGAACAAGAGGCCCTGGCTGGCATCGCGTGCCGTGGGCTCGCGCCACAGCGAGAGGCCGACATAAAGGGAAATGTTGACCAGCAGGCTCCAGAACAGCGCATGGGTGAGATTGTCGAGTCCGGAGAGGCCAAACAATTGCTCGGGTGCCAGAAGGGTGAGGCCAAACGGACCGTTGGCGAGAAAGCTGTCCGGTATCCAGCCGGATTTCGCCACCGAGGGCAGCATGAGCGTATAGGCCCACACCAGAAAGCCACCCAGCAACCCGCCCAATGCCCCGGCCCGCGTGCCCCCGCGCCAGTACATGCCGCCAAACAGGGCCGGCGCAAACTGCGCGACCGCCGCAAAGCTGATGAGGCCGATAGAGACCAGCGCATAGGCCTCACCCGCCACATGGAAATAGAGATAGCCCAGCAGCAATATGGCCAGAATGGCAATACGGCGGATATTCAGCAGAAGCCGCGAGAGATCACCCCCCGCCTGCGCGCTGAAGCTTTTCATCCGCAGCAGGGTGGGCATCACCAGATCATTGCAGACCATGGTGGAGACCGCGATGGTTTCCACGATCAGCATGCCCGTTGCCGCAGACAGCCCGCCTACGAATGCGAACAATGCCAGAGCCGGCACGCCATGGGTCAGCGGCAGGGAGAGCACGAAGGTTTCCGGGTCTTCTCCACCGGGGCCAAACAACACCAGCCCGCCAATCGCCACCGGCAGCACAAAGATATTGATGAGCAGCAGATAGGCCGGGAATGCCCATGCCGCGCGGCGGATATGTTTTTCATCCACGCACTCCACCACCATCACCTGAAACTGGCGCGGCAGCAGCAGAACCGAGAGCATGGAGAGCAAGGTGAGCGTGAACCACTGGGCATAGCCAAATGCGCCCTGCCCTTCCCCGCCACCAAGACGCAGCAGGTTCTCAATCCCCGGCAGGGCCTGCGCGCGCGCCCAGATATCGGCCATGCCATTGAACAGGCCATAGGTGACAAACAGCCCCACGGCCAGAAAGGCCACCAGCTTCACCACGCTCTCGAACGCGATCGCCGCCACCATGCCTTCATAGCGCTCGGTACTGTCCAGATGCCGGGTGCCGAAGATGATGGTGAAAGCGGCCAGCGCCAGCGCCACCACCAGCGCGCCATCTCCCCACCAGCCCGGCAGCGCCTGCCCGCCCGCATCCTGCGTCAGAATCTGGAACCCGGCCGAGACCGCCTTGAACTGCAGGGCGATGTAAGGAACGATGCCGACCACGGTAATGAGCGTCACCAGCGCCGCCAGCAGCGGGCTTTTGCCATATCGGCTGGCGATGAAATCGGCGATCGAGGTGATGCGATAGGTCTTGGCGATGCGCACCATCTTGCGCACCACCACCCATGCCAGAATCATCGCCAGCATCGGCCCAAGATAAATGGGCAGGAACCAGATGCCGCTCGCTGCCGCTCGCCCCACGGATCCGAAATAGGTCCATGCCGAGCAATAGACCGCCAGCGAGAGGGCGTAGATCCAGCCATTGGAAATGACCGAGCGCCCCTCAACCGCCCGCCTGTCTGCAAAGGCAGCGATGGCGAAAAGCAGCAGCAGATAGCCGATACAAGCGCCAATCACGAGGAAGGGATTCATGCCTGCACGCCCTCCCCGGTTCTACACATCAGGCGCACGGCGGTGTGCAAAGGCCAGAACGTCACGCCGGATACGGGGAGTCCGGCAGTTAACGCATCCGGGCGATGTTTCCGTTCCATGAACCGGCGGATTTCCGCGCAGCGAAATATGGAGGGCACAATGAGCGCCCAACGGTTCCGCCCGCGCAAACAAGCAGCCTGACATGTCTGCACACCCGGACCAACCCTTTCCATTAGCGGATTCAGGTGCCGGCCATGCGCCGGTTCAGGCCCGGCTGTCATCACCCTCTCCCTCGACCGGCCTTGGGGCAGGCACAGTGGCCACACCGGCCTCCTGCCCATCCATCCGTACCCCGCCCAGGCGGCGCGGCGCGCGTTCACATACCAGCGCCAGAACCAGAATGAGCGCACCCCACACCACAAACAGGGCAACCGGCAGAACAGGCAGGCCGAACACGGTGGCGGAACTGTCCCACACCATCAGTAGCGGGAAATTGAACAGCACCACGCCCGCCGCGCACAAGGCGAGCAAAACCTGCGTGCGCGGCCCCCGTGCGGCATGGTTCTGGTGGCGATGGCGGATCATAGCCGGTCAAACCGGTAATGGCGGGCCAGCCAGGCCTTGAATTCGCGCACAATGGCGAGGGAATCCTTCAGCGCCTGCTTATCGAGCGTGCCCAGATCACTCAGGCGAATGGTATTGCCCGGCGTGCGCCCCTGCGACATCTGGCGCAAATTGTTGGAGAGCTTCAGCCCCATCAGAAAATGCAGCGCATCGGTCAGGTCACGGGCGAACGGGGCCTCGATCCGCTCAGTCTTCACCAGTTCCTGCAGGCGGGCAGCCGTGCCGCGTGCATGGAGCCGAAACTCGAAGGTCAGCGCCCGCACCCCGTGCACAATGGGGAACAGACCCAGCTTCTTGAGATCAATCTCGGCCGCCTCGCGCCCCCGCAGGCCTGGCAGACGCGTCCACCAGTTGCCCCCGGCGGCGAACTGTTCCACCGCCCGCGCGAAGCGGATATGGTAGGCGGCATCATCATTCATCATCCGGTCCAGATAGACCCGTGCCTCATCCAGCAGGCCGGTATCACCCGCCACCACATCCGCATCCAGAAAAATGGCGATGTTCATCGGTCCATCACCGGCCGCATCCTCATAGATCCAGCGGCGCAGGGTCATGCGGAAACCGGTGAGGGACTGGCGCCACAAAGGCCGGCTGACCATGATGCCACCGGGACAGGGCGGATAGCCGAATGAGATCAGCGCCTCGGTGAAGGCCTGCGTCACCTTTTCCAGTTCCGGGCATTCGAACCCGTCCCGCAACAGCAGGGCATTGTCCTGATCGGTCTTGATGATCTGCTCGCCGCGCCCCTCGCTGCCCATCACGATGAGGCAGCTGTTGGCGCGCAGGCTTTCGGGCGCAAGCAGTTCCCAAAGTCGGCGGAACAGGTGGCGGTTCAACTCGCCCACCAGCCCGGCGATGATATCCACCCGCACGCCATCGTCGTTCAGCACGGCAATGAGGCTGTCGATCTGGCCGGCAGCGGCCTTCAGTTCGGCCAGATCATGGGCGCGGTCGATTTCAAGCGAAATGAGATGGGAATGGCTGGCCACGAAGGCCATGAGGTCCAACTGCCCCAGCATGCCCACGATTTCATCTCCATCGCGCACCACCACCCGGTGAATGCGGTGACGCAGCATGAGAATGAGGGCGGCGTGCAGTTCATCATCCACCGAGACTGACCACGGCTCGAAGCGCGCGACCTCGCGCACGGCGAGGTGTTCGGGGGGAATGCCGCGGATGAGGGCATCACGCAGATTGGTGGTGGTGAAAACGCCGAGGCGCGCGCCATCACGCACCAGCGCATCGCTGAGCCCGCGTTCGGAAAGCGCCCGGCACAAGGTGATGATGTCCGTTCCGCCATCCACGAAAAACGGCTTGCGCAGATAGGCATCGCCCACCCGGGAAGACATGAGCGAAACAAACTCGCGCTGCTCGCGTCCACGCATCTCAGTTTCTGGCCCGGCCGGACGTTCATTCATATCCGCCCCACGCGCATCGGCCCGCCCCTTTCGGGGCGAGCCGCGCTCTTCAGATGAACCCTGTGCCGGGACATGACCCGGCACAGGTGAGCTGAGGGTTCCAGGTGCCATGAACTGGCACTGTGGCTTAGTGCGACGAGGCCTGGGCCGCGCCGATACCCGTCTCCGAACGGACCTGCTGGGCATTGAAGCCTGCACGATCCAGCTTGCCGCGGGCGCTGTTGTCCGTGATGGAGAACAGCCAGATGCCCACAAAGCCAATGGTCATGGAGAACAGGGCCGGCGAGGTGTAGGGGAACGGAGCCGAACCGGCCGGATAGCCGAGGGTCGCTTCCCACACCGACGGCGACAGGATGGTGAGCAGCACCGAGGACGCAAGGCCAAGGAAGCCGCCGATCACCGCACCGCGCGTGGTGCAGTTCTTCCACAGCACCGAGAGGAACAGCACCGGGAAGTTCGCCGAAGCCGCAACCGCGAAGGCCAGGGACACCATGAAGGCGATGTTCTGCTTCTCGAACGCAATGCCGAGAACAACCGCCAGCAGGCCAAGGCACAGGGTGGTGATGCGCGAGACCCGCAGTTCCGAGGCGCTGTCGGCCTTGCCGCCCTTGAACACCGTGGAATAGAGGTCATGCGACACGGCTGAGGCACCCGAGAGCGCAAGGCCGGCCACCACCGCGAGGATGGTCGCGAACGCCACGGCGGAGATGAAGCCGAGGAACACGCTGCCGCCCACCGCATTGGCCAGATGCACCGCCGCCATGTTGTTGCCGCCGATCAGTCCGCCTTCAGGCGTCAGGAACTGCGGGTTGGTCAGCACGAAGGTGATGGCGCCGAAGCCGATGATGAAGGTGAGCAGGTAGAAGTAGCCGATCCAGCCCGTGGCCCACATCACCGACTTGCGTGCTTCCTTCGCGGACGGCACGGTGAAGAAGCGCATCAGGATGTGCGGAAGACCGGCGGTGCCGAACATCAGAGCCATACCGAAGGAGATGGCCGAGATCGGGTCCTTCACGAAGCTGCCGGGGCCCATGATGGACTGGCCAGCGGCCGCAGCCGCAGCCGGGTCTGCACCCTTGCCCGCAGCGATATCGGCCTTGATCTGCACCGCGCCGGCGAACAGGCGCTCCGGGCTGAAGCCATAGTGCAGCAGCACCATGAAGGCCATGAAGGACGCGCCGCCGAGCAGCAGGCAGGCCTTGATGATCTGCACCCACGTGGTCGCGGTCATGCCGCCGAACAGCACGTAGATCATCATCAGGATGCCGACCAGCACCACCGCGATCCAGTATTCAAGGCCGAACAGCAGCTTGATCAGCTGGCCTGCACCCACCATCTGCGCGATGAGGTAGAAGGCCACCACGACCAGCGTGCCGGAGGCCGCGAACACGCGCACCGGGGTCTGGGCGAAGCGGAAAGCGGCCACGTCGGCGAAGGTGAACTTGCCGAGGTTGCGCAGGCGTTCCGCCATCAGGAAGGTCAGGATCGGCCAGCCGACAAGGAAGCCGATCGAGTAGATCAGGCCGTCAAAGCCGGAGGCCATCACCGCGGCGGAGATGCCGAGGAAGGATGCCGCGGACATATAGTCGCCCGCGATGGCGAGGCCGTTCTGGAAGCCGGTGATACCGCCGCCGGCGGTGTAGAAGTCCGAAGCCGACTTGGTGCGGCCCGCCGCCCATTTGGTGATGTAGAGCGTGCCCGCAACGAACACGGCGAACATGATGATCGCGGTCCAGTTGGTGGCCTGCCGCTCGGTGGGACCAAGCGCTTCACCAGCGGCGAACGCGAGGGTGGGCAGAAGCAGTGCGGCGATGGCCGTCGCTGAGCCGAGAGTCTTGCGGATGGTGTTCACTTGAGGACCTCCCGCTTGATCTTCTCGGAAAGGGCGTCGTACTCGTTGTTGGCGCGCTGCACGTAAACCGCCGTGATGAGAATGGTGAACACGATCACGCCGAAGCCGATCGGAATACCATAAGTCATCACACCACTGCCGAAGCGCGTGGCAAGGAAAGCCTTGTCGAACGCGACCAGCAGAATGAATCCGTAATAGACGATCAGCATGAGGATCGTCAGCATCCAGCCGAAACGCGAGCGCTTCTGCTTCAGCAACTGATAATCCGGGTTTGCCGAGATCCTCTCGACCAGTGATGTTTCCATCAGATGCTCCCTAAATCATCCGGTTTTGCCCGGCTGTTTTTGTTTTCAGGTGTTCTACAGCCGCACGATCAGAGCAACCGGCAGCCTGCTAAGACCTCAAGTATTAGCAGGCCTGCGCAAAACGCATACCGTACTTTCGGTGATATACACCACTGGTTGCATAAACGTGCAGAATGTCACACCCCTCCCGCTCACGTTTCAGGGAGAATGAATTCAGCACTGGCATGGGAGAAGAGGCCCACAGGACGGACCTTGCATATGATTTGAATAATGAAAAAATCAGGGCGCGCGCTGTTCTGTCCGAATATGCGCCGACAGCATCACATCAGCATATGGGCGATATTAAAAACACTGGCATCATAATTATTGAGGCCCTGAATGTTACCAGACCCATAAAAACACGGAACAACTTTCAAAACCGGAATATATTTCAGGAAATAGACTCAAGGCACGCAGCGAGGAACACAACCTGAAACAGGGTTATCAGGTTGAAACCGCCTCTGTCAGCTCATCCGGCGCAGCAGATAAATATCCATGATCCAGCCATTTTCACGTCGCGCCTCGGCGCGGACGGCGGCAATGCGCGGCGCAACCTCGGCCAATGGGCCGTGAATCAGGATCTCCGCCTCCATCCCCAGATAGGCACCCCAATAAATCTCAAGGCCATCCGGCTGGATGTGGCTGAAGGTCTGCTCTCCATCCAGCATCACCACCACACTGTCTGCATCCTCAGGAAACCCCTGTATCAGCTTGCGCCCGGTTGTAATCAAAACCGGCTCACCGATGCGGTTGAGGGGAATGCGATGGCGTGCGGCCAGCATCTGGAGACTGCTGATTCCCGGAATCACCTCATGCTCGAAGGCTACGGAGCCATGGGCCTTCATCCGGTCCAGAATGCGCAACGTGCTGTCATAGAAAGCCGGGTCACCCCATACCAGCATGGCCCCGCAATCATCCTCTCCCAGTTCCTCAAGAAAGGCGCGGGTATAGCTGGCCTCGATCTGGCCGTGCCAGCCGGCAACTGTAGCGTTGTAATCGGCCGGGGCAGCTTCGCGGGCCGGTATGTCTACATCCACGAACCGATAGGCGGTGTGGCGGATGTATCTTGCGCAGATCTGCTCGCGGACATGGGCCAGCGCTTCCTTTTGCGGCCCCTTGCGCGGAATGAAGAACACATCCGCCCGGTTCAGCGCGGTGATGGCCTCGATGGTCAGATGGTCCGGGCTGCCTGCGCCGATGCCGATAACAAGAATGCGCCGCATCACGCCTCTCCTCCATCCCCGGCAATGCGCCACAGTGCATCGCAATCGAGATGGGTTTCCAGATGGTCGGCAAAGCGGTCCAGCACGGTATTCACCATTGCATCATAAGAAAGGGAGGAAGGGCCCGCCCCCAGTTGCGCCAGCACATGGCGGCGCAGGTCGTCACCAGCAAACAGGCCATGCAGATAGGTGCCGGCCACTCTCCCGCCCGGCGCGCGCGCGCCATCTGGCCGGGCGCCATCGAGCACGGCGAAGGGGCGTGCGGTATCCGGCCCGGAGGTCACGCCCATATGCATTTCATAGCCTGTCACCGGCACAGTGCTGTCCGCCAGATGTCCGCGCACCATCTCCAGCCGTTTGACAGGCGCCATGCGGGTTTCCACATCCAGCAGGCCCAGCCCCTCAAGGCGGCGCGGCGGGCCTTCCAGCCCGAGCGGATCATCAATGATGCGCCCCAGCATCTGGTAGCCGCCACACAGGCCCAGCACCTTCCCGCCCCGGCGCACATGGGCGTGGATATCGATATCCCAGCCCTCGGCCTTCAGAAACAGCAGGTCGTCGATGGTCGCCTTGGAACCGGCCAGCAGCACCAGCGCGGCATCGGCCGGAAGCGGCGTGCCGGGCGGGATGAAGCGCACCTCCACCCCGTCGTCCTCGCGCAGCGGGTCGAGATCATCAAAATTGGACAGGCGCGGCGTCACCGGCACCACTACCAGCGGCTTACCGGGGCGTTTGGGTGAACTCGCCAGCCCCAGTGCGTCCTCGGCCGGCAGGCGGCGGGCATCCTCGAAATGCGGCACCAGCCCCAGCGCTGCCCAGCCGGTGCGTTCGGCAATAAAGCCCATGCCATCGGCAAACAGGGCCGGATCGCCCCGGAACCGGTTGACGATGAAGCCTCGGATCATCGCCGCATCCTCGGGCGCAATCACAGCCTGCGTGCCCACCAGCGAAGCAATCACCCCACCGCGATCAATATCACCCACCAGCACCACAGGGGTCTTGGTGGCGCGGGCAAAGCCCATATTCGCGATATCGGAGGCGCGCAGATTCACCTCGGCGGCGGAACCCGCCCCCTCGACGATCACAAGATCCGCCTCCGCTTTCAGGCGATTGAAGCTGTCCTGCACCGCCGCCATCAGGCCCGGCTTCAGGCCCTGATATTCGCGCGCCCGCGCCGTGCCCACTACCTTGCCCTGCACCACGACCTGCGCGCCGACATCGCTCTGCGGCTTCAGCAGCACCGGGTTCATATGGACACTGGGCGCAACCCCGGCCGCCAGTGCCTGCATCGCCTGCGCCCGGCCGATCTCCCCGCCATCGGCGGTCACGGCGGCATTGTTGGACATGTTCTGCGGCTTGAACGGGCGCACCCTCAGCCCACGGCGGGCGAACAGGCGGCACAGCCCCGCCACCAGCAGGGACTTGCCCACATTGGAGCCGGTGCCCTGCACCATGAGGGTGCGTGTCATCAGAACTCGATGCCCTTCTGCGCCTTCACCCCGGCGGAGAAATGGTGCTTCACCTGCCCCATCTCGGTGACGAGATCAGCGGCGGCGATGAGTTCCGGCTTGGCATTGCGGCCCGTCACCACAATGGTCAGGTCCGGCCGGCGGCTGGTAAGGGCCGCGATGACCTCATCCAGCGGCAGATAATCATAGCGCAGGGCGATGTTCAGCTCATCGAGAACCAGCAGGCGGATGTCCAGGTCATCCATCAGTTCGCGCGCCTTGGCGAAGGCAGCGGTGGCGGCGGCGATATCGCGCGCCTTGTCCTGCGTTTCCCAGGTGAAGCCCTCGCCCATGGTGTGCCAGCGGATCTGATCGCCGAAACGCTCGAATGCCGTGCGCTCGCCCGTTTCCCATGCGCCCTTGATGAACTGGACAATGCCCACCTTCCAGCCATGCCCCAGCGCGCGCAGCAGCAGCCCCATGGCAGCGGTGGACTTGCCCTTGCCGGGGCCGGTATGGACCATGAGAAGCCCCTTCTCGATGGTCTTTTCCGCCACCTCCCGGTCCTGCACCGCCTTGCGCTTCTGCATTTTCTCGCGGTGGCGTGCGGCGTCGCTGTCGTTCATTTCAGGGCTGTCCATGGGGCTCTCCTGCGGAATATGAACCGGAAGCGCGCAGGCATACACAAGACCGGACGGGATGGCGACCCTTTGACGAGCCCCTGCCCGCCGCTCGTGCTTGCGCCGGGCATCGTGGATCGCTAACCCTATAGGCGACGGTGCCCCGGGCTTCGGGGTGAAAAGGGAATGCGGTGGAAATGCCGCGGCTGCCCCCGCAACTGTAGGCGGATTCGCCTTCCGCACCATGCCACTGGGTCATCGCCCGGGAAGGCGCCGGAAGGCACGAGGTCCGTGAGCCAGGAGACCTGCCGTCACGCCCTGCTTCCATGGGCCCATTCGCCGGGGTGGCGGATGGCGCTGTGCCGGACATGCCTGTCCGCTCCGTCCGTGGAAGTGTCCGGCTCTTTTCGCCCCCAAGGGAAGGAAGAGACCGGAAGCCTGACGGAGCTGATGATGGCGCGCCTTTCCCCCGCCTGCCGCACCTGTGGTGCACAGGCAAACCGCATGTCTCCCGCCCTTCTGCGCGTTGAGGCGGCACGATGAGCGCGACCCCTCTCTCCAAGGTGCCCTGCACCATCGTCACTGGCTTTCTCGGCGCGGGCAAGACCACGCTGGTGCGCCATGTGCTGGAAAACGCCAATAGCGCGCGCATCGCGGTGCTGGTGAACGAGTTCGGCGATGTCGGCTTTGACGGTGCTTTCCTTGAAGGCTGCGGCATTGAAGGCTGCGATGAAAGCCGGGTGGTTGAACTGCCCAATGGCTGCATCTGCTGCACGGTGGCCGATGATTTCGTGCCCGCGCTCGACCAGCTTCTGGGGTCTGACAAACCGCCCGAACATATCCTGATTGAAACTTCCGGCCTCGCTCTGCCCAAGCCGCTGGTGCAGGCTTTCAACTGGCCTCAGATCCGTTCGCGCGTGACCGTGGATGGCGTGATCGCGGTGGTGGATGGCCCGGCTGTCGCCGCCGGTTTCTTCGCCGATGACCCGGAAGCCCTCATCGCCCAGCGCGCGCAGGATGAGGCAGTGGACCATGACAACCCGCTTGAAGAGGTGTTCGAGGACCAGATCCTGTGCGCCGACCTGATCCTGCTCAACAAGGCCGACCTGATGGATGCGGCGGCCAAGGAACAGGCCAAGGCGGAGATTTCCGAACATCTGCCGCGCGCGGTCAAGATCGTGGAAACCGCCCATGGCGTGGTGGAACCGGCCCTGTTGCTGGGCCTGAATGCCGCCGTGGAAAATGATCTCGACGCCCGCAAGACCCATCATGACGGCGAAGAGCCGCATGACCATGATGATTTCGAAAGCGTGGCGCTTCCGGTTGCCACGGCCGCCTCGCCCGAAGAGCTGGCCGCCCGCGTCACCCGCGCGGCAGAGGCTGAAGGCGTGCTGCGCATCAAGGGCTTCGTGCCAGTGGAAGGCAAGCCGTTGCGCCTTGTGGTGCAGGGTGTAGGCCGGCGCATCTCTCACCATTTCGACCGCCCATGGGCGGCTGGCGAGGCGCGCGAGGGCAAGCTGGTGGTGATCGGCCTGAAAGGGTTCGATCAGGCTGCCGTGGCGCGTGCGCTGGCGGGTGAAGCAGCCTGAAAAACGGGTGAACAGACGGGTCTGGAAGGAATAATCCGGTGCGGGCAGCAGGCAGAGGCGATGGACAGTATGGGCGGGCGCAACAGCCCCCATGTCCGGCCGCGTGCTGCCTGCTGCCTGCACTTTATTCCCAAACCATCCGACCCGGCTGTGCTCCGACCAAGGGCGGGTAGGCATCCATGCATCTCCTGCCTGTCAGCACTGTCAGCCTCGATGAAGGCGAGGCCGCCATTGATCTTGCCCAGCCACCGGGCGATGTGGTGGTGCTGTCCTTCGCGGACAGCGATCTTTCCGCCCTTGCGGCAGCACACGGGCGCGTAAAAGACATTCTGCCCACCCTGCGCCTCGCCAGCCTGAAGAAACTGCGCCATCCGCTTTCGGTGGATGTTTATGCGGAAAAAACCATCACGGGCGCCAAGGCCGTCGTGGTGCGCTGCCTTGGCGGGCTGGATTACTGGCGCTATGGAGTGGAAACGCTCTCTTCCCTCTGCCGGGCCCGCAAAATCGCGCTGGCAGTTCTGCCCGGTGATGACCGCGATGACCCCCGCCTTGCCGCGCACGATACGGTTTCATCCGAATTGCGCGCCGGGCTGGATGCCTGTTTCCGCGCGGGCGGCGTGCAGAATATGGAGGCGATGCTGCGCCTTCTGGCGCGCGATGCTCTGAGCTGGCCGGTTCAAGCCCCCGCGCCATGCCCTGCACCAAAGCTGTTCGAATGGGACAAGGCGCGCGGCATCGTGGCTCTTTCTAAGGCTGAACCGTGCGAAACGACAGGCATCGGCGAGCAGACGCAGGCACCCGCATCACATCCGCACGCCCTTATCCTCGCCTATCGCTCCGCCATCCTTGCGGGTGAAACCGCGCCGCTGGAGCAACTGGCAGAGGCACTGCAACAGCGCGGCCTTGCCCCCCGCATCCTCGGACTCACCAGTCTGAAGGATGAGGAGGTGGCGCAAAACCTTGCCATGCATCTGAAGGCAAGCCCGCCAGATATCATCCTCTCCACCACTGCCTTTTCTGCACGCCAGAATGCGGGCTTCGTGCTGGATGGCGCGGATTGCCCCATTCTTCAGGCCACACCTTCCGGCAGCACCCGCGCGGCATGGGAGGCATCGGGCCGAGGCCTTGCGGCGGCGGATCTGGCGATGCAGGTGGCATTGCCGGAATTTGATGGCCGCCTGTCCGGCTATCCCGTCTCCTTCCGCGAGGAGATGGAGGAAGACGCCACCCTCGCCTTTGCCCGGCGCGGGCAGGTACCCTACACGGAAGGCATAGAGGCGCTGGCCCGGCAGGCGGCGGGCTGGGTGAAGCTACGGCGCACGCCGGTGCAGGAACGGCGCATCGCGCTGGTGCTGCCGGATTATCCGGCGCGGGGCGGGCGGGCGGGTTTTGCCGTGGGGCTGGATACACCCGCCAGCGCCTGCCACATTCTCGATCTGCTGCACGAAGCCGGCTACCAAACGCCCCGCACTTTCGACGGGCAGGCGCTGATGGCCACGCTCACCGGGCCGGAACACGGCTTCAGCATTGCCCTTGAAGATTATGAGGCATGGCTGGCAACCCTGCCGGAAGCACCGCGCACCGCGCTTCTGGCCCGCCATGGCGCACCGGGCGATGACCCTGCCTGCCGCGACGGCGCATTCCACTTTCCGGCCATGCGGGCCGGGCACGCCCTCATCGCCCTTCAGCCGGACCGCAGCCGGGGGGTGGACCGCAAGGCCATCTATCACGACCCTGAGGAACTGCCGACCCACGCCTATCTCGCCTTCCATCTGGGCCTGCAAAACGGCTTTGATGCCTTCATACATCTGGGCACCCATGGCACGCTGGAATGGCTGCCCGGCAAGGCGGTGGCACTCTCGCCCGCCTGCTGGCCACGCCTTGCACCCGGCGGGCTGCCGGTGGTCTATCCCTTCATTGTCGATGATCCTGGCGAGGCGGCCCCGGCCAAGCGGCGCATCGGCGCGGTCACGCTCGGCCATCTCACCCCGCTGGTGGGCGAGGCCGGGCTGCATGGCGAGGCCGCCGCCCTGCGCGCGCTGGTAGAGGAGTTCTCCGCCGCACAGGTGCTGGACCCGCGTCGGGCCGATCTTGTCGCCGCCGATATTCTGGAACGCGCCGACCTCAGCGGCCTTTCCAATGAGTGCGGCGTCACCCGCGACATGAGCATGAGCGATGCGCTCAGCGCGCTCGATGCCCATTTGTGCGATCTGGGCGAGGTTTCGGTGCGGACCGGCCTGCATGTTTTCGCCGCTGCGCCCGAAGGTTATGAGGATTGCAGCATGGGCGAGCGCGAGGGCCTTCTGCGCGCCCTCGATGGCCGCTTCGTGCCCCCCGGCCCGGCCGGCAATCCCGTTCGCGGAGGGCGCGACATGCTGCCCACGGGGCGCAATCTGGCGACTCTTGACCCGCGCGCCATTCCCACCCGCGCCGCCACCCTGCTGGGTGAGAAGGCCGCCGCCGAAGTGCTGCGCCGCCACCTTCAGGACCATGGCGACTGGCCGCGCCGTATTGTCATGGATCTGTGGGCCTCACCCACTTTGCGCACGGGCGGCGAAGACATTGCCCATGCTCTCGCCCTGATGGGTGCGCGGGCACGCTGGGATGACGGTTCCACCCGTGTCACCGGCTTCGAGATCATCCCCGCCCCGAAGCTGGATCGCCCGCGTATTGACGTGACCCTGCGCATCTCCGGTGCCTTCCGCGACACCTTCCCCGAGCAGATCGCCCTTCTCGATCAGGCTGTCCATGCCATCGCCGCGCTGGATGAAGAGGCGGAATGGAACGCGCTTGCCGAGGCCCGCCGTGCGGGTGAACCGTTGCAACGCATTTTTGGTGCCGCATGGGGGCGTTATGGCGCGGGTGTGGCCGGGCGGGCGCTGGATGGCGCATGGCAGGGGCCGGAAAATCTGGGCGCTGCCTATCTTCAGGAAAGCGGCTTCGCCTTTGGCGGGCGCGAGGGACAAGGCACGGCCGATGAGAGCTTCGCCGCCCGCATCCGCACCGCTCACGCCTTCATCCACACCACCGATGTCGCCGAGCGCGATATTTTGGATGGCGATTCTATCGCCGACAGTTTCGGTGGCTTTGCCGCTGCTGCCCGTGTGCTCGGGGCGAACCCGGCGCTCTACAGCCTCGACACCTCTCGTCCCGAACAGCCCAGAAGCCGCACCCTGCGCGAAGACCTCGCCCGCATCGTGCGCGCCCGCCTCACCAATCCGGCGTGGATTTCCGCCCAGCTTGACCATGGCTGGCGCGGGGGTGCGGAACTGGCGCAGGGGCTGGATGCGCTCTGCGTGTTTGCCGCCACCACAAGCGAGGTACCTCCCACCGCGTTCGATGCCATCTTCTCCGCATGGATAGAGGATGGAGCCGTGAATGCCCGCCTGCAAGCGGCAAACCCGCAGGCCGAGGCCTCAATACGTAGCCGGCTCAAGGATTTACACGTGCGCGGCCTATGGAACAGCCGGCTCAATTCTGTCGCAATGCTGGATGAGGTGGGCGAATGAACACCTCAGAAAGCCATATTTCCGCCCGCACTTCGCCTTCCGCACATTCGCCCGCCGTGACGGCGGCCGGCACCACAAATGACACCCTGCGCGTGTGCCCAACCGAGGCCATGCTCGACACCATGGCCCGTGGCTGGTGCCCCGGTTTGTCCCGCCCCATGGCCAGCGGCGATGGCCTGCTGGCCCGCGTGCACCCGCCCCATGGCTGCCTGACGCCGGAACAGGCACTGGCGCTGGCGGAAGCCGCGCATCTTGAGGGCAATGGCCTCATCGACATCACCTCCCACGCCAATCTGCAAATTCGCGGCGTGCGCCCCGCCACCCATGCCGCCCTGCGCGCCCGTCTGGCACCACTTGGGCTGGATGATGAAGGTCGCCGCGCGCCCTATCGCGCCACCGTGCTCTCACCGCTGGCAGGGCTGGATGGTGCGGAACTGGTGGATGGCCGGGCATTGGCCGAACGGGTGGAAGTCATGTCCCGCGACGTGCTTCTGCCACCCAAATTCCTGATCGCGGTGGATTCCGGTGGCGGCTTTTCGCTCAATCATCTGAGCCCGGACCTGCGCCTTGCCACCCCCGCCCCCGGTTTTCTGCATCTGGTTCTGGCCGGAAAGCCGGCCCTGGGCACAGCCGCTCTCCCGGTAGAGCAGGCGCTGGTCGCCCTGCCGCATCTGCTCGAAACACTGGCCACCACGCTCGCGCAGGCTGGCGTGCGCAGGGTGCGAATGCTGACAGGCAATGCCCGACGCGCCGTGCTGGTACAAGCCGGGCTGATGGAAGCTGCCCGCACCGAAAGCCCGCGCGCCCGGCAGCCTGCCAGTGGGCCGCCCCTTGCACCTGACAGCCGCTCCAGCTTTCGCGCCGTTGAAGATGCAACGCCGGCGGACCTCGTATCCGGGGAAAGCCCATCTTCGGGCGCAACCCGGAATGGCGAGGAACGGGGCCCTCCCCTCCCTCAGCCCAAGCCTCCACGTGCCGGTACGATGCGGCTGAAGGACGGCACTTTTGCGCTGTTCGCCGCCCCGCCCTTTGGCCAGATGTCAGCCCGCGCGCTGGAAGGGGTGGCCCTGCTGGCACAGGATCTGGGCTTGCCTGAAATCCGCCTTTCTCCACTGCGGGGGGTTGTTCTCACAGGCCTTGCCCCGGCTGCGCTGGCAGATGCCCGCACGCGCCTCGGCACGCTGGGTCTCATCATCCGGGCCGATGACGCACGTCTGCGCATTCTCACCTGCGCCGGAGCGCCGGCCTGCGCGCGCGCGCGGTGCAACAGCCATGCCCTCGCCAGCCAGCTTGCCGCACACCTGCGCCCGGCCACCGACACGGAAGACATCCACCTCTCCGCGTGCCTCAAGGGCTGCGCCCGCCGGGGGCCGGCCCCCCTGACCCTTGTGGCCCAGCCGGGCGGTTTTGATGTCATCCCCGATGGCGGGCCTCTGGATTCGCCGGCCATGGTGCTGTCTTTCCCTGAGATCCTGCAACGCCTTTCAATCCTTCCGGCCGGACGCGCCTTGCGCGAGGCCTTCGTGAAAGATCACTCCGCCCGATGAGCACGCCGCAGCACCCGCCCGCCACGCGCGAGACCTATGAGAAGTCCGGCGCACAGATCTATCAGCGCTCCTTCGCCATCATCCGCGCCGAGGCCGACCTCTCGCGCTGGCAAGGTGAGGCTGCACGGGTGGCGGAACGGGTGGCGGTGCGCATGATCCATGCCTGCGGCATGACAGACCTGCCGGCCGATATCTCCATGTCGGATGATTTCGCGGTGAAGGCCGAGGCCGCTCTGCAGGCCGGTGCGCCGCTTTTGTGCGATTGCCGGATGGTGGCCGATGGCATCACCCGCGCCCGCCTGCCTGCCGCCAATGAGGTGCTGTGCACCCTGAATGACCCGCGGGTGCCGGAACTGGCCGCCGCGCAGGGCACCACCCGCACCGCCGCCGCCATGGCACTGTGGGGCGAGAAGCTGAAGGGTGCCGTGGTGGTGGTGGGCAATGCCCCCACCGCCCTGTTCCGCCTGCTGGAGATGCTGGATGAAGGCTGCCCGCAACCGGCGGCGGTCATCGGCATTCCGGTGGGGTTCGTGGGTGCGGCGGAATCCAAGGATGCGCTGGCGGCGGATGGGCGCGTGCCCTGCCTCATCGTGCGCGGACGACGCGGCGGCAGCGCCATGGCGGCAGCGGCTGTCAACGCCCTCGCCAGCCCGCAGGAGTGAAGCAGATGGACCGGAGCAGCGACACCCCTAAAGCACCCATCCAGCATATGGACACCCCTCCCTGTTCCGAGCGCGCAACGCCCCGAGCCGCCATGCAAAACACATATAGCCGGCCGGAAGCCCTGCTGCATGGCATCGGCCTTGGCCCCGGCAATCCGGACTACATGACCATCAAGGCCCGCCGCCTGCTGGATGAAGCGGATCTGCTCGTGCACTTCTGCAAGACGGGAGAGCGCGGCAATGCACGGCGTATTGTCGATGCCATTCTCGGCCCCCAGCCTGCCCGGGAACTGGCCCTGCCTTACCCGCTCACCACAGAGCTTCCCCCCACGCATCCCGAATATCGCGCCCGCCTGAAAGCCTTTTATGAGGAAAGCGCGGAACGGCTGGCGCAGGAACTGGCCCAAGGCCGGCGCATCGGCGTGCTGTGCGAGGGCGACCCCTTCTTCTATGGCTCCTTCATGCACCTGTGGCGGCGGCTTGCCCCGCGCTTTCCCACCGAGGTGGTGCCTGCTGTCTCCGGCATGTCTGCGGCGTGGACCCATGCGGATGCTCCCATCACCTGGGGTGATGACATCCTCACCGTCCTGCCCGGCACCCTGCCGGAAGAGGTGCTGGCAGAAAAGCTGCGTAATACCGATGCCGCCGTCATCATGAAGCTGGGGCGCAACCTGCCCAAGGTGCGCCGGGCGCTTCACGCCGCCGGGCTGGAATGGCGCGCCATCTATGCCGAGCGCGTGAGCATGGCAGAAGAAAAGCTGCTGCCGCTGAGCGATAAGCCGGATGACGATGCGCCCTATTTCTCCATGATCCTTGTGCCCGGAGAGGGGCGCAGGCCATGAGCCACCCCATGAGCCGATCCATTAGCCAATCCATGAGCCCGGCAAGCAGCGTGAAGAAGAGTGCCGCTGCACGCCTTCACGTCATCGGCACCGTGCCGGGTGAGACCACATATGCCGCGCGGAATGAAGACACATATATAGCCGGCTATTTCACGCAGATCCTCATGCCCGAAAGGGAGGTCAGGCCATGAGCGGAACACATGAGACCTCCACGCAACTCATTGGCACAGGCCGCCTCACGGTTATCGGCCTTGGGCCGGGAGATGCGCGCTATCTCACCCCTGCCGCACAGGCGGCGCTGGATGAGGCCACCGACATTATCGGCTATTTTCCCTATGTGGCCCGCGTGCCGGAGCGGCCCGGCCTGCGCCGTCATGGCAGCGATAACCGGGTGGAGCTGGATCGCTCACGCCATGCGCTGGAACTGGCCGCAGGCGGGGCGAGCGTGGCAGTGGTTTCCGGTGGAGACCCCGGCGTGTTCGCCATGGCCGCCGCCATTTTCGAGGCGCTGGAACAGGGGCCGGACCACTGGCGGGCGATCCCCATCACGGTAGAGCCCGGCATCACCGCCATGCTGGCGGCTGCTGCCCGCGCGGGCGCGCCTCTGGGCGGCGACTTCTGCACCATGTCGCTGTCTGACAATCTCAAGCCATGGGCTCTGGTGGAGAAAAGACTGCGGGCGGCGTTGGAAGCAGATTTCGCCATTGCGCTTTACAACCCCATTTCGAAAGCGCGCCCGCACCAGCTTGATCTGGCTTTCGACATCGCCCGCACCATTCGCGCGCCGCGAACCCCGGTTCTGCTGGCCCGCGCCGTGGGCCGGCCGGATGAAGGCCTGCATATTGTTGCGCTGGAAGATGTGCGCGGCGAGATGGCGGATATGTCCACGCTTGTGCTGATCGGGGCCAGCACCACCCGGCTCATCCCGCGCCCGGATGGCGGATCATATTTGTATACACCGCGCTTTCATGCCGGGCTGGAAAGCACTGGAAAATGAACCCGCCAGCACTCGTCACCTCGGCACCGAAGAGAAACCATGACCAAAACCGAGCATGGCGCAATGCATCTTGTTCGGCACAGAGGGCTGGCTGGTGCATGCATCCAGCAAAAGGCAAAGGTCTGTCCGCCGGAGCATTTCGCCATACCCACCGTCTGTGGAAGGACTGCTCTGGCTTGAACGGACGTTCCTTTTTCAGGCGCCATGGGCTCACCACCGCTCGAGAGCACACGCTCCCCCGCGAGATCAGATGCAGCCAGCCGCGCCCCTCAGGATGGGGGATGGGCGAAGACAGACGATGCACAGAACCTGCCGCCACGTCCCATGAACTTTTTGCCATGCTGGAGTCACGGCCGGCATCACGCCAGTTCCGTGCCCATCGGCGAATCCGCGCGCGCGCTCATGTGGGCACGCACGAATGCCAGCGCCTCATCCACATGAACAGTAGCCGGCAGATCGCTCGCCACAGGACGCGCAATCATCACCACCGGCAGCCCCAGCCGGCGGGCCGCTTCAATCTTGCCATAGGTGGAAGCCCCGCCCGAATGTTTGGTGACCAGAACATCCACCCGTTCACGCACCATCAATGCCGCCTCAGCCTCTGTATCAAATGGCCCGCGGGCGTTCAGTTCGGTGAGATGGGGCACAGGCAGGGCATCGCCCACCGGCTCGATGGTCCGCACCAGATAATGATGCTGCGGCGCTG
This sequence comes from Xanthobacter sp., assembly GCA_035911315.1. Classification (GTDB taxonomy): domain Bacteria; phylum Pseudomonadota; class Alphaproteobacteria; order Rhizobiales; family Xanthobacteraceae; genus Xanthobacter. The sequence goes on from JAMHVS010000049.1 coordinate 25,944, forward strand.
CGGCAAAAGCAGGCAGGCCCTGACGGCCGATAGTGAGAAACACCCGGCGCGGGGCCGGCCCCAGAGCAGCCACGGCCGCCTCCAGCCCCTCAACCTCCTGCCAGAGATCTTTCGCCTCACGCGCCCAGCCCGCCCGCTGCAAGGCAAGGGCGGGAATGCCGGTTTCCCGCACCGCCTGCACCGCATGGGCAGAGATGCGGGCGGCGAAAGGATGGGTCGCATCCACCAGCGCGGTGATGTGTTGTTCACGGATGAAGCGCGCCAGCCCTTCCGCCCCGCCAAAGCCGCCCACGCGCACGGGCAGCGGCAAAGCCAGTGGCGCGGCGGTGCGCCCGGCCAGAGAGATGAGAATATCAGCCAGCCCCGCTGCGGCGCAGGCCCGCGCCAGCGCTGCGGCCTCGCTCGCGCCACCCAGAATAAGCACTGTCATGCAGAGGTTGTCTCTTATGGCAGGTGAGATGTCGAGCAAAACGCGTACCCGTGAAAATGCATCCGGCGCCCTCCCGCTGGCGGATATATCTGCCACCCGGGTCAGCCCGCGCACAGGCAAGGAGAGGCGCAGGTGAAAAACACGTCTTCCGGCCTTCATCCTACCCCCCGTGCAGATCAAGGCGGGTCGGGTGCTGAACCCGCCCTCCTGCCCCCATGGCTCACCCTCATCGGGCTGGGTGAGGATGGACGCGCAGGTCTCTCCCCCGCCGCACGGCATGCGCTGGACAGCGCCACGCTGGTGGTGGGCGGGGCACGCCACCTTGCCCTTGCCGCCCCCTTCCCCGGTGAGGCGCTGGCCTGGCCCAGCCCGATGCATGATGCTTTTCCGACTCTTCTCTCCCGGCGCGGACAACCGGGGCAGAAGGTATGTGTGCTGGCAAGCGGAGACCCGTTTCACCATGGTGTGGGCAGTGTACTGGCCCGCCATGTGGCACCGGCGGAGATGATCTGCCTGCCGCACCCCTCCGCCTTCTCCCTCGCCGCTGCAAAGCTGGGCTGGGCGATACAGGACTGCCTGTGCATCAGCCTGCATGGGCGGATGCTGGAACGCATCATTCCCCATCTCGCGCCGCGCACGCGCATCATTGCCCTGACATGGGACGAGAGCACGCCCGCAAAACTTGCGGCGCTGCTTTCCGCACGCGGGTTTGGCCCTTCCAGCCTCACGGTGCTGGAGGCACTGGGCGGCCCGCGCGAGAATATCCGCAGTGCCCATGCCGAAGGGTTCGCCCTCGCGGATATCAACCCGCTCAACATCATCGCGCTTGAGGTGAGGGCCGCAGCGGGCGCGCGTATCATTCCGCTGACACCGGGGCTGGCGGATGAAGACTTTGCCCATGACGGGCAGATCACCAAATCCGAGATCCGCGCCCTGACCCTCTCCGCCCTCGCACCCCGGCAGGGAGAGTTGCTGTGGGATATTGGCGCGGGTTCCGGCTCCATCTCCATCGAATGGTGCCTGCGCCACCCGTTAAACCGCGCGCTGGCGATTGAGGCGCAGGCGGCCCGCGGCGCACGCATCCGCCAGAACCGGCTGGAATTCGGCGCGGAAGGGCTGGAACTGGTGGAAGGCCCCGCCCCGGCCAGCCTTGATGGCCTGCCGGTACCGGATGCGGTGTTCATCGGTGGCGGCCTCACCGTGCCGGGCGTGTTCGAGGCCGCATGGGCTGCCCTGCCGGATGGCGGGCGGCTGGTGGCCAATGCCGTGGCGCTGGAAAGCGAAACCCGCCTTGCCGCCCTGCACGCCGCCCATGGCGGCACCATGAAGCGTTTTTCCATCAGCCGGCTGGAGCCTCTTGGCCGCATGCATGGCTGGCGGCCCGCCATGCCTGTCACCCAATGGTGCGTGGTGAAGAGCGAGCGACACGAGACGGAGATGAACCATGGCACCGCATGAAACGCAGCCGCACGCGCCACTCATCGCCGGCTTCGGCATGACGCGGGATGTGAGCGTGGACATCCTTCTGGATGTGTTCACAGAGACGCTGAAAATGGCAAAGCTGGAAGCTGGCGCCATAACAGGCCTTGCCACCCTTGCCATCCATGCGGACCTGCCCGTTTGCCGGGAACTTGCCACCCGGCTGGGGCTGGAACTGCACGCGGTGGAAGACGCGGACCTTGCACAGGTGGATGACCGCGTCATCACCCGCTCGGAACGCATCCTCAAGCGCTTCGGCACCGGCTCGGTGGCAGAGGCAGCCGCGCTGCTGGTGGCCGGGCCGGATGCCCGCATTCTGGCCCCGCGCCTGCGCGCGCAAACCGCACGCTGCTCTGCCACATGCGCACTGGCCGGGTCCGCGGGAGACACGGCATGAGCATCCATTTCATCGGTGCCGGGCCGGGCGCCGCAGACCTCATCACGGTTCGCGGACGCGATCTCATCGCGCAGGCCGGCATGTGCCTGTTCGCGGGCTCTGTGGTGGCACCGGAGATGCTGAGCTGGTGCCGCGAGGATGCCGAGATCATCGACACCGCGCCGCTGGATCTGGATGCCATCATCGCCCACATGCAGCGCGCTTTTGCAGCCGGCATTGAAGTGGTGCGCCTTCATTCCGGAGATCTCTCGGTCTGGAGCGCGGCGGGCGAGCAGATGCGGCGGCTGGATGCGCTGGGCATTCCCTACACGCTCACCCCCGGTGTCCCTTCATTCGCCGCCGCGGCCGCCGCCCTCGGCCGCGAACTGACGGTGCCGGAACTTGCGCAATCCCTCGTGCTCACCCGCACCTCGGGCCGGGCGACCCCGATGCCGGAGCGCGAAACCCTCAAAGCCTTCGGGGCCACGGGTGCAACTCTGGCCATTCATCTCTCCATCCATGTGCTGGAAAAGGTGGTGGCGGAACTCACCCCGCTTTATGGGGCAGATTGCCCTGCCGCCGTTGTGTTCCGCGCCACATGGCCGGAGGAAAAGATCATCCGCGCGCCGCTGGCAGAACTTCCGGCAGCCGTGGCGGACAGCGGCGGCGTGGAACGCTCGGCCATCATTTTCGTCGGCCCCGGTTTGACGGCACAGGGCGCGCGGGAAAGCGCGCTCTATTCCCCGGACTATGACCGCCGCTTTCGCCCGCGCTTTGGGGCAACACCATCAGACGCGCCGAAATCCACCATCACCGCCCCGCCCGCGCCTGAGACGCCGGCTGATCCACACATGCCGCAGCGCGCCGGAACGCCAACATGAAGCACGACCCCTCAACCATGCGCGCGCACCCGGATGAAACCGCGCCGCAAACACATATGCCCGCGCACCTAACCCCAGCCTTCGCACCCGGCACGGTGTGGCTGGCGGGTGCGGGGCCGGGAGACCCCGGCCTGCTCACGCTCCATGCGCTCAATGCCCTCAACCGCGCCGATATCATCGTGCATGATGCGCTGGTGGATGCGCGCATTCTCGCGCTGGCCCATGCGGGTGCCATTCTGGAATTTGCGGGCAAACGCGGCGGCAAGCCCTCGGCCACGCAGGGTGACATCACCGAACGGCTGATTGTGCTGGCGCGACAGGGCAAGCGCGTGCTGCGGCTAAAGGGGGGAGACCCGTTCATCTTCGGCCGGGGCTGCGAGGAGGCCGAGGCGCTGGCGAAGGCCGGCATCGGTTTTCGCATCATTCCCGGCGTCTCCAGCGGGCTGGCGGGTTTGGCCGTACATGGCGTGCCCGCCACCAGCCGCGACACCAACCATGCGGTCATTCTCGCCACCGGCCATGGCGCGGAAGGGCAGGAACTGGACTTCAGGGCGCTGGCACAGGCCGGGGTTCCGCTGGTGCTCTATATGGCGGTTTCGCGCATGAGCGGGATTGTGGCAGACCTTCTGGCCGGAGGCCTGGCCCCGCACACGCCGGCGCTGGCGATCCACGCGGTTTCGACCAAGCAGGAAGAGGTGGTGGAAACGACGCTGGCGGAGCTGCCCACCCGCGCGGCGGAAGGGGCGATCCGCTCGCCAAGTGTTGTCGCCATCGGTGCAATCGCTGCCCTGCGGGGGCGTTTGGCTGCGGGCCTTCTGAATGCGTCGCCCATAAGTGGAGATGGCGCGGATGCCATCCCCCCATCAGGAGAGCTGTGAAAGCAGGGCCTCGGACTCATCCCCGCCACATCAGGATGGTCAACAGCGCGAACATAAGGGAGCTGGAAGCGGCACATATTTCAGACCGGCCATGCTCCAGCTCTTTGTATCGCCACGTGTTTTACACAAACCGGCACCCACTTCGCGCTCAAAGCCGCCCTATGGACGGGAAGGACCGGACACGGGAAAGGGAAACCGTGTTGCAGCCCGTCCCGCCAGCCCATTGAGAAGAACGGATCGAGGCCCTCACAACATAAGCGCATCACCTCATGAGGCTGCGCCCCTCACGTTTCATTGAAAAAGAAACGCCCCTGCCACCGCTCCAGATCATCCCTGCCCCAAGACAGGACGCCCTTATGACCACGCCTTTCGGCACGCCCCATCAGCCTGCTCCCCTCGCCACCCCTGCGCTGCCGCCCGGCCTGCTCATCGCAGCGCCGCGCTCAGGTTCTGGCAAGAGCACGGTGACGCTTGGTCTCCAGCGGGCTCTGATGCGCGCGGGGCTGAAGGTGCAGGCGGTGAAATGCGGGCCGGACTATATCGACACCGCCTTCCACGCTGCCGCCACCGGGCGGCCCTCCATCAATCTCGACAGCTTTGCTATGCCGCCGGAGATGATGGGCGCGCTGGTGAAGGGCGCGGCGGATGGGGCGGACCTCATTATCGCCGAGGGCTCGATGGGTCTGTTCGACGGGGTGCGGGCGCAGGCCGGACGCACGGGCGCTTCTGCTGATGTCGCCGCGATTTTCGGCTGGCCGGTGGTGCTGGTGGTGGATGTGGCGGGGGCTGCGCAATCTGCCGCCGCCGTGGCGCTCGGCTGCGCGCAATATGATCCGCGCATCACGGTGGCCGGCGTCATCCTGAACAATGTCGCCAGTGACAGACACCAGCGGCTGGTGGAGGAGGGCCTCAAGATCATCGGCCTGCCCGTTCTGGGCGTGGTGCGCCGTGATGCCTCGCTGCTGCTGCCGGAGCGCCATCTGGGGCTGGTGCAGGCCAATGAGACCGAAAACCTTGAGGCACGTCTGGAACGGCTGGCGGACACCTGCGCCGTCGGGCTGGATCTTGCCGCCCTTCAGGCTCTGGCTGCCGGCAAGCCGGAAGAGGACCTGACCGGCCTTCTGGCCGCCAGCACGCCGGCGCAGACGCTGGCCCCGCTGCGCCCGCCGGGCCAGCGCATCGCACTGGCGCAAGACCGTGCCTTCTCCTTCATCTATGCCCATATTCTGGAAGGCTGGCGGCAACAGGGGGCGGAGGTTTTCCCCTTCTCTCCCCTCGCCAATGAAGCGCCGCCAGAGGCATGCGACAGTTGCTGGCTGCCCGGCGGTTATCCCGAACTTCATACCGGACAACTGGCTGCGGCCACGGTCTTTCTCGATGGCTTGCGCCAGTTTGCCGAGACACGCCCGGTGCATGGCGAGTGCGGTGGCTACATGGTTATGGGCCGCACCATCACCGATGCCGATGGCATCGCGCACCCCATGGCCGGCCTTCTGCCCGTGGCCACCAGCTATGCCAAACGCAAGCTGCATCTGGGTTATCGCGTCGCGCGCCTTGCGCAGGGCTGCGTTCTGGGCCCGGCGGAAACACGGCTGGTGGGGCATGAATTCCACTATGCCAGCATCACCGACATGGAAACCGACCCGGCCTGCGCCTTCGCCGATGTGAGCGATGCGGAAGGGCGCGAACTTGGCCGCGCGGGGCACAAGGTGGGGCGGGTTTCCGGCAGCTTCTTCCACGCCATCTGCGCGGGGTGAAGAGGCGACGACGGGAAGCTATCCGGTAGCCGGACCGGATGAACCGCGCATCTGCCCGCGCAGATAATCAATGAACACGCGCACCTTGGGCGGCACGAGACTTCCGCTCTTGTAGGCGGCGAAAATCGGCATCGCGTCGGGTGTCTCGTAGTCCTCCAGCAGCCGCACCAGATGGCCGGCATTGATGTCATCCAGCACCCGCAGGTCTGTCATGCGGCCAATGCCAAGGCCGGCGATGACAGCCTCATAGTTGCCGTGCCCGCCATTCACCACGAAGTTGCCGGAGACACGGATGGTTGTCGGCCGTCCATTGACGCTGAACACCCATTCATTCGCGACAAGACCCAGCCGGCTCATCATCAGGCAATTGTGACGCAACAAGTCCTCGGGGTGAATGGGCGTGCCGTGGCGCTCCAGATAGGACGGCGCGGCGCATAAAATCTGCCGGCTTTCCGCCACGCGCGTAATGCGCAAGGCGGAAGACTTCTGCTCCCCCCAGCGCAGGGCCACATCATTCTCCGCCAAGGCCGGATCAATCACATCATCGGAAAGATCAAGCTGGATGCGGATCTGGCGATAGCGGGCACTGAAATCCGGCAGCAAAGGGATGAGCTTGTGCAGGCCGATCATCACCGGGCTGGTGATGCGCAGGATGCCGCGCGGCTCGTCTCCAAACTCGCTGACAAGCAACTCTGTCTGCGCCACTTCCGCCAGAATATGGGTGCCATGGCGATACAGGGTTTCACCGGCATCGGTAAGGCTCAGGCGTCGGGTGGTGCGGTCCAGCAGACGCACGCCGAGCCGGCGCTCCAGTCCGTCGATACGCCGGCACACCGCTGAACGGGTCACGCCCAGCACCTTGGCGGCGGCAGAGAAGCTGCCCCGGTCCGCCACATGCGTGAAGACACGCAGTTCATCGAAGCTGCTCATGTGCGCCCGTATGCGGCATTCATTGTTGAGCGGAATGCAACATTATGTATCGCGCCGGTGGAGTTCCACGCAAGGAGAAGTTTGCCTACGCTTCCCCTGCGCCACTTCAAGAGCGCCACGATAAACACCGGGTGGAAACAAACAGGAGTGCGGCACGCACCATGCGTGCCCGCCCTCTGCCGTGTCCGCTCCATTGATGATGCACAGGACGCATGCGGGGAGCCATGGATCACGCCACCACACGAAAGACAGCTCTTGTACTGGGTGCTACCGGCGTTTCCGGCCGCGCGCTGATCGAGCATCTCACCGCATCGCCCGGCTGGGATGTGATCGCGGCCTCACGCAAGCCACCCTATTTCGAAACCAGCGCCCGCTTCGTCGCCGTGGACCTGATGGATGCGGACAGCACAAGCCGCACTCTGGCCAGCCTGCATGATGTGACCCACGTCTTCTACACCGCCTATCTCGACCGCCCCACCGTGGCGGAGACGCGCGCACCCAACACCGCCATGTTCGCCCATGCGCTGGCAGGGCTGGAGCAATTGCCGAACCTTGCGCATGTCTGCCTGCTTCAGGGCACCAAATATTACGGCCAGTATCTTGGCCCCTTCAAAACGCCGGCCCACGAGCGAGATGGCCGCATTGCCGTGCCCCATTTCTATTACGATCAGGAAGACCTGCTCACGGCCATCAGCGAACGGGCGGGCTTTGGCTGGTCGGCGGTGCGCCCGCACATCATCTGCGGCGTCTCCATCGGCAATCCGCTGAACATGGTGAGCACGATCGCGGCCTATGCGGTCATCCGCCGTGAACTGGGGCTTCCGCTCACCTTCCCCGGAAAGCCGGGGGCATTCAGTTCACTGTATCAGGCCACGGATGCCGGCCTGCTGGCACGTGCCATGACATGGATGGCCACAACGCCGGCCTGTGCAGGCGAGGCCTTCAACATCACCAATGGCGATTTCTTCCGCTACGAAAACCTGTGGCCCCATTTCGCCGCCCATTTCGGCATGGAAGCCGGCGGGGTCGAGACACAGGATCTGGTGGCCGAGATGGCCCCGCGCACGGACCTGTGGCGGAACATGACCGGCAAATATGGCTTGCAGGACATCCCCCTCGATCAGCTCGCCGGCTGGCGCTTCGCCAATTACGCCTTCGCCAATGACTGGGACGTGATGAGTGACACCACCAAATGCCGCAAGTTCGGCTTCCACGAGTTCATCGACAGCGAGGAAATGTTCCTCGGCTATTTCCGCCAGCTCCGGGACATGAAGGTCATTCCCTGAGCGCTGGCGCGTCCTCCTCCCTTTCACGATCGACGAAAGGTCACGCATGCCTGCCCAGACTATCCCCACGCCAGATCCCGGCTTGTCGCCGGAGTTGCAGGCCGAGTTTCAGCAGAACGCTTTCAACCCCTGTGTCGGCCAGTCCCTGCTGTCTGAAACGCAGACAGTGCGCGTCTGGCATATCCGGATCGCGCCCGGCGAGCGGGTCGGATTCCACCGCCATGTGCTCGACTATTTCTGGACAGCACTGACCGCCGGAACCGCCCGCTCGCACATCAATGGCGGACCGGCCCAGAGCGCCAGCTATAGCGCGGGGCAAACCAGCCATCTGAACTTCGCGGCCGGGGAGTTCCTGCTCCACGACCTTGAAAATACCGGCACGACGCCGCTCGAATTCGTCACTGTCGAATTTCTGGACAGCGCCAATGCCCCCCTGCCCCTGCCCGCCCATGTGAAAGCGGGCCCCCTCAATGCCGGAGTGCTTTCCGCGTGAACCAGATGCTGCCAGTTGAAATGCCCCATGTGTTTGCGCCCGATATCTTTGCGGGTCGCAGCTTTATCGTCACCGGCGCAGGCCGTGGTATCGGCAAGCTGCTGGCCGAGAGGCTGGCGGAACTTGGCGGGCAGGTCGCGGTCTGCGATCTTGTCGCAGATCGTGCCGATGAGACGGTCCGCACGATTGAGGCCAACGGCGGGCGGGCCATCTCCATCGCCGCCGATGTCTCCCGCGAGGAAGACGTGCGCGCCATGGTGGAGACGGCCATGTCCCGTTTTGGCCGGATCGATGTGCTCGTGAACATGGCCGGCAGCTATGGTGCGGCCTACCGGGTGACCCATGAAACACCGGTGGAGGAATGGGACAATGTGTTCGCCTCCAATGTGCGCGGCAGCTTCCTGTGCGCCAAGGCGGTACTGCCGCACATGATGGCGGCAGGTGGCGGGCGCATCATCAATTTCGCGTCCAATGCCGGGCGCTCGGTGAGCCCACTGCTCGGCTGTTCCTACACGGCGGCCAAGACAGCCGTGATCGGCATGACCCGCCATCTCTCGCGTGAATATGCCCGCTACGGGGTTCTGGTGAACACCATCGCCCCCGGTCCTGTCGCCGGTGAACGCGTGAGCGGTCTGCTCGGCGGACCACAGGATGGCGAAGCACTGAACGCGCAGATTCCCATCGGCCGGCTGGCGGAAGCGGCGGACATCGTCGATGTGGTGCTGTTCATGGCATCCGACGCCTCTCGCTACATGTCCGGCTCAATCCTTGACGTCTCCGGCGGCCTGATCCTCGCCTGAACCACGCTTCGAACAAATAGCCTTTCGCACGAATGAAAAGGCTTCTGGAGGAAACCCCATGACCATCTCGCGCAGAACATTTCTCGCCACAACCGCCGCGGCCGTGACAACCTTCTCGGTTATCCGCCCGGCTTTCGCCGCCACCTACAAGATGGCAAGCAACCTGCAAGCCTCGCACCCCATGCTGGTGCGCCTGCAGGAGGCCGTGGCGAAGATCAAGGAAGACACCAGCGGCGCTGTCGATATCCGCCTGTTCCCGAACAGCCAGCTCGGGGGCGATATCGAGGTTCTCTCCCAGCTCCGCTCCGGTGCCATCCAGTTCTACCCGCTGGCCGGGGCGCAGCTCTCCAATCTGGTGCCGGTCGCCTCAATCAATGGCGTCGGCTTTGCCTTCAACGACATGGCGCAGGTGTGGGCGGCCATGGACGGCAAGGTGGGCGAACTGGTGCGCACCGCACTGACCGGCTCAGGCCTGTTCGTCTATCCCCACATGTTCGATAACGGTTTCCGCCAGATCACCACCAGCTCCAAACCCATCGAGGCACCGGCAGACCTTGAGGGCCTGCATATCCGCGTGCCGCCAAGCCCGATGTCCACCTCACTGTTCAAGGCGTTCGGGGCAGCGCCCCAGTCCATCAATTTCGGCGAGGTCTACACCGCGCTCCAGACCAAGCTGGTGGATGCGCAGGAAAACCCGCTGCCGCTGATCGACACCAGCAAATTCTATGAAGTGCAGAAATATGTGAGCATGACCTCGCACATGTGGGACGGCTTCTGGGTGCTCGGCAACCAGCGTTTCGTGCAGAAGCTGCCGCAGGATGTGCAGGAGATTATCGCCCGCCGCTTCCGTGAGGCCGTGATGGGCGAGCGTGAGGACATCGTCGCCCTCAATGCCAGCATCGTTGAAAAGCTGAAGGCTGCCGGCATGACCTTTGTCACTCCGGACCGCGAGAAGTTCCGCGCGGCCCTTTCCGCCACATCCTTCTACAAGGACTGGAAGGGCAAGTTCGGCGATGAGGCCTGGTCCACTCTTGAACTCTACACCGGCAAGCTGGCGTGAGCGCGATGGAGATGGCCAAAGTGAGCAGCACCGCTCCACCCCTCGCCTCCGGCGCAACCGCACCGGCGATCCCGATGCTGGATGCTCTGGAACGCAACCTTGGACGGCTCGTCGACTTCGTTGCCGCGACGCTCCTTCTTGTCGAGATCGGCCTTCTGGGCTGGGCTGTCACGACGCGCTATCTCCTGCACTTGCCGGTGACATGGATTGAGGAGCTGGCCACGCTCCTCTTCCTGTGGTTCGGCATGCTTGGCGTCGCGAGCGCATTGCGCCGCGGCGTCCATATGCGCCTGTCCTTCTTCATCAACCGGGCCGCACCCAAGACACAACAGACGGGCGAGGTCGTCACCTCCGCCATTCTGCTGGTGTTCCTGTTCAAGCTGATGGGCCCGGCGATCGAACTGATCGAATTGAACCATCCTCTGACCTCACCCAATCTGGGCATTCCGGGGTCAGTGGCCCCGCTCGCCACCGCGACCAGCCTTGCGCTGATGATCGTGTTCCTGCTGCTGCGCCTGCGACGCCTGCTGCCAACCGGCCTGTTCATCACCTGTGTGGCGGCGGCGGCCGGTGTCTCCATGGTGCTGTCCTACACCCCGCCCTTCATGATGGATCTGGGCAATCTCAACCTTCTGCTGTTCTTCGGCGTGGGCGTTATCGGTCTCATCATGATGGGCCTGCCGATCGCTTTTTCTTTCGGAACGGCCACCCTGCTCTACTTCCTGCTGACAACGGACCTGCCTGTCAGCGTGATTGTGGGGCGCATCAATGAAGGGATGTCGCACTTCATCCTGCTCACCATTCCGCTGTTCATCTTCCTTGGCCTGCAAATCCAGTACACCGGCATGGCGAAAAGCATGGTGGACTTCGTGGCGGCTCTCATCGGCAACGCCCGCGGCGGGCTGAGCTATGTGATGCTGTGCGCCATGTATCTGGTTTCCGGCATCTCGGGGGCCAAGGCGGCAGACATGGCGGCCATCGGTCCCATCATCTCCCCCGCCATGAAGGAGCGCGGCACCAGCGAGGGCGATATCGTGGCACTGCTGGCTGTCTCGGCAGCAGCAGCGGAGACAATACCGCCCAGCCTTGTGCTGATTATCATCGGGTCGGTCACGGGTATTTCCATCGCCGCCCTGTTCGTCAGCGGATTGCTGCCGGCTCTGGTCTGCATGATGGCGCTGGCATTCGTCGCCTATCTGCGCTCGCGTTCGGAAGCTCAGGGCAAGACCGAGCGATCAATGCGGCTCATCGCCCGCACCTTCCTCATTGCCATTCCGGCGCTCGCTTTACCGCTCATCATCCGCGCCGCAGTGCTGGAAGGTGTGGCGACGGCAACCGAGGTCGCGGTGATCGGCATCGTCTATGTGGCGGTGGTGGGTGCTGTGGCCATGCGCGGCATCTCCATGTCGAAGATGGCGGACATGCTGGTGGAAACGGTGGCAATCTCCGGTGCGGTGATGATCATCATTTCGCTGGCGGGAGCCATGTCATGGGCGCTCACCCAGTCGGGCTTCGCCCAGACTCTGGTGGACATCATGACCAACCTTCCGGGCGGCAAGGCCGGGTTCCTTGCGGTCTCCATCATCGTCTTCATCGTGTTCGGCTCAATTCTGGAAGGCATTCCCGCCATCGTGCTGTTCGGCCCGCTGCTGGTGCCGGCGGCGGAAGCCATCGGCGTGCATCCGGTGCAGTATGCGATGGTGGTGCTGCTCTCCATGGGGCTTGGCCTGTTCACCCCGCCATTCGGCTATGGCTATTACACGGCCTGCGCGGTGGCCAATGTCTCACCGGATGCGGCGATGCGGAACATGCTGCCCTATCTGGCGGCCCTGCTCTGCGCCATCATCATCATCGCAGCCGTACCCTGGCTGAGCCTCGGCTTCCTGTAATCCGCCCCGCGAAGACGAAGACAGGGCCGCTCCTTTGGGGCGGCCCTGTTATCATTTAAAGGGGGTAAAACAGGTTTCACGCATCATGTTGAAGCCTGACTATAGATAAAAGAAAATATACCCCGCAAAATGACACATAAAAAATGCGAGCCGGAACAGGTGTTCCGGCCCGCATATACATATGAAGATCAATCAAAACCCAAAACGGGGAATATACTCAGGCCGCGCGCTTGCGGCTGTGTGCGCCAATGAGGGCACCGAGCATATCCTCTTCTTCCCCCGTGAGATCCGTCAGAGGCGAGCGGACCTTGCCGGCATTGAAGCCCTGCAGGCGCACACCCGCCTTGATGGCGGCAACGGCATAGCCCTTGCGACGGTTGCGGATGGCCATGAAGGGATAGAAGAAGTCATTCAGAATCCGCTCGCATGTGGCGCGTTCACCGGCACGCAGGGCACGATAGAACTCGACGGCAAGGCCGGGCACGAAATTGAAGACAGCGGAAGAATAGGTTGTGAAACCTGCCGCCAGATACGCTTCGGCATAGAGTTCTGCGGTGGGCATGCCGCCAAGATAGGTCAGACGATCACCCATCTTCGCGGAAATCTGGCGCACAAGCCCGATATCGCCCACACCATCCTTGAAACCGACAAGGTTCGGGCAGGCATCACACAGCCGGGCAAGTGTATCGGCCTGAAGTACGGCATTGTCGCGGTTATAGACCATGACACCAATCCCGATGGACTGGCAGATCCGCTTCACATGCTCGTAAAGACCTTCCTGCGGGGCATCGATGAGATAATGCGGCAGAAGCAGAATACCATCTGCGCCAGCCTTTTCGGCAGAACGCGCGATCTCGATGGCCACTTCAGTGCCATAACCGCAACCGGAGACAATAGCCGTCCCGCTTCCCCCTACAGCTTCCTTGGCAGCCCCCACGATGGCCGGGATTTCATCCGGACGCAGGGAGAAAAACTCACCCGTGCCGCCCGCGGCAAAAAGAACTGGCGCATCAAAGCCCGACAGCCATTCCACATGAGCCTTGTAGCTCTCCGGGGCGAAGCGGCCTTCAGCATCAAAATGAGTGACAGGAAAAGACAGAAGTCCTGCTCCGAGCTTCTGCTTGATCTGATGCGGTTCCATCGGTGCCTCTTTTTGAAATGTTCACATCAAGCTAGTCCACCCGTCGGAACGAAGTCAACAACTTGTATTATGAATTTCACCAATCACATATTACAAGCCATTCACAGCCCGGCGCAGGATAGAGCGATACCGCGTCAGGCTACCCTTCAGGTGATGGCGCATGGCCTCCCGCGCGCCCTCTTCATCCCGGTTTGAGATGGCGGCGATGATGCTGGCATGCTCATCATGCAAATGGGCGATATAATCGCTGGAATTCGCCTCACCGGACGGATCAAGCGCAAAACGGGGAATGATCCCGCTGCCGATCATCTTGAGAAACTCGCTGAAACGGGAGTTGTTTGTGGCATCTGCAATGGCCAGATGCAGTGCGAAGTCCGCGATCGCCGTGGGCTTTCCGGCTTCCAGACAGGCCATGATCTCGCGGTGGGCATTGATGATGTTTTCTTCCTGCTGCGCGGAGTGGCGCAGGGCGGCAAGACCCGCCGCTTCCATCTCCACACCGATCCGCAGTTCCAGCAGTTCAATCACCGATGAAATGCGCTGGTAATCCAGATTCTGGAAAGGGGCCATATCCCGCACGGGGGCTTCCAGCACGAACACACCCGCCCCCTGTCGCGCCTCCACCAGCCGGTCCGCCCGCAAGGCGGCGATCGCCTCCCGGACCACGGTACGGCTGACACCAAACGCCTCTGTGAGTTTCGCCTCGCTCGGAAGCTTCTCACCGGGCTTGAATTCTCCGGACAGGATGGACTGCCTCAGGTCATCGCTCACCTGCACAACCAGATTGCCGGAAGGGCGCGACCTTCTTTTCTCGGATGTAGAGACCACGTCGCACCTTTCGCTACACGAGCATACCGGGCTCGAAAAAACAGGGGCAAACTCATAAGTCAAGTTTGGGCACATATATGAATTATTGACCCCGTCAATCCAACATATAATATAAGTTCGACATGACAGCGCGACACATAAGAGCCAAACGGCGCTCGGTTGCCGCAGCCATGACCCATGCCGGAGGATAGCCTGAAATGACTTTTACGCCACGCGGATCTCACCTGATTGCCGGAGAGTGGGTCGCGAGCAAGGATACTTTTGTGTCCTCACCCGCCACAGGCCCTGCGCATGCCTATGCCGTTGGCTCTGTCGATCTTGTTGAACGCGCCTGCGCACTGGCGGAAGAAGCATTCTGGACCTACGGTTACATGACCCGCGCCCGGCGGGCTGAGTTTCTGGACGCGATTGCCGAGGAAATTGACGCGCGCGGTCCATCCATCACTGAAATCGGCACGCAGGAAACCGGCCTGCCCGCAGCCCGCCTTGAGGGTGAGCGGGGACGCACGGTGGGGCAGCTGCGCCTGTTTGCCGAACATATCCGCAAGGGTGATTATCTGGACCAGCGCGTGGATGCCGCACTGCCGGATCGCCAGCCCCTTCCGCGCCCCGAAATTCGCCTGATCCAGCGCCCCATCGGGCCGGTCGCGGTTTTTGGGGCCTCCAACTTTCCACTCGCATTCTCGACCGCGGGTGGTGATACGGCAGCAGCGCTTGCAGCCGGCTGCCCGGTGGTGGTCAAGGGCCATTCCGCCCATCCGGGGACCGGAGAAATCATCGCAGAAGCCATTCAGGCTGCAAGCGAGAGAACCGGCATGCCGAAAGGTGTCTTCAGCCTGATCCAGGGCGGAAACCGCGCCGTGGGTGAAGCTCTGGTGCAGAATCCTCACATCAAGGCGGTTGGCTTCACGGGCTCACTGGCTGGTGGGCGCGCCCTGTTTGACCTGTGCGCCCGCCGCCCGGAGCCCATTCCCTTTTTTGGCGAACTGGGTTCCGTCAACCCCATGTTCCTGCTGCCGGAAGCCCTCCGCACGCGGGCGGCAGCGCTGGGCGATGGCTGGGCAAAATCCCTCACCATGGGTGCAGGGCAATTTTGCACCAATCCGGGCATCGCTATCGTAATTGACGGCCCCGATGCGAATGTCTTCGCGGAAGCCGCCCGCGCAACCCTTGAGGCAACCCAACCCCAGACCATGCTCACCGACGGGATCGCAAAAGCATACCGGGATGGAAATGCCTTCTTCAAAAACCACAAGGCCGTGACGGCGCTTCTGAATACCGAGAGCGAGAACAGGCAGGCCTCTCCCAATCTTTATCAGGTCTCCGGTGCCGGGTTCCTTGCCGATCCGCACCTGAGTGAAGAGGTCTTTGGCCCGCTTGGTATTCTGGTCCGCGTCACCTCGATTGCTGACATGGTCACGCTTGCCAAACAGTTTGAGGGGCAGCTCACCGTCACTCTGCACATGGACCAGGGCGATATGGACAGCGCCCGCGCACTCCTGCCCATTCTGGAACGCAAGGCCGGTCGCGTGATGGCCAATGGCTTCCCGACAGGCGTCGAGGTTGTTGACTCAATGGTGCATGGCGGCCCTTACCCTGCCAGCACCAATTTCGGCGCGACGAGTGTTGGCACGCTATCCATTCGGCGTTTCCTGCGCCCGGTGAGCTACCAGAATATTCCCGGCGAACTGCTGCCGGATGATCTGGCCGGCCATGCAGGCTGATACAGCCGGGCTCTCACCGCGCTGCTAAAATGAACGAAGGCCCCAACATTGAATGTTGGGGCCTTCGTTTTTGGAACATGCGTCTTCATTACAGTACATGCACAACTATGGACTCATCATCTATCTGTATTTCGGGTCATATCCGAATGCGGCAAAAGCCTTTGCGCAGGTCATGGGCGATAAGACGCCTGTAAGGTCATCATGCAATTCAGTCTGCGGGCAATATGTGGCCAGCAGTTCGCGCGGGTCACGGTTGAGGGCATTATTTTTGGCCGTAATGTTGTAGGCCCCTGAAGCAACTGTCTCCACCTCAATCGCCTGCCGGCAGGCTATCGCGACATCACGTGCATCCGTTCGCGTCCAGAGCAGGAAACGCCCCTTCTCAGGCTGCGCGGCCAGCGCCTCTATCTCGCCCGGCAGATCTTCCGGCGCGCGTGCACCCATGATGCGGAAGGACAGAACATCCATCTCGTTGCGCTGCGCGAAATAATCCGCGACCTGCTCACATGCGACCTTCGAAATCGCATAGGAATTGAGCGGGCGCAGGGGATGCTCCTCATCCACTCGTGCATAGACCGGTGCGAGTTCCGCAAATCCATAGACCTGCGCGCTGGATGCACAGATCACACGTTGCACGCGTTGAGCCGCGCTGACATGCAACAGATTGAATGTTGCGGAAACATTATCCCGGAAGGTCCGCGTATCTGCGACAATACCGGGATCACTCCACGCGGCCATGTGGATGACAGCGTCGGCACGGATGTAGGAGATTGCCCCATAAGCATCTTCAGCCAGGGCGGCATCGCCGATAATGGTGCGCACACCCGGCACTGGGTTTTGTGGGCGCACCAGATCCAGACTGGTCACATCATGACCACCCTGCACAAGCTCTTCAACGACATAACGACCAACGCGACCGCTGCCGCCCGTGACCAGAACACGCATCACTTCACCTCAGGCTGCAGCGACGGCGTGCGTCACATGTCTTTTAAAAGCGGTCCCGTCCGCACGGAACAGATGTGTATGTTCGGCATCAAGATCGAATGAAACCTTGTCACCGGACTTCAGAAGAACCTGACCGGGAGACTGTATGACCAGCGTGACACCACTCGAAATTACTGCGTGAAGATAGGTCTCGCTTCCAAGTTGCTCCGTCAGAATGATCTTCCCCGGAAGAACAGAGCTGCCGTCGGTCCCGATATGCAGATGCTCGGGCCGAATACCAAGCTTCACGGCATCTCCCGGCTTCACCTCCTCACATTCAACAGGAACACTCAGGCTGGCTCCACCCGGCAGTGCCACAACAGGCATGCCATTCTGGATGCCGGTTACAGTCACATCCAGAAAGTTCATCTGCGGAGAACCGATGAATCCCGCAACGAACAGATTGACCGGATTATTATAAAGCTCAAGCGGAGAACCCACCTGCTCAATATGCCCCCCGTTCAGCACGACAATCTTGTCCGCCAATGTCATCGCCTCGACCTGATCATGCGTCACATAGATCATCGTTGCGGAAAGACGCTCGTGAAGCTTTGCAAGTTCCAGACGCATCTGCACACGCAGTTCCGCATCCAGATTGGACAGCGGCTCATCGAACAGAAAGATCTTCGGCTCGCGTACAATGCTGCGGCCGATCGCAACACGCTGGCGCTGCCCGCCAGACAAGGTCTTGGGCAGCCGGTCCAGAAGATGCGTGATTTTGAGAATAGCGGCGGCATCATCAATCCGCTTGTCGATTTCGGCAGCCGGCAGTTTGGAGAGCTTGAGGCCGAATGCCATATTCTCGCGCACACTCATGTGCGGATACAGGGCATATGACTGAAAGACCATGCTGAGCCCACGCTTCGAGGCGTCGACATCATTCATAACCTCGCCATCAATCAGGATCTCGCCACTGGATGCGTCTTCCAGACCTGCAATCACGCGCAGCAGCGTGGACTTCCCGCAGCCCGAAGGACCGACGAAGACAGTGAACTCGCCATCGAACACGTCAAGATCAATACCCTTGATGACGTGAACCTTGTCAAAACTCTTCTTGATATTCTTCAGATTAAGAGTGGCCATAATCTTTATCCTTATACGGCTCCGCCGATCAGATTCCTCAGCGCGCAACTGTGGTGCGCGCTCAGCCCTTGACGGCACCCGCAATAAAGCCGCCGATCACGCGCTTTTGCGTGAGCAGGAACAAGATGACGATTGGAATTGTCGTGAGGGCAGCCAACGCCATGGTCGACTGGAAGTTGACGCCATACTCACTGTTCATCGCAAGCAGGGCAACCGGCAGGGTATACTGCTCGGGAGATGCTGAAATCACGAGAATTGGCAGCCACTGCTTCCAGTTCAGCAGGAAGCCGATCAGGAACACGGTATAGAGGATGGGCTTTGAAATCGGCAGAACGATCCGAAACAGGATTTGCAGCTCACTGGCACCATCCATGCGTGCGGACTCGATCAGCTCTTTCGGAATAGAGCGGAAAAACTGCACGAACATCAGGAACAGGATCGGCTGGAAACTCAGCATCAGGATGATGCCGGTATAGGTTCCAAGCAAACCCACATGGAACAGCACAAGATAGGTCGGGATCACCAGCAGCATGGCCGGGTACATCATGGTGATGAGAAACCCGAACTGAAGAACCTTGAAGCCCGGCAGGTTGCTCTTGCGATAGATTGCATAGGCCCCCAGCGCGGTGATGAGCACGGCAAGAACGGTGGATGCCAGAGTAATGGCAAGCGAGTTCAGCATGTAAAGCTCAACCGGCACACCGCCAATCATGCGAATGGCTCTGTAAGCCGCCAGATCAAACGATTCCGGCAACAGCCGAAGCGGATTCGTCAGCATCGCGCTCTGGGTGCGGAACGAACTGATCACCAGCCAGTAGAAGGGGTAGAGAAATACAAGTGAGAGCAGGGTCATGCCGACATAGGCCAGCGTGGTAGAGATGGACTTCTTCACCGGTAGTCCCTCCTCTCGTTATAGATGTGCAGGGCCAATGTCAGCACCAGAACGATGATGAACAAGATGGTCGCCATGGCCATCGCCTCACCATACTGGGCAAGATCGAACTTCGTGTAAGCATAATATGAGACGAAGTTCGTGGCGTAGTTCGGCCCACCCTTTGTAATGACAATGACAGATGTGAATGTCTTGAGAAACTGGATGAGCGCATAAAGCGAATTGATGGCAATGGCCGGTCGCAGCTGCGGAATCCAGATGCGGCGAATACGCGTCCAGCGACTGGCACCATCCATACGCGCAGCTTCATCCAGACTTGGGTCAAGCAACTGGAGATTGGTGAGAAACACCAGCGTGTAGAAGCCAACATGCTGCCAGAGCTCAACAACAACCAGCGTGCTGAAAGCGCCCACCGGCGTCGTCGTTCCCGGAAATGCAGGCAGGCCAAGACTGATCAGCACGGCATTCACCACGCCAAGGTCCTGGCTGAACATCCACTTCCAGACGATGAACGTGGCCACTTCCGGCGTCACGACCGGCAGAAATATCGCAAGCTTGAAGAACGTGCTGCCACGCTGCATGCCCTCACTGGCAAGGATCAATGCCAATCCAAGTGCAACCGACACATTCAGCACGACTGAAATCAATGTGTACAGCAGTGTTCCGTTCAAAGAACTGATGAATGACGGATCGGAGAGAACAGACTGGAAATTGGCGAGACCGACATAGACCGGGGCATCGCTGAGAGCTGTGTAAGAGTCAGTGAATGCGACCAGAATACCAAGGGCGATTGGCCATATACCAAAAGCGATAGTCAGCGCAGCGAATGGCAGCACGAGAAAATACAGCGTTCGATGTCGCCAGATCATCCGCCTGATCGTGGATAGCCCGCCCGTAGACTCGACTTGCGGCGGACCCGCAGACGCATGGGCAACAGCAGACGGCATTCAGCGCACTCCCTTCCTCGATCATTCATCCCGGAGCGGTGCGCTTTTGCGCACTCATATCGCCTGATCGGCGTGTTGAGGAAAATTAATCTGACTAATATCGGCACCGCAAGCCCTCATTTTATCAAAATCTCACGATTTTAACGAGAAATTGGACTTGACGGCTGACCTGAGCGCAAACTACTCAATAATTAAGCTGACAAGCAGACTACTAGGAAACGCCATGCCTCCGGTTGCTATCGCCCCCATTCCGCGTGATCGGACGCTCGTGACGGATGTTGCGGCCCGGCTGGCGCAGCTCATCGAAAACGGCACATTTGCTCCCGGTCAGCGATTGCCGCCGGAACATGTGCTGACAGAGCAATTCGCAGTCAGCCGCTCCGTTGTGCGCGAGGCCATTGCGAGCATGCGGGCTGAAGGGCTGGTGAACAGCCGTCGCGGGTCAGGCGTCTATGTCAACGAGCACCGGCAGAGCCAACCGTTTCGGATCTCACTGGCGGATGTTGATACGGTTCCCAGCATTGTTCAGGTGCTGGAATTGCGTGCGGCAGTGGAGATTGAGGCCGCAGGCCTTGCTGCCCGGCGGCGCTCCCCGCAGCAGGCGGAAGATGTCGCCAATGCGCTGCGCCGGATTGACGAGGTGGGCCATGACAGCGTCGCCGCGGCACAAGCGGACCTGAACTTTCATCAGGCCATCGCCAACGCGACCGGAAACGCCCACTTCGCGGAATTCCTCAACTATATCCGCGGGCTGGTTATTCCCCGCCAGCGCGTACGCATAGAAACCCAGACATCCCTCGGCTCGGATGCCTATTTGCGCATGCTCCAGCGCGAACATTGCCGGATCG
The DNA here is from genome assembly GCA_035911315.1 of Xanthobacter sp. Lineage (GTDB taxonomy): Bacteria > Pseudomonadota > Alphaproteobacteria > Rhizobiales > Xanthobacteraceae > Xanthobacter. Next base: position 46,650 of record JAMHVS010000049.1, read on the forward strand.
AACAGGCCATTGCTGTCGGGGATGAGGTGGGTGCGCGCGACGCCATGCGCGACCACCTCATCGGCAGCGCGCAACGCTATCAGCGCTGGGCATCGGAGGCACGCGCCCAGTCCGAAAGCTGAAGTTTTACAAAGTTATATAATAATCAGGAGGAAACCCAATGAAGAAGCTGAGAACCCTCTCAATTGCCGCTCTGGCATTGATGGGAAGCACATTTTCCGCCCTGTCGCAGGAGCTGGTGATCTGGCATGACAAGGGCGATGACGGCGTCAAGATGTTCCAGGAAATCGGGGAGCTGTTCACGAAGCAGAACCCGGGCGTCACGGTCAAGTCCCTGTCATTCCCAACGGAGCAGTGGTTCAGCCGCTCGATAGCGGCGATCAATACGAAGACCGGCCCGGACCTGCTGTTCAACGACAATTTCCGGATTGCCCGTATCCAGCAAAGCACTGGAAAGCTGCACAATTTCGGGCCGGACCTCGACAAGCTCCCCGCCGATGAGCGCAAGGTGCTGACCGATGCCGATCTCGCCGCCGCGCGCTACAAGGGCGAACTGATCATGCTGCCCACGCAGCGCATTCTTGTCGCGCTGGGTGCACGCACATCCTGGCTTGAGGCCGTTGGCGAAAAGTTTCCGAAGACCTGGGATGACGCGCTGCGCGTTGCCCGCAAGTTCCAGGATGAAGACCCGGACAAGAATGGCCGCAAGGACACCTATGGGTTTGCCTCGCAGGCCGGCGATCCGTCCGTGATGCACCAGATGCTTGAGTTCTTCGGCTTTGGCGCGGGCCTCAAGAACATCATCGTCGATGAGCAGGGCGAAGTTGTTCTCGACCAGCCAAACAACTCCAAGGTCGTCATCGAGCACATCAAGCTTCTCAGCGAATATGGTCTGGTTTCTCCCGAAACCCGCAACCACACCTTCACCGACATGTATCAGCTCATTGAAGGCGGCCGCGCCGGCTTCTTCCGGGTTGGCAACTGGAATGTGAAGAAGTGGGACAAGGAAGGTATCAAGGGCGACTACGAAATCGGCCCCCTGCCCGTGCTGATCGAAGGTGAAGCCCCGCGCATCGTCGTGCATGGTGCCCGTAGTGTCGCGGTGCCTGAGAATGGCCGTAACGTGGCTCTTTCGGTCAAGTTCGCTGAGTTCCTGCTCACGCCGGAAGCGCAGGCGATCTCGCTCACCAATATGGGCGGCGCGATCCGCAACGACATTCCGACCGACAAGTTGCCGGAACATCTGGCCTTCTTCACGAACCCGGATCTTGTCATTGCCCCCAATGACTTCCCCGAGAGCATCCATCCCTGGTACCCGCAGTTCAAGGAAGCCCTGTACCGCGAACTCATCGCTGCCGTGCAGAACCCGCCTGCAGACTGGGATGTGTGGGTGAAGGGTGTGTCTGATCGCCTGCGGCCGATTGCGGCGAACCTGAAGTCGAAGGGTTGATTTTCATTTCCTGTCTGCCCCCGGTGGAGGCGCACGTCGCCTCCACCTTCCTTTTTGAAGCTTCGGTTCCCGGTTCAGGAGTGATCGTCACATGAAGGTGACCCGGCTTGAGACCATCGGGGTGCGCATGCCCGTCACGCGGCCTCTCGGCAATGCGACGGTGCAGATCAAATCCTTCTCCTGCCTTCTGATTTACCTTCACACGGATGAGGGTCTGGTCGGCGAGAATCTCATTTTCACGATCCGTGAGGAACAGCTCCCCCTGCTCGATGCCATGGTGCGCGTGCTGGAGGAGGCCGTTATTGGTCTGGACATCACGCACACGGAAGCCTTCTGGGCGGATGCGTGGAAGCGGATCAATTTCATTGGTTTCACCGGCGTGTCGATCATGGGCATTTCGGCCATTGATAGCGCGCTCTGGGATCTGCGCGGCAAGGCGGCGGGCCTGTCCATCTCCCAGTTGCTGGGGGTCGCGCGGGAGCGTGTGCCAGCCTATGCCAGCGGTGGCCTCTGGCTCTCCCAAAGCGTGAGCGAGGCGGCAGATGAGGCCGCATTCCTTGCTCAAAGCGGCTTCAGAGCCATGAAGGCGCGCCTTTCCGGCCATGTGGAGAGCGACATCAAGCGTGTCGCCGCAATCCGCTCGGCCATCGGGCCTGATGTCGGCCTCATGGTTGATGTCAATCAGGGCATTGATGTACGAACCGCGATCCGTCTGGCAGGTGAACTGGAGCCCTATGGCATCAGCTGGTTCGAGGAACCTATCCCGGCCCATGATCTTGAAGGGCTGGCGAATGTGGCGGCGGCCATCTCCATTCCGGTCGCATCCGGCGAGAATGAATATACCCGGCACGGCTTCAGGCGAATGCTGGATCTCAAGGCCGCAGATATTCTGATGCCGGACCTGCAGCGGGTCGGTGGCGTCACCGAGTTTTTCAAGGTTGGCTGCCTTGCACAGGCCTATAATGTGCCGGTTTCCTCCCACCTCTTCCCCGAGATGAGCCTCCAGCTTCTGGGTTCACTGCCCAATGTGAACTATCTTGAGCACCTTGAATGGTATCAGCCGCTCTATAATGAGCCGCTGGAAATGGAGGATGGCGAGGTCATCGTGCCAAAGCGGGCCGGCTTTGGCTTCAGCTTCAACCCCACTGCTGTCGAGCATTTTCGCATTTGATGGATCGGGCAGACCTTGGCCAGGCAATGAGGTTTTAGCTGGCCTGCGTCCTCCAAAGCTGAGGCCCGTGCAACACATGCACGGGCCATTTGGCATGATCCAAGACGTGTGACCTCAATCAGCTTTCCCGGCGAGGGCACGGGCCAGCTTGTCATGCTCTTCACATCCTGACGGATGGCAAAGCAACTTCAACAGTTCGAGATTTTTCTCAGCTGCGGTGCGGTCACCCATCGCGAGAAACAGTTCGCCCTGATATTCCAAAGCCGCGCGATGGCCGGGGTCATAATAGAGCGCTTCCTTGTACCACCGCGCCGCCTCATCATAGCGCTTCAGCTTGCGCAGCGAGAAGGCGAGCAGATTGTACAGGTCCGCATGGTGCACGGTATCTGTCAGTGCCTGTAAAGCATTGACGGCATTTTCATATTCACCCGAATAGATATCGGCACGGATGGCGGAAAGGTCCGGCAGGTCCGTTGATGGGGCCGTGTCTGCGGCCAGTGTGCCGGACATGGCCGCCAGCCACAAGACCAGACCTGCGAAGGCGCGGGTTCTGATCTGTCGTCCTCTGCGCCCGAAGCCTGTGGCCGTGGTGGAGCCCGCCCTCACGCCTCTCATGCCGCGCTCGCCTGACCCGGCATTTCACCCATTGCCGCCAGTATCCGCCGCTTCAGGGCCACGAATTCAGGGGTCACGCGGTCACGCTCCCCATCCAGCTTCACTTCTACCTCCTCCACGATCTGCCCCGGATTGGCGCTCATCACCACCACCTTGTCAGAGAGGAAGATGGCTTCATCCACATCATGCGTCACAAGGATCATGGTGGTGCGTTCCTTCTGCCAGATACGCTGAAGCTCCACCTGCAAATGCAGGCGGGTGAGCGCATCCAGAGCACCAAGTGGTTCATCCAGAAGCAGAATTTCTGGACGATTGGCGAGCCCGCGGGCAATGGCGCCGCGCTGGGCCATGCCGCCGGAAAGCTCATGCGGATAGGCTTTTTCGAACCCGACAAGCCCGACAAGCGCAATATGCTCGCGCACTGAGGCTGCCTTTTCCGCCGCACTCAAACCTGAGTTCTCAAGACTTAGACCGATATTCTGCTCCAGCGTCAGCCATGGCAGCAGGCGGTGGTCCTGAAACACGATACCGCGCGAGAGGGATGGGCCGGAAATGCGCGCATCATTGATGAGAATATTGCCGCGATAATCTTCATCGAGACCGATGATGAGGCGCAAAAGCGTGGACTTGCCGCAGCCCGATGGTCCGACAATGGAGACAAAAGCCCCCGGCGGCACATCAAAGCTCACATTGGAAAGTACATGCACCAGCGGCCGTCCCGCCTTCGCATAGGTCTTGGATACATTCCTGATCTCAAGATGTCCGGGATTGGCCACGGCGCATTCTCCTGTTTCGCTGCAGGCCGCGAGCCTGACGGAAAGTACGGCCCGGGCGCGGATGAAACACCTGCCCGGACGTTTTAGATCGTTACATCCAGCTTGCGCGGCAGAGGCCCGCTGTGCGCATAAATGCCTTAGCCATCAAAGCCCTGCTTCCATTTCAACACCTTGCGCTGAAACAGGTACATGCCGCGATCAATCCCGAACCCGACAAGGCCGATGATGACCATGCACACCAGAAGCTGGTCGGTCAGCAGCAGACCCTGTGCGCGGAAGATGAGGAAGCCCAGCCCTTCAAGACCGGAAAGGCCTTCCGCCACCACCACCAGTGCCCAGGCCAGCCCCGCCGCATAGCGCAAGGACACCATGATGGACGGCATGGCCGCAGGCAGGATGACCTTGCGCACCATCTGCCAGCGCGTCAGCGTGAGGACGCGTGCCAATTCGACATAGTTTTTCTCGACATTGCGGATGCCCTGCAACGTGTTGAGAAACACAGGAAAAAAGACCGACTTTGCAATAACCAGAATCTTGGCTGGCGCGCCGATACCCAGCCACAGCACAATGAGCGGCAGCCATGCAATGCCGGGAATGTGGCGGATGGTATCAAAGGTGGGGCCAAAGAATTTTTCCACCTGACGGGAAAGACCCGCCGCAATACCCAGAAAGATGGCCACCACTGAACCATAGATAAAGGCCTGACCGACAATGGTGATGGACGATGTGAAGTCCATCAGCAGCTTCTGCTTGGTCAGCATGGTCCAGAACGCGCTCACCACCTTGGATGGAGGCGGCAGGAACACCGGATCCACCCACCCCCGCTGGGCGGAAAGCTGCCACAGAACAAGCACGATAAAGGGCAGCACAAAGCCGATGACATTTCGTCCGGCCCATGCCGGAAATATTGATCCGCGCCTTGTGCGCTCTGGCTTTTCAGCCGCACCCCCGGTGGCAGCGGGGGCCGCCAGGGTGTCACTGCTATGGGTCATCACAATACTCCCGGCAACGATGCCGATGCCGAAACATGCCGCCAGCCCCGCGCAGGGCCGGCGGCCGGTTTTCAGTTATAGATGGAGTAATCACCACCCACGAAGAAGCGGCCATCAACAAAGGCGTCGATCTGCTCAGGGCTCAGCCGGCGCTCAACCAGAACATCATCGCCATTGTCGATGTACCATGTCTGGAAATTCTTGATGGATTCACGCGCGCGGGTGGCATTTGGTTCACCGGCCATGAACTCCCACTCGCCGGCATGCGAGATCTGGAACTTCGCGACTTCCAGCGGCACGCGGGTCTTGTCGGCGATGATGGCGGCGGCTTCGTCGACATTATCGCCGGTCCATTCGCGGGTTTTCTCACGCGCGGCGAGGAAGGCCTTCACCACCTGCGGATACTTGTTCACGAAATCACGACGGGCAAAATAGGTGACACGACCGGCATGGTTGACATAGACGCCATCATCCGGCGACCGGTCCACCACCTTCAGCTTGCCGGAAAGCCATGCACCGGCAAAGGCGCCCGCAGCCAGATGGGCGGTTGTGGCATCCGTTGCACCAGACAGAACCGATGAAATGGCCACCGCGGAATTGTCGATGGAGGTGTAGCGAATGCGCCCCTGCTTCTCGCGCGTGTCAAACGGCAGGCCGGCCTTGGTCGCGATCTCATAGGGTGAGGACCAGTAGCAGGAGATGCGGCTGGAGCCGAACTTCTTGCCGTCCAGATCCGCCACCGAGTTGATCTGGTCATTGTCGGCCCGGGCCAGAATGGGCGCGCGATAACGGTTCGAGGGCTCGGACGCCCAGATGATGACGCCATCCAGCCCGTTCGCGCGATGCACGGTAGCTGGATAAATCATGCGCTGGGCGATGGCGATCGCCCCGCCACCCACCGCCGCAGCTTCAGCCCCCAGCAGATCTCCCGCGCCCGAGGCGATGAGGTTCACATTGGTGGTGCCGATCTTGTCGAATTCTTCCTTGAAGAACCCCTTCTCCTGCGCAACCACCGTCCATGGGGTGAGCTGGAGATTGATGGCGGGCAGCACCTCCTGCGCCTGAGCCGGAGCCTGTATCTTCGCGGGCTGCTCGGCACGCAGAGCCGTTGCTGAAAGCGCCGTGAGGCCAAAAGCTGCAACACCAAGAGCGGTGAGACCGAAAGCTGCCACACCACGACGGGTGCGCTTCCGCACCGCTGAATTTTGAACATTCATGAAGCTGTGTCCCCAATCCCCGGGCAAAACCCGCCCGCATTTCGTAAAATATACTATTTCTACCTTTTTTATAGATATATATAATGCGGCGCACAAGCCCCTGTCGTCAGCATCTGGCTCACGACTTCAGGGCACAGCCAGAATGTTGTTAAGACTATGAATTCATTGAATTCCACATCAAAATCGGCACACCTGTGGCGTCATTTTTCCCGGCGGGGGTGGCAATCTCTTGTGGCAGGAGTTGTGCTGCTGGCGGGCGGTGTGGCGGGTGTGGGAGCCGGTCTTGTCGAGCGCATGGACTCACCACTCACCACCCCGCTCAAGGTCGGGGTCGCCTATCTGCCGCCACCGGATACACCTGAATCCCGCATCTATCAGGAAGAGGGTTTTGAGCTGGAACTGGCTGCAGAACTCTCCCGCGTGTTGGGCGTGGCGGTGGAACCCGTGCGCGTTGCACCGGAAGAACAGGCTGCCGCGCTGGCGCAGGGGCGGGTCGATGCCCTGATGATCCGTACAACAGCAGAAGATGCGCTGCCGGAGGGCGCGCATATACTGCCCAGCGGTTTTTCATCCGGCCTGTCTGCGGTGATGCGTTCGGATACCAGCATCCGCCGATGGGAGGATTTGAAAGGTCGTACCGTCTGCGTCTCGCAGGCCCATGTGCAGGCCCAGGAACTGGCGCGCAAGCTGGGGGCGAGCGTGCGGACCTATCGCGCCCCGGCACCTGCCCTTATCGGGGCGCGCACGGGGGAGTGCGACGCTGCGCTGCATGACAATGCCAGCATCACCCCCCTGTTCGAAAAGCGGGAATGGCAGCGCTTCAATGCGACACTGCCGGAAACCACACCCGTGCCGCTGGCCGTGGTGGTGCCGCAGGACAAGCCCGCTCTGGCCCGCCAGCTCCGCCGCGCCCTGGGCCAGACCGAACTCGCCGCAACATGGCCGCAGCGCCAGCAAAGATGGGCCGGAACAGTGGCCTTCGAGGTGTACCGGGATCAGGTGGCGGGAGACTGCCATTAGAACAATGGGCCGAAACAACAGAACAGGGAGAGAGACACTTGCCCGCTTTGCGGGAGGAAGGCCACACGCAGCAGCATTCTCACCCGGCCATACTGGAAAGGCGGTGTCCCTCATCCGCATGACGGCCTGTGCCATATCCGGAACTCGACCCACATCCCGGAAAGCAAAAACGGGACATACCCGGATGACGGATGCACCCCGCCATGGTTCGGCATCATGAGGCTCCGCCAGGTAGACAAGCCGCGAAGACGCGTCGCCCGCTTGCTGGTGATGCTGGGCTTCACATGCGCCGCCACCCCGGCATGGGCGCAAACACCAGCAACGCCGCCTGCTTCTGAGATCGCAACGCTGCGCCAGTCCTATTCCCTTCCGGTGGCACAATGGCCTGCCGCGCGAACAGATGCGGGTGTGGCATTCATCGAACTGGCCCCCCTGCCCGCTTTGCCTGTTCCTGACCGGGAGAAAGCCGATCTTGGCCGTCAATTGTTCCACGATCCGCGCCTGTCCCGGAACGCCGATGTCTCCTGTGCCACATGCCATGCCCCCCAGCATGGCTGGAGCAGTGGCACCGCCCGCGCCCGTGGGCATGGCGGGATGGAGGGGCGACGCAACCCGCAGGGGCTGCGCAGCATAGCGGCCCGCGCCCTGCTCGCACCCGATGCGCTCTGGGGCTGGGATGGGCGCGGCGGCAGCCTCGCCGCACAGCTTCTGTTCCCGCTGACAGCGCCGGATGAAATGGCGCATGCATCGCTCGATCAGGCGCTAGCGCGCATGATACCGTTCTATGGCCCACGTTTCACCGCGCTCTATGGCGGCCTGTCAGCCCCTGCGCTTGCAGATGCCCTGACGACCTTTCTCGCCACACTGGAACAGCCCACACAGTTTGATCGCTTTCTGGCCGGAGACACTACAGCGCTGAACGATGAAGCTATCCATGGCCTGCATCTGTTTCGCACCAAAGCAGGATGCGCGAACTGTCACCATGGCCCCCTCCTGACCGACAACCTCTTCCATAATCTGCGCATTTCCGCCTTTGGCGAGCCGGCGCAGGATCTGGGGCGAGCGGGTGTGACCGGCCGCGCGGAAGATGCCGGACGCTTTCGCACGCCCAGCCTGCGCCATGTGCGCGAAACCGCGCCCTATATGCATTCAGGCCTGTTTCGCAGCCTCAAGGGTGTGGTGCATCTTTATGATCGTGGCGGCGGCGAGGTCTGGGCGCGCAATGAGCAAGAGGCAGCCCATCCGCTCTATCCTTTCGCCGCACAACTCTCTCCCCACATCCGCCCGCTTGGGCTTTCGCAAGAAGAGCAGGCCGCGCTCGTCGCCTTCCTTGAAGCGCTGTGAGGGAAACGCTACCCCCACCCGCTCTCGGCCTGCTCACGCCTCAACCAACCGCCCCTCCTGCAAGGCCAGCGCACGGGTGCTGATACAGGCTCGAAATTGCGGATCATGCGAGATGACGATCATCGCCAGTGGCAGCGAGAGCAGAATTTCGGTGAGGCGCGCCTCATTTTTCTCATCCAGCGCATTGGTAGGTTCGTCCAGCAACAGCACCTCCGGTTCCATCGCCAGAACGGCGGCCAGTGTCACCAGCCGCTTCTCCCCGCCAGAAAGCTTGTGCGTGATGCGATCCGCGAGATGGGAAAGCGCCAGTTCCCCCAGCACCTGCTCCACGATCACCTCTGCTTCCTGCCGGGATTTTCCGAGATTGAGCGGGCCGAAGGCCACATCCTCGCGCACGGTGGGGCAGAACAGCTGGTCGTCCGGGTCCTGAAACACGAGGCCTGCGCGGCAACGCACCTCATGAAAGTCCACCTCCGCCTGACGTGTCGCCCCAAAGGCCCACACCTGCCCCTGCTGCGGGCGCAAAAGGCCCACCAGAATGCGCAACAGCGTGCTCTTGCCCGCCCCATTCGGACCTTTCAAACACAGGCGCTCACCCGCATGCAGTTCCAGCCCCGCGCCACTGAGAATGGCGGGCGCACCGGGATAGCCGAAATGAATGTTCTCAAGACGAATGAGGGGGCTCATGCCGGTCTCCCGCATCAGGTCAGCACGGCGAGGACGATCAGCCCCGCAAGAGCCGCCGTGCATATCAAGGCGAAAATGGCATCACGCCTGGTGAAGCGGAGGTTTTCCAGCAGGGGAATGCGTCCGGTGAAGCCCCGGCATCGCATCGCACCCAGGATGCGCTCGGAACGCTCGATGGCGCGCACCAGCATCATGCCCATGAGATAGCCGAAGGTGCGATAGCTGTGCCAGTTGGAACGCGGGCGAAAGCCCCTCGCCTTCATGGCCGCGCGCAGGCGGGCATATTCCTCGCGCAGCACATCCACATAACGCACGGTGAACAGCAGCAGATGCACCAGTGCCTCTGGCACGCGCAGCCGGTGCAGGGCGTGGCCCAGCGTCACCGGCTCCATGGACCCCACCAGCGAGAGCAGCATCAGCACCACCGCATTGGCCTTGAGCGCAATCTCCACCGCCCGCATCAGGCCCTCCAAGCTGGCCGGAAAGCCGAACAGGGTGAAGAGCGTCTCCCCCGGCACGGTGAAGGGCAAAAGCACCAGCATGAAGATGATGAAGCCATCCATCGTCGCCATGCGCTTCAGGGTGGGGCCGGGCGCAAGGCGGGCCAGAGCCATGGCGGCAAACGACATCACCAGCGCACAGCCAAGCGCAGCCAGATGATGAAGCGACACCACCACCACGGCAAAGGCGGCAGCGGCCAGAATGCGGGCACGCGGATCAATGCCCGTCAGCACACTTCCACGCGGGCCACCATCCGCCAGCGCCCTGTTGCCCAGCACCGTATGCGCCACATGCCCCATCAGGTCAGCCTTTTTGGGGAGAATGCGAGGAAGGGTCTGCAACTGCCTGCGTGGGAACCTGCGCCAGCTTACGACGGGCGGCAATATAAAAGCCCAGTCCGAACAGGCCGAAAATATAGCCGATACCACCCAGAATGCTCTGGATGTCGTTCTTTTCCTTATATGCGGCCAGTTCACGTCGCAGCGGCAAAAGCTGCTTCTGCACCACGCCGGACAGGATTTTTTCCTGCTCATCCATGGAGAGCGCGGATGCCGGTGCGCCCTGCGATGAGGCCACAACAGCGCCACCGGCCGTGGATGCGGGTGCCGCGCCCTGCGCCACCGCACCCCCCATGGCTGGCAGATCTTCCACCTCCATCGTCACCTCGGCCACATGGCCCGCCCCCAGATTGGAGCGGAAGACATGCGGCACTTTCTGTGAGGGGCGAAAGGTGAAGGCGCCATCGGCATCGGTCCTTGCCTCGCCCAGCCTGTTGCCGGCGGGGTCAAACACCTCCACCACCGCATCCGGAGCCATGTCGCCATTGGAGAAGCCGATTTCTCCGGCAATCACATCCCCTTCCGCATAGACCGAGGCGATCACCTTGTGCGCCCAAGCGGGTGCGGAGAACGGCGCACTCAGCAGGCAGGCCAGCGCGCAGGCGGAAAACAGGCGCGACATCATCATCACAGGCTCCCAGATGAACGGGCAATGTTTGAGGTGGCAAGGCTATTGAAGAGGTCCGGCTTCACCCGGCGGGCGAGATAAACGGCTGCGCCTGTAATGAGCGCCTCCACCACCATCACCGGAATATGGGCGACGAAAACAAGCTTGGCGGCCGGCAGGAATTCCTCACCGCTCAGCGCAAGGGACAGCGCGACGAAACAGGTGGTGAAGACGATGGCGAGCCCGCCGCCCAGCGCGCCCCACAGGGCGGAGACGAGGGGAGAGGATGATGCCACCCCGCGCCGGCACAGATAGAACACCATCACCGCCGGCAGCGCGATGTTCACCGCATTGATGCCCAGCACCGTGACCCCGCCAAAGCCAAAGAACACGGCCTGCAGCAGCAGCCCCACGAACAGCGCGGGAAAGGCGGCCCAGCCCAGCACCAGCCCGGCCAGCCCGTTCATGATGAGATGTACGCTGGAAGGACCAATCGGCACATGGATAAGCGAGGCCACAAAGAAGGTGGCGCTGAGCACACCGGCCGCCGGGATCTTTTCCATGGTGAGGGATTTGAGCCCCACCGCCAGCCCGCCCACGGCCAGCACCGCGCCACCAGCCACCACCGGCAGGGACAAGGCTCCATCGACGATATGCATCGGCAATACTCCGAAACCTCCCGCTCATGCGGGCGTGGGACTGAAGACCGGGGCACCGTTTCTGACCGGGGCCGGAAGATTTCTCAAACACCGCACCCGACACGGGAGCAGACCGAAGCACCAAGGCGGGAGAGGGCTGGACATGTCCTCTCCCGTGTTCAGCAGGACCGGGCGGCACCCCTCAGACATCCCGGTGCACCCAGTGGCGCTCGCCAGACATCTGGGCCCAACGACCCCCGGCGGTTCACAATGGCCCCCATGGCGAGCCCGTTGTCTTCGTCCATGCACCAGGGCCAGATCCGCAGCGAGAAGGAGGGCAGCGCTAAAACGTCCTCTCCCCGCATCCCGCCCTCGCCTGAAGCCTCACGGCTTGGGCAGGTCGTCCGCGCGGATCCAGATCACCGCATCCTGCGAGAGATCCTTGCCCTCATGGGTCTTGACCGGCCCGGAACCCAGAGCCGCAAAACCCCAGTAACCGGCTTTGGGAATACCGAATGTGAACTCCCCGGCTTCATTGGTGATGGCCACAATGGTGCCGCCCGGCATGGGGCCAGCCGTTGCAGGCCCCGCCTTGTTCTCGCCATGGACCGGCTCGGAAGCCATATATTCGATTTCCACCTCGATGCCCGCCGCTGGCTTGCCCTCGGAGAGCACACGGCCGGAGAAGGTGGAGCCGGTGATGATATTGTTGGGGCGGTTGAGCGGGATGATCTCGGTCACCAGCCCCTGCGGCTCCTGCCAGTCGGTCGGAAGCTGGTTGAGGTTCACATAGCTCTTGGTGAACTGCTGGATATAGCTGTCCTCGCTCTTTTCCAGATAGGGCGCGGGCACGGCCACCAGCACATAGTCACCCGGCCGCTTCACCGGCAGGTTTCCGGTGAAGGCGCTCGCGGTGCTGCCATCACCTGCCGTGAAGGTGATAGGCTTCAGCGTGTCCTTCAGATCGATCTTCTTGCCGCGATGCACCGCATAGAACTCCTGCGGCGCGGCCATGTCCATCACCGGCCCGCCTTCCATGGGATGCCAGAAGATGAGCTCGACCGGCACATCGCCCGCCTTGGTCAGATTGGCCTCAACCACATAGATGAGCTGGAAATGGGCCGAGGCCGAAACCGGGGCCATCAGGCATGCCGCTCCAACAGCCGCACTCAACATCTTGCGAAACATCACGTTCCCGTCTCCCAAACGCCGATACCCCGCGGGTGCGGGGGCATGCAGCGGCTTTGCGGGACGAGGGGCAAATGGCATGGATGTGGGCACAGGACAGCGCAAGCCACCATAGGCCCAACCACCAAACGCGCACCCCGGCGTCCGATTATGGATGATGCCGGCAGGCCGGCACCTGGTGACGAAGGCAGGTCTCCTGGCTCACGGGTCATCGCACGCGCTTCGCCTTCCCGGGATATCCCAGTGGCGCAATGAAGCGGTGCTCGCCGTTTACAGTTGCGGGGGCAGCCACGGCCTCGGCCACAAAGTGACCTCACCGTATTCCCTCTTCGTCCCGTGCGTCTCCACCCGGGAACCTTCGACAGCGGCAGGAGGGGGCAAATCGTCCTGCAAGTCAACCTGCGAGGATGCGAAAGAGACCAGCCTTAGCAAGATGCCCGTCCTCGCCTCTGCAAGCGCTCGACTTTATGATGATATCAGGGGCGCGAGAGTGGTGAACAAACCGCAGCGCAAATGCCCTGCCGCGATCCGCCATTGTGAGTCCCGGATGGCAAGCCAACATAGTGTTGCATTTTAAGTGCTAGCCGCCCTGCCCATGGCCTGATGGAGCAGCCCCATCACCCTTCGCCATGTTCATCCTCATGCGCCATGCCCTGCACCGCGCCAATGTGCTCGCGCCCCTGCGCCAGCGCCAGCATGTGCTGGTGATGGCGCTCACGATAGCTCGCGCGCTGTTCATCGGTGCGTTCATCATGGCAGGCGGGGCAGCTCACGCCTTCCTCATAATGGGGGGAGGCACAGTCTTCCTCGGAAACCGGACGACGGCAGGCGTGGCACAGCACATGGGAGCCCAGCGCCAGTCCGTGGCCCACAGAAACCCGCTGGTCGAACACAAAACATTCGCCCTGCCAGAGGCTCTCCTGCGCGGGAACCTCCTCCAGATACTTCAAAATGCCACCCTTCAGGTGAAACACCTCTTCCACCCCCTCACCCTTGAGGAAGGCGGTCGATTTCTCACACCTGATGCCACCCGTGCAGAACATCGCCACCCTGGGCTGGCGCCCCTGCGCCAGCAGCGCCTCGCGCTGTTCACGGAACCATGCCGGAAACTCGCGGAAGGTGCTGGTGTGCGGGTTGATCGCACCGGCAAAGGTGCCGATCTCGACCTCATAATCATTGCGGGTGTCGATCACGACCGTATCCGGGTCGGAAATCAGCGCGTTCCAGTCCTGCGGCATCACATAGGTGCCAACGCTCGCCAGCGGATCGATACCCGGCACGCCCAAGGTCACGATCTCGCGCTTCAGCCGCACCTTCATGCGGTGGAACGGCATGGTCTGCGCACCCGAAAACTTGACGTCCAGCCCCGCACAACCCGGCAGTGCCCGGATATGCTCCAGAACACGCTGGATGCCCGCGCGCGGCCCCGCAATGGTGCCGTTGATACCCTCGCAGGCCAGCAGCAGCGTACCTCGCACCCCCTCATCACGGCACAGGCGCTCAAGAGGCGCACGAAAGGCCGCGAAGTCATCGAACGGCGTGAAATGATAGAGCGCGGCCACACAGACCGGGTGGCCGTCATCCCCTGTTCCGGGGGCGGCAAGAGAGGCTGAAAGAGGGGTGAGGTCATGTTCCATGGCCTGCCCATACCCCGATTTCTGCCGGAATGACACTGCCCTTTCGGCCAGATCGAGAGGCGGCGGCACTCTCACCCCTCCGCCTCAGCCTGTGCCATCAGCCGGACATAGGCACCGCCTTTGGCGAGAAGCGCCTCATGCGTGCCCTGCTCCACGATGCGCCCGCCTTCCAGCACCAGAATGCGGTGTGCCACCTTGATGATGGACGGGCGGTGCGCGATGAGAAGCACAGAGCGGCTGCCCCCAAGCCCGGCCAGCACAAGCCCTGCCAACACATGGCGCAGCGCCTGCTCGTTCTCCATGTCGAGGGCGGAGGAGGCCTCATCCAGCAGCAGAAACGGGGCTTCCATCAACAGAGCGCGGGCGATGGCGATGCGCTGGCGCTGGCCGCCGGAAAGGCGCGCGCCGCCCTCACTGCAACGGCTCTCATAGCCCTGCGGCAGGGCACGAATGAAATCATCTGCCTGCGCCAACCGCGCCGCCGCCTGCACAGCTGCCATGTCCGCATCCGGCCGGCCAAGGCGGATATTGTCCGCGATCGACAGATCGAACAGATGCACATGCTGGGGCACCCATGCCACCAGCCGCCGCAGTTCGGTCAATGGCATGTCCCGCACATCTGTATCGCCAATGCGGATGGCTCCGCCATCAATATCCCGCAGGCGCAGCAGAAGATGCCCCAGCGCGGTTTTGCCCACACCGGATGCGCCTACCAGCGCCACCACCTCCCCCGGATGCAGGGTGAGGTTCACATCTTCCAGTACCGGGACACCGGGTGCATAGCCGAAGCGCACATGTTCAAGCCGCAGCGTCATGTCCTGCGGGGCGGGGCGGGTGCCGGCATCTGCCACCTGCGCCTGCTGGTGCATGAGGCTGAGGATGCGCCCTGCCCCGGCGCGCAACTCACCCATTTTGCGGGCGGTCTGCGTCACCTCGGCGATGGGTGAAAGGGCTGCCCCCGCAAGAATGAGGGCCAGCGGCAGAAACGCGTGTTCAATGCCCGCCCCCAGCACACACACCGTCGCCACCGCCAGAACCGCAAGGGCGGAAAGCCCCTCCACCAGCGACAGCTCGAACCCTGCCCGCAAGCCATAGCGCCAGCGGGCCGAAGCGAGGCAGGCCATCTGGTCCTGCATGCGCGCCAGCATCTCCTTCACCCGGCCAAAGGCGAGAATCTCGCGCTGGCCGCGGATGATCTCCACCGTACCGGCATTCAGCCGGCCCAGTTCGGTCATCACAGCCTGCCCCTGCTGTTCAGCCCGGCGGGCCAGAAACAGGGGGATGCACGCCACAAGCACGGGAAAGGGCACCAGCACCAGCCCCGCCAGAGGCGAGAGCCAGAACAGGCCAGCCAGTGCCACAAGCGGCACCACCAGTGCGGTCACATAATCGGCCAGCGTATGGGCATAGAAATGCTCCATCAACTCGGCATCAGCGGTTGCGATAGCGGCCAGTTCACCCGTGCGCCGGCCTGCGATGAGACCGGGCGCGGCGCGCTCCAACCCGTCATAAATGCCCATTTGCAGGGTTTCGATCAGGGCGAAGGCCAGCTCATGCGAAACATGCGCCTGCCACCACCGCGCGCCGGAAGCCAGAAGCACAAGTCCGACCAAGACAAGAAGACCGGGCAGGACATCCGCGCCGGAAGCCCCTGTCAGCACCTGCCCCACGAGCCATGCGCCCATGGCCGCTACAGACAGCGTTCCACCCTGCGCCAGAAGACCGGCCGCCAGCGTGCGCGCCATCAGCGATTTCTGCCCGCGCACCAGCAGGAAAAGCCCCGCCAGACCAGAGAGCCCCCCGCCCGGCACGGATGAAGCAGAACCGGCGGGCGGGCGCAGATTTTCCGCGCTCATGCCGCCGCCTGCTCTGCCGACAGAAGGCGCGCATACAGGCCACCTGCGCGGACAAGCTCATCATGCCGGCCCTGCGCCACCAGCTGGCCCTCATCAAACACCAAGATACGATCTGCCCTTGCCAGCGTTGACAGCCGATGGGCGATGACCAGCACCGTGCACCGCCCGGAAAGCTGTTCCAGCGCGGTGCTGATGGCATGGGCGCCGGCGGGGTCCAGACTTGCTGTTGCTTCATCCAGCACAAGAATGGGGGCATCCTTGAGCAGCGCGCGGGCAATGGCCAGACGCTGGCGCTGCCCACCCGAAAGCGATGCGCCCCCTTCCGCCAGCACGGTTTCCAACCCCTGCGGCAGACGGCTCACGAAGCGCCATGCCTGCGCCATTTCGAGCGCTGTCTGCAATTCCGCCACGGATGCATCCGGGCGGGCCATGCGCAGGTTTTCGGCAATGGTGCCGTGAAACAAAAATGTGTCCTGTGCCACCAGACTCACCTGTGCGCGCACATCCTCCAGCCGCATGTCCCGCAGATCCACCCCGCCGATGCGTACCATGCCATGGTCCGGGTCGCAGATCCGCATCAGCAGGGCCGCGATGGTGGTTTTGCCCGCTCCTGAAGGGCCAGCCAGTGCCACCATCTCTCCCTTCCGCACATGGAAGGAGACATGCTGCACCGCAGGCGCATCACGCCCCTCATGGGTGAAGGACACCTGCTCGAAACAGATGTCCGCCGTTACAGGTGCGGGGTGCGGTTGGGCGGGGTCTGTCACCGCCGGCGTGCTGGCCAGAAATGTTTCCACCGGCTCAATTGCACCGCTCGCCGCCCATGCGGTGTGGAACTCCCGCTCCAGCAGTTCCAGCGGCCGGAAGGCCTCACGCGCCAGAAACAGGGTGATAAGCAGCACCAGCGGTGCCAGCCCACCCTCGGCCACCCGCCACACATTCACCCCCAGCACCAGCGCCATGCCGGAAAGCATGACCAGCCCTGTCATGCCCGTGCGCATCAGGGTGACAGACAGCGTTGCCATGGACTGGTAACGCAATTCCCCCGCGCGGGCGGCCAGCATCTGCCGCCATGTAGCGGAGGCGTTGAAGGCCTTGAGGGTGGTCATGCCGTTCAGGCTGTCCAGCAAGGTTGCCCCGAAAGCACCCAGTGCCGCGAAGATGCCCGAGACACGCGGTATCTGCCATCGCAGCCAAAGCCTGTCCGACACCGGCAGAAGAATGATGAACAGGCCCAGAAGCAGCGCGCTCCACACATCATGCCAGGCCAGAACCGCCAGCACTATGCCGCAGCCCGTAAAGGCAGAGAGAAGGGCTGGAACATAGCGGCTGAAATAGCCTTCCAGCGCCTCCACGCCGCCAACGATTGTCGCCTGAAGCTGCCCCACCGGCTGGCGCAGGGTTTCGGCTGGCCCCAGACGCAGGAGCTGCACCATCAGGCGCTGGCCCAGATCCGCCTTCACATGGCGGGCGATGGCCAGCGCCGCCACCTCGCCCGTCCAGACCAGAACAGCGCGCAGCAGGATGATGGCGGCCAACACCACCAGCAGAACCATTTCCATGGCCTGAGCACCCACGCCCATCAGCCCTGCCAGAATGTGCGCCAGCACCACTCCCTGTGCCACCCTGCACAGGGAGATGAGGGTGCCGAGCATCACACTCCATGAAAGAGCACGCACCACCCGGTGCCGCGCCGGAGAGGGTGGCAGCAATGTGCGCGGCAGAAGCTTCAGCCGCATGTGCACGCCCGCGCTGCACGCAAAGAGGAAAACTGCGCCCCGGCTCTTGCGCATGAAGAGGCTGCTGGAACGCTCAGGCTGCCTTGCTGGCGTGCGGCACGAGTCAGCATCCCAAACAGCACTGGCGGCAAACACAAACATCTGCGCCCCATCAGGCCAGCCCTGTCACGGTGACGAAGGCATGCCCATCCGCCCCGCGCCCCACCTGTGCATGCACGCCATAGATGGTGCGCAGCAGGTCCGGTATCATCACTTCCGGCGGCGCGCCAGAAGCCACCACCCGGCCCTCTTGCAGAAACACCACCTCATCCGCCCAGTTGGCCACCAGCGCCAGATCATGCAGCACCACCAGCACCATGCAGCCCGCCTGCGCCACGCTGCGCAGGATGGACATGACCTCGATCTGATGGCGCAGATCCAGCGCGCTGGTGGGTTCATCCAGCAGCAGGATACGCGGCTGGCGCACGAGCGATTGCGCAAGGCTCGCCAGTTGCCGCTGTCCGCCGGAAAGCCGGTTGAGCGGGCGCAGGGCGAAATCGAGGATGCCCACCTGCTCCATCACCGTCAGCGCCTTCTCATGGCAGGTGGAGCGCGGCAAGCCCGGCGAGAACACACGCAAGGAGGCGATGATGGCATCCAGCACGGTAAGGCGGCTTGCGCCATCAATGCCCTGTGGCATGAAGCCCAGAATATGGCCGCGCGCATGCACGGTGAGGCGCATCAGGTCCTGCCCGGCAAAGTGCGCCTCGCCTTTCGCCTTCACCATGCCGGCGATGGCGCGCAACAGGGTGGATTTTCCTGCACCGTTGGGCCCGGCAAAGGCGGTGATGGCCCCGGTTTTCAGCGGGGGCAGATCCACCCCATCCAGAATAACCACCCCGCCATAGCTCACGCCAATGCCGCGCACATCAAGGGTTTCAGCCGGTTTATGCGCACTCATCTCTGCGCCCTCCCCCACAGCAGCAGGGCCAGAAAGCAGGGCAGCCCCACCAGCGAGGTGACAATGCCGATAGGCAGCACCACGCCGGGCAGCACCATCTTGGCCGCGATATTGGAGAAGGAGAGCAGTACGGCCCCGGACAGCAGCGCCGCCGGCAGGAAGAAGCGGTGATCCTCCCCCACCAGCAGGCGGGCCATATGCGGCCCCACCAGCCCCACGAAACCGATGGTGCCGGCAAAGGCCACCGCGACAGCTGCCAGCAGGCTGGCCCGCAGCAGGCAGCCAAAGCGCAGCAAAGCGATGTTCACGCCAAGACTGCGGGCCCGCTCCTCACCCAGCGACAAAAGCGTGAGAAAATGCGCGGCACGCAGGGAAAATGGCACCACCAGCGCCAGCACCACCGCCATGCCCAGCACGGATGTGCCATCCGCACTGCCAAGGCTGCCCATGGTCCAGAACACCAGATGCTGAAGGGAATCCGCCGGTGCAATAAACTGGAGCACCGCCACCAGCGCATTGAAGCCAAACACCAGCGCAATGCCAAACAGCACCAGCGTATTTGCCCCGCCAGCACCGGCCCCCTGCATCGCCGCCATAAACTGAATGAGCAACACCGCACCGAATGCGAAGATGAAAGCATTGGCCGGCACCGCCATCTGCGCTGGCATGAAAGGCAGGCTCACCCCCACCACAATCGCCAGTGCCGCCCCGAAGGATGCCGCCGATGACACCCCCAGCGTGAACGGGCTGGCGAGCGGATTGTGCAGAATGGTCTGCATCTCTGCCCCCGCAAGGCTCAGACTCGCGCCAATCAGCACGGCGAGCGCAGCGGTAGGCAGGCGGACCTGCCACATGATGATGGACAGCGCGACATCCCCCTCTCCCATCAGGCCATCGCGGATCTGGGAAAGCGTGAGCCCGGCAGGGCCGGTCAACAGATCCAGCAGCACTCCGAAGACGAGCAGGGCAACAAGGCCCGCCAGCGCGCAGATGCGCCACAGGCGGGCCTTGCCGTGGGCGGAGACGATACGGGCATGGGCATGAGGCGCTCCTGTCCCGCTCGCTCCCGGAATACCGGGAAGGCTCATTTCCCCGGCATCCCCGCCGTCACGCGGAAGGTGCCGTCAAGTGGAAAGGCGAGAAAGCGTGCGTTCATCTCCTGTGCGGTCTTTTCCGGGTCCACATCCGCGAAGGCTTCCGGGTGGAACATCTTGGCCAGTGCCTCCACGCCCATGAAGAAGAGCGGGTTATCGAAATAGAACAGCCAGATTCCCCCCGCCTGCCCGCTCTTCACCGCACGCAGACTGGAGATGCCGGGGGTCTGCAACACGCCGTTGAAGGTCTCTTGCGCCAGATCCGGCGCAACGCCCGGCCCGATCCGCAAGCCGGTGGGCGCAACCGTGGAGCCACCACCGGCCAGATAGTAATCGGGGTCTTCGGCCAGCACATATTCAAGGCTCAGCTTGCCGGCGGAACCGGGAATCTTGTCCTCGCTGATACTCTTGCCGCCGGCGGCCGCGATGAAATCGCTCATGTTTCCGGGACCGGATGAGAAGCAGCAGTCCTTGCCATTGGGGTTGAGGTGAAACAGCACCCGCGGCCTTGTGCCCGCCTTGGCCACGCGCGCAGCGACATCGCCCATATGCTGCTCATAAAAGGCGATGAACTCTTCCGCCTCTTTCTCGCGCCCCAGAAGCTGCCCGAGCATGCGCATGGAAGGCACGGTCTTGAGCAGCGGCTTCTGGAAGAAATCGACGAAGACATAGGGAATGCCGGCCGCATCCAGCTTGTCGAGACCGGGCGGGGGCGGGCCATACATGGTGAAGATGACCAGCTCCGGTTTGGCAGCAATCACCGCCTCCATGGAGAAGGAACCACCCGTGGTGCGCCCCACCACCGGGAGCGCATCGGCCTGCGGAAAGCGCGTGCGCAGGGCCTCATAGGTCGCCGGGGAATAACGCTGGAGATCATCGCCCCATGCGGTGATCCATTCGAGCGGGTTCTTGTCCAGCAGGCCAAGGGTGAAGATATGCCGGCTTTCGGAGAGCACGATCTTTTTTGCCGGTGCCGGCAGGGTGACCGTGCGCCCCATCATGTCCGTGACAGTGACCGGGCCGGAAATGGGCGACGGGGCGGAAGCCTGAGCTGCCGGTGCTGGAGCAACAGCCTGCTCCGCCATCGCCCCGCCGCCACATAAGGGCAAGGCCAGCGCGGCGAGCATCAGCGCAAAAAGCGGTAGCGATGTCAGCGCACGAAACCTGCTGCGGGGCTTGCGGGAGAAAATGGCAGAGGACGCAACCGGGGCGGGCCCGGCGGCAAGGCCCTCTGCGGCAGGGGAGACATTCAGGACCATAGACATGCGCCTTCCCTCTCACCAGCGATAGCTGAGCGTGGCGATGACCGAACGGTCAAAGCCGTAATTGCAGCTGCTGGCGGAGCAGGTGGAATAATATTGCTTGTTGAACAGGTTGGTGGCGTTCACCGAGAGCTTCAGCCCCTCAAGCTCCGGCCGAAGCTGCCCGAACTCATAGCGAATGGCGGCATCCACCAGCGTGAAGGCGGGCACGATGATGGTGTTGGAGGTATCGGCGAAGGTCTCGCCCACATAGCGCACACCCGCGCCAAAACCCCAGCCCGTAAGCGGTCCGCTAACCACCCGATAATCTGCCCAGCCCGAGGCCATATGCTCGGGCATGCCGGTGGGCACCTTGCCCAAAGCGCCCTGCACCGTGGTCTTGGTGGTGGTCAGGTCCATATAGGTATAGCTGGCGCGCAGGTTGAAATTGGTGGTGACATTGGCCACCGCCGAAAGCTCCAGCCCGCGAGATGTGATTTGCCCGGTCTGCACGCTGTTCAGCGGATTGTTCGGGTCCTGCGTGCGCACATTGTCCTGTTCCAGATTGTACCAGGCGATAGTGAACAGGCCATCGAAGCTGGTGGGCTGGTATTTCAGGCCCACTTCCCACTGCTTGCCGGTGGTGGGCTTGTAGGCCTCACCATAGAAATCCGTACCCAGAACCGGAGCGAACGAGGTGGCATAGCTGACATAGGGCGAGGCCCCGAAATCGGTCAGCAGGGTCATGCCGGCACGATAGGTGAAATCGTCGTCATTCTGGCGGGTGGAGGTGTTCTTCAACCGGTTGTCGGTATCCACCGTGACCCAGTCCTGCCGGGCGGAAAGGTCCAGCACCACACGCTTGGCAACCGTGATGGTATTGGCGGTGAAAATTCCGGTTTCCGCCGCCGTCTGGTAGGTTTTGGTGAATGGCGTCGTCGCGGAGAAGGGCGCGGTATAGGTCGGGAAATAGATATTGATCGATTCCGCACGTCCGAAGTTCAGATAATAGTTCTCCGTGCCGTGGCGATAGGAAACGCCGAATACACTCGTGCCCTCCAGCGGGCCGGCGCTCCACTCTGCCTTCGCCATGTTGTTGGTAGAGAAGATATTGCCTTCAATCCCGAACTGGTAGGCAGACCGGTTCAGCGTCATCATGTCTGCGGCCAGCCCCATGCCCGAGAGGGTCTGGGTGAACAGGTTGGTATGGGCAAACCGGCTGGAGGACTGGACCGACCACACATCATTGAAACGGTGGTCGAGAATATAGGCGATGTTGGCCTGCTCCACATAATTGTCGAGGCCGGCGCCATCCAGAGAGGTGTTCCAGCGCAGCGGGCCGTTCGGGTTAGCCAGCAAGGTGCCCTTGATGGGCACGAACGGGCGCGGCGGACCGAACTCGTCACGGCTGATGGAGGCGAGAACGGTCAGGCTTGTATTGTCATTGGGAGCCCAGGTGAATGAGGGCGCCAGATAGCCGGTATTGTCCGGCACATATTTCATCTGGGTATCCGACTGCCGCCCGACACCCACAAAACGGAACAGCAGGCTCTTGTCCTCCTTCACCGGACCGGAGAAATCGAACTGGCCCTGCCAGCGGTCAAAGCTGCCATACTGGACAGCGACCTCGCGCTGCACCTCCTCGGTGGGGCGCTTGGAGATCATGTTCACCACGCCGCCCGGCGAACCCGCGCCATACATGAAGCCCGACGGCCCGCGCAAAATCTCGGTGCGCTCCATGCCATAGGGCTGGAAGCGCACATAGGACTGCGCCGTGGTGGACCGCAGACCATCCAGCAACGCACCATTCAGCGTGGCATCAAACCCGCGAATGCTGAAATAGTCGAAGCGCTGGGATGCCGCCCCATTGGAGGCAAACACGCCGGGCGTATACTGCACCGCCTGTGTGGTGGTCTGCACATTGCGCTGGGTCATCTCCTCACGCCCGATCACGCTGACGGACTGGGGGATTTCCGCAATCGGCTGGCCGGTGAAGCTGGCCGTGGTGCTGTAGTTCGCCACATAACCATTTACGGGACCGGTGCCGCGCTCACCAATAACGGTGACTGGCGCGAGAGAGATGGCCTCGCCACCCGCTTGTGTTTCGGAGTTTGCAGCTGCTGCATTGGCCGTGGTGCGGCGTGCCTGCCGGGCGCTGGTGCCTTCCGCTTGCTGGCCCGTTCGCGCGCCCTGCTGCGTGGCATTTTGCGCATGCGCGTCATGAACCCCCGCAACCAGACCGAAGCCCACCCCCAGCCCGCAGGCCAGCATCATGGCGGGCAGGCTGACGGCACTGGCCAGAGCGGAGCAGGCTTGGGGGCTGCGGCGGCAACCAGACAACGCGACGGGCATGTGAAATGGCCTCATTGAAACTGAGAATGACAATCAGTCTCTCGATGACACAGCCTGCCCCAGCACCTCAATGACATGGGCTTTAGCGTAAGGGACTCTTTCTTTCGATCCCCGCCAACAGAAATTCTCAAGTCATGTCAAAGAATTGGACCAGTTCCAATCTTCTGCCGCATATTGCGGTCTGCATGGGGCGCCATTAGCATGGGGCCAGTTCTGGCTGTGCCGAGGCAAGGCGCAGGGCGCGCATGGACGCGCCATGGATAGAAGCAGCACGGATGATGAGAGCAGCAGCGATGTCGGGCCTCCCCCCGGCCCTGGGCGCGCATGAGGGCGAGGCCTTCTATGATGGCACGGTGGCGCTGAACAGCGGCACAATGGCCGTAAAGAATGATCACTGGCAGACCGAGCCGCTCACCAATGGTCTGAAATTCGTGGTGGTGGAGAAGGGCGAGCTGATCTGCAAATTGCCCAACAGGCCGTTTGACCGCATCACCGGTCCCTGCATCTGCGCGATCTGGAACAAGGGAGAGAATGAGGCCATCCAGTCCTTCCGTTCCGGCGGGCTGGTGCCCTTCACCAAGGTGGCGCTTTCCGCCCCGGCGCTGGAGCAACGCCTGAGTGCGGACTTCGAACAATTGCGGCAGGTTTTCGGGCTGGACAATACATCCACCCCGCATCTGTCTGTCGCCGCCATCACACGCCCGGTGCGGGTTCTGTGCGCACAGATCGCCACCTGCCCGCTGACGGGCGCGGCGCGCACGCTCTACCTCTCCGGCAAGGCGCTGGAGATTGCGGCCCATGTGGTGACCGCCTTCGATGACACCCCGGTTGTCGCCGAGCCGCGTTTGTCCGGTCCCGATATGGAAAAGGTGCATCTGGCACGCGAGATGCTGGCCACCCGCCTGCAGAACCCGCCCGGGCTGGCCGAACTGGGGCTCTGCGTGGGGCTCAATTCACGCAAGCTGCAAGCCGGCTTCCAGCGTGCATTTGGTGAAAGCGTATACAGCCATGTGCAGGGTCTGCGGCTGGAAGAGGCTTATCGTCTGTTGCTGGAGGGCGAGATGAGCGTCTCATCCATCGCCTACCATGTGGGCTATAGCCCGCCGCATCTTTCGGTTGCCTTCCGCAAGAAATACGGTTTTTCGCCCCGCAGTTTGCGGGAGTAGGGCGTTCACAGTTTCCCTGAAACCGTGAACGCTGCAGCCAGCAAAATCCAGTTCAGTCCCAGGCCAGCGCGCCGCCATTCTGGTATTCAATGACTCGGGTCTCGAAGAAGTTCTTTTCCTTCTTCAGGTCCATTGTCTCGCTCATCCATGGGAATGGGTTTTCAACCTCAGCGAATACAGGCGCAAGGCCAATCTGCGCACAGCGGCGGTTGGCGATGAAATACATATATTGCGCGCATAATGCCGAATTCAGCCCCAGCAGGCCGCGCGGCATGGTATCATGCCCATAGGCCGCCTCAAGCTCCGCAGCCTCCTTCAGCATGGCCCGCATTTCCTCCTGGAAAGCCGGGGTCCACAGATGCGGGTTCTCGTGCTTGATCTGATTGATGACATCGATGCCGAAATTGAGATGGATGCTCTCATCGCGCAGAATATACTGATATTGCTCGGCAATTCCCACCATCTTGTTGCGCCGACCCAGTGAGAGGATCTGCGCGAAGCCGGTGTAGAACCACATGCCCTCGAACACGACATAGAAGGCCACCAGATCGCGCAGGAACGAGCGCGCGCCCGCCTCCGTCTCGGTGGAGAAGGTGCCTTCGGCCAGATTGGACGTGTATTTCAGCGCCCATGCCGCCTTGTCGGTGATGGAGGGCACCTCGCGATACATGTTGAACAGCTCACCCTCATCAAGGCCAAGACTTTCAACAATATACTGGAAGGTGTGGGTGTGGATGGCCTCTTCGAACGCCTGCCGCAACAGATATTGCCGGCATTCGGGATTGGTGATCTGCTTGTAGATGGCGAGCACGATATTGTTCGCCACGAGGCTCTCGGAAGCCGCGAAGAACCCGAGATTGCGCTTGAGCATGCGCCGCTCATCCTCGCTCAGCCCGTCGCGGGACTTCCAGAGCGCGATGTCTGCCTGCATCGACACTTCGGTCGGCATCCAGTGATTGTTGCAGCCGGCCAGATACTTCTCCCAAGCCCATTTGTACTTCATGGGCAGAAGCTGGTTCACGTCCGCACGCGCATTGATCATGCGCTTTTCATCCACCGTGACACGCCCGCCCGAGCGATCGATCTCGCCAAGGCCGGTGGCGTCCGCCTCTGCCGCAATGGCAGAAGACGGCACGGCGGAAGGGGCGGGTTTGGCGGGCGTATCAGACCAGTCGAGCATCATTGTTTTTCTCCACCCGCACTCACTGGCAGGCTTCGCAATCGGGATCATTGATGGAGCAGGCGGCCGGCATGGCGGCCGGTGCGGCAACCGGGGCCTCCATACGGATGGGCGTGGACGAGACGGCATTGAGCCGGCCATCGGTGCCCTTCAGCGTGGACTTCTCGACATGGGTCGCCGAGCGGGCGCGCAGATAATAGGTGGTCTTCAGCCCCTGCCGCCACGCGAACAGATAGGCCTCATGCAGTTTGCGACCCGAGGGCTGGTCGATATAGAGATTGAGCGACTGCGCCTGGTCGATCCACTTCTGCCGGCGGGCGGCGGCACGGATCAGCCATTCCGGGGCAATCTCGAAGGCGGTGGCGTACAGCGCCTTGAGATCATCCGGCACGCGGTCAATCGCGCTGACCATGCCGTCATAATATTTGAGATCGGAAATCATCACCTCGTCCCACAGCTTGCGGGCCTTGAGGTCATGCACCAGATGGGCGTTCACCACGGTGAAATCGCCGGACATGTTGGCTTTCACATAAAGCTGGCTGTAGGCCGGCTCAATCGACTGAGACACGCCGACAATGTTGGAGATGGTGGCGGTGGGCGCAATCGCCAGCACATTGGAATTGCGCATGCCGGTGGTCGTCACCCGCGCCCGCAGGCTTTCCCAGTCGAGACGCTGGGTGCGGTCCAGCTCCACATCGCCATCACGGGCATCGGAGAGAAGCTCAAGGCTGTCGATCGGCAAAATGCCCTTCGACCACAGCGAACCATCGAACGAGGCATAGCGCCCGCGCTCGGCGGCCAGATCCACCGAGGCGGAGATGGCGAAATAGCTGATGGCTTCCATGGAGACATCGGCGAATGCCACCGCATCTTCCGAGGCGGTCGGCAGGCGCAGCTTCTCCAGCGCATCCTGATGGCCCATCAGCCCCAGCCCCACCGGGCGGTGACGCAGGTTCGAGCGGCGCGCCTCGGGGATAGTATAGAAATTGATGTCGATGACATTGTCGAGCATCCGCATGGCGGTGCTGACCGTGCGCTTCAGCCGCTCGAAATCCAGCCCGTTGGGGCCGATATGGGCCGGCAGGTTCACCGAGCCGAGATTGCACACCGCAACCTCATCGGCATTGGTGTTGAGCGTGATCTCGGTGCACAGGTTCGACGAATGCACCACACCCGCATGCTGCTGCGGCGAACGCAGATTGCACGGGTCCTTGAAGGTCACCCACGGATGGCCGGTTTCGAACAGCATGGTCAGCATGCGCCGCCACAGGTCCAGCGCCTTCACGGTGCGGAAAATCTGGATCTCGCCGCGTGCGGCCTTCGCTTCCGCTGCCTCATAGGCGGCCTTGAAGGGCTTGCCATAAAGGTCATGCAGTTCCGGCACTTCATCGGGGGAGAACAGGGTCCAGTCGGCACCTGCTTCCACACGCTGCATGAACAGGTCCGGAATCCAGTTGGCGGTGTTCATGTCGTGGGTGCGGCGGCGGTCATCGCCTGTGTTCTTGCGCAGGTCGAGGAATTCCTCGATGTCGACATGCCATGTCTCAAGATAGGCGCACACCGCCCCCTTGCGCTTGCCGCCCTGGTTCACCGCAATGGCGGTATCGTTCGCCACCTTCAGGAAGGGCACCACACCCTGGCTCTCGCCATTCGTACCCTTGATGTGTGCGCCAAGACCGCGCACCGGAGTCCAGTCATTGCCGAGGCCGCCGGAATATTTTGCCAGCAGCGCATTATCCTTCACCGCCTTGAAGATCCCGTCCAGATCATCCGCCACCGTGGTGAGGAAGCAGCTTGAGAGCTGCGGGCGCTGGGTGCCGGCATTGAACAGGGTCGGCGTCGAGGCCATGAAGTCGAAGGACGACAGCAGGTTGTAAAACTCGATGGCGCGGGCTTCGCGATCAATCTCGCGGATGGCAAGGCCCATGGCGACACGCATGAAGAAGGCCTGCGGCAGCTCGAAACGCGTGCCGGACGCATGCAGGAAATAGCGGTCATACAGGGTCTGCAGGCCGAGATAATCGAACTGCAGGTCCCGCTCTGGCTTCAGGGCGGCGGAGATGCGGGCAAGATCAAACCGGCCCAGTTCCGGGTCCAGCAGATCCGCCGCGATTCCGGCCTTCACATAGGCGGGGAAATAGTCCGCATAGCGGGTGCCCATCTGGGCCTGCGTGGCTTCATCCGCATGGCCGGCGATGAAGCTGAGCGCCTCGCGGCGCAGCTTGTCGGTCAGCAGGCGGGCGGACACCTTGGCGTAGTTCGGCTCGGTCTCGATCAGTGTGCGGGCGGCCAGAATGGGGGCCAGCGCCAGCTCATCACGCGAGATGCCGTCATAGAGATTGCGGCGGGTCTCGCTCAGCACCGGATCCGGGGAGACACCGTCGAGGTCCGCACAGGCCTCGCGCACCACGGTTTCAAGGCGCGCACCATCCAGCGGCACCAGTGTGCCATCTGCCGTGCGCATGTGCAGAACGGGCGCGGCCGAAGCGCCCTCCGCCTGCCCGGCCGCCTTCTGCGCCAGCTCCGCGGCGCGCTCACGGGCGCGGTCCTCGCGATACAGCACATAGGCACGGGCGACCTTGTGGTGCTCGCCGCGCATCAGAACCAGTTCAACCTGGTCCTGCACATCCTCAATATGGAAGGTGCGGCCTGCATCCACCCGGCGGGTGAGATTGCCGACAACCTGTTCTGTCAGGTCCGCCACGATGTCATGGACCCGACGCGAGGCGGCCGCACTGCCGCCTTCCACTGCCAGAAACGCCTTGGTGAGTGCCACCGCGATCTTGGACGGGTCAAATGGGGTGACAGAACCGTTGCGACGGATGATCTGATAGGCCGGCTCCCCCGCACGAGCCGAGCTGGCAGAAGATGTCGGGGTGAAAACCACCGGATTCTGGCGTTCGGACTGGACGGAGAGAGTCATTCAAAAGCATCCCGTATGAGTGAAAGGGATGCTTGGAAGAACGCCTCAGGCACGGCTGGTGATACCGCCATGCGATCAAGCGATCCTTCGGGGCACCCCGCCCGTGGTCGTTTCTGCTGTCATGGCAGGTCTTCTGGCTCAGCGGATCAACACCAGCCGTCCACCTTGCCGGTTTCCCGGTGGCTGCACCCCAAAGATGCGTGGACCTCGGCTCTTCGCCTTACAGCTGCGGGGGCAGCGCCGGAATCACACCGGCTTCCCTCTTGGCTCTCGAATGAGAGACCATGACCGCTATATGTAGTGGCTAAAGCCACCACCGCGTCAATATGATGTTTGTGCAACAGGATAGAGGCATTCGTGAAAAGGCCACTGGTTCAATCCATTACAGAAATCACTGTGCTGGGAAAATCTCTTTTCGCCAGAGCTTCGCCGGCTCCACAGATTGAGCTGGAATGTGGACAAAACTGGCCCTTGCTTCTGAAAACACCGCGAAATCAAGCGCGTCCCCGATCGGGACCAACATGAGCCCGCAAGTCGGCAGCAGACGAATCGGCTGGATCATTTTCCCGGCTTTGAATGTCGCCATGAAAGCCGGCTTCCCATGAAAAAGGCCGCAGACGTCATCCGCCTGCGGCCTGGATCTCGCAACCGGCGGGCAGGCCCGCCGTCACATCACAAAATGGTGCCAGCCAGGAACAGCCAGGCCACCGAGAAGTAGATGACGATGCCCGTCACGTCGACCAGCGTGGCCACGAAGGGGGCGGAGGCGGAGGCCGGATCGAATCCCACCTTCTTGATGATGAAGGGCAGCAGCGAACCGGTGATCGAACCGAAGGTTACGATACCAATCAGCGCCACGCCGATGGTCAGGGCCAGAATCTTCCAGTGCTCGCCATAGTCGAAGATGCCGACTTCCTGCCACACCGTGATACGGATGATACCGATGACACCAAGAATCGCGCCCAGCACGATGCCGGTGGGCAATTCGCGCAGCGCCACCCTCCACCAGTCTTTCAGCGTCACTTCACGCAGCGCCAGGGCGCGGATGATGAGCGAGGTCGCCTGCGAACCCGAGTTACCGCCAGAGCTCATCACCAGCGGGATGAACAGGGCCAGCACGATGGCCTTTTCCAGCTCATCGGAGAACACCTGCATGGCCGAGGCCGTGAGCATTTCCGCAAGGAACAGCACACACAGCCAGCCGGCGCGCTTGCGGATCATCTGCATGAAGGAAATGTCGAGATAGGGCTCGTCAATCGCCTCCATACCGCCCATGCGCTGAACGTCCTCGGTCTGCTCCGAGATCATGGCGTCGATCACGTCGTCGACCGTGATGATGCCCAGCACATGATTGGTGGTGTCCACCACCGGCAGGGCCAGCACGTCATATTTGGAGATGACGCGCGCCACATCCTCACGCGACATGGCGGGAGTGAGGGTGATGACCGGGTGGGAGAGCGACGCCGTAAGAACGTTGTCTTCCGGCTCGGCCGCGATCAGCCGGCGCAGCGTCACCATGTTTTCAAGGCGCTGCGTGGTCGGGTTCAGCACATAGATGGCATAGACCGTCTCGCGGGAACGCTCGACCTTGCGGATGTGCTCGATGGTCTGCTGCACGGTCCAAGTAGAAGGCACGCTGACGAACTCGGTCGTCATCATCGAGCCCGCCGTCCCCTCAGGGTAGGACATGAGGTGGTCGACCGCCGCGCGGGTCTCAGGGTTCAGGCCTTCACGCAGACGGGTCTGCTCCGGCTCCTCCACCCAATGCAGCACGTCCACGGCACGGTCGGCGGACATGCCCTCAAGAAGGGCCACACCTTTTTCCAGCGGCAGGGCGGCGAGAATTTCGCTGGCATCCTGGAATTCGGGGCGGTCGAAGACCTCCACTGCCCATTCCAGAGGCATACGGCCGATCATCTCGATGACGTCTTCATTGCTCTTGGTGTTCAGCAACTCGACGATATCGGCGACATGCTCATGCGCCATGTGTGCGCCAAGCGCGGAGGCATTTACAGCCCCCGCCTCTTTCTGATCAGACATGCAATTCCCCCTCTGCGCAACGCGCACGCCCTACCCGCTGCCGCAAGCAGGGCCGGGGTCACCGGCTCGGCATTGCAGCATTCTCCGGCATCATATCTCGCAAGGCGATGACAGAATTAAATCAGACGGCTCAAATCGGAACGCAATGGAACGCGCCATCCTCACCCAGCAACTCAAGCTGCCCGGTTGCGACACCGAAATATGCGCCATGAATGGTCAGGTTGCCCGCATTCACGCGTTCAGTGACCCAGGGGAAGGAGCGCAGGTTATCGATCGAGAGCTGTACGCAGCATTGTTCGCAGAAGCGCTGGCGCTCAGCCGCAGGCAGGTTTGCACTCAGCGCCCGGTTGCGCGCTGGCTCAGCCATCTTCATCCAGCCGGCCACGAAGTCCCGTGCACCGGGAGGGGCACCGTCCAGCAGCGCACCCACACCGCCACACTGGGCGTGGCCCATCACCACGATGTCCTTCACCTGTAGAACCCGCACCGCGAACTCGATCGCCGCCGAGGTACCGTGATAATTGGCATCCGGACCGAAGGGCGGGACAAGATTGGCAACGTTGCGCACAATGAACATCTCACCGGGCCCGGCATTGAAGATCATCTGCGGGTCAACCCGGCTGTCGGAACAGGCGATGACAAGGGTCTGCGGCTTCTGCCCCTTGGCTGCAAGCTGCTCGAAAACCTGCTTGCGCTCGGGCCATGCCACTTCGCGGAACCGTTTGTAGCCTGAAATCAGATCGTCCACGCGGTTGCTCCCTGCTGCCTGCCGGATATGGCAGCGCAACGAATGTCGATGCGCAGTCGCAGTCAAGACACATTATAGAGAGAGCGGTACGTTTTTTCGCAGAATCGCGATTTTATGTCAGCCGGCTCTCTATCCGGCAACATGCTGTGAAAAAGACAGGATCACGGGGAGAACGGGTGAGAAACCGGCAGGGGGAATGAAATTCCTTAATCCGGCCATGGGAAAAGCGCTCAGTGACGCAGGCCAGCCTCTGGCGGCGATTCCGCCCCTTGGGACATGGCCTGCGCTGAACCCGACTGAAAGAGCAAAATACCTTCCGGATCCGGCACCGGGCATCGCGGCCCCTGCCTCATCCGGATCGCGCCAGAAAGAGAGCAGGCATGCGCAAGGTGCAGAGGTGGACGACACGCAAACTGGGCCTTCTCGCCGCCATGGCCATGCTGGCGGCGGCGGGCGTGGGCATGCTGGTCCCGGCACCTGCCACTGCAAATGCCAAGAAACAACCCATTCGCATCGGCATTCTCCAGCCGGCACAGGACCCCACGGGCAATGCGGCGCTGCTGCGTGATGTGGTTTTGATGCAAATTCAGGAACAGAACCGCAAGGGCGGTCTCCTCAACCGCAAGCTGGAGCCGGTGGTGGTCGCCCCCGGTTCGGATCCTCATGCCCCGTCAGAGGTTTTGCTGGATCTGCTGAATCAGGACAAGGTCGCCGTTGTCTTCTCCGCCGCCACAGATGAAACCGGCGCGGACCTGCAACAGTTGGTGACCGGCTCCAATGCGCTTCTGTTCGATGCCGCCCCCTCTACGGGCGCGGACAGCCCCAGGCATGTCCTGCGCACCGGCAGCGCCCCGAACCAGATCGCGATCCCGGCCGTGGATTATCTGGCCCGCGAAAAAGGCATTACGCGCTGGGTTCTGGCAGGAACGGACGCCCCATGGCCCCGCGCCACAAACCGCATCATCGAGAGCTATCTGAAGGCGCGCGGGGTTGTGCCGGAGAATATTCTCATCATCGACACCCCCGCCAATCTTGAAGACTGGAACGGCGTGGCCGGTGATATCCGCAACTTTGCGGGCAGCGACGGTAAGACGGCCGTGATCTCCACCATTCTGGGCGATGCGGCCAATAACGGCTTTTATCGTGCCCTTGCCGCACAGGGCCTGTCTGGACCAAAACCCTCAGAAGCCGCGCAGCCCATCGCCACCGGGCAGAATACCTCCGGCGCACCACCGGCGGCTGAGGCCGGAACGGCGACCCCATTGCCGATTCTCAGCCTGTCCCTCGGCGAGGAAGACCTGCAACGCCTTGACCGTTCGGCAATGACGGGCACGCTGATCACCAGCAACTATCTGATGTCCGCCCCCACGCCGGACAACAAGGCTTTTCTGGAGCGCTGGCGCACCTTCAGCAACAGCCCGGACCGGGTCGCCAGTGACCGGGTGGAGGCCCATGTCCTCGGCTTCAATATGTGGGCAAAGGCTGTTGCCAAGGCCGGCACGACGGATGCCGACCCTGTCGGCGATGCCATGACGGGTATCAAGCAACTGAGCCTCACCGGTGGCATCACCCAGATGCTGCCCAACCGGCACATCAGCCGCGCTGTCTTCATGGGCGAGATCGCGCCGGATGGCACACTGAAGTCTGTCTGGAAAAGCCCCGGCCTCATCCCCGGTTCCGGCTGGGTGGAGTATCTGGACGGTTCCAGCTCCATGGAAAGCGACTGGCAGCGCTATAATTGCGAGACAACCGACCAGAAACCGGAACGCTGCCCTGCACCCTCCGGCGAGATGGCCGGGGGCGGGCCGACCCCGGCTGCTGCAACACAGCAAGACAAGGACAAGGCCGGACAATAGTTCCATTCCATTTCGGTTTAACCGGCATGGAATGATTGCATGAAGATGACAGGTTTGACTTCCTCCATTTCCGATATGCTTCTGTAGATATAAGTTAAGCCGTGAAAGCTTTGCTTTTTCGGAAAAACTGAGTCATCGTCAGGAGATCGAAGAGAAGGAGTACGTTCATGACTGTCGTGCGTTCACTCTCCAAGAAAGCTGGTGGCGGTGCTCTCGCCACCCCCACGGACCTTGAACCGGCCCATGTCGCCAAGGTTGCCGCAGCCCTGAACCAGGTGCTGGCGGATGCCTTCGTTCTGTATCTGAAGACGAAGAATTTCCACTGGCATGTCAGCGGCAAGCATTTCCGCGACTACCACCTGCTGCTGGATGAGCAGGCAGGCACCATTTTCGCCACCTTTGACGCTCTGGCCGAGCGTGTGCGCAAGCTGGGTGCCCCCACCATCCACTCCTATGCCGAGGTGCTCAAGCTCACCACGCTGGCTGAGAACAATGATGGCTTCATCACTCCCGAAGCCATGTTCAATGAGCTGATTGCGGACAACAAGGCGCTCATCAAGACCATCCGCAATGCCCATGCCGTGACCGACGCGGCAGATGACGTGGCCTCTGCCGGCCTGCTCGAAGGCTATATTGATGAAGCTGAAAAACGGCTGTGGTTCCTGTTCGAAACCAACCAGAACCGCGAGGACAGCGCGAGCTGACACCGGCCGGTTTCGGATCGGCATCGCACGGGTCTGGCACATGACAGCCAGACCATCGCGCAAAAGCCGGCAATTTTCATGAGCAGGCGGTGAACGGACTCGTTCGCCGCCTGATCTTTTTCAGCCCTGCCCCGTCTCAGGCCCGGCAAACCCACATCACCGTGCGAATCCGTTCTTCCTTCAGGTTCCGCACCTGATTGCGCATCATGGCCGGGAAATCCTCACCCAGAACCTCGCGCAGGCTGACAGCAGGCGCCCCACCTGACGGCCCTGCCATCCGGGCGAACCAGTCCGCGCTCTCCTGCGTGGACTCGCTCATCTCCAGAATGGTGAAACCGGCAGCCGCCAGCAGGGTGTTCATCCGCTGCGGTGTCACCAGATGGCTGATGGCGGGCTCGCGCGCCCAGGGCACGGGTAAGAGCACCTCACCCCCCTCACCCTGCACCACATCATAAATCACGAACCGTCCCCCCGGCTTCAGCACGCGGTGAGC
The DNA here is from genome assembly GCA_035911315.1 of Xanthobacter sp. GTDB lineage: Bacteria > Pseudomonadota > Alphaproteobacteria > Rhizobiales > Xanthobacteraceae > Xanthobacter. The sequence continues at coordinate 81,163 of JAMHVS010000049.1, forward strand.
CTCGGCATACATCCGGTCCTTCGCGGCGATATTCATGGCGACATGGATGGTGAGGGCCGCGTCGAAACTGGCATCGGCGAAAGGCAGGCGGGTGGCATCGCCCTGCCGGAAGCACACCTGATCTTCCAGCCCGACCCAGCGGCTCATCTCGCTAGCGGCATCACAATAGGATGGGGTCAGATCCACCCCCGTGACATGGCAGCCATGAAGCTGCGCCAGTGCACGGGCGGGGCCACCAAGGCCACTGCCAATATCCAGCACATGGGCAGAAGGGGTCAGGTTCAGCTTTGATGCCACCTCCAGCGTGGCCGCATGCCCGCGAATATGGAACTCATCCACCGCGCGCAGGTCCTTCAGGGTGAGGTGGGCCATATCCTTGCCGGCCGCCTCAAGACTGGCAGCGATGGCACGGGCAAGGCCGGCATCCTCTCCATAATGGCTCTGCACCTCGTCCATGGCGGTTTCCCTCTGCTTATTCTGGCCCAAAGATGTACACCCTCCACACGTATAAAGGCCAGAATGCGTGAAGGCTGAAGGGGCCGGGATTTGCGCTCGCCAGCGCCTTGCCCTATGCAGCAGCCATTCGGCCTCTGGAACCATTCGAACCTTGAGGCGGCCCGCGCCTTGTGGCGCGAGTGGCGAGGGAACGGCCCGATGGGCCGGCAAAGCATGCGCATTGATCGTCTTCTGGTGGAGCGGGGGCTGTTCGAAAGCCGCGCGCGGGCGCAGGCCGCCGTGCAGGCCGGGCTGGTGCGCGTGAATGGCGCGGTCGTCTCCAAGCCATCCGCCGATATTGCCGAGACCGCGCAGATCGAGGCGCAGGATGTGCATGACTATGTCTCACGCGGGGGGCTGAAACTGGCCGCCGCGCTGGATGCCTTCGGCTTCGATCCGAAAGACAGGGTCGCGATTGATGTCGGCTCCTCCACCGGCGGCTTCACCGAGGTGCTGCTGCGACGCGGGGCTTTGAGGGTATTCGCGGTGGATGTGGGTCACGACCAGCTCCACCCCCGTCTGCGCGCCAATCCGGCCGTACAGGTCATGGAAGGCACCGACATCCGCACCCTCACCCCGCAGAGCCTTGGCGTGCCGGTTGAGATGGTGGTGATGGACGCGAGCTTCATTTCCCTCTCCCAGATCCTGCCCGCCGCCCTCGCCCTTGCCGCCCCCGGCGCGAAGCTTGTGGCGCTGGTGAAGCCACAGTTCGAGGCCGGGCGCAGCGCGCTCAAGAAAGGCATCGTGCGCGATCCGCTGGTGCATGAAGAGGTATGCGCCAATGCCCGCGCCAGTGTGGGCGCACTGGGATGGCAGGTGCTGGACCTTATCCCCTCTCCCATTGCCGGCGGCGATGGCAATCTTGAATTCCTGCTTGGGGCCGAGCGGCCGGAATGAGCACAATGACCGAACCCACGGCCTCAGCCACCACAGACCTCACCATCGCCCGCATGGGCGCGCAGGGTGACGCCATCGCCACCACCGCGAACGGGCAGGTCTTCGTGCCCTATGCCCTGCCGGGCGAAAAGGTGCGCGGCACGCTGGAGAAAGACCGCTTCAAACTGGCGAAAATTCTCACCCCCAGTGCGGAACGCATCACCCCGGCCTGCACCCATTTCGGCCGGTGCGGCGGGTGCCAGCTCCAACACTGGAATTCCGCGCCCTATCTGGAGTGGAAGCGCGCGCTGGTGGCCGATGCGCTGGGCTGGGAGAAGATCGAGACCGAGGTTCATCCGACACTGGATGCCCACGGGGCCGGGCGGCGACGGGTCATCTTCCATGGCCGGCGCTATGGCAAGCGCACCGTGGTGGGGTTTGCCGAGCGGCGCTCCTACACCATGGTTGATCTTGAAGAATGCCCTGTGCTCTCGCCAGAGCTGGAAAAGGCCCTGCCCGCAGCCCGCGCCGTGGCGCAGATGCTGGCGACCCTGAACAAGCCGCTGGACCTGCAACTCATCGCCACCGACACCGGGCTGGACATGGATGTGCGCGGCTCCGGCCCACTGCCCGCCACCGTGCTGATGGATCTGGCGGACATCGCCGAACGCTATAATCTCGCGCGCTTCACCCGCCATGGCGAACTGCTGCTGCAACGCGCCGCCCCCATCCTCACCATGGGCCGGGCACGGGTGGAACTGCCGGCCGCCGCCTTCCTTCAGGCCACCGTTTTGGGTGAGGAAACGCTGGCACGGCTGGTGAATGAAGCCGCCACAGGTGCCAAAAAGGTGGCGGACCTGTTCTCCGGCGTCGGCACCTTCGCGCTGCGCCTTGCCGAAACCGCACAGGTGTTTGCAGCTGAAAGCCATGCGGGAGCCATGGCCGCCCTGCTGAAGGCGAGCCATTCCGCATCCGGCCTCAAGGCCGTGAAGGGCGAGACGCGAGACCTGTTCCGCCGCCCATTGATGGCGCAGGAACTGGCCGCCTTCGATCTGGTGGTGATCGACCCGCCCCGGCAGGGCGCGGAAGCACAGGCGCGTGAACTTGCAACCGCGAAGCTGGGCCGGCTGGTCTATGTCTCCTGCAACCCGGTGAGTTTTGCGCGTGATGCCCGCATTCTCATCGAAGGTGGCTGGAGCCTTGAGAGCGTCACCCCCGTGGACCAGTTCCGTTACACGGCGCATGTGGAACTGGTGGGTCGCTTCGTGCGCAAATGACAACAGCTGAATTAATTACATTATTATTCCGTATTATAAATAAATCTCACAAGAAATATTGATTAAAGGCGTTCAACACTGTAACCCCTAGTGGCTACGGGCAGAGGGTTAGACCATCGCCTGCGCGCGCCGCAAAGCCGGTCGCAGCGCTGCGATACAAGGCCTCGCCAGCAGGGAGTAGCCGTGACGATGTCGCCTGATCGCATGACGCACCTCAAGCGTCTGGAAGCCGAGTCCATCTTCATCATGCGGGAGGTGGCGTCCGAGTTCTCCAACCCGGTCATGCTCTATTCGGTGGGCAAGGATTCCGCCGTGATGCTGCATCTGGCGGTGAAGGCTTTCTATCCCTCCAAGCCGCCCTTCCCCCTGCTGCATGTGGACACCACCTGGAAATTCCGGGAGATGATCTCCTTCCGCAACAAGATGGCGAAGGATCTGGGCTTCGAGCTGCTCACCCACACCAACCCCGATGGGCTGGCGCAGAATATCAATCCGTTCGATCATGGCTCGAACCTCTACACCCATGTGATGAAGACCGAGGCACTCAAGCAGGCGCTGAGCCAGCATGGCTTTGATGCCGCCTTTGGTGGCGCGCGCCGCGATGAGGAAAAGAGCCGCGCCAAGGAGCGTGTCTTCTCCTTCCGCACCGCCAACCATGGCTGGGACCCCAAAAGCCAGCGTCCGGAGCTGTGGAACCTCTACAATACCCGCGTGAAGCAGGGTGAGAGCATCCGCGTATTCCCGCTCTCCAACTGGACCGAGCTGGACATCTGGCAATATATCCTTGCCGAGAATATCCCGATCGTGCCGCTCTATTTTGCCGCCGAGCGCCCGGTGGTGGAGCGAAATGGCCAGCTCATCATGGTGGATGACGAGCGCCTGCCGCTGAACCCCGGCGAGGTGCCGCAGATGAAGCGCATCCGCTTCCGCACGCTGGGCTGCTACCCGCTCACTGCCGCTGTCGAGAGCGACGCCGACACGCTGGAAGAGATTGTGGGCGAGATGCTCACCGCCCGCACCTCCGAGCGCGCCGGCCGCCTCATCGACCATGACGAAGCCGCTTCGATGGAAAAGAAGAAGCGGGAGGGCTATTTCTGATGACCCATCAGCCTGAAACCTCGGCCTTTTCCGAATATCTCGCCGCGCAGGAAAACAAGGGCCTGCTGCGCTTCCTGACCTGCGGCAGCGTGGATGACGGCAAGAGCACGCTGATCGGCCGCCTGCTCTATGACACCAAGCTGCTGTTCGAGGACCAGCTCGCCACCCTCTCCTCGGACTCACGCAAGCATGGAACGGCGGGTGCGGATCTCGACTTCGCATTGCTGGTGGATGGCCTTGCCGCCGAGCGTGAGCAGGGCATCACCATTGATGTCGCCTACCGCTTCTTCGCCACGGACCGGCGCAAGTTCATTGTCGCCGACACGCCCGGCCATGAGCAGTACACCCGCAACATGGCGACCGGGGCCTCGAACTCCGATCTCGCGGTCATTCTGGTGGATGCGCGCCAGGGCATCCTGACCCAGACGCGGCGGCACTCCTATATCGTCAAGCTGCTGGGCCTGCGCCATGTGGTGCTGGCGGTGAACAAGATCGACCTTGTGGACTTCTCACAGGAGAAGTTCGACGAGATCGTGAGCGCCTATTCCGAATTCGTCGCCGATTTCGGTTTCGAAACACTGGTGCCGATCCCGCTCTCTGCCCGCTTTGGTGACAATGTCATCGAACGCAGCGAAAACACGCCATGGTATAGTGGCCCCACCTTGCTCCAGCATCTGGAAAGCGTGGAAGTGGCTAATGATGCGCTGGCGCGGCCTTTCCGCATGCCCGTGCAGTGGGTGAACCGGCCCAATCTCGACTTCCGCGGTTTCTCGGGCACCATCGCCTCCGGCATCGTGCGGCCGGGTGATGCGGTGGTGGTGGCCGGCTCTGGCGCAACCAGCCGTATCAAGGCCATTGTCACCGCCGATGGCGAGATTGAGGAAGCAGCCGCCGGCGAGGCCGTGACACTGACCCTCACCGATGAGGTCGATGCCTCGCGCGGCGACATTCTCGCCGCTGCCGGTGACCGGCCGGAAGTCTCCGACCAGTTCGCCGCCCATCTCATCTGGATGCATGACGAGGCGCTGCTTCCCGGCCGCCCCTATCTCATCAAGATCGGCGCGCGCACGGTGGGTGCGACCATCACCGAGATCAAGCACAAGGTGGATGTGAACACCTTCCAGCGCCTTGCCGCCAAGACGCTGGGGCTGAACGAGGTGGCGGTGGTGAACCTCGCCACCCATGAGCCGCTCGCCTTCGATCCCTATGCGGAAAACCCGCAGACCGGCGCCTTCATCGTCATCGACCGCATGAGCAATCTCACGGTGGGTGCGGGCATGGTGGATTTCGGCCTGCGCCGCGCCACCAATGTGCACTGGCAGGCGCTCAACGTCTCCAAGGAGAGCCGCGCCAAGCTCAAGGGCCAGAAGCCGGCCGTACTGTGGTTCACCGGGCTTTCGGGCGCGGGCAAGTCCACCGTCGCCAATCTGGTGGAAAAGAAGCTCAACGCCGCCGGCCGTCACACCTATCTGCTGGATGGCGACAATGTGCGCCATGGGCTGAACAAGGATCTCGGCTTCACCGATGCCGACCGGGTGGAGAATATCCGCCGGGTGGCCGAGGTCTCGAAGCTGTTCACGGATGCGGGGCTCATCACGCTCGTCTCCTTCATCTCCCCCTTCCGGGCCGAACGCCGTCTGGCGCGCGACCTGCTGGGTGAGGGTGAGTTCGTGGAGATCTTTGTCGACACCCCGCTGGCGGTGGCCGAAGAGCGCGATGTGAAGGGCCTCTACAAGCGCGCGCGCGCCGGGCAGATCAAGAACTTCACCGGCATCGACAGCCCCTATGAAGCCCCAGAGGCTGCCGAAATCACGCTTGCCGGTGGTGCCGACAGCCCCGAGGCCATGGCTGACGCCGTGCTGGAGTGGCTGACCACCCATGGCTATGTGGACTGACCCAGCCGGTACAGCTGCACCATGACATGCCCCATCATAAAACCCGCCGGATGGAAACGCCCGGCGGGTTTTTTCATGGATACAGGCATGCGGCTGTTCATATCTGGCCTGTGCCCAACCCATCACCACACCCGGCGCATCTGTGCTACATCAGCGTCATGACCACGACCCTGCCCTTGTCCGAGACCGAAGCCCCTCCGGCCGCGCACCAACCTGTCAGCGACCCTTTCTGGCGCACCACCCCGCTTGCCGCCATGTCTGCCGAGCAATGGGAGAGCCTGTGCGACCGCTGCGGGCGCTGCTGTCTGGTGAAGCTGGAAGACGAGGACACCGGGCAGATCGCCTATACCGATGTCGCCTGCCGCCTGTTCGATATCGAGGGCTGCCGCTGCGCCGATTATCCCAACCGCACAAAGAGCGTTCCAGAATGCGTGCGCCTGACCCCGGATGTGGTGGAAACGCTGGGCTGGCTTCCCCCCACCTGCGGCTACCGGCTGGTGCGCGAGGGGAAGGATCTGCCCTTCTGGCATCCGCTGGTTTCCGGAACCTATGAGAGCGTTGTGACAGCCGGCGTCTCCGTCTCCGGCCGGGTCTCCGGGCTGGAGGGGGAGTTCGGCCTGTTCGAGCTGGTGGACCATATCGCCAACTGGCCGGTGCGCTGGCCGAAAGCGGCGAAGACCCCGGCGGGGGTTAAGGCCGGAAAGAAAACAGGTGGACAGCGCAAATCTCGCCTGTCGCGCAGCCGGTAAAGGGCATCAGCGCACCGCGTCTCCCCCCGCCACCGGCACCCAGAGTACATCCTCGATCTGCCGTGCGCCGGAAGCCAGCATCACCAGCCGGTCCAGCCCCAGCGCGCAGCCGCTGGACTGCGGCATGACAGCAAGAGCGCAGAGCAGTTCTTCGTCCAGCGGATAGCGTTCGCCATACAAGCGGGCCTTTTCATCCATGTCATGAAGAAAGCGGCGGCGCTGTTCAGCCGGGTCTGTCAGCTCACCAAAGGCATTGGCCAGTTCCACACCGCAGGCATAAAGCTCGAACCGCTCGGCAAAACGCGGGTCTGCCGGTTTGGGACGCGCAAGAGCGGCCTCGCTCACCGGATATTCGCACAGCACCGTGGCCCGTCCCATGCCCAGATGCGGCTCCACATGCGCCACCAGAACCTTGGAGAAGAGATCCGCCCAGCCATCGTCAGCGGCAACATGCACCCCGGTTGCGGCCACGGCCTTGGCAAAGGCGGCCACCAGCGGGGCATTATCCGCGCCCGGTTCCGTTAGAAAGCGCTCCAGATCCAGCCCGGCATGGCGGGCAAACGCCTCAACCAGTGTCAGGCGTTCAGGCTCGGCGAAGGGGTCACATGCATGCCCGCGCCATGAGAACTGCGGCATGTCCCCCACCCGCGCCGCCAGCGATAGAAGTGCCGCGCAATCCTCCATCAGCTTTTCGTATGGCGCACCCACCCGATACCATTCCAGCATGGTGAATTCCGGGTGGTGGGTGCGCCCGCGCTCCCGGTTTCGAAATACCCGCGCCAGCTCGAAGATGCGCTCCTCGCCTGCAGCCAGCAGCTTCTTGGCGGAGAATTCCGGCGAGGTGCGCAAATAGAGCCGCTCCACAGCACCATCCGCGCCAATCAGATCTGTGCCGAAGGCATGCAGATGGGTCTCATTGCCGGGTGAGCGCTGAAGCACCGGCGTTTCCACCTCCAGAAAGCCATCCTGTGCGAACCAGCCCCGCACCGCCGCTGTTATTTTTCCGCGCGCGAGAAGGAAAGGCCGCCGGTCCGCATGCCGCTCCCTGTCCCACCATGGGCTCTGGCCGGGGGCGGATTGCGGCGCAAAACCGGAACTGGATACCTTTTTCACGCGAGAAAATCCTCTAACCCGGCAAATGACGCCCACAATGCCGGCCGCGAGGCTGGCGCTTGACGCGAAGATGGTTATGGTGCGCGCCATATATCGATAAAAGCGGCCCGCCGCCGCAACAAGTCAAGGAAGACGCGACGTGGTCAAGGTTATCGCCAGCTCCCTGCGCAAGGGCAATGTCGTCGAGCTCGAAGACAAGCTCTATGTGATCATCACAGCCGACAATATTCACCCCGGCAAGGGCACTCCGGTGACCCAGCTCGACATGCGCCGCATCTCGGATGGTGTGAAGATCTCCGAGCGCTACCGCACCACCGAGCAGGTGGAGCGCGCCTTCGTGGAAGATCGCCCGCACACCTTCCTCTATGAGGATTCCGACGGCTACACCTTCATGAATCCTGAGACCTATGACCAGCTCATCGTCACCAAGGATGTGATGGGTGATCAGGCCGTGTATCTTCAGGAAGGCATGGCGTGCAATCTCTCCACCCACAATGGCAACCCCATTGCTGTGGAACTGCCGGCCCGCGTGGTGCTGGAAGTGACCGAGACCGAGCCGACCGTGAAGGGCCAGACCGCTTCCTCCTCCTACAAGCCGGCCATTCTCTCCAATGGCGTGCGCACCAGCGTGCCGCCCCACATCGCCACCGGCACCCGCATCGTGGTGATGACGGAAGACGCGTCCTATGTGGAGCGCGCGAAGGACTGAGACCGCTCTCCCGGTCTTTGACCGGTATGATGAGGCCCTGTTTTTCAAATGCCCGTTTCAAGGCCCGTGGACCTCAGGTTCACGGGCTTTTTCATGCACGATGACGCGCCTGCCCGGCATTGCGGATGCTCCATGCCTGGCTGGCACGTCACCCGCCAGCATCCGGCGTCTCGTGACCATCCAGCCCGGTTTCCATCTTCGGGTGTTATGGGAAAGCGCGAAACGCATTATGCTCGCCGCTCCCGGACAGCCCGCGATCGCGCAATTTCATGCAGCTTTACCGGCCGGGGTCGGATATGCCCGCGCGCTCACATACGAACAGTTCCCTCTTCATCACGGGTTTGCGCATGAGCGCCATATGCGTCATGGGCATCACCCCGGCGCCTTCATGCGCCTCTGCCCGCCCGCCCTGCACCAGAGCGAAATTCCGGCTTCCGCACAGATCGCAATGCTATTGCGTCTCACCAGCCCCGCCACCCGGCCGCACCCCGCGCACATCGGTTGGGGCGATGCCGAAACGGCGGCGGAAGGCGGTGGCGAAATTGGCCGGATAGCTGTAGCCCACATGAAATGCAGCCTGCGAGACGGTCCACCCCTCTTCGCTCAGGCCGGCCCATGCCCGTTCCAGCCGCTGCTCGCGCAAAAAGCGGAAGACGGGCTGGCCCACCACCGCGCTGAACTTGGCCTTGAAGGCGCTGGCACTCATTCCGGCATCGCGCGCCAGATCCTCCAGCCGGTGGTCCTTGTCGAGTTGCGAGAGAAGCTGGTCACGCACCGCCAGAATGCGCGCCACCTCGCGCGGGCTTGAGGGGGAGGCTTCAACAGGCGCATCGCCGAACTCCTCCAGCGCCAGCGCCAGCAGGTCCAGCGCGCAGCTTTCGGCACGCAGCCGCCCCACCAGTCCGGTCATGGCAGCGGGAAACAGCGCCCGCCCCAGATGAGCAGCCCGCGGACCATGATGAAGCGGCCGAAAGCGGGTGTTCCCGAGATAACCCTCAAGGGCCTGTGCCAGATCATCATCGCGCAACGCATCGCTATGGGCCTGAAGCACCAGATAGCGGGTGCGGTCGCCGGCCCGGAAGCGGCCGGTCAGCGGGGTGCTGTCCTGCGCGGTTATGGCGAGCGCCTGCCCGCACCCCACCGTGAATGCGCCACCGCCCTCCACCTCATAATGATGGGGCGCACCATCGAGCGCCAGCATCACGGTCAGGCTGCGGTCCAGCACGCCGGAACGGCAATTGTCGATCACGGTGGTCAGGTCGCTGATGCAGAGCCGCAACCCGGAAGGCAGATGGTGGGTCGCGACCATGCCCTGTGCCAGCAACGCCCCAGGCAGGCTGCGGGCCGATCCACCCACCATGTCCTCGCGCACATCACAGTCATAGCCCCAGGCCTGTGCGATATCCGCAAGGTTCGAGGCCACGATGCCCCCCTCCCGCGAGGTGAAAGGCGCAGCGCGCTGGTTTGGGGTCAGAACGTCCATGGGCAAGGGGTCACCATCAATCCGCACAGCAGCATAGCTTGCGACTGCATCTGAATCCATTCACCCGCAACGGTTTGATGCGATTCCAGAGAAGGAGGAGCCCCGTCTCCCCACCCGAAACACGATCAGCCGGAGTGCATGAGGCGCACTCCGGCTGATACACGAGCTGTCCCGTCAGAAGGACAGTTCGATGCCCGCGCCCAGCACCCGCCCCAGACCGGGCGTCACCGCCAGCACATCCGGGGTGTAGGCCGTGCCCGCCACCTCGATATTCTCATCGAACAAATTGCGGGCGAAGCCATAGACCTTCACGCGCTCATTCTGCCAGCCCACCTTGGCATTCACGATATGATAGGGGGCAAGATCAAAGGTATTGGCGAGGTCTGCCGCCCGCCCGCCGGTGGCGAACTGGTATTCCAGCGTGCTCACCACCTCACCCGGCAGAAGCAGGGTGGACAAAGAGAGGCGGTTCTCCACCCCCAGCATGCCGGACCATGTGGCGATGCCGGGCAGGCCATTGCCATTCTTCGCGCCAGAGGGGTCGTTCGCGGCCACATCGGTGAAGGCAGCCTGCGTGTAGCCGACGCCGCCATAGACGCTCCACATCTCGTTGAAGCGGTAGCGGGCATTCGCCTCGAAACCATAGGTGTAATAGTTGAGCGCAACGATATTGAACGTGTTCGCCATCATGTCGAACGCGTTCACATGGCCATCGAGCACATTGTTGTAGAAGATCGCGCCATCCAGATCGAGCCGGCCATCCAGCAAAGTGGTGCGCCCGCCAATCTCATAGGTCCACACATAGGATGCGGGATAGGACGGGGCCGGATTTCCGAACACCGAGAAGATGTTGAAATAGGGAAAGCCGGCATTGGAATAGCCACGCCGGACCGAACCATACAGCAGGCTTTCTTCATTCACCTTGTAGCTGAGCGAGACTCCACCCGCGACATAGGGATCGCTCACCTTCCCGTATTCCACGAAGGAGGGCACGGTGCCGGGCGTGCCATTGGAGATATAGAGCCCGTCTCGCGAAACGCTGTCATAGCCCACGCGCGCACCGAGGGTCAGGGTCCAGCGCTCGCCAAGGGGAATGCCCACCTCGGCGAAGGCCGAATAGCTGTCGAGCGTCAGCTTCGAATTGTAGAAGCCGTTCTGGGTGGGGCCGAAAGAGCTGGAATTGGTGCCGGCATGCTCGAAATCCGAACGATAGACGCTCAGTCCCGCGATCCAGCGCATCGGCGCATCGGGCTTGGATGTGGCGCGCAGTTCGCCGGAATAGGCCCGCTCCGTGAACGTGTAGCGCGTGCAATCCGAGCAGTTGGTGCTCATGAAGAAATTCGGCGGCAGGCCGGTCACCTTTGAATAGATGAGCGCGTCCGTATTGTCCGAATCCATGGAGGTGTTGATGTCCTGAATGCCGATGGTGGCGGTCAGGTCGAAACTGTCGAACTCGTGCTTCACCTCGGCCGAACCCACCGCCAGCTTGCGCTTGAAGGCGAGCGGCTCATCCAGCATCACCGCCGGGTAGTTCGCCCCCCCGCGCAGGATATAGTTGAAGGTGTTCCGGCTGTCCTTCTCATAGAAGCCGTTGATCGTGACAGTGGTGCTCTCGCCCACGAACCAGCGCAGGGCCCCGCGCGCCGCGCCGATGTCATAATCCGGCAGCTTCGAGCCATCGAGCAGATTTGTGACATCGCCCTTGCCGCTGCTGAAGCGCACCGCGCCGCGGGCATTGAGCACGCCGGGAATGAGCGTGCCGCCGGCGATCACATCGGTGAGGAAGGTGCTGTTGGTGCCGATCTCGCCGCGCACTGTCAGCTCGCGCTCACCATCTGGCTCGGCGGTGACGATATTCACCGTGCCGCCCTGGCTGGAACGGCCAAACAGCACATTCTGCGGCCCACGCAGCACTTCCACGCGCTGCACATCCAGAAGCTGCTGGGAGCCGGAATAAAGCGAGAGCGGGTTGCCGTTGAGCGCATAGCCGACGGTGGAATCGAACGGGTTCTGCGGGAAGCTGAGCGTGCCCACACCACGAATGGCCCCGAAAGCAAACAGCGGATTACCGACATCCGTCACCGAATAGTTCGGCACCGAGCGCGAAATATCCACGGCCGCATTGGCCGGCGACTCCAGCCCGATCTCGCGGGAGGTGACAAGGCCGATGCTGACCGGAATATTGGCCAGCGGCTCTGCCTCCCGGCGGGCTGTCACCTGCAGCGTTTCAAGCGAGATCACACCACCGCCATCAGAACCTGCGACGTCGCTTTCCGGCGCAGAGGCCGGCTGGGCGGAAGCGGGCAGAATGGTGGGCAGCCATGCAAGGCTTGTTGCACAGGCAAGCGCGATCGCAATGCGGGGTCCCGGAAGCGACACCTTCTCCTCCAACCGTCAGAATTCACCCGCCGGCGGGGTGCTGTGTGGCATGACCGGCTTTTCCTGATGAGTAGAGATATTGCGCCTCAAGAACCAGAATGGCGGCCTTTGCGGGCAGATGAAGCTTGTTTGCGCGCAGTCAATACATATTGATCTGCTCAAAAGACCGCAGATTCAGATGATTTTCTATATTTAGAATAAATATAAATACAGGCACTTTGCAGCCATGACTTCATGCGCGTGATCTTTCGCAAAAGCAATTTACCCGCGCGCAAACGTCAGCCCGGTGGCCATGACCGGCTTTGACTTCTAAGGCAAAGATGATGCGGGAATGATCGCATCACCAGCAGAGGTCAATTCGTATCGTGCGACACATCGCGATCTTCGCGCTCGCCTTTCAGCAATATCTGGCCCTGGCCCTGATCTCGGCAGTCATCCCCGTGGTCTTGCGGGTGGATGGAACAAGCCTTGAGGTGGTGGGGCTGTTCAGCGCCGCGATGTTCGCCTTCACCATCAATTTCCTCTGGGCCCCGCTGGTGGACCGCCATGGGCCGGGGTGGATGGGCCGGCTGGGTCTGCGGCGCTCATGGCTTCTGGTGACCCAGATCGGCAGTGCGCTGGTGGTGGCAAGCATGGGGGTGATGAATCCCGCGCTTCATGTCGGTGGCCTGTTCGTGGCCGGGGTGGTTCTGGCCCTTGTGGTCGCCACCCAGCGCATTGCCACGCTGGGCTATGTGGCGGATGTGCTGGCTCCATCCGAGCGTGCAACCGGAGCGGCCGTGATGGGCTGCGGCGCGGCGATCGCCAATGCCGGTGGCGGCGCGGCTTGTCTCGCCCTTGTTGCGGCGCTCGGCTGGCAGCCGGCGGTCCTAATCTTTGCAGCCGGCCTGTTCATCCTCGGCATTGCCCTGTTGCGGCTGCCGGAGCCGGCACGCACGGCACCACCTCCCTCCGGCTCTACCCTGCGGATCATGGCCGGCACCCCCGAACTCTGGCGCGTGGCCTGCGCAGTGGCTCCTGCCGCCTTCGGCATTGCCATGGCCTATGCGATGGCGATGCCGCGTCTGGTGGATGCCGGTTTCGAAATGGCCGATGTAGGTCTGCTGGGGGCCGTTGCGAATGTGCTCGCCTTCCTCATGCTCGCCCCCCTCGCCGGACTGGTGGTGGGGCGGATGCCCCCGCGCCGCGCGGTGCCGGGCAGTTGCCTGTTGCTGTCTGTCCTGCTGGCGCTGGCAAGCGGAGCCGGGGAATTCACAGGGGTGCAGGTTGCGTCCGTCAGCGCGCTGGTCGTGGTGATGGGCGCACTCGCTATCCAGCATGTGGCGTTCACGAGCTGGTTTCTGTCGCTGGCCCGGCCGGTTCATGCGGCATCGGATGTCACCTTTCTCACCGCCATGGTGGCCGCCGTGGCGCTGGCCGGCTTTGCCCTGAGCGGACCAGTTGCGGAACATCTCGGCTATGGCACGACCCTTCTTTTCGCCGCCGCCGGCTATGGGCTTTCCGCCATCCTCATCTGGATGCACGGCGCAACCCGCCCGGCCCCCACATGCGCCGGAGGCCGGGCATGATCCGCCTGTTGCGCCCCGTGGGCCTGCCCGTGCTGTTCGCCATGGTGTTGCAGATGGCATCCGCCGTGCTGGTGCTGGCCCCGCTGTGGGGCATGAGTGAGCTGGCACGCCAGCTTCTCTCCACCACGCCTGAACCCGACTCGATATGGCGGGTTGTGCTGCTCTCCGCCCTCGGGCTGGGGCTCGGGCTCGGGCTGCGCGGTGCGGCGGAACTGATCACCCATCTGGCGGACCATGTCCTCAGCCTGCGGCTACGGCTGGATGCCTCCCGCCGTATTGCCCATGCCCCGCTCGGCACCATCGCGGCCATGGGCTCCGGCCACATCAAGCAGGCGATGCAGGATGATGTGGCCGCCCTTCACCATCTTGTCGCCCATTCCGGGCTGGATCTGGCAGGGGCGGCAGCCACTTTTGTCGCCATCATCATCATCCTGTGGGGCGTTGACCCGGTGATGACCTGCACCCTGCTGCTGCCACTCGCCCTTTATCTCCTGCTCTATCGCCGTGTGCTGGCGGCCTGCGATGCCCCGCGCATGGCGGCCTATGGCGTGGAGCTGGGGCGGGTGAACCAGGCGGTGCAGGAATTCATCTCCGGCATGCCCACGGTGCGGATGTTTGGAAATGGCGCACATGCCCATCAGGCCTATGGCAAGGCCATCACGGCGTTCGAGACCTTCTATCTGGCCTGGGTCAATCCGCTGCTGCGGCCGGAAAGTCTGGCCAGCCTCGCCATTGCCCCTGTCACCCTGCTGGCCCTGATAGCCGGTGCCGGGCTACTCCGCGTGGAGGCCGGCGGTATGGATGCGCTCAACCTTCTGCCCTTTGCCCTGCTGGCTCCCGGCCTGTCCTCACCTTTCAACCGGCTGATCCGGGGCGCGCAGGGGCTACAGGCCTCACGCGGAGCACTTGAGCGGCTGGGCACAGTGCTGGCCCTGTCGCAGACACAGCCGCCCACCGTCCCGCAATATCCGGCCGGCGGTGGTGTGCGTTTCGAGAAGGTGTGCTTTGCCTATGAGGAGAGCCCGCATCTGGCGGAGCACCCCCCCAAAGGGCGCGGCGAACTGCATGACATCAGCTTCGATCTGCCCCCCGGCACCGTCACCGCACTTGTTGGCGCGTCCGGCTCCGGCAAATCCACACTGGCGCGCCTGCTGCTGCGCTTCCATGCTCCCCTGAGCGGGCAGATCCACATTGGCGGGGCGGCGCTGGAACAGATTCCCGAAGATGCCCTCTACCGCCATGTGGGTTTCGTGTTTCAGGATACGCACCTGTTGCGGGCCAGCGTGCGCGAGAATATCGCTCTGGGCAAACCGGATGCCTCCATGAATGAGGTGGAAGAGGCCGCACGGGCGGCGGCGATCCATACGCGCATTCTGGAACTGCCACATGGCTATGAGAGCATATGCGGCGAAGAGGCCCGTTTCTCCGGTGGCGAAGCCCAACGCATCGGCATAGCCCGCGCCCTGCTGCATGCTCCACCGGTTCTGGTTCTGGATGAACCCACGGCCCATGCAGACCCGCAGACCGAAGCCGACATCCAGCAGGCGCTCAGCGCCCTGCTGGCGCAGGCGGGCGGCCAGAGCGTGCTGGTGATCGCCCATGACCTCACCACCATCACGCAGGCCGACCAGATTCTGGTTCTGGAAGAGGGGCGGATTGTGGAATGTGGCCCCCATGAAACCCTTCTGGCGCAAGGGGGGGCCTATGCCCGCCTCTGGCATGCCCGCCAGGGTGCAGCTGCACCGCAGGCTTCTGAACCCGCACAGGTGCAGCCATGATCCTGCGCCGGCTGGAGCGCCTGATGAGGGCGCAGGATCGCAAGCGGGTGCCGCTCTTTCTGGCGGCAGCCTGCCTTGCCAGCCTGATGCAGGGCATCGCCTTCGTGCTGCTTGTGCCCTGCCTTGAGGCGCTGCTGCGCGGCGCGGAGCAAGAGGCGAGCGTTTGGCTGCTGGCAATTCTTGCCGCGGTTGCCGGAGCATGGTGGACCACCCACACCGCAACACTGAGGAGCTTTGATCTGGCCCTGGCGTTGCTGCGCAATTTGAGGATGCGGCTGGGAGAGCATCTCGTGCGCCTGCCGCTGGGCTGGTTCACGCCGGTGCGCACGGCCCGCATCTCCGGCACCATCAGTCAGGGCGTGATGGAACTGCTGGCCCTGCCGGCACACCAATTGATGCCACTGGTGCAGGCCTGTGTGGTGCCGCCGGTGGTGGTGGCAGGCATGGCGCTGTTTAACCTGAAACTCGCCGCCACCGCCGCCCTGCTCTTTCCCTGCATCGGCCTTGTCTACTGGTGGGCCGGAAGACTTGGCCTGAGCGCAGACCGCGCGGTTCACAAGGCGGCAGAGGAAGCCGGACAGCGCGTGGCGGAATTTGCGCAGGCACAGGCGGTGTTGCGCGCCTATGGGGTGGTGACACGCGGCCATGGCGCACTGGAAACCGCCCTGCGCCAGCAGAACCGCGCCGGACGGCGACAGCTCTGGATGGTGCTGCCGCCGCTTCTGGCCAATTCATGGCTGGTGCAGCTGGGCTATCTCGGCCTCCTGGCCATGATGGTCTCTCTCGGGCTCGGCGGCTCCGATCCCGCTCATGTCATCACCCTCGTGGCGCTGATGGTGCCGGTTGCGCGCATGCTCGAACCCTTGGGCGATGTCGCCTCTTCCGGGGCCGGCATCCGCATGGCCTCCGCCCAGCTCTCTCAGGTGGAAGGGATATTGGCCGAACCGCCCCTTTCAGACCCGTCTCATCCGTCGCCCCCACCGACGAACAGCGCTATCGGCTTCAAGAGCGTGCGATTCGGTCATGGAGACGGCCCGCCCATTCTGGATGGGCTGGATTTTGTGCTGGAACAGAACAGCACGACCGCGCTTGTCGGCCCATCCGGGGCTGGAAAATCCACGCTGCTGCACCTCATCGCCCGGTTCTTTGATGTGAATGCCGGAGCCGTCACCATTGGCGGGGTGGACGTGCGCGCACTGGAACCGCAGGCACTTTCGGCATTGGTCTCA
The DNA here is from genome assembly GCA_035911315.1 of Xanthobacter sp. GTDB lineage: Bacteria > Pseudomonadota > Alphaproteobacteria > Rhizobiales > Xanthobacteraceae > Xanthobacter. The sequence continues at coordinate 97,812 of JAMHVS010000049.1, forward strand.
CCCGTATTCCAGAACACGCACCTTTTCTCCGGCTCCATCCGAGACAATGTGCTGATGGCCCGCCCCGACGCGGATGAGGCCGCACTCAGCCATGTCGCGGCCCTGAGCGGGCTCGATGCCATGCTCGCGCGGCTGCCCGGCGGCTGGCAGTGCACGGTGGGTGAGGGTGGCCACGGCCTTTCCGGCGGAGAGCGCCAGCGGGTCTGCATCGCCCGCGCTTTGCTGAAGAATGCTCCCATTCTGCTGCTGGATGAACCGACCAGCGCCCTCGATGCGCATAATCGTGCGACCTTCGGGCAGATGCTGGCGACCCTGCACGGGCACAGGACCATACTGGTCATTGCCCATCAGTATGAATGGATCGCAATAGCCGACAGGGTGCTGGTGCTGGAACGGGGGCGGCTGGTGGAAGATGGCGCGCCATCCGGGCTTTTAAAGCGCGGCGGCCCTTTCGCCGCCCTGCATGACCGGCGCAGGGCGCAGCGTGCGGGCTGGCATGTCTCGCGGGAAACCTGAACGCCTTTGCCGCCCCGAAACCGGCCTCACAGCCGGCGCAGGCTCACCTCTGCCACTTCATGGTCCCCGGCCTTGCGCAAGATAAGGTCTGCCCGTTGACGTGTGGGCAGGATATTAGCGGTCAGGTTCGGCAGATTGATGCTGCGCCAGATCGAGAGCGCCCGCTCCTGCGCGCCATCGTGCGAGAGCTCGGAATAGCGGTGGAAGTAGGAGAGCGGATCGCGGAATGCGGTTTCGCGCAGATGCATGAAGCGGTCCACATACCAGTGCTCCAGCACATCCTCATCCGCATCGATATAGATTGAGAAATCAAAGAAGTCGGAGACGAAGGGAATGGCCTTTCCATCCTTTGGCGGGCGCGTGGTCTGGAGCACGTTCAGCCCCTCGACGATGAGGATGTCCGGCCGGTCCACTTCCACCATCTCATCCGGCATCACGTCATAGAAGAAATGCGAATAGAGCGGCGCACGCACCCGGCGACGACCGGCCTTGATCTCTGAGAGGAAGCGCAGCAGCAGGGGAAGATCATAGCTTTCGGGAAAGCCCTTCTTCTCCATTAGCCCTTCGCGCTTGAGCACCGCATTGGGCAGCAGAAAACCATCAGTGGTGACAAGGTCCACCTTGGGCGTGTTCGGCCAGCGTGCCAGCAGCGCCTGAAGCACGCGCGCCGTGGTGGACTTGCCCACCGCCACCGAGCCGGCAATGCCGATGATATAGGGCATCTTGCCCTCGCCATCGCGCGCTTCCTCACGCTTGTCATCGCGCTGGTCGAGGAAGTAGCTCATGGCGCGGAACAGCTTCTGCGTCGCCGCCACATAAAGCGAGAGCAGGCGCGAGAGCGGCAGGTAGATCTGCTCCACCTCTGCCAGCGACAGATGCGCGTTCAAACCCTCCAGCCGTTCAATATCAGCCGGGGTCAGGGTCATGGGCGTATCAAGCCGCAGCGCCGCCCATTCCGCACGCGAAAAGGTGCGGTAGGGTGAAAGGCTGGGATCGAGGGGTTGATCCATGACAGGCGGCCTCTCGGGAGGGGACAGAGCATCTCTTCGTTTCACGGAATCGGAGAGATGCTCCAACGTATTATCTGGTCGCATTTTCTTCACGCGAACCGGTATCCACTTCGCTTGAAAATGCTCTTACCCATCATATCAGTCCTGAGGCCGGCTGGCTTTTTCCGCAAGGCCAGACTGGCCGGTGCGGCGGGCAAGCTCGGCATGCACGGCAGAGAGCTCAATGCCGCGGGCATTCAGCACCACCATCAGGTGATAGAGCAGGTCCGCCGTTTCGCTGACCACCTCATCCGCACTGCCGCTGACCGAGGCGATGACGGTTTCCACCGCCTCCTCGCCCAGCTTCTGGGCGCATTTGCCAATGCCCTTGTCCAGCAGGCTGCGGGTGTAGGATGCGCCCGCCTCCGCCTTCGCGCGAATGGCGATGGTGGCTTCAAGATCCGAAAGGGTGAAGGCGTCACTCACAAGGATGGCTCCTGAAATAGCGGCGGCTCATGCGCCATGCCTGATGGCGCAAGGCCATGCGCCTCACGGATCAAGACGCACCGGCAGGCCCGCCGCGGCCAGATGTTCCTTGGCCTGGCGGATTGTGTAGGTGCCGAAATGGAAGATGGAGGCCGCCAGCACGGCGGATGCTCCGCCATCGCGAATGCCTTCCACCAGATGATCCAGATTGCCAACCCCGCCTGAGGCGATCACCGGCACGCTCACCGCATCCGCTACTGCACGGGTCAGCGTGCAGTCAAAGCCGATACCGGTGCCGTCGCGGTCCATGGAGGTCAGCAGGATTTCACCCGCGCCGAGGCTCACCACCTCACGCGCGAAATCCAGCGCATCAATGCCTGTGGGCTTGCGTCCGCCATGGGTGAAGATTTCCCAGCGGTTTTCCTCGCCCTCGGCACTCACCTTCTTGGCGTCGATAGCCACCACGATGCACTGCTGGCCGAACTTCTCGGCCGCCTCACCCACAAAGGCGCGGCGATGCACGGCGGCGGTATTGATGGAGACCTTGTCCGCCCCTGCATTCAGCAGGGCGCGCACATCCTCCACCGTGCGCACGCCACCACCCACGGTGAGCGGCATGAAGCACTGTTCCGCCGTGCGGCGCACCACATCCAGAATGGTGCCGCGGTTTTCGTGGCTGGCGGCGATGTCGAGAAAGGTCAGTTCGTCGGCCCCGGCCGCATCATAGGCGCGGGCCGCTTCCACCGGATCACCGGCGTCGCGCAGATCAACGAAATTGACGCCCTTCACCACACGGCCGTCTTTCACGTCGAGGCAGGGGATGACGCGAACCTTCAGCATGCTGTGTCCTCAGCGACCGGCCACAAGGGCCAGCGCCTCGCGCGGGTCCAGCCGGCCATCATAAAGTGCCCGGCCGGTAATGGCACCGGCAAGCCGAGCGGCGCGCGGCTCCAGAATCTGTTCCACATCCTTCAGCGACGCGAGGCCACCGGAGGCAATGACAGGAATGGAAATGGCATCGGCCAGTGCGATGGTCGCGTCCAGATTCAGGCCCTTGAGCAGGCCGTCACGGGCGATGTCGGTATAGATGATGGCGGAGACGCCGGCATCCTCGAAACGGCGGGCGATCTCCACCGCGTCGAGATCTGAGGTTTCCGCCCAGCCTTCCACGGCTACACGGCCATCGCGCGCATCCAGCCCCACGGTCACGCGACCGGGATAGGCCTTTGCGGCCGCCTTCACAAAGTCCGGGTCGCGCACGGCAGCGGTGCCCAGAATGACGCGGGTGACACCCTTCTCAAGCCAGGCTTCCACCGTGGCGAGATCGCGAATGCCGCCGCCAAGCTGTACGGGAATGGACACGGTTTCCAGAATTCGCTCCACCGCCGCCGCATTCACGGGCTTGCCAGCGAACGCACCATCCAGATCCACCAGATGGAGATAGCGGAAGCCGAGGGTCTCGAACTCCTCAGCCTGCGCGGCGGGGTCGCGGTTGAATACGGTAGCGCGTGCCATGTCGCCCTGTTCGAGGCGCACGGCAAGGCCGTCCTTCAGATCAATGGCCGGAAACAGAATCACGGGTGCCACTTCAGAAAATTGGAGAGCAGGGCCAGACCAAGGGTCTGGCTTTTCTCGGGGTGGAACTGGGTACCGGCCACATTGCCGTGGGCGACCATGGCGGTAATTGCACCGCCGTAGTCGGTTGTGGCCACAAGGTCCAGCCCATCTGCGGGTTTCAGGTGGTAGGAATGGACGAAATAGGCATGCAAACCACCCTCTCCTGTGGGAATACCCGCCAGAAGGGGGTGTTCACGCACGGTATGGATGGTGTTCCAGCCCATGTGCGGCACTTTCAGGTGCGGATCGGCGGCGCTGATGCGGTCCACCTCGCCGCGCACCCAGCCCAACCCTTCGGTCACGCCATGCTCGCGCCCGCGTTCGGCCAGAAGCTGCATGCCCACGCAGATGCCCAGAAACGGCTTGCCGCGCTGCTGCACCGCCTCGGTCAGCGCCTCCACCATGCCGGGCACGCCATCAAGGCCGGCGCGGCAGTCGGCAAAAGCACCCACGCCCGGCAGCACCACGCGGTCTGCATTGCGCACCACGTCCGGGTCGCTGGTCAGCACCACTTTCGGGGTGGGCAGTCCGGCATCCAGCTCGCTCGCGGCGCGCTCCATCGCCTTGAGGGCGGAATGCAGATTGCCGGAATTGTAATCAATGATGGCGACGCTCATGCGCCAGAATTCCCTGTGTCTAGGCTGCCGATAACAGGCCCCCTGGGCTGTCCCGGAACCTGTCCCTGTGCCGGCCGCCACGAAGGCGGCCCTTCAATGAGCCCCGGCCGCATTGACGGCGGAGCGGGAGGAGAAGTCGGAGCCTCATGGCGGGGCGCGGGCCGGGAGGCCGGGGCATCCTGCCACTGGTCGAAGAAGCGCTGCTCCGCCGTGATCCGGTTTCTGCCGCTCACCACGGTTTCCTCGACATAGCCCTGCCGCAACAGCTTGCGGGTGCGCAGCACGGCCATATCAAGCGCGAGGAGAACATTCACCCCGGTCATGACGACTGAGGGCACCACATCCGGCACATTGGCGAACATGACGGTAAGCTGAAGCCCCACCGCAATCACCATATAGACCACAAAGGCCAGCCACAGCCGGTGCCAAAGCAGCATGACGGGGCCAAGAAGCAAGGCGAGCCACGAAAACCCGTCGCGCACGAAAACGGCGCGATCCGCGACGGCATCAGCCACCGCATCATCATTGCGGGTGAAAACGATCCAGCTCGCCATGCCGCACCTAGCCGCCAAGGGCGCCCTTTGTGGAAGGAATCTCGCCCGCCGCCGCCGCATCCAGTGCCACGCCTGCGCGCAGGGCGCGGGCCAGACCCTTGAAGCAGCTTTCGGCGATATGGTGCGAATTCTCGCCATACAGCGTTTCCACATGCAGGGTGATGCCCGCATTCATGGAGAAGGCCTGAAAGAATTCGCGCACCAGTTCGGTATCAAACGTGCCGATCTTCTGGGTGGGAAAGCGGGTGCGGAAGACGAGGAAGGGCCGGCCCGAAATATCGATGGCGACGCGGGTCAGCGTCTCATCCATGGGCAGCAGGCTGTCGGCATAACGGGTGATGCCGCGCATGTCGCCAAGCGCGCGCTTCACCGCCTGCCCCAGCACGATGCCCACATCCTCGGTGGTGTGGTGGTCATCCACATGCAGGTCGCCGGTGGCCTTCACCGTCAGGTCGATGCGGGAGTGACGCGCGAGGGCGTCCAGCATGTGGTCAAAGAACCCGATGCCGGTGGAAATATCGCTCTTGCCCGTGCCGTCCAGATCGAGCGACAGGGAGATGCTGGTTTCCTTGGTCTCGCGGACAATGTTTGCCGTGCGCATATGTGCCTCCGAAGCCGTTTTCTATCAGCATCACGCCCATGACGCCATATGGCATGGACATGACAGCCGTGTTCGCCGGAAGGTGCGGATCAGTCCTGCCCCCGCACACCCTCCGGCAGCAGAACCAGCGGCCCCAGCCCCTTGCGGATGGCATCCAGCCGGGCGCTGCGCGTGGCCTCATCCAGCTTCTCCCGCGTGCCAACACCGAAGACCGGGCCGGGCCATGCCGCATCGCCGGGATTGCGCGCCACCACATGCACATGCAGCTGCGGCACCATGTTGCCCAGCGCTGCCACATTCAGCTTGGCGCAGCCGGTGACCCCCTTCAGCACCTGCGAGACGGCGGTGATCTCCTCCATCAGCAAGGCGCGCTCTTCCGGCTCCAGATCCATGATCTCCACACGGTCCACGCGGCGGGGAACGAGCACCAGCCAGAAGAACCGCGCATCATCCACAAGCCGGACATGGCTCAAGGGCAGATCGGCGACCACCGGACCATCGGCCTCAAGGCGGGGGTCCAACCGGAACAAGCCGGAATCACTGGGATTGGGAGACATAAGGCAGTCCATCACAATGTATCGGCACATCTAACTCTAACAGCCGAGGGAGAAGGAACGGGAGGAGTCACACAACTTGCCGGATGTACGGCCGATCTGTGTCATTCCCGCCACGGGCGGACTGAAACCAGACTTCTACCTCCGGCCAAAAGCCGACAGATCATTGATCGCACCCGTCCGATGGTATCTTACTAGGGATAAGATGGAGTCTGCATCAGCACCTCATATCTTTTCCAGATGCGGACAAAGATAAATCCGGTTTTTCTCCGGAAACGTGCTGACACCCCAGCTTGTGGTCTTTCAGGGATGACTGGCCGGCGGCATGTTTTCAGTCCGGCCACTTTGCATCCCGAGAAATGATCTGCACGATCCGATGGCACGAAGCATTGTCCCGCAAACCATCCGCGCAGGACAATACAGGGGGGGATGGGAATGAACTTGGCAAAGAGCGATCGACGTGGCCACCATTTGGGCCGCATGGCCGCCGTGGTGGTTCTGGCAGGCGGCGCTGTCGTTGCAGGCGCGGCAGGTGCCCATGCAGCCGATCTCCCGGTCAAGGCCAAGGCGGCGGAATATGTGAAGGTGTGCGCGGCCTATGGCCCCGGCTTCTATTATATTCCCGGCTCGGACACCTGCCTGAAGATTGGCGGCTATATCTGGCTCGGCGTCATGGCCAATGCCACGGAAAGCTTCAATCCCCAGATCAGCAACGAAACCCTGAGCGACAGGCTCGTTGCCGACGATACGGTCAACAAGCTCAACTCCCGCGTGCGGGCCATTGCCCAGTTCGATGCCCGCAACCAGACCGAATATGGCACCCTGCGCGCCTTCGTCGGCGTGGGCGCGAATCTCGACAGCTGGGCCGGCACGAACGGCAGCACGCAGGTTGACCTGCAGAACGGCTTCATCCAGTTCGCGGGCTTCACGGCGGGCTACACCACCTCGGTGTTCCAGCCCAATCTGAACTACATGTTCACCAACCCCTTCACGCAGATGAACCGCAAGGTGAACCTGCTCTCCTACACCACGCAGTTCTCGAATGGCTTCTCCGCCTCCATCGCGGTGGAAGATTCGCGTCAGCATGGCGTGATGAATGCTCAGGGGCTGGGACCAACCATCGCCGCCCTGCATCCCACGGATGTGAACGTGCGCGGCGGCAGCCAGGCCCCGGATGTTGTGGGTTCGCTGCGACTGGAGCAGGCCTGGGGTCTGGCCCAGCTTTCGCTCGCGGCGCATCAGTCCCGCGTGGCCTATAATGCCGCGACATTCCAGAACTCCACGGACAGCTGGGGCTGGGCGATTGGTGGCTCACTTGAATTCAAGCTGCCCCAGCTTGGCGCGGGTGACAGCATTTTCGTGACCGCCGCCTATGGCGACGGGGCCATGAACTATATCGGCTTTTCCGGTTCTGACCGCACCGGCAGCCTCGCCACCCAGTTCGGCCGGGTGGACGGGTCGGGCTTCGGCGCGTTCTACCAGCTCTCTGATGTCGTCTATAATGACGTGACCGGCGGGTTTGACAGCACCAAGGCGTGGTCCATCACCGGCCAGTTCCGTCATTTCTGGACCCCGGGCCTGCGCTCGGCCGTGCTGGGCGGCTATGTGCATGTGGATGCACCCGATTCCGCCTATGCCTTCCAGAATGGTTTCGTGAATTTCGATATCTGGCAGCTCGGCTTCAACACTGTATGGTCGCCGGTGCGCAATCTCGATATTGGCGCGGAAGTGCTCTACTCGAAGGTCGAGAGCGGCAAGGCCTCTGGCTACAATCTGGCCCAGCAGAACCTCGCCATCACCAAGAATCAGGCCTATGGCGGTTCGACCGATCTGGTTTCCGCTGCCCTGAAGATCCAGCGCAGCTTCTGAACCGTTCGCCCTTCCGGGTAACGGAAGGGCGTTTCTGCCCTGCAGAATGACGCAACGGTATAGGGCGGATAGTGGGCGGTGTTCACATCCCGGCAGGTGCGGCATTCCCTTGCTTGCGCCCGCCGTCACTATCCCGTAAGACGCATGGGTAAGGCCCCGGAACCAACCGGGGCTTTGCTTTGTTCGCGCGGGCCGATGTGACCCGCGCCGCGCGAGGAGGCAAACAGCGTGGCCAACGTTGTCGTTGTCGGCTCCCAATGGGGCGACGAAGGTAAAGGCAAGATCGTAGACTGGCTTTCGGAAAAGGCGGACGTTGTCGTTCGCTTCCAGGGCGGTCACAATGCCGGACACACCCTGGTTATCGGCGGTGTCACCTATAAGCTTTCACTGCTGCCGTCGGGTGTTGTGCGCCCGGGCAAGTTGTCGATGATCGGCAATGGTGTGGTTCTGGACCCGCAGGCATTGGTGGACGAGCTGGAGCGGATCGCCGCCCAGGGCGTCATCATCGGCCCGGACCGGCTGCGCATCGCCGAAACAACCCCCCTGATTCTGCCTCTGCACCGGGAACTGGACGCGCTGCGCGAAAACGCCAGCACCGGCACCCGCATCGGCACCACCAAGCGCGGCATCGGTCCCGCCTATGAGGACAAGGTTGGCCGTCGCGCCATCCGCCTCGTGGATCTGGTGGACGCTGAAGCACTTCCGGCGAAGGTGGAGCGCCTGCTCTCCCATCACAACCTGCTGCGTCGCGGCATGGGCATTGAAGAAGTGAAGGCCGACGAACTCGTCGCCGAACTTCTGGCCATCGCGCCCAAGATCCTGCCCTTCATGGACCGGGTATGGGAACTGCTGGACCGCGCCCGCTCCGAAGGCAAGCGTATCCTATTCGAAGGCGCGCAGGGCGCGCTGCTCGACATCGATCACGGCACCTATCCCTTCGTCACCTCCTCCAACACGGTAGCGGGTTCGGCGGCGAGCGGTACTGGCATTGGCCCGGGGGCGCTGGACTATATCCTTGGCATTACAAAGGCCTACACCACCCGCGTGGGTGAAGGCCCGTTCCCGACCGAGCTCAAGGACGAGATCGGCGAACGCCTCTCGACCCGCGGCCGCGAGGTTGGCGTTGTGACCGGGCGCGCCCGTCGCTGCGGATGGTTTGATGCGGTTCTGGTGCGCCAGACCGTGCGCACCTGCGGCATCAAGGGCATCGCCTTCACAAAGTTGGATGTACTCGACGGGTTTACCGAACTTAAAGTATGTGTCGGTTATAAGGTTGATGGTCGCGAAGTGGACTATCTGCCAGCAGAAAGCGGGGCTCAGGCCCGCGCCGAACCCATCTATGAAACCATGGACGGGTGGCAGGAATCCACGGCGGGTGCGCGCTCTTGGGCGGACCTGCCAGCTGCGGCCGTCAAATATGTACGGCGCGTCGAGGAGCTGATCGGCTGCCCGGTAGCCGTGCTTTCCACAAGTCCTGAACGGGATGACACGATTCTCGTGCACAACCCGTTTCAGGACTGATCCAGCCCATCGGGCCCGAAGGCGAGCCAGCAGCACCCATGGCTGACTATTACCCGCTTCTCGTCCGCGCAATTTCCAGCCTGCCCCAGAACACCGCCGAGAATCGTCGCGCGGTGTTCGACAGGGCACGCGCCGCTCTCATGCGGCAATTGCGCAGTGTCGATCCGCCCCTGCCGGAAGGGGAGATCACGCGTGAACGGCTGACTCTCGAGGAAGCTATTCGCCGCGTGGAGGCGGACCTCGCCCCACAGGACAATGCGCCCGAGGATGATCTGCCTTTCGAGGCAGATGAGCCCGAACCCCATGCAGGCGATGCGGACCGCTCCGGCGGCTTCGCGCCGCATGAATCTGCGCGCGGGCAAACGGGGGCGGATGCCCCTTTGCCTCCGGCAGAATCACGGCCAGAAAAGCAGACCGGCTCTGCGCCCCTGCCACCCCCCGTGATGCGGGCGGGCGGAGATGGAAGCGACCCTCGTGGCACGGATTCCGGCGCCCCGGGACAGAAACCGGATGCCCCCCGTGGCCCTCTGCCGCCAGGCAAGGTACGCAGCCGTGAGGCTGCGAAGGAAGCCGGCAAGGAAAGCCTGCGCCCCGGCCTGCGTCCTGCAGAAAAGCCCGCTCCGTCCTGGAAGAAGCCTGTTCTGTGGGCACTTCTGGCCGCATTGGTGCTGATCGCGATTGTTCTGGGCGTGATGAACCGCGATGCCATTTTTGGCGGCGCGCCCCAGACTACGCAGACAAAACCTGCCGCCAGTGCCCCACCGGCTGAACGTCCCAAGTCCGAAGATCGCGTCGCGACCACTTCGGCAGACCAGAGCCGTCGTGCGCCGGCACCGGCTCCCCGCCAGCAGGCGGCCGGCACCCAGCGCGCCGTGCTGCTTGAAGAGACCCCCGGCGGCACCAGCCCACCCCAGAGCTTCGAGGGCACCGTGACCTGGCGCACGGAAACCTTTGAAGCCGGCCCCGGCCTGCCGCCCGAAATGGGCGTGCGCGGTGTCATCACCATTCCCGAACGGCAGATTTCGATGGATTTCGTGCTGCGCCGGAATGCGGACCAGACCCTGCCGGCCTCTCATACCATCGAGCTGCAGTTCAAGCTGCCGCAAGACTTCGCCTTTGGCGGTATTGCGAGCATCCCCGGTATCCGGGTGAAGCCGAACCAGCAGGCGCAAGGTGTGCCACTTGCCGGCCTTGCCGTACGGGTGAACCCCACGCTGTTCCTCATCGGCCTCTCCACCGTCCCCGCGGAGCGCCAGCGCAATATCACGCTGATGCAGATTTCCCCGTGGTTCGATGTGCCGTTCGTCTACACCAACAACAAGCGGGCCGTGATCCTGTTCGACAAGGGTGACACCGGCGAGCAGGTCTTCCAGGACGTGTTCTCGGCCTGGGGTGAGCTGGTCGAGCGTGACCCTGCACAACAGCAGGTGCCCGCACAGCAATAAGACTGAGGCTTTTGGCGAGCGCCGGGTTCATCTGCCCGGTTGCCTCTGAAGTGAATTGAACCGGTCTGCCCCCTCAGGGTCAGGCCGGTTTTTTCATGCCTCGCGGAAGGACAGCACGGCATTTATGCCTGCACAGGAGAACCGGGTGCGGGCCTCTTGCCTCCCCTATTCCTCGGCCTGATGGAAAAGCCGACGAGATCGCCAGCTCTCGTTCTCAGCCACCACCGCGATAGCCAGAGCCACGCCATGGCATCCGGCGCTCCTGAAGAGGCTTTCTGCGCTTGTCGGCAGCCATTTCTGCCCCAGCCCGTAAGCCCTCTCAACACAACCCCTTCAGCCGGTACAATGCTTCCAGCGCCTCACGCGGGGTGAGGTCATCAGGGTCGATCTCCTCCAGCGCCTCAAGCGCAGGAGAAGGCCGCGAGGAGGCAACGGCCGAGGCTGCGGGCGCGACCGGGCGGGCGGCGATGGAGAACAGTGGCAGGTCATCCACCAGCTTCTGCGCCGGAGAGGCCCGTTCCGCCGCCTCCAGTTCTGCCAGAACAGCCTGCGCACGGGCAATCACCGGTTCCGGCAGGCCCGCAAGCTTGGCGACCTGAATGCCATAGGAGCGATCCGCAGCGCCCGGCACCACTTCATGCAGGAAGATCACATCGCCATCCCATTCCGTCACCTTCACGGTGGCGTTGGAAAGGCGTGCGCAGCGCTGGCTCAGGGCCGTGAGTTCATGGAAATGGGTGGCGAAGAGGGCACGGCAGCGGTTCGCCTCATGCAGATGCTCAAGGCTTGCCCACGCAATGGACATGCCATCAAAAGTGGCGGTGCCACGGCCAATCTCGTCCAGAATCACCAGGGACCGGGCGGTCGCCTGATTGAGGATCGCCGCCGTTTCCACCATCTCCACCATGAAGGTGGAGCGCCCGCGCGCCAGATCATCCGCCGCACCCACGCGGGAGAACAGCCGGTCCACAATGCCAATACGGGCGGCCCGCGCCGGCACGAATGCTCCAGCCTGCGCCAGCACCGCAATCAGCGCATTCTGGCGCAGGAAAGTGGATTTACCGGCCATGTTCGGCCCGGTCACCAGAACGATGCGCCCATCCTTCTGCCGCTCGGGCGGGGAGAGATCGCAGTCGTTCGGCACAAAGGGGCCACCATCACGCGCCAGTGCCTGCTCCACCACAGGGTGCCGCCCGCCCTCGATCTGGAAGGCAAACCCCTCTTCCATATGCGGACGCACATGGCGTTCCACGCTGGCCAGCTCGGCCAGACTGGAGTGCACATCCAGCTCGGCCAATGCATCAGCTGCGGCACTGATGGAATCGGCCTCTTCCACAATCGCGCGGGAGAGCCGTTCGAATGCCGCCTGTTCCAGCCCCAGCGCCCGTTCACCCGCGCTGGAAATACGGCTTTCCAGCTCGCCCAGCTCAAGAGATGAAAAACGCATCGCCCCGGCCATGGTCTGGCGATGGACAAACACGGCAGCATGCGGGGCTTCCTGCAAGCGGCCGGCATTTTGCGCACTCACCTCCACGAAATAGCCCAGCACCGCGTTGTGGCGGATTTTCAAGGATTTGACGCCGGTTTCCTCGGCATAGCGCTTCTCCAGCGCTGCCACCACGCGCCGGCTTTCATCACGCAGCGCGCGCGTCTCGTCCAGTTCGCGCTCATAACCTGTACGGATAAAGCCGCCATCGCGCCGGTGCACAGGCAGTTCATCGGCAAGGGCGGCTGCAAGCTCCTGCGCCAGCGGGGCTGAGACCTCGGAAAGATCATCCAGACAACGGGCCAGCTCTGTCGGTGGCTGGTTCTGAAACAGGGTGCGCAGGGCCAGCGCGCCGGCAAGGCCATCGCGCACCGCCGCCAGATCACGTGGGCCACCCCGGTTCAGGGCCAGACGGGTCAGCGCCCGTGCCATATCCGGCGCGCTGGCGAGGCGGCTGCGCAGGTCTCCGCGCAAGCCATTGTCATCCAGAAGAAACTCCAGCGCATCATGGCGGGCGCGGATGGCGGCAAGGCTGGTGAGGGGCTCGGCGATACGCCGGGCCAGAAGCCGCGCGCCAGCGGCTGTCACCGTGCGATCCACCGCTGCCAGAAGCGAGCCCTTGCGCTCGCCGGAGGTGGTGCGCACCAGTTCCAGATTGGCGCGGGTGCCGGCATCAATCACCATGATGTCGCCCGCCGCTTCCCGCACCGGGCGGCGCAGCACCGGGCGCGCACCAAGCTGGGTGCGCTCCACATAGGCCACGATGGCAGCGGCCGCGATCAGCTCCACCCGGCTGAAGGCCCCGAACGCATCCAGTGCGGCGACCCCGTAAAAATCCGCCAGCCGGCGTTCTGCCCCCGCGCCCTCGAAATGCTGGCGCGGCAGTGGGGTCACCGCCGGCCATTCGCGCAGCAGGAGCTTCAGCTCGACATCATCCAGCAGCGCATCCGAGACCAGAATTTCAGCCGGATTGATGCGCGCGAGATCGCCGGCCAGATCCTCCCGCGTGGTTTCCGCCACCCGGAAATTGCCGGTCGACATATCGGTGAAGGCCAGCGCCCAGCCAAAAGCATCTGCTCCTGCGCGCACGCGGGCGAGGGCCGCCAGCACATTTTCCTGCCGGGCATCCAGCAGCGTATCTTCAGTGAGGGTGCCGGGGGTCACAAGCCGCGTCACCCCGCGCTTCACCACCGATTTGTTGCCGCGCTTCTTCGCCTCTGCCGGGTCCTCCATCTGCTCGCAGACCGAGACCCGGAATCCCATGGCGATGAGCTTGTTGAGATATTCCTCCGCCCGGTCCACCGGCACGCCACACATGGGAATATCCAGCCCCTGATGCTTGCCGCGCTTGGTGAGCACAATGCCCAGCGCGCGGGAGGCCATCTCGGCATCGGTGAAGAACAGCTCGTAGAAATCGCCCATCCGGTAGAACAGCAGGCTGTCCGGATTGGCGGCCTTGATCTCCAGAAACTGCGCCATCATCGGCGTCACCTTGCCCTCATCAGCGCGCGCGGGTGCGGGCGCATCCTGTGCGGGGGCATCTGTGGTGTCGGTGGGGGGCATGGTTTTGGGAGAGGCGGCTTTTCTGCTCATGCGGCCAAGCTAGCCACAGCGCGCGGCCCTGTCAGCGCAAGGCATGACGATTTGCGACAGATTCGACAGGAAAGATGCGCGCACCCTGCGCCGAAAAGCACGCGACCATTCATCCCGGAACGGCACACAAGTCGCACCGGGATGACGCAAAGCGGAGATGTTCGCCCTTAAAACCCTTCCAGCACGATCTTTCCCCGCGCCCGGCCGGTTTCGATCAGTTCATGGGCGCGGCGCAGATTCTCCGCCGTGATTCGTCCGAAGCTTTCGGTGGCCGTACTGCGAATACGCCCGGCCTCAACCAAAGCGGCCGTTTCATTCAGCAGATGCCCCTGCGCGCCCATATCGGCGGTCTGATGCAGGGAGCGTGTAAACATGAACTCCCAGTGCACGGACACGGACTTGCGCTTGAAGGGGCGGATATCCAGCGCCACCGGGTCATCAATCAGCCCGAACCGCCCCTGCGGGGCGACCAGTTCCGCAATCTGAACCTGATGCGCATCGGTCTCGGTGGTGGCAAATACCCAGCCGGGGGCGCCAAGACCCAGCGCCGCGACCTGCGCCGCCAGTGGCTGGCTGTGGTCCACCACATTATGCGCGCCCAGTTCTTTCACCCAGGACTGCGTCTCGGGGCGTGAGGCCGTGGCGATGATGGTGAGATCTGTGAGTGCCCGCAAAAGCTGGATGGCGATGGAGCCCACGCCGCCAGCCCCGCCGATAATCAGAATGACAGATGCCGCACCCGGTACCGGGCGGCGCACATCCAGTCGGTCGAACAGCATTTCCCATGCGGTGATGGTGGTCAGCGGCAAAGCAGCGGCTTCGGAGAAGGAAAGATTGGCAGGCTTTCGACCCACGATCCGCTCATCCACCAGATGCAGCTCGCTGTTGGTGCCCTGCCGGTTGAGCGCACCCGCATACCAGACCTCATCTCCGGGACGGAACAGGGTCACATCCGGCCCCACTGCCTTCACCACACCAGCGGCATCATAGCCCAGCACCTTGAAGCCGCCCTCTGGCGCGGGCGCACCCTTGCGCACCTTTGTGTCCACCGGATTGACCGAGATGGCGCGCACCTCCACCAGCAGGTCGCGGCCACTGGCCATGGGGTCCGGCAGCTCCACATCCAGCAAAGCGTCAGGCCGGGAGATTTCCCCGGGGGTCTTGTAGGCAACGGCTTTCATCGCACTCTCCATTCCAGATGAGGAGAGAATAGGCTAACTTCAAAATTCGCCAATACGCACAAGATAAGCTTATAGTGTCAAAAAGGATACTGTTAATGGCCAAGCGCCCCCACTCCCGCTTCGATTGCAGCCCCGGCTGTGCGGTCGAGGCGGCCATCAGCGTGATTGACGGCAAGTGGAAGAGCGTCATCCTGTGGCATCTGCTGAACGAGGGCACACTGCGTTTCAATGAACTGGGACGGCGCGCGCCCAGCGCCACCCCGCGCATGCTGACCAACCAGCTGCGCGAGCTGGAACAGGATGGGCTGGTACATCGGCAGGTTTATGCGCAGGTGCCGCCGAAGGTGGAATATTCCCTCACCGACCGGGGGCGGGAGCTTGAACCCGTGCTGATCGCACTGAAAAGCTGGGGCGATGCCCATATGTCGCTGTTCACCGGAACACCGACATGAGTGGTGCAAACCTTGCCTTGTGTAAGCCTTCGCATCCGGCTGCACGCAAGCACCACACCCTTGGGAGAACGAGATGACGCTCACAGTGGCGGCATGGCTGGCAGTGATCGCCTACCAGCTTCACATCATGGAAGAATTCTTCTTCGACTGGCGCAACTGGGCACGCGACGTGATCGGCCTGCCGGTGGAATGGCCGGACTTCTACGTCACCAATGCTTCTGTCGTCGTGCTCGGCATTGCCCAAGCGATGCTCGCGTCCACATTTCCGCTGATGACCCTCAGCTTCAGCGGGCTGATGCTCATCAATGCGGTCCTGTTCCATTTCGTGCCGATGATCCGCACCCGCGGCCGTTTCTCGCCGGGGGCGGCAACGGCGCTGGTGCTCTTCCTGCCCAGCGTTGCGCTGAGCTGGTGGACGGCGCTGGAAACCGGTGTGGCGGGGGCGGGCACCATTGCGCTTGGTGTGCTCATTGGCGCACTGCTGATGGCCTATCCCATCGTGATACTGCGCCTGCGCACGAAACCCTACTTCCAGCAGAACCGGACAGCGGCGGGTGAATGAGGCTTGGATGACAGCAGGGCATGGCCCTGCTTCCTTTTATCCGGAGACGCTGAAGCTTATGCCACTGGCGTCCTGATCGTGACGTTCAAAAAGCGTGGCCATTGCTGCATGCTGATGCGTCTTTTGTCATGTCACGGCCCCGGCTCTCATTTGTGCTTCTCGCGATAGACGCGCAGCGCCTCGACAACTTCGGCCTGCGCCTTGTCCGCATCCTCAAAGCCGCCGAGTTCTACAGTCTTGCCGCCCTTCGGCAGCTGCTTGTAAACGCGGAAAAAGGCTTCGAGGCGTTCGCGCTCGATCTCGGGCAAATCGTTGATGGACTTGATATTGTCATAGGTCGGGTCGACCTTTGAGGTCGGAACGGCGATGATCTTGTCATCGGTTTCCCCACCATCGACCATCTTGAGAACACCAATCGCGCGCACCTTCATGAGTGCGCCCGGCATGACCGGCGCGCGGGTGAAGACCAGCACGTCAAGCGGATCACCGTCACCTGCCAGCGAACTGGGTACGGAACCATAATTGGCCGGATAGACAACGGGCATGGCCATGAACCGGTCCACCAGAATATGCCCGGTCTTGTCATCGACCTCATATTTCACGGAGCTTCCGGCCGGAATCTCGACCAGAGAATAGAATTCGGAAGGATCTTCCGGCTGCGGGTAAGCGACAGGCTTCACATAGCCATCGGCCATCGCAAGCGATGAAGCCATGGCAAGACCGGCAATAGCGGCGGTGACTGTCCTGAGCATCATGTGATCTCCCCTGCACCCGCGCGAACGCGCATGGCTCTCGGGGTGTTCGCTTAGTCCAGCCATCTTGCAGCCGTGTGACGACAGGTATGGCCCGGTGCATCACGCAAAGCGCACCCTCCCGCCCCCGCTCAGCCCCATGGCCCGGACTTGCGATCCGGCGCCGGCCGGCCCCATGGATTTCCGGGCGGGCGCGGGCTGGTGCGGGCAGAAGCACCGCTGGCGGGACCATTTCCCGTGCCACCACCACCCATCCGGCCCGCGAGATCGCGCAGGGCCTTGATGCGGTTTTCCGTGGCCGGGTGGGTGGAGAACAGATTGTCCATCCGCGCGCCAGAGAGCGGATTGATGATGAACATATGCGCGGTGGCGGGGTTGGCCTCCGCCTCATCATTGTTCACCTGATGGGCCGCACCCGAAATGCGCGCCAGCGCCGAGGCCAGCGCCATGGGCTGGCCACAGATTTCCGCTCCGGTGCGATCCGCCACATATTCGCGCGAGCGGGACACGGCCATCTGCACCAGCATCGCAGCCATGGGCGCGAAGATCATCATGACAATGGTCGCGATCGGCCCCGGCCCGTTGCCGTTGCGGTTGTGGCCCGCAAACAGCATGCCGAAATTCGCCAGCATCGAGATGGCCCCGGCAATGGTCGCCGTGATGGTCATGGTCAGCGTGTCATAGTGCTTGATGTGCGCCAGCTCATGCGCCATCACGCCCGCCACCTCATCCCGCGAGAGAGAATTGAGCAGGCCGGTGGTTGCCGCGACGGCAGCGTTCTGCGGGTTGCGGCCGGTGGCGAAGGCATTGGGCTGCGGGTTGTCCATGATGAAGACGCGCGGCATCGGCAGCTCGGCCCGGTGCGCCAGTTCGCGGATCATGCCCACCAGTTCGGGGGCGGACTGGTCATCCACCTCTCGCGCGCCATACATGCGCAGCACCATCTTGTCCGAATTCCAGTAGCTGAACAGGTTGGTGGCGCACGCGACGACAAAGGCGATCATCATGCCCTGCGTGCCACCCAGCGCCCCGCCCACAACCATGAACAGGGCCGTAAGGCCAGCAAGAAGGATCACCGTCTTCATATGGTTCATGCGTCTCTCCAGACCGGACAAACCGCACCGGCGTGCATGAAAAATGGGGTTTGGCGCTAGGTGACGCAAGGGGCGGGACGTGATGGGCCGGCGGCATCCTCGCCCGCGAAGGCCGCTCAAAAACCTGGCTCTCAGCCATTGCCTGCACCGGTCCGGATGGCAGGCGCGGGGACGCCCCCCTTTATACGTATGACCCGGCATCCGGGCCGGGCTGCTCATCAACATGCGACCAAGCTGAAGAGGAGCGGACAAGACACTTCTGTCACTGTCTTGTTTCGCCTGTGAAGCGCACTCCGTTCCATGAAAGCGGAATGCGCTTCAGCAGGCTGGCCGCCGTCAGGCCGTTTTGTCGATAACCCGACTCACCTTCTCCACCATCTCGACGATCTGTGCTTCAGAGACGATCAGCGGCGGGGCCAGCACCAGCGTGTCGCCGGAGGTGCGCATCATCAGCCCTTCATCATGGAAAGCGCTTTCCAGCGCCGCATAACCGCGCGCACCGGGGGCACCTGCCTGCGGCTCCACATCGAAGGCGGCGGTGAGGCCAACAGTGCGGATATCCAGCACGCCGGGCTTGCCGCGCAGGCTCATGGCCGCATCCGCCATCACCGGTTCCAGCGCACGGGCGCGCTCGAACAGGTCTTCCTCGGCATAGAGATCCAGTGTGGCCAGAGCCGCGGCGCAGGCCAGTGGATGGGCTGAATAGGTATAGCCGTGGAACAGCTCGATGGCGTGGGGCGGCCCCTTCATGAAGGCATCATGGATGGGCTTGCGCACCAATACGCCGCCCATGGGCACGGCCCCGGCGGTGATGCCCTTGGCGAAGGTGATCATGTCCGGCACCACGCCATAGCGTTCGGCGGCAAAGGCAAAGCCCAGACGTCCGAAGCCGGTGATGACCTCATCGAATACCAGCAGAATGCCATGCCGGTCGCAAATCTCGCGCAGGCGCTTGAGATAGCCTTTGGGGGTCGGCAGCATGCCGGTGGAACCGCTCATCGGCTCCACGATCACGGCTGCGATGGTGGAGGCGTCATGCAGGCCCACCAGCCGCTCCAGATCATCGGCGAAATGTGCACCATATTCGGGCTCACCCTTGGTGAAGGCCTGCTGCTCGCGGTCATAGGTGGTGCGCAGATGGTCGGTGCCCGGTAGCAACGGGCCGAAAGCGCGCCGGTTGGTGACGATGCCGCCCACCGAGACGCCACCAAAGCCAACCCCATGATAGCCCCGTTCACGGCCGATCAGGCGCGTGCGGGAGCCATGGCCGGAGATGTTGTGAAAAGCGAGCGCGATCTTGAGCGCCGTATCCACGGCTTCCGAGCCGGAATTGCAGAAGAACACATGGTCGAGATCGCCCGGCGCCAGCGCCGCAATGCGGCTGGCAAGGCGGAAGGCCTCCGGGTGGCCATACTGGAAGGTGGGCGCGAAATCCATAACGGCCGCGGCGGAGCGGATCGCCTCGACGATCGGGGCGCGGTTATGCCCCGTATTCACGCACCACAGGCCCGCGCAGCCATCCAGAATGGCCTGCCCCTCGGGCGTGAAATAGTGCATGTCCTGCGCCCGCGCCACCAGACGCGGGCGAGACTTGAACGCGCGATTGGCCGTGAAAGGCATCCAGAACGCGTCGAGGTCGTTCGGGGCACGGGCCATCCCGTCATTCGGAACCATGGTGAGCCTCTTCAGTCAGCGCTGATCTTCCGGCAACCATGCGGCGATGGCCGGATCAGCAGGCGATGCACAGGCTATCAGCGCAACCGCCCGGGCGGAACTGCCTGCTTCACGTCATCCCCCTTGCATCGGCCGGTGTTCTGGCGGACAAGAGGGCATGACCGTAGGGAATGAGGGGCCGCCCGGGCCTAAGGCAAGCGGGCCGTTTCCCCAGGCACCACATGCACGCGAAGCCTTGGACAAGGCCGCGCAGACGCCCGGCCAGCCTGCTGCGCCGGCACCGGCTGGCACGGTGCCGCCCACTGACGGGACACCTGCCCAAAGCCCGCATCATTCCGGCGAAGAGACATCCCCTGTCATCACACCTGCTCCTGCACCCGTTGAGGCTCCGCAGGAAGCCAGCGCCCATGAGGCCGAGCGCGAAGCCACCATCCGCGCGGGCCTGAACCGGGTTCTGGCCTCCTCGGACCTGCGCGGCTCACCCCGCCTCGCCACCTTTCTGCGCTTCGTGGTGGAAGCCACGCTGGCGGGGCGCGCAGAGCAGATCAAGGGTTACACCATTGCGGTGGAAGCCCTGGGCCGTCCCCCATCCTTCGACCCGCAGGCCGACCCCATCGTACGGGTGGAAGCCACCCGCCTGCGCCGGGCGCTCCAGAGCTATTATGGCCATGAGGGGCAGGACGACCCGCTCCGCATTCATATCCCGAAGGGTGGCTATGTGCCGGTGTTCGAGATGCGGCCCCTGCCCGCTCCGGCCTCAGCACCCCAGCCCCAAAGCATACCGACGGTCCATGGCACCACTGATGGCGAGGCCGCGACCGCTGAGGCAGGCCCTGCCTTTGCCCAGCCCGCTTCGCTCTCCACGTCACAGGACCCGCATCCATCCACGCCTGCGGTGCCGGAAGCGGGCGAGGATGAGCTTACCGCAGCCCCTGGGGCGCAGACGATGCCAGCCGATGCGGCCGCTGAGGCGCAGCACCCGGCCGGTTCCTTCAGCCTTTCCGCCATATCAGCCCCACCACCCCCGCGCCGTACAGGCTGGCGGATGGCGCTTGGCGGCATCGCAGTTGTTGCGCTGCTGGGCGCGCTCACCCTTCCCTTCCTGCTCAGCCAGTCCCGCAGCATGGGCACGGCGGAAGCCGACAAGGTGAAACTGCCGCTGGTGGAAGTGGGCCTGCTGGCTGGTGAGAGCCCGCCCGGGCTCGACCTGCGGCGGCTGGAAGAACGCCTGCGGGATGCCTTCGCCCAGTTCGATTTCGTGGAAGTGCGCTCCGGCGCGGACACGGATGGCGCATGGGCGCGCGAAGAGTGCAGCGCGCCCGGTCAGCGTTCCGTCTTCACACTGGATGGCACCGCCGTTCCGCGTGCGGACGGTTCGGCCGCGCTGCTGCTGCATCTGCGTGACCGATGCGCTGGCGTCATCATCTGGTCTCAGACGCTTGAAGGGCTGGGCGGCGAGGCGGGCCCGGACAGTGAGACGCAGATGGTCAACACTGTCGCCATCGCGCTGATGGAAAGTTATGGCGTCATTCCCGTGCGGGCGCGCTCGCAGGCACTGGCCCATGCGCCGGAATCCGGCTTCGGCTGCATTGCCGAAGCATTCGCCGTGCTGAGGGGCGATGGTTCGGCCGCCGCGGATATTCCCCGCATCTGTCTGGCCGAACTCACGACGCGGGACCGGGCCTTCGCTCTGGGTCATGCCGTGCGGGCGGCAGCATTGCTGGATGCCGCCGTGCGCAGCCCCGCGCCGGTTTCCGATGAAAACGCGGCGCTGATGCTGCGTGAGGCGGAACTGGCGGCCGATCTCGCCCCCTCCAGTGCCTTTGCGGCGCGCACGCTTGCACTGACCCAGATTTTCCTGGGTGAAACACAGGCCGCCATTGAATCGGCCGAACGGGCGCTGCGTCTCAACCCGCTGGATCTGGATGTAGCGGCAACAGCGGGGCAGATCTTCATTGCCGCCGGGCAGGTGGAAAAGGGCGAAGCCCTGCTCACCAGTGCCCGGGCACAGGGGGCCGCGCGCGCGCCTTTGCAGGAAACCTATCTGGCGCTGGCGGCCTTCCTGCGCAGTGACCCGCTGGCGGCGCAGGCGCTGGTGCCGCAGCTCAGCCTTCACCCCAGCCCGCAGAACCGCATCGCTCTTGCCCTCGCGCTCCAGATGCTGGGCCGGGCGCAGGATGCCCACGCGCTTGTTCGCGCACTGACCGCCGAGGTCTACAGCCCGGATGCCGTGCGCCGGCTGGTGCAACATCTGCTGCCAGACGGAGAAGTCTGCAATAAGGTTCTGGCGGCGCTGGAGACGGCAGGTTTGACCCCTGCCATGAACGAGCCAACACCCCCGCGCGGGTAAGGTGCGGCCTGATCGGGATGAGCCGTGCAGTGGCGCGGCCCTTTCGGCCCGTGTCCGGTGCGGCTGATACCTCCGCCACGTTCAGCCCTTCAGGCGAGCGCCCTCCCCTGTCAAACCGGCAAAGCCACGCCCTTCAGCCCTGTTGCGGAAAGGTTTTGTTTACCATGCCTGATTACCGTTGGACGGGATACAGACCCTCTCCTTTTCCGAGCCGAGATGTCCACTCGTCCCTTGCCTGAAGACCTGCATATTCTGCTGTGCGAGCCGGACCATGGACTGCGCCGGCTGCTGCGCATCGCTCTGGGACGCAAGGGCGTGAAGCAGATCATGGAGGCGGACAGCATAGAGGCCGCATTCGCCCTCGCCCCCCGGGCAGATGTGGCGTTCATGGCCCTTTCTGCCGGGGAGGAAGGCCTGTTGGCGCGCCTGAGGGGTGCGGGGTTGCGCGGCGGCCTGATTGCCGCTCTCAATCAGGGCTCGGTGACCGGGGCAGTTACGGCCATGAAGGCCGGTGCGCATGATGTGGTGCTGAAACCGGCGCGCCCGGAAGAGGTGGCCGAAAAACTTCTGGCCGCCTGCGTGGTGGAACGCCGCCAGCACAGGCAGGGCAACCGAACCGCTCCAGCGGCCAACACCACCGCACGAGGGGCGGATTTCTGCGGATTTCTCGGTCGCTCGCCCGCCATGCAGCAGGTCTATGAGTGCATCAGCCGGATCGCGGGCTCGCGCGCGCCGGTGTTCGTGACCGGGGAAAGCGGCACGGGCAAGGAACTGGCGGCAGCCGCCGTGCATGCCCGCTCGCCCCGCCATGGCGCGCCTTTCCATGCCCTGAACTGCGGGGCCATTCCGCGCGAACTGATGGAAAGTGAAATCTTCGGCCATGCCCGCGGTGCCTTCACCGGTGCACATGCAGACCGGCCGGGCGCCGCGGAACTGGCGGATGGCGGCACGCTGTTCCTCGACGAGATCGGCGAGATGGACCTCGCATTTCAGACCAAGCTGCTGCGCTTCCTTCAGGATGGGAAGGTGCGGCGCGTGGGTGAGGGACATGAACGGCAGGTGGATGTGCGCATCATCTGCGCCACCAATCGGGACCCGGTGGCGGAGGTGAAGGCCGGCCGCCTGCGGGAGGACCTGTTCTATCGCCTGCATGTGCTTCATTTGCGCCTGCCACCCCTGCGCGAGCGCGGTGATGATGCGATGCTGCTGGCGCAGGCCTTCCTGGCCCGCTTCGCCGGCGAGGAAGGTCGCCCCCTGCCGCGCCTTGGTCCAGAGGCGTGGGAGGCGCTGCGGCAACGCCAGTGGCGCGGAAATGTGCGCGAATTGCAAAATGTGATGCGCCGGGCAGTTGTGCTTGGCGAAGGACCTCTGGTGCCGGTTCATCTTCTGAGCGAAGACATGCTGATCCCGGAAACCACCCGGCCGGAAGGCACATACGCGGCCACATCCGCATCGGTTTTGTCTGCCCCTCCCTCATCGACCTCAGGCGGCACAAGCCCGCCGGACATCCTTTCCGCCCGCATCGAACCCTTCGCGGTCACAGAGCGACGGATCATCGAGGATGCCATCGCCGCATGCGGTGGCAATGTGGTGCTGGCTGCAGCAGCGCTGGACCTCTCACCCTCCACCCTCTATCGCAAGCGGCAGGGCTGGCAGACGCATGAGGATTTGCCGGAAGCCGACACGCAAACCTATCCGCCCCTCATAAAAACGACGGAACGTCCGCAGGCCGAAAGGCAGGACATGGCGAGACTGGACGCAGGCCCGCGCACCCGCACGGCCTGAAGATACAGGCCGCATAGCCTTCCCCGGCATCTGCTCCTTGCGACACATGCCCGGGAAAAGAGCAACTGGCCCTGCCCAGGCGGAAACAGCCCCGTGCATATGGCGCAGAAAACCGTGCGGTGCGGGAATGCGCCAGAGGCGCACCATTCAGATCACCGGCAATCTCACCCGTCATGGCCGCACCACGTTCAGGCACTGTGTGGCGACCGGAACCATCCTCAGGGAGCCATAGGGGAAACCACCGGTGGCCTTCCCCGAAGATCAGGGCCGCTTGCGCAGAATCTTGAAATGACCCAGCAGTTCCGCCACCGTTTCAGGCGGCATATGGCGCACTTCATTGGCCAGAAGATTGGCCAGTTCGGTGGCTTCCGGACATAGCCCAGATGTATCCACCGTCACCTTTGGGCGGGAGAGTTCCGCGAGACGCTGCAAATCCTCGGCTTCATCCCAGATCACATTGAAATAGGCGATGATGCGCTGAACCAGTGCCCATGTCGGCTTGCCGCGCTTGCCGTTTTCCAGCGCCGAAAGATAGGTGGGAGTTACGCCTATGGCCTGGGCCATCTCGGTGAGGGTCACGCCCTTGGTGGCGCGCAACTGGCGCAGGCGTCTTCCGAATGGCGTCATCTCGAACGGGTGTCCTTGTCGGGCCGGCACATGATTCGCGCCATGCGGCATGATCCAGCGACAGAAGCGGGCAGCCAAGAGCCGGCTTTGCACAAGCCGGCACAGATGCACACCATGGCCCCCTCAAGCGCGAAAACCCCACGCACGCCGTGCATGGGGTTTCGTGTTTCAAAGCCATACTGCATCACGATCAATGGCGCATAAGTCAGTGCTGATGCGCGGCAAAGACCACAGCCAGACTCGAACAGGCCACGCCCCGGTTATTCAACCGAACGTCGCGGCTCAAAACGGGATCAGGCCCAGTCGCCACCATCATCGAAGCCGCCGCCGTCATCCCAGCTGCCGGCATCGTCCCAGCTTGCCTGTTGTGGCTCGGCATTCCAGTCATTGCCGGCATCGGCTGTATCGGTGGCCGGGGTCGCATCCGGTGCAGGTTCGGCCACTGCTGCCTGCGTATCTGTGCCCGCTGCAGCATTTTCCGCCGCAGCCTGCTGGGCGACAGGCCCCTCACCACCCGACATCAGACTCTGGATACCACTGAAGAGCAGGGCGCCACCGGCAACACCGGCAGCCGTGGCCATGGCATTCTGCAGGAAGCCACCACCGCCCATTGGCCCACCCATCGGGCCACGCGCCTGCTGACCCCATGGGCCGGAGGGCGCCCCGGGCTGCTGGCCATTGGCAAAATTCTGTCCTGCAGGCTGGCCCTGCATGGGGTTGCGCTGCCCAAAGCCACCGGGAGCTCCCGGTGCGCCCATGGGGCTATTGCCCGAAGCAGCCTGCGGATTTCCGACCGGCTGACGCGCACCGGCACTGGGCACGGAAGAGCGCCCGCCACCAAGCAAGCCGCCAAAAAACCCGCCGGAAGCCGGCTGTGGCGCACTTTCAGCACGCGACTGCGCGTCCTGCGCACGCGCATTTGCCTCCTGAAGCTCGGCTTCAAGAGCCTGCACGCGGGCATATGCCTGCTGCAAGGCATGGTCCTGAACCAGAACGCTCTGCACAAGCGCATAAGAGGCATGAGGCGACTGCACAATGCGCTGGTCAATCAGCGTTTGCGCCTCAGGGTCGCGGGGGTTGGCCTCCACATTGCGCATGCGGTCAAACAGGCCGTCGATCAGGGCACGTTCCTCGGGGGTCATCTCACAAAGGCCTCCGGTGTGGGGTTCTCCACATATGTGCAGACGCTGATGGCGAGGAAAGGGAGGCACAGATGAAATTTTCGTAACGTAAGGTCATCCGCTGAACATGACTGGCTCGCAAAACAAGGCGAGGGAAGCGCCGACCTCACGGCACCCGTCAGGAAGCGCGCCATGAACCATCTACCCTAACGGAAGATTATCCCCTGAAGTCCGCATATGTGCGCGCTCGCCGGATGCAGAATTTTCCTCAAGAGACCTGAAGCACATCAGTAGACAGGCTGTGCCGGTTCAGCGACACGCCGGCACAATGGCCGACACAGTGCATCCATCCGCCCCGTCACGGCGATGCCGGAAGCGATGGACAAAAAGCGCGCCCGCCCTTTTCCGGGGCAGAAATGAATATCAGAAATCTGTGAACAGCGCCCTATTCGGCTGCATCGGCAGAGCCGCGGACGCCGGTCGTGGCGGGGGGGGCCGCTCCGTCCGGCGTCCTGGCTCCGGCGCTCACGCCGAAACGCTTTTGCACATAGTCCTCGACCATCGTGCGAAATTCTTCCTGAATGTGGGGACCACGCAGGGTCGCCACTTTCTTCCCCTCGATAAAGACAGGGGCCGACGGGGTCTCGCCGGTTCCGGGCAATGAGATGCCGATATCGGCATGCTTGGATTCGCCCGGTCCGTTCACAATGCAGCCCATCACTGCCACATTCAAGGCCTCCACGCCCGGATAGAGCGAGCGCCAGCGCGGCATCGCCTCGCGGATCATGGTCTGCACGCTCTGCGCCAGTTCCTGGAACACGGTGGAGGTGGTACGTCCGCACCCAGGGCAGGCTGCCACCAGCGGTACGAAGGTGCGCAGACCCATGGTCTGCAACATTTCCTGCCCCACCTGCACCTCGCGGGTGCGGTCACCGCCCGGCTCGGGGGTGAGGGATACGCGGATGGTGTCACCAATCCCCATCTGCAACAAAATGCCCATGGCGGTAGACGAGGCGACGATGCCCTTGGAGCCCATGCCCGCTTCGGTCAGCCCCAGATGCAGGGCATAATCGGAGCGCCGCGCCATCTCGCCATACACGGTGATGAGATCCTGCACCGCCGAGACCTTGGCGGAGAGGATGATACGGTCGCGCGCCATGCCGATCTCTTCAGCCAGCGCGGCCGAGAGCAGGGCCGAGCGCACCAGCGCCTCACGCGTCACGGCCCGTGCCCCGGCAGGGTTGGGCAGGCGGGCATTCTCATCCATCAGGCGGGTGAGCAACTCGCCATCCAGCGACCCCCAGTTCGCACCAATCCGCACCGGCTTGTCATGCTTGAGGGCGGTTTCGACGATCGCGGCGAACTGCCTATCCTTCTTGTCACCAAAGCCGACATTGCCGGGATTGATGCGATATTTGCCCAGTGCCTCGGCACAGGCCGGATGATCCGCCAGCAGCTTGTGGCCGATATAGTGGAAATCCCCCACCAGCGGCACATCAATGCCCATGGCCAGCAGTTTCTCATACACATGGGGAACGGCCGCGGCGGCCTCATCCCGGTCCACCGTGATGCGCACGATTTCAGAACCGGCGCGCGCCAAAGCCGCAACCTGCTTCACGGTGGCGATGATGTCCGCCGTATCGGTGTTGGTCATGGACTGAACCACCACCGGCGCCCCACCGCCCACCATCACCTTGCCGACAGGCACGCCCACCGTGATGCGGCGCGCGGCCGGGCCGGCTTCCAGCAGTTCCACCGGAACCACAGGGGCGGTCATATCGGTGTCGGGCAGGCAAGGGCTGTTCATGCGGGCATCCTCGGGAGCAGTCTCATGGAGGAACTGTCTGGCACCGCTGTGTGGCACCTCTTGCCTTCGAGGTAGGACGCGGATGCGACAAGGTCAATGGTGGGCTGTTCAGAGGCGTGGCGTTGCCCGGACTTTCAGAGCCGGTGTGACCGCGCCGTAACGGCACGGGCTGCGCTGATGAGATGTCAGGACCGAGGCTTGCCCGCCCCTCATGTTCACTTTATGTTCTATTTTTGAGATATATGGAGGGTTCGGGGCATGTTTGCGGGAAGCTGTTGTTGTGGTTCTGTGCGGTTTGAGCTGCGGGCCACGCCCGCAATGATGGGCACATGCCATTGTTCCCGCTGCCGCAAAGCGGGTGCGAGCACTATTGTTTTTGTCAAGCGCGAGGACGTGATCTGGCTTCAGGGCAAGGAGAATGTCGCGCATTATCAACCCACGGCCCCGTACAAATATGGCCGCTGCTTCTGCAAGGTTTGCGGGACATCTCTGGGTGAAATTCTTTCCGAAGACGACAGCTTCCCCATCTCGGCAAACGTGTTCGACACGGATCTGGGTCTCCAGAACCAGTTTCACGAGTTCGTTTCCGAGAAGCCGTCATGGTCCTTCATCTGTGATGGTGCGCCACAGTCGCAAGGGCATCCATCTTCTGCTGAAGCGGGATGACCGCACCGCAAAACAAAAACGCGCCACCCTTTTCAAGGGCAGCGCGCGACATTGTGTGATTTTGGCCGGAGCAGCCTCAGGCGGCCCGGCCCGCCTCTCACAGCCCTTCAAACAGGGCGGTCGAGAGATAACGCTCGGCAAAGGACGGCACGATGACGACAATCTGCTTGCCGGCCATATCCTCGCGGGTGGCCAGCTCAATGGCCGCAGCCACAGCAGCACCGGAGGAGATGCCGCCGGGAATGCCTTCATAACGGGCCAGCGCGCGGGCGGTGTCAAAGGCGGTCTGGTTGCCCACCGTCACCACTTCATCAATGATGGAGCGCTCCAGCACGGCCGGCACGAAGCCTGCGCCGATGCCCTGAATCTTGTGCGGGCCGGGCGCACCACCGGAGAGCACCGGGGAATCCTCCGGCTCCACCGCCACCATGCGCAGGCCCGGCTTGCGGGGCTTCAGCACCTGGCCGATACCGGTGATGGTGCCGCCAGTGCCGACGCCGGAAACCACCACATCGACCTTGCCGTTGGTGTCGTTCCAGATTTCCTCGGCCGTGGTGGCGCGATGCACATCCGGGTTGGCCTTGTTGCGGAACTGCTGCGGCATCACGGCCTTGGGCAGTTCCTGAATCAGTTCCTCGGCCTTGGCGACAGCGCCCTTCATGCCGAGATTCGCCGGGGTCAGCACCAGTTCCGCGCCCAGCAGCAGCAGCATCTTGCGGCGCTCGACCGACATGCTTTCCGGCATCACCAGAATCAGGCGATAGCCGCGCGCAGCCGCCACGAAAGCCAGTGCGATGCCGGTGTTGCCGGAGGTCGGCTCCACCAGAACCGTATCGGCATCCAGAACGCCTTCCTTCTCCATCGCCTCGATCATGGCAACGCCGATGCGGTCCTTGACGCTGTTAAGCGGATTGAAGAATTCGAGCTTGGCGAGAATCTCCGCCCGCGCGCCGCGCAGGGCCGGCAGGCGCTTCAGCCGCACCAGCGGTGTGTTGCCCATCGTTTCGGTGATGGAATCAAAAACCCGGCCACGGCCCGGGCGGGCCTGCGAAAGAGGGGTCGCATCAACCATGGGTAGTCTCCTGAGAGGATGGCGCGCCATTCTCCCCTTCTTCAGGGGGCAGCGCTTGCTTTAGATGGTGAAATCGATGCGGTCATTATCGGAGCCATGGCCCCGATTATCCGCCGCGCGGCACAGATCTTCCAGCGTCACTGTATCCAGCGCGGTGTCAAAGGTGTTTTCGGCGGCAGCCACGGCGGGCTGCACCACTTCGGCCACCAGTGAGGGGAGAATGATGTCATTCTCCTCTTCCGCGCCCTCAACCACGCGCACGATCTGCGCGACAGAGACGCGGCGGCGTTCGCGGGCCAGTTCATAGCCTCCGCGTGGACCACGCACCCCCTTCAGCACGCCGGCATGCACCAGCGCCTGAAGCACAGGCTCCAGCCGGCGGGGAGGAAGCCCGTGACGGGCAGCGAGGGCCTTGGCGGCAACGGGAGCACCGCGCGAATGGATGGCGACATCCACAACGGCGGCAATGGCAAGAAGGCTTTTATCGGATAAGCGCGGCATCTGGCTGTAGCTGTCCGTGAAATTACAGGCCGGCCAGCCCTGTTGAACCAAAACCACCGGCACCGCGTGCAGTTTGATCCAAATCCCCGGATTCTTCCAGCATTATTTGTGTGACGGGTGCGACCACAAGCTGCGCGATGCGCATGCCACGCGTGATGGGAAACGCCTCCGGCCCATGATTGATAAGGATAACCTTCACTTCCCCGCGATAATCGGCATCCACAGTGCCCGGCGCGTTGAGCACGGTCACGCCATGCTTGAGCGCCAGACCGGAACGCGGACGCACCTGCCCCTCGAACCCCAGAGGCAGTGCCAGTGCCAGCCCCGTGGGCACGGCCAGAAAGCGGCCCGGCTCCAGCACCAGCGTTTCGCCTTCCGCCAGAGCCGCGGGCAGATCCAGCCCCGCCGCACCAGCGGTGGCATTCGCAGGCAGCGGCAACCCCTCGCCATGAGGAAGTCGGCGGACGGGGACACAAAGGGGGCGCGCGCTCAAGAGTTGTCTCCTTCGAGCAGGGTGGCGATACGGGCGGCGAGGCGGCGGGCCACTTCTGCCTTGGAGGCGGTGGGCCAGTCCTCCACCCCCTGTTCGCTCACCAGATGCACGGTGTTGGTGTCACCCCCCATCACCCCATGGGCGGGGGAGACATCATTGGCGACGATCAGGTCACATCCCTTGCGGGCCAGCTTGGCGCGGGCATGCTCCACCACAAGCTCCGTCTCTGCTGCAAAGCCGATGACAAGGCGGGGGCGCGCACTGGAATGGCGGGCGATAGTGGCCAGAATATCCGGGTTCTCCACCAGATGCAGGGCGGGAGTACCCTGCGGGCCTTTCTTGATTTTCTGGTCGGCCGCATCAGCCACCCGCCAGTCCGCGACAGCCGCTGTGAAGATGGCGGCATCCACCGGCAGGTTCTGTTCCACCGCCGCCAGCATCTGGCGCGCGCTTTCCACATGGATCGTGCGCACATTGGGCGGATCGGGAATCTCAACCGGGCCGGATACCAGCACCACCTCTGCCCCGGCTCGCGCGGCAGCCGCCGCGATCGCGTGGCCCTGCTTGCCGGAGGAGCGGTTGGCGATGAAACGCACCGGGTCGATCGGCTCATGGGTGGGGCCGGAGGTGACAAGAATGCGCCGCCCCTTCAGTTTGGCCGAACCCACATGCGCAAAATGGGCCTCGATGGCAGCCAGAATCTCCATCGGTTCGGCCATGCGCCCCTCGCCGAATTCATCCCGCTCCGCCATCGCACCGGCATTGGGGCCGATACGGGTGATGCCGTCGCCTTCCAGCAGGGCCAGATTGCGGCGGGTCGCCGGGTGCGCCCACATGCGCGGGTTCATGGCGGGGGCAATCAGAACCGGCTTGTCGGTGGCGATCAGCGCGGTTGAAGCCAGATCATCGGCAATGCCATGGGCCATGCGGGCCATGAGGTCTGCCGTGGCGGGGGCCACCACCACGAGGTCAGCCTCACGCGAAAGGCGGATATGGCCGATGTCATGCTCTGCGGTCAGGTCGAACAGGTCCGTGAACACCCGCTCGCCAGTGAGTGCGCCAACGGTGAGCGGGGTCACGAACTGCTGGGCGGCCGGGGTCAGAATGGCCCGAACACTGGCACCGCGCTCTTTCAGCCGGCGCACCAGCTCCAGACATTTATAGGCGGCTATGCCTCCACCGATAATGAGGAGGATGCGTGTATTGCGCAGCATCGGCCGTGCTCCTGCTGGAAATGACCGGGCAATGCCCCGGCAGTCCGGTTCCGCCATATAACATGGGTAAGCGCCGAGACCAGCGTGCCGGTCGCTTCACACAGGATTGAACCCGCCTGCCCGCACAACGCCATGCTTGCGGCCGAAGCACCTGTGCACAAGGCTGTTTCAGCTGCGCGATGTGATTTATAAGTGCGCGCCGCGTGAGGGCAATGAGAGACGGTGATGCAGCAGGCTCCAGCGGGTGTCGATCCGAACCTTTTCGTGCATGTGCGCATGGTCATCAGCATCATTGTGGCCCTGAGCATCGGCCGCCTGCTGAATGGCCTCGCCGGCTTCGTCCAGCACCCCGAACACCGGCGCGTGGATATTGTCCATCTGCTATGGGTGATATTCACCCTGCTCTTCATCATCCAGTTCTGGTGGTGGGAATTTCATTTGTCCTCCGTGCGGTGGGACTTCCTGAAATTCTGCTTCATCATCTTCTATGCCAGCACGCTCTATTTTCTTTGCGCCCTGCTGTTTCCAGATACCCTTTATGAATATACCGGCCTTGGCGATTACTTCATGTCGCGGCGAGTCTGGTTTTTCACCATATTCATCGCCTTCATCATTCTTGATTTCTTCGATTCCCTGCTCAAGGGTGCAGGACATCTGCATGCCTTGGGCACCGGATATTATATTCGCGATGGCCTGTTCATCGTTTTCAGCTTCATCGCCATGCGGATAGAAAACCGGCTGTTCCATATCGGGTTTGCCATCACTGCGATCATCTATGAGTTCCTGTGGGTCCTCAGGCAGTATGATCCGCAGTTGTAAGAACGCTGCCGGCCGTGTGGGCATCAAGCCAGGCGGCTCTTTGGGTTCTGAACCGCGATAAATTCACGCAATATTGCGAAGGTCTTACAACTATCTGCATGATAACCATAACATTCTCATCGCAATTCTGGCATATGAGAGCATGATATAAGACCGGAAATCATCGCATGAGGCGGTTCGTGGATTCGGATGGATTGCGTCTGACCGTGCCGGGTGGTGAGTTCGCGAATGCGGCTCTTGAAGCCACGTTTCGCGCTGAGCGGTTTGTTGAATCCTGCCGCCATGCCCGCGTCCTGTTTATGACGACAGCTGGCTTCAGCCTGCTCTGTGTGCTGATTGCCATTCTGGGCAGCCTCACCCCCTCTGCGCAGCTTGCGGCAACCGGCGCTGGCGTGCTGGCCTTGTGCGTCTCTGTGTCCAGCCTGTTCGTATTGGACAGGGTGCACAAGCCGCAGACGCTGGAATGGCTGTTCG
This sequence comes from Xanthobacter sp., assembly GCA_035911315.1. Lineage (GTDB taxonomy): Bacteria > Pseudomonadota > Alphaproteobacteria > Rhizobiales > Xanthobacteraceae > Xanthobacter. The sequence goes on from JAMHVS010000049.1 coordinate 130,304, forward strand.
TGGCCTGGCAATGGGGCGTGGCGATTGCCGCGACCATTTATGTCTATGCCCATGATACCAGATCACTTTTTCTGGTTCTGCTGCTACCGACCCTGCTCTATCTGGCGGCCCGGGTGTCCTTCATCCTGTGTCTCATCGGGGGGCTCGGCACCAGCCTGCTGCTGCTGCTGGCCTATCAGGGCTTCTACGGCCTTCTGGGCGGACATCTGGATGTCGCCTTCACCCTGCTGCTGCTGAATGTGGCGCTCGCCATCTCCGTCTCGCACACCAACCGCATGCGCAGGCTGCAATGGGCCTCGGCCCAGGCCGAGCGCCGCACCCATCAGCGTCTGCGTGAAAGCGAGGGGCAGCTTGAGGCTGCCTTTCAGGCCGTGCCCCTGCCGCTGACAGTCACCAGCCTCGCCGATGGCCGGGTCATGAAATATAATGATGCGACCCTGCGCTTTTATGGTGGACCGGCAGCCACCCTCTCCTCCCTGCGTGCGGATGACATTTATGTCGACCCCAGCAGGCGGGAAGTGCTGGAGGCGCAGCTTGAGGCATGCGGGCATGTGACCGACTTCCAGCTCTCATTGAATGTGGCCAGTGGCGCGGTGCGCGATGTCATCGTAGCGGCAGCTCCCATGACCATGGCGGATGAGCCCTGTCTCGTTTCTGTTCTGGTCGATGTCACCGAGCGCACAGCCGTGGAGCAGAAGGTGCGCTATGCCGCCCATCATGACTCCCTCACTGGCCTCCCCAATCGCGCGGCCTTTCAGGACAGCCTGCACGAGGCGCTGGATACACGCAGACCGGACCAGGGGGTTTGCCTGCTGCTGGTGGATCTTGACGGGCTGAAGGACGCGAATGACTCGCTCGGCCATGACGCAGGTGACGCCGTTCTGTGCGAAATCGCGCGCCGGCTGGAAGGACTGGCCGGCGAAGGCGCACGCGTAGCGCGCCTCGGGGGCGATGAATTCGTCATCCTGCTTCAGGCGCGTGATGCTCTGCGGCGCGGCCAGCGGCTGGCCCATGCCATTGTCAGCGACCTGCGCCGCCCCTTCTTTCATGCCCGCCACCAGCTTTCCACCCGCGTCAGCGTGGGCGTCGCCTCCTGCCCCGAGCATGATTCCACATACCGCGAACTGATGAAGGCGGCTGACCTTGCCCTCTATGCCGCCAAACAGCAGGGCCGAAACCGGTATGTGGTGTATGCCAATGACATGCGTCAGGCTGTCCAGTCCCGCCTGAGCCTGCTGCGCGCCATGACCGATGCGCTGGCACAGGATGAGATCGAGCCCTACTACCAGCCAAAGATTTCACTCGCCACGGGCAATCTTGAAGGGTTTGAGGCGCTGGTGCGCTGGCGGCGCGACAAGAATACCGTGCTGAGCCCGGCCTCGTTCGAAATGGCGCTGAATCACCCCGAAATGGCCGTGCTCATCAATGAGCGCATGGTGCAGAAGGTGACGCGTGACGTCAGCGAATGGATCAGTGCCGGCTATCAGTGCGGCCGCATCGCCATCAATCTGTCTGCGGCCCAGTTCACCCAGCGTGACCTGGCTGCCAGCCTGCTCGGCCAGTTCCGTAATGGCGGTGTGGATCCGGCCAATTTCGATGTCGAGATCACGGAGACCGTGTTTCTTGGGCGGGATATTGTCCATGTCCGGGCCACGCTCCATGCCTTGCGCATGATGGGCGTGGGCGTTTCATTCGATGATTTCGGCACCGGCTACGCCTCGCTGGTCCATCTCAAGCAACTGCCCATTGATGTCATCAAGATCGACCGCGGCTTCGTGAAGGATATCGAGCGAGACCCGTTCGACACCGCCATCGTGCGTGCGGTCGTCGATCTGGCTCGCGACCTGCGGCTGGGTGTGATCGCCGAAGGTGTGGAGACCACCGGCCAGGCCCGTTTCCTCAAGGATTGCGGCTGCGAGATCGCGCAAGGCTTCCTGTTCTACCGGCCGATGGCAGCCGGAGATGTGGTGAACCTGCTGAAGCGCGAGAATGAAACAACCGCCCTCTCCCGCCGCACCATGTTCGCCTGATCCCATGCGATGGCTTGCGTGCCGGCCCCGGCCCCTCCCTGCCGCTCGCGTTTCAGACAGGAGATGCGGGGGAGAATGCGCACGAAGGCTTGATTTTTATGCCATCCCCTCCGATATCCCGGCAAGAGTTCTGACTGACATGCAACTGCCTTCCTGATGGGGGCAGAATCAAACCAAGGAAAAGACCGGATGAGCGACCAGACGAGCGCGCCCCAGACCGGCGACACGGCGAACGATGCCGCGAAGCTTTCCGAACAGGTTGCACAGAACGCGGCAGAGACCGAAGTGTCATCTGATGCGGAAGTTGTGCACCCCGCCGAGCTTGAGCGGGCACGTCTTGAGGAAGAGGTTGCCGGCCTCAAGGACAAATGCCTGCGCGCACTGGCCGAGCTGGAAAATGTGCGCCGCCGGGCCGAGCGTGAGGTGGCAGATGCCAAGACTTATGGCGTTGCCTCCTTTGCCCGTGATGTTCTGACCGTGGCCGATGATCTGGCCCGTGCTCTGGCCACTGTGGATGATGAGACCAAGGCAACCGCCGAAGGCCCGATGAAGGGGCTGATCGAAGGTATCGAACTCACCGAACGCGGACTGGGCCGGGCACTGGAGAAGCAGGGCGTGCGCCGGGTGGACCCGAAGGGTGAGAAGTTCGACCCCAACCAGCATCAGGCGATGTTCGAGGTGCCTGATCCGAGCGTTCCCAACGGCACCGTTGTGCAGGTGGTGCAGGCTGGCTACCTCATCGGCGAGCGTGTGCTGCGCCCCGCCATGGTCGGCGTCTCCCGTGGCGGCCCCAAGGCCGAGGCTGCCGCTCCGACTGAAAACGAGGCTGGCAAGGCCTGATCCATGCGCGCGCGGGTCTTTCATCCGCATCGATGGCATGAGAAAGCACTGAACGGATAAAAACAAAGGCCCGGCGCGATGATCGCCCGGGCCTTTTCCATGTCGCGGATCTCCGCCCGGAAATATCGGGCCACCATCATGACCTGAAACAGAAAACGGGCCGGTAGACCGGCCCGTTTTCTTTGTCCAATGCATGGTCCATCCGGGCCATGGCAGAACTGATCAGAAGGTCATCCCGATACGCGTACCGATAACGGCCGCATTCTGGATCGGGGTCTTCAGCATGCTGTTCGGATTGGCAACATTGCCACCGGGATGGAACACATACTGGAAGAAGGGTTGCACCGAGAGCCAGGGGGCAACAGCCGCCTGATAGGTAATTTCCAGCACGGCTTCATAATCCGGGATCGGATCAAACGGCGCGCTGGAGAAGAAGTTGCCGATCCGGGTCGCATCGGCCTGAGCCGGGCTGATATTGGCATAGGCAAAGGCCACGCCGAAGACATCCGCATCGCGACCCGCAATAAGGCCCGTATAGGTCAGGCCACCATCGGCATACCAGTTGATCAGGTTTCGATCATTCTGGGGGCTGATGGTGAAGCGGGCAAAGCCGCGCAGACCCTGATCGTCCGTGCCCGGCTCGGTCCATAGCGCGGTATCGATAAGGGCATAGAGGGCATAGTCGCCCTTGTCCTGCCACGGATCATCGGACGCCTGTGGCATGCCGATCGGCCAGCCATTAGCAGACCGGTTCAGGCTGTCGAAGTTTTCCGAGTTATACCAGCCGCCGACCTTGACGGTAGTCGCCTGGAAATCGCCCTTGCCTTCAGGCGTATAGGTATAGCCCACCTCGGCGATAGCGAAGTATCCGTTGTTCAGCGGGAAATCGAGGCTGTGCGGATTGGTGCCATTCCCGATCGGATTGCCATTGAAGATAGCGGCCTGAATGAGCCAGGCATCCGTGGGCTGCCAGATGATCTGCGCACCGGGGGCCGCCAGAGGATAGGCGGGGCCGCCATCCGGCAGGTCTGTGCCGAAGCTGCCCGGGAAGCCGAAGGTGGAGTTCACGAACAGGCCGGCCGTATCACTGATGACGAAGTTCTGGTCGGCGAGAATCTGACCGACCTTCACCTTCACCTTGTCATCGAACAGGGACTGCTGGAACCACAACTCTCCCAGACGAACCGCCGGGTCTGCTTCCACCGAAGTAATGGTCAGCAAATTCTCAAGATAATAGGTGGAGAGGCCGTGCCCCTGGATCACATATCCCGAGGCATAGACCGTGCCGCCCTTCCAGCCCCACAGCTTTTCAAGGTCAGCTGTGATCTCAGCCTCGAACACGCCGTCATAGGCACCGCCACGACGCACGCCGCCGCTGAGATTGCCCAGAATATCCATGGTCTGGGTGAGGTCGATCGTGATGCCGCTGTCTTCCAGCTTGGTCCGCAGGCCACCCCAGTCCCCGGTCAGCCGTTCAGCGGCCAGCAGGGTCTTGGCGGATTCAGGCAATACCCACACCGGAGCCGGCTCTGCGGCAAGGGCCGCGCCGGGACTGGAAACAGCAGCCAGAGCCACAACACTGGCTCCCGCAAGACATGCACGCCGGATGCCGGAAACGGGCCGTGCCTGATATGCACCTGCACCACGATGTGAAGATCTTGCGCCCATTGCCGCCCTCGATACCCTGGACTCTGAAAAATGCCGCAACTCATTATGAACGGCAAAATCAGCTCTCTCCGGCCATAACTCTGCTGGCACACAGGAGCAAGACCAAATGCACAACTTTGGATTTGTAATTTGAATATGAGGTACGCACCTACCAAATCAGGCTCCGATTTCCAGTAGCTGACGTACCGTTATATTTCATATTCTCAGGTTTTGATTTGAACCAAAGCCATCTCAAAAGATTAGTCTATAGCAACTCCAGAACATAGCGATTGCATGAACGGGTCGGTTATTGCATCAATTTCCACTGTCACACGGCTAATCTCGTGAATGAAACAGGTGGCAGGGAATGATCAAATTGCGCTCTATGGCAGCTGCGGCTGCATTTGCCGGTGTCGCATGCATGGCGCAGGGTGCGCTTGCAGGTGAGTTTTATGTCGGTGAGCCTGTGGTGAAAGAGCATCTGCAGCTTTCTCCCGCCTACCTCACCGGCATTGAGATGGATCGTCATCCGCCCGGCATGTCGATGGACCCCAAGGCCATCCACTTCGAGATCGACATTCATTCGGCTGCGAATTCTCCCTGGGGCTTCCCCGAGGACGCATGGATTCCGAACCTGACGGTGGAACTGACCATCGCCAAGAAGGGCGGGAACTACTCCGAGAGCAAAATCCTCCCCCCGATGCAGGCGATTGACGGCCCGCATTACGCCAACAATTTCGACATGGACGGCCCCGGTGAATACACCGCCACCTATGTCATCAGCCCGCCGGACCTGATCCGTCACATCGACAAGGCCACTGGCGTGCCGGAATGGTGGAAGCCCATCACCCAGTCCTGGACCTTCACGTATCCGAGCAAGGAAAACAACTGAGCCCGGCCAAAACGGGCCTCGGGGGTGAGAGGGGATAGCCCCCCTCACTCCGGTAGCCTGCATGATGCCTGAACAGTTTCTCCCGGTCCCGGCCATGTGCCGGGACCTCTTGGCATGACGTGCGCATGAGCCAGCCCGGCTCATGCTCTGGCGGTGGCCATTTCTGGCGGATATCGAATACCATGCGCACTTCTATTCTAATGACCGGCACACTGGCGCTGACCCTGGCCTGCGCGGCCCACACCGGCGCTCGCGCCCAGGATGGCGCGGCAGCACCCGCTGCCGCAACCGCAACCGCAACGACCGATGCCCCGGCAGCATCCGGCTACACGCCCCGCAATGCCGCAGGGCAGGTCGAGGTCGTGCTCAAGAACCATGTCTTCGTCCCGGCCGAAATTCGCATCCCGCCCAATACGCCCATCCAGCTTCTGGTGCGCAATGAGGACGCGACTGCGGATGAATTCGACTCCACCGCATTGCGCGTGGAAAAGGTGATTGGCGGCGGCAGTCAGGGCGTTGTTCGCCTTCGTGGCCTTGCGCCCGGTCGCTATCCCTTCATGGGCGAGTTTCACGCCAGCACCGCGCAGGGCGTCGTCATCGTCGAGTAAACCAAGCGAAACGGCGGAAGCAGAGGCTGCGGCCGCCGTATCCGAATAGTATGGGCTGGGGCGCTCCCATATCCGGGGGGAGGAGGGCGCGCTCACATGACAGGCTGGGAATGGGCGATGCTTGCTGCTCTGATCATTGTGTTTCGTGAAGTTCTGGAAGCCGGCCTCGTGGTGGGCGTCGTGCTTGCCGCCACGCGGGGCATTCCATGGCGCGGACTTTATGTGGGCGGCGGCGTGCTCGCCGGCGTTGTCGGCGCATCCATCATCGCCCTGTTTGCAGACCAGATCTCAAACCTGTTCGAAGGCACCGGGCAGGAGCTTCTGAATGCCGGCGTTCTGGGCGTGGCAGTCGTGATGCTGGTCTGGACCGGCTTGTGGATGTCCACCCATGGCCGCCAGCTGGCCGCCGAGATGAAGAGCGTGGGTGTTGATGTCGCCGAAGGGCGCAAGCCCTTGACCGCGCTGGCTATCGTTGTGGCTGTCGCGGTGCTGCGCGAAGGGTTTGAGGTGGTGCTGTTCCTCTATGGCGTGGTCGCCGCCGGAGGCACAACCGCCTCCTCCATCGCCCTTGGAGGACTGCTGGGCATTCTGGCCGGCGCGGCCGTGTCCGGTGCGCTCTATCTCGGCATCGTGGCCATTCCCCTCAAGCATGTGTTCAAGGCCATTTCGGTGCTGATTACCCTGCTTGCGGCCAGCCTTGCCTCGCAGGCGGTCGGCCTGCTGCAATCGGCCGGCTATCTGGATACATGGTCCGACCCGTTGTGGGACACCTCGAACGTGCTCTCCGAGGACTCCATTCTCGGCCGCGTTCTCCATGCCCTTGTGGGCTACACGGCGCAGCCATCCGGCATGCAGCTTCTCGCCTATATCGCGGTCATCGTGGTCACGGTCGTGCTTTCCCGCATGGTGCACCAGCCCGCACCAGCCCCCCGGGTGGCCAAGAGCTGAAGCATGCCATCGCACAAGTCGCATGATATTGCGGGGCCTGACACGGATCAGGCCCCGGCCAGCAGATTACCGGACCCGGAAAAAACCACCCCGAAAACCGCGCCTCCCAGAGAGGATCGGGGCACGGGCGCGGTGGTTATTCCGGAACCGCCAGCCCTTGCCCCGAAACGGGACCGCATCGAAACCCTGCTCAGCCGCCATCCGGGCGGCATTGTGGTTTCTGCGGCCCTGCTCATCACCACCCTGATGTGGGTGGGCGCGAAGATCGAGTTTCCGGGCGAAGCCCCACTGTGGCCCTGGCGTGTCCCCACCCAGCTCTCCATAGACTGGGCCCTGACCCTGATGGCACTCGCGCTTGTCTCCGCCTCGCGCAGTCCGCTGGTGGAACCCATGTTCGGCGGGCTGGACCGGGCCGTGCGCATGCACCGCCTGCTGGGGCCAGCCGCAGTCGGGCTGGTGGTGATCCATATTTTTCTGCTGTTCGCGCTTTATATCGCCGAGAACCGGCCGGTTCTGGATCTCATCATCCCGTTCCGCAGCAACTGGGTGTTTGATACCTTCATCTTCACCACGCTCGGTTTCCTTGTGCTGGCGGTGCTGGCCTATGTCACCCGCATGGCTTATGAGCGCTGGCGCATCATCCACGGCCTGAACGGCATCCTGTTCGTCCCATCGATGTTCGTGTCCATGTTCATTGACGGCTCGATCTCGGACTTCGAACCCTTTCGCCTGTGGATGGGCTTTCTCACTTTCGCCGGGCTGGGCAGCCTGTTTCATCGTTATGTGCTGTTTCGCCGGTCTGGCCCCCGCCATGTCTATGAGGTGGCGCGCATCGTACCGCGAGACCCCGGCGCGTTTGATCTGGTGCTGGATCCGGTGGGCCAGCGCATGGCCTATGCGCCCGGCAAGTTCGTCTTCATCTCCATTGCTGAAGGCGGGCACTGGTCTCATGATTTGCACCCCTTCTCCCTCTCCTCCACGCCGGTATTGCGTGAAGTGCGCCTTTCCATCCGAGAGGTGGGGGATTTCACCCGAAGGCTTCGCCAGCTCTCGCCCGGTCATCAGGTCCGGCTTTATGGGCCCTATGGCAGCTTTACCCTGCATTCGGTGGCCGCATTCGATCGGGTGGTCTGCATCGGTGCGGGCATTGGCATCGCCCCCTTTCTGGGCATGCTGGAATTCGAGCGTACCAATGATGAACGCCGCCACATCTGGCTGACCTATGTGGTCCGCGATCGCGGGCAGGCCCCCTATGATGGTGCGCTGGTGCAGGCAGCAGCAGAGCTGGAGCGGGTGGATTATCGCCTTTGGGTGAGCAGTGACGAGGGCCGCTTCACCGCCAGCGCCATTGCCGCCATTCGCGAAGCCCCGCAGACCACGGCCGTCATGATGTGCGGACCGGGACCGATGCTGACCGACCTCATCAACCAGCTCCGTGAGCTGGGGGTGCCCAATGACAACATCTATGCGGAAGGGTTCGCCTTTCGCTAAACGCCGCATGGCGGCATGGTCTGGCGGGTAAAAACGTGGCGACGCAAGACGCCTTAGGGAATGCTCGGGCGAAGCTGTCGGCCTTCATCGCCAGCACGGGTCAGTAAAGGCCTGAATGCAGTTTGGCCTGCAATCCTGCGGCTGAACCATAGCCCCCCCCCCCGCGCCTGCATCTGCTCTCGCCGCAGGCATCGAAAGACATCGAGCATAAACGGTGCACCGTCACACCCATGCGCCCTTGACCGGAAGACCAGAGCGATAAGGCTCCGCAGAAGACCAGCCGACATGTTAACCACGGGACATCCAGAACCCAGCGGCAGATCTGGCCAGCCCAACCTCATATCTTGGGCCACATGAAAAAGGCCAGACAGCACCGGATGCCCCCGGAACTGTCTGGCCTCAACACTTTCCCTCAGCCCATCCGGCCGGGGGTCAAATCACTCGCTGGCCAGCGCGCCCTGCGTGGCCTCAGGTGCATCCTCACCACCCGATGTCTCATCGGCCTGATCCAGACGGGACCGATACCGACGGCGACGACGACCTGTCCGGGCTTCACCACCCTCGAGATTGTCATCCTGCTCCTCGGCGACAGGCGGTGCAGCCTTTGCGGCACGCGGCGCAGGTGCAACGACAGGAGCACCAGTGATGAAGGAGGGCAGACCAATCTGGTCCTCCGTCTCCGGCCGCTCGCTCACCCGGGTCTCAGCGCGCGGGGCTCGTGGAGCACGCGGTGCGCGCGCGCGGGGGGCGGGAGCAACCTCAGGAGCCGCAACCTCGGCCACGGGCTCACGCACCACCGGTGCGGGCGCTGCGACCGGAGCCACGGGCACCGGCACAGGCACCGGAGCGACGAACTCGCCGTCTTCCTCATGGCGCGGACGGCGGAAGTTGCTGGAACGGTTGTCCTGTTCCCGATTGTCGCGATGATCCCGGTTGTCGCGATCCCGGTCACGGTCGCGATTATTGCGGTTATCACGGTCCCGGTTATCACGGCCCTCGCGATTATCCCGGTAGCTGCGTCCGCCCTCACGGGGTTCACGGCTCTCGCGGGGTTCACGTGGCTCTCGCGGTTCGCGATGTTCACGATTGTCGCGTGGCTCGCGGCTTTCACGCGGCTCACGCCCCGCACGATTGTCGCGCCCCTCACGATCAGGACGATCCGAACCACCCTGCTCGCGCATATAGGGTTGCGGCGCGTCATAGGCGGACACATCGTCCAGCCCCTCGTCCTCATCGCCATCTTCCTCACGGCCGTACCCGGCCGGGGGCGCAAACTGGCCCTGAAGGGAAGCAATCAGGCGCAGATAATGCTCTGCATGCTGAAGATAGTTCTCAGCCGCCACCGGGTCACTGGATGACTGGGCATCGCGTGCAAGCTGCTGATACTTCTCGGCGATGTGATGGGCTGTGCCCCGCACTTTCACATCCGGCCCGTTGGACTCATACACCCGGGTCAGGGGATTGGAGCCGCGCCGGTTGTTAGGGCGACCCCGCATGCGCTTCTGCTGACCATTTCTCATATGGATCGTTCTCTACTCGCGCGGCGTTCCAACCGCCATTGCGCCTGGTACGCTCCATCGCAGCGCTGCGGACACACCGCACACCACGACAATGAGGAGCCTGCCCCCGACGGTTCGCAGGACATGGCCTTCTTGACGCGACCCCCGCCTGCTTCGGGTTGCCGCGCATATGACACCGTCCGTTCAGTGTCAAAAAATCAGGATCAGTTTGCTCATCAAGCTCTGTGTCGCGCTGTTGGGCGCAGCCACCCTGTCCACCCCCGTCTGGCATAAGCCATCCTTGGACCGGAGCATCATCAACATGATGAAGCCATCGTCCGGTGAGGAGCCTGCCCGGGCGCTGCGAAAATGCGCGCTACCCGACACTGCCACCTCTGGGCTGGAAACATCGAAGTGCCTTCCAGCACCGACACAGGCCGCCGACCTGTGATCCGGCGCGATTCCTGAGGCGACACTAGCCAGTTCCCCGCTCTCTTCCAAGCGTTTTTTCTGTTCTATGGCGGATTTAGTCAGTCTGCTGCAACCTGCGCGCAAGATTTACGGGCGCAAATGGCGCGCGGAATTCCTCCCAGATCCTTGAGCGCCGGCCCCAGCACTTCCAGACCGGCAGCAACCAGCAATGCCGCCACCTCCTGCTCCTGCCCGATACCAAGCTCAAGCACGGCCAGACCACCTGGCACCAGCAGACGCGGCAATTCAACGGCAATGGCGCGGTAGGCATCCAGCCCATCCGGGCCGCCATCCAGCGCCAGCATGGGGTCATGCACGCGCACCTCGCGCGGCAGGGTCGCGATTTCAGCGTGAACGATATAGGGCGGATTGGACACCACGAGATCAAAACCACCCGTGAGACTGGCCCCCCAGTCTCCCACCATCACGCACCCACGCTCACCCACACCGGCGCGGATCAGATTGTCCCGCGCCACGGTCACCGCGCCACCGGAACGATCCACCCCAAGACCGATAGCGTTGGGAAGCTCCATCAGAAGCGCGGCCAGAATCGCACCGGATCCTGTCCCCAGATCCAGAATCCGCCATGCGGCCTCACGTTCCGGAAGCCCCTCCAGCGCGGCCTCCACAACGGTTTCCGTATCAGGGCGGGGCACCAGCGTATCCGGGGAAAGACTGAAATCGAGGCTCCAGAATTCCCGATGCCCCAGAATACGCGAGACCGGCTCCCCGGAAATGCGCCGCACCAGCAGGGCCATGGCCTGCTTCGCGATTTCGGGCTCCAGCGGGCGATCATCATGCAGAAACACATCACCGGGCGTGCAGCCCAGCACGTGTGCCATCAGCAGGCGGGCTTCCAGCTCGGGGGCGCTGACGCCGGAAACGGCAAGCTCCGACCCCATCTGCCGGCGCAGGGCCCGCATATCACGCGCATCTCTCATAAACTGTCGCCCCAGCTGTAATGGTGCCGTGCGACCACCCTGATGGCCCTGCGCCGTGCCTGCATCGTCATCCAGGTGTTCAACCATGATCCTGTGCCGCCAGCAACGCAGCCTGATGCTCCGTCAACAGGGCGCTGATGATCTCATCCAGTGCAATGCCCGCCATCACTTCCTCCAGCTTGTAGAGGGTGAGGTTGATGCGATGGTCCGTCACCCGGCCTTGCGGGTAGTTGTAAGTGCGGATGCGTTCTGAGCGGTCGCCGGACCCCACCTGCCCCTTGCGCTCTGCGGCGCGGCCGGCCTCGGCCTTCAGGCGCTCCTCATCCAGCAGACGGGCGCGCAGAAGGTCCATCGCACGGGCGCGGTTGCGGTGCTGGGACCGATCGTCCTGCACCGCGACCACCGTGCCCGTGGGCAGATGCGTGATGCGCACCGCACTCTCGGTCTTGTTCACATGCTGGCCACCTGCGCCCTGCGCCCGGAACACATCAATGCGCAGCTCGGATTCATTGATCTGGAAATCAACCTCTTCCGCCTCTGGCAGCACGGCGACCGTGGCGGCGGACGTGTGGATGCGTCCGCCGCTTTCCGTTTCCGGCACGCGCTGCACCCGGTGCACGCCGCTCTCGAACTTGAGGCGGGCATAGGCCCCGCGCCCCTGCACGGCCGCAATGATTTCCTTGAAGCCGCCCATGGTGCCCTCACTTTCGGAAAGCACCTCCACGGCCCAGCCATGCTCAGCGGCATAGCGTCCATACATGCGGTAGAGGTCGCCGGCGAACAGCGCCGCCTCATCCCCGCCCGTGCCGGCGCGCACCTCAAGGATGACGCCGCGCTCATCCATTGCGTCCTTCGGCAGCAAGGCGAGGCGCACCGCATGGGATTGCGCCTCGATCTGCTCTTCCAGCCGCGCCACTTCAGCCTCGGCAAGAGCGCTCATTTCCGGGTCGGATGCGGAATCGGCCAGCAGCTCGCGTGCACCGTCCAGATCGCGCACGGCACCTCTCAGCGCCTGCACCTGCTCCACCAAGGGGGAGAGATCGGAGAACTCACGACCAAGGCGGACATATTCATCACCCTCGGCACCATGGGCGAGGGCGGCCTCGATCTCGGCGTGGCGGGCCACGAGCTGATCAAGCTTGGCGAAAGGCAGATCCATTGTCATCGCATGTTGCCGGGCATGGCCCGGTCAGAGAGGCAGGCCCTGCGCCTGAGCAAAAGCCCGCAGAGAGGCGCGGATATCTGTCGTGCAGGTCGGGTCATCCAGCAACGGCAGCAGCAGTTGGCGGGCTGCGGACACATCCAGATCCAGAAGGGTCGCCTTCACGGGACCAAGCGAGGCCGGAGAGACGGACAAGGAGCGATAGCCCAGGGCCGCCAGCGCCACAGCCTCCAGAGGCCGCGAAGCCAGCTCCCCGCACAGGGTGATCGGCTTGTTGTGACGCACGCCTGCATCCGCCACCATGCGGAACGCCCGCAAGGCCGGCCGGGAGAGGGGATCAAAGCGATCCGAAACCCGAATATTGGAGCGATCCGCCGCGAACAGGAACTGCACCAGATCGTTCGAGCCGACCGAGAGGAAGTCCACACGGGGCAGGATTTCATCCAGTTGCAGCAGAAGCGAGGGCACTTCCAGCATCACGCCCACGAACACCCGTTCGGGCATGCCGTGACCATGCTTGCGCAGATGGGTCAGCTCGCGCTCGACAATGGCACGGGCCTGATCGAATTCCTCCACCGCCGCCACCATGGGGAACATCAGGCGCAATTCGCGCCCGGCGCCCGCCCGCAGCAAGGCGCGCAGCTGTGAGCGCAGCAAACCCGGCCGGTCCAGCCCAAGACGGATGGCGCGCCAGCCAAGCGCGGGGTTTTCTTCTTCAACCGTCCGCATATAGGGCAGCACTTTATCGCCGCCGATATCCAGTGTGCGGAAGGTCACCGGACGGCTGCCCGCAGCATCCAGCACCGCGCGATACAGCTTGAGCTGCTCGGAAATACGCGGAAATGCCGAGGCAATCATGAATTGCAGCTCGGTGCGGAACAGGCCGATGCCCGCCGCTCCGGTTTCGTCCATATGGGGCAGATCAACCAGCAGGCCGGCATTCAGCAGCAGCTTGATCTCCACCCCGTCCTTCGTCACCGAAGGGATATTGCGCAGGGCGGCATACTGGGCCTGCCGGCGGGCGCGGAAGCGCACCTTCTCGGCATAGGCGGATTCCACATCGCCGGGCGGGCGCATATGCACTTCACCCGCCTGCCCGTCCACGATCACCGGATCACCGGAATCGGCAAGGCCGGTGACATTGTCCACCTGCCCCACCGCAGCGATACCCAGCGCCCGCGCAACGATGGTGACATGGCTGGTGGTGCCGCCCTCTTCCAGCACAAGGCCGCGCACTTTGGTGCGGTCGTAATCCAGCAGCGCCGCCGGGCTCATATTGCGCGCAACGATGACGGCATTCTCAGGCAGTTCCGCCCGTGCCGCCAGCTTGTCACGACCCATCAGTTCACGCAGCAGCCGGTTCGCCAGATCATCGAGATCGTGCAGGCGCTCACGCAGATAGGGGTCGGAAGCGCGCATCATGCGGGCGCGGGTGTCGGACTGCACCCGTTCCACCGCGCCTTCAGCAGTGAGGCCGGAGAGCACCGCCTCACGCATCTTCTGGATCCAGCCCCGGTCATGGGCGAACATGCGATAGGCTTCGAGAATCTCGCGATGCTCGCCGGGAGAGCCGAGACCGTCATCTTCCAGCAGCCGGTCAATCGAATGACGCAGCTTGTTGATGGCGGAATCGAGCCGGGCGGTTTCGTGTGGCACATCATCGGCGATGACGTTGGTCACGGTCACGCGCGGTTCGTGCAGCACCACATGGCCAAGGCCCAGACCATCAGCCAGTGCCACGCCCTTCAGGTGCAGGGGGCGACGCACCGCCGGCTCTGCCCCGGGCAGTGCCAGCGCGGTGAGTTCGCCTGAGGCGATCATTTCCGCCAGAACCATGGAGGTGGTCTGGAGCGCCTCGATTTCCTCGTCCGTATAGGTGCGCCGGGCACGGTTCTGCACCACCAGCACGCCGAGCGTATTGCCCGCGCGCAGGATCGGCACGCCGAGGAATGAATTGTAGATTTCCTCGCCCGTTTCGGGGCGGTAGGCGAATTCGGGATGGGCCTGCGCATCAGAAAGCGCCAGCGGGCGCGCCTCACGCGCCACATAGCCCACAAGGCCCTCGCTCACGCGCATGACAGTGCGGTGCACCGCGTCGGACTTCAGGCCCTCGGTCGCGTAGAGCTCAAGGGTCGCATCCACGCGCAGCACATAGACCGAGCAGACTTCCGCCACCATGTTGGCAGCGATCAGAACAACGATCTTGTCGAGGCGATCCTGCGCGTTCTCAGGCTCGGCCATCACCTCACGGAGACGACGAAGCAGGACGCGGGGACCGCCGAGCGTGCCACGCATCGGCCGCATCCTTATCCATCAGAAAAGGCCAGACCCGTCGGGTACCGGCACCAGATGCCGGCATCCCGTCAGGTCATATCAATCCGGGATGGCCCGGCCCGACCTCAGCTGTCCAGCCCGTATAGCGAATGCAGAGTCCGGACTGCAAGCTCGGTATATGCGGAGTCGATCAGGAAGGAGACCTTGATCTCGGACGTGGTGATGGCCCGGATGTTGATCCCCTTGGCCGCCAGAGCCCCGAAGGCCTGCGACGCTACGCCCGCATGCGAACGCATGCCGATGCCGATGACGGACACCTTGGTGACCTCTGTATCGCCCTGCAATTCACGGAACTGCATGGTCTCGCGCAGCTTTTCCACCACCGCCTTGGCCCGCTCGAAATCGGCGGTGGGCAGGGTGAAAGTGATGTCCGTGAACCCGTCGGCAGACGTGGTCTGGACAATCATGTCCACATTGATGTGGGCATCCGCGAGCGGAATGAAGACAGCGGCGGCAATACCGGGCTTGTCTTCCACGCCACGGATGGAAATCTGGGCTTCATCCTTGGCGAAGGCGATGCCGGTCACCACCTGCGATTCCATCTGGCTTGCCATGATCTCTTCCTCATCACAAATCAGCGTGCCGGCCTGCTCCACCACATGCGCTTCCGGCGCATCCGGGTCGATGAGGCTGGAGCGCACGAAGGTGCGCACATTATGAACCATGGCGAGCTCCACCGAGCGAACCTGAAGCACCTTCGCACCCAGCGAAGCCATCTCCAGCATTTCCTCGAAGGCCACCTTTTCCAGACGCCGCGCCTTGGACACGACGCGCGGATCGGTGGTGTAGACCCCGTCCACATCGGTATAGATATCGCAGCGCTCGGCCTTCAGGGCCGCCGCCACCGCCACCGCGCTGGTATCCGAGCCACCCCGGCCCAGCGTGGTGATGCGCCCGCTTTCGGCATGGATGCCCTGGAAGCCGGCAAGCACCGCCACCTGTCCCTCATCCAGCGCCGCACCAAGACGAGTGGCATCCACATCCATGATGCGGGCCGAACCATGGGCGCCATCGGTCAGGATCGGAACCTGCCAGCCCTGCCATGAGCGGGCGGAAAGGCCCAGTTCACGCAACGCAATGGCCAGAAGGCCGGAGGTGACCTGCTCGCCCGAGGCGACCACGGCGTCATATTCGGCCGCGTCATAGAGCGGGTCGGCTTCCTTGCACCAGCCGACCAGTTCATTGGTCTTGCCGGACATGGCAGAGACCACGACGGCCACCTGATAGCCGGCCTCGACCTCGCGCTTCACATGGCGCGCCACATTACGGATACGATCAATATTGGCGACAGAGGTGCCGCCGAACTTCATGACCAGCCGAGCCATCGCTCGTGCCTTTCCTGAAGGAGGGGTTTTCGGGCGGAGAAGGCGGACGACGCAGGCTCAAGGCCTCCGGCGACCACCCGGACGGGTGTCATTTTCGCCGGCGAGGCGCTCCAGAGCGCGACGTGGCGCACGACATGAAGCAGCTGAAGGTGAAGATGCGGAACATCCCGTTGAACCCTTGCACGCGGTGGGCCCCGAAAGGCCGCCCAGGCGCAGCATGTTGAAAAGCGCGCGAAACACTGGTGGGCCTGCATAGCCGCAACCGGCCAGCGGGGCAACACTCCCCCGCCCCCGCCATGTCATATTTCACTTCTTCCAGATCAATCCCGCCCTGCACCACAAAATGCAGATGCAGGCTGGATCTGCTCCAGTCTCCATGGCGCACGGGCGCGGTTCGTGCTCTATCACGGGCATGACCTCGAAACGCCCTCATCCCCCCCGCTCCCAGCCGCCCCGCGGCAATGACACCCGCCCCGCACAGCGCAGTGACCGCCCTGCCCGCACGCCTGCCCCTGCCGGCCTGCCCGCACGCGCCCTCGCCGTTGAGGCGCTGGACCAGATTCTCACGCATGGCGCGGGGCTGGAAGAGGCGCTGGATGGCCTCTCCGACAAGCTGGAAACGCGCGACCGCGCTCTCGCCTTCCATATCCTCGCCACGGCCCTGCGCCGAATCGGCACCCTGCGCACCGTGCTTGGCCGCCTGCTGGAGCGCGGCCTGCCGAAGGGCTCGCCCCGGCTGGAAGCCGTTCTGCTCGTGGGCGCAACTCAGATCCTCTACATGGATGTGCCGGACCATGCTGCCGTTGGCCTCAGCGTCGATGTCGCGCGGCAGGACCGCAGCACCGCCGGGTTCGCCGGGCTGGTGAATGCCGTTCTGCGCCGGCTGACCCGCGAGAAGGAGCAGCTTCTGGAGGGCATCGACCCCTTCATGACCGATACGCCAGACTGGCTGCGCACCCGCTGGACCACCCAGTGGGGCGAAGAGACCGCCCGCGCCATCAGTGCCATGCACCGCGTGGAACCGCCGCTAGATATCACCGTGAAATCCGACCCGGACAAATGGGCGGAGGCCCTTTCGGGTACGGTTCTGCCCACCGGTACGGTGCGCGTTCTTCAGGCCGGCGCGGTGCGCAACCTGCCCGGCTTCGCGGAGGGTGAATGGTGGGTGCAGGATGCCGCCGCCGCTCTGCCCGCGCGCCTGCTGGGCGATGTTTCCGGCCGTGACGTCGCGGATTTGTGTGCCGCCCCCGGAGGCAAGACCGCCCAGCTGGTGCAGGCTGGCGGGCGCGTTACGGCGCTGGACCGCTCAGCCATCCGCCTCAGGCGTTTGCAGGAAAATCTGGACCGCCTGAACCTCAAGGCCCGCGTGCTGGAAGGGGATGCGGGCGCTTTTGTAGGCGGGCCGTTCGATGCCATTTTGCTCGATGCTCCGTGCACCGCCACCGGCACGCTGCGTCGCCATCCGGATATCGCCCTCACCAAGCGGCCGGGGGATATCGCCACACTTGCCGCCCTTCAGGCCCGCCTGCTGAACCATGCGGCAGACCTGCTGAAGCCGGGCGGCGTGCTGGTCTATTCCACCTGTTCTCTGGAGCCGGAGGAAGGCGAGGAGCAGATCGAGCGCCTGCTCAAGGCCCGCAAGGATCTGCGCCGCCGCCCGGTGCGCGCCGAGGAACTGGCCCGCCATGATAACGCAAAGGCAGTGGAAGCTGTCGCCGCGTTCATAACTCCTCAAGGTGATGTGCGCACTCTAGCGAGTCACTGGATGTTTGATGAGGCGGAACGCTCCGGCCTCGACGGCTTCTTCGCCGCCCGCCTCGAACGCATCCCGTAAGCTTGCCGCCCCTGTGGGTCCGCGGGGCAGGCAAAGCCTGCTGTGCGGACCTGTGCAAGTCCAGACTGGCGAACGCGTTTCGCCGTGCGGGCCTGCATGAAAGCCGGGGGCGGAATCATGCGGCCAGATCAGCAGATGATCTGACCCCGACATGGAACCGTCTCTTTTCATGATGTGAAGAGGACGGGCATATCCATGTGGCATGGACTGGCGGGGCGCTTCCATTCCACCGCGCCCAGACTTTCGCCTGGAACGGGGATCCGCGTGAGCCGAGACAGCCTTGCCGAGCGCCTGCGACTGGCGACCCTGCTGGGGAAGGCGGAGGCCCGCGCGCTGCGTGAAAGCCTGTCCGGCAGCGCGCTGGCGCTGGCCTATGTCTCCGTGCCCGTACCCGAGCGCCTGCTCATCGCCCCTCAGGATCTGCGCACCGCCGATGCGGATCAGGCCAGCGAGATCTATTCCGGCCGCTTTGCTTTTGCCGGCAAAACAATTTCCCTCAACGGGCGCAGCGTGTTCGAGCTTGATCCCCCTTCCGAGGAGTGGGCGCAGGCGCTGCACGGCTTTGGCTGGCTGCGCCATCTGCGCGCCGCCGGCACCACCATCGCCCGCGCCAACGCCCGCGCGCTGGTGGGCGACTGGATGCGCGGCACCGGCACCGCCCGCGACATCGCGGCCCAGCCGGAGGTTTGCGCCCGCCGGGTCATGTCCTGGCTCACCCAGGCCACCTTCATCCTTCAGGACGCGGAGCTGGACTTCTACCGCCGCTTCATCCGCTCCCTCACCCGGCAGGTGCGCCAGTTGCGGCGCATGCTGAACCAGGTGGAGGATGGCTATCCGCGTCTTCAGGCACTCACCGCACTGGTCTTCGCCGGGCTGTGCATGTCTGACCAGCCGCGCCTGCTGCGCGCCGCCCAGCGCCGGCTGGAAGAGGAACTCGACCGGCAGATTTTGCCCGATGGCGGCCCGCTCAACCGCAATCCCGGCATGCTGATCGAGCTGCTGCTCGACCTGTTACCCCTGCTGCAATCCTATACCGCACGCAACCTGCCTGCCCCGCCCGCACTGATGAACGCCATGGACCGGATGATGCCCATGCTGCGCTTCTTCCGGCACGGGGATGGCGCTTTCGCCCATTTCCACGGCATGGGTCTGACGGCGGGCGACCAGCTCGCCACCATTCTTTCCTTCGATGATGCGCGCGGTGCGCCGGTCTCCAATGCCCCCTATAGCGGCTATCAGCGCCTCGATGCTGCCGGCAGCGTTCTCATTGCCGATACCGGCACGCCACCGCCCTTCTCCCTGAGCCGGGAGGCGCATGCGAGCTGCCTCTCGTTCGAGTTTTCCTCCGGTCGCAACCAGCTTGTGGTGAATTGCGGCATGGCCGCCGTGAACCGCGATGTGTGGCGACAGGTGGCGCGGGCCAGTGCGGCGCATTCCACCATGGTTCTGGCCGACACCTCATCCTGCCACTTCCTGCAGGGCCCACGCCTGAATGCGTGGTTCGGTGCCCCCGTTATCGAGGGGCCAACGGATGTGGATGTGCAGCGCGGCAGCCGCAACGACGCCATATTGCTGCGCGCCAGCCATGATGGATACCGCGAGGAATTCGGCGTCATCCACAGGCGCTCATGGCGGCTGGCGGAAGATGGCAGCCGGCTGGACGGGGAAGACATGCTGCTGCCGGCCGATGGCAGTGCACGGGCAGAGCCGGACGCTCCCATCACCCCCTTCGCCATACGCTTTCACCTGCATCCCACCGTCTCGGTAGAGCGGTTTGATGATCCGCACACGGTTCTGCTCTGCCTGCCCAATGGCGAGGCATGGGCCTTTGCCGCGCCCACCATGCCGGTCATCATCGAGGAGAGCATCTATCTGGCCGGCCCAACCGGCCCGCGCCGCACCTCCCAGCTGGTGCTGGCGGGTGATCTGCCGGAAACCCGCCGCGTGGTGTGGACCTTCATGCGGACCCGCGAGGCGCAGGGCACAAACCGGGTGCGCTGAGGCAACCCGGTTTGGGGCGATGCCGGGCTGAACCCGGCACCCTCACCCCTCCTTCCATTCCTGCGCATGCACAGTGAGCAGCGGTGCGTCCAGCAGTTGGCCCACGAAATGGGAAACCGCCGGCGCATCCTCCTGCGCGCGAAAAACTGCCGCGACCTCCGAGAGGATGGGCTCTCCGGCGAGAGGACGGAATGCCACTTCCGGCAGGTGCACCACATGGCGCACAATGCTGGGCACCACTGAAACTCCGGCCCCCACCGAAACCTGAGTGAGCACAGCCAGTAGGCTGCCGGGCGCAGAAACAATCTGGGGCGCAAAATGCCCGCGCCGGGCCACCTCATAGGTGCCGGCCTGCTGCTCGGGTGAGATAAAAGCCTCATTGGCCAGAAGCGCGGGGCTGATGGGCTCTTGCGACGACCCCACCAGCGCATGACGGGCCGGCAAGGCGAGGCAGAAATAGTCGCGCAAAAGGACATGCGTGCGCAGGCTGCCAGGTAGAGACATCGGCAGACGCACGAAGCCGATATCGACCTGCCCCGTATCAATCAGAAGCGGCAGTTCCTCCATCGGCAGTTCTGCCGCATGCAAATGCACGCCAGGCCAGGCATTCGAGAAACGGCGGATCTGGTCCTGCAGCACACCGGCATAGGCGGCCGAGCCCACATAGCCGATCTCGACCCGCCCGATCTCACCGCGCCCCGCACGCCGGCCTGCGGCCTCCGCCTTCTCGAACTGGGCCAGAACGGTGCGCGCCTCTTTCAGGAAAATTTCGCCCGCCGGGGTCAAGCGCACACTGCGCTTGGTGCGCGCCAGAAGGGAGGCGGACAGGCGGCGTTCAATTTCCTGAATCTGAACCGTGAGGGTGGAGGGCGCGATGTTCAGCTTTTCCGCCGCCCGCGCGAAATGCAGCTCCTGCGCCAGCACCACGAAATATCTCAGATGCCGCAGTTCCATACCCGCCCCTTCATTATTCGCTTCAAACTAATAAAGAGGCAAAAAACCGCAAATGAATAAAAATACCGGATGGCCTTCAATCTCCCTCAAGGCCATCCGCCCGGTCAGGGACCGCCGGCAGGCTTTCGTCTGATACCGCGCCGATGCCTTGCGCACAGGAGATCGTCTCCCAGCTCAGGGCACCCGCCACAAGCCTTGCGAAAAGTTGTGACCCAGCACGCCCAAACCCTTGAGATCCGCCGCACCCGCAGCATCCCGCCGCTCCTTGTGTTGCTGACGGCCTCCACCGGCTGCGCCATGACGGTGCTGGACACCAATATCGTCGCCATGGTGCTGCCCACCATCGCCCGCGATTTCGGAGCCAGCTTTGCGGATATCCAGTGGGTGGTGAGCGCCTATGTGCTGTGCTTCGCCTCGCTGCTGCTGCCAGCCGGTGCCATATCGGACAGGTTCGGGCGCAAGCGGGTGTTTTTGTGCGGCATCGGCGTTTTCATATTGGCCTCACTTGTATGCGGCCTCGCCCCCTCGCCGCGGGCGCTTTATCTGGCGCGGGCTTTTCAGGGCATGGGTGCCGCCTTCCTGCTGGCCCCGGCGCTGGCCATCATCGGACACACCTTTCACAAGGAAGCGGAACGCAATCGCGCATGGGCGATCTGGGGTGGCATCATGGGGCTGACCATGGTGCTCTCCCCTGTGTTGGGCGGTTTTATCGACCACTATCTCGGCTGGCGCTGGGCTTTCTTCGTGAATATCCCCATCTGCACGGCGCTTGGGCTTGCCGTGATGCTGTTCATCACGGAATCCCACGGTGAAGCCGAGCGGCGACTGGACCCACCGGGGATCATACTGTTCACCTCCGCCATGTTCGGCCTCACCTGGGGGCTGGTACAGGGGCAGGCCCAGGGCTGGACCGCCCCGGTCTCGCTCACCGGCTTTGCCATCGGCCTCTGCGCGCTGCTCGCCTTCATCCGTGTGGAAGGTGCGCAGAGGCAACCGATGCTGGATGTGCGGATGTTCCGTGACCCCCGGCTTGTGGGCGGGGTGTGGGCCATGTTCGCCTATGCCACCTGCGCGCAGGTGATGGCATCCCTTCTGCCCCTGCTGTTGCTGAACGGGCTGGGGCGCGCCGCCGTTGTGGCCGGCTTCTCCATGCTGCCCTTCGCCCTTGCCATGCTGGTCTTTCCTTATGTGGGGCGTTATCTCGCCCGCTTTCTCAGCTCGCCGCAGATCCTTGTTCTGGGAATGTGCGTGACCGGCGCGGGCAATCTGCTGGCGGGACTGGGGGCGCAGAGCGCCTCATGGGCGCTCATCATGCCCGGCATGGTGCTGATCGGCAGTGGCGGCGGCCTGCTGAATGGCGAAACGCAAAAAGCCATCATGAGCGTGGTTCCGCGAGAGCGGGCGGGCATGGCTTCCGGCCTCAGCACCACCGCACGCATGTCCGGCATTTTGCTGGGCTTCGCGGTGCTCTCGGGCATTCTCGCCACGATGATCCGCGCCATCATGATGGGCCGCTGCGAAGGGGCACAGAGCTGCACCAACGCTCCCTCACAGGCGGATGCCATCGCGGCGGGAGACTGGCCGCAGCTTCTTTCCGGGCTTTCGGCAGGCATGCAGGCAGAAACGCTGGAGCAGGCGCGGCTGGTTTTCGCGCAGAGTTTTTCCTATGCGCTTTTCACCGCCGGGGCTTTCGCCTTCATCTCGGCACTGGCAATCCACCGGCTGCTGCGGACACGCCCACCCACGGCATGAAGGCCACGCTGGCCCGCGCGAAGCGCACCTCAACAGGACCACACGGCCTTGCCCGAAACATCCTGCCTGCCACGCGCCCGGTTAAAAGCCGTTCAGCCCGCGGCCTCATACATGGCCTTGCCATAGGAGGCCCGGTCCATGTCGCGAATCTCA
Source organism: Xanthobacter sp. (assembly GCA_035911315.1). Taxonomy (GTDB): domain Bacteria; phylum Pseudomonadota; class Alphaproteobacteria; order Rhizobiales; family Xanthobacteraceae; genus Xanthobacter. The sequence continues at coordinate 153,186 of JAMHVS010000049.1, forward strand.
ACCGTGATCTGGGTGTGAATGCGGCTCGGCAGGAAGGCCTTCTCCAGCGCCTCGTGGAGAATATCGGAGAGCTGTTTCTTCTGCTCTGGTGTGCGCCCACTGAGAATGCAGAGCCGGACAGCCACGAAGCCGCGCTCTTCCTCCGTGGAGGTGCCGACAGCAAAGGTGTCTACCACCACCGCGCGGCTCTTGATCGCCGGCTCATCAAACTGGCCGGAGGTCATGAGCGCCGAGTTCAGGATGCGCAGCATCTGCGGGGTGCAGGTCTGGCCGATGTTGTTCGTATATTCGACAATCAGATGCGGCATGGATCAGCTCCGGCACAATGGTCGGTCAGGGATGCCACAGCCGCAACTGGCGCGCCATCCCTGCTTGTTTCATTTTCAGCCGTATTCAGAGAATGAAGCGGCTGAGATCTGCATTGCGGGCGAGGTCCGCCACGCGCGAACGCACATATTCGGCGTCGATCACGATGGTCTCGCCCGAACGGTCCGGCGCGGTGAAGGAAAGATCATCCAGCACCCGCTCGATCACCGTTTGCAAGCGGCGCGCACCGATGTTCTCGACATTGGAGTTCACCTCCACCGCAGCATCGGCAATGGCCTCCACGGCGTCGGATGTCACCTCCAGCGTCACGCCTTCCGTGCCCATCAGCGCGATCGACTGCTTGACGAGGCTGGCTTCGGTCTCATTCAGGATGCGCACGAAATCAGCCCGCGTCAGGGCTTCCAGCTCCACGCGAATGGGCAGGCGGCCCTGAAGCTCCGGCAGCAGGTCCGAGGGCTTCGAGACATGGAACGCGCCCGAGGCGATGAAGAGGATATGGTCTGTCTTCACCGGGCCATGCTTGGTGGAAACCGTGGTGCCCTCGATCAGCGGCAGCAGGTCGCGCTGCACCCCCTCGCGCGAGACATCCGCGCCCGAGCGCCCCTCGCGGCCGGCGATCTTGTCGATCTCGTCGAGGAAGACGATGCCGTGATTTTCCACGGCATAAATCGCATCCTGCACGGTGGCGTCCTGATCGATGAGCTTATCCGCTTCCTCGGTCATCAGCAGGGGGTGGGCTTCCTTCACCGTGACCTTGCGGGTCTTGGTGCGTCCACCCAGCGCCTTGCCCAGCATGTCGCCCAGTGAGATCGCGCCCATCTGGCCGCCACCCGGCATGCCGGGAATCTCGAACATGGACAGGCCTGCATTGCCGGCGGAAACCTCGATCTCCACTTCCTTGTCGTCCAGTTCACCGCTGCGCAGGCGCTTGCGGAAGGAATCGCGCGTGGCGGCAGAGGCATTGGCCCCCACCAGCGCATCCAGCACCCGCTCCTCGGCAGCCAGATGGGCTTTCGCCTGCACATCCTTGCGCTTGTTCTCCTTCACGAGGCCGATGCCGACCTCGACCAGATCACGCACGATCTGCTCCACATCACGGCCCACATAGCCCACCTCGGTGAACTTGGTGGCCTCCACCTTCAGGAAGGGTGCACCGGCGAGGCGGGCAAGGCGACGGGAGATTTCGGTCTTACCGACACCGGTGGGGCCGATCATCAGGATGTTCTTGGGCAGAACCTCCTCGCGCAGCTTGTCATCCAGTTGCTGACGCCGCCAGCGATTGCGCAGGGCGATGGCCACGGCGCGTTTGGCCTTGGTCTGGCCCACAATGTTGCGGTCGAGCTCGGAAACGATCTCGCGCGGGGAAAAGTCGCTCATGGCGGATGGCTTCTCTTTATTCGGTCGGTCTCAGGGCGCTGTCTCGGAAACGGCCTTCTGGCAGTCTCAGGCCGAGATGGCTTCCAGCGTGATGTTGCGGTTGGTGTAGACGCAGATATCTGCTGCAATCTCCAGCGCGCGACGGGCGATCACCTCCGGGTCATCCTCCCGGTCCACCAGCGCACGCGCGGCAGCCAGTGCATACATGCCGCCGGAACCGATGGCGGTGACCCCCTGCTCCGGCTCCAGCACATCGCCGGTGCCGGTGAGCACGAGGGTGATGGAGGCATCAGCCACGATCATCATCGCCTCAAGGCGGCGAAGATAGCGGTCCGTGCGCCAGTCCTTCGCCAGTTCCACGCTCGCGCGCTGAAGCTGGCCGGGATACTGCTCCAGCTTGGCTTCCAGCCTCTCGAACAGGGTGAAGGCATCTGCCGTCGCGCCCGCGAAACCGCCGATCACATCGCCCCGGCCAAGGCGACGCACCTTGCGGGCATTGCCCTTGAGGATGGTCTGGCCCAGCGACACCTGCCCATCGCCTGCGATGGCGACGCGGTTGCCCTTGCGGACGGAAACAATGGTGGTGCCGTAAATGGTTTCGGGGGACGAGTGCATCCAACGCTCCGCTCAGGCGGCCATGCGGGCGCCGCTTCATCCCTGAAGGCTGGCCCGGCAAAGGCCGGTTCTGTTTCCTCATGGGCACGCAGGGCACCCTCACCCCCTTACTTATGTCTTTCCCCGGCAGGTGCAATGTGCGCCGACACATCAAGGTGACGTGAACCGGGCTGGAGGAGAGGGATGACACCGCCGCTTGCCACCCTATGCAGAGCATGCGACTTTTTGCGGAACTGCTTCCCTACCCCCTCCCGGCCTTGCGCCAATCGTGGTTCCCCATGCCTGCGGTCCCCATGTCTGCCCTGCACCAGCCTGAAACCGGCGCGCCCGCTGCCAGTCTGCCGCCACTTGCCTATACTCATAGCGCGTTTGAAAGAGCCGCCCATCTGCGTCCGCAGGCCACGGACCTGCTGGACGATTCGCGCGCCCGCGCCTGCCTGCTGGGCGGTGAGATGGTCGCGCTGAAATCGGCAGGCGAACTGTATTTCCCGGTGGAAGAGGCGCGAGCATGGAGCCGGGGCAAGCCGATTTTCCTCGGGCTGGAGGAAGGAGCACCACGCTTCGCCTTCTCGTTCGATCCGGCCCGGGTGGAAGAACTGGAAGGCGCGGGGCTGGTGGTGCAGGGGCTGCGCGCCATAGCGGCAGAAGGGCTGCTGCCCGCAGGGATGCTGGGAGGGTTGGCCTGCGCCAAGGCCTTGCTGGCATGGCATGGCCGGCACCGTTTCTGCTCCAATTGCGGCGCACGCACCCAGATGGCGGATTCCGGCTGGCGGCGGGATTGCCCCTCATGTGGCGGCCAGCATTTTCCAAGGACAGATCAGGCCGTCATCATGCTGGTGGTCGAGGGTGAGCGCTGCCTGCTGGGCCGCTCCCCGCATTTTCGCCCCGGCATGTACAGCTGCCTTGCCGGATTCGTGGAACCGGGCGAGACATTTGAGGAAGCCGTGCGCCGCGAGACGCGCGAGGAAGCCGGCATCCAGACCGCTAATGTCCGCTATCTGGCCTGCCAGCCCTGGCCGTTCCCGATGTCCCTGATGATTGGCTGCATCGCCGAGGCGGTCAGTGAAACCATCACGATGGACCCGGCAGAGCTGGAGGACGTGCGCTGGTTCACCCGCGATGAGGTGATGAGCATGGTGAACGGCACCCACCCCGAGGGCATCTTCGTGCCGGGGCCGGAAGCGATTGCCCGCCACCTTGTGCAGGCCTTTCTGGATGGGGAGCGCGCGAACCCGCAACAGCCGCAGCACAGATAAGGCCCTTGGCTCCGTCTTAGGCACGCGCCAACCGGCACAAGCACGCACATCGCCGCCGGGCCGGTGTGCTTGCGGCTCAGGCTGAGATGGCGCACACCCGGCCACCACCAGCATGGACGGGCCTGCATCCCCCACCACGTCTTGCAACCGCATTGCCGGCGCCCACTTCTGCCTCCCACTTCTACCCCATCCCATTGATGACCCAAAGGTCGGAGGCAGGCACAAGGGGCTCACGGCAAGCGGTTCTTTTCAGCCGCCTCAGCTGGCGTCGATCTCGGCCCGGAACGGGCTGGCTTCATAGACACCGAGAATGCGCACCTCGCGCGAGAAGAAGGCCAGTTCCTCCAGCGCCAGCTTCACCGGGCGGTCATCGGGGTGGCCGTCAATATCGGCATAGAACTGGGTCGCGGTGAAGCGGCCATCCATCTGATAGGATTCCAGCTTGGTCATGTTCACGCCATTGGTGGCGAAACCGCCCATCGCCTTGTAGAGCGCCGCCGGCACGTTGCGGACACGGAACACCAGTGTTGTCACCACCGGCCCGTTGCCGGCCTTCGCCCAGTGTCCATCGCGGGAAAGGATGATAAAGCGCGTGGTGTTGTGCTTCTCGTCCTCGATATTCTCGGAGAGAATCTCAAGGCCATAGATTTCGGCTGCAAGGCGCGAGGCAATCGCGGCGCGCGTCACATCTCCCGCCTCGGCGATCTCGCGGGCGGAACCGGCGGTGTCGGCCGCGGTCACAGCGCGCAGGTTCAGGGTGCGGATGGCCTTGCGGCACTGGCCCAGCGCCATCACATGGCTTTGCGCGGTCTTGAGCGTGGCGAGGCTGGCCCCCTTTACCCCCAGAAGCTGGTGAGAGAGCGGCAGGAAATATTCCCCCACAATATGCAGGCTGGAACGGGGCATCAGATGGTGAATATCCGCCACCCGGCCCGCCACCGAATTCTCGATGGGAATCATGGCCAGCTCAGCCGCGCCGCTTTCCACCTGCGCGAAGGCATCCTCAAAGGTGGCGCAGGGCACGACCTCATGCTGGGGAAACACATCCTGACAGGCAATATGGGAGTTGGCCCCCGGTTCGCCCTGAAAGGTGATGCGCCGCCTGCTGGATTGTTCCGTCACGACCATGCCCTCATCTTCACGCCGGCAATACCGGCCCGTTACATATTGATTACGTCTTGCGAAAAGCGCCCAAGGGCGCATCTGCCCTGAAGCCTTACTCCGAAGCCGGTGCCGGGAGAACCCGTTCCGCGCATCTGCACCATTTGCAAAGCCGTTTTCCTGTTCCGGCTCCATGAAAAAGCCGAAGCGGGGGCAGCACTCGAACGGCCTGTCACAGTTCCAGTGTCTGGCTCACATGTCGCTGCTCTGGGACAAGAAGCGCTATCAGCCCACGGCCTCGGCTGCCAGCACGGCGCGGGCGCGCTCCAGATGCTCGGGCGTATCCACGCCCAGCGGCACCCCATCCACCACCGCGACATCAATGCGCATGCCGGCTTCCAGCGCGCGCAACTGCTCCAGCTTCTCGCGCTGCTCCAGCGGTGAGGGCGGCAGAGCCACGAAACGCTCCAGAGCCGCCCGGCGATAGGCATAAAGACCGATGTGATGATAGAGCGGCCCCTCGCCGTGCGGGGCCGTGGCGCGGGTGAAATACAGCGCGCGCAGAAGGCCGGGCGCGATGGGCGAGCCAACCACCTTCACCACATTAGGGTCTGTGCGTTCGCCCGGCTCGCGGATCTCGGCGGCCAGCGTGGCGATATCCACCTGCTCCGCCGCCAGCGGCGCAAGGGCGCGCCGGATGGTTTCAGGGGCAATGGTGGGCAGATCGCCCTGCACATTCACGATAAACTGCACCTGACCGTTCGGGTCCAGTGCGCCCAGAGCCTCATGGATACGGTCTGATCCGGAAGGATGGTCGGCGCGGGTCATCACCGCCTCATACCCTGCGGCCCGCACCACATCCGCGATTTCCGGCGTATCGGTCGCCACCGCGACCCGCCCTATGCCGGCTGCGACCGCGCGCCGCGCCACCTCCACGATCATGGGTCGTCCGCCCACATCGGCCAGAGGCTTGCCCGGCAGACGGGAGGCCGCCATACGTGCTGGAATCAGAACAAGTGTAGACATAGCAGACATAAGCGTGCCCGGCCGAATGATGTGAGGTGCCCACGCTCCGGTATCACCACCGCCCACGCAAGGCCAGCGAACCGTGTGATGGCTTTGATGATGCACCTTAATACGGGTTGCGCGGCTGCAATCAAAGTGCTTAGTGTCGTTCCAACTTGCGTGGGTGAGCCCGCGCGCGTGCCATCGACATGCTGCCGAAAAGGCCGGTATCCGGCGCGGCGGTGTTGACTGAGGGGTCCGAGGGGCGAAGCGCCGATGAACGTTTTTCGATTTCTGATCAAGCTTGCGAGCGGTTTCGTGGCAGCCCTGGTGCTGGTTTTCGGCATTGGTTACACGGCAAGCTTCCTCTTCAGCTCCCCTGCTCCGGCCCGTCCGGGTTACGAGATCGTGGTGCTGGAAGGTGGTGCTGCCGCAGAGAAGCCGCGTGAGGTTCCGATCGAGGAACTCTTCGCGCAGGCCTCCATTGACCGCGGCGCGAAGGTCGCCAAGAAGTGCGCCGCCTGCCACAACTTCAAGGAAGGTGCGGGCAGCAAGGTTGGACCCGAGCTTTATGGTGTCGTGGACCGCGAGACCGCAACCTTCCCCGGCTTCAAATATTCGGAAGCCATGAAGGCGCATGGTGGCAAGTGGGATGCGCTGATGCTGAACACCTACCTCACCAATCCGAAGGCTGAAGTGCCCGGCACCTCCATGGCCTTCGCCGGCCTGCCCAAGGCTGCGGATCGTGCTGACCTGATCGCCTATCTGAACTCGCTGTCAGCCAACCCCAAGCCCCTGCCCACCGCTGCTGCGGTGCCGGCTGAAGCAGCCCCTGCCGAAGCGGCCCCTGCGGGTGAAGCACCGGCCGCTCCGGCTCCGGAAGCTCCCGCTGCACCGGCTGAAGCACCGGCCCCTGCCGCACCGGCACAGGCCCACTGATAGCGCCTGCGGCCCTGAAACGGGCCGGCATGGCAGAAGACACAAAGGCCGCGTTCCGCAAGGAACGCGGCCTTTGCATATGTGAAACCCGTTCCAGAGTCTGGCGGCACGCCCGCAATAGTGATAGGCGAACGCCAGCACCGGATCGCCGCTGAAAAGGCGACCGGCCACCTGCAAGATTGCGCCCCCAGCGCCCACCGGCCCAAGGCCGGAAGCGCCAGAATGCCGGAGCCTGACCATGACCGCCGATATCCGTCCCGTGACCCGCGCCCTTATCTCGGTGTCCGACAAGGCGGGTCTCGTGCCCTTCGCCACCGCACTGGTGGAAAGCGGCGTCGAGCTGGTCTCCACCGGCGGCACCTGCAAGGCGCTGGCCGATGCCGGCTTGCCGGTGCGCGATGTCTCCGAGCTCACCGGCTTCCCGGAAATGATGGACGGCCGCGTGAAGACCCTGCATCCCAAGGTGCATGGCGGCATTCTCGCCATCCGCTCCGATGCCGGCCATCAGGCCTCGCTGGCCGAACACGACATCGCCCCCATCGACCTCGTGGTGGTGAACCTCTATCCGTTCGAGGAAACCGTCGCCCGCAAGGCCGATTTCGACGAGACCATCGAGAATATCGACATTGGCGGCCCCTCCATGATCCGTGGCGCGGCCAAGAACCACGCCGATGTGGCCGTGGTGGTGGATGCGGTGGACTATGAGGCCGTTCTGGCCGAGATCCGCGAGCATGGCGGCACCACGCTGGCCCAGCGCCGTCACCTCGCCCAGAAGGCCTATGCCCGCACCGCCGCCTATGACGCCGCCATTTCCAACTGGTTCGCCCGTGAACTGAAGGAAATTGCCCCGGCCTATCGCGCTTTCGGCGGCAAGCTGATTGAGGCGCTGCGCTATGGCGAGAACCCGCACCAGAATGCGGCTTTCTATGCTTCGGACGAGATCCGCCCCGGTGTGGCCACCGCCCGTCAGGTGCAGGGCAAGCAGCTCTCCTACAACAACATCAACGATACGGATGCCGCGTTTGAGGCGGTCTCCGAGTTCCACCCGGCCCGCAGCGCCGCCGTGGTCATTGTGAAGCACGCCAACCCCTGCGGCGTGGCCGAGGGTGCCTCGCTTGAGGAGGCCTATCGCAAGGCGCTGGCCTGCGATCCGGTCTCGGCCTTTGGCGGCATTATCGCCGTGAACCGCACGCTGGATGCCGAAGCCGCCCGCGCCATGGCCGACATCTTCACCGAGGTGATCGTCGCTCCCGATGCCACCGAAGAGGCCATCGCCATTGTCGGCGCGAAGAAGAACCTGCGCCTGCTGCTGACCGGCGCCCTGCCCGACCCGCGCGCGCCCGGCCTGCTGGTGAAGACTGTTGCCGGTGGCCTGCTGGTGCAGAACCGCGACAATATCAGCGCCGATGATCTGGAGCTGAAGGTCGTGACCAAGCGTGCGCCGACCGAGCAGGAACTGGCGGACCTGCGCTTCGCCTTCCGCGTGGCCAAGCATGTGAAGTCCAACACCATCATCTATGCCAAGGATGGCGCGACGGTGGGCATTGGTGCCGGCCAGATGAGCCGCGTGGATTCGGCCCGCATCGCCGCCCGCAAGGCGATCGACGCCGCTGAGGCCGCCGGCCTTGCCGAGCCGCTCACCAAGGGTTCCGTGGTGGCCTCCGACGCCTTCTTCCCCTTCGCCGACGGCCTGCTGGCCGCAGTGGAAGCGGGCGCGACCGCCGTTATCCAGCCCGGCGGCTCCATGCGGGATGCCGAGGTGATCGCAGCAGCAGATGAGGCCGGCCTCGCCATGGTGTTCACCGGCGTGCGCCACTTCCGCCACTGAGGCGAGCCGGACGCCCGCACCCCTATAGCTATACTGACCCGGCCCCTCTCACGGGTTCCGGGTCAGCCCATGCATCAGCATGGAAACGCAACGACATCGCCTTTTGCGCCATCTCAAGCCATTCTCTGTTCTCCATAGTTCAGAGAACGGCCTCAGCGTGTTACCAGCCTGCATATTCGTGACGTAAACCAGTCTCTACCTTGGTGAAGGCGGCATCACGGCACGATAAGGATCGCTCCCTTGACCCGGCGCTCCTCAGCCGCGCGGTGAGCCACAGCAATATCATTGAGACTGAAGCGCGCACCGATATCGACTCTTACAGCCCCCTGCGCGATGGCATCGAAAAGTTCGGCTGCATTAGAGCGAAAAGTATCCGGATCTGCGTTATGCGGGAAAACGGAGGGCCGTGTCAGATACAGGCACCCCTTCTTATTCAACAGCTCCGGATCAATCGCGGGGGCCTTGCCGGAAGACGCGCCATAACTGACCACAAGACCAAAAGGCGCTGCGCAATCCAGTGATTGCAGCAAGGTATCCTTGCCGATCGCATCATAGACAACACGGGCCTTTTTACCGGAAGCAGCCAGAAACGCTTCTGGCCATTCAGGATTGCGCAGGTCCAGAACCTCCCGGCAGCCGGCTGCGAGGGCTATGTCGCGTTTGTCCGGTGAGCCGGTTGTGCCGAAAACCGTTGCGCCCAGTGCCGTAGCCCAGCGCGTCAGAATCTGCCCCACACCACCGGCTGCCGAATGAACGAGCAATATGTCTCCAGGTTCAACCTTATGGGTTTTTCGCAAGAGATATTGCGCGGTCATGCCCTTGAACAGAAGCGTCGCGGCCATTTCATCGCTGACACTGTCCGGGAGTTTCACCAGCTTGTCGGCGGCCACATTGCGCCGTTCAGAATATGCACCAACCCCTGCATTCATATAGGCGACGCGCGCACCAACCACATAGTCTGAGACATTCGCGCCAAGAGCCTCGACAATACCGGCAGCCTCAAACCCCAGCCCGGTTGGCAATGGCAGCGGGTATATGCCTCTGCGCTGATAGATATCGATAAAATTGAAGCCGATCGCCGTATGGCGAATTTGCACCTCACCAGGAGCAGGCGGACCAATTTCCCGCTTCACCACCCCCAAAACCTCCGGCCCTCCAAACCCGTCCAGCTCAACGATACGGCTTTCAGTCATTGTGAGCTTCCCTCTCCCGAATTTGTCGAATCAGATATTATTCTTGAGTATGATTTAGATCGTACCTTAAAAATGATGGAAGAGAAAAATGCCCGACGAGGGCGGCCACCCCGATATTGATGAAATGGAAATCGGAACCATCTTCGCCGCTTTGGCGGATCCGATTCGACGCAAGGTTGTCTTGGCGCTGGCGGTTGATCGAGACTGCATCCGCCACTGCAGCGCATTCGACCTGCCCGTTACCAAAGCCACAAGAACCCACCATTTTCGCGTACTGCGAGAATCCGGCCTCATCCGGCAGGTAGACCTTGGCAACAGCCGAACCAATCAGTTGCGCTGGCGAGATCTGGAATATCGCTTCCCGGACCTGCTGCGGTTGCTGACCAAGGAAGCATCTGCTGGTAACCGAAAGCCAGAGCAAGGCGAAATGCCCAGCCTCATTCAAACCTGAAGCGTCTCAACTGTGAGCGACAAGATTCAGTCACCCATGACTTTGTAGATCAATACAAAGCAGGGAACGCGCTTGTGAATTCCGCACCATATCAATAGATCCAGAACATCAAACTGCCGAAGTCAGTGGTATGCGGATTTCCTGAAAATAATGGCCGGCAAGAGTCTCTTGCCAGCCATTTTCATAAATTACACATATACTTACCCATCCTGCATGCGGGCAGGACATACTTAAAAATTCGGGTTCTCCGGCCGCTTCAGCCCCAGTCGATCGCGCAGTGTTCCGCTCTCATATTCGGTGCGGAAGAGGCCCCGCTCCTGAAGAATTGGGATGACCAGATCCACGAAATCGTCGAACGCGCCGGGGAAATAGGGCGGCATCACATTGAAGCCATCGGCCGCGCCCGCCTCGAACCATGCCTGCAACGTATCCGCCACTTCTTCGGCGGAACCGCACAGCACCCAGTGCCCGCGCGCGGCGGCGACCAGATTGTAGAGGTCGCGCAGGCTCATACCCTCACGCTTGGCTTTCGACAGCAAAACGCCGGTGAAGGATTTATACGTGTCCGCCTCCGGCAGATCGGGAATGGGGCCATCCAGATCATAGGCGCTCATGTCCGTGCCGAAGCGCTCGGAGAGCATGCCGAGGGCATTGGAGGAATCCACGAACTGCATCAGTTCGGCCAGCTTCTCGCGGGCTTCCCTCGCTGTGCGGCCCACCACCGGCATAACGCCGGGCAGCACGCACACCTCTTCCGGCTTGCGACCAAGAGCGGGAAGACGGGCCTTGAGGGCATCATAGCCGGCCTTCGCCTCGTCCATATCCTGCACTACAGCGAACACCACATCCGCCGTGCGGGCCGCCAGCGCCTGCCCCGGCTCGGAACCGCCGGCCTGCGAGATGATGGGGTGGCCCTGCGGCGCACGCGAGATATTGAGCGGGCCTTTCACCTTGAAGTGGGGGCCATCATGGTCCAGCGCCTTCACGCGGGCGGGGTCGATATAGACGCCGCTGTCCTTGTCGGCCACCACGGCGTCATCGGCCCAGCAGTCCCACAGGCCCTTCACCACATCGAGAAACTCGCCGGCGATCTCGTAGCGCTTCGAATGGTCCGGGTGGTGGGTGCCGAAATTGGCGGCTGCAGCGGGGGCGGCGGTGGTTACCGCATTCCATGCTGCACGCCCGCCACTGAGATGATCGAGCGAGGCGAAGGCGCGCGCCACCGTATAGGGATCTGAATAGGTGGTGGAGACGGTCGCCGCGAGGCCAATATGCGTTGTGTTACCCGCAATGGCCGAAAGCAGGGTCAGCGGCTCCAGCCGCGAAGTGTAGGAGGGATGGGCGGCCGGATCGGCATTCAGGTTGTCGCCCATGAAGATGAAATCGAACAGACCGCGCTCGGCGGTGGCCGCGATCTCGCGCACCATGCCGATATTCTCGAAGCTGTCATAGGCGCCGGGCACGCGCCAGCCGGCAATGTGGCTTCCCGTTCCCAGCAGAAACAGGCCGAAATGCATCTTGCGGGTCATGGCTTCAGTTCCAGAATACGAGGCGTCGTTCGCAGAAGCTGACGAGGCCGAAAAAGGCGAGGCTGATGGCGGAGGCCACGAAAATGGCCGACCACACCCGCACGAAATCCAGTTGCAGCACCGCCTGATAGATCACCCAGCCGAGGCCGTCATAGGCGCCCAGCATTTCGGTGACGATCGCAACGATGATGGCGCGCACGGTGGAAACCCGCATGCCGGCGGCAATCAGCGGCAGGGCTGTGGGCAGGCGCAGCCGCCACAGCACCGTGAGCCGCCCCGCACCGAACGATCGCATGAGGTCTGCCGATCGCCGGTCCACGCGGTCGAACCCGGCAAGCGCCGAGAGAAAGATGGTGAAGCTCACCGCCAGCGCCACCATCACCATCTTGGACGACATGCCGATGCCGAACCACAGCAGGATGAGCGGAGACCATGCCACCACCGGCACCGAGTTGATCGCGGTGGCCGCCGGCAGAATGGCGGCCCGCGCCCGCGGCACCAGTGTGATGATGGCCGCCAGCCCGATGCCGATCAGCGCCCCGATGCCATAGCCGACAAGAGACTCGGTGAGCGTATAAAGCGCTGCGGGTGCCAGAATGGGCCAGCTCTCCACGATATTGTAGAGAATGGAACTGACGGCCGGCAGCGTATAGGCGGGCAGGTTGAAGCCCCGCGCCACCCCTTCCCAGATCAGAACCAGCAGCACCATGCCCAGCACACCACGCTGCATGGCGCGCGAGCCAGGAAGGGCGAGCGTGACGGAGCGTTCCACGGTTGCGCTCATTGTTCAGCCCCCCAGAAAACCAGCCAGCGCTCAACAAGGCTCACCACCGCATAAAAGCCGGTGCCCAGCAGCGCACACACGGCGATGGCGGCCCAGATGGCGACCACATTCTCGTTGTACATGCCCTGAAGCAGCAGCACGCCAAGACCCACCGTATCGCCGAACCACTCACCCACGATCGCGCCCACCAGTGCCAGAGCCGAAGCCAGACGCAGCGCCACGAAGATTTGCGGCAGGGCCGCCGGCAATTGCAGCTGGGTGAGGATCTTGAACCGGCTGGCCCCGAAGCTGCGCATCAGCGCTTCCTGTCGCGGGTCCACCGCTTCCAGCCCCACCAGCGTGTTCACGGTAACCGGGAAGAAGGTGAGGTAGAAGGCGATAGCGGCCTTCGCCAACAACGTATTGCCGAACCACAGCACCACCAGCGCACCAAAGGCGATGACCGGAATGGTCTGCGAGACGATGAAGATGGGGAAGATCAGCTCCCGCACCACACGCGCCCGGAAGAACACCACGCCCATGAAGATGCCGAACACCGCACCCGAGAGGTAGCCCATCAGCGCTTCTGTCGCGGTCCGCAGGAAACCCTGCACATAGGGCGCCGGTGTCGCCCAGATGGCGGAGAGAACAACGCTGGGCCGGGGCACATAATAGGGGCGCACATTGAACAGGACGATCACGCCCTCGGCCACCGCCAGAACCACGAGCAGCCAGAACAGGCCGCGCAGGAACCGCACCAGCGGCGCACAGCGCGCAAGGAGGATGCCCCCCGGCACTGAGGCCGGGGGTGCGAGAACGGATCCGCTCAAACTTCCACTCATGGCAGACGATCCGCGAGGGGAATGGCTTCGAGGAAGCTGACATTGAAGGTGGCATCAAGATCAACCGGCTTCGAGATCACCTTCGCATCCAGGAAGAGCTGCTGGGTGGTCTTCACCGCATCCATATCGATCCAGAACAGGCCCTTTTCCTTCACCTGCCCGGCCACCATCAGCTTCTTCGCCTCTTCCAGCATGAACTCCTGATGGGCGCGGTCCAGCGTGGGGGCGATGGCCATGATGGTATCCACCGCGCCCTTGGGGTCCGCGAAGGCATCGCGCCAGCCCTTCAGGGATGCCCGCAGGAAGGCTTTCACCATCTCCGGCTTTTCCTTGGCCGTGGTCTCGGACACGATCAGCGTGTCCCGCGGGAAGGTGATGCCGAAATCTTCCGCCACGAAGGTGCGCAGGGGTTCCGTGCCCATGCGGGTCTTGATGGTATAGAACTCGTTGTAGCGGGTAGCGGTGATGACATCGACCTGCCCGTCCACGAACGGGGTCACGCTCACCTGCTGGGGCTGGATATCGACCAGCTTGGGGTCAATGCCAGCCTTGTTCAGCATGGCGGCCAGCACATGGTTCGCGCCGGTGAACCATGTGGTGACCTTCTTGCCCTTGAAGTCTTCCAGCGTCTTCACCGGCCCGTTTTCACGCACCACGAACACGAAGGGCGTCATCTGGTGGGAGATGCCCACGCACACCACCGGCATGCCCTTGTCGCGGGCGGCGAACACGCTGTCGAGACCGCCGGAGAGACCAAACGTATCCGCGCCGGTCGCCACCAGATTTTCAGTCAGCAGGTTCGGTCCGCCGGGATTGATGGTGAGGTCCAGCCCCTCATCCTTGTAGTAGCCCTTGGCGGCGGCGACATAAAATCCAGCGAACTGCGCCTGCGGCAGCCATTTGAGGCGCAGGGAAGCCTTGGTGAGTTCGGCGGCAGAAGCCGGAATGGCCGGCAGGGCCGCGCCCAGAAGGGTGGCACCGGCCACCAGAGATGCAATCAGGTTTCGACGCGTCATCATGGCAGTTCTCCGACTATTCAGGCGTTGCAAGAGACAAGGGGAGACAGGGACGAAAGGGGATTACTGGCGATAGCTCGGGTCCAGCCGGTCGAGCTGGCGCATCAAGGCCGGCCACTCGCGCTCACCGGGCACGAGGATGTCGCCTTCCTGATCCCAGAACTGGCGGGCGGCCTTCTCGCACACCTCATGGGGCGGGATTTCCAGCTTCACACCAGAGGCGCAGGCGGCCTGCATGGCGAGCTGGATGCGCGCGGCGCGCTCGAAATAATAGAGCAGCATGAAGGCCTCGCCGGCGGTGCGGCCAACGGTGAGAATGCCGTGATTGCGCATCAGCATCACCTTGCTGTCGCCAAGGTCCGCCACCAGACGCGTCTGCTCGTCCATGTCGATGGCCACGCCCTCATAATCATGGAAGGACTGGCGGTTATAGAAGCGCATGGCGAACTGGCTGAGCGGCAGCAGTCCGTCCTTCTGGCCGGAAACCGCGACGCTGGCATCGGAATGGGTGTGCAGCACGCAGGCCGCATCCGCCCCGCTCTTGTGCACGGCGGCATGAATGACGAAGGCCGCCAGATTCACCTCATAAGGGGTGTTGTCGAGCTTGCGGCCCTGCGTATCCAGCTTCACCAGACTGGACGCGGTGATCTCGTCAAACAGCAGGCCATAGGGGTTGATGAGAAATTCACCCTCGCGCCCGGGCACACGCATCGAGATGTGGTTGTAGATGAGATCATCCAGCCCCAGCTTGGCAACCATGCGGTAGCAGGCGGCCAGCTGGACCCGCGCCTCCCACTCGGCAGGATCGCAGGAGGTGGATGTGACGGCAGCGGTCGCGCTCATCAGTGGCTCTCCGGGGCTTTGGGGGCAAGGTCCGCGCCGGGCGCGGCAAAAGACTTCATCGCTTCTTCCTCGATGGCTTCGAGCAAGGTGCGCTTGAGATGGATGAACTCGGGGGAGATGACCACCTCCGCCGGACGCGGGCGGGGCAAGTCCACCTTCTGCTCCAGCTTCACACTGCCGGGGCGCGCGCTCATCACGATGACCCTGTCGCCGAGGAACAGCGCCTCGTCCACATCATGGGTGATGAACAGGATGGTGCGCTTGTGGGTCTGCCACACATCCAGCAGCCAGCGCTGCATCATGGTGCGGGTGAGAGCATCGAGCGCGCCGAAGGGCTCATCCAGCAGCATCAGGTCGCGCTTGAACATGAAGGTGCGCATCAAGGCCACGCGCTGGCGCATGCCGCCGGACAACTGGTTGGGATACTGGTCACCAAAGCCGGCAAGGCCGAATTCCGGCAGCATGGCCCGCGCCCGCTCCCGCGAAGCCTTGCGCGGTGCGCCTTCCACATCCAGCGGCAGAATGGCGTTGTCGATCACCGTGCGCCAGGGCAGCAGCAGATCGCGCTGGGGCATGAAGGAGACATTGCCCAGCAGATCGGACGCATGGACCGAGCGGTCCTGAAAACGGATGGTGCCGCCCACGTCCGGCTCTTCCAGCCCGGCGACAATATTGAACAAGGTGCTCTTGCCGCAGCCGCTTGGCCCCACAACGGTCACGAACTCGCCCGGCGCGATGGTGGCGTGGAAGCTGCCGAGCGCCTGCACGGAACCGAATGTCTTGCTGACACCGCGCAGTTCCAGCAGAGGCGGCGTGGACGAAGCTTCGACCGGAAGGACAGGCACCTGCGCAGCACCGCGCACGCTGTCCGACGGCTCCATATCATGAGAGACTACGGGCAAACGCTGGCCTTTCTCTATGTATATTGCAAACGACATTGCGCATGCATGAAATTGCGATCCATGCTTCCCAACTAGCAATGCACATGCCAAGTTGGCCGCAACGCAAAGAGAGAGGGTCTTTTCACAGCTGAAACGGCCCTCTTCCTGCATATAGAGGTCGACACCGCCGCCACTCACGTTCGTGGCGCGCATTCATATGTATACATTAAAGCGCTCAGGTAATACGAATGACCGATATTTGCGCACAGAGCGATAGCAACTGCCTCCCGATTGACCAGAATGTGCGGGGCGGCCCCACCTTTGCGGACCGCATCCGCAGACAGCTGGAGGCCGAAATCGCTTCTGGACGGATAGAACCGGGCAGCAGGCTGGATGAACAGGAGGTCGCCCTTCAGTTCGGGGTCTCACGAACCCCCGTTCGTGAAGCATTTCGCATGCTTGCAGCCAGCGATCTCGTGGAGTTGCGCGGCCGGCAGGGCGCGATGGTGCGCTCGATTGGCGGACATACGCTGGTGGAGATGTTTCAGGTGATGGCAGAACTGGAAGGCCTGTGCGCCCGCCTCGCCGCCCGCCGCATCAAACCCCAGCAGATGGCCCGCATCGAGGCCATTCACAAGCGACTGGAAGAGGCCTGCGACCCCAACGGGATTGATGCTTTTTATGATATAAATCAGGAGTTTCACGAGGCCATATATGAAGCCTCATGTAACGCCTTCCTGGCCGACCAGACCCGCAAGCTGCGCAATCAGGTGGCCTCCTATCGCCGCCGCGTCACCCGCATGCCGACACGCCTCTCCGCCACATTGAGCGAACATCTGGCTGTCATCGAGGCCATTCGCGCCCATGATGCGGAACGCGCTCACAGCGCCATGCGCGACCATGTAAACCTGCTTGGAGACGACCTTCTGGACTTCCTCGCGGCCTATGGCTGACATCTTGGTATGCGGATTGCATGAGTTTGTATATCTAATGACCCTTCGGAGATACAAACTTGCAGCTCAACCTCAAAGACAAGCGCGCCCTCATCACCGGAGCATCCAAGGGCATTGGCCTAGCGACAGCCGAGATCCTTGCGGCGGAGGGCTGCCACATGCATCTGGCGGCACGCAATGGCGAGGCGCTCGCCAAGGCCAAGGCCGAGATTGAAGCCGCCCATGGTGTCAACGTCTCCATCTATCCGGTGGACCTGTCCAGCACCGAGGCCATGGAAAAGCTGGCGGCGGATGTGGGTGATGTCGACATCCTCATCAACAATGCCGGTGATATTCCCGCCGGCTCGCTGGAAGTGGTGGATGATGAAGCCTGGCGACGCGGCTTCGACCTGAAGGTGTTTGGCTACATCACCCTCTCGCGCGCCTATTACACACGCATGCGCGGCAAGGATGGCGTCATCGTCAATGTCATCGGCAATTCCGGTGAGAACTGGGATGCCAGCTATATCGCCGGCTCCACCGGCAATGCCGCAGTCATGTCCTTCACAAAGGCGCTGGGCGGTGCAAGCCTGAATGATGGCGTGCGCGTGGTGGGGGTGAACCCCGGCCCCGTCGCCACCGATCGCATGCTCAAGATCATGAAGCGCAAGGCGATCGACATGCTCGGCTCGGAAGACCGCTGGGAAGAGCTGTTCGACAAGTATCCCGGCAAGCGCCCGGCCACGGCCGAGGAAGTGGGAGATCTCGTCACCTTCCTCGCTTCTCCGCGCGCCGGCTACATCACCGGCACCATCGTGACCATTGATGGCGGCATCGCCGCGCGCGGATCGGTCATCTGAACCCGAGAACGGCCCAGCGCCGCCCTCATTGAGGGCGGCTCCTTCCATCGCATCCGCACCCGGCCCGCACAGCATCCGGCGGGGGCGTCAAAGGCTCATGCGTCATGTCCACTGCTCGTCTGCGCAACCGCTATTTCGATGATCTGTTCTCCAACCCGCGCCTGATGTGGCTGGGCCAGAACACCAACCACATCGCCGCCCATCCGGCGGTTGAGGAGGCGATGTTCGACTCCATCCGCAAGCAGGAGTTCAACGCCTATGCCCCGCCGCTGGGCTTTGAGGCCCTGCGCGCCGCCATTGTCGCCGATCTTGGCACGCCCAATGCGGAAGCGATGGTGACGGAAGGCGGTGTCTCGGCGCTGGCCATGGTGTGCCGCGCCTTCTGCACGCCCGGCTCCACCTTTGTCACCACCGACCCCACATGGAAGTGGCCCTGCATGTTCGCAGAGCAGCAAGGGGCGACGGTCATCGAGATCCCGATCTATGACGCCGCCTGCAATTATCGCCTCACGCCCGAGGCGCTGAAGGCGAATGTGGATGAGCGCACCGCCATCATCTATCTGGTAGACCCCAACAATCCGCTCGGCATCCGCTACACCCGCGAGGAAATCGAAGCCTTCGCCGCCATCGCCCGTGAATGCGGCGCGCTGCTGGTGCATGACTGCACCTATCGCGACTTTGCGGACGGGCACTATCCGGCCCTGCATGCCTCACCGGAAGGGGCGCTGGTGTCGCTGAGCTTCTCCAAGTGGCTGGGCCTTGCCGGCCTGCGCATCGGTGCGCTGGTGGGTGCGCCGGAGCTTCTGGACAAATGCGCCGCCCGCGCCACCTCGGTTCTGGGCGCCAGCGTCATCGCCCAGCGCGCGGCGTCTGCCGGCCTCGCCATCAAGAGCGAATGGATGGGCAAGGTGCGCGCCATCGACCGCGCCAACAAGGAGATGATCCGCGACGCTGCCCTCGCCATAGAGGGGTTGCATCTGCCGGTCTATCCCTCGCATGGCAACTTCCTCGTGATCGAGACCAAGGATGCGGATATCCGCCCCGAGGCGCTGGTGGAAGCCTGCCGGCGCAATGACATCATGATCCGTCAGGGCACCTACCACACCGCCCGTTTCGGCGACCGCTTCGTGAAGGTGAGCACCTCGGTGCCGACCGAATGGGCCGAGCGCTTCGCCACCCTCCTGCCGCAGCTGGTCGAGGACGCGCGCGCCCTCAATGACGTTCCCGCACAGTTCTGAGGTCCACCATGAAAGCATCATCGCTCACCGTCACGGCCAAAGATGGCGTGCATCTTTATGTGCAGGAAGCCGGCGAGGGCACGCCCATTCTGTTCATCCATGAGTTTGGCGGCAATCATGAAAGCTGGGAGCCGCAAATGCGGTTCTTTGCCCGCCGTCACCGCTGCATCACCTATGCAGCGCGCGGCTATGCCCCTTCCGATATTCCCGCCAAGCTCGACAGCTACTCACAGGCCATTGCCGCCGATGATGCGGTGGCGGTGCTGGACGGGCTGGGCATTGAGAAGGCCCATATTGTCGGCCTCTCCATGGGTGGTTTTACCGCCGTTCATTTCGGCCTGCGCACGCCGGAACGCGCCTTGTCGCTGACGGTGGCCGGTGCCGGCTATGGCTGCGAGAAGGAGTTTGAAGAGTATTTCCGCGGCGTCTCGCTGGAAGTGGCAGACAATTTCGAGAAGCTGGGTGCCAAGGAGTTCTCGAAGATCTACGCGCTGGGCGCGAGCCGGGTGCAATATCAGAACAAGGACCCGCGCGGCTGGCGTGAATTCGCCGAACGCCTCGCCACCCACTCCGATATTGGCGCGGCCATGACCATGCGCGGCGTGCAGGCCCGTCGCCCCTCCTTCTGGGATCTGGAAGACGAACTGCGCAAGATGGATGTGCCCACGCTGGTGATGGTGGGGGATGAGGATGACCACTGCCTGCTGCCGGGCATCTTCCTCAAGAAGACCATTCCCGCCTGCGGGCTTTCCGTCTTCCCCAAGACCGGCCACACGCTGAATCTGGAAGAGCCTGCGGCCTTCAATGCCCAGCTTGCCGAGTTCATCGCGCAGGTGGAGGCAGGCCAGTGGCTGCCACGTGACCCGCGCGCCATTCCCGGCCAGATCATGCGCACCACGTGAGGCGAAGATGAGCACAACCCTGCCGAGGATTGATGCCGGGCGCCTGTGGTGGCGCACCATGGCGCTGGCCGAGATTGGCGCCCTGCCCGCCGGTGGGGTCAACCGACAGGCGCTGAGCCGCGAGGATATCGCGGCCTGGCGGCGCATTCTCATCTGGGCGGCGGAGGCGGGCTTTTCCGCCGCATGCGATGAAGCGGGAAATCTCTTCCTCACCTTGCCGGGCGCGGACCGCTCCGCCCCGCCCATCCTTTCCGGCAGCCATCTCGACAGCCAGCCCACCGGCGGCAAGTTTGATGGTGCCGCGGGGGTGATGGCGGCGCTGGAGGCAGCCATCACCCTTGCCGAAAGCGGACTGTCGCGCCAGCGCGATCTGGTGGTGGTGGCGTGGATGAACGAGGAAGGTTCGCGCTTTGCTCCGGGCATGATGGGCTCGGAGGTTTTTGCCGGTGTGCGCACACTTGAAGACATCCGGCAGGTGAAGGATGCGGATGGTGTGAGCGTGGGGCAGGCGCTCGACACCTTCCTCGCTGCCTTCCCCGATGTGCCCTGCCATGCGCCCGGCTTTCCTGTGGGCGCATTCATGGAATTGCATATCGAACAGGGGCCACTTCTGGAGGCGCGGGAGACCGCCATCGGCATCGTCACCGGCATTCAGGGCAAATACACCTATGAGGTGGAGATCCTTGGCGCTGAAGACCATGCCGGCACACAGCATATGGCCGCCCGGCGCGATGCGCTGGCCGCCTTCACCCGCATGGCCAGCCAGCTCTATGCCGAGATTGGCGGGCATGATGACGAGGTGAAATTCACCATCGGGCGCATCGAGATGGCCCCCAATGCGCCATCTGTCGTGCCCGCGCGTGTCACCTTCCGCATTGACCTGCGCCACCCGGAGGATGATGTGCTCAGCGCTCTGGGTGCACGCCTCACAGCCATCTGCAACGCGAATGCCGCACCCTGCATTGTGAAGGTGCGGCAACTGGTGAGCGCGCCGCCAAATGCCTTTGCCCCCACCTTGCGCCAGCTTATTGGCGCATCCGCACAGGCGCGGGGTTACAGCGCCATGCCCATTCTCTCCTGCGCCGGGCATGATGCGCGCCATCTGGCGAAACTGTGCCCGACCGCCATGGTGTTCGTGCCCTGCCGCGATGGCATCAGCCATGCCGAAAACGAATTCACATCTCCCGAGCAACTCGCACAGGGCACACAGGTACTGGCCGATGTGCTGGTGAAGCTCGTCACCCATGAGGGAATTCTGCCGTGACTGAAAATCTCACCACCACCGCCTTACCCGACATGGCTGACATGCCGGAGCAGTTGCCTTCCAACCCGACAGGTGAAGCCCAGGCACGGGCGCGTTTCTTCAATTCCGGCAATGCCTTCAATATCAAGCTACCGCCCGTGCCCGGGGGCGTGTTCAGTGACCCGCCCGCCCGCGCCCTGGCACCCGATGCCCCCACAGGCCTGATCGCCTGCGATCAATCCGCCGCGATGGAAACCCCGTTCCCGGCCACCACGCCCCTGATGCTGGCGCGCTATGCCACCATTTCCGAAGGCGACACGCTGGCCTTCGACATCATCGCCACCGGCTCTATCTGGTATGTCATCAGCGGGCGCGGCACGGCGGAATGTGCGGGGGAAACCATCAGCTTCGGGCCGGGCGATGTGTTTCTGCTGCCGGGTGTGCCGGCGCTGATCCATGCCGAAGAGCGGGTCGTGGCATGGCTGGTAAGCAATGAGCCGCAACTGGCCTTTGATGGTGACTGCCCGCCCGATGATGCCCGTCGCCCGATCGCGCCCGTGCATTATCCGGCAGCGGAAATCGCCCGGCAGATTGAGCTTATCTATGCCCATGCGCACAATGAGCGCACCTCCGGCATCGCGCTCATTTTCTCCAATGACACGCAGTCTGCCGCGCGCAATATCCTGCCTACTCTGACCCTTTCCCTGAACACATTGCCACCGGGCGAGAACCAGCGGCCACACCGGCACAATTCAGCCGCCATCACGCTGGTGGTGAACGGAGAGAACTGCCATTCCATGGTGGGGGATGAGAAATGCCCATGGTCGCAATGGGCCACCCTTGTCACACCGCCCGGCGCACCGCACTCGCATCACAACAATGGCAGCAGCCGCGCCCTGTTTCTGATCGTGCAGGATGGCGGGTTGCATTACCACGCGCGCACCATGGAGTTTGCGTTTCTCTGAACTGCCGGGATGAGAGCGGCGCGGGAAAAGGACAGAGTGCGGGAGGGCGAACTGGCGATTGTCCTCCCGGGGCCGGAGAGCACGACCCGGACGTTTAACAGGCTGCCGACACGTCATTTCCTGTCACTGAAACACCCATCAAGGCCACGACCCGACACCCCATAACGTTGCATCTGCCAGAGTGGCATATTGCCTTACATTGGCGCGCACTGATTCACGCAGTGGATCATCTGATGCCGGGGGCACCACAACCATGACCCAGTATTATGCCCATTCCACCGAGCGGGATGACATGGCGGACTGGGAACCGCTGGCGACCCATTTGGCGCGCGTTGCGCAGCGGGCCGGCCTGTTCGCGGAGGGTTTTGGGGCCGGGAAAGCGGCATATCTTGCAGGCTTGCTGCATGATCTTGGGAAATACTCACCCCAGTTTCAGGCTTATATTCGCGGCAAGGGGCCAGGTGTGGACCACTCCACCGCCGGCGCCCGTGTGGTGCGGACCCTGACTGCAAACCCGCAAGACAAACTGGTTGCGGATATCATCTCCTATGCCATTGCCGGCCACCATGCCGGCCTGCCGGATTATTCCGGCACCCGCGCGCCCCTCTCGGGCCGGCTGGAAGAGATCTATCCCATTTCTCCTCTGGCAGAGATCTGGCGGGATGAGGTGCAGGCCGATGCCCGTGACCTGCTGCCCAAGAAGCTGCTGCCGAAGAAAGGCCGGCTGGCCTTCCAGCTCAGCGTTCTGGGGCGCATGATCTTTTCATGTCTTGTGGATGCGGACTCACTGGAAACCGAAGCTTTCGACAATGAGGTACATGGCACCCGCAAAGACCGCATCTGGCCAGACCTTCAAACCCGTCTGCCAGATCTCATCGCCGCCTTTGATGCCTATATGGCCGCAAAATATGAAGCGCTGCCGGAAGAACGCCGCACCCATCCGCTGAACCTGCTGCGGCAGGAGGTGCTGGCCCATGTGCGCGGGAAGGTACAGATGCCGAAAGGCCTGTTCACGCTGGATGTGCCTACCGGCGGTGGCAAGACACTGGCCTCCCTCGCCTTCGCGCTGGAGCATGCGCGCACGCATGGCATGGCGCGCATCATCTATTCCATTCCCTATACATCCATCATCGAACAGACCGCTGGCATCTTCGAGGATGTATTGGGTGCGAACATGGTGCTGGAGCATCACTCGGCCATCGAAACCAGCACGATGGAAAATGAGGAAAAGGACCCATCCAGCACCCAGACGACCGAGGCCAAGCGTCGGCGCGCCATGGAGAACTGGGATGCACCGGTTGTGGTCTCCACCAGTGTCCAGCTTTTCGAAAGCCTGTTTTCTCATCGCAAGGCACGCTGCCGCAAGCTGCATCATCTGGCGAACAGCGTGATTATTCTGGATGAAGCGCAGGTGATGCCGCTGAACCTGCTTCGCCCCTGTGTGGCGATGCTGGATGAGCTGGCCCTGAACTATGGCTGCACCATCGTGCTGTGCACCGCGACCCAGCCGGCCCTGCTCGCTCCCGACTTCACGGGCGGCCTCGAACCGGAGCGCGTGCATGAACTGGCCCCGGACCCAGAACGCCTCGACGCCGCCTTCCGTCGCATGACACTGGACATGCGCACCGACAAGATGAGCGATGCCGCGCTGGTGGCAGAACTGGCAGACTGGGCGCAGGGGCTCATCATCGTCAATACCCGCAAGCATGCGCTCAAACTGTATGAAGCCGCGAAAGAGGCGAGGCTGGAAGGACTTGTCCATCTCTCCGCCCGCCAGACCGGTGCAGACCGCGCCATATTGCTGGCCGATGTGCGCGAGCGCCTTGCGTGCGGCGCGCCCTGCCGGGTCATCTCCACCAGCCTGATCGAGGCGGGGGTGGATGTCTCCTTTCCCCGGGTGTGGCGGGCAAAGGCAGGGCTGGAATCCATCATCCAGTCTGCCGGTCGATGCAACCGGGAGAGCAGATGGAACAAGGAAGACAGCAGAATTGTCGTCTTCACACCTGAATATGATAAGCCGCCACCTTCTATCCGCGCCCATGTGAAGGCGCTTGATGTCGTTTCAGGACAGCATGCGGACCTGTTCTCGAAGGCGGCGATCAAAGACTATTTCGGCGAGATCTACTGGCAGAAAGGGGATGCTCTGGACCGTATCGATATTGGAGATGACAAAACCGGCGCTGTCCTTGAACAGTTTATGGTGGGCGGCAGGCCGAACATGCGCACGGACTTTGCCTATCGCACTGTGGGCGAAAACTTCCACTTTATTGAAACAACCATGGTGCCCGTCATCATCCCCCAGACCGAAGAGGCGCAACAGGCGCTGGACGGGCTAGATAAAGGCCTGCCTGCCGGAGAGGCCGCGCGCAAGTTGCAGCGCCATGTGGTGCAGATTCCGGACCGGGACCGGAAGAAAATGATTGAGAATGGCCATGTTGCCTTCAAGGAAGGCTTCGCCGACCAGTTCGCCGTGCTCAGGGCCGACCAATTTTACAGCCGCGAACGCGGCCTGCTCTGGGAGCGGGCGGATGAATTAGGTGGGGATTACATTATTTGAATCTACCCCAAAGCAACCTGAGCGTGCACACTCCTGCATATTGATCCGGCGCACATCAGCAAGGGAACGAAAACCATGAACTTCGGAGTGCGGCTCAAAGTTCTGGGGCCTTTTGCTTGTTTTTCAAGGCCGGAGATGAAGGTGGAGCGCGTTTCCTATGACGTGATGACCCCTTCCGCTGCACGCGGCATATTGGAGGCCATTCACTGGAAGCCGGCCATACGCTGGGTTGTGGACGAGATTCACGTGCTCAAGCCCATCAAGTTCCAGTCCATCCGCCGCAATGAGGTGGGAGCAAAGGCATCCGCCCGCACAGCCACAAGCGCAATGAAAAGCGGAGACATCTCGAACCTGATGCTGGTGGTGGACGAAAACCGCCAACAGCGCGCGGCCACTGTGCTTACCGGGGTGGAGTATGTCATCTGCGCCCACTTCGAGATGACCGATCGTGCCGGGGCCGATGACAATGCCGGCAAGCATCTGGACATTTTCAACCGCCGCGCCCGGCGCGGGCAGTGCTTTCACCAGCCCAGTTTCGGCATGCGCGAATTCGTGGCCGACTTCAGCCTGATCGAACCGGATAAGCCGCTGCCGGTGCCAGATGAGGATGACCGCACAGCGGCGCTGGGTTTCGGCACCCCGCGCGACCTCGGCATCATGCTCTATGACATCGACCATGCGGGCGACAAAAGCTCCCTCTTCTTCCGGGCGAAGCTGGACCGGGGCGTGATGAAGGTGCCGGCACCGGATGCTGCGGAGATTTACCGATGAGCATCCTCTCCGCACTGGTGCGCGCCTATGAGAGCCGGGCAGAACAGGGCAGGGCCCCCGCCTACGGCTTTTCTCAGGAAAAAATCGGCTATCTCATTTCCCTGAATGAGGATGGAAAGCCTGTCGGCCTGCCCCATGATCTGGGGCAGATCCAGAAGAAAAAGCGCATCGTGCCGCTGATGGTGGCACCGCAGCCCGCCAAGCGCACCTCTGGCATCGCGCCCAATTTCCTGTGGGACAAGACAGCCTATGTGCTGGGCGTAACCGCTGGTGAAGGCAAGCGCACGGCGCAGGAACATGCCGCCTTCAAAGACCTGCACCACACCCAGCTCGCTGGCACAGATGACGCCGGCCTGCTCGCCCTGCAACGCTTTCTGGACTGGTGGACGCCGGAAAAATTCACCGAACTCAACTGGCCGGAAGAGATGAAGGACGAGAACATCGCCTTCTCTCTGGAAAGCCAGCGGCGTGAAAATATCCGCATCCACGATCGCCCGGCGGCCCATGCCATGTGGCAGCGCCTTTCGGCTGAAGGGGAAAAAAACGAGGCCGCGTGCCTTGCCACCGGCACCCGTGGCCCTGTGGCGCGGCTTCATCCGGCGATCAAGGGTGTGCGCGATGCGCAGTCCTCCGGCGCATCCATCATCTCCTTCAATCTGGATGCGTTTTCATCCTATGGGCATGAGCAGGGCGACAACGCTCCGGTCAGCGAATATGCGGCCTTTGCCTACACAACCATGCTCAACCTGCTGCTGGAGCGCGACAGCCGCAACCGTGTCCAGATTGGCGATGCCACCACTGTATTCTGGGTGGAAGCGCCGGACACCGAAGTGACAGAGATGGCAGAGGGGCTGGCCTCCCGCTTTTTTGATGGCCTGCCCGCAGAAGACAACACTGAAAAGATGGATGAGACAGCTGTCTCCGACATTCTGGTCAATATTGCCGCTGGCAAACAGATCGGTAAATTTCAGCCTGTCTTGTCAGAAGGCGTGCGCCTCCATGTGCTGGGGCTTTCGCCCAATGCCTCGCGCCTTTCCGTGCGTTTTTATGTAGAAGGCAGTTTTGGCGAGATTGCAAAGCGTTATGCAGATCATCAGGCCCGCCTGAAGATTGACCCGCCACCACGCGAGGCAAGACCCAGCATGTGGCGGCTACTGCTGGAAACGGCGGTGCTGCGCAAATCCGAAAACATACAGCCCAATCTGGCCGGCGAATGGATGCGCGCCATCCTTACCGGCACGCCCTATCCGCTCACGCTGCTCTCTGCCGTCATCATGCGCCTGCGTGCAGACCATGAGATCAATGCGCTGCGCGTGGCCATTCTCAAATCCGTCCTCATCAAGAACTTCCGCGTGGAGGCGCCCGTGTCGCTGGATCTCGCATGCAAGGACCCCGGCTATCTGCTGGGCCGGTTATTTGCCGTTTATGAGCAGGTTCAGGTTGCCGCGCTTGGCAAGAATGTGAATGCCACCATCCGCGACAAATTCTATGGCTCGGCCTCCGCCCAGCCGCGCAAGGTGTTTCACCTCATCGACAGGAATTCGGTGAACCACCTTTCCAAGGTCGGCAAGCAGAATCCGGGGCGGCGGGTGAATCTGGAAAAGCTGATCGGTGCCATCATGGAACAGATGGAACCGGCGGAAGACCCGTATCCCGCCAGCCTGCCGGAACGCAGCCAGGCCCTGTTCGCGCTCGGCTACTACCACCAGCACAACGAATTCTTCCGCAAGAACGATCCCACCGAAACGACCGGCGAAAACACCGCTGGGGAGGCCGAATGATGAGCGCGCTTGCCAACCGCTACGACATTGTTTTCCTGTTCGATGTCACCAATGGCAACCCCAATGGCGACCCGGATGCCGGCAACCTGCCACGCATGGACCCGGAGACCAATCACGGGCTCGTCTCGGATGTCTCGCTCAAGCGCAAGATCCGCAATTACACTGAAATGGCGAAGGGCAGCGAGCCCGGGTTCCGCATCTATGTGCAGGAAGGTTCCGTGCTGAACCAGCAGCACCGCGAGGCATATCGCGCCGTGCGGCCCGGTGACAGCAAGGTGGAGAAAGACACCAAACTGAACCCGAAAGATGCGGCCGAGGCTCACGCCGTCACGAAGTTCATGTGCGACAACTTCTTCGATGTGCGCACCTTTGGCGCGGTCATGAGCACCGGCATCAATGCCGGGCAGGTGCGCGGGCCGGTGCAGGTAACCTTCGCCTCTTCGCTGGACAAGATCCTGCCGCTGGAAATCTCCATCACCCGCATGGCCGCCACCAGCGAAAAAGAGCTGGACGCACGCAAGAAGGACGAGGGAGACGAGCGCACGGAAAACCGCACCATGGGCCGCAAATATATTGTGCCCTATGGCCTGTATCGCGCGCACATCTTCATCAATGCCAAGCTGGCGGAACGCACCGGCTTCAGCGAGCAGGACCTTGAACACCTGTTTGAATCACTCAAGGTGATGTTCGAGCATGACCGCTCCGCAGCGCGGGGCGAGATGGAGACCCGCAAGGTCATCGCCTTCAAGCACGCCTCTGCGCTGGGCAATGCACCAGCAGCGCGGCTGTTCGAGCGGGTAAAGGTGAAGCGCCGCTTTCAGGGCGATCTCTATGATCTCGACGACCCGCGCACCGACAACTTCCCGCCCGTGCGGAAGTTCGAGGACTATGCGGTGATTGTTGAGAGCGATGATCTGCCGGATGGGGTGGAAGTGGTGGAAGTGGCCTGAAAACGCAGAATATCAGAAATGCCCCCTACCTGATGGTAGGGGGCAAATTCAGGCCGAGCTCTCAATATCCATGCCTGACCCCATCCCTCTCTCGGCCCTGCAACATGCCGTCTTCTGCCTACGGCAGGCGGCTCTCATCCATATTGAGCAGCTCTGGGCGGAGAACCGCTTCACGGCCGAGGGGCGGGTGCTGCATGAGAAGGTGGATGATCCTGCCCGGCGCACACGCGGGCCGGTGCGGCGCGTTACAGCCCTGCCTCTGGCCTCTCGCCGGCTGAATCTGGCCGGGGTTGCCGATCTGGTGGAATTTCGCAACGGGCCGGATGGGGAAACCGCCTTTCCGGTGGAATACAAGCGCGGCAAGGCCAAGCTGCATCAGGCCGATGAAGTGCAGCTTTGTGCGCAAGCCCTGTGTCTGGAAGAGATGACCGGCCGCCCTGTGCCCGAAGGCGCACTCTTTTATGGGGAGACGAAACGCCGGGTCATCATTCCTTTTGATGCCGCCCTGCGCCGTTTGACAGAAGACACCGCCGCCCAGCTGGCCGCCCTGTTTGAAAGCGGGCAGACCCCGCCAGCCATTTACAAGGCCACCCGCTGCCGGGCCTGCTCCCTCATCAACCTGTGCCGTCCGCAGATCGCCAGCCGCAGCGCCATGGCGTGGCGCACACGCGCCATTCAGACGGCGCTTGAATGCACGGGGGAAGAGACATGAAGAAGCTGCTCAACACACTTTATGTCACCACCGAAGGCGCAGCCCTGCGCAAGGATGGCGAAAACCTCGTGGTGGAGATCGAGGGGACAGAACGTGCGCGCGTGCCGTTTCATATGCTGGGCTCGGTGGTGGTGTTCGGCTCCATTTTCATCTCGCCACCCCTTATTGAGGCAACGGCCAGTCGCCGTCTGTCTCTGGTGCTGCTGGACCGCGTCGGGCGCTTTCAGGCACGGGTGGAAGGGCCGCTCGCGGGCAATGTCCTGTTGCGCCGGGCGCAGTATCGTGTGGCGGAGCAGCCGGATGAAATTGTGCGCAGCATTGTCTCCGGCAAGGTTTCCAACCAGCGCGCAGTTCTTCAACGCGCCTTGCGGGATTATCGCGATGAGATGAAACCGGAGGTGCATGACACCATCGCCACAGCGATCGAACGGCTGGCGCGCATTTTGCGGCGCGTTGCCTTTGAAACGCAGGGGCTGGATGTACTGCGCGGTTCAGAAGGCGAAGCAGCACAGCTCTATTTCTCGGTTTTCAGCCATCTCATCCGCACACCGGATGCAGAGATCCGGTTCAATGGCCGCTCTCGCCGCCCACCGCTGGACCCGGTGAACGCCGTGCTCTCCTTCCTCTATACACTGCTCACCCATGATTGCCGCAGCGCTGCCGAAGGCGTGGGGCTGGACCCGGCCGTGGGCTTCCTGCACCGCGACCGCCCCGGCCGCCCCAGCCTCGCCCTTGATCTGATGGAAGAACTGCGCCCTGTTCTGGCAGACAGGCTGGCCCTCTCCCTCTTCAATCGCCGGCAATTGCGCGCGCGGGATTTTGAAACGCGTGATGGTGGGGCGGTGCTGCTCAATGATGAAGGCCGCCGCACGGTGCTGACCGCCTGGCAGGAACGCAAGCGGGAAGAACGACGCCACCCTTTTCTGGAAGAAACCGCCCCGCTGGGTCTGGTGCCCCACCTTCAGGCCTTGCTTCTCTCGCGTCATCTGCGGGGCGACCTGGATGCCTACCCGCCATGGCTATGGCATTGAAACAGGGAGACCGCCATGATGGTGCTTGTGACCTATGATGTGCGCACCTCCACAACCGATGGCACGCGCCGCCTACGCCGTGTCGCCAAGGCCTGCCGCGATTACGGGCAAAGGGTGCAGTATTCTGTTTTTGAAATTGAGGTGGACCCGGCACAATGGACCAAGCTGCGCGCCCATCTGGAAAGCCTGATCGACCCGGCTCACGATAGCCTGCGCTATTACTTTCTGGGTGCCGAATGGCAACGGCGCGTGGAACATGTGGGCGCCAAGGCAGCGACAGATCTCAACGGGCCGCTCATTATCTGAAACCCTGATGTGAAGCATATACGCGAACCTCAAGGCCGCCCGATTTTCCCGGCAGGTTCGCGGATCTATCAATATATTGAAATATATGAAGAATATAGAATCTCGAAATATACAGAGCTCGACGAAAACCTGATTGCCCGGCTGTTCGCGCGGGCAGATTAATTTCATGAGCATTTATGGTGAGTTATATATGGCCGGGCGTCGCCTCCCGTGCGGAGGCGTGGATAGAAGTGCAATGTCATAGTGTTATGACATGGGGTGCGGGGCGTCGCCTCCCGTGCGGAGGCGTGGATAGAAGTCCGCAGATGGGCTCAGGGTGCAGTGCCACGTCTGGGCGTCGCCTCCCGTGCGGAGACGTGGATAGAAACTCGCGGAGCACGACAACCTCAACACTGCCCTTAAGCGTCGCCTCCCGTGCGGAGGCGTGGATAGAAACTCCGTCAGATCGGGACACTCTGAACCAGTACGTGGTCGCCTCCCGTGCGGAGGCGTGGATAGAAACACAGAAGGCCTGACGCGTGATCATGCCGTGTTCGTCGCCTCCCGTGCGGAGGCGTGGATAGAAACACGGCTATCTCCTGCTGGCGCTCGTGCGTCTCGCGTCGCCTCCCGTGCGGAGGCGTGGATTAGAATGAACCGCCCCTGCACCGCTCCCCGGATTCATATCGAGTGGACAGGCACAGCCCATGCTGTGCAATCACCCGATACGTAACACATGGGGCAGATGTGGGCTGATGGGCTGAAAATCCTGTAACACCGCCGGGTCATGCCCGGGCAGAATGGTGCCGTTTGGCCCCGCCAGATCGCGCAGTTTGCGATATCCCTCCACCACATCCGCATAGTCCGCGAAGATGGGGAACATGTTTTCCGCATCCATATGCGCACTGAAATGCACGGCATCGCTGGCCAGCACTACCGTGCCCTGCGGGCGCGTGACCCGCACCACCTGTAGCCCACGTGAATGCCCGCCCAACAAATGGAGGCTTACCCCCGGCGCAAGTTCCACATCGCCACTGTGAAAGCACATGCGGCCGGCATAGACCATGCGTACAGCTTCCAGCACATCTTCCACGAAGAATGGCTTGCGCATGCGCGTGTGGCACATGCAACGCCCGGTTCCATATTCCATTTCCTTGTCCTGCAAATGAAATGTGGCGCGGGGAAAAGCGGGCAGGTTGCCAGCATGGTCATAATGCAGGTGTGTGAGAACAACATCCCGCACCTCGGCGGCATCGATGCCAATATCGGCCAATGCATCCGCGGGATGGCGCAGTAAGGTGCGCGCCCGTCGCGCGCCCTCTTCAGGCAAGAAGCCGGTATCAATCACGAAGACCTGTTCTGCATTGCGGATGACCCATATGAAATAATCAATACGGCCGGGGCCATCATGCGGGTCACATTCCAGAGCGAGATCCTGCGCGGGCCGGTGAGCAGTGCCGTAATGAAGGGCCAGTATTTCCCAGTCCTGCATGATCCCTCCTCAGTATAAAACCTGTTTGCAACATCGGGCAGATGCGGAGCGGAAGGCGATGGGCGCCCGGTTCCGCTCCGCATCTGCGTGCACCCGGCAAGGCATGGAAGCGCTCATGTTTGCAGGGTGAGGCCGGCATGGCATCGGATGGAAAATGATGCAGTCAGCCGACCTTGTTCCGCGTCTCAACAAAGCGATGGATTTCGGTATGGTCACTCTGCGCGGGAAGGTCCGCCTGCGCATCATTCCAGATCCGCGCTGTCGCTTCCATAAAGCTGTCTTTCAGCCCCATGTCCTCTCCCAGCTCCGCCGCCGTGCGCAAGTCCTTGGCCATGAGCGCAAGTGAAAAGCCGGATGCATAAGTGCGGGACAGGATAAAGGGTTTCAGCTTCACCTCGGTCGCATTGTTGCGGCCGGTTGAGGCATTGAGGACATCGACAACGGTCTCGCCTTCAATACCAAAACGCCTTGCCACCTCCAGCGCCTCGCTCGCGGCCAGAAGGCCGGCTGCGGAAACATAGTTGTTCAGCGCCTTCATGGCATGGCCGGAGCCAAGTGGCCCGGTGGCGAAGATGGAGCGCCCCATGGCGGAAAGCACGGGGTGCGCCTCCTCCACATCGCGTGCCGCGCCCCCGGCCATGATGGCGAGTGTGCCATCCACCGCCCGGCGGACACCACCGGAGACGGGAGCATCAACAAGACGCAACCCGCGCCCGGCCAGTTCCTCGCCCAGCCGGGCCGTGCCAAGCGGGGCGGAGGAGCTCATGTCGATAATGAGCGTATCCGGCAGCAATGCATCGGCAAGCCCGCCTTCACCCAGCAGGGCCTGCCGCACGATGCGGCCATCCGGCAGCATCGTGATAATGATGCGCGCATCCTTCACGGCGGCGCGGGCATCATCAAAGGCAATGCCGCCCTGCGCGGCGAAGGCGGCACGGGCCGCCTCCGACATGTCATGGCCATGCACCACATAGCCTGCACGCAGCAGGCAGGCGGCCATGGGCTGGCCCATCATTCCAAGGCCGATGAAGGCCAGAACGAGGTGCGAACCAGCTGGCGCTGCATCACGCATCGACACCCATCTCCTTCAGCACTTCCGTAGCGATGCGGAAGCCATCGATACCGGCCGGCACACCGCAATAGACGCTGACCTGAAGCAGGATCTCGGTGATTTCCTCCTTGGTCAGGCCGTTATTGATGGCCCCGCGCAGATGAAGTTTCAGCTCATGCGGTCGGTTGAGCGCAGAAATCATCGCCAGATTGACAATGGAACGGGTGCGCCGATCAAGTCCGGGACGGTTCCAGATATTATCCCAGCAGTATTCGGTTGTGAGTTCCTGCATCGGCCAGTTGAAATCCGTGGCGCGGGCGATGGATCCATCGACATACTCCGTGCCCAAAACCTCGCGGCGGGTTTTGAGGCCTTTTTCAAAACGTTCGGAACGGGGACGTTCGGTGGACATGGGCAGTCTCCTCTATGGTTATGTGTCTTCCGGGGCGCGGGGGTATGGGGAGCGGCTCACCAGGTGGATGAGCCGCCATCAACAGTGAGAACGGAACCGGTAGCGAAGCGAGACTTGTCGGAGGCGAGCCACACAATGGCTTCGGCGATTTCTTCCGGCCGGCCCATGCGGCCCATCGGGGCCCGGATATCGAGAGCGTGCTTCATGCCCTCCGGATCTGCCGATTGCGCAAACATCCGGTCGAAATAGGGAGAATGAATGGTGCCGGGAGCCACGCAATTGACGCGGATATTCTCCTGCACATGATCCAGCGCCATGGCGCGCGTGAGCGCCAGAACGCCGCCCTTGGAGGCGACATAGGCCGCCCTGTCCGCAATGGCGGAAATGGCAGTGTAGGAGCCGGTATTCACGATGGCCCCGCCGCCCTGCGCCGCCATCACGGGGATGACATGCTTGGCGCACAGGAACATGCCCTTGAGGTTCACGGCCATCAGCCGGTCCCAGTCATCCTCGGCGATGCTGACAACGGTTCCGGTAAAGCCGAAGCCGGCATTGTTCACCAGCACATCGATGCGCCCGAACCGCTCCAGCGCGAATGCCACCATGGTGCGCACATCGCTGTCCCGGCTGACATCAGTGGTGATGGCGGCGGCCTGTTCACCCAGTGAAGCCGCCGTTGTCTGGGCTTCCGGACCATTGGCATCGGCAATGACAACCTTGGCCCCCTCCTGCACAAACAGGGTGGCAGCGGCACGGCCGATGCCACTGGCGCCACCCGTGACAATGACAACCTTTCCTTCCATGGACATCTGCGTTTCTTCCTTCAGGCGCGAGGCTGCATGGCCCCGTTCGAATTCGGGTTGAAGCCCGCTTCCTCCAGCGAGGTGGTGGGCAGGGCCTCCTGGGTTGAGACCTCGCCGCGCTCGATCACATAGATCTGGTCGGCGAAGCTGCGCAGCAGGCTGGGATTGGACTCTGTGATGAGCAGTGAGACTTCGCTGTCCGTATCGCGCAGGGCACGCAGAGCGGCGGCGTAACGGTTCGCCAGAACCGGGGCGAGGCCCTGAAACGGCTCATCCAGCAGGATGATACGGTGGCCTGCCACCAGTGCACGGCCCAGCGCCACCATCTTGCCCTGCCCGCCGGAAAGACCAGCGGCGCGCCGCTCCCGCATCTCGAACAGTTCCGGCAATACGCCATACACCCGTTCCAGACGACGCCGTGTCTCCGCCTCATCCAGCCCCATCACTTCGGCCGGAAAGCGCAGGTTCTGCTCCAGAGTGAAGGCGCCATAGAGCCGGCGATCCTCCGGTGCATAGCCGATGCCGAGGCGCGGCCTGTGATGCGCGGGCATGTCCAGAAGGCTGTCGCCATCCAGTGTGATGGTCCCCGCCGTGATCTTCATGAAGCCCATGATGGAGCGCAGCAGGCTGGTCTTGCCCGCGCCATTGCGCCCAATGAGCGCCACCGTTGCACCCTGCGCCATGATGAGGTCCACATCGCGCAGAACTTCCACGCCTTCGATGCGCGCACTGAGTTGCTCGATCTTAAGCATGTCACACCCCGATCACGTTTTTCTGGACATCGGGATCGTTCAGAACGACCTCCGGTGTGCCCTCCAGTGCAATGCGCCCGCCGGTCCACACCGCCACGCGGTCGGCGTAGCGGGAGACCACATCCATGTCGTGCTCGACAAAAATCGCGGTGGTCGCGCTGTGGTCGAGTGCCCGCACGAGCGTATCCATGATGGTGAACTTCTCGCGGCTGGAGACGCCGCTTGTCGGCTCATCCATGAAGATGAGACGTGGCTTGAGGGCGAGCGCGACAGCAATATCCAGCAGCTTGCGCATGCCCTCCGGCAATTCACGCACCAGCCGCTCGGCGGCATCGGCCAGACCGATCACCTCCAGCATGTGGTACATTTCATCGGCCTTGGGGTGGCGGTCCAGACGCCGCCATGGCTGCCAGCTGCTTTCACGCGCGGCGAGGGCAATCAGCAGATTGTCGATCACCGTGTTTTCGAGAAAAAGCTGTGGCAACTGGAACGAGCGCCCGATACCGCCGCGCGCAATATCACGCGGCTTATGGCCGGTGATGTCACGCCCCTCGAACAGCACTTTGCCCGATTGCGGCGTGAGATAACCCGTGCAGATATTCACGAAAGTGGTCTTGCCCGCACCATTCGGGCCGATGATGGCGATGCGCTCGCCTGCATGGGCCGTCAGCGATGCACCATCCGCTGCAACAACACCACCGAAACGCAGGTGCAGATTATCCGCACGCAGAACTTCCTGTGGTACAGGTTCCGCCTTGAGAGCAGCTTGTGTCATCGCGTCCCCTCCTGCACGGCCTTGCCTGTGATGCCATTTTCAGACGTGCTTTTCTTGGCTGGCTCCTTCGCGCGGGCCTCGTTCTTCTTTCCAAAGCGCAGCTGCGTCAGGCCATCGGGCGCGAACATGATGATGGCGATGAGGGAGAAGCCGAGCATGGTCTGCCAGTAACTGGCAGCGAAAGCAGCGGCGTAGTTACGGATGATCTCGTAGACAATGGAGCCGACAAACGCGCCCACCACATTGCCCGCCCCACCAAGAATGGCGATGAACACGAACTCACCCGAGCGCACCCAGTATGCGAACTCTGGCGCCACATGGCCGGTGACGATAGCAATCACACCGCCCCCCAGCCCCGCCAGCGCGGCAGACAGGGCATAGGCAATGTGCAGCATGCGATTGCTTGAGACGCCGAGATATTCCAGCCGCGTCTCATTCGACTTGATGGCTTCCAGACCCTTGCCAAGAGGCGATGCCAGATAGCGCGCCACCATCAGCGCCACGACCGTGACGAGAGCGAGGGTGGCGTAGAACATCCAGAATTCGAAATCGACACGCCCCATGCGGAACCCGGCAAGGGTCGGCCGCGCCACATTGAGCCCATCGCCACCGCCGGTGATGTGATAGAGCTTCTCGAGCAGTGAGAAGGCCACCATCGACACCGCAAGATTGATCATCGCGAAGAAGATGTCGCGATATCGCACGGCAAAGAAGCCGAAAACGAAAGCGATGGCAGCGGCAACGATTGCCGCAAGCGGCAGAAGCAGCAGAATATCCAGCCCCAGACGTGCCTGTACCAGAAAGGCGACAGTATAAGCGCCTGCGGCATAGTAGAGACCATGCCCGAATGAGATCTGGCCCGCACGCAGAAGCACGACGACGCCGAGAACCGCAAGCCCCACACCCAGTGCGAGCGTAATCATCACACTCGCCCAAGGCATCAGGAAAGGAACGGCAGCGACCGCACAGAAGACGAGCGCGCCAATAAGAAGATCAAAGCGCATCACACCTTCCTCGTCTGAATGGTGCTGAACAGACCCTGCGGCTTAAACAGAAGCACGATGAACATGATGAGATAGGGCATCACCACATCGAACTCCGGCGCGAGATAGACTGCGATCGAGCGCCCTAGGCCGATCATAAGGGCAGCGACAGCCGCACCCTCGATCTGCCCCAGCCCAGCGGTGGCCGCGACTGCAAAGGACAGAATAATCATGCCCGCGCCCATACCCGGCACCAGCGAGGTGGAGCCAGAGGCCAGAGCTCCACCGAAAGCGGCGAGAGACGCACCCGCAATGAAGGTGAACAGATAGACCTTGCTGGAATCCACGCCCATCGCCATGGAGGCTTCGCGATCTTCCGTAACAGCCGTAACAATGCGGCCGACACGGGTGTAGCGCAGCACGAACCGCAAACCGATGAGCACAACCACGGCAACCAGCGGCAGGACTGCCAGCTGATAGACTGAATAGTTGATCCCCATGACACTCACAGTGCCCAGAAGACTCAGCGGTGTATTCACGAAATAGGGCGTCACACCCCAAACGGCCTTCTGCACATCTTCAAGGATCATGAAGGCGGCAAAGGTGATGAGGAGCTGAAGCACCTGCTCCTTGCCATAGATCCGGCGCAGCAGAGTGACTTCAAGCACACCGCCAACAACTACCCCAACCCCGACAGCCGCAAGAAGCATGGCCGGGTAGGACAGCCACGGGCTGAAACCGGCGGCCGCGATCCACATCCCGAAAGTCGCCGCCACATATGCGCCAATGGCATAAAAGCTGCCATGGGCAACATTCACGATGCGCAGCACACCGAAGATGAGGGAGAGACCTACAGCGACCAGAAATATCTGGGCGCCATAGGAGAGGCCATCCAGTGTGGCCAACAATAATACACTGAAGGACATCTGAATGGCCTCACACTTTACTTGGAGGCATTCAGGGTGATGATGGAAGGATCATTCACCATGGCGGGGCTGAGTTTGGCGAGCCAGGGGGCCGTCTTTTCGCCGACAGGCGTTGTGACCAGAGCACCCGGATAGATGGTGATCTTGTCCAGAACCGCGAAGGGATAATCCGGCAGACGCACCGTGGTGCCAATGAGCTGGTTCTCAAGACCCTGATTATCCTCGCGAATGGTCACCTCACTGGTGAGGCCACGGAACTTGAGGCCCTTGAAACCATCCAGAAGCTGTTCCTTGGATGGCCACTTCCCGTCGTTCTTTTGCGCCGCGCCATCATAGGCCGCTTCAAGCGCCGCAAGAGCCTGCGCCATATGGAAGACCGGATAGATCGGATATGCCCCGGTCTTGTCATGGAAGCGCTTCACGAAGTCCTGAAACTTTGCATCTGCCTTGTATTCAGGATGAAGGAAGTAATGATCTCCCCGAGCGCCAATGATGACGCCTGCCGGAAGTGCATTACCCAGGCGCTCAAGCGAACTTTCGCCCAATGGCAGGACATAGGTGCTCTGGGTCATCACGCCACGGGCCGCCGCCTGCTGCACGAATGTATCCAGATCTCCGCCCCATGCGGTATTCACGACCACATCCGGCTTCAGAGCCTGCAGGCGCGAAATCTCGGTTGAATAGTCAGCGGCCCCAAATTTGGGGAACAGTTCCGCAACGACCTCAACATCCGGCTTCAGGGCCTTGAGTGCCGTGAGGAAAAGATTCCACTGGTCGCGACCAGCGGCATAGTCCTGGTTCACACCCGCAACTGTCTTGAAGTTGGGATAGTTCTTGACCAGATACAGCGCGGCCGGAAGCATTTCCGCACCCGTATGCGCCTGTGTCCGTACTGAATATTTGAACGAGTTATCCTCAAAGATACGCGGCGAGCTGCAATCCCAGAGAATATTCGGCACCTCAAGATCTTCAGCAACCGGGGTCAGAGCCAGACAATTGGCGCTGGAAACAGAAGCGAGCATGACCTGCGCGCCCTCATTCAGGGCCACGCGGCGATATTCTGACGCGAGCTGGTTGGCGCCAGCACCTTCATCAATAAAGATCGGACGTACGGGAACACCGAGAATGCCGCCCTTTGCATTGATATCCGAGATCAGCATCTCCGCGGCATGCTTTCCGGGAACTCCGAAGACTGAAGCGGGACCGGACAGGAAGGTGGTGATGCCAACCACCAGCTCTTTTGGCTTGTCTGCTGCTGCCGCAGGTGTAGCGGCGAGAATGGCGGCGCACAGCGCGGCCATGGCTGCTTTCGCGAACATGGGTATGTTTTCTCCCTGGTTATGCCGGCATTTACCGATCATTATTTTTGACA
Source organism: Xanthobacter sp. (assembly GCA_035911315.1). Lineage (GTDB taxonomy): Bacteria > Pseudomonadota > Alphaproteobacteria > Rhizobiales > Xanthobacteraceae > Xanthobacter. The sequence goes on from JAMHVS010000049.1 coordinate 191,945, forward strand.
GATTGTCTGATAGCATACAGGCTGTCAATCACACATTCTCAGCGCGCAGTCTCAGGCCTGCTCACGGGCAGTAAGCGAGACACTCAAGCCGTGCGAGAAAGGTCTGTAAGATATTGGTTTTATTTATTTTATCCGATCAGCATTCATGCCAATGCGCACGCCACACAACAGAAAGCACAACCCCAGAGTGACTCCCTGCAATCAGAAGATTAATCGATTGAACGTCGAATGAGGGTCGAGCATTAAAAAACCCGCTGTGCATATGCGCAGCGGGCTCTTCTCAGGTCAGAATCGGCGTATCAGTCACTCTGCATGCAAAACTCAAGTCGCAACAGTTGACTTGCTCCGCCGGCGACGCGGTGCGGGAGCAGGTTCCTTTGCCTGCTCAACCTCCACCTCACCTGCATCATCAACCAGAATTGAGAGAGCAATTTTCGCAGCTTCCTCAATATGATATCGACATGCCTCCTCTGCCGCGTCCGCATCTCCCGCGGCAATGGCCCTGTAAATAACCCGAATCTCGCGGATACTTTTGTTGAGACGTCCCGGCTGCGTCATGGAGGTCATGCGGAGCAATGTGATGCGGTTATGCAAGCTGGTGAGAAACTGGGAGACGAACAGATTGTTCGCGCCCTCCATCAGAACCCGGTAAAATTCGGTCTTTGCCTCGATATATTTGCCCTGATCACCGGCCTTGATCGTGGCGGCGAGATTTTTAACCGCCTTATCCAGCAGCTTCACCGCCTCCGCCGTGCCATGCTGCGCAAATTGACGCCCTGCATAACCCTCCAGCAGGGCGCGGATTTCATAAAGCTGGCGCGCTTCATCCGGAGACATGGTGCTGACAATGGGCCCGCGATGGGGAATGGTCTGCACCAGCCCCTCCGCCTCAAGCTGGCGCAGCGCCTCGCGCACCGAGGTGCGACCAACGCCGATCAGCTCACACAACTCTCGCTCGACAAGCCTTTGGCCCGGCTTGAAAAGACCGCGCGCAATGGCCGAACGCACCTTCTCCTCGACAATCAGGCGTAAGGTGGCTGCCTGGCGTGTGATGTGAAGATCGTGGTTGTCCATTACCTACTCGCGATCAGTGCCAACAATTCCAATTTGATATGAAAGGGCGATACGCCCTCTGTCAATGCTCCTATCGGATTGTCTGATTGACTGAGAAAATACGCCGCCTTATGTTTTTGACGGTCAGACAGCCCCTGTCTCGCCCGGTGGACACCTGCCGGATTTCGGCATCTCCCGAACATTTATGCATGTCATTTTATGGCATATATATTATATAAGAATATGAAGGCGATCTGACGGGCGAAAGATCCTGCCGATGCCTTTGAGGAAACATCAAGGAGCCCGTCCCATGCGCGTTCGCGCCGCTGTCCTGCGTACCACTCCCGTTGCGCAGCCCTATGCCCAGACCCAGCCGCTCAGCATTGAAACCATCACGCTTGACCCACCAGGCGCCGATGAGGTTCTGATCAAGATTGCCGCCGCCGGCCTGTGCCACTCGGACCTGTCGGTCATCAATGGCAACCGCGAACGCCCAACCCCCATCGTTCTTGGGCATGAATGCGCGGGCGTCGTGGAAGAAGTCGGCTCTGGGGTGAGCGACCTGAAGCCGGGCGACCATGTGGTGATGAGTTTTCTGCCCACATGCGGACACTGCCTGCCCTGTATGGATGGGCGCGCGCAATTGTGCGAACCGGGTCATGCCGCCAATGGACGCGGCACGCTGCTCTCCGGTGCCAAGCGCTTCCATTGCGATGATGGCGTTACGCCCTATCACCACAGCGGCGTTTCAGCCTTTTCCGAATATACGGTGGTGTCCCGCCGCTCCGTTGTGAAGATTGATCCGGACTTTCCACTGGAGCGGGCCGCGCTATTCGGCTGCGCAGTCATGACCGGTGTCGGTACGGTCATGAATACCTGCCGGGTGCGGCCGGGTGATACAGTTGCCGTCATCGGCCTTGGCGGCGTCGGCCTTTCTTCTATTCTAGGCGCGGTGGCCAGTGGTGCAGTGCGGGTGGTGGCGATTGATCTGGCGCAGGACAAGCTGGATCTCGCCCTCTCGCTTGGGGCGACAGACGCCTTTCTGGCCTCCGATCCGGATATCGTGGAGCGGGTGAAAGCTGCAACGGGAGGCGGCGTGGACCATGCCATCGAAATGGCAGGTGCCGTGCGCGCATTCGAACTGGCCTACAAGATCACCCGGCGCGGGGGGAAGACCGCCACGGCAGGCCTTGCCAATCCCAGTGCACAGTTCACGATTCCGGCTGTCAATCTTGTCGCGGAAGAGCGCTCCATTCTGGGCAGCTATATGGGCAGTTGCGTGCCCTCGCGCGATATCCCGCGTTTCCTTGCCCTGCATATGGCTGGCAAACTGCCGGTTGATCGCCTGCTTTCCAGCACCGGACCGCTGGATGAGATCAATGCCGCATTTGATCTTCTCGACCAGGGCAAGGTGGTGCGGCACGTCATCACCTTCTAATATGGCACGGGGGTGGAGCGCATGCCCCGCCCCCTCCCGGACCAGACGAAGAAGCCCGGGCATCCCGCCGCAACACCGATGCAAGCCGGACAACATCGCGACAGTCATGTCTTCTCAGGGCTTCTCCCAGCCAAGCAGAATCTCATGGATGTTATGTGGAAAATGCCACCTGCACACGAATGGCTGAGCCTATTCCGGCAGGTCGATCAAGGGACTGGGACGGGCAATGCGCAATAGTGCCTGCCGGTCTGTGATGCGCATGCTTGCACCTTCAACCGTCACACCATGCGTGCGAATGGTCGCGAGCGCCCGCGACAGGTTTTCGGGTGTCATGCCCAGCAGGGAGGAGAGAACGCGCTTCTCGAAGCCCAGCTCAATCCACCCCTCACCACCGCACGCCGCATCCTCCTGAATCAGCCAGTTGGCCAGACGCTCCGCACCGGTGCGCAGCTTCTGGTTCTTGACCTCCTTCACCTTGCGCCGGTAGCCGCGCGCAAGTTCGGTGATGATGGCATGCATGAAAGCGGGGTCCGCAGCCATCGCGGCGCGAACAGCCTCACCCGGAATCATCAGTACCTGTGATTTTTCAAGCGTGCGCGCGGATTGCAGATAGACATCATCATTCAGCACTGCCGCCAGAATAAAAATCCCGACAGGCCGCACGATGCTGATGGTGGTCTCGCGCCCTGCTCCGGTGACGAACATTTCCACCAGCCCCTCCACCACCACGTGCAGGAAATCGGCCGGGTCACTTTCATTGATAAGCACAACCCCGGGCGGAAAGCGCTGCAGGAAGCCGGCACGCACCAGACCGGCGAACGTCTCTTCCCGCGCATCGTGGAACAGGGGCAGGTCGCGAATGGCGTCGGCGTCTTCGGGCCTCATTGTCATCCTCGGTTTGAGCCTCCCCCGGTTATCAGGGGATCGATTGATAAATGTCAATCGTACAGTTTAAATAAGTCATTCAATCAGAATAAATATGCAAATAACTGAATTCAATGAAATCAATTACTTCATTTATTCCGCCTATCAGAGATTAAAACTGACATAGGTCAAAGCTGCGTCATGACCCTGGAGCAATTTTAAAACAGCACGACAGACGTGTGCTATTGCTGACAGGCGAGTTGAAGCCATGCAAACGCAAACTGAGGTGAGAGTCGCGGATCAGCGGACCTCCCTTGCCATGAGCACCGTCGCCTTCACCGTATGTTTTGCGGTGTGGACGATTTTTTCCATCATCGGCATCCGCATCCGGCAAGAGCTGGGGCTGACCGATACGCAATTCGGCCTGCTGGTGGGCACCCCGATTCTGACGGGCTCGCTCATCCGCGTGGCGCTGGGCATCTGGACCGACATCTATGGCGGGCGCGTCGTTTTCGCGCTCACCATGCTGGCTGCGGCGGTTGCCACCTTCCTCCTGACATATGCCACCACCTATCCCATGTTCCTGCTGGCCGCCCTTGGCGTCGGCATTGCGGGCGGCTCGTTTGCCGTAGGCGTGGCCTATGTCTCGCGCTGGTATCCTGCAAACAAGCAGGGCACGGCGCTGGGCATTTTCGGCGCGGGCAATGTCGGCTCGGCCGTCACCAAGTTCCTCGCACCCTTCATCATGGTTGCCTATGGCTGGCAGGCCGTGGCCCAGATCTGGGCTGGCGCGCTGGTCGTCATGGCAGTGATCTTCTTCTTCACCACCAAGGATGACCCGGTTCTGGTGGAACGCCGCCGCACCGGCGTGCGCCCCAAGAATGCGTGGCTTGAGCTGGAGCCGCTGAAGAACATTCAGGTCTGGCGCTTCTCGCTCTACTATTTCTTCGTGTTTGGTGCGTTCGTCGCGCTGGCGCTGTGGCTGCCGCAGTATCTGGTGAAGGTGTACGGGCTCGACATCAAGTCGGCCGGCATGATTGCCGCCTTCTTCTCGGTGCCGGCGAGCCTGTTCCGTGCCTATGGCGGGCATCTGTCCGATACCTATGGCGCGCGGCGGGTGATGTACTGGACCTTCATCGTCTCGGTCATCGCCACCTTCGTTCTCTCCTATCCGCCTACCAATTATGTGGTGACGGGCATCAATGGCCCCATCGCCTTCCATATGGAAATGGGTGTGGTGGGCTTCACCATCGCGGTGTTTGTGCTGGGCTTCTTCATGGCTCTGGGCAAGGCGGCGGTCTACAAGCACATCCCTGTCTATTATCCCAACAGTGTTGGCTCGGTGGGCGGTCTTGTGGGCATGATTGGCGGCCTCGGCGGCTTCATCCTGCCGCTCGTCTTCGGCCTGCTGAATGATCTCACCGGCCTGTGGACCAGCTGCTTCATGCTGCTGTTCGTCATCGCAGCTGTTGCACTGGTGTGGATGCATCTGTCCGTGCGCCAGATGGAAAAGGATGCGGTTGGCGAAGAGCTGGCCAAGCTGCCGGAACTGCCTGAAATGCAGGGCATGGCGTCGGCTGCACCCGTGGTTGCTCCGGCACCTGCCAAGGCGCGCACCAGAGGCAAGGCCGCTGTGCCGGCTGCCAATGTGCCTGCGGCTCCGGTTGCCGCCTCTGTTACAGGACCGGATGCCGAAACCCCTGCACTGGCAAAGCCTGCCCGCGTGAATGGTGCCGTGCTCTATGACTGGCGCCCCGAGGACAAGGGCTTTTGGGAAAAGACCGGCCGCAAGATCGCCAACCGCAATCTGTGGCTCTCCATTCCCTCGCTGCTGCTGTCTTTCGCCATCTGGCAGATGTGGTCTGTGGTTGTGGCCAAGCTGCCGCTGGTGGGCTTCAGGCTGTCCACGGACCAGCTGTTCTGGCTGGCTGCCCTGCCGCTGCTCTCCGGCGCGACCATGCGGGTGTTCTATTCCTTCATGGTGCCGATCTTCGGCGGACGGCTGTGGAGCACCTTGTCCACCTGGTCGCTCATCATCCCGGCGGTTGGCATCGGCTATGCCGTGCAGAATCCGGATACGCCCTATGTGATCCTGCTTCTTCTGGCGCTGGTGTGCGGCGTGGGCGGCGGTAACTTCGCCTCCTCCATGGCCAACATCTCCTTCTTCTTCCCCAAGGCAGAAAAGGGCAATGCGCTGGCGTTGAATGCGGGCCTGGGCAATCTGGGCGTGAGCGTGGTGCAGTTTGTCGTGCCATTCGTCATCACGCTCGGCATGTTCGGAAAGCTGGGCGGCGAACCGACAATGGTGGCGACCGCTGCCGGGCCTGCACCGCTGTGGTTGCAGAATGCGGGCTTCATCTTTGCGCCCTTCATTGTGCTCTCGGCGCTGGGCTGCTGGTTCGGCATGAATGACATCGCCTCCGCGAAGTCCTCCTTCCGCGAGCAGTCGGTCATCTTCCAGCGCAAGCACAACTGGCTGATGTGCTGGCTTTATACGGGCACGTTCGGCTCCTTCATCGGCTATGCGGCGGGCTTCCCCCTGCTCTCCAGCATCCTGTTCCCGGAAGTGAATGCCCTGAAGTTCGCCTTCCTCGGCCCGCTGGTCAGTGCACTTGCGCGCTCCGGCACCGGCTGGCTGGCGGATCGTTATGGCGGTGGTCGCGTCACCATCTATGTCTTCCTGCTGATGACGGCCGGTGTGCTGGGTGTGCTGTGGTCCATCGGCATGCGCTCTGAACCCTGGGCATTCTGGGCCTTCTTCGGCTGCTTCCTGCTGCTGTTCTTCGCCACCGGCGTGGGCAATGCCTCCACCTTCCAGATGATCCCCGCGATCATGTCGAAGGAAATGGACCGGCTCATGCCGCAGGCCAGTGCGGAACAGCGCCGCCTGCAGGCGGAAAAGGAAGGCGCGGCCATCACCGGCTTCACCTCCGCCATCGCTGCCTTCGGGGCCTTCTTCATCCCCAAGGGCTACGGCACCTCCATCGCCCTCACGGGTGGGCCGGAAGCCGCGCTGTGGGTGTTCCTCGCCTTCTATGTGAGCTGCCTGCTGCTCACCTGGGCTGTCTACACACGCAAGGGCGGCCTGCTCCACGATATCGAACGCGGGATCTCCCCGCGCACCCCTTCCCGCGCGGCTTCGGCCCGCTGAACGGAGGTCATGTAAACCATGTCCCATTTTCTCGACAGGCTCACCTTTTTCCGGCGGGAAACGGAATCCTTCTCGAACGGACACGGCATCGTCACCCACGAGGACCGCTCGTGGGAGGATGCCTACAGAAAGCGCTGGCAGCACGACAAGATCGTGCGCTCGACCCATGGCGTGAACTGCACCGGCTCGTGCTCGTGGAAGATCTATGTGAAGGGCGGCATCGTCACCTGGGAAACCCAGCAGACCGATTACCCCCGCACGCGCCCCGACCTGCCCAACCATGAGCCGCGAGGCTGTGCGCGTGGTGCATCCTACAGCTGGTATCTCTATTCCGGCGCGCGGGTGAAGTACCCCATGGTGCGCGGGCGGCTGCTGAAGCTGTGGCGTGAGGCGCGCAAGGGCCTCTCCCCGGTGGCGGCATGGGCCTCCATCGTGGAGGACAACAAGAAGCGCAATTCCTACACCTCCATCCGCGGTCATGGCGGGCTGGTGCGGGCGGACTGGGACGAGGTGAACGAACTCATCGCTGCCGCCAATGCCTACACCATCCGCAACCATGGACCGGACCGGGTGGCGGGCTTCTCGCCCATTCCGGCCATGTCGATGGTCTCCTATGCCTCTGGCGCGCGCTATCTCTCGCTGCTGGGCGGGGTGTGCCTGTCCTTCTACGATTGGTATTGCGACCTGCCACCGGCCTCGCCCCAGATCTGGGGTGAGCAGACCGACGTGCCGGAAAGCGCAGACTGGTACAATGCCGGCTTCCTGATGGTCTGGGGCTCCAACGTGCCCCAGACCCGCACGCCCGACGCCCACTTCTATACCGAGGTGCGCTACAAGGGCACCAAGAGCGCTGTGGTCAGCCCCGACTATGCCGAGGCCACCAAGTTCGCCGATATCTGGCTGAACCCCAAGCAGGGCACGGATGCCGCGCTGGCACTCGCGCTCGGCCATGTGATGCTGCGCGAATATCATCTGGAACGCACCGTTCCCTATTTCGATGATTATCTGCGCCGCTATTCCGACATGCCCTATCTGGTGCGTCTGGAAGAACGCGATGGTGCATGGCTGCCCGAGCGCATGCTGCGCGCCAGCGACCTGCCCGGCGCACTGGGCGAGACCAACAACCCCGAATGGAAGACCGTGGCCTTCGATGAAGGTGGCGATCTGGTCGCGCCCGTCGGCTCTATCGGCCATCGCTGGGGTGAGGAAGCCAAGTGGAACCTTGAGGAGAAGGACGGTTCCGGCCGCGCCATCCGCCTGCGCCTGACGCTGGACGGCAAGGGCGATGAGATGGCCTCTGTCGCCTTCCCCTATTTCGGCCAGCGCGCCACCGAGCATTTCGTGGCGACCGAGCATGAGGAGGTGCTCCAGCGCAATGTGCCGGTGCGCCTCATTCAGGGTGCCGATGGGCAGGTAATGCGCGTTGCCACCGTCTATGACCTGATGATAGCCAATTACGGCCTTGATCGCGGGTTTGGCGGCGACAATGTCGCCCGCTCCTATGATGATGACACGCCGTTCACCCCGGCATGGGCCGAGCGCATTACAGGTGTGAAGCGCGACGCCATCATCACCGTTGCGCGTGAATTCGCCACCAATGCGGAAAAGACCAATGGCCGCTCGATGATCATCATCGGCGCGGGTATGAACCACTGGTACAATATGGACATGAACTACCGGGGGGTGATCAACCTTCTGGTGTTCTGCGGCTGCATTGGCCAGTCCGGCGGTGGCTGGTCGCATTATGTGGGGCAGGAAAAGCTGCGTCCGCAAACCGGCTGGCAGCCGCTGGCCTTCGGCCTCGACTGGAACCGCCCGCCGCGCCACATGAACGCAACCTCCTACTGGTATGCGCACACGGACCAGTGGCGTTATGAAACGCTGACGGCCAATGAGCTGCTTTCGCCCACCGCGCCGAAGGGCGAGTGGAACCACAGCTTCATTGACTATAACGTCCGCGCCGAGCGCATGGGCTGGCTGCCCTCTGCCCCGCAGCTGAAGCAGAATCCGCTCACCATTTCCGCCAAGGCCAAGGCAGCCGGGCTGGAGGTGAAGGATTATGTGGCCTCCGCGTTGAAGAGCGGCGAGCTGAACCTCTCCTGCGAGGACCCGGATGATCCGGACAACTGGCCGCGCAACCTGTTTGTGTGGCGCTCCAACCTGCTCGGCTCTTCGGGCAAGGGGCACGAATACTTCCTCAAGCACCTGCTTGGCACGACGAATGGCGTGATGGGCAAGGATCTGGGTGGGGAAGGCGCCGTGCGCAACAGCGAGGTGAAGTGGCACGAGAATGCCCCGCAGGGCAAGCTGGACCTGCTGGTGACGCTGGACTTCCGCATGTCCACCACCTGCGTCTATTCAGACATCATTCTTCCCACCGCCACATGGTATGAGAAGAACGACCTTAATACTTCGGACATGCACCCCTTCATCCATCCGCTTTCGGCTGCGACCGATCCGGCATGGGAAGCGCGCTCGGACTGGGAAATCTACAAGGGCCTTGCCCGCGTGTTCTCGGAAATCGCGCCGGAAGTGCTGGGTGTTGAGGAAGATACGGTCCTCACCCCCATCATGCATGACAGCGCCGGCGAACTGGCCCAGCCCTTTGATGTACAGGACTGGAAGACCGGCGACATCGACCCCATTCCCGGCAAGACCATGCCGCAGGTGAGTGTGGTGACACGCGACTATGCCGCCATCCATGCCCGCTTCACCTCGGTTGGTCCACTGCTGGAGAAGGTCGGCAATGGCGGCAAGGGCATTGGCTGGAAGACTGGCCATGAGGTGGCTGAACTGCGCGCGCTGAATGGCGTGCATCGCACCGGCCCGGCCAAGGGCCAGCCGAAGATCGAGACCGATATCGACGCGGCCGAAGTCATACTGATGCTTGCGCCGGAAACCAATGGCGAAGTTGCCGTGAAGGCCTGGGAGGCACTGGAGAAGTTTACCGGCCGCGAGCACACCCATCTGGCCAGACCGAAGGAAGATGAGAAGATCCGCTATCGCGACGTGCAGGCTCAGCCGCGCAAGATCATCTCCTCGCCCACATGGTCCGGCATCGAGAGTGAGACGGTTTGCTACAATGCCGGCTACACCAATGTGCATGAACTGATCCCGTGGCGCACCCTTTCCGGCCGCCAGCAGCTCTATCAGGACCATCTGTGGATGCGCGCCTTCGGTGAGGGGTTCGTGACATGGAAGCCGCCGGTGGACCTGAAGACCATTGCCGGCGTGCGTGGCAAGAAGCCGAACGGCAACACCGAGATTGCCCTCAACTTCCTGACACCACACCAGAAATGGGGCATCCATTCCACCTATACGGACAACCTTTTGATGCTGACGCTGAACCGCGGCGGCCCGGTGGTGTGGATCTCCGAGGATGACGCGAAGAAGGCCGGCATTGTCGATAATGACTGGGTGGAAGTGTTCAACTCCAATGGCGCGCTGACAGCCCGTGCGGTTGTTTCCCAGCGCGTGATGAACGGCATGATGATGATGTATCATGCCCAGGAGAAGATCATTAACACGCCCGGTTCAGAGATGACCGGCAACCGTGGTGGCATCCATAACTCTGTCACCCGCACCGTGCTGAAGCCCACCCACATGATTGGTGGCTACGCACAACTGTCCTACGGCTTCAATTACTATGGAACCGTAGGCGCGAACCGCGATGAATACGTCATCATCCGCAAGATGGACAAGGTGGACTGGCTGGAAGACGAGCTTCCCGCAGCCCATGCCCGGGAGTTGGCAGAATGAAGATCCGTGCCCAGATCGCAATGGTGCTGAACCTCGATAAGTGCATCGGGTGTCACACCTGCTCCGTCACCTGTAAGAATGTGTGGACCAGCCGTCAGGGTGTGGAATACGCATGGTTCAACAATGTGGAGACGAAGCCCGGCATTGGTTACCCGCGCGAGTGGGAAAACCAGAAGAAGTGGAATGGCGGCTGGCGTCGCAAGAAGAACGGCAAGATCGAGCCGAAGATTGGCGCGAAGTGGCGCGTGCTCGCCAATATCTTCGCCAACCCGGACCTGCCCGAGATTGACGACTATTACGAGCCCTTCACCTTCGACTATGAGCATCTGCACAATGCGAAGGAATCCAAGGCTTTTCCGACCGCGCGCCCACGCTCGCTGGTCTCGGGCCAGCGCATGGAGAAGATCGAGTGGGGCCCGAACTGGGAGGAAATTCTCGGCGGCGAGTTCGAGAAGCGCAAGAAGGATGTAAACTTTGAGGGCGTGCAGGCTGACATTTACGGTCAGTTTGAAAACACCTTCATGATGTATCTGCCGCGCCTTTGCGAGCACTGCCTCAACCCGGCCTGCGCAGCCTCCTGCCCCTCCGGCGCCATCTACAAGCGCGAAGAAGACGGCATCGTCCTGATCGATCAGGAAAAGTGCCGCGGCTGGCGCATGTGCGTTTCCGGCTGCCCGTACAAGAAGATCTATTACAACTGGTCTTCGGGGAAGTCCGAGAAGTGCATCTTCTGCTATCCGCGTATTGAGGCGGGCCAGCCCACCGTGTGCTCGGAAACCTGTGTTGGGCGTATCCGTTACCTTGGCGTGCTGCTTTATGATGCCGACCGCATCGAGGAAGCAGCCAGCGTACCGGATGAGAGGGATCTGTATCAGGCCCAGCTTGACCTGTTCCTTGACCCCAGCGACCCGGCCGTGATCGCGCAGGCCCGCGCGGATGGTGTGGCGGAATCCTGGCTGGAAGCCGCACGCCATTCCCCCATCTGGAAGATGGCGATGGACTGGAAGGTGGCGTTCCCGCTGCATCCGGAATATCGCACGCTGCCCATGGTGTGGTACGTGCCGCCGCTCTCGCCCATTCAGTCTGCCGCTGAAGCCGGAAAGATGGGTGTCGATGATGGCATGCCGGATGTGCGCTCCCTGCGCATCCCCATGAAGTATCTCGCCAATCTTCTCACGGCAGGCAATGAGGAGCCGGTGGCTCTTGCGCTGGAACGCATGCTGGCCATGCGCGCCTACATGCGCGCCAAGACCGTGGATGGCCGCCTTGATGAGAGCATCGCGACCCGCGTTGGCCTCACCGGCGCGGATATCGATGACATGTACCAGATGATGGCGATCGCCAATTACGAAGACCGCTTTGTCATTCCCACCGCGCACCGCGAATGGGGTGATGATGCGTTCGACATGCGCGGCTCCTGCGGCTTCACCTTCGGCAATGGCTGCTCGGCAGGCGAGACCGATCTCAACCTGTTTGGCAGCCCGAACAAGCCGAACATGAAGTTGCGCACACCGATGGAGGTGGAATGATGGCCCACGCTGCTCCGGCTTCCGGCCAGATTCTGACCGTGCGTGTCCTCTCCCAGCTCCTCACCTACCCGCGTGAGAATCTGGCCGAGGCCGTCCCTGAACTGGCCGAAGTGCTGGCCGGGGAAAAACTGGTTGACGCGTATACATGCGCCGCCCTCCAGCCGCTGATGACGCGGCTGGAGCAGAATGACCTGTACGACCTGCAGGAAAACTATGTGGCCCTGTTCGACCGCACCCGCCGCCTCTCCCTGCACCTGTTCGAGCATGTGCATGGCGAAAGCCGCGACCGGGGACAGGCGATGGTGGACCTTGCCGCGCTGTATGAGAAGGGCGGGCTCTATGTGGCTGCCAATGAGCTGCCGGACTATCTGCCGCTCTTTCTCGAATATGCAGCAACCCGCCCATGGGCGGAGGCGCGCGGGCTGCTGAAGGATGTGACGCACATTCTAGCGCAGCTGGAAGAACGCCTTGTCGAGCGCGGTTCGGACTATGCCGCCATCTTCTCGACACTGCGCATCCTTGCCGGGGAGTTGCAGGCTGTGCCGGCCGGAGCCATCTCACAGCCCGTGCAGAGCGATGATCCGCTCGCGGATCTCGAGGCACTCGACAAGGAATGGGAAGAAACCGCCGTCACTTTCGGCCCGGGCGATGCCATGGATGGCTGCTCCGTGGACCGCTTCCGCACGCAATTGCGCGCCGCGCGGCGCGACGTGCGCCAATCTGCCAATTGAGGGAGCCCGGCCATGCTCAACACGACAACATATGAGGCCATCAACAGCGCCCTGTTCGGCTGGTATCCTTATCTGGCCCTCACGGTGTTCTTTCTTGGCTCGCTGATGCGGTTTGACCGCGAACAGTACACCTGGAAAACAGGTTCCTCCCAGCTTCTGCGCCGCAGTCAGCTGCGCTGGGGCTCCAACATGTTCCATATCGGCATTCTGGTCATCTTCATGGGCCATGCGGCGGGCCTGCTGACCCCGCTATGGGTATTCGAGATGCTGGGCATCGCGTCCAGCACCAAGCAGGCCATGGCGGTGATTGTGGGTGGCATCGCTGGCGTCATCTGCTTCATCGGCATTTCGCTGCTGGCACATCGCCGCCTGTTTGATGCGCGCGTGCGCGCCAATTCCAGCTTTGGCGATACGGCCATTCTTCTGGTGCTGTGGGTGCAGCTCACGCTGGGCCTCTCCACCATCTTTGTCTCTCTGGAGCACATGGATGGGCATGAGATGCACAAGTTCATGAACTGGGCACAGGGTATTCTCACCCTGCATCCGGAAGCGGCTGCCTATATTCTGGATGTGAACCCCATCTTCAAGGCGCACATCTTTCTGGGCATGACCATCTTTCTGGTCTTCCCCTTCACCCGCCTTGTGCATGTGTGGAGCGCGCCGGTCTGGTATCTGGGCCGCAGGGGCTATCAGGTGGTGCGGGCGCGCAAGCCCGGCCCGGTGGCCAAGCCTGTGCCGCGCGCCGCGCGCATCGCCCCTCCGGCGGAGTGACGGCCATGGTGGAAATCATCCGCAATGTCGAAGCCTCGCCCAAGACCCGCAAGATGGGTCAGGTTTCGGTGAATGGCGTCTCCATCTCCCGCGCGGATATTGCGCGGGAGATCCAGAACCACGCCGCCGCAACTCCTATCGCGGCATGGGAAGCTGCCGCGCGAGCCCTTGTGGTGCGGGAACTTCTTCTGGCCGAGGCCGCGCGCCTCGACCTTGCACCCGCACCCGAGCTGGATGCAGAAGGCCTGAAGGAAACGGATGAGGAAGCCCTCATCCGCGCCCTGCTGGAGCAGCAAGTGAAGGTGCCGAAGGCGGATCACGACACCTGCCGGCGCTATTATGATCGCAACCCGTCAGCCTTCCGCACGGATGATCTCCATGAGGTCTCGCATATCCTGCTGCCGGCGATGAAAGATGATGCCGCCGGGCGGGACGCCGCGCGTGAGAGCGCACGGGCGATGTTGCAGAGTCTCCAGAACGGTAAGGCCACCTTCGAGGAACTGGCCCTGAAGCATTCAGCCTGCCCCTCCCGCGAGCTGGGCGGCAGTCTTGGCCAGATCGGGCCGGGCCAGACCGTTCCGGAATTCGAGGCGACACTGGCCGGCATGACACCCGGCACAGTGCATCCCGCACCGGTCGAGACGCGTTACGGCGTGCATATCGTGCGTGTTGCGCATCGGATCGAGGGCCGCGCCATGCCATTTGACATGGTGGAAGACTCCATTGCCTCACGGCTGGAAGATGCCTCCTGGCACATTGCGGTGCGCCAATATCTGACCCTGCTCGCCGGACAGGCCGATATTCGCGGCATTGAGCTGGAAGGAGCATCCAGCCCGCTGGTGCAATAGCCCCGCCATTTTCGAAGGTGGGCATGCCTCACCTTGTTCTCATGCCGTTTTCAGAAAGCCCCGCTCGGGCTTTGCCTGAAACAGTTTCAGGAGGTCGCCATGTTGCTCGGCACGCTGCTGCACCAGTTGCAGGATGAGCGCATTGCTCAGGATGTTCTGTTCGCCCTTGGCGACATCACGCTGGCCACCCGCGTGGAAGCTGCGGGCGCGAAAATGGACGAAAACGTGGGGGAATATGCCGCTGGCGCCTGCGCCCGCTTCAGCGAGGGCGCGGATGATGAGGCCTGGCTGGCACTGATGACCGCGATCGAACGCAGCAGTGACCCTGCCGCCACCTGCCTTCGCACCATGCTGGAATGGTCGATGACGCAAGAGGCGCAGGAAGAGTCCACACAAGATGGCCGTGAGGAGGAACTGTTCAGTGGCGGATGTTCCGGTGGCGGCGGGGGCTGTGGATGCGGACAGGGAGGTGGACACGGGCATCATCACCACCATGAACATGAGCACGGACCGGGCTGAAGCGAGCACTGCGGGAAGGGGACTTGCGAGAATGGGACAGGCCGACATCGCGCAGGCCAACCGGGAGCAGGCCGAACATGTTCTGGATGAACTGTTCGACCGCAATCTTGCATGGGCGCAGCGCAAGACGCAGGAAGACCCCACATTCTTTAGCCGTCTGGCGGAACAGCAGGCTCCGCGCTTCCTGTGGGTCGGGTGCTCCGACAGCCGCGTGCCGGCCAATGATGTGGTGGGGCTGGATCCGGGCGAAATCTTCGTTCACCGCAACATTGCCAATGTCGTCCATTCCAGCGACATGAACATGCTCTCTGTGCTGGAATTTGCGGTGGATGTGCTGCAGGTGCGCCATATCATTGTTTGCGGCCATTATGGCTGTGGCGGCGTGCGCCGGGCTATGGTGGATGCGGATGACGCCAGCGGTGGCGGACGGCTGGTGGACCACTGGCTCGCCCCCATCGTGGACCTTTATGTCCGCCACCGTGCGGAAATCGACATGGTTGTCGACCCGGCCATGCGCCTGAACCGGCTGTGCGAACTCAATGTTGAAATGCAGATGCGCCGACTCGCGGCCACGCCGGTGATGAAAACCGCATGGGCACACGGCATGGATGTAACCGTACATGGCTGGATTTACGGTATCGGTGACGGGCTTCTGCGCGACCTCGGCACCACCATCTCATCTGCCGAGGAACTCGCGGCCCTGCGCCCGATGGACGCCCTGCTTTCCACCCCCTGCGAGCCGATGACAGCCGCGCGCCTGCACGCCATCGCCGCCTTTCTGGAGCTGGATGTCGCCGAGATGGCGGATATGGCGGCCTGCGCCCACATTCCCGGCTGCGACCATGGACACAACCATGGCCTTGATGCCACCCCACGCCACCGGCCGGAGGAGACCTGACCATGAGCGATTGCGCCTCTGCACCTGCCGCATCCTGCACGATGATGGACCTGTTCGGCCGCCGCATCACCTATGTGCGTCTTTCAGTGACAGACCGCTGTGATCTGCGCTGCGTCTATTGCATGTCGGATGACATGCGCTTCCTGCCGCGCGATCAGGTGCTGACCATTGAGGAACTCGACCGCCTCGCCTCTGCCTTCGTGACGCTGGGCGTGCGCAAGCTGCGCATTACCGGGGGCGAGCCGCTGGTGCGCAAGGGCATCATGGACCTGTTCACCGGCCTCTCGCGCCATCTTGCCAGCGGCCGGCTGGGGGAACTGACCCTGACCACCAATGGCACCCAATTGGCCCGATATGCGGATGAACTGGCGCGCCTTGGTGTGAAGCGGGTGAATGTTTCACTCGATACACTGGATGCCACACGTTTCCGGGCACTGACCCGGCGTGGCACGCTGGCCGTGGTGATGGATGGCATCCGCGCCGCACTGGAAGCCGGTTTGAAGGTGAAGCTGAATGCCGTGGCGCTGGCCGGCACCACAGACCACGAGGTCTTTGACCTGATCGACTTTGCCCATAACCGGGGCATGGATCTCACCTTCATCGAGACCATGCCTTTGGGCGATGTCGGTGTGGATCGCATTGACCAGTATCTGCCGCTCGACCGGTTGCGCTGCCAGATTGAAACCCGCCATCACCTCATCGACACGCCCGAGCGGACCGGCGGACCAGCACGCTATGTGCGGGTGGCGGAAACGGGCGGGCGCATCGGCTTCATCACGCCAATGACCCACAATTTCTGCGAAACCTGCAACCGTGTCAGGGTGAGCGCCACTGGCGTTCTTCACACCTGCCTAGGGCAGGAAGAGGAACATGACCTGAAAACACCGATGCGTTCCAGCCCTGATGACAGGCCTCTGCATGAGGCTATTGCAGCAGCCATACGCGCCAAGCCGAAGGGGCATGATTTCGTGATCTCCCGCAATGGCGAACCCGCCCTTTCGCGCCATATGTCGGCACTGGGGGGATAGAGGCAGATGCGGTGCGTGGTCCGCTCGTGTGAGCAATGAAACAGGACATGCACCGGCACCTTTGAAGCAGACCCCACCGCCCCCCTTGCCGCACATGGCAGCGGTTGATGATGAAGACAGATGAAGACAGCCGATATATTCGGGAAACCAAGATGGATGATGTCACCCTCGCCCGCGCACTGCATGTCCTGTCCATTGTGCACTGGATAGGCGGCGTCTCTTTTGTCACGCTCGTCATTCTGCCGCTGGCGCGTCGCCGCGCCGGCATGGTGGGAGCAGACTTTTTCGATGCGGTGGAGCACCGCTTCGCCGCGCAGGTGCGCTTCTCCATTCCGCTGGCCGGGCTCACCGGATTCTGGATGACATGGCGGCAGGACATGTGGGACCGCTTCCATGAACCCGCCTTCTGGTGGATGAGCGCGATGGTGATTTTATGGGGCATTTTCATGATGGCCGTTTTCGTGGTGGAACCGCTTCTGCGTCACCGTTTTGAAGCTGCTGCCCGCGCTGCACCGGATGCTTTGCTGCGCCGAACCATGGGCCTGCATCTGCTTCTGCTCTCACTTGCCACCCTGACCATTCTGGGGGCGACAGCAGGCGCGCATGGCCTGTTCCTGTTCTGAGACGGAAACCCGCGCAGCGTGAGCGATGTGCACATGTGTTTGGGCAAATCTTTGAAGCAGAATAAAATTCCGGCCAACCATCGAATAGCAGCCAGAACGGCGCGCACACTTAAAGCTGTAATGTCTGCCTGAGACAGGCAGACAGAGGAGAAGTACCAATGGGCACGGCCCAGACCCAGAGAAATCATACCGGCTTTGCCTTGCTCAGCGGCGGCTTCCGCCCCTTCTTTCTGGGTGCTGGCTTGTTCGCGCTGGCGGCTATCGCGATCTGGCCGGCCGTATTTTCTGGCGAGGTGCAGTTGCCCACCACCTTCGCCGCCGTAACCTGGCACAGCCATGAGATGCTGTTCGGCTTCGGTGGCGCGGTGATTGCCGGGTTTCTCCTCACCGCCATTCCGAACTGGACCGGACGCCTGCCCGTGGCCGGCACCATGCTGGGTGCGCTCACGCTGCTGTGGCTGGCCGGACGCGCGGCAGTGTTATGCGCGGCGATGACCGGATGGGCTACGGCCATGGTGATTGATGTCGCCTTTCTTGTCGTCTTCTCCATTGTGGTGGGGCGCGAGGTTCTGGCCGGTCGAAACTGGCGCAATCTCAAGGTCATCATTCTGGTGTTGCTTCTGGCGCTGACCAATCTGTCCTTCCATCTGGAAGCAGAGTCTCAGGGTGCCGCGGAATATTCAGCGCGCGCGGCGCTCGCCATCACCGTTTTCCTCATTCTGCTGATTGGCGGGCGGGTGGTGCCGAGTTTCACCGGCAACTGGCTGGCCCGGCGGGGCGAGACCCGCCCCGTTCCATTCAACCGGCTGGATGCCGTTCTGCTTGTTGTGAGTGCCATCGCACTGCTGGCATGGATCATCTTTCCCGAAGCTGAACTGACCGGCATATTGCTGCTGGCGGGCGGTGCTGGCAGCCTCTTGCGGCTGGCCCGCTGGCGCGGCTGGCGCACACTGGCAGACCCGCTGGTGCTGGTGCTGCATGTCGCTTTCCTTTTCACCGCACTCGGCTTTCTCGCGGCCGGAATACATGCGCTCTGGCCAGATGTGCTGCCTGCCCCTGTGGGGCTGCACATCTGGGCCATTGGCAGCATCGGCCTGATGACCCTCGCCATGATGACGCGCGCCACACTGGGCCATAGCGGCCACGCGCTAGCGGCCTCACGGGGCACACAGCTGGTTTATGTGCTTGTTACGCTGGCGCTGGTGGCACGCGTGGGTATGGCGCTGTTGCCGGAGTGGTCCGTGGACCTGATGTGGGCTGCAGCAGTTGCATGGAGTCTTGGGTTCATCGGTTTCATCGCGATCTACGGCCCCATGCTCTGCCGACGCCGTGCCGATGGACGGTGAGAGTCGACATCAGCAAACGTAGATATATTTCTTGTGCCCGGAAGCATGATGCAGAAGAGACCGGAGACGATCTGTAAAGTACTTACCCCGCCAAGACCGCCTGCTGTGGGTCATCTCTCATGCCCGTATCTTCCTGCATCATGCTGCACGGTGCCTTGAAAACTCCGCCAATGCCGATGATGACCGGATCATCATAGCCAATCTGAGCCATGCCCTGCGGCAGCGCTGAAAGCGGCCCATGCCAGCGCCGCTCGCTGTGGCGGCTCACATTGGCCGCCACCACCACCGGCGTTGAGGCATCCATGCCTTCCGCCAGCAGCTTGCGCGAAATCTCTCCGGCCGTGCGCCCGCCCATGTAAAAGATGGAGGTGGTGGATGTATCCGCCAAGGCGCTCCAGTCCAGCGACTCCGGCAAAACGCCCTTGCGCGAATGGCCGGTGACAAATCGCACCGCCTGCGCCGTATCACGATGGGTGAGCGAGGTGTTCAGCCCTGCAGCCAGTGCACTTGCCGTGGTGATGCCTGGCACCACGCGCACCCGAATGCCGGCCTCTTGAAGAAACGCGATTTCCTCACCCGAGCGGCCGAAAATGGATGGGTCACCCGCTTTCAGGCGCACCACATTCTTGCCCTGCCGTGCAAAGCGCAGCATCAGGGCATTGATGTCTTCCTGCTTGCAGCTCTCGCGCCCACCCCGCTTGCCCACCAGCATGCGCTTGGCCTCTCGTCGGGCCAGTTCCAGAAGTTCGGCAGAAACCAGATCATCAAACAGGATGACATCCGCCGCCTGAAGCGCGCGCATCCCTTTCATGGTCAGGTGCTCGGGATCGCCCGGCCCCGCACCCACCAATGTTACGCATCCCTGTACGGGGGTGCAGGGTGCAACATCCAGAATATTGAGCCAGCTGGCCTCATCTGCCGGCGCATCGGGTGCGCTCAGGGCGCGTTCGGCGAAACGGTCCCAGAAGCTACGTCGGACGCTGGCGCTGGCCAGTTGCTGCGAAACCTTATCGCGAAGACGTGATGCCAGCGCACCCCATGCCGCAATATGGCGCGGCAACAACGTTTCAATACGCCGGCGGATCGCCTGACCCAGCACCGGAGCCGCTCCATCGGTTGAAATTCCCACCACCACCGGCGAGCGATTGACGATGGAGCCGAACTGAAAATCACACAGAGCCGGCTGGTCGATGACATTCACACTTGTTCCGGCCTTGCGGGCAGCCGCAGCGAATGCTTGCGCTTCATCACTCTCAAGATCAGCCACGGCAAGGGCGAAGTCCTCCAGCCGGGCTGTCCGCCATGATGTGGCGCTGTACGTGAGGGCACGATCTGCCACCAGCGCAGCCATCGTCTCACCCATCTGCGGCGCTTGAACATACACATGCGCACCTGCGGCATGAAGCAGTTCGGCTTTCCATGACGCTGCATCCGTGCCGCCAGCTACCAGAACCGGCTTGCCTTTCAGCGGCAGGAAAACCGGAAGAACAGCAAGCGACTCCACCCGCGCAGGTGGGCGAATGGATCTGCGTACAGATGCTACAGTTTCAGAAGCAGCGCGGGTCATGGGCAACCTCCTGAAGAAATACCAGAATGTCTTCCGGTTAAACCGGATCGCAAAAGCGTACTCACCTCATGAGCGAGTGCCTTATTCAGGCGAACTGCACGCCTTGTTTTTTCGGAACCACGCCACCCATGCCGACATAGCATTCCGCGCGCGGATGACAGGGTAATGCGGTTGCCGCATCAAGGATTTGCGAACCGGAAACATCTATTCCGCCGCGACCTGAAGTGCGCTGGCCGCAGCGCCCAGATGCAGCAATAGCGTGCCGCCCTCATTGCGAACCGGCAGGGTCAGCACCTGCCCTTCATCCGCGCCTTGTGCCGCACCTGTTTCCAGCGAGATGACCCAGTTGTGCATGGGGCAGGTGACGGCATGGCCGTGCACAATTCCATCTGCCAGAGAGGCCTGCTTGTGCGGACAGCGGTTTTCCAGCGCGAACACGGCGCCATCTGCCGTGCGAAACACCGCAAACTTGCCCAGTGGAGTTTTCACACAGCGTGCACCGCGCACCGGGATCTGGTCGATATGGCCAATCGCGATCCAGCCTGCCTCGGCACCTTGCATATCCGCTTGCGAGACCATCATGGCAAACCTCACTCTGCAGCTTCGGCGATGACCGCCATTGGCTTGAACTCATGCTTGTCTTTGCCCGAGACGCGCTCGGACCACGGGTCCACCTGCGCGAATTTCTGGCTGAAGACGAAGCGTTCGTAATAGGCGCGGCGACGGGCCGGATCGGTCATGATCTGCGCGCGGATCTCCTCCGTGCCAATGCGCTTCGCCCATTTGTAGATGCGCTCAAGATAATGCGCCTGCTCGCGATACATCTGGGTGAGGGCGCACACATGCTCCAGCACCTCATCCTCGCTCTTCACCTGCCCCAGAACTTGGGTGCCATGAATATCGAGACCCGCAGCACCGGCAAAATGGATTTCGTAGCCGGAATCCACGCAGATAATTCCGATATCCTTGCAGGTTGCTTCCGCACAGTTGCGCGGACAACCCGAGACCGCGAGCTTCAGCTTGGCCGGAGTCCAGGAGCCCCACATGAACTTCTCCAGCCGGATGCCAAGGCCGGTGGAGTCCTGCGTGCCGAAACGGCACCATTGCGAGCCCACGCAGGTCTTCACCGTGCGAAGCCCCTTGGCATAGGCTTGACCGGAGACAAATCCCGCCTGTCCCAGATCTGCCCAAACAGCCGGAAGGTCTTCCTTGTGTATGCCCAGCAAATCTATGCGCTGGCCACCCGTAACCTTCACCATCGGGATCTCGAACTTGTCTACCACATCTGCGATGGCGCGCAGTTCGGCGGCAGAGGTCACACCGCCCCACATGCGCGGTACAACAGAATAGGTTCCATCCTTCTGGATATTGGCGTGCACGCGCTCATTGATGAAACGGGACTGGTAATCGTCCGCATATTCATCGGGATAATCGCACACCAGATAATAGTTCAGCGCCGGCCGGCACTTGGCACAGCCACACGATGTTTTCCATTCCAGTTCCTGCATCACGGCGGGAATGGTCTTCAGTTCCTTGGCCACAATCAGCCGGCGCACATCATCGTGGCCCAGATCGGTGCAAGCGCACATGGGCTCGACTGCTGCCGGCTTGTAGGTGTCGCCCAGTGTGAGCGTCATCAGTTGTTCCACCAGTCCGGTGCAAGCCCCGCAGGAGGCCGACGCCTTGGTGTGCGCCCGCACATCAGCAAGTGTTGTCAGCCCCTTTGACGTTATTGTGGAAACGATCTTGCTCTTGCACACACCATTGCAGCCGCAAATCTCGGCATCATCCGCCAGTGCGGCAACGGCTGCTGCGGGGTCCGTCTGCCCGCCACCCTGAAAGGACTGACCATAGATCAGCGTCTCGCGCAGTGCGGTCACATCCGTGCCGCGCTTGAGCATGTCGAAATACCATGGGCCGTCGGTCACATCACCATACATAACCGCGCCGATAATCCGGTTATCCTGCAAAACCAGACGCTTGTAGACACCGGCAGATGCATCACGCAGCACGATTTCCTCGCGCCCCGGCGCTTCCGCAAAATCACCTGCGGAGAAGAGGTTGACGCCCGTGACCTTCAGCTTGGTCGAGGTGACAGACCCCTCGTAAGCCGCCTCTTCCCCCGCCAGCCGGCACGCCAGCACGCGCGCGCTTTCATAAAGCGGGGCAACAAGGCCATAGCACATGCCGCGATGCTCCATGCATTCGCCCAATGCGTAGACATCAGGGTCGGATGTAGCCATGCCATCATCCACCACAACGCCGCGATTGGTCAGCAGGCCCGCCTCTTTCGCCAGCTGGGTGGAGGGGCGGATGCCCACCGCCATCACCACCAGATCCGCCGGAAGAATGCGACCATCTTCCAGCTCAACACCTTCTGCCTGGGTCTCACCCACGATGGCGCGGGTGTTCGCTTTGGTGACGATGGAAATATCGCGGGCTGTCAGTGCCTTCTCCAGAAGATAGGCCGCGGCGGGGTCTAGCTGGCGCTCCATCAATGTGGGCATGAGATGCACCACGGTGACCTCCATGCCCTGCCGCTTCAGCCCATAGGCCGCCTCCAGCCCCAACAGGCCACCGCCGATAACAACCGCCTTTCCCGCGCCATGCCCCCGGCTGCGCGCCACCTCCAGCATCGCGCTCACATCATCCAGATCACGATAGGCGCGCACGCCCTGCAGATAGGCCCCCGGCACGGGAATGATGAAAGGCGCGGAACCGGTCGCGATCACCAGCTTGTCATAAGAGGCGGTGATGCCGTTTTCGGCCGTCACGTTTTTTGCCGCGCGGTCGATGTGCGTTACCTTCGCGCCTTTGTGCAGGGTGATGTTGTTCTGCGAGTAAAAGACATCATCATGGATGATGATATCTTCATACGCCTTCTCTCCCGAAAGCACCGGAGAGAGCATGATACGGTCATAATTGACGCGGGGCTCGGCATTGAAAATGGTGATATCGTAAAGGCCGGGAACCTTCTCCAACAACTCTTCCAGCATGCGCCCCGGGGCCATGCCATTGCCGATGATGACGAGCTTTTGTGGCTGTGTGGCGCTCATGGCGGTCACTCCGCTGCGAAGGTTGGGCGGCTGTTCTGGCGCGCAATGCGCTCTGCCCGCTTGTTCTGGATGGCGATGAGCTGCTCAGGGTCCGGGGTTGCACCGCCCTCATAGGCTTCAAGGAAATCGAGCAGTTCCTCGCGATAGGCGTAGTAATCCGCGTGCGAAAGCAAAGCCTTGCGACTACGCGGACGCGGCAGGTCTACCTTCATGATGTTGCCGATGCGCGCATTCGGCCCGTTCGACATCATCACCACCCGGTCCGCGAGCAAGATGGCCTCATCCACATCATGGGTGACACAGATGGCCGTGACCTTGGTGCGGGCCCACACCTCCATCAGCACTTCCTGAAGCTCCCAGCGGGTCAGGCTGTCGAGCATGCCGAAGGGTTCATCCAGCAGCAGAAGCTTGGGCGAAAGGGCGAAGGCGCGGGCGATGCCGACGCGCTGCTTCATGCCATTGGAGAGATCCGCAGCCGGGCGGTGCATGGCTTCGCCCAGCCCCACACGGTGAAGATAATATTCCACAATGTCGCGCCGCTCGGCGGAACTGGCATCGGGATAAACCTTGTCCACGCCCAGCGCCACATTCTCCCGCGCGGTGAGCCATGGCATGAGAGAGGGAGCCTGAAAGACCACGGCCCGGTCTGGCCCAGCGCCGGAAACCTCGCGCCCATCCAGAATAACGCCGCCGCCGGAGATGGAGGTGAGCCCCGCCGCCATCGACAGTACAGTGGACTTGCCACAGCCTGAATGGCCGATGATGGAGATGAACTCGCCCTTGTCGATCTTCAGGTCGAAACCATCCACCACCGTCAGCGGGCCCTTGGGAGTGGGATAGATTTTGGTGATGCCGGAGAATTCAACAAACCGGCGCTCGATCGGCGAATGGGCGCGCTTCTCATAGGCGGCAGGCAGTTTTTGCAGCTGCACCTTCTGGGTGATAGGCACCACATTGGGCAGAACAATCTGGGCCTGAGCATCCACGCCACGCTGCGCACCCAGATCCAGCAGATATTCCGTCACCTCACCGCGCAGGCGAATAAATTCATCGTTTGAATTCATGGCTCCGCGCTCACGCGGGCGCGGCAACTTCACTTCCACCGCCTGGCCCAGCGTGGCATCAGGACCAGGCGTGAGCGGCACGATGCGGTCTGCCAGAAGAATAGCCTCATCCACATCATTGGTGATGAGCAGGATGGTCTTCTTTTCCTTCTCGCAGATCAGTGCAAACTCATCCTGCAACTTGGAACGGGTCAGTGCATCCAGTGCGGAGAGGGGCTCATCCAGCAGAAGAACCTCCGGGCGCATGGAGAGCGCACGCGCCACAGAGACGCGCTGGCGCATACCGCCGGAAAGTTCCGCCGGCTTGCGATCCTTCGCATGGGAAAGGCCCACCATGTCGATATAGGTGGATGCAATCTCTCGCCTCTCCGCATGTGAGAGTCGTGAATGCACGGCATCCACCGCCAGCGCCACATTGGCTTCCACAGACAGCCAGGGCATCAGCGCATAGTTCTGGAACACCACGCCGATACGCGGAGAAGGCCCTTCCACCGGCTCGCCCCGAAACAGGACCTGCCCGGAATCCGGTTGCGTCAGTCCGCACAGCAGCGAGATGAGCGTGGACTTGCCAGAGCCGGAGAAACCCACAATGGATACGAACTCGCCCTCATGGATTTCAAGATCAATGGCATCCAGCACCGCATTGCGCGCTTCTCCGGTGCCAAACCCCTTCGAGATTCCGCGTGCTGCAAGAATTGGCGTGGATGATGTCATCGCGCAGCCCTCAGCGGTTCGAGGAGAAGGTGAAGGCGGACTGGAGGGCATACATCAGCCGGTCCAGCGCGAAGCCGATGATACCAATGGTGAAAACCGCCACCATGATGCGTGCCAGAGAGGTGGAGGAGCCGTTCTGGAACTCATCCCACACGAATTTTCCAAGGCCGGGGTTCTGCGCCAGCATTTCGGCGGCAATCAGCACCATCCAGCCCACGCCCAAAGAGAGACGCAGCCCGGTGAAGATGAGCGGAAGTGCAGAGGGCAGAACCAGCTTGCGCAGTGTGGTGAATGTGGAAAGCTGAAGAACCTTTCCCACATTCATCAGATCCTTGTCGATCGTCCCGACACCCAGTGCAGTATTGATGATGGTGGGCCACAGCGAGCACAATGTGACAGTGACAGCCGAGACCACCAGAGACTTGGGTAGCAGATCTGAAGGGTTCATATAAATCGCCGAAACCACCATGGTCACAATCGGCAACCATGCCAGCGGCGAAACCGGCTTGAAGATCTGGATCAGCGGATTGATCGCACCGCTGAAGGTTTGCGACAGACCCGAAGCAATACCCACCGGAATGGCGATGATGGTGGCGATGATGAATCCAAGACCAACGGTAATCAGGGATGTAAAAATCTGATCCACATAGGTAGGGCGGCCTGTATAGGCACGCTCGCGCACCTGCTCCGGCTTTCCTGCGTCAATAAAGGCCTGATTGCGCGCATCCTGTCGCGCATAAAAATCCGCCGCTTTCTGGCGTTCTGCCGCGTGATCGGAAAGCAGAACACCCGCCTGTTCCCATACCGCCAGCGGGCCGGGAATCGCGCCGAGAGAAGTCTGCACACGCGGTGCCAGGGCCGCCCAGATCGCGAGAAAGAGCAGAATGCCCACCAGCGGCACCAGCAGCACGCGCTTGAGTTCGCGCAACTGCTCGGGCACGTTATCGCCTGCAGCCATGCGCAGCAGGGGCACCACAAAGCCGAGGCCCAGAACATTCAGCCCGCCAGCAGCCTTGTTGATGCGCTGGAAGGTGCGCTCCTGTCGCGCGGACTTATCAGCCACACCATTGAGAGTATCGGAAATATTGGCCATGACTTCAGTCCTGTCCTGATGTTCTGGAGGAACTGCCCGGCGCACCATGTGCTTGCTTCACAGCGCACCGAGCCCGCCTTGTGGCCTCAGCCGCCTGTAATATCCGCGCCTTCCACCTTCTGCTGCCCCTTCAGGCCGATGGAGAGCGTATCGATGTAAGTATTCGGGGTGCGACCGTCATAGGTCACGCCGTCTATGAAATCAGATGAGGGCGCACGATACCCATCCGAACCGAAGGGAATGTCTTCCTTCTTTACATGCCCTTCTTCCACGAGAAGCTCGGCTGCTTTCATGTAGATTTCCGGCTTGTAGACAGACTTGGCGACGTCCGCATACCAGCTATCCGGCTTGGCTTCGGCAATCTGGCCCCAGCGGCGCATCTGTGTGAGATACCAGACCGCATCCGAATAGTAGGGATAAGTGGCATTGTAGCGGAAGAAGACATTGAAATCAGGAACTTCGCGCTTGTCGCCCTTTTCGTATTCAAAGGTCCCCGTCATGGAGTTGGCGATAACCTTGGCATCTGCACCTACATATTCAGGACGGGAGAGAATCTCCACGGCCTCGACACGGTTGGTATTGTTGTTTTCGTCCAGCCACTGGGCGGCACGAATAAGCGCCTTGGTGAGAGCTATCGTTGTATTGGGGTTCTTTTCCGTGAATTCCTTGGTCAGGCCAAAGACCTTCTCTGGGTTGTTCTTCCAGATTTCATAATCTGTCACCACCGGCACACCGATGCCCTTGAAGACAGCGGCCTGGTTCCATGGCTCACCCACGCTGTAGCCATCAATGGTACCGGCCTCGAGCGTTGCCGGCATCTGGGGCGGCGGCGTGACAGAAAGGAGGGCCTCCGCCTTGATCTGGCCGGTGACATCAGATGGAGAATAGTAACCGGGATTAACACCACCCGCCGCCAGCCAGTAACGCAGCTCGTAATTATGGGTAGATACCGGGAAAACCATTCCCATCTTGAAGGCCTTGCCCTGCCCCCTCAGCTTTTCCACCACCGGCTTCAGGGCATCTGCCTTGATAGGATGTACAAGTTTGCCATCCGCATCTTTGGGAATATGCGGCTTCATCTGCTCCCAAACCGCATTTGAAACGGTGATCGCATTGCCGTTCAGATCCATTGAAAGCGGCGTGACAATATCGGCCTTGGTGCCGAAACCGATAGTCGCCGCAATCGGTTGGCCCGCCAGCATGTGTGCGCCATCGAGTTCGCCCGTGATGACACGGTCCAGCAGCACCTTCCAGTTGGCCTGCGGCTCCAGCGTCACATAGAGGCCCTCATCCTCGAAGAAGCCTTTCTCCTTCGCAATGGCCAGCGGAGCCATATCTGTGAGCTTGATGAAACCGAGCTTCAGTTCATCCTTCTCAACAGGTAGCGGCTCTGCATAAGCAGCAGAAGCCACCCCCATCAGCATGGCAAGGGCCGGAAGAAAGAAGCGCTTTGATACGGCGTCTGTCATGGTGCCATCTTCTGTTTCACAGGTCTCTGCCGCGCAGAAACCTGTTCGGGAGCGGGAATTGAAAACAAAAAAGCCGCAAAACCTTTGCCCGCTCCGACTGGAGCTTGCGCGGTTTGGCGGCTTTGCCATGGTACCCGCCATTGGGCACCGGAAATTGGGATGAGCTAGAAAAACATACTCATTCTAAGTCTGCAATAAGCTTTGTTGTGCAACGCGTCATTTGCACTGTATTTGATATAAATGCGCGAAAAAGAGACAGTGAAAGCTCAGTTTCTGAACAGATCGCCCGCCTGCGCACGCATGTAATCCTCGATCTGGTCTGGATCAAAGATGTGGCCATCGAAGAAACCATCGGGACCCAGTACCAGCGCCGAATTGGCCGCACCAACCGGGGTCGGCATTACCAGCGCGCCTTCCACCTTCAGGTTTGCGCCCGGCAGAGGCGCGCCAAGGCTGCGCAGTGCCCGGCGGTAGATATCCGGCCGGTAGGAATCACGCGCAATGCGCACCTGTTCCGGCGCATGGCGGCAATAGCACCAGCGCACCATCTGGCTATAGAACCACAGAGCATGGCTTTGCCAGGGGAAGGTGGCAGCGCGGGTCGCGGTGAGGAAAAAGTCATCCACCTGAAGGCGTTGTCCCTGCGCAATGTGCAACGCACCGGAGAGCCCGGCCAATAGCAGTTTTGGCTCGACCCCAACAGCAACAGACAGCAGATGTGCCAACTCCATATGGTTCGCGGCATCTCCGCACCACAAGGCCGCGCGATAAAGCGCGCGCAACACGGCATCCAGCGCCTGCGGATTCTGCTCCGCCCATGGCTGGGAAACGCCGAGAACCTTTTCCGGGCTTGAGCGCCAGATATGCGCTTTCAGTGTTGCAATATGTCCGGCGCCGCGCTGCACGGCTGCACTGTTCCAGGGCTCTCCGGCACAAAAACCGTCAATCTGCCCCTCAGCCAGCGCCTGCGGCATATGTGGCGGTGGCAGCACCACAATTTCCACATCCGTATCGGGGTCGATGCCACACGCAGCAAGCCAGTAGCGCAGCTCAAAATTATGGCTGGAGAAGCTGTAAACCACACCAAAGCGCAAAGGTGGCAGACCACTCTCCCGGCGCATCTCCACGACCCGCTGCAAGGCAACCCCCACCTGCCCGGCATCCAGCGTTTCACCAGCATTTGCCTGCGCCAAATCCTGTGCAAGCGCATTGGAAACAGTGACGGCATTGCCTCCAAGCCCCATGGCGATTGGCGCTATCAGGGTGGGGGAAAGCGGAAACAGGCCGAGATTGGCGGCAATGGGCATAGGCGCCAGCATATGGGCGGCATCCAGATTCCCCACGGCCAACCGGTCCCGCACGCTACTCCAAGACGGCTCCCGGCTGAGGATGACATTCAGCCCTTCCTGGCGCGTAAAACCCTTTTCCACCGCGCTCACCAGAATGGCACTGTCCAGCAGCGGCACAAAACCAATGCGTATGTCCGGCATCACGCTCATGGCTCGCCCTCCAGCAACCCGGCCGCCATGATGAGGCTCTGGGCAATATCACTGATCTTGCGGTTTTGTTTCATGGCCGCGGTGCGCAGAAGCCTGTAGGCGTCATCTTCTGAAAGACCACGAGATTTCATGAGGATGGCCTTCGCCCGGTCCACCAGCTTGCGGTTTTCCAGCGCCGTGCGTGCAGCTTCCAGTTCCTGCGTCATGCGCGAGAAGGCATTGAAGCGGCTGATCGCCATATCGACAATCGGCTTCACCCGCTCCTGCCGTAACCCGTCCACCACATAGGCCGAAACCCCGGCCTCCACCGCAGCTTCAATCGAGGCCCGGTCGGAGCGATCAACAAACATCGCGATAGGCCGGCGCACGGAACGGGAGAGCAGGAACATGCTTTCCAGCATGTCACGGTTCGGATTCTCCAGATCAATGACAATCACATCCGGGGCGATACGCTCCACGATGCGCGCGACACCCTGAATTTCGTGCACGACAGTCACCCGCTCATGCCCGGCCGCGCGCAGTCCTTCTTCGATAATCTGCGCGCGAATAGCGTTCTCGTCGATGACCAGAATGGAAAGGGCAGCGTCGTTCATGGCTCTCTCATGCCAGAGTGTTAGTGCCCGCGCAATGCAAGCTGACAAAGCCAGCGGAAATACAGCATATGCTGAAATACCCTGCGCGTTTGTTAGGCGAATGCCAAAACAATACCATCGGTTCTGCCCATGAAATAATCCCGCCACCCAGGCACATAACCGCAATGCCCGGATTCCGCGCCCATTTGTGCATGGCACAAAGCTTGCGTGAGATCAGGAGATACCTTTGATCGCGCGTCCAATGGCGGATGCTTTCCACAGCAAGGCTGCTGACCTGAAACCGGTGCTCTTCGCGCAAGAGCATCTGCTTCAGTTCGCGGCCTTTTTTCGTTTGCTCTCAGGAAACGGCCTGCCGATGAACGTGATGCACCCGGACCTGCACATCTCCAGCAACTCAAGCACCAGCGTGAAGGGCGCGTGCCCCTATTGCGGGGTCGGGTGCGGCATTGTCATGCAGGTCCAGCAGGGGCGCATCACCAAGGTCAGCGGCGACAAGAGCCACCCGGCCAATGGCGGACGGCTGTGCACCAAAGGGCAGACCTGCGCGCAGGCTATTGCCGGCGAGGGGCGCATGACTCACGCCTATCTGCGTCCCACGCGCGCGCAGGCGCAGATGCCGGTTTCAACAGATGTCGCCATCAGAGAAACCGCAAAGCGCCTGCGCACCATTCTGGATACGCACGGGCCGGATGCCATTTCCTTTTATCTCTCTGGCCAGATGACACTGGAAGCCCAGTATCTGGCCACGAAACTGGCAAAGGGATTCATCCGCACCCAGCATGTCGAGTCCAACTCCCGCCTGTGCATGGCCAGCGCTGGTTCTGGCTACAAGCTTTCACTGGGCGCGGATGCACCACCCGGCTCGTATGAAGACTTCGACAAGGCGGATCTGTTCTTCGTCATCGGCGCGAACATGGCGGACTGCCACCCGATCCTGTTCCTGCGCATGATGGACCGGGTGAAGAAAGGCGCGCAGCTGATTGTGGTGGACCCGCGACGCAACACCACCGCAGACAAAGCGCATCTATACCTTCCCATTCGTCCCGGCACAGACATGGCACTGCTGAATGGCCTGCTTCATCTGCTGTTAAAGGCGGGACACACAGACCCCGCCTTTATTGCCGCCCATACCGAGGGATGGGAGGAGATGGAGCCTTTTTTGGCCGATTACACGCCGGAAAAGGTGGCGGATATCACCGGTCTTGCGCGCGAGGACATCATACGCGCAGCAGAATGGATGGGAGAAGCGGAAGACTTCATGAGTTGCTGGACCATGGGCCTCAACCAGAGCACCCATGGCACATGGCACACCAATGCCATCTGCAATCTGCACCTTGCAACAGGCAGGATCTGCCGCCCCGGCAGCGGGCCGTTCTCTCTCACCGGCCAGCCCAACGCCATGGGTGGGCGCGAGATGGGCTATATGGGCCCCGGCCTGCCCGGCCAGCGCAGCGCGATGGTGGAGACAGACCGGCACTTCATCGAAGATCACTGGGCCATTCCCCGCGATAGTCTGCGCGCAACGGGGGGCAGTGGCACCATTGCCATGTTCGAGGCGATGAAGGCCGGTGACATCCGCGCCTGCTGGATCATCTGCACCAATCCTGTCGCCAGCGTCGCCAACCGGGACAATGTGATTGCGGGGCTGAAGGCGGCAGACCTGGTCATCACACAGGATGCGTTTCTGGATACGGAAACCAACATCTATGCCGACATCCTCCTGCCCGGCGCACTCTGGGCCGAGGGCGATGGGGTGATGATCAATTCCGAACGCAACATGACCCTCACCCCCAAGACCATAGACCCGCCGGGTGAGGCCCTGCCAGACTGGCTCATCATTGCGCGTGTGGCGCAGGAAATGGGCTATGGTGCGGCCTTCACCTATGCCAGTGCCGCCGAGGTGTTCGAAGAAATCCGCGCCTGCTGGAACCCCGCCACCGGCTATGACATCCGCGGGGCCAGCCACGCCCGCCTGCGCAAGGGGCCGGTGCAATGGCCGGTGGCAAGCCCGGATGCAGACCCGCGCAACCCTGTCCGCTATCTCAACACCGGCATCAGTCAGAACCTTCGCACCGCACCGGATGGCACACAGCCCGCGCTCAGCTTCCCGACCAAGAGCGGGCGTGCCGCCTTTTTCGCCAGGCCTTACCTGCCACCGGCAGAAATGCCGGATGACGCATTTCCGCTCATACTCAATACAGGCCGGGTACAGCACCAGTGGCACACCCTGACCAAGACCGGGCGCATTCCCACTCTCAACAAGCTGAACCCCGGTCCGTTCATCGAAATTCACCCGGAAGATGCGGCGGAACTTGGGATCCGTGAACAGGATCAGGTGGAGGTGCGTTCACGCCGTGGCAGCGCCATCCTGCCTGCCGTGGTGACAGACCGTGTGCGCCCCGGCACCTGTTTCGCGCCGTTCCACTGGAATGACTCATTCGGCGACAATCTCGCCATCAATGCTGTCACCAGCGATGCGGTAGACCCGCTCTCTTTCCAGCCGGAATTCAAATATGCAGCGGTAGCGCTCATGCTCAAGGAGAAGGCTGTCAAACCCACTGCGTTATCAGACAATACGGCTTCATCCACAGTTCGCTCTGCTCCTGCGGCCCCTGCCTCCGGCTATTCGGAAAGCGTCATGTCCATGGCCACAAAAACTCCCGGCCTTGCCCCCGAAATTGCGGCCCTCGCAAGCCTCACCGGCGTGCAACCCGCACAGATGCACGAACTTGCACCGCAGGAAAAAGCCTATGTGCAAGGCTTCCTGACCGGATTGAATGCCGCGCTTGCACAAGGCCCTGTCACCCTGCCAATGCTGCCAGCACATGCACCGCTTTTGCCCGAACGCAGGCTGCTGCTGGACGGACTGCTCGCCGGCCTGTTTTCACGCGCTGACATGGGCAAACAGCCTCAGTCTGCAGCGATGCCAGCCATCGCGGACAAGCCCGCCGCCAAACCGGTTCTCGTGCTCTGGGCTTCGCAGACAGGCAATGCGGAAGCTGCTGCGGAGGCCATGGCCAAAAGGCTGGAAGGCGCCGGCCACCCGGTGCAACTGGCGGCACTGGAAACAGTTTCACCGCAAGAGCTGAACATGGCGGCACATTGCCTGTTCTTTGTCAGCACCTTCGGCGACGGTGACGCCCCTGCATCCGCCGGGGATTTCCTGCCACGTCTTGTGCGACATGAGGATGAAGCCCTGAATTCAACAGCTTATGCGGTTTGCGCGTTCGGAGACAGCAATTATGACCAGTTCTGCGGTTTTGGTCGTGCGCTGGATGCGCGTCTCGAAGCACTGGGTGCACGCCGCCTGCTGCCGCGCGCAGAGTGCGAACCAGACCATGAGGATGAACTGGCCGCATGGTGTGAACAAGCCCTGACGTACATCCGGAAAAAGCAGGATTTATCGTCTCTTGACGTATCATCGGTGGCGATATCCGGGGCTCACCGGATAGATGAGGCGCCGTCTTCTGCGGCATCATCTTCGCAAGAGCCACCTGCCACTTCGGGTTTCAGCCGCAAGACACCTTATCCCGCGCGCCTCACAGGCAACCGCCTGCTCACAGCCCCCGGCAGCAGCAAGGAGGTGCGGCAGTTCATACTGGACTTGTCCGGCGGGCCACTCACCTACAATGCCGGAGATGCTCTCGGCATATGGCCGACAAACTGCCCCCAACTGGTGCAGCACATCTTGTCCACGCTCATGATGGAAGGTGCCACACCAGTCGATGTTTCAGGTATCGGAGCGGTGTCTCTGGTGCAGGCTTTGACACGGCATGTCGAGATTTGCGCAATCAATACGGAAACACTGCGCTGGTGGGCAGGCATCTCTGGCTCCAGCACGCTTGAAACCCTTCTGTCGCAAGAGCGCGCTGCACAGATGCGCTGGCTCCATGGCAAGCAACTGGCAGACCTTCTTCTCATCGCACCCGGCACTATTTCCGCGCAGGATTTTGTGAATGGGTTGAAGCGCCTGCAGCCTCGTCTCTATTCCATTGCATCCAGCCCGCTGCGCCATCCTGAAGAGGTACATCTCACAGTTTCAGTGGTGCGCTATGAAGGCCCGCATGGCGCGCGCAAGGGCGTTGCTTCCAGCTTCATGGCAGACCGTGCGGACAGGAGCGATGTGCCGGTCTTCATCCAGCCCACCCGCCACTTTCGCCCGCCATCAAACCCGGAAACGCCGGTCATCATGGTTGGTCCCGGCACTGGCATAGCTCCGTTCCGCGCCTTTCTGCAGGACCGAGAGGCGAGCGGAGCAAAGGGGCGCAACTGGCTGTTCTTCGGCGAACAGAAACGCGAGACAGACTTCTACTACCGCGATGAACTGGAGGAATGGCAGAGGAGCGGCCATCTCACCCGCCTTGATCTGGCATTCTCCCGCGACAGTACTGAAAAAATCTATGTGCAGCATCGCATGCAGGAACATGGTGCAGAGCTGTGGAACTGGCTGAATGATGGGGCGCATGTCTACATTTGCGGTGATGCACAGCGCATGGCGAAGGATGTCGAGGCCACGCTTGCCGACATCATCGCGCAACAGGGCCAGATGCCGGCAGAGCATGCGCAGGCCTATGTGAAGCAGATGATGCGCGATGGCAGATACCTGACCGACATATACTGACATGCACCCGCCTCACCATTCAGCCCGCACGCGCGGGCCGCATGGCGGCTGGCAGGAAAAGCGGCGATCCATCCAGCGGGTGGGTCGTCACAAGCCCTTCAACAGAGAAAACCTCGCGCATGGTCGCGGCGCTCATCACATCGTGCGCGCGGCCCATATGCAGGATACGCCCTTCTTTCAGCATCACCAGCATATCGGCAAACTGGGCGGCCTGATTGACATCATGCAGCACGGCAAGAACCGTCTTGCCCCGCTCGCGCACCAGCAGACGCACCAGTTCCAGCAATTCAAGCTGGTGGGCCAGATCCAGATAGGTGGTTGGCTCATCCAGCAACAGAATGTCTGCGGACTGGGCCAGCGTCATCGCGATCCATGCCCGCTGGCGTTGCCCGCCGGAAAGAGCCGCAAGGGGGCGGGTGGCAAGATCTGAAAGGCCTGTCAGCGCCAGCGCCTCACCACAGGCATCTTCATCGGCCTTCGACCAGCGATCGAACAGGGCGCGGTGCGGATAGCGCCCCTGCTCCACCAGATCTCGCACCGTGATGTCCTCCGGTGCACGGGGGGCCTGTGGCAGCATGCTGAGGCGCCGCGCCAGTTGCCGACGGGAAAGCCGGCCCAGCGGATGACCATCCAGCAGCACCCGGCCGGTTTCGGGGGGATGAAGGCCTGCCAATGCACGCAACAGTGTGGATTTTCCGCAACCATTAGGCCCGAGCATGGCGGTGAAGCAGCCCGCGGGCACCCGGAAGGAGAGTTCCCGCACCACATGCCGACCGGAATAGCTCACCGTGATGTCACAGGCCTCAAGCGGGGAATGCG
Source organism: Xanthobacter sp. (assembly GCA_035911315.1). Lineage (GTDB taxonomy): Bacteria > Pseudomonadota > Alphaproteobacteria > Rhizobiales > Xanthobacteraceae > Xanthobacter. The sequence continues at coordinate 226,998 of JAMHVS010000049.1, forward strand.
GGGCTGGTTCAGTCATTCTTCCGCCTCCAGAGCAGGAATCCGAGGAAGGGCACCCCGATCAGCGGTGTCAGCAATCCTGCTGGCAGCCCCACCATGCGTCCGGCCAGATCCGCCCCCATCAGCAGCAGCGCACCCCAAAGGGCGGCAGCAGGCAACAGTCCCGCATGACGGGTGGAAGCACCGCGCGCCAGATGAGGCGCCAGTAGACCGATGAAGCCGATAGGCCCTGCCGTTGCCACCGCCGCGCCCGCCAGCAGGGTACACAGCAGGATCATGATGCCATTGGTCAGATGGAGGGACATGCCAAGGCTGCGGCTGCATGTTTCATCCAGCCGGATGAGATCAAGATCGCGCGCCAGAAACCAGATGAGCGCAAACGTGGGCGCAGACCACACCAGCAGCCAATGCAGACGGGTCCAGTCCGCATTGTAGATACTGCCCGCCATCCAGGCGAGCGTGCGCTGCACATCGCGCACATCCCCCATGGCGGTGAGAAAAGCGGTGCCCGCCCCCGTGAGTGCTGCGATGCCGATGCCGACCAGCAGAAGGCGGATGGATGATGTGCCCCCGCGCCAGGACAGCGCATAGATCGTGCCTGCCGCAAGAGCCGCACCGGCAAAGCCTGCCAGCGGAAGCAGATGCCCGCCCGCGCCGCCATAACCGATGATGAGCACGGCTACCGCAAGGCCGGCGCCGCCATTGATGCCGATGAGACCCGGTTCCGCCAGCGGATTGCGCATCACCGCCTGTGTGATCGTGCCGGCCACACCCAGACAGGCCCCAACAAGCAGGGCCGTTACCACGCGCGGCGCACGAATAGTGCCAAGAATGGTTGCCGCCAGCGGATCTCCTCCCAGCGCCGCCCATATATCCGCCGGCGCAAACCCGCCATCTCCTGTGGCGAGCGAAAGCAACGCCATCACGGCCACCAGCAGGATGAGACCAGCCATGGTGCGGTTCATCACGCCGGCTGTCATCGCAGCGACCATGACTGTCTCCGGGCCAGCAGGATAAAGACCGGCGCGCCGATCAGCGCCATGGTGATGCCCACCGGCAGATCAATGCCCGCGACCTGCCGCAAGCCTGCATCGGCCACCACCACCAGCACGGCACCCATCGGCGCGCTGTAGGCCATGATCCAGCGATAATCCGGCCCCGCCAGAAGCCGCGCGGCATGGGGCACAACCAGCCCGACAAACCCCACAGGCCCGGCCAGCGCCACGGCCGCCCCTGCCATCAAGATCACCAGCCCTCCGGCGACCAGCCGCCAGAGCACAAGATTTTGCCCCACGGAACCGGCCAGATCGGACCCGAGGCTGAGGGTCATGATAGGTCGGCTCAGCAGCAGCGCCGCCACCAGTCCCGCAAGACCATAGGGTGCAACCGCCACCACAGCTGCAAGCGGCCGCCCGTTCAGGCTGCCGACAGACCACAGGCGCACGCTGTCGAGTGTGCCCTGGTCCAGCAACAGAAGGCTGGCCGTGAGGGAGGCCAGAAAGGCGCTCACCACCGCTCCCGCCAGCGCCAGTTTCAGCGGGGTTGGCCCGCCCCGCCCGAAAGAGCCGAGCATATAAACACACAGCGCCGTGACTGCCGCTCCCATGAACGCGAACCAGATCAGCGTTCCACTGGCATCAATACCCACGAAGGCAAGCGCGAGCACCACCGCGAAGGCCGCACCTGCATTAATGCCGAGCAGCCCCGGCGAGGCGAGCGGATTGGCCGTGACCGCCTGCATGATCGCGCCCGCAACCGCAAGCTGGGCCCCCACCAGCAGACCGGCCACCACACGCGGTAGGCGCACATCCGCCACCACAATATGCGACCATGATCCATCCGGCTGGGTGAGTGCGACGACAAGCGTGGCGGGCGCAATATATGAGCTGCCCACAGTCATCGCCCATAGGCCGGCCAGCGGAACCAGAACCAGCGCAAGCACAAGGCCCGCTATACGCGCCCTGCCCCGGCCGCGCAGAGAGGGGCCGGGCGTCTCCGTTTGCGCCGAATTCATTGCGCGGGCAGGATGATGCGTTCAACCTCATCCAGCACGCGGTTGGCGGATGTGATGCCACTGAACTCCATCCATGTGCCCGCATCCACCCGATGAACCCGCCCGGCCTTCACCGCCGGCAGCATCTGCCAGAGCGGGTTTTGCAGCACTTCCTCATGCCGGCCACTGGTGGCGGAATTGTTCGCGCCTCCAACGATATAGAGCAGCACGTCGCCATTCAGCGCCGCCAGCCCCTCCCAGTCCGGGCGCTTCAGGGCCTCATCGCCCTGCGTGGTTTCATAGGCCGTGCGCTTGACGCCAACATCCCGCAGCACGGCGAACGGACCATAGGCGCGGGGGCCATCGAGATAGACCTGAAAATCCCAGGGCGTGATGCGCACGATGGAAACCGGGGTCTGCGGAATGCGCGGCCTCAGCGTTGCAACCCGCGCGTCATAGGTGGCCAGCAATGCGGCGGCCTTCTCTTCACGCCCGCCGGCGCGGGCGATGAGAGAGAGGTAGGCTTTCCAGTCCTCGGCCGAAATCAGCACCGTGGGGGCCAGTTGCGAGAGCAGGGGGTAGGCTTCTGCGGCCATGGCACTGCCGATAATCAGGTCCGGCCTCAGGGCCGCCAGCCGCTCGATGCTGGGTTCAAGGAAATTGCCGAGATCGACAACACCCCGCCCTTTCGCCTCCGCCTGCAAGGCCGTGTCGCTCATGCCGGTGAGCGGTGCGCCGGCCAGCGGCAGATCAAGCTCAAGCGCCATGCCGAGACTGAAGGTTGGATCCAGCACCACGATCCGGGCCGGTGATTTCGGAATGCAGACCGGCGCGTTCAGAACCTCAGGTGCATCCAGAAGCCGACCATCGCAAGCGGCATAAGCGGCAGCCGGCATCAGCATTGCCACCAGCGCAAGCAGGATCGCGAAGCGCTTTGCTCTCATCGGGATGTTCCATTCTCGCGGCCAAGGTCATGTGCACCCACATCTTCCGCAACGGGCACACCCAGCCGATGGCGCATCTTTGCCTCCATGCGGCGGCGGCGTTCGTGCGGATCAACCAGCACACAGCTTGAACAATAGGAGCCGCCCGGCACGGTGTAGTATCGGCAGCACCCGCCACGGGCGCGAAAGGTGCGGCGTGCCAGAATCCGGGGCGGCGCGGCCTCATCGTGAATAACGATGTCATAGAAATGGAGCTGCGGGTTTGCGAGCGGAGAGCCGCCCTCCTTCAGCACCGCGAGCGCTTCAGTTCTCGCCTCCTCCTCACAGCCCAGCTTCTGTCCGGCTTCGAGGAAACGGGCCGCAACCGCATCTGCCACCAGCCGCCACATGGCTTGCGGGGGCAGGCCTGTGCGCTGTTCCAGCCGCAGGATCAAAGGCTCCATATGCACCACCAGCACGGTGCGCAGATGCGCGCGAAGAATGGCCCACTCCCCCCTGACGCTTGTGGCGCGAAGGAACCGCAGGCGCACGCGCGGCCTCTCGCCCGGCGGCAGCGCAAAGGCCAGCGCGCAATTGGAGGGGGCAAGATCCGGCACGAGCGCCCCGTCCAGATACGGCACGGCCGCCACGATGCCGAGCAGATTGGCATATTCAGCAATGAAAAAGGCTGCCGCCCCCTTTTCATCCAGCCCCGGCGTTCCCGCCTGCTGGCGCGCCAGCATGGCCGTGATGAAGGGCTCTGCCCCAAACAGCGCGGCAACAGGCGTAAAGCCGGGCTCCAGTGGCCCGAGTTCCACCTCTGGCACAGCCCAATGCCGCGCGAGAACGCCAAAGGCGGCACTCAAACGGAGTGCCGCCTCTTGCTCTTCCACGATGTCGTTCCGCGAGCCGCTCATACTGGCCCCATCTCCATCGTGTTTCAGAAGGTTGCCCGCGCACGCACGCCCAGCATGCGCCCGTCTCCGATGGTGGCCTCGGACGACCACTGGTCGACCGAGATACCTGTCAGATACTGCTCATCGAAGATATTCTTGGCGTAGAGGGTCACGGACCAGTGCTGCGCCTCATAACCCAGCGCCGCATTGACGATGGTGAAAGAGGAGACATGCTCGGCCTCCGTATTGGCGATATCGCCCACGGAGTAATAGCCACCGGTATAGGAGAGGTCTGCCGAGGCGAAGAAGCCGGAGGCATGGCGATACACGCCGCCTGCATTGAAGGTCACTGTCGGTGCTTCAGGGAATGCATTTCCGCCGAAATCACCCATCGCCGTCACCGCACTGTCGAGACGGGTTTTGAGCAGGCCGAGCGAGGCGAAGGCGCTGAATTCCTCGGTCACGCGTGCGCGCATCTCGATTTCGGCACCATAGGCATGGGCGCTGCCCACATTGGTGGTGATGGTCTGCGGCGAATAGGGGTTCGGATCATCGACATCGATCTGGAGATTGTCGAATGAATAGTAGAATCCGTTGACGTTCAGCTCGAGCCGGTCATCCAGCCACTTCGAGCGATAGGCCACTTCATAGGCCCACAGCTTTTCCGGCTCCACATCATAGGCCACCCCCTCGAAGTCCACCGCCGCAAAACCGGCACGGAAGCCTTCGCTGGCGGTAAAGGCCAGGGTCTGCTTCTCATCAATCTTGTAGGCCACGCCGATCTTGGGCAAGGCGAGCAGATAATTGGTCTTCGCATCCTGATTGATGATGTCATAGCTGAATGTATTGAGGTTCAGCACCTCACCATTCAGCTTGTTGTGCACTTCCTCATAGCCAAGACGCCCGCCAAACAGCAGGGACCACTTGTCTGTCATCGCATAGCGCATGTCGGCATAGGCAGCGTAGGATGTGAGAACGTTGCGCCCCTGAATATTCTGGTAGGGCGTCTCATACAGGCCATATGCCGGAATGCTGATCGAGATCGACGAATCCGGGCTGTTGCTGAAATGGCCGAAATTCAGGCCGATCACACCGCTCAGTGGGCGCACGCCCTCTTCCAGCTCAAGCCGCAGGTCCTGCGTGAAATCCTCGCCGTCACGCACCTCCTCACGCACATAGGCACGTGAACCGGCAGGACTGTTGATCTGCGCTTCCGTCTCGATTAGCGCCGTGACGGAGCGCACCTTCATACCCTCGCCAATCTGCTGGGAGATGTTGGCGACAAAGTTCGTGACATGGGTCTCGCGGATTTCGACGCTGGACACATCGGTACTGAAATGCCGCGCGAAAAAGTCCGGCCCGGACACCGCCGCCACGGATGGCCGGTCTCGCGTATGGCTGATGGTGAACAGCGCCTCGAACCCCTCCATTGCGGTGGGGGTCACAAGGAACTTGGCGCGGAACTGCCCCAGAACGCCTTCATCCAGCTTGTGGTTCAGCGGATTTGCATAAGAGATGCCATTGCTGTTTTCCATGTACTGGCCGGCAACACGGAAGGCGAGCTGGTTCTCCACCATGGGGCCGGAGAGCATGAATGCGCCGCTGCCCAGATCTCCGGAATTGGCGGAGGTGGCGAAATCCCCTTCGGCCGCCGCTTCCCAGTTCCATGTGGGATCATTGGTATTGACGATGACCGCGCCGCCCATGGCATTGCGCCCCTGAAGGGTCGACTGCGGGCCGCGCAGCACCTCCAGATTGGCCACATCCCATGTGCCACGGTTGCCGCGCCGGATGCCCTCGCCATTCTGTGACGCGCCATCCACGATCAGGGCCACGGCGGGGGAAGAGTTGGAGGGCTGGGTCAAGCCATCGGAAGACAGGCCGCGAATGACAATACCGCTATTGCCCTGATTGGCCCCGGTTACCCGCGTATTGGCGAGCTTGTTCAGCCCCCCGCCCAGCTCCTCGATCGCGAAATCAAAGAACTGCTGGCCGGTGATGATCCCCACGCTCGCATACACATTGGCCAGATCGCGGGTCAGCTTCTCGCCCGAGACGGTAATGGGCGCGAGCTGGATCATGTCCTGATCGGCCACGATATCCGCGCCCGTCACGGCCGCGGCCTGCGGTGCCTCGATGGTGACGGACCGCGCGGATGTGAAACGCCAGCGCAGGCCGGTGCCAGCCAGAATCTCTCCCAGCGCCTGCTCCCGCGTGCGGGCACCGCTCACCCCGTTCGAGCGCAGGCCACGGGCGATGGAACTGTCATAGACGATCTGCACACCGCTGGTGGCACCGAAAGCCGCCAGTGCGGAAGAAACCGGACCGGGAGGAATGGCGAAGACGCTGGTTTGTGCCGTTTGCGCCTGCGCAGGCGTTCCGGCAAGGCTCGCACCTGCAACCAGAGCGGCCAGCGCACACCCCGCCAGCAGCCGCATGCCCCGCTTTGGTTGCATGTTTCCAATGCGCGCGCCGCCCCAGATCGCCGTCATTTCGGACTTCCCATTTTCCAAGACCCCAAGGACGCCACAAGACGCCCACATAGATCTAAGACGACGCAGAACCCCGAACCCGAATCCCGATCCGAAAATAATTATGTGAGAAGAACGATCCCGCCCGGCAGCCGCGTTTCCCGCAGCCGCAGCGAAGCGGCCAGATTGGCGACGATCTCATCCGGCCGGTCTAGATGGAACACGCCATCCACCCGCCGCGCACCCAGCCCCGGACGGGCCAGCACCACACGCCCGCGCCGGTGCCGGTTGATATCAGCCACCACTTCCTCGAACGGCCTGTTTTCGAAAATCAGCAGCCCGCGCCGCCATGGTGCGGCATTTGCGGGGTCCATCGCCTCTGGCGCGGAGAGATGGCCGGCATCCAGCACCACCCGCTCCCCGGCTTTCAGACGCACATCACCTCCATCTTCCACCATGATGGAGCCCCGCGTGCACTCGACCCGTGTGGGGCCGGCACCGGTTGAAATCGCGAAGGCAGCATCATGTGCCGTGACCATGCCGGGGCCGGCCGCGACATGGAAAGGCCGGGCATCCGCCCGCACATCAAAGGCCGCAGCGCCGGTCACCAGACGCGCCGTGCGTTCATCCGCCGTGAAGCGGGCATCCAAAGCACTGGCTCCATCCAGATCGACACGTGTGCCATCCGGCAGATCGATCAGGGACTGGCGGCCAACGGCGGTGGAATAATCGGACAGCAACTGGGCCGGGCCAGGCAGCACGCCCAGTGACACTCCGGCCCATCCGGCAGCAAGGGCCGCGCCGGAACCGGCACCAGCCAGAAACAGGCGGCGGGAGAGAACGGGTTTGCGTCCGCGCACCCCAAAATCCGCGCCCAATGCGCCGCGACCGGTTTCGCGCCAGATCTGGCTGGCCAGACGAAAGGCCTCCTCATGGTCGCGGCTGCGCGCGCGCCATGCTTTCAGCTGCTCGGCATCCTCGGTGGTCGCATCCCCGGAGGTCAGGCGCACCACCCAGCCGATAGCCTCGCGCTGAAGGCGATCGAGATCCCCGCGATCATCCGCGCCGGCGCTGTTGCCCATTTTGTCCATATTGCCCAAAAGCCACCGCTCCGAACGGATCACGCGGCCCTATATGCGTTAGTGTTGCAGCCGGGGGAAGATGATCGCAAATCCTCAATCCAGCAATGCTCTGGCGCAATGTTCTAGCGCCTTGCGGATTTCGATCTCGATGGTGCGCGTGCTCACACCATATCTGCTGGCAAGCACACTGTGGGCGATGCCCTCCAGCCGCGCGGCCAGAAGAATTTCGCGACGACGCGGGGGCAGTTCTTCCATGGCGGCGAAGACGCGGTTCATCCGGTCCTTTGCGATAAGCTGGGCTTCCGGGTCCGCTGCCGGATCCGGCACATCGAGCAGTTCCTCGATGCTGGCATCGCTCAACCGCGAGCGACGGTTGGCGCGCGACCTGTCGGCGGCCAGATTGGCGGAGATGCGGTGCAGATAGGCGGACGGGCTGTTCAGCGCCCCCACATCGGTCGCGGCCATGCGCAGGAATGTCTCTTGTGTGAGATCTTCGGCGATGGCGGCAGAACCCGTTGCCCGATGGAAGAACCGAAGGACATATGAACGCTCTGTCACGAACAGTGCTCGCAATCCATCTCTTCGGCGCATCGGGGCATTCTGCTGGGCTCAGGAGAGCTCTGGTTTACACTGTTCTTCTAGATGAACCCGATGCTTCAAATCAATACAGGACATCCAGATTGTAATCGCTCTTTCTGAGTTCTGGAATATTTATAAAATACAGAAATGATCCATTTCATCCCGCGGCTCTACCGCAACAAGGACCGCGCACCACAGGATCGGATGCCGCGACCTCATCCAGCACCCAGCAAGACATGCCACCTCTGGATGAGAGATTTCGGTTCGCCCTCCCGTTCCTCCGCCTTCAGCGGCGAAATGGAACACCTCCAATAAACTATAGAAAATCACTATCGGCCGATAGGAAAGTAATATTGATTATATCCACAAATGAGGCCAATCGGCATTTTCAATCTATATTGTTATCTCGAATGGAATTGTTGATCTTGATTTTTCAGACCAAGTGGATACCAGTCATAAAAGTGCAACCACCGCCACTCGACAGGGAAACTTGGGAGGGCTCCGGCAGCACGTCTCTATAATTCAAAGACCGGGACCACCCGTCTGCGCACACAGCAGCTATGGGGACGCCGCGACGTGAGGAGCGCTGAGATGTCGAACACGGATTTCATCGGGAAGAAGTCCGCTGCAGCCGGCGGCTGGGGCGCGCTGAAAAGCTGCGGCAAGAAAATTCTGGGTTCCGGACAACCGCTCGCGAGCGCGCGCACCATGCTCAGCGCCAACCAGCCCGATGGCTTCGACTGCCCCGGCTGCGCATGGGGCGACCCCGAGCACGGCTCCTCATTCGAGTTCTGCGAGAACGGCGTGAAGGCCGTGGCATGGGAAGCCACCGCCAAACGCGTGACACCGGACTTCTTCGCCGAGCACAGTGTGCGCGACCTGCGCACCTGGACCGATTACGACCTTGAGCACCAAGGACGCCTCACCCACCCCATGCGCTATGATGCAGCCAGCGACCGCTATCTGCCAGTGGAATGGGAGACCGCATTCGCCGAAATCGGGCAGGCGCTGAATGCGCTGGAGCATCCGGGACAGGCAGAGTTCTACACCTCCGGCCGCGCCAGCAATGAGGCTGCCTTCCTCTACCAGACCTTTGTGCGCCTGTTCGGCACCAACAATTTTCCCGATTGCTCGAACATGTGCCATGAGGCCAGCGGCGTGGGGCTGATCGAGGCCATCGGCATCGGCAAGGGCACGGTGCTGCTGGAGGATTTCGAGAAGGCTGACGCGATTTTCGTCTTCGGCCAGAACCCCGGCACCAATCATCCGCGCATGCTGGCGGATCTGCGCCGCGCCACCGAGCGCGGGGCCAAGGTGGTGGCCTTCAACACCTTGAAGGAAAAGGGCCTCATCCGTTTTGCGGACCCGCAGAACAAGGTGGAAATGCTGTTTGGCGGCAGTGAGCCGACCTCAACCGATTATTACCAGCCCCGCCTTGGCGGCGACATGGCGGCCGTGCGTGGCATGGCCAAGCTGGTCTTCGCGGCAGATGACGCCGCACTGGCCGCCGGCCAACCTTCCGTGCTGGACCATGCTTTCATCGAAGAGCACTGCACCGGCTTTGAGGAATGGCGCGCGCTTGTTGAAGCGACGCAGTGGCCGCTGATCGAGGAGCAGTCCGGCCTGAGCCGGGCGGATCTGGAACGCGCCACCGCTGTTTATCTCGCCGCAGACAGCGTCATCGCCACATGGGCGATGGGCATCACCCAGCATCGTCATTCGGTGCAGACCATTCGCGAAATCGCCAACTTTATGTTCCTGCGCGGCAATATCGGGCGGCCCGGTGCGGGCCTGTGCCCGGTGCGCGGCCATTCCAACGTGCAGGGCGACCGCACCATGGGTATCAATGAAAAGCCAAGCATGGCCTTTCTCGATGCCATGGAAGAGGAACTCGGCGTGCCGATGCCGCGCGAGCATGGGCACAATGTGCTGGCAGCCATTGGCGGCATGCTGGATGGCTCGGCCAAGGCCTTTATCGGCCTCGGCGGCAATTTCGCCCGCGCTACGCCGGACAGCGCCCTCATCGCGGCAGCGATGGACAAGCTGGACCTGACCGTCCATGTGGCCACCAAGCTCAACCACTCGCACCTGCTGCCGGGCAAGGCCGGCTATATCCTGCCCTGCCTTGGCCGCACCGAGATCGACCGCAACCCGCGCAAGGTGCGCCAGATCGTGACGGTTGAGGACTCCATGAGCATGGTCCACGGCTCCGGCGGCATCAACCGCCCGGCCTCCGATGCCCTGAAGTCCGAGATCGGTATTGTGGCCGGCATCGCCAAGGCCACCGTCGGCAGCAATGTGGTGGACTGGGACATGCTGGCCGGTGATTACGATCTCATCCGCGAGATGATCGCTCGTGTGCTGCCGGCATTCGAGGGCTTCAACGAGCGGGTGCGCAAGCCACGCGGCTTCTGGCTGCGCAATGCCGCTTCCGAGCGTGAGTGGAACACACCCACCAAACGCGCCAACTTCTCCAACTGCCCCCTGCCCGAGCGTACCGAATGGCAGCAGACACAGGATGATGATGGCCTCTTCGTGCTGCAAACCTTCCGCTCGCACGACCAGTACAACACCACCATCTATGGCATGGATGACCGCTATCGCGGCGTGTATGGCGAGCGGCGCGTGGTGTTCATCAACCCGGCGGACATGGAGCGCCTTGGCGCGCAGGCCGGGGACCGGATTGATGTGGCCGGCATGGCGCAGGATGGCATCCAGCGTCTGGCCGAGGACTTCCGCCTTGTGCCCTATGACATCCCGCGCGGCTGCGTGGCGGGCTATTATCCCGAACTGAACCTGCTGGTTCCACATGGGGCGTTTGGCGACAAGAGCTTCACGCCCACTTCCAAGTCCATCCTCGTCTCGTTCCGCTCCCGCGCGGCGTGATGGACGGTGCGGAGCAGGCCGCGCGCTGGGAAGAACTGGTGGCGCGCCTGCTGATACCGGCAGGAAGCGGGCTATCCCCGCTTTCGGCCGGCATTCTGGCCGCGCTGGATCTGGGTCTGGCGCGCGACAGCCGCACGTTCGCGCGCGTGTTTGATGTCGCGCATGCGCTTGTGCTGCGTGAGTGCACCACGCTGGTCGAGGATCAGGGTTTCCTCAGCATCATGCGGCGCGATGAACGCACCCAGCGTCTGTTTCCGGCCTTGACGAACACGGGACAGGCCCTGCTGGATATGGCGCGGCACCGGGCCCAAGAGCAAGGCTCCTGAGACCGGAGACAGCCGCATGATTTTAGCGCGCAGTCCCTGCCCGAACGGAAAAGATGATGACTGACAAAGCTGTATCCGACATCACATTTGGACGCACGGCACCGGGGATTTGCGTGCGCAACATACAGGCCGCACACGATTTCTACGCAGATATTCTGGGGTTTCAGAAGGTCTTTGAGAACGGTGATCCGGTCGGGTTCATGGTCATGAAAAAGGATCAGGCAGAGATTCACCTGAACCTGAAGACAGATCACCAGCCATCAAGCATCAATGTCCTGCACATGTTTGCAAGCGACGTTGGTACGCTCCATGCCATTTGCGTCACGCGCGGCGTCACCATCATCAAGGGCCTCGATGAAAAAGACTATGGGCAAAAGGCCTTCGTGCTTGCGGACCCGGACGGTAACCGGATCGATATTGGCGAACGTCGCCCCTAGGCCCTCGCCCAAGAAGGGCCGCCGGATCGCTCCAGCGGCCTCTCCCTGCTTAGTCAGGGTCGCGGGTAATGATCACGGCAACACGGCGATGTCGTGGACCGCACCCTCAGCACCCTTCACCTTGCCGACCTCGCTTGCGGCACCCTTGGCGAGATCAACACGATAGAGTGTGCCATCGGCAAGCAACCAGCCCTCATTCGCCGATGCATCGAGCGTCACGATATCAAATGCGTAATTCGCGGACTTCACGCCAAGCGGACCAACCGTATTGAGCACGCCATCATTGGGCGGGGCCTGCTTCACCAGTGCGCCGGTGGCGGTGTCGATGTTGAACAGCGCGGTTTCCTTCGCGCCCTTCACGGAATTGGTATAGCTGCCCGCCACGACATTCGGGGTCTTGCCCTTGTTCGCGTCCCCTTCCGCATATTTCAGGCTGCCATCGGTCGTGACCTTGCCATCATCGACATTGGCACGCAGATTGGTGCCATCGCTGCCGATGACGCGCAGACGGTCGGCAACCGGATTGAAGTCCACGGTGGCATGGGTGCCGGGCTTCAGCATGGTATCGAGCTTCGACTTCGTGGTCGCCATGCCGGTCTTGGTGTCAATCACGGCCACAGTACCGTTGTCAAACAGCCCGTAGAGCATGCCATCCGCCGGGCGCACGTCGATACCGACAAGCTTGCCCTGCACACCAGAGACCTTCATCGCCTTGCCGGCGGTCCAGGTTTTGGCATCGATCGGGGCGATGACATTGCCATCCATCAGTGCAATTACGGTCTGGGCCTGGGCGGCGCCGGCACCTGCAAGGAAGCCCGCGAGTGTCAGGGCGATCATCGAGACTTTCATCTGCATTCCTCCGTCTGAAGCCGAACGCATCGGCCTTACACAGCGGATACCCACCACCCTTCCGAATGGATGCAGCATGTGAGAAACTTTTTTCATCGGCTGCATCCAGACCGCTTTATCCTGCGTATTCGGATCTGTAGATCCGATCGGAGATGAAATGACGACAGGTCCAAAAGATGAACTGCGTCACGAACTGACCCTTGCGCTTGCAGGCTGTGCACGTGGGGATCAGGCAAGCCTGAAGCGCATCTATGCGCATCTCGCCCCGCAGATGATCGGCGTTGCGCTTCGTCTTCTGCGCCGAAGGGCTCTTGCCGAGGAGGTTGTGCAGGACACTTTTCTGCGCATCTGGGAAAAGGCTGCAACCTTTGATCCGGCGCGTGGCGAACCCTCCACCTGGATGTTTGCCATTTTGCGAAACCGCGCGCTCAATGTGCTGCGGGGTGAGGGACGAACTGAACTGGTGGACGATTTCGAGCCAATGGGGCTTTCAAGCGACGGCGCGGATGCGGAAGAGGTGGTGATCGCCCTTTCGGATGCCGGCGCATTGCGACGCTGCCTTGAAAGACTCGAGCCCCTGCGCCGCAACGCCATCATTCTGGCCTATGCGCGCGGGCTGAGCCATGGCGAACTGGCAGGACGCCTCGGCATCCCGCTCGGCACCGTCAAGTCCTGGATTCGCCGCAGCCTGCTCTCTTTGCGGGAGTGTCTGGCATGACCAATATGGAAAAGGAGACCCTTGCCGGGGAATATGCGCTTGGCTGTCTGGATGGCGACCAGCGCGCACATTGCGACAGACTGGTTGAGAGCGACCCGGACTTTGCCGCGCGCGTGGAAAGCTGGCGGCGCGAGTTCATGGAAATAGACATGACCGCCGCTCCGGAATGGCCCTCTGAAACCCTGTGGCTACGCATAGAAAATGCGCTTCCCGAAACGCACAGGGCCATGGCGACACCCCCGGCCCGGCGCACGGTTACCGAACGGCGAGGATGGCTTCGCCAGCTCTGGGAAAACCTCTCCATGTGGCGCGCCATCGGCATGTCGGCTGCGGCGGCATGCCTTGTGCTGTCCATCGGGATTGCCCTGCTCCGACATGACATGGCCCAAACGCCCATCATGGTCGCTGTCATGATGTCAGACCAGAACCGCCCGCTTGCCTTGGTCAATGCCTTCCGCGATGACCGTATCGAACTGGTGCCCCTGGAGGCCCTGAGCGCGCCTGAAGGCAAGTCGCTTCAGGTCTGGACCTTGTGGGATCGGGGACGGGGGCCGGTGTCGGTCGGTCTGCTGGAGCAGATGCGCAGCATGAACCTGAATGTCAGCGGTCTGCCCGCCACCATTCCAGACCAGCTTTTCGAGGTGACGCTGGAACCGGCCGGTGGTTCGCCAACAGGACGTCCGACAGGCCCCATTCTCATGAAGGGCAACGCCTCTCGTACCGAAGTGGGGATATAGGCTGCCAGCAGATATCCGGGGCATTTTCTCCGTGCCCCGGATTCAGCCTTCATGAACCGGTGCTGGAGGCTGGCCCCGTTCAAGATGGAATGAGAGCGGCGTTGTGCTCTCCGGCCGGTCACGGCGGCGGCGCGGATGATCCCCAGTGGACTGCCATGACCGTGCAGGGACATGTCTGCGCCCATTCGCATTTCCGTTTCGAAAGAGGAACAATTCACCGCGCGCACCTCATTGCCCCGGTTCCGCCTGACCCGATCAGGCCGCCCAAGCCACAGCGGCCAGAAGTGCCGTCAGCCCCAGCAAAGCGAAACCGGCCACGGGCCACTGGCGCAGATAGCCATCCACCGTCACGGCCTGCACCTGCATGGCACGCACCGGCCGCTCCAGCCGGGACACGACCAGCCACAGATCTCCCGCCGGCACTTCCGGCAGATGCACGCTCAGGCGGGAGAGGCGCAGCGCCGCAAACAGGACCAGCCCCAGCAGCACCGGCCAGCTTCCCTTCAACAGGGCATCGGGTGTGAAAGCCGCCGAGAGCGGCAACCCTGTCACCGGGCTGAACAGGATATAGGGCACCACCAGCGCCAGCACCGTCAGCGCACATGCGGGCAGAAGCAGGCCGCGCTGCGGCGCACCTGCCACATCGCTTTTCGCCACCAGCACGGCATAGCGCGCCATCAGCAGGGTTGTGCCAGCTGCAGACAGCGCGATGAGGAACTCGATCACCCCACCGGGCAGGAGCATCTTGGCGGCATATTTCGCCAGTGCCCCGCCGGTGAAGGGCAGGCCCGCAAGGCTGAGGCCGAGCACAATGGCGATGAGCGTTCCCAAAGCCCTGCGCCGCTGGCCTGAGGCCAATGCAAGCCCCACGGCGAGAAACATCGCGCCCTTCAGCAACATGTGGTTCATCGCGTAGAAAGCGGTGAAGGAAAACGCATCCATGCGCCCAGCCATGATGCCGGCCCCGAATATCGCACCAACAAACCCCATCTGGCTCACAGTGGAATAGGCCAGCGCGCGTTTCGGGTGTTTCTGGGTGAAGCCGATGGCCACCCCGTAAAAAGCCGTGAACAGGCCGAAAACACACAGCACCATGCCCCATCCCGGCAGGGCCACGCCCTCCGGCAGAAAGCGCAACAGGCCGATGACACCGGCCTTCACCACAATGCCTGAAAGCACGGCAGAACCCGGCACGGGCGCAACCGAATGGGCCAGCGGCATCCACACATGCAGCGGAAACAGCCCCATCTTCATGGTGAAGCCAAGCAACAGCAGCGCAATGATAAGCCCCTGCGCCGGTGAGGCTGGCAGGGCCGCCACCGCATCGCGGATCAGCGGGTTGGCGTCCGGCATGCCTGAGGCCAGCATCACGAAGGCGGCGATGAGGAAGCCTTCACCCAGCACCGTCAGGGCCAGATAGAGATTGCCGGCGCGCCGGGCGCCGGGCGTATCATCATGGGTCACAAGGCCGAAGGCGGAGAAACTCGCCAGCGCATAGGCCAGATAGAAGCTCACCACATCCGCCACCAGAAACACGGCGAAAGACCCCGCCATGGCCAAAAGCCACCACACGGCAAAGGCAGAGCGCGCGGGGTCCTTTCGCAGATAGGCGGCCGCAAAAGCGCCTGCCATCATCCACAACAGCGCCGCCCCGCCCAGCAGCAGCGCGCCGGGCGTATCCAGCGCCAGAATGAAGCGGAACGGGTCCGGTGCCACCAGCATCGTCATGCCGCGCGGCACGGCCAGCGCTGCCACCAGCGCCGGAGCGGGGGCAAGGAACAGCAGATGCGGCATGATCCGGCGCACGGGGCGCAGCAGCATCGCCAGAGCCAGCAAAAGCGGCAGGGCGATCGCCACCGCCAACATCAGCTCGGCCAGCCGCGAAAACTCCGGGCTGATTTCCAGCAGGGGAAGAAGGGCGTTCCCGATCATGGCAGCAGCCCTTCAAGCGAGAGGTGCCGCCCGATGGAGAGGAAAGAAAGCGGCGCAAGCGGCACGAATCCCAGCGCCACGGCACCAAGCGCCAGCATAAGCGCGATGGCCGCCCGCCAGCGGCATTCGCGCCCCTGCGGCCCCTCACCCTCAGCCCGCTGCAGGGCCAGCACCACCACGCGCAGCACATAGCCGCCCGCCAGCAGGCCGCCGGCAAGAACCACCAGTGCAATCCACCATATCTCCTGACGGAGGGCGGAGGTCAGCAGCATCACCTTGGCCACGAACCCGCCCGAGGGCGGCAGCCCCATCAAGGACAACCCGCCAATGCCAAAGGCGGCGATGCTGAGGGGCGCAACCCGCGCCGCCCCGCGCAGGCCGGAGAGCCTGTCATGCCCCAGTGTTTCGGCCAGCAGCCCCGCCGCCATGAACATGGCAGCCTTGGAGAAGGCATGGGAGGCCAGATGCAGGGTGCCGCCGGTCCATGCCAAAGCGCTCAGATACGCATCCCCCGTGGCTGCCAGCGGGAACATCAGGCCCAGATAGCCAATCTGTGCCGCCGTGGAATAGGCGATCAACAGTTTCACACGCACCTGCGCCAGAGCAAGTACGCCGCAGAACAGGATCGCGCCCGCACCGCACACGGCCAACACCGGGGCAGCCGCAACCGCGAGCGCATCGGGAGCCAGATCCGCCCAGGTGCGCACCAGCAGAAACAGCGGAGCCTTGATGACCACGGCCGAGAGCACGACACTGGCGGCCGGTGGCGCGCCCGCATGGGCCGGGGGCAGCCACAGATAGAGGGGAAACAGCGCCGCTTTCGCCATCAGCCCAGCACTGATGAGGGCCAGCGCAACCGCGAAGGTCCATTCTGGCGGGTGCGGCACCAGCGCGGCCGCGACAAGGCCGATATCAAGCGTGCCATAGAGCCCGTAAATGAGCACCGCACCCAGCAGATAGAGCACCGAGCCAAACAGCGCGAACAGCAGATAGGTGAGGGCCGCCTTCAGCTGTTCCACCTTGCCATCGAGGCAAACCAGCGGCACGGCGGCGAAGGTGAGCAGTTCCAGCGCCACATAGAGCGTGAACAGGTCCTGCGCCATGAAGGCAAGATTGAGCGCGCCGGCCAGCGCCAGCAGCAGCATGAAGAAGGCCGGCGGCATCCGCGCCTCTGCCCCGCCCGGCTGGCGCATGGCATAAAAGCCGGTGAAGAGCAGCACCACCGCGCACACGCCCATCATCGCGGCGGCAAAGCCATCTGCCCGCAATGCAATGCCCAGAGGCGGTGCAATGCCGCCACTGAAATAGACCTGCGGCTGGCCCGTGCGCACCACACACAGCCCCACGGCAAGCGAGACCCCCGCCGCCACGGCAAGCATCAGCAGCCCTGCCCGCTCCCCGGCGCGCGGGCCCAGCAGGAACAGCGGCACAAGGCCAAGAAACGGAACCGTGACCGCCAGAATGGTGAGTGCGTTCACGGTTGCGTCTCTTCTTCATGTCCGGCCTGCGCTTCGACCGCGAGGGCGGTCCGCAGGCGCAGAAGCAGGGCCACGGCCAGCGCCGTTGCGCAGAAGGCAACCACGATGCCGGTGATGATGAGCCCCTGCGGCACGGGATCTCCGCCAAAGCCGGCTCCCGCGCCCCGTCGCGCGATTGCCCCGAAGATCAGGAACACGCCACCGCCAAGAATGTTGAAGCCAAGAATACGACCCAGCGCATGGGTCGCCGTCAGCAGACCATATGTGCCACACCCGGCAAGGGCGGCTCCGGCCAGCCCATAGATGAGCGCTTCCGTCATGGCCGCTCCTCCCCGGCTGAAGGTCCCAGCACAACGAGAACCAGCGTGAGCGCGATCGAGGCGGTGATGGCGATTTCCACCGCCTTGATGACGGCCTTCTCGAAGCCGGGCGGATAGGCGAGAAATGTGCCCGCACTCGCCCAGCCCAGAAAGCCCACGGCCAGAAAGGCAAAAGGCCCCCCAAGAACGACAAGACGCAACGCGCGGCTGCCCAGAGCCGGCGCCCGCACCAGCCCGCCCATCATCAGCAACAGCACCATGGCCGCCAGCGTCGCCCCGCTCTGGAACGCCCCGCCCGGATCATCCGCCCCGGCCCAAAGCAGATAGATCCCCACCAGCACACCGATGGGGGCCAGCACGCGGGCCAGAAATGCGGAAGGCGCAGGTGCAATGCCGGGAAAAAGCGGGGCTGGCGCACCGCGCCAGAGCGGATCCCGCGCCAGCGCCCATACACCGATCAGGGCCAGCAGCAGCACCATCTTTTCCAGCAAGGTATCAAGCCCGCGAAACACCAGCAGAACGCCTGTCACCGGGTTGCCGAGCCCGGTTGACGGCAGCGCCTCCGCCGCCTGCGGGGCAAGAGAGGGCGCAGGGGTCGGCAGAGCCAGAACCACGCCCCCTAGCAGCACAGCAACGCCGACAGAGACCAGCGCCGCCATCTTCCGGTCGGATACCCCCTTGTCGGGTGCCTTTTCACCGGGCGCCTTCATGCCCGGTGCATGCGCCATCATGGTCCGTGGGGTGGCGGGCAAATGGGGAGAGGATCGCGCGCTGCGGGCCGCACGCAGCAGCACAATGCCGGAAATGCCGCTGCCGATCGCTATTTCTGTCATCGCCACATCCGGCGCGGCCAGACGCACCCAAACCAGCCCCAGCAACAGGCCATAGCCCATGAAGGCCAGCACCGCAGGCCGCTCCGTTCCGGTGGTGACCACGCCGAAAGCTGTCAGCAGAAGAAGCAGGGCGAGCACGACATCAAACAGAAGGGTCATGCGCGCAGATCCCCGCGGGTGTCTGTCTGAACAACACCCGAGCCGGCGGGATGCAAGACACCGCCACCGTGCTGGAGATCTTCCCCGGCCATATTCTCCATCTGCGCCGCCTCTGCCATCACCTGCGCCACCGCGCCCGAGGCTAGCTGGGCCAGCAGCCAGATTGCCACCATCTTCACGCCGGCCAGAACATCCGGCGCTTGTGGCAGCAAACCGATCACGATGAGGGCCAGCCCCAGATTATCGGCCTTCGCCAGAGCATGGATGCGCGAGAGCGTATCCGGCAACCGCACAAGCCCCAGCGCGCCCGCCGCAAAGAACAGGATGCCGGAGAACACGAACAGACCTGTGAAAATATCCGCAAGCATGTTCATGGGCGCGACCTCCCAGCCTGACCGATGGCAGCGCGATAACCGCATGCAGCCAGCGCCGCCAGAAGCGCCAGGAGAAGAACGACATCGAGCCCTGATGCCTCCCCCATCGCAACAGCCAGCAGCAACAAAACAGCGATACAGCCCGAGCCAAGAAGCTGGATCGTGAGCAGGCGGTCCGCATCCCTCCCGCGTCGCCAGAGCACGAACAGGCCTGCGGTCGTCAGCACCAGCAGAAGCGAGGCCGCGAGAAACAACATATCAGCCATGCTGTTCTGCCTTTTTCATCGCCAGAAAAGCGCGCGCATCGGTTTCAATTGCCTCGGCAACAGGGGTGTCCACATCCAGACAATGCACCTCCAGTTCAGGCCCATGCGCGGCCAGAGGCAGCATGCCGGGCTGAAGGCTGGTCAGGGCGCGGAAGGTATCGCGGGCCTGTCCCTCCGGTACGGGGCAGGCCAGCTGCACAATGCCGGGCCGCACATCCGGCGGGGTTGCCGCCACCCGGCGGGCCACATCCCAGCCCGCCCGCACGGCCCCCGCCACAAAGCGCATGATATAAGCCAGCACAGCCCGCAGATTCAGCCTCCCGCCACCGGCAGGCAGCAGAGACAGGCTCAGCGCTGCAGCAAGGCCGGAGATGATCGCGCCTGCGGCCAGATCCAGTGGCTGGACACGCCCGAGCGCGAGCCACGCCAAAAAGAACAGCGCCCATCGCACTGCGCCGTCTCTTGTCAACAATGCCCACATTGTCTTCGCCCAGCCCAGATGCATCGCGCGGATTCCGGCTCGCGCTGCATCGCATCATAGCGGGCGGCCCCTTTATGAGGAAGCCGGGATCAGGACAAGCGGCGCATCAGGCAACACCATCCGCATGAAAGATTCTCAGGCCTTGCAGAACCGGATTCACGCCCGGGATACCAGCCCATGTGATGGCGCTGAAGAACCCGGCCACGCCGCATGACCCGCCTCTTGCGACCGCCAAAGCTGTGCTAGAAGGTTGTGCCGAGTGACCGCGAGAGGCTCCGATGACGCGCAAGAAAGTTCAGGAAATCGGGTTTCTAACGACAGTGGCGCTTGTCACCATCGCCTTTGTCTGGCTGCTCCTGCCCTTTTATGGCGCGATCTTGTGGGCGATCATCCTCGCCATTCTGTTCAACCCGCTGCAAAACCGGCTGGAGCGGCTGACCGGAGGGCGCCGTACGCTGGCCGCTGGCCTCAGTGTTCTGGCCTGTATCTGCATCGTGGTCATTCCCGGTGCGCTCATCACCGCCTCGATCGCGCGCGAGGCCACGGGGCTTTATGAACGCATCAGTTCCCGCGAGTTTGATCCCGGCATCGCGCTCGCCCAGCTTCAGATGGCCCTGCCCGATTTCGCCCGCCACGCGCTGGATGACCTGAATCTGGGGAATATCACCGAGATCCAGTCCCGCCTCACCTCCTTCTTCCTCGCCGCCAGCCAGACCATCGCAACCCAGGCGCTGAGTATCGGGCAGAATACCGCCCAGTTCATCATCAGCCTCGGCATCATGCTGTATCTGCTGTTCTTTCTCTTCAGGGATGGCGCACACCTGACAAACCGGATCCGTCAGGCCAGCCCCCTTGGCGCGCGCCAGACAGAACATCTGCTGGATAAATTCACCTCGGTCGTGAAGGCGACAGTGAAGGGCAATGTCATCATCGCCCTCATTCAGGGCGCAATCGGCGGCTTCACATTCTGGATGCTCGACATTCAGGGCGCGCTGCTTTGGGCTGTGCTGATGGCCATCCTTTCCCTGCTGCCGGCTGTCGGCTCGGCGCTGATCTGGGGGCCGGCCGCCATTTATCTGATGCTCTCGGGAGATTATGTCAGCGGCGGTGTGCTGCTTGGCGTGGGTGTTCTGGTCATCAGCATGATCGACAATGTACTACGCCCGCCACTGGTGGGGCGCGGCACGCTGCTGCCGGACTATGCGGTGCTTATCTCCACCATTGGCGGCTTGTCCATCATCGGCATGAACGGCTTTGTCATCGGTCCGCTCATCGCCGCCCTGTTCGTGGCGGTGTGGTCCCTGTTCGCGGATGAAAAGGCGGGGCAGCCCGTATCACCCGGCGTGCCGGGCGTGGGCGAGACACGGCAGGAGTGAGGAGCACCGGCCTTACCGGCTCCATGCGAGGGGAAGGCCGGTGCTCCTCCGATACAGCCGGAAGGCCGCGCCACGAGATGAGCAGGACTTCCGGTTTCATCTTCGAAGACCGGCAAGGAAACGCCATACGCGATCACAACTTGCGGCCCGGACCTCCCACACCATTGAACTGTTTCCTGATCTGCGCTGAACAGGCTCCCCTGCAGTCGCGCGTGTGAGTCACCGCCGGTTCCGGCCCGAGACCGCAAACCTGTTGCAAATCCCGGCACAGATTCATCCATCTGAACCCGGAGCGCTCGCGCCCCTCCAGTCACACCACGTGATGCGACCTCAGGATGCCACCGCCATGTTCTGAAGACTACGCGGGCGCGGGCCGCCCGTCGCCCAGTCCAGCAACTCCGCCGTATGGGCCACCGGAATGGACGTGCCGGAACCGATCTGCATCATGCAGCCGATATTGCCGGCGCTCACCACCTGCGGCCCCAAAACCTCCAGGCTGGCGACCTTCCGGCTTTTCAGCTGGGCCGAAAGTTCCGGCTGCATGAGATTATATGTGCCGGCGGAGCCGCAGCAGATATGGCTGTCCTTCGGCTCCACCACCTGAAAGCCAGCGGCCTTGAGCAGGTCCTTCGGCGCGGAACGGATCTGCTGCCCGTGCTGGAGCGAGCAGGCGGCGTGATAGGCCACCCGCAACGGTTCGGCATGAGAGGCATCCTTAAGGCCGAGATCGCTCATCACCTCGGTAATGTCTTTCGCCAGCGCCCCCACCCGTGCGGCATCGGCCGCCAGCGGGGTATCGCGGAACATGTGAGCATAATCCTTCACCACCGTGCCGCAGCCGGAAGTGTTGATGACCACCGCATCGAGCCCCGCGCCATCCATCTCCGTCACCAGCGCACGGATGAGTGAGGCGGCAAGGGCGTGGCTGTCATCGGCCTTGCCCATATGGTGGGTGAGCGCACCACAGCAGCCCATATTCTCGGGGATCACCACCTCGCAGCCATGGCGCTGGAGCAACCGCACGCTTGCTTCATTGATGTCCGTGTTGAGCGCCCGCTGGGCGCAGCCGGTCAGCAGGGCGACCCGCTTGCGCATGCCGTTCTGTGCCGGGAAACTCTGTGGGCGATCACTTGCAGAAGGGGCAGGAATATGTGCTGGGGCCATGTCCAGCATGGCACGCAGGCGTGCATCGGGCACCAGCTTGCGGAAGGGGCGCGCCAGTTTTGCCCCCTTCAGTGCAAGGCGGAACCGGCCCGGATAGGGCAGCAGCTTCGCCAGCAGCCAGCGCAGGGCGCGCTCATCCCAGCGCCGCCTGAAGGTCTTTTCGATATAGTCGCGCGCATGGTCCACCAGATGCATGTAATGCACGCCGGAGGGACAGGTGGTCATGCAACTCAGACAGCTCAGGCAGCGGTCGATATGCTTGACGGTCTTCTCATCGGGCACCTTGCCGTTTTCCAGCATGTCCTTGATGAGGTAGATGCGCCCGCGCGGACTATCGAGCTCATCGCCCAGCACCTTGTATGTGGGGCAGGTGGCGGTGCAAAAGCCGCAATGGACACAGGAGCGCAGGATTTCATTCGAGCGCTGCGTGGCCGGGTCTGTGAGTTGCTCGGCTGTGAAGCATGTCTGCATGTCAGTTCCCCATCAGACCCGGATTGAACAGTCCGGCGGGGTCAAAGGTCTTTCGCAGGGCGCGGGAAAGATCGGTAACCGCACGCGGTTCCGCTGGAAAGATCACTGTCGCCGGCAGATGGGCGCGGCGCACCACAAAGGCATGCCCTGCCCCGGCGGCCTTGCGCACGGAGGAGGCATCCGCCGGGCCGCGATACCAGATCAGCCCGCCGCCCCAGTCGAGCGCGCATTGCCCGCCCAGCGCCTCAAGCGCGGAGGCGATCACCGGCGCATCACCCGGCTTGGTGAGAATGCGCCAGACCGGATCATGCCCACCCGCCAGATGCTGCACATCACGCAGCCCCCGCCATAAGGTGCGGCTGGCGGCATCATCCAGCATTTCGATCTCATGGTTTGAGAACAGCCCCATCAACCGCTCACGGCGATACACCACCTGCGGCTCCAGCCCCTCGATACGCAGCCAGGCGGTGCCCTCATGGAATGCCGCACCACAGACCTCGAACGGCGTGCCCAAAGCGGTCGAGAACAGTTGCACGGCCGCAGCCACCGACAGGCCGGGGAAGGCCAGTGTCTGCTGCGCTTCGGCCATGGGCAGGGTCTTGAAGGCCACTTCGGTCAGCACACCCAGCGTGCCATGGGCGCCGCTCATCACCTTGCCCAGATCGAGCCCGGTGACATTCTTCATCACCCGCCCGCCATTCTTGATGATGCGCCCGCGCCCGTCCACAAACCGCACACCGAGCACATAATCGCGGCACGCCCCAGCCTGCACCCGGCGCGGACCGGAGACATTGGCGGATACGATACCGCCAATTGTCGGCGTGCCTGTGGTGCCCAGCAAGGGGCGATGATCCATCGGCTCAAAGGCCAGCGCCTGCCCTTCGGCGGCCAGCGCGGTCTCGATCTCCCCGATCGGCGTACCGGTGCGGGCGATGAGGGTCAGCGAGCCGGGCTCATAGGTCACGATGCCGCTAAGGTTGCGCGTGGAGAGCTGGTCCTGCGGCTCCACACCATCGGCCTGAAGGCGCGTGCCGCCACCGGTGATCTGGAGCGGGCGGGCCATGGCATGGCGTTCGGCGATGAAGGCAGCCAGTTCTGTCTCATCATGGGGAGCCGTGGCACTGGCGGGCATGCTGTGTGCGGCGGCGCTCATCTTGCCGCCCTCTCACGGTGGGGGGCGCTGTGCTCAAGCGGAAAGACCTTGGCCGGATTCAACAGCCAGTGCGGATCGAACGCATCCTTGATTTCCATCTGGATGGCCATATCGTCCGCCGTATATTGCTTGGTCATCAGGTCACGCTTCTCGACCCCGACCCCGTGTTCACCGGTGAGACAGCCGCCGACATCGACGCAGAGTCGCAGAATGTCCGCGCCAAAGGCCTCGGCGCGCTCCAGATCTCCGGGCGTGTTGGCATTGAAGAGGATGAGCGGGTGCATGTTGCCATCGCCCGCATGGAAGACATTGGCGACCTCCAGCCCATGCTCCTTCGAAAGCTCGCCGATGCGCCGCAGCGTGTAGGGCAGTTTCGAGACCGGCACAGTGCCATCAAGGCACAGATAATCGCCCAGCCGCCCCATCGCGCCGAAGGCGGACTTGCGCCCCTTCCAGATCGCCATGGATTCATCGGCATTGCGGCTGACCCGGAACTCGACCGGATTGAGCGCCTGCGCAATCTCGTGAATGCGCGCCAGCTGGTGCTGGATCTCCTCTTCCGAGCCTTCCACCTCCACGATCAGCACCGCTGTGCAGGCCGGATAGCCAGCCTTAGCAAAGGCCTCGACAGCGCGCAGGCACACATCATCCATATATTCGATCGCCACCGGCAGAAGGCCGGAACGGATGATGCGCGCCACGCATTCGCCCGCCGTCTCCGCGCTGTCGAAACCGATCAGGATGGGGCGCGCGCCTTCCGGCTTGGGCATGATGCGCAAGGTCGCCTCGGTAGCGATGGCGAGTTGGCCTTCCGAACCACAGATGAGCCCGAGCAGGTCCAGCCCCGGCATGCCCGGAGCAGGACCGCCAAGCTCCACGATCTCGCCGGTGGCCAGCACCATGCGCACACCCAGCAGATTGTTGGTGGTGACCCCGTATTTCAGGCAGTGCGCACCGCCCGAATTCATCCCGATATTGCCGGCAATGGTGCAGGCGAGCTGGGAGGATGGATCCGGCGCATAGAAGAAGCCTTCCGCATCCAGCTCGGCGCTGACGGAAAGATTGGTGACACCGGTCTGCACCCGGATGAACCGGTTGGCGGTGTCGATTTCCAGAATTTCGCGCAGACGCATGGTGCCGATCACCACGCTGTCCGCTGTCGGCAGGGCTCCCCCGGCCAGAGAGGTGCCCGCCCCGCGCGGAATGACCGGCACCTTGAGCCCATGGCACACCCGCATGGCGGCCGCCACTTCCTCGGTGGTGCGCGGCAGCACCACGGCGAGAGGCGCGCACTTGTAGGCGGTCAGCGCATCGCACTCATAGGCGCGCGTTTCCTCAGGGTCCGAGATGATGATGTCTGCGGGAAGGACTGCTGCAAGCGCGGCTACAATCTCCGGCTTGCGGGCAAGAATGCCTGCATCCGGCTTTGGCATCGCAATGGTGGACACAGCTTACCTCTTTCCAGAACACGCTTTCACAAAAGAGGAGGGGGCGGATGGAACCGTCCCCTCCCGTGCAGGTCAGCCTGTGACGACCAGAGGGTCCGTGATGCCGAGGACATAGAATGCCACCAGCAGCAGGAAGCCGGACAGGAGCAGATAGTAGATGGTCGGCAGGATGGTGATGCGCAGCACAGCGCCCTCACGCCCCAACAGACCGACGGTCGCCGATGCCGCCACCACATTGTGAATGGCGATCATGTTACCCGCAGCCGCACCAACCGACTGGCCGGCCACCATGAGCGCGGCGGAAATGCCAAGCCCCTGGGCCACCGCGAACTGGAACTGGCTGAGCATCAGGTTGCTGACCGTGTTAGAGCCGGCAAGGAAGGCCCCGAGCGCACCGACGGAAGGTGCGAAGAAGGGGTAAACCGCCCCCACCTGCACCGCCACCCAGTCCGCCACCAGCACCGGCATGCTCTGCAGCCCGTTGGCATTCACACCCGAATTGATCATCACGCGCACCATCGGCACCGTGAAGATCAGGACGAAGCCCGCACCGATAATGGTGCTGCTGCTTTCGCTGATGGCCTTGCCGAAGCCACCCACGCTCATGCGGTGCAGAACAGCCGTCAGCGCACAGATGATGACCAGAAGGCCGCCCGGCGAGAACAGGATCGAGAAGTCACCATTGATGCCCGCCTCACCCCAGATGCTGCGGAACACGATATTGGCGGATTTCAGCGCATCACCGAACGGTACGATGGTGCGACTGAGCACCAGCACAACGGCAAGAATGACATAGGGCGCCCAGGCAAGGGCAAGCGGGATGCGCTGCTTGGCCAGGCTGTCCAGCTTCAGATCCAGCTGGCCGAACCACTCCTTGGGCCACTCCGAAGCCGGGGCGAAATCCCAGCTCTGGCGCGGCACGAAGATGCCGAAACGCGCGGCAGCTGTCATCAGCCCAAGCCCGATCAGGCCACCGATGAGGGACGGGAACTCCGCGCCGAGGAAGACCGCGGAGAAGACGTAGGGCACCACCATCGCCAGTGCGGCGGCGAAAGCGAAGGGCGCGGCGGCCAGACCTTCGGTCCAGGAGCGGTTTTTCCCGAAGAAGCGGGTCATCACCATGATCAGGAAGAGCGGGATCATCATGCCGCAGATGGCATGCAGGATCGCGACTTCCGACGTGACGATATGGAAGAACGCCCCCCAGCTGGAGCCGGAAGAAGCCAGCTGCGCGGTGATCGTCGCCTGATCGAGGCCGGTCTGGACACCCACGATCAGGGGCGTGCCCACCGCACCGAACGACACCGGGGTCGACTGGATCATCATGCCGAAAACAACAGCAGCCATGGCCGGAAAGCCGATGGCGACCATCAGCGGTGCGGCAACGGCGGCCGGCGTTCCGAAGCCGGACGCACCTTCAATGAAGGAACCGAAAAGCCATGCGATCAGAATAACCTGAATGCGCCGGTCCGCGCTGATGGAGGTAAAGCCGGAGCGAATGGTGGAAATGGCGCCCGAATGCTTCAATGTATTCAGAAGCAGGATCGCGCCAAAAATGATCCAGAGCAGGCCTGCGGTCTGCAGCAACCCCTGCAACGAGGATGCAATGACACGATTAGGAGACACGCCCCACGCAAAGAGCGCAATCAACACTGTCATGACATAGGTTATAGGCATCACAATTCGCGCAGGAATTCTGAAACCTATAAGAAGTACACCTGCCGATATGATCGGCAAAAAAGCAAGAAACGCCAAAATACCAATGGACATTTGGCCAGCCCTCCCATTTCACGGATAGTCCGGCTTATCAATCAGGATAGATTGTGCCAGTTTCTTATGTGATGGATTTTGATAACCCTGCGTCAATTTGGTAAAATGGTTTTACCATGGCTGTCAATTGTCCTCTGGTCAGGCATTCGTCCGCCAGACGTCTCTAATGCCACCTCTCTTGCCACCCCTGTTTCCGGGGCCTATGGGAGCGCTCTGAACACGCCTTCAAGGCCAATGTCCCATGCACGAAACTGTTCCCGGTCGTCCGGCGAAAGCCGCCGATGTGGTTATGAAGCACATCGAAATGCTCATCCTCGAAGGCTCCCTCAAGCCGGGGGATGCCTTGTTGCCCGAGCGTGAACTGGCGCTGCGCCTCAATGTCTCCCGTCCCACCTTGCGCGATGCCCTCAAGAGCCTGCGCGAGAAAGGCATGCTGACCGAGCGCCATGGCAAGGGCCTCGCTGTTGCGCAACTGGGAGCCACCACCATTACCGACCCCCTGATCTCGATGCTGGCCGCGCACAGTGACGTCGCCGACCATTATCTGGAATTCCGCGACGTGGTGGAAAGCTCCGCCGCCGCCATGGCGGCCCATCGTGCCACCGAGGTCGATCTGGAGCGTATCCGCGCATGCATTGCCCGCATTGAACGCGCCCACATCGCCAATGACGCGCACGAGGAAGCCGAGGCGGATACCGATCTGCATCTGGCCATCTATGAAGCCAGCCACAATCTGGTCCTGCTCCAGATCATGCGCGCCCTGTCGGGCAACCTGAGAACAGACGTGCTGCGCAACCGGCAGAACCTGTTCACCATTCCCGATGTGCGCGAACTGCTGCGCGACCAGCACCGCGCCATCGCCAATGCCATTCTGGAACGACGCGCGGAAGACGCCCTTTCAGCTGCACATGCACACATCGCCTTTCTGCGCCATGCCACACAGGATGTGCAGAAAAGGGAGGAGAAGCTGCAGCTTGCCCGCCGCCGGCAGGCGGGCGGAGGGCTGAGCATCGCCGAGGGTTGACACGGCCACGCACCAAAGCCCCTGCGGCTGGACATGGCCTGCGCTGAAATGCACCCTGCAGGCGCGCTTATTCTTCAGGCTGCACGATCGGCTTCGCTCAGGCGATCCCGACAGTCTCAAACAGCAACCGGGCCACCATGGACCTGACAGGTCCATGGCATATAACACCGGCGGGCCGGTTCAGCCCTTCTGGCGTGCGGTCCAGCCATCAATGCCGGCCTGCGCCACGGCCTGATCCTGAGCAGGCGTGCCCGAGGAAACGCCGATCGCGCCCACGACCTGCCCGTCATGCAGGATCGGCAGACCACCACCCACCACCATCAGGCGGCCACCAATGGCAGAGAAAATGCCATAGGCCGGCGCGCCGGGCTGGCTGGATGCACCATATTCGTGGGTCGCCTTCTTTGCGGCTGCGGCAGTGAAGGCCTTGTCGATGGCGATGGTGGTGGAGGTGACCTTGCCGCCCTCCATCCGCTCGAAGGCCACCAGCTGGCCGCTCTCATCGGTGATGGCAATGCACATCGGCACGCCGATCTCGACCGCATGGGCAGAAGCGGCAGCAATCAGGACACGGGCGTCATGCAGGTCGAGGCGGGTGATCGTCTTCATCTTGCTATTTCCTTGTCAGCGGCGCGCCCTCTTCCCGAGTGACGCAAAGCAGAACCGCATTAAAACATGCCGGATACATAAGGCCGGATTGTCCCGTGAGCGCCGCCCACGGGACACAGGGATCAGGCCCCCTTGGCCACGCGCCGCCAGGCGTGCAGCAGCGGCTCGGTATAGCCGGAAGGCTGAACCGCACCCTTCACGATCAGGTCACGCGCCGCCTTGAAGGCCGGGCCATCAAAGGAAGGTGCCATGGGGGTGTAGGCCGCATCACCGGCATTCTGGTGATCCACCGCCTCTGCCATGCGTCGCAGACTCTCATCCACCTGCGCCTCGGTGATGAGACCATGCAGCAGCCAGTTCGCGAGGAACTGGGAAGAGATGCGCAGGGTCGCGCGGTCTTCCATCAGCGCCACATCGTCAATGTCCGGCACCTTGGAGCAGCCGATGCCCTGATCGACCCAGCGCACCACATAGCCGAGGATCGACTGGCAGTTGAGGTCGATCTCGCGGCGGATCTGCTCTTCCGAGAGATTGCGCGGGGCCATCAGCGGCGGGGTCATCAGCTTGTCGAGGCTGGCGCGCTCGCGTTTGGCCAGCTCCTCCTGCCGGGCGGCGACCGCCACCTGATGATAATGGGTGGCATGCAGCGTGGCGGCGGTGGGTGAAGGCACCCATGCGGTGTTGGCACCAGAGAGCGGATGACCGACCTTGGCCACCAGCATCTCGGCCATGGCATCGGGCTTGGCCCACATGCCCTTGCCGATCTGCGCCCGGCCACGGAAGCCGGTGGCAAGGCCGGCATCGACATTGCCCGCCTCATAGGCGGCAAGCCATGCAGCATCCTTCATTTCCGCCTTCGGCAGAACCGGGCCGGCCTGCATCACCGTGTGGATTTCATCGCCCGTGCGGTCGAGGAAGCCGGTATTGATGAAGACGATACGATCCTTCAGCGCGCGGATGCATTCGCGCAGATTGGCGGAGGTGCGGCGCTCCTCGTCCATCAGGCCCAGCTTTACCGTGCCCTTGGCCAGACCGAGGATCTCCTCGACCCGCGCATAGGTGCGGTCGGCGAAGGCGGCTTCCTTCGGGCCGTGCATCTTCGGCTTCACGATATAGACCGAGCCGGCACGCGAATTGCGCGCACCGGAGGTCTTCTGCAGATCATGCAGCGCGGCCGTGACGGTGATGATCGCATCGAGCAGACCCTCGGGGGTTTCCTGCCCGTCCAGCAACACCGCATCGGTGGTCATCAGGTGGCCGACATTGCGGATGAGCAGCACGGCGCGGCCCGGAAGGGAAAGCGTGCCACCATCCGGCGTGGTGAAGCTGCGGTCCGCATTCAGGCGGCGGGTCATCACCTTGCCGCCCTTTTCGAAGGTGTCTTCCAGATCACCCTTCATCAGGCCGAGCCAGTTGGTGTAGGCCTCGACCTTGTCCTCGGCATCGACCGCGGCGATGGAATCCTCGCAGTCCTGAATCGCGGTCAGAGCCGCTTCCAGCACCACATCACGCAGGCCAGAGGCGCTGGCCGCACCCACCGGGTGGGACTTGTCGAATACCAGCTCGATATGCAGGCCATTGTGACGGAACAGCAGAGCGTGCTTCTCACCCTCGCCGGACCGGCCGACATAAGCCTCCGGATTGGCCAGCGCCACATCGGCCCCGTTCACCGTGACACGCACGCTCTCGCCATCAACGCGATAGGCACTCGCATCGGCATGGGAGCCGGAGGCCAGCGGCAGGGCTTCATCCAGAAACTTCGCAGACCACGCCACGGCCTGCGCGCCTCGCGCGGCATCATAGCCCGTGCCTTCCGGCGCGCCGGGCAGAGCATCGGTGCCATAGAGCGCATCATAGAGCGAGCCCCAGCGCGCATTGGCGGCGTTCAGGGCAAAGCGCGCATTCATCACCGGCACAACTAGCTGTGCCCCGGCCACCTTCGCAATTTCAGGATCGGCCGGGCCGGTCTCGATCTGGAAGGCCGGGCCTTCAGGCACGATGTAACCGATCTCGCGCAGGAAATCCTGCCAGGCGGCATTGTCCCATTCCTGCCCGCGGCGGGCGCTCAGCCATGCATCGATCTTGGCCTGGATTTCGTCGCGCTCCAGCAGCAAAGCGCGGTTCTCGGGCACGAAATCGCGCAGCAGCGCGGCATAGCCGGACCAGAACGCCTCGGCGCTGACAGGCAGGCCTGCAAGCAGCTTTGACTCGACAAAATCGGCAAGAACGGGCGCGACTTCGAGACCTGCACGCTGGGTATATTCAACCATGACAGCATTCCTCCTGAGCTTTTCATCATGGGTATCGCGTCCCCCCTCCCCCGACCAGAGGCGGCTGGACTCTTTTCCATGATGTGGAATAGAAGCGCCGATATGGAAAAAGATGGCATCGAAACCAGCGGCCCCGAAAAGGGCGGAACTGTTCAGGCTGTTGAACGCGCGCTGGAACTGCTTGAGCTGCTGGCCGCCCACCCGCAAGGCGCGCGCCTCGCTGATCTTGCGCAGGGTACCGGCCTTGCCCCCTCCACCGCGCATCGCCTTCTGACCACGCTGGAGCGGCGGGGCTTTGCCCAGTTCGGCACGACCAACCGGCACTGGCATATCGGCCGCAAGGCCTTCACGGTCGGCATCGCCTATACGCGCTGGCAAAGCTTCATCGCCGCCGCCACGCCCTTCCTGCGCCGCCTGCGGGATCTGAGCCGGGAAACCGCCAATCTCGGCGTACTGGAAGAGGGCGAGGTCATCACCGTCGCGCAGGTGGAAAGTCGCGAGATCATCCGCGCCATCGCCTCTCCGGGCGGACGGGCACCGGTGATGAATTCCGGTATGGGCAAGGCCATCATCGCCTCATGGCCGGATGAGGCGATCGAGGCCCTTGTCCAGCGCCATGGGCTGCGCCCCGCCACCGAGCACAGCCTGCGCACCCGTGCTGCCGTGAAGGCGGAAATCGCCCAGACCCGCGCGCGCGGCTATGCCTTCGACAATGAGGAGTTCACCATCGGCATGCGCTGTGTGGCCGCCGTGGTGTGGTCCCCCTTTGGCGAGCCGGTGGGGGCACTCTCGGTCTCGGCGCTGGCGGCGCGGCTGCGGCAGGAAGACATGGCCGCCATGGGCGAGAATGTGCGCAGGCTGGCGGCTGAACTCACCGAAATCATGGGCGGCAAGGCCCCGGATACGCCCTATGGGGTTGTTTGCTCGGTTCGCCCGGAACCTGCGCAAGGCGGCCCCAGCACGGCAGAGCCTGCAGACCCGTCACACCCTCACGGCTGAAATGCCCGGCGGGCCATATACGAAAACACCTACGGACTTGATGGCCTGAAGACCTTCCGGAAGGCTTCTGTCTGTTCGATGATGAAGTCTTTCATCCGCTCGGTGCGTTGCCGATAGCGCGGATTTTCATGGGTCACGAGCCAATATGACCTTAAAAAACTGATCTCCTCGGGCAGCATGCGCACGAGATCAGGATGCTGCGCTGTTATAAAGCAGGGCAGCAGTGCAATACCGGCATGATTGCAGATAGCATCCACCTGCGTCAGAATATTCGAGATCTGAAGATCCGCATCGCGATGTGGCATATAATAACGCAGATAATCATGTGCCGGCGTCGGCAACATATCCGGTATATATCCAACCATGAAATGCTGGTCCATTTCAGGAACCGCGCGAACCTCGGCATGGGTTTCCAGATATTTCCGGCTGCAATACAGTCCATACTCATATTCGCACAGCTTGCGCGAAACCAGAGGCCCCTGCGTCGGGCGCTCCATCATGATGGCAATATCCGCCTCACGCTTGGTCAGGCTCAGGATGGACGGGTTCGCGATCAGTTCAACCTTCACGCCTGCCATGTCGGGCGGCAACAGATGCAGGCGCTTCACGAAAAAGCTTGAGGAAAATCCCTCCGGCATGGTCAGCCGCACGGATCCGGCCAGACTGTTCACCTCCTCGGAGGCCTCGGACTGAATGCGGATGACCGCGCTTTCCATCTGCTGGACCTCCGCCGCCAGCCTTTCGCCCGCTTCAGTGATCTTGTAGCCAGACGGGGAGCGCGTGAACAAGGGCACCTGCAAGGCCACTTCAAGCGCCATGATGCGCCGGCTGAGCGTGGAGTGATCCAACCCCAGACGCCGAGCCGCCACGGTCAGCCGCCCCAGCCGGGCCACAGCCAGAAACGCTTTCAGGTCATCCCAATCGAGATCGGGCGTATGGGATTTTGCGCACATGAGCTTTGTGTGCATGCGAATTTACAACATGGCAAGTGCATTTGTAGCGTGAGCTCCAGCCTGACGACCCGTTGAGAAGTCTGTCAGGCCGAGGGAACGGAAACTCCTGGAGCAACCCATGTCCATGTTTGAGAAACTCCGCGCACGCGAAGCGGATGGCAACCCGGTGCGGGTCGGCATTATCGGTGCCGGCAAGTTCGGCTCGATGTATCTGTCACAGGCCAACCGCACGCCCGGCGTTCATCTTGTCGGTGTCTCGGATCTCAACCCCTCGGGCGCGCGGCAATCCCTGCGGCGTGTGGGCTGGGCCGATGAGAAGTTCGCAGCGACCTCCTTCGAGGATGCGCACAAGACCGGCGGCACCTTCATCACCGACAATGCCGCCGACATGATCTCCAGCCCCTTCATTGACATCGTGATCGACGCCACGGGCCACCCTGCGGCCGGCGTGCGACATGTGCTTCTGGCCTGCGCGCACAAGAAGCACATCATCATGGTGAATGTGGAGGCGGATGTTCTGGCCGGCCCTCTTCTCGCCCGCAAGGCGCAGGAAGCCGGCATCATCTATTCCATGGCGGCGGGAGACCAGCCCTCTCTGATTGCGGAAATGTGCGACTGGGCGCGCTGCACCGGCTTCAATGTTGTCTGCGCCGGCAAGGGCACCAAATATCTGCCCGTCTATCACCAGTCGACGCCAGACACCGTATGGGGCCATTACGGCTTCTCGCCGGAACAGGTTGCCGGTGGTGACTTCAATCCGAAGATGTTCAATTCCTTCCTCGATGGCACGAAGTCCGCGCTGGAGATGGCTGCGGTCGCCAACGGATGCGACCTGCTTCCCCCGGATGACGGCCTGCTGTTCCCGGCCTGCGGCGTGGATGACCTGCAAACCATTCTGCGGCCGGAAGAATATGGCGGAATCCTCAAGCGCCGCGGCACCGTGGAGGTCGTCTCCTCGATCGAGCGCGATGGCCGCCCGGTGTTCCGCGACCTGCGCTGGGGCGTCTATGTGGTGATCGAGGGCGAGACCCAATATGTGCGCGACTGCTTCAAGCAATATGGGCTCCTGACCGATTCCACCGGCCGTTTCGCTGCAACCTACAAACCATATCACCTCATTGGCCTTGAACTTGGCGTCTCCGTTGCCTCGATTGCGACCCGCCAGGAGCCGACAGGCCGCACCAAGGGATGGAGTGCCGATGTCGTGGCGGTGGCAAAGCGCGCGCTTTCTGCCGGTGAAATGCTCGATGGTGAAGGGGGTTACACGGTCTATGGCAAGGTCATTCCTGCCGCCACCTCATCACGGCTTGATGCGGTTCCGATTGGCCTTGCCCATGGCATGAAGCTCAAACGCGCAATTCCAGACGGACAGGTCGTTTGCTGGTCTGATGTCGATTATGACGCTGGCGATGAGACCATCAGGCTGCGCAAGGAGATGGAGAAGCAGTTTCTCATTCCGGCCTGAGAGCTGTCACCATCCCATCCCGCGTCTTTATCACATACAAGAGATCCGACATGTCCAAAGATGATGCATCCAAAATACTTGGCGTGAAGCTGGAGAATGGCACGCGTGTGACGCACGGAAGCGGCGCGAATGTAAAAAAACCGCTGGATGGCTTCCCCGTGACCATGCACGAACTCTACACCGGGCATGATGATGGCGATAAGCTTTCTTTTGAAGGCCAGTTCGGCTTCATAGAATTTCACCCGGACTGCCGCCTTCCCCGTCATGTTCACATGATCCGGGATGAGGAAACAGACAAGCTGCGCATGTTGCCGGAGCGCATTCTGGTGCTCAATGGCGTCGGCATTACAGAACTGTGTGGTGAATATTTTGTGGTTCCTGCCGGAAGCCTCGTGGATATCCCTCCCGGCGTGCCGCACACATGGAACGCCTGCCCTGCCGGCGTAAAGTTGCCAGACGGCACGGTTTCCAATGGCCACTTCACCATGGTTTATAACTATTCCGAAGAAACCAGCTTCTTTGCCACAGAGCAAACCGAGCTTCTTTCCGCTCCTGAAGAGTATATTCCGTACAAGGGCGATCTCCAGAACATCCGCTTTCCGGTGATGAGCCGTGAGGATGTGGTTTCGCGGGCTCGCTTTGTCTGGAACAAGGAGCTGCGTGCAGACCTCGAACTGGCCTGACACAGCACAGAAAACCTCAACAAAAGACCAGAGAACTGGACCCGGCAGGCTGCATGCGCGGGCCACACCCAGCATGCGTCAGTGATGACGCATGCTGCAACAAACGGACCGCAAACAGGCCCGAAGCAGCACAAAATCAATATAGGGAGGAATAAATGGCTGAGGTACGCAGGGAGGACCGCGGCGTTATCGCGGCAATAGGCCGAGTGCTGGGCAAAATTCCTGGTGCACTTATGATTGTTCCGCTCTTTCTGGGCGCAACCATCAATACATTCTGGCCGGAAATACTGAATGTCGGCAGCTTCAGCAGTGCCCTCTTCAGGGATGGAACGGGCGCACTGCTCGGTCTTTTCTTTTTCTGCATGGGCGCACAGATCGATTTCAGGCAGACTTCAGCCACGGTACAGAAGGGTGTCGCAATCCTGATCGGCAAAGCCGTGGTCGGTGGCGCGATTGGTCTTGCCGTAGCATTCTACATGCCCACCGGCACTTTGTGGGGGCTGACGCCGCTGGCCATCATCGCCGGCATGA
Source organism: Xanthobacter sp. (assembly GCA_035911315.1). Classification (GTDB taxonomy): domain Bacteria; phylum Pseudomonadota; class Alphaproteobacteria; order Rhizobiales; family Xanthobacteraceae; genus Xanthobacter. Next base: position 262,651 of record JAMHVS010000049.1, read on the forward strand.
CCAACTCGAACTCTGCCCTGTATGTAGCCCTGACCAAGCAGTTCGGAAATGCTTCCGACCGTGGCGCGGTTTCGGTCATCTCGCTGAATGACGGTCCCTTCATCACCCTGCTCATTCTCGGCACGGCCGGCCTTGCCGCCTTCCCGATGGGGATGCTAATCGGCTGCCTTCTGCCTCTTATCCTCGGCTTCATTGTTGGCAACAGCTCGGACAAGGCGCGCAAGTTCCTTGAACCGGGTGAGGCGCTTCTCATTCCCTTCCTGGGGTTTGTGGTGGGTCGCGGCATTGATTTTTCGATGCTGCTTCAGGCCGGCCTGCAAGGGATTCTGCTGGGTATCGCCACGGTCATCTGCTCGGGCCTCGCCGCGATGCTGTTTCTCCACATCCTGCACATCATCACGCGCCGGCCGAAGGAAACCCGCAACCTGATCGCCGGTGCAGCCGAATCCACGGTTGCCGGAAATGCGGTCGCCACGCCTGCTGCGGTCGCCCTGCTGGACCCGAGTTATCGGGCGATTGAGGCGATCTCGACATCACAGGTTGCCGCCGCCACCATCACCACAGCCCTGCTGGTGCCGTTTCTGGTGATGGCGGTCTCGCGCTGGCAGTATGCGCGCGGTGTTTCTCCCGAGGCGGAAGAACACTGGATCAATACGGGCAGTGTTGAAGGCGCCCCCAGTCCGCGCCTGAGCGAACGCACCGCCTGATTGCACAATGGGGGAGAACTGTAGCGAGACAAACCCTCCCCCATATCCATATTCTCTGGCCCCACCATGGCCATGCGAGGAATGACTCATGACGACCAACGCATTCATCAGTCTCGACCGGACCTATCGCAATTATATTGACGGCAGTTTTTCCGAAGCCGCATCGGACCTGATAGACGTGATCAACCCGTCCACCGGTGCGGTCATTGCCCGTGTGCCGGAGACCGATGCAAACGAGGTTGACCGGGCCGTTGCCGCGGCACGACAGGCGCAGGACGGCTGGGAGCGCCTGCCGGCGATCGAGCGCGCCAATTATCTGCGCAAGATCTCCGCGAAAGTGCGCGAACATCGCGTGGCCCTTGCCGATATTCTTGTGAAGGAGCAGGGCAAGGTGCCGGGCCTCGCACAGGTCGAGGTCGATTTCACGGCCGACTATATCGACTATATGGCCGAGTGGGCCCGTCGGATCGAGGGCGAGGTTCTCACATCGGACCGGCCGAATGAAACCATGCTGCTGCTGCGCAAGCCGGTGGGCGTGGTCGCCGGCATCCTGCCCTGGAATTTCCCCTTCTTCCTCATCGCGCGCAAGATGGCGCCGGCGCTGGTGACCGGCAACACCATCGTCATCAAGCCCAGCGAGGAAACCCCGATCAACGCCTATATCTTCGCCGAGCTGGTGGCGCAGACGGATCTGCCGAAGGGGGTGTTCAACCTCATCGGCGGACGCGGACGCACGGCGGGCGAGGCGCTGGTGGCGCATCCGGGCATTGATCTTATCACCTTCACCGGCTCGGTCGGTACCGGCTCCCACATCATGCAGGTGGCGGGCAAAAACCTTACCCGCGTCAATCTGGAACTGGGCGGCAAGGCCCCTGCCATCGTGCTGAAGGATGCCGATCTGGATCTCGCCGCCACGGCCATCTTCAACTCCCGCGTCATCAATACCGGGCAGGTCTGCAATTGCGCCGAGCGCGTCTATGTGGAGCGCGAGGTGCATGATGCCCTCATTGCGAAGCTGAAGGTGCTGTTCGAGTCCACGCGCTATGGCGATCCGTCCGTGGATACGGACCTGAATATGGGCCCGCTCATCAATGCCGCCGGTTTGCAGAAGGTGGCCGATGCGGTGGAGCTGGCCAAAAAGCAGGGCGCTACGATCATCACCGGCGGCAGGATTGCCGAGCGCGGCACCGGCTTCCATTATGAGCCCACCCTGATCAGCGGCGCGACCGCAGACATGGACATCATGCGGCGCGAAACCTTTGGTCCGGTTCTGCCGGTTCAGGTGGTCGATAATCTTGGCGAGGCCATCGCGCTGTCCAACGATTCCGATTATGGCCTCACCTCATCCATCTATACCCGCGACCTGAACTCCGCACTCAAGGCCGCCCGCGAGCTCAAATTCGGCGAAACCTATATCAACCGCGAGAATTTCGAGGCCATGCAAGGCTTCCATTCCGGCCGCCGCAAGTCCGGCATCGGTGGCGCGGATGGCAAGCACGGTCTGTATGAGTTCACCGAGACCCACGTGGTGTACATCAAGGGCGAATAAACGCTCTGCATCGGCCGGGCGCAGGGCGTTCCCTGTGCCCGGCATTTTGTGCTGATGTTTTGCAGGGGCAGATGTGTGGGGCGGACTTCCGACTATCGCCGCTGCCAATTGCACCGCAAGATGAGGACATCTCATGCAGTTTTCCGCCAATCTCGGTTTCCTGTGGAATGACCTGCCCCTGCCGGAAGCGATCCGCCGTGCGAAGAAGGCGGGTTTCGATGCCGTGGAATGCCATTGGCCCTATGATGTGCCGGCAGCGGAGACAGCAGCAGCGCTAGCGGAAACGGGCCTGACCATGCTTGGCCTGAATACCCGGCGCGGTGGCCCGCAGGACAATGGCCTGCTGGCGGTGCCCGGACGCTCGGAAGAGGCGCGCGCGAGCATTGACGAGGCCATCGCCTATGCGGTTGCCATCGGGGCCCCCTCTGTCCATGCAATGGCCGGGGTGGCGGAAGGGCCGCATGCTCACGAAACCTATCTGGAGAACCTGCGCTACGCCTGCGCTCAGGCCCGTGCGCATGGCATTGTCATCCTGATCGAGCCGCTCAACCCGCATGATGCGCCGGGTTATTTCCTGAAGAGCACGGCGCAGGCGGCTGCGATCATTGAAGAGCTGGATCTTCCCGAACTCCGGCTGATGTTTGATGTCTATCATCAGCAGATGACGGCGGGAGACATCTGCCGCACCTTCGAGAGGCTTCTGCCCATCATCGGGCATGTGCAGATCGCCTCTGTCCCGGCCCGGGCCCGACCGGACCAGGGCGAGGTCAACTACCATCATGTCCTCGCACACATGCACCAGCTGGGCTGGACACGCCCCATCGGTGCGGAATACCGCCCCAATGGCGCCACGGAGGAGACGCTCGGCTGGATGAGCGCATTGCGCCGCATATGATACAGCGCGGGCAGCGGGTTGTGCATCCCGCAGATCCGCGCACAACTGATCAAGGTATCATGATGGCAGCATTCGCCCGCATGCCATCCTTGATGGTCCGGACCAGAAGTTCCACCTGACCATATGTTCGGCGCGGGCGATGTGGACCCACGCCCGCCCCTGCATGCGAGACAGGAGAGCTCGCGAGCTGCCAGCCATCTGTGTCAGATCATATCGTGGCGACCGGCGTGAGCTGCTGCTGGTTTGGTGGACAGTTTTTTAAGCCCGCTTCGCGCGTTCTTCGAACTCCATTGGGCTGATATAGCCCAGTTTCGAGTGCCTGCGATGCGGATTGTAAAAGCGCTCGATATAATCAAACACATCAGAGCGGGCCTCATCGCGGGTGCGATAGAGTTTGCGGGCTGTTCTCTCCGTTTTCAGTGATGAGAAAAAGCTCTCCATGGTCGCGTTGGTCAGCCACTTCTCGCCAAACTGGCCGAAACTCTTTGCTTCCTGATCCGGCGCTTCTCCCGCTGCTTCTCGATGGCGGGCGACCGCCCCTCGGTGATTGCGCGCCGTGCATCGGAGCACCGCACACATGGCTCATCTTGTTGGCCTCGATATATTCGGCCAGTTCGCCGGCGATGTAGCTGGGGCCGTTGTCGCTGAGCAGCCGCGGCTTGTGCAGCACCGTGGCATGATCGCAGCCGGAAGCCGCCAGGGCGAGGTCCAGGGTGTCGGTCACGTCTTCGGCCCGCATGTTGGTGCACAGCTTCCAAGCGATGATGTAGCGCGAGAAGTCGTCGAGCGCGGTCGACAGGTACAACCAGCCCCACCCGATGATCTTGAAGTAGGTGAAGTCGGTCTGCCACATCTCATTCGGTCGCGCGGTCTTGGTGTGGAACGCATCGGCGGCTTTGATCACGACATAGGCCGGGCTGGTGATCAGATCATGGGCCTTCAAAAGCCGGTAAACCGTCGATTCCGATACGAAGTAGCGCTTCTCGTCGGTAAAGTGCACCGCCAACTCGATGATCTGGTCGTGGATCTCGCGCGGGATACGGTTCCACACCCGGCTCGGCGCCGATGGCCGATCCTCCAGCGCTTCCGGTCCGCCTTCAAGGTAGCGGTCGTACCACCGATAGAAGGTCCGGCGGGCAATGCCGAGTTGGTCCAGAGTGCGCTTGGCTGGCAGGTGCGACTGCTCAACGATCCTGATGATCTCGAGCTTTTCGGATGCGGGATACCTCATTCGTCGTCGTCCCCATCCGCGATCATGCTTTTTTAAGCAACCGGTTTTCCAGCGTCAGATCGGCCACGCATTCCTTCAGGGCATGAGCTTCGCGGTGCATATCTTGCATCTCGCCGGTGGTCGCGGCACGGGCGGTGTCGCACGCCCGCCGGCGCTTGCCCACTTCCATGAACTCCTTCGACCAGATGTAGTACAGGCCTTGGGCAATACCTTCCTTGCGGTAAAGCTCGGCGATGCTGTCTTCCCCGCGAAAGCCATCCAGCACGATGCGGATCTTGTCCTCGGCCGAGAAGTGGCGTCGGGTCGCACGCCGTATGTCCTTCACTACCCGCTCAGAAGGGGCCTTCAGAGGCGATTTTTTCAAGGAGGATCTGGACTTCATCTTTGTTCCTTCGTCACTACGACGAAGCCCAAATCCTCCTTAAATCACAACCTCAAATCTGTGCCATTGGCGCTGACGGCGGACAAAGACGGCTTGCGCCGGATAACCAGTGGCCTTGTAGAGCGGAGAATGGCTGGCTTTCGCGGAGCATCACTCAGCCTGTTGCCCATAGTGCACGGGTGAGCCTCAGATCCTGAAATGTGATGCGAGGCTGCACATAACATCCGTGGAAAGATCCACATTCATTCGCTTATGCGCACGCCTTGGTGATGGTCCCCAATGCCACACACCGGGCAGCGTCTGTTGTTCATTATTTATCATGAGCCAAGGTGCCGCCTTGGCTCGGAACGGGTTTGAGGAGAGTCTGATGCCAGCATTGCAACGCCCATGGGGCGTGCTGAATTACCAGATTCATGGCAAGGCCGATGGTCCTGCTGTTGTATTCGCCAACTCGCTCGGCACAGATCTGCATGTTTGGGACGAGGTGGTCGCACTTCTGCCGGAGATGCGCACAATCCGCTTCGACAAGCCTGGCCACGGACTCTCAGATCTCCGCCCTGCCCCCGGCATTAGTGACTTTGCAGAGGATGCAGCCGCGCTGATCGAAACTGTCGCGAACGGTCCTGTGGTGTTCGTCGGCCTTTCCATCGGTGGCATGATTGCACAGGCACTCGCCTCACGCCGGCCGGATCTTGTAAGGGCGCTGGTTCTTTCCAATACCGCCCCCAAGATGGGCACGGCCGAAAGCTGGACCGCACGTATTGATGCTGTGCGCAAGGCTGGCACCGCTTCAATCGCAGATGCGGTGATGGAGCGCTGGTTTGCTCCGGTCTTTCACAGCAAACCTGAGCTTGCGCTTTGGCGTAACATGCTGGCACGCAGTGATAACGCTGGTTACATCGCGGCCTGTGAGGTGCTCGCCACAACGGATCTGAGCGAAAGCACCGCAAGTCTCCGCCTGCCTGTGATGGTGATCGCCGGCGAACAGGACGGTGCCTCACCACCGGATCTTGTGTCCGATCTCGCGCGGTCAATTCGCGGAGCAGAACTCCATGTTCTGCCGGATGTCGGCCACTTGCCTCCGGTCGAAGCACCTGAAGCGATGGCCCGGCTTTTGCGTCAATTTGTGGCCGGATAAAAAGAAATACACCTGCCTAGCTGTTCAGTCCTCGCATCTATGAATCTGGTTGATGCTGCACGGGTATGGCTCTGACGTCCAGATTTTGGCGCTGTGTTCATAGGGCGCGAGGCTGTTGTCCGGAGCGCAGTGCCGCATGCCGTCGATCAGCGCTCATCCTTCTATCATGAACCGGCCGGAGAGACGGAGCAGAACCTCGGGCTGATGCAGTTCATGCGTTTGATACCGATCTAACGGATGCCAAACACCATCAAGCCGAGGAAGGGCACAAAACCTACCCCTATTGTTTTGCCGGTTAAGGAACCATCCGGGAAGTCGGTTGAGACGGGAAGTTTCCAGAGCTGTACCAGATACCGCGTCTACTCCCATGTCCACCCCTTGTTATTTTATTGATATAATATAACATTAAAGTCTGAGGTGGCTTGACGTTCTCCTGCCCGGCTCACTATAGCTGCCCGTGTTGAGGTCTCTGGATTCTTCCAGAGCTAAGAGGGAATCCGGTGCGGCCTTCATGGCTCATACCGGAGCTGCCCCCGCAACTGTAAGCGGCGAGTCTGTTGCTAGCATGTCACTGGTGTTTTCACCGGGAAGACAGCGACAGGCATTGAGCCGTGAGCCAGGAGACCTGCCTCAGCCAAATGGTAAACGCGCCGACGGGTGGTTGGGCGTGCCGCTGGGCTGGCTTCTTTCCGGCCCTGTGCGTCATGTCTTGCCCGTTTCGCGCCAGCGAGGGGCTGGGTGACGTGAGTGTTCCTGTTTCAAATCATCGCGTGGCTGGCGCGGGCAGAAGCCTTCTGCCTGCAATCTGCCGCCTGAATGGCGATTTCCATGCCCGGTATTGATCGCCCCGGCGTGCGCGGAGATGGCATGACCTATCCTCTGGGTCTTTACGCCAGCGCGATTGATGAGTCCGATTATGTGGCAAAGGTTGCGCCGCTGGTGCGTGAACTGGTGCCGGACAGGGGAACGCTGATGGATATTGGCGCAGGTGGCGGCCAGATGGGTGCCGCCCTGCGCATGCAGGGGCAAGACTGGACCGCCATTGAGCCTGCCCCTGTGATGCAGCAGCGCCTGCGTGCCCTGCAAGCACCGCCAAACCTCGTTCCATACGGCTGGCGCGATGCTGGTGAGGTTGCACGCGCAGATACAGTCTTTGCCGCCACCATGCCCGCCTATCTCACCGATACGCAGGATTTTTTCCGGCAATGTCGTGCATGGGCAAAACGGCAGATCATCTGGATTGTTCCGGCGCAAAATGGCCCGCGTGGCCTCATTCTTTCCGCCTGCCTTCCGCGCGAATGGCACCGGGAGGATGAAACGCCCGGTATTGATCTGGTCCTGCCAGCCCTTGAAGCAAACCCGCCGCACCACATGCGGGTACAGGACTGGACCTTCTCTCTCACGCTGAAGGACCTGCCTTTTTTCGCGAGCTGGCAGGCAGACCGCCTCGGCTGGGCTGATGATGACTCACGCCGTGCGGAACTCTTCGCCCATCTCAAGCGAAAAGGCATCGCAACGTCGGATGGCGTGCGCCTGTCCTGCCCTCGCCGCTCTGCCATTCTGGTCTGGAACCTGCCGTGATCCGCGTGTCTTCTTTTGCCCAGCCGCTACGCGGCATCACTGCCAGCACCGGCCTTTCTCTTGTTCTTGGCACCACCGCTTTTGCGCAGAACAGTCCCAACCCGAACGATATTGTCCTCGACCAGCTTGTGGTCACCGGAACCGGGCGTGCCGAACCCCGCAGCCAGATTCCCGGAACGGTTCTGGTCCTGGACCAGAAAATCATTGAGCGTTCGTCAGCCCAGTCCATCACCGGCCTGCTGGCGGAAAATGGCGTCGGTTTCTTCAGTGAATGGACGCCAGGGCAAACCTCCATAAACATGCGTGGTGGCTCCAGTGATGGGCAGGGGAAGGATTTCCGCGGCCAGATCATGGTTCTGATGAATGGCCGTCGCGCCGGCACGGCCAATCTGTCCAAGCTCTCGCTTGCTGATGTGGAACGCATTGAGATCGTCAAGGGCCCCTCATCAGTGGTCTATGGCAGCCAGAATATTGGCGGCGTCATCAATATCATCCTCAAAACCGGACTCACCTCTCCCGGCGGACGCCTGCGCGCCACCACCGGTTCCTGGGCACTGGGGCAGGCACTGGCGCAGATTGGCGGGGTCAAGGACAAGGTCGATTATTTCTTCAGCGTCAATGGCGGCATCCGGGATGATTATCATTCGGGACGCGGTGGCTCGCGGATGGAGAACACGAGCTGGAAGCGCTTCGGGGCGGGTGGCGCTGTGGGATACCAGTTCAACGAGAACAACCGGATTGAAACCACCATCCGCACGGATGGGGTCTATGATGTCGGTTTTCGCGGGTCTGGTGCGAATGTCTTCAGTACCGATGACCGCTACAACAGCTCCGTTGACATGACCTACAATGGCCAGAGCACCGATGGCACCTACCGCTGGATGATGCAGGGCTACGTGGTGCAGGATGTGGATGACTTCAACTGGGCATCCCCCGTCATCCGCGGCTCCAATGGGCAGCCGGCGCGCGGCACGCTGTCCGACCATAACAAGCGCAAGCTGGACATTGTCGGCACCCGTATCCAGCCTTCCATGACCCCATGGACGGGCAACACCCTCATGGGAGGGTGGGACTGGGAATATAGCCGCCTGCGCTCGGACCGCTTCCGCATTGGCGTGCCGGGCAATCTGCTCAAACAGGTTGCGCCGCAGGACAACAACCAGACAGAAACAGTCAACGCCTTCTATCTTGAGGACGCCCAGAAGTTCCTTGATGACCGACTAACCGTACGCGGCGGCCTGCGCCAGACCTTTGGCACCACAAGCTTCGATCTGACCCCGAACCTTGCCAATCAGGTGCCGCGCAGCGTCAATTATGACACCACAACCTATTCAGCCGGCCTGACCTACAGGGCAAATGAGCGGCTCAATCTGCGCCTCGGCTATTCCACCGGCTTTCGTGCCCCAACCGCAACGGAACTGGGGGCCGATTTCAATACGCTGGGTGGCGGACGCATTTTCGGCAACCCCGACCTGAAACCGGAAACCAGCCAGCAGTTCGAGGTGGGCGCATTTGTGCTGGGAGATGGCTGGTGGCTCGATCTGGCCCTGTTTCAGAACACGATCGCCAACCGCATCATCACCCGCGCGCGCAAGGGCGTGCCCAATACATCAGACTATGTGAACAACCCTGATGACATTGTGGTGCGCGGGCTGGAGCTTCAGTTTGATGCCGACCTGCTGGAAGTGGGCGGCTATGTCTCGGAAACCTGGCGCTGGTCGCTGTTCGCCAATGGTGCCTATAATTTTGACATGGAAGATCTGGGAGCAGCCAGCACCGCCAACACAAACATGCCCCAGCGCATGTATGAGTATCAGGGCGCAATCGGCACCCGCTTTGGCCAGCGCAACATCGCTTATCCATGGTCGATTGAGGTCACCGGCATCCTGCGTGGGCCGATGTGGTACGATACGGAAGAGAACCTGCTGATCCCGCTGGCAGAGCCGGACCGGACCTGGATTCACCGCAAGGGTGCCTTCTGGGTCTGGAATATTCGCGGTGAAGTGGAAGTGATGAAGGATGTGAAGCTGTTCGGCTTCGTGAACAACCTGTTCAATATCAATGAGCATCCCATCTTCATTGGTCTGGACAAGGCGCCCTATCTGCTGAACCCGCAGCTTGCCAATGGTGGCATCGGCACCTCCATGCCCGGCACGGAACTTCAGGTGGGTCTGGAAATGCGGTTCTGATGCCCCCGGCCTCTCGCCCTCTGCGCATTGTCGGCCTTTGTGTTGCACTGGCGAGCTTTGGCCTCGCCTGTGCAGCTCCCCATGCGCAGGAGGCTCAAGCCCCAATCTCGGTCGAGGATGCAACAGGGCGCACGGTTGTTCTGACCAAGGTGCCCCGACGCATCGTTCCCATATTTGCCTCGAATGCAGAGCTGGTGAGCGCACTGGGCCTGATGGACCAGATTGTCGGCGTTGAGGATTACACGCGCTTTCCACCGGAACTGACACAGAAGCCCAAGATTGGCGGGCGGCTGGGCTTTTCGGTGGATGCCATCGCTGCACTGAAACCGGATCTCGTCATCGTCACCCCGGCCCGGCAGGCCATGCACCAGTTGATTGACCCGATGACCCGCATCGGTGTGCCCGTGCTTGTGCTTCTGGCGCGCGATGTGGATGAGGTGCTTTCCAACCTGCGCCTTGTTGGAAAGGCGACAGGCATACCGGAGCGGGGGGAAGCGGTGGCGTCCGCCCTTGAACAGCGCCTCACCACTGTGGCAGCCCGCAAGGGCACACGCTGCCCTTCTGTTGTGATGATAACCGGCAAGCTGGGCAATGGGCTGGTCTTGGTTGCCCGATCGGATACCTATACGGGTGATGCCATTGTCCGCGCCGGGGGCTGCCATGCGCTGGAGCGCAGCGTTGTGGCCCATGTTTCCCCTGAAGCGGTGATTGCCTCAGACCCTGACGTGCTTCTCTTCGCGGGCCGGCAGGAGGATCTGGATCTTCTGAAACAACAACCGGGCTGGAAGCTGCTGCGTGCCATTAAAGAGGGCCGCGCACATATGGTCTCGCGTGCCGAGTTTCTCATTCCCGGCCCCCGCACCATAGATGGCATTGAAAAGCTGGCTGACCTTCTCAGGCATGATGCATCATGAAGGGGCGCTTCATCACCCTTGGCATGAGCCTCCTGCTCGCCGTGGCTTTTGGTGTGGTTGCAGGCCATGAATGGGCTTCACCCGCACGCATCCTCAAGGCGCTGGGTGGGGCGGATGATATGGGCAGCCAGCTTCTCTTGAGCTGGCGGCTTCCCCGTGTCGCCGCCTCTGCACTTGTGGGTGCCTTGCTGGGGCTGGGCGGGGCCATTTTTCAGGGCGTGTTCCGAAACCCACTGGCAGAGCCATATTTGCTGGGGGCATCCGGCGGAGCCGCTATCGGTGCATCCATCGCGCTGCTTGTGCCCATGGGCCTGCCGGAAGCCCCTTTGCTCGCCGCCCTCTCCTTTCTGGGGGCCTTGGGTGCAACATGGCTGGTGCTGGCCATTGCGGGCCTGCACCGTCGCCCGGATGTTGCCGGTCTTCTTCTGGCGGGCGTTGCTGTTGCCGCCATGCTGGGTGCATTGCGCTCGTTCCTGATGCTGGCACTCTCGGATGACAGCATGAACCTGCAAGTGGTGCTGAGTTGGACTCTGGGTGGCATCCAGACCCCGAGCCCAACCGGACTTGCCCTGTTGGCTGGCCTGGTCATCATCAGCCTGCTCGCCTCTCTCTCTCTGGCTCACGGGCTGGATTTGCTGGGGCTGGGTGATGAACAGGCGTTTGCCTTTGGCCTGAACCCGGCACGTTTTGAGCGTTGGGCTGTACTGACAGGAGCCGCCATTGTTGCTGCCGGTGTAGCCTTTGGGGGACTGGTTGCTTTTGTCGGGCTTATCGCCCCCCATATCGGCCGCTGGTTTGTGGGACCACGCCACGCCCTGCTTCTGCCTGCCAGTGCCCTGATTGGTGCAGCACTGGTTGCGGTGTGTGATGGTATTGCCCGCTCGGCCTTGCCCCCGGCAGAAATTCCACTTGGGCTTATCACCGCTTTGGTGGGGGGGCCGTTTTTCCTGTTCCTGCTGTCCCGGAGGTTCCGCACATGATGCGTGTGGAGTGCCAGAACCTGACAGCACGCGCAGGAAGCACAACATTGCTGCAGGGCCTCACCTTCACACTGGACCAGCCGGGGTTTGTGGGGGTGCTGGGACCGAATGGTGCCGGAAAGTCCACCTTGCTGCGCCATCTGGCGGGCTATCAGGTCCCTTGTGAAGGCATTGTACAGTGGAATGGACTTCCGCTTTCACAATGGTCCTCGGCTGACAGGGCCGCAGCTTGTGGATACATGCCCCAGCAATTCACCCCTGCATGGAACTATGCGGTGCGTGAAATTCTGGAACTGGGTATCCACCGCCGGACATCCACCCCCCCACCGTCACTTGCCGCCATTCTGGAAGCCCATGGGCTTGAAACATTGGCTGGGCGGCGCTGGAACAGCCTTTCCGGTGGAGAGCGGGCGCGGGTGATACTCGCGGCATCCGTTGCCACCGCCCCTCCGCTTGTTCTGGCCGATGAGCCGGGGGCCAGTCTGGATCTGCGCCATAAGCTGGACCTGCTGCAACGCCTCAAGTCACTCTCGCAAAACGCACTTGTGATTGTGGTGATGCATGATCTGGACCTTGCCCTGCGCTTCTGCGACCGGCTGATCCTGCTGGAGAGCGGGTATGTGGTTGCCGATGATACGCCCACTGGCCTTCTGGATGGAGATGCGCTGGAGCGCACGTTCCGCCTGCGCCTGCAAAAGGTGAAGCGGCAGGAAGGGCACGATCAGGTGATCGGCATAGGTTGATAAAGGTCTGGCCAATCACCTGATCGTGGCGTCTGGCATCAAAAAAGAAGACCCGGCAGCAAACCGGGCATATCCTCCGGCTGTCAGGTCATCATGCCGTCACCTTAGCGCTCCAGCGCGGCCCCGCGGCGTGGGACAATGGATGGCATGAAATGCGGCTCCTTCATTCAGGAAGCTCGCAATCACCTCTTGTGTGGCCTCGATGATCCGGGGCGTAACAGCAGTGTCGTCCATTTTACCGCCTGAAACAGGCCGGGATCATCGCAACAAAACAGTTCACCTGTTTCACACTTTCAGGCAACCGATACGCTCGTAAAGCGTTCTCTTTCGTTGAGGGCGAGATACTTCGGTGATGTGAATGGCCGCCTCGCCCATCCGGGGAGATAAAAGATGTCCCGCTCCATCATGCGTGTTCTGGTTTTCATCCTTGCTCTCGCCTTTGCGGCCTCGCCACTGCTGAGTCCAAATTTCGCCGGCTATAAACCTGAGCAGTTCCCGGTGCAGATCTCTAACTGGCCAGCCCAGCCGGCCGGGTGGGCCTTCTCCATCTGGCTGCTCATCTATGCCGCGCTGATCCTCGCTGCGGCTTATGCGATCATGCGCGCCCCGGATGATGAACACTGGAACCGCATCGCGCCGCCGCTGGCCATCAGTCTCGCCATCGGGGTGTTCTGGGTGCCGGTTGCGGGCAGTTCGCCCCTCATTGCCACGGTGATGATTGTCCCGATGATGGCGTTTGCGACTGCAGCACTTGCGCGCAGTGGCCCAGCATTATGGCAAACGATCCCGCTCGGCCTTTATGCCGGATGGCTGACAGCAGCAACTGGCGTCGCGATCTCTGTCATCATGGCCGGGTATGGCCTTGCGGGGGCGCAGATGGCGGCCGTGCTCATGCTGTGCGCGGTTCTCGCCGTGGCCCTTCTGGTTTCAGCCACCCTGCCCCGCACATGGCCTTATCGGGCCGGTGTCATCTGGGCGCTGGTGGGGGTTATCGCCGCGAATGTCTCTCCCCTGAACCTGACAGTCGTGCTCCTCTGCGCCATCGGCATCCTGCTGCTGGCGCTCAATCCCGGTCACTGGCTGAAAGGGGGCGAACGGCATATGGGCTGATCCATTGCCCGGAACCGTACATATGAAAACGGCGCCCGGGAGCCCCGGACGCCGCATCTGTTATTTTGAGGAAAGCAGGGTCTTTCCGCTGTCCGCGAGAAAACAGCCCCTGCCCTCAGTGGTTGGATGCCGCCGCCCGGCCAAATCCGGTCTGGGCGCGCACATACTGGTCTTCATATGCCGCATTCTCTGCCTTCGCGCGCACACTCTTGTCTGTCTTGGAGACAATGAACGCCATCAGGAAAGCGGCTGACATCGAGAACAGCGCCGGGTTGTCATAGGGGAAGATGGCTTGCGGGAAACCGAGCACCTTCACCCACACCGCCGGAGACAGGATCACCAGCGTCACGGCCGAAACCAGACCGGTAATGCCACCCGCCAGCGCGCCGCGCGTCGTCAGCCCGCGCCAGTACATGGACAGGATCAGCACCGGGAAGTTGGACGAGGCCGCAATGCCGAATGCCAGCGCCACGAGGAAGGCGAGGTTCTGTCCCTTGAACAGGATGCCGAGGCCGATGGCGATGATACCGATCACGACCGTGGCGATCTTGGTCACCCGCACTTCGCTGGCTTCCGTTGCCTTGCCGCGGCAGATGACATTGGCATAGAGATCATGGCTCACTGCCGCCGCACCCGCCAGCGCAAGGCCGGACACCACCGCAAGAATGGTGGCGAAGGCCACGGCCGAAAGGAAGCCCAGCATCAGGTTGCCGCCGGTCGCCTGCGCCAGATGCAGGGCCACCATGTTGTTGCCACCAATCATCGCGCCGCCCACATTTCCGCCGACGAAGTATTGCGGATTGGTGGAGACGATGGCGATGCCGCCGAGACCCAGAATGCAGATCAGCAGGAAGAAATAGCCAATGAAGCCTGAGGCATAGACCGCGCTCTTGCGCGATTCCGCCGCATCGGGAACCGTGAAGAAGCGCATCAGGATATGCGGCAGGCCCAGAAGACCAAAGCAGGCGCCCAGTGCGAAGGAGATGGCCTGGATCGGGTCCCGCAGCAGCACGCTGGGGCCCATGATGGCCGCACCATCCTTGTGCACGGCCACGGCCGCCGCCGTCAGCTTGCCGAAATCGAAGCCGAACTGCGCGAAGGTGAGGACCGCCAGCAGCGTACCGCCGAACAGCAGCAGCGAGGCCTTGATGATCTGCACCCATGTGGTCGCGATCATGCCGCCAAAGGCCACATAAACTGTCATCAGCACGCCGACGGTGACGACCGCATAATTATATTCAAGGCCGAAGAGAAGCTGGATCAGCTCGCCCGCGCCCACCATCTGCACGATCAGATAGAAGAACACCACGATCAGGCCGCCACACGCCGCCATGATGCGCATGGCTTTCGGATCAAGCCGGTAGGAGACAATATCGGCGAAGGTGAAGCGGCCGAGATTGCGCAGGCGCTCCGCCATCAGGAACAGCAGAACCGGCCAGCCCATGAAGAAGGCGACAGCATAGAGAAAGCCATCATAGCCGCGCATATAGACAAGGCTGGTGATGCCCAGCAGCGTGGCGGCGGACATATAGTCGCCCGCCACGGCAAGGCCGTTCTGGAAGCCGGAAATGCCGCCGCCTGCGGTGTAAAAGTCTGATGCCGTCTTGCTGCGCTTGGCAGCCCAGTAGGTGATGCCGAGCGTGGCCAGCACGAACAGCATGAAGATGGTGATGGCGGTGTAGTTCACCGGCTGCGGCGCGCTGGCATTCGCCCCCTGTGCGGCAGCAAGCGTGGGATACAGGCCGAGAAGCGCGACTGACGCGGTAAGGAGAAGGCGGTTCATTTCGTCACCTCTTCCACCACGCGCGCCATGGCGCGGCTGTCGGCATTGGCACGGTTGATATAGAAAATCGTGAGGAGCCACGGCACGATGATCACGACCGCGCCAATCGGCCAGCCGATAGAGGTGGTGCCGCCCGGCGTCAGCGGCTGGCCGAGTACGGCGGGAGCCAGAGTCGCGGTCAGGATCAGGCCGAAATAGAGCACCATGGTTATGGCGAACAGGGTCCAGGCCAGCCGGTTTCGCCGGCTGGCAATGGCCTGGAAGCGCGGGTCACGCGCAATCCGGACGTTGATGGGATCACTCACTTTATTTCCTCCACATTGATGTTCGCCCACGCTCCCGCGGCTCTTTCGGCGCGGTTTCGGGCTGTCAGAAAAGCGCCTCGTCAAAGGCGAAAACGATGGGTGCACCGCCCAGAACGGCGGCAAGCTGGGCATTGCCCTGCGGCAGCACATGGCTGGCGTAGAAGCGGGCGAGGCTGATGCGGGCCGCCCACCACGGGTCGCTGCTGCCACCCGTGATTTCGTCCTGCGCAATGCGCGCGCCGCGCAGCAGCACATGCGCACCGGCAAGGGTGCCGAGTTGGAGCAGGAAGGGAACAGAGCCGGCAAAGGGGCTGCGCGGGTCGCTCTCGTTCGCCTTGAGAATGGCCTGTACGGCCTCACCCGCGAGCCGCTGCGCCTCATCAAGCGCGCGGGCGACATCACCCAGCGGACCATCTATCTCGCGGGCCGCATCGGCTGCGATGGAGGCCAGCAGTTCGGAAATCGCCGCGCCCTTGTCGCGCAGCACATTGCGCCCCACCAGAGCATTCGACTGGATGGCCGTGGTGCCCTCATAGATGGTGGTGATGCGACTGTCGCGCCAATGCTGGGCCACGCCGGTTTCCTCGGCATAGCCCATGCCGCCATGGATCTGGATCGCCAGCGAGGCGATGTCGATGCCATTTTCCGTGCACCAGCCCTTGGCGACGGGGGTGAGCAGATCCACCCGCTTCTGCGCCGCCGCGCGCATTTGCGCATCCGGGTGGGCGTGGGCGATGTCATGGTCCGCCGCCACGCCATAGAGCAGGCCGCGCATGGCCTCGATGCGGGCCTTCATGCTCATGAGCATGCGCCGCACATCCGGGTGTTCGATGATGCCGACTGCTCCACCGGTCCAGCCGACAGGGCGACCCTGCACCCGCTCGCGGGCATAGGCGCGGGCATCCTGATAAGCGCGATCAGCGATGGCGAGGCCCTGCAAGCCGACATTCAGCCGGGCGTGGTTCATCATTGCGAACATGTATTCGAGCCCGCGATTGGGCTCGCCCACCAGTTCCCCCAGCGCCCCGCCCTTCTCGCCAAAGGAGAGCACGGCGGTGGGGCTGCCATGGATGCCGATCTTGTGCTCCAGCGAAACGCAGGTGACATCATTCACCGTGCCATCGGCCAGTACCTTGGGCACGATGAACAGCGAAATGCCCTTCACCCCGACTGGCGCATCCGGCAGACGGGCCAGCACCAGATGGATGATGTTCTCCGTCAGGTCATGGTCGCCATAGGTGATGAAGATCTTCTGCCCACTGATGCGATAGAGCGCACCTTCCGGCTCCGCCCGTGTGCGCACGGCAGCAAGATCGGAGCCCGCAGCCGGCTCGGTCAGGTTCATGGAGCCGGTCCATTCACCGGAGACCATGCGCGGCAGGAAGCGGTCTTTCTGGTCCTGCGAACCATAGACAGCGATGGCATTGGCCGCGCCCTGTGTCAGCATCGGGCACAGGGCAAAGGCCATGTTGGAGGCCTGCCACATTTCCTGCACGGCCAGGTTCAGCACCTGCGGCAGGCCCATGCCGCCATATTCGGCCGGGTAGGGCAGGCTGTTCCAGCCACCCTCGATCAGCGTTTCCCATGCCGCACGCCAGCCGGGGGTGGTGCGCACACCGGCATCGGTGAGCTTTGCACCATCAAGGTCGCCTGCACGGTTAAGCGGCCCCAGCACACCGCCGGCGATCTTGCCGGCCTCTTCCAGAATGCTGTCGGCCAGATCCGGCGTCGCCTCACCGAAGCCTTCAAGGGTGGCGATGTGCGGCAGGCCGGCAAGGTGATCCAGCGCGAAGCGGATGTCACGCAGCGGCGGGCTATAATCGGTCATCGCCCTGTTTCTCCGAAGTCTTTCAGGTCGCGAGCATGCGAAAGGGTGGGCACGGCGTTGAAGCGTCGTGCCCACAGTTGGGAGGTATCTGGATCAAGGCTTTTCCGGAGCATGTACCGGGAAAGCGGGAGGAGGCCGGCTTGCGACCCACCCGGAATGCTCCGGGCACAGGCGCGGGCGAGCTAGATGTCGCGCGCGGTCTCACGCAGGATGAATTTCTGCACCTTGCCGGTCTGTGTGCGCGGCAGCGGGCCGAACACGATCGCCTTGGGGGTCTTGAAGCCGGCGAGCTGGGTCTTGCAGAAGGCCAGCAATTCCTCCTGCGTCACGCTCGCCCCTTCCTTCAGCACCACGAAGGCGCAGGGCGTCTCGCCCCACTTCTCGTCCGGGCGGGCAACGACGGCCGCTTCCAGCACATCGGGGTGGCGATAGAGCACATCCTCCACCTCGATGGAGGAGATGTTCTCGCCGCCGGAGATGATGATGTCCTTGGAGCGGTCCTTGATCTCCACATAACCATCCTCGTGCCAGACAGCGAGGTCGCCGGTATGGAACCAGTCGCCGTCAAAGGCCTCGGCAGTGGCGGTGGGGTTCTTCAGATAGCCGGCAAACACGTTATTGCCGCGCATGAAGATCTCGCCAATGGTTTCTCCATCGCGCTCCACCGGCTCCAGTGTCTCGGGGTTGGCGACCATCAGCTCTTCGAGCACCGGCCCGCGCACGCCCTGCCGGGCCTTGATGGCGGAGCGGGCATCCAGATCCAGCCCATCCCAGCGCGTCTGCCAGATATTGATGACAGAAGGGCCGTAGCATTCGGTGAGCCCATAGACATGGGTCACATCCCAGCCCATGCGCTCCATGCCCGCGATGACGGAAGCTGGCGGCGGCGCACCGGCCACCATGGCGTGCACCTTCTGGTGGATGCCCTCACGCAGCGCGGCCGGTGCATTGTTGATCATGTTGAGAACGATCGGCGCACCGCAGAAATGGGTAATGCCCTCATCACGCATCAGGTCGAGCACGGTCTCGACCCGCACCGAACGCAGGCACACATTGGTTCCGCCAACGGCCGCGATGCTCCAGGGGAAGCACCAGCCATTACAGTGGAACATCGGCAGGGTCCACAAATAGACCGGTGCGCCGGAAAGTCCCCAGGACATCACATTGGACACCGCGTTCAGATACGCGCCCCGGTGATGATAGACGACCCCCTTCGGGTTGCCTGTGGTGCCGGAGGTGTAGTTGAGCGCGATCGGGTCCCACTCATCGGCGGGTCCCGCAAAGGCTTCTGTCTCATCGCCTTCCTCAAGAAAGGCCTCGAAGTCCTTCTCGCCGATCCGCGCGCCCTCGCCCTCGAAAGCGGGATCATCAATATCGATCACCGGAATGCGGCGCGAGAGCAGCGCAAGGGCCTGACGGGCCGTGGCAGAGAATTCGCGATCCACGAACAGGATGCGCGCCTCGCCATGGTCGAGGATGAAGGCGATGGATTTCGCATCGAGCCGGGTATTGATGGCGTTGAGCACGCCGCCCATAAGCGGCACGCCGAAATGGGCTTCCAGAAGCTCAGGCGTGTTGGTCGCGAGGAAAGCCACCGTATGGCCGGGCGTGATGCCGCGTGCGCGCAGGGCAGAGGCCAGCTTGCGGCAGCGCACTGCGGTTTCGGCCCAGTTGCGACGCACCGTGCCATGCACGACGGCTGTGCGATCCGGCCATACGGCCGCCGCGCGGTCGAGGAAGGTGGTTGGCGTCAGCGCAATATGGTTTGCGGCATTTTTGTCCAGACCGCTCCCATAGGGAGAGGGGGGCGTCATCATGGCGGTTTCCTCCACATGACAATTCGTCCCGGGAACACCATTGGAGGCTGCCGGCGCTTCGCGCTTCTTCATCCCCTTGTGGCATTTTTGATGCGGCACAATTGTCGCGCGCAGGCTGCAACCGGACTGTTGCGTGGGCTTTGCCGAAATAAAACGAATTGTAACAGGGCCTCGGCAGCCCTTCCCCAAAGGGGAGAATTGCCCGTACCGTCCATGCGCGCACCAGAGCGGGGAGGAACGCATGCCGCACTCATTCATGACGATCCCGCCCGCGGCCGTTCCCGCAGATGATGCGCGCCTGCGGGTCATCACCGATGCCCTGCCGGTCGGCATCGCCTATGTCGACCAGAACAAGATCTATCGTTTCACCAACCAGCGCTTCGCTGCCGCATATGGCTTTCGGCCGGAAGAAATCGTGGGCAAGCACGCCGATGACTTCATCTGGCACGATGCGCTGGTGCTCGGCGATCCGTTCTTCACGGCGGCACATTCGGGCCAGTCGGTGGACTTCATCCATCCCGCCGGCCATGCCGACGGGCGCATTCTCACCGTGCGCACCTTTCTGCGACCGGATATCTCGGATGACGGCACCGTGCTGGGCTTTTATGTCTGCTCCATCAATGTCACCCAGCAGAAGGAGGCGGAGGCGGCGCTGCTTCAGGCGCAGAAAATGGATGCGGTGGGCCAGCTTGCCAGCGGCATCGCCCATGACTTCAACAATCTGCTGGCCATCATTCTCGGCAATCTCCTGCCACTGCGCGATGGCGCCATGCCGGCGAACGTGCTGGAGGACTATATCGAACCGGCCATAAGGGCCGCCCAGCAGGGCGCACGTCTGACCCGCCAGCTCCTGGCCATTGCCCGCCGCCAGCCCTTGCGGCCCGAGCGGCTGGATGCGGAAGCCACCATCGCCGATTTCGTGACCATGGTCCGGCGCACCCTGCCCGCCAATATCCGCGTCTGCATGGAAAGCCGGGGCGAACCGGTGCCACTGAATGTGGATCGCGCCCAGTTCGAGACCTCCCTGCTCAATCTGTGCCTCAATGCCCGCGACGCGATGCCGGACGGAGGCGATATCAGCATCGCCGTGGATTATCCGCCCGCCACGCAAGAAGAGCGCCTTGTGCGCATCGTTGTGGCGGACACCGGCACCGGAATGGATGCCCAGACTGCGGCACAGGTGTTCCAGCCCTTTTTCACCACCAAGAGCGCGGGAGAGGGCACCGGCCTTGGCCTCTCCATGGTGTGGGGCTTCGTGCGCCAGTCTCATGGCACCATCACGGTGGAGAGCCGCGAGGGTAAGGGCACACGCTTTACCATTCGCCTGCCCGCCGCTCCGCACCCCCCGGCCGCGACACCTGAAACCGGCAGCACCGCCTCCCCCGCCCGGCTCGGCCTGATCCTGCTGGTGGATGACAATCTGGAAATCCGCCGCACCATCCGCCGCCAGCTCGCCAGCGCCGGCTACAGCGTGCTGGAAGCCGCCAGCGGTGAGGAAGCGCTCTCTCTTGTCGAAGGCGTGGGCGAATTGCGTGCCCTTGTGACGGACATCGTCATGCCCGGCATGTCCGGCTTCCGGCTGGCGCGGGAGGCGTCGCGCCTGCGTCCGGACCTCAAGATTATCCTAATGACGGGGTTCGATGGCGCGGACGAGAAGGATAGGGACGGGTTGTCCCTGCCGGTTCTGGACAAGCCCTTTGCGCCGGAGGATCTGGTGCGCCTGATTGAGACAGCGCAGCCGGTGACGATACGGAGCGGCCAGGCCTTGGCCGGCCACCGGCTGCGTGAGGATGGATAAGATGTCGACGGTACGCCCGCTGGTGCTCATTCTCGAGAATGACGTGGACCTCGCTGCCCTTCTCGTGCGCACGCTCGATGAACAAGGCTTCGAGGCCCAGTCGGTAGGGCTGGTGCGGGATTTCGAGCGGCGGCTGTCACAGGTGCGCCCGGCCATCTGCATTGTCGACATGAGCCTGCCGGATGGTGCCGGCTTTGAGGTAATGGCGCGCCGGCTGAAGTCCGACGCCATCCCCGCCATCGCCATCAGCGGCGTGTGGACGGATGTATCCTACCGCGTGATGGGCCTTGAGATGGGAGCAGATGACTATCTGCTGAAACCCATCGACCCGCGCGAGCTGGTGGCGCGGATGCGCGCCGTTTTGCGGCGGGCGGAGGGTGCAGCCAGCACTGAAGACAATATCGTGCGTTTTGCAGGCTGGATGGCGGACCTTCACAGCCACCGTCTGGTGGCTCCTGATGGTGAGGAAATAGACCTTTCCGCCAGCGAGGTGCGCCTGCTGCGCGTACTGGCCCTGCGACCCCAGCGCGTGCAGACCCGCGAGACCCTGATGGAATGGGATGAAGCGCCGGGCAATATCGCCTTTGACCGCTCCATTGATGTCCGCATTTCGCGCCTGCGCGCCAAGCTGCGCGAAGACCCGCGCAATCCGCAGATCATCAAGACCGTCTATGGCGCGGGCTATATGTTCACCCCCGCCGTGGAGTGGAGCAGGGGCGGCTGAAGAGTCCCGTGGCTGAACCCAGAGCGGTCAGCACCTGCCACGCCTGAACGGGCGGCAGGCGCTGGCTTGTCACAGCACGACCACGCGGCTCCCTATGGCTGTGCGGTTATACAGGTCGATAATATCCTGATTGAACAACCGTATACAGCCGGATGACACGGCATGGCCGATGGTCATCGGCTCATTGGTGCCATGCAGCCGATAGAGCGTGTCCTGCCCGTTGCGATACAGATATAGCGCCCGTGCCCCAAGCGGATTCGTCAGCCCGCCGGGCAAGCCTGCGGAATAGGGCCCGTAGCGCTCCGGCTCGCGCGCGATCATGGATGAGGTGGGGGTCCAGCGCGGCCATTTCGCGGCCCGCTGGATGTTGGCGGCCCCCTGAAATTCAAGTCCCGCCTTGCCCACACCGATGCCATAGCGCATCGCCCGGCCGCCGGGCTGGACCAGATAGAGAAAGCGCTCGTGCGGGTCCACCACGATCGTGCCCGGCAGATGGGGGCCGGTATAGTCCACATTCTGGCGCAGGAAGCGGGGATCGATCTCGGTCAGGTCGATGGCGGGGATCAGGATATCGCCATCCTGTTTGGCGCCATACATTTCAAGATATTCAGGGTTCAGCGCCATCGACGAGGGCTGAAGCGCATCATCCCGGCTAGGCTGGGTGACACAGCCCGCAAGGCTGAAGGCACCCAGCACAATGAAGGCGCGGCGGGAGAGTGCGGCCGGGCGGGCCGGCTGTGAGAATACGTGTGTCATCATTTGCCTGATGTGATTGGTCTGCATGTTCAGTGGCATAGCCAGTCATGCAGTCAGGCGCGGAGGACGATCCGGAGGTTGTCCGCCGCGGCCAGGCGGCACCAGATAAAGGGGCAGGCTGTGAATGAGTGCAGTTTCACGCAGGGTTGCGACAACAGCCGTATACGCTGAAAGCGGGGCAAGATGGGTGGCGCTGACACAAGTGGCCGGCGAGCCCTTGCCACGCTCATCGCCCGGTTCAGAAGACCCCTCACCGGCAGGCTGCAACAGTGTAATCGCCCGTTCTGACGCCATGCCCTGAAGATAGGCAGCCTTCGCCACGACCACACCCTTGGTCAGACATCCGAGCACGAGCAGCGACAGCGCGACAAGGTGCAACCAGCGCCTTACACTCCGCCTGCCTCCGGTCCCGATATCATTCCATGCGATCGACAAGACAACCCTGCCCTTTGAACCATGATCCCGCATCAGCAGGTCATCCCTGCCGCCATGGACCGTTCTACACACGCATTCTTTTTGAATTATGATCGAGGAGACGCAAAAGCCTGACGCGCCCGCGTGATGCAGCCCATGTGATGTTTTTCCCACATGGGCCATTGATCTGATCGAAAGTGCCTATCAACTTGCTATTCTCGGCGGGTGCCAGAGAACCCTTTTGTGCCGGACCCATACCCATGATGCCCCATCCCCTCCCTGAAGCGACGCGCCCTGACCTCTCCGGCACACGAAGCGAGCCCATGGCCCTGACGCAAACCCTTGAAAGCATGTGCCGTCTGGCCGGCGCACTCTTCAACGTGCCATGGGTGCTGGTGTTCCTGCGGCAGGAGTTCGGGCCAAGTCTGGCCACCGACGGAGCGGAGGCGGCATGGGCCGATGGCATACCACCGGAGATGCAGACCATCCTGCTGCGCGCGCAGGATCAGGTGGTGATCAAGGATATATCGGCAGATCCGGCTTTCCCAGCGGGACGTGCCCCCGTTGGCTTCGTTCTGGCTGCCCCGCTCTTCTCCGCACAGGATGGACAGATGGGCACATTCTGCCTGATGGGGCCTGCCCCCCGCCACTTTCCGGAAAGTGAGCGCGCGCACCTGCTGGACATGATCCGCATCATCGAGGCGCATCTGTGTGTCGATATCAATCTGCGCCGGAAAAGCGGACAGGGCGAGCTCTATCGCCTTCTTGCAGAAAACACGACAGACACGATTGTCCGCGGCAGTCTGGATGGAACCCGGCTGTATATTTCACCATCCGTCAGAAACCTTCTGGGATATGAACCGGAGGAGTTGATCGGTCGCAAGGCTATTGAGATCGTCCATCCGGATGATGCGGAGACCTTCGCCGGTGTCATGGCGGACCTGCGGGCCTGTCGTGTCGAACTGGCGGTGAGCGAACAACGGCAAAGGCACAGGAATGGCGGCTGGGTGTGGCTGGAGGCCTTCATCAAGCTGACGCGGGATGAGAACGGGGTGCCGGATGGCTATGTGGCTTCCGTGCGCAATGTTTCCCGTCGCAAGCAGGAGGAAAGCCGCCTCTCCCATATCGCCACCCACGATGCGCTGACCGGACTGCCAAACCGGATCCTGATGCATGAGCGCCTTGAAGCACAGGCCGCGCGGGCGCTGCATCTCGGCACCGGCTTTGCCCTGTTCTGTCTCGACCTTGATCACTTCAAGCCCGTGAATGATGTGCTGGGGCATGAGGCGGGAGATCATGTGCTGCGCACGATCTCTGCCCGGTTCCGGGCCGTCATCCGCGCAGAGGACACGATTGCCCGCGTGGGGGGAGATGAGTTCGTGGTCATCCAGAGCTGCGCAGGTGATACGCGTGTTTCAGCGGAGCGTCTGGCCGAACGCCTCGTACGCGCGGCCTCTGCACCACTGGACCATTTGGGGGCGCCCATTCAGGTGGGTGTCAGCATCGGCATTGCAGTTGCACCCGCAACCGGGTTCGATCTGGATGTCCTGCTTCGCGAGGCCGACAAGGCGCTTTATGAAGCCAAGCAGGCGGGGAAAGGCCAGTACAGGTTTTACGAATAATGCGGTGATGGATCAGATCCGGCACGCTCATGTTCGTCATGTGGCAGGCTTCAAATGAAGCTATGCTTCGCGAACCTTTGCCGCCCCAAATCCAGCCGGAATGGATGGCCTGACCATGTTTGACCGCATGACATCGCACGCAGCATCAGGATCAGCCCGCAAAACGGCACCCCTTTCAGTCCCGGTCCTTGTCCTCGCTCTGGCTTGTACCACCGCCCCCGCACCATCTCTCGCCCAGACTATCCCGCTGGATGTCGGGTCCATGCCATCGGGCGATGTCGTTCCCCTTGCGCAGGACGGGGTGACACAAGCGCTCGCGGCCCTGCCTGCCCTCATCACCGACACCCTGAAACGCAGTGGTGTGCCGGGCGCGGCAGTTGCTGTTGTGCGGGGCGGCAAGACCGTCTTCGCTGAAGGCTATGGGGTGCGTGAACTCGGGCAGGACGGGAAGGTGGATGCCGAAACGGTTTTCCAGATCGCCTCCCTCTCCAAACCCATTGCCGGAACCATTGGCGCAATTCAGGTCAGCAATGGTGTTGTGGACTGGAACGACCCGGTCATCCGCCATCTGCCCACCTTCCGCATGGCCAGCGACTATGTGACCACACAAGCCAGTATCGGTGACTTCTACGCCCACCGCTCCGGGCTGCCCGCCACGGCCGGTGATGATCTGGAAGATATCGGTTTTGACCGTCAGACCATTCTCTCGCGCCTGCACCTGCTGAAGCCGGATGCCTTCCGCATCTCCTACCACTATGCCAATTTCGGTTTCACGGTTGGGGCGGAAGCGGTTGCGGCAGCCTCTGGAAAGCCATGGGAGGATCTGGCCGAGGCTGCGCTGTTCAAACCGCTGGGCATGAGTTCCACCAGCGCGCGACATGCCGATTTCCTGAACCGGAAAAACCGCGCCCGTCTTCACACCTTTGCGGATGGCCGTTTCCAGCCCCTCTTTGATCGCAACCCGGATGCGCAGTCTCCCGCCGGCGGCGTCTCATCGAATGTGGTTGATCTGGCTGAATGGCTGAAACTGTTGCTGGCGGATGGCCGCCACGGTGGCAAGCAGATGATCGCGCCGGAAGCCCTGCTGCCGGCCCTGCGCCCGCAAGCCTTCAGCGCCCCCGCGCAAACACTGGATAGCCGCTCCGGCTTTTATGGGTTTGGCTTCAATGTGTCGGTCGAGCCCAATGGCCGCCCCGCGATGAGCCATTCCGGTGCCTTCATCGAAGGGGCCGGCACCAGCATGCTGATGATCCCCTCCGCCGATATTGCGATTGTGGTGCTGACCAATGGTGGCCCTGTTGGCGCAGCGGAAGCGATCAGCTTGCAGTTCATGGATATCGTGCAGTTCGGCACCCCATCACGGGACTGGTATGAGGGCATCCATCCCATCCTGATGCACTATTATGAGCCGGTGGGCGACCTGGCCGGCAAGACGCCACCTGCAAGGCCCGAAGCGGCCCGACCACTGGCCAGCTATGCCGGCACATATGGGAATTCCTATTTCGGGCCGGCCAGAATCACGGCGGAGGACGGGCGGCTTGTGTTCGCGGTGGGCCCCGGCGCATTCAGCCTGCCCATGACCCACTGGAACGGTGACACCTTCGCCATCACGCCCCGCACCGAGAATGCGCCTTCCGGCTCGCTCTCATCCGTGCGTTTCGAGATGAAGGATGGGCAGGCGGTATCCTTCACAGTCAACTATCTCGACTCAGCCGGGATGGCGACCTGGACGCGCTGAGGCTGGAATGAGTCCGGCCGGACTGAAATTACAAACGAAACCCTTTGATTGCAGCTGCAAACATAACAACCGAACCGGACAGAAAAACCGGTGCGACCAGATATTATTCCCTGTACCGCAGTGGGTTATATACTTTTTACTGTCTCCATTCCTGCAAGATTCCCCTGCCCGCCCTTGCCGAACAGCACCTTGGCGCAGCACAATGCATGTCAGCTGAAAAAGTGCTAACCAGCTGCACAGATGCGATGCGTGGGACGGTGACGATAATGTCGGATCATGGGATGTCGCAATGGCGGCCAGAAGCCCTGGCCCTGCATGATCCATTGACGGGCCTGCCCAACCGGCTGCTGCTGCAGGAGTTTCTTGCCGGGGCATTAGGGGCTGCCCGGAACGGGCAGGGCGCTGTCACAGTGATGATGCTGGATATCGACAACTTCACCAAGGTGAATGAACGATACGGCTTCGGCACCGGTGACCGGCTTCTGGTTGAAATCGCCGATCGCTTGCGTCAGTGCGTCCGGGACCACGATCTGCTGGCGCGCGTGGGGGCAGATGAATTCATGCTGGTTGCACCCGGCCTTGAGGACCGCGCCACGGTCCAGCGCCTGTGCTCGCGCCTTCAATCCGCCATCTGCAACCCCTTCGTGGTGGAGGGCGAACTGAGCCATGCGGGCCATGGGCAGACCACCCTGTATCCACAGGCCACACTTGGAGTCGCCCTCTCCCCAAGAGATGCGGAAGATGCGGAGGCTCTGCTTGAGTGCGCCAACCATGCGCTGGAGCAGGCACGGCAGGTGGGCCCCGGCGTCTCATGCTTCTACTCCACGCGCAATGATATCATTCATGCCCAGCGCTCGCTTGATGGAGATCTGCGCCGCGCCATCCTGCATGACCAGTTCGTGCTGGTGTTCCAGCCGCGCTGGGTGACACAGACACGGGAAATCGCGGGTGTAGAGGCCCTCATCCGCTGGGACCATCCTGATCTGGGACGACTGAGCCCGGATGATTTCGTGCCGCTCGCCGAAAAGAACGGGCTCATCATTCCCATGGGGGAATGGGCACTGCGGGAAGCCTGCATTGCCATCACCCGCCTGCCGGACCTGCATGTCTCGGTGAATGTCTCGGCCGTGCAGTTCCGTAACGCGGATCTCGCCGGGCTCGTGGAAACCGTACTCGCGGAAACCGGCCTGCCCGCGCACCGGCTTGAACTGGAAATCACAGAAACCGTGTTGATCGAGAATTTCGACAAGGCGCGGCAGGTCATGGAGAGGCTCAAGGAACTGGGTGTGCGCATCGCCATGGACGATTTCGGCTCGGGCTATTCATCCCTCGGCTATTTGCGCAGCTTCCCCTTTGACACGCTGAAGATTGACCGGCGCTTCATCGACGATCTCGACCGCGGCCCAAGCGGGCTGTCGATCATTCAGGCCATCCTTGGGCTGGGCAAGGCACTGGGCATGCACATGGTGGCCGAAGGAGTTGAGACCGAAACGCAGCTTGCCCATCTGGTTACGGCGGAATGCGACGAGGTTCAGGGTTTTTTTCTGGGGCAACCCATGTCCATCACGGATCTGGAAGAACTTCTCGCCCGGCAGGATACGCCGGAAGAAAATATCGGCACATGAGACCTGGCCCAAGAGACACGCGCTTCCAGAACGCAAAAGCCCGCTCATTGAGCGGGCTTTTTTCATTCAGGCCAGAGATGACCCACTTAGTAAGCCACCCGATCAGGCTGTCAGCCAGGGGGCCGTGCGGTCCAGCCCGATCAGGGCATCCGCATCCACACGCGGGCGCACCACCGCCATCTCATCGCCCCGCACCAGAACTTCCGGGATAAGACCACGGGTATTGTAGGTGGAGGCCTGAACCGCGCCATAGGCACCGGCTGTCATCACTGCCAGCAGATCCCCGGCCTGCACCTCTGCCATCGGGCGGTTGAGGGCGAGGAAGTCCCCGGTCTCACACACCGGCCCAACTACATCGGCCACGATCACCCGCGCCCCCTCGGCAGCCTGCGCCACCGGCAGGATATCGTGATGGGCTTCATACAGCGTGGGGCGGATGAGATCATTCATGGCCGCATCGACAATCACGAAGGTCTTGTCCTCACCGCGCTTCACATAGAGCACCTGAGTGACCAGAATCCCGGCATTGGCCACGATCATGCGGCCCATCTCGAATACCAGCGGCAGCTTCAGGTCACCCAGCGCTTTCAGCACCACCTCGGCATAGGCATCAGGCGCAGGTGGCACAGGGTCACTCGCCGCATAGGGCACACCAAGGCCACCGCCAAGATCGAGATGATGCAGCTTGTGGCCCGCACCCATCAGATCCCGCGCCAGTTCCGCCAGCAGGGTCACGGCATTCTCGAACGGGGCCATATCGGTGATCTGGCTGCCGATATGCATATCCACGCCAGACACCGAGATGCCGGGCAGGCGGGCGGCGGCATCATAGACCTCCCGCGCGCGGGAAATCGGAATACCGAACTTGGTGGCTGAACGGCCGGTGGAGATTTTCTGGTGGGTTTTCGCGTCCACATCTGGGTTCACGCGCACAGAAACCGGAGCCGTGCGCCCCAGCGCCGTCGCCACCTGTGAAAGAGCCTCCAGTTCCGGCTCGCTCTCCACATTGAAGCACAAAATACCGGCGCTCAGCGCTTCCGCCATCTCGTCCCGCGTCTTGCCGACGCCCGAGAACACGATGCGCTCGCCGGGAATACCCGCGGCCAGAGCACGGCGCAATTCACCGGCCGAGACGATATCCGCCCCCGCGCCCATACGGGCCAGCGTGGCGATGACCGACTGGTTGGAATTGGCCTTCAGGGCATAGCACAGCAGGGTTTCACGGCCGCGAAACGCATCCATGAACACCTGATAATGCCGCTCCAGCGTGGCGGAGGAATAGCAGTAGAAGGGGGTCTGCACGGAAGCGGCCATCTGGGAGAGGTCCACCCCCTCCGCATGCAGGCGGCCATCGCGATAGCTGAAATGATGCATGGTGAACGTGTCTCAAACTGTGCGGCAACGGCCGGGCAGGGGCCGGTTGAGCAACTGCCTTCTCAGCACCGGGTCACACCCTGCGCTGCTCACCCCGCTCCCGCCCCTATATGCGGGACGGGGATGATCCGGCGATTCGCTCAGAGCAGGCCATCAAGGAAGAAGGAACGGTTCGGGACACTGGCCCCGCGCAGATGGTCTTTTTCCTCGTCACGATTCGACTCACCCCAGCCGAAGGAGGTGCCGGGCGTGGAGAAACTGCCGGGTACGCTTTCCAGAGACTGAGTCTGGTTGTTCCAGTTGGCCACATTGGAGCTGCCACCAGAGGCGGTCTGGCCCTGCTGTGCCGGAGCCTGCGTGCCGGGCGCACCCGGTGCGCCGGGTGGCGGCTCAAGAGGCCCCTTCACGCCGCAAGCCGCAAGGGCGAATGTCGCGAGAAGCACCAGGGGAAGAGAAAGGCGGCCCATGGGTATCCGAGCTGTCGGGGATGAATTCGCGGCCAATATAACCTGCATCGCGCCAAAGGCGAGCCCTTTGAGCGGTTCCTTTTTCCCGCAGCCCTCATCCGGCGCCCTCCCGGCCCCATGATTGAAGCACTCCAGATGGCGGGGCGCGCCTGCCCCGCCCTGCCCATCATGCCATTTTCGCCTGCTTGCCAGTCGCAGAATTCATTATTCCCATGTGCGGGTCGGCTGTAGATTTCACCCGGCCGGGCAGCAGCCGGGCTGCGATTTCCCTATTTGTCCGGTTTGTCATGATGCGCACCCTGAGCGCCCTATTCTCCCCTGCCCACCTTTCAAAAGGCGCGGCCGTACGGCTTGCGCTTCTGGCGCTGGCGCTTGCCTCTTTCGGTATCGGCACCACAGAATTCGTCATTGTCGGCCTGCTGCCGAACGTGGCGCAGGATCTGGGCGTGAGCATTCCTCAGGCTGGAATGCTGGTGAGCGGTTATGCCCTCGGGGTCACTTTCGGCTCTCCCTTTCTCGCCATCGCCACCGCCCGGATGGATCGCAGGCAGGCCCTGCTTCTGCTGATGGGCGTGTTCATCATCGGCAATCTGGCCTGCGCGCTCGCGCCCGGCTTCTGGCTGCTGATGGCGGCGCGCGTGCTCACATCACTCTGCCATGGCGCCTTCTTCGGCCTTGGCGCGGTGGTGGCGGCACAATTGGTGCAGCCGGGACGCAAGGCACAAGCCATCGCCATGATGTTTGCCGGCCTGACCCTCGCCAATGTGCTGGGGGTGCCACTGGGCACCATGATCGGTGAGGCGATGCACTGGCGCACCACCTTCCTTGGCGTGGTGCTCATCGGCTTTGTGGCGGCGCTGGCGCTTTATCTGTGGCTGCCGCGCGGGCTGCCTATCCCACCCATGCGCCTTGGGCAGGAGGCCCGGGCTGTTGCCAGCCCGCAGGTTATTCTGGCCATGGCCATCAGCATTCTCGCCTCGGCCAGCCTGTTCACGGTCTTCACCTATATCACCCCGCTGCTGACCACCCGCGCCGGCATTTCCGCCCATGGGGTGACGGTGATGCTGCTGATATTCGGTGCGGGCCTCACGGTAGGAAATTTCGCGGGCGGCTGGCTCGCGGACAAGCGGCTGATGCCCTCGCTCATCGGCATCATCACCGTGCTCACTGGCCTGCTTCTGCTGTTGCCGGCCTCCACCACCGCGCCGGTACCGGCGGCGATCAGCCTGTTCATCTGGGGCATTCTGGCCTTTGCTGTCGTCGCGCCTTTGCAAACCCGCGTGGTGAATGAGGCCACCCAGGCCCCCAATCTGGCCTCCACCCTCAATCAGGGCGCTTTCAATCTGGGCAATGCGGCAGGGGCGGGCATAGGCGGCGCGGCGCTCACCGCAGGCTTTTCCTACGGCCAGTTGCCCGGAGCTGCCGCAGTGCTGAGCACCTGTGCCCTGCTGCTCACCCTGATCTCATGGCAGATGGAAAGAGCGCGGGCACGTGAAGATCGCACCTGCGCACCATAGGATCGAAGCTGGCCGGCCGGCTGCTTCGTCCCATATCGAGCCACCTTAAAACAGCGCAGCCTTAAACCGCTCCATTCGTGTTGATCCGCTGCAATCGGTGTGGTGCTGGTCACCGTCCCGCTTTACAGTGGTGACGTGAATGAGGAAGCCTGACCTCTCTGGACGGAACCGTCAGATGACGAGACCCGAAGTGGACATCCGTCTTTTCTCGTTCAAATGGCGCGGCGATTCGGTCACATGAGACACCCGCAGGGTTCATGTCATCCAATCGCCGTGTAAAGCCGTGATTTCATGGATATCTGCCTCTTCGAGGATGCCCTTCCATGTCCGACTCTTCCCCCGTTACCATCTGGCATAATCCGGCCTGTGGCACTTCGCGCTCTACGCTGGCGCTGCTGCGCGAGGCGGGCCTTGAGCCGCGCATTGTCGAATATCTGAAAACACCTCCCAGCCGCGCGGAACTCGCCGCAGCCATTCAGGCTGCCGGCATCACTGTGCGGGATGCGGTGCGCCGGAAGGGCGACCTTTACACGGAGCTGGGCCTGAGCGACCCGACCCTCTCCGATGACGCGCTTCTGGATGCCCTGATCGCCCATCCGGCTCTGATCGAGCGGCCATTTGTCTTCACGGAAAAGGGCGTGCGCCTGTGCCGACCGGCCGAGCGCGTGCGGGACATCCTGCCCTGAGGGGCCAGAACAAGATGACAGGGGCGGGAGATGACGCAATTGAGGTCCAATAGTTCCTGGCTGGCCAATCTGCCGCTCCAGTGGAAATTCGGCAGCCTTATCCTTGTGATGACCCTGCTGTTTCTGGTGATCCTCAGCGCCAGCACTATCACCATGAGCTTCACCAGCACGGCCCAGGAGCGGGCCAACAGTCTGGTGCACTATGTGGCGATGAGCAACAACGCGGCGCGCACCATCAACCGGCGGCAAACCACGCTGATCCGGGCCACATTCACCAATCCGGCACAGGTTCCGGCGCAGCTTGCGGCCTCGGATCTCGAGGTACGCCGTACCATCACAGACCTTCAGGCGGCAACAGCCTCCAATCCCATCCTGCGCAGTCTTGCTGACCGGGTCGAACGGCTGGACCAGCGCTGGTCCACGGATATCGCCCGCCCGCTGGTGCAACTCGCCGCCCAGAGGACAAGTGGCAATCTGGATGGGGCAGGGGAGGCACTTCAGCAATTCCTGAACAAGGAGACGGAAGCTGGCGGCAGCCGTGACATCAACTCCATTCTTGACCAGCTCAATGACGCGGCCTCCGATCAGCTGGAAGAAGCCCGCAACAATGTGAGTATGGCCCAGACATGGCTCGCCATTGTGGAGATCATTGCCCTTCTTGCCATCTTCCTTGCGGGCATCGGGGCTCTTTATCTGTCGTCCCGCCTCATCAGCCGCCCGCTGCGCCATCTGGCCCTGCTCATGGAGGAGCTGGCCAATCACGACCATGCCATAGAGGTGCCCTTCACCAACCGGCGCGACGAAATCGGCGTGATTGGACGGGCACTGGCCGTCTTCAAGGCGATGGCGGTGGAAACCTATGAAAACAACTGGGTCAAGACCGGGACCGGTGAGGTCTCCGCCAAGCTCCAGAGCGCCGAGGATGTGAAGACCTTCTCCGACGGCCTGCTGGCGGAACTTGCCCCGCGCCTGAATGCGGCAGTGGGCGTGTTCTACCGCTATGATGACAAATCGGAAGAGCTGCTGCTGGCTGGCACCTATGCCTATAAATCACGCCGCCACATCACCATCAGCTACAAGCCGGGCGAGGGGCTGGTGGGCCAATGTGCGCTCTCTGCTGCCCCCATCACGCTCTCGCCGGTACCGGAAGACTATATCTGCGTGCATTCCGGTACGGGTGAAGCCAGCCCACGCGCGGTTATCGCCATTCCGCTGATCAACAAGGGCCAGTTGCTCGGGGTGATGGAATTCGCCGGGTTCGAGCTGTTCGATGGCCGGCGGGAAATGCTGCTCGAGGAAATCTCTCCGGTGGCCGCCCTCTCTCTGGAAAACCTGATCCGGGCTGTGAAAACCCGCGAGCTTCTGGAACAGACCCAGCGCCAGACCACCGAACTGCGCGTGGCAGAGGAAGAACTGCGCACCCAGCAGGAAGAACTGCGCGCCACCAATGAGCAGCTTCAGCAGCAGTCCCAGAAACTCGCCGCCTCCGAAGAGGAGTTGCGGGTGCAGGCCGAAGAGCTTCAGCAGTCCAACGATATCCTGCGCCACAAGTCCGAAGAACTGGAAGCGCGCAAGTCCCGGCTGGAGGAGATGAACCGGGAGTCCGAGGCCCGCGCCGATGATCTGGCCCGCGCCAACCAGTACAAGTCCCAGTTCCTCGCCAACATGTCCCATGAACTGCGCACGCCGCTCAACAGCCTGCTTATCCTTGCCCACGATCTGGCCCAGAACCACACCGGCCATCTGGATGAGGAAGAGATAGAGGCGGCCAACATCATCCATGGCTCGGGCACCAACCTGCTGCGTCTCATCAACGACATTCTCGATCTCTCCAAGGTCGAGGCCGGCAAGATGGATGTGGTGCGCGAGCCGGTGAGCATCCCTGCCATCGCCGCCCGCATGGAGCGCAACTTCCGCCATGTGGCGCAGGAGAAGGATGTCGAGTTCATCGTCACCATCGCATCCGATGCAGCCCGCCAGATCGTGACCGATGACGGCAAGCTGGAGCAGATCACCAACAACCTGCTCTCCAATGCCTTCAAGTTCACATCGAATGGCTCGGTCCGTGTCACCTTCACGCGTGGACGGGATGAAAAGACGCTGGACGTAGTGGTGGTGGACACCGGCATCGGCATTCCCGATGACAAGAAGGACTTCATCTTTGAAGCCTTCGAGCAGGTGGATTCCAGCACGCGACGCCAGTTCGGCGGCACCGGCCTTGGCCTTGCCATCACCCTGCGCCTTGCCCGCCTGCTGGGTGGCGACGTGACCGTGGAGAGCCGTTTGGGTGAAGGCTCCACCTTCCGCCTCACCCTTCCCGTTGGCGATGTTCCGGCACAGGATGCGAATGATGCGCCGGCCGGACGCCCGGAACCGGTGGTTTTCCGCGGCCCGGAACCTGTCGCCGCTCGCCCCTCCAATCCCACCCCGGTCTTCAATGTGGAGGACGACCGCAACAACCTGAATGCGGGCGACACCATCATCCTCGTGGTGGAAGATGACCCCGCCTTCGCCCGCACCCTTGTGAGCATCGTGCGCCGCAAGGGCCACAAGGTACTGGCCGCCGGCGATGGCGTGAGCGGGCTGGAACTGGCCCGCGAACATCGCCCGACCGGCATTCTGCTGGATGTGATGCTGCCCGGCATGGATGGCTGGACCGTCATTTCCCGCCTCAAGGCGGATCCGGCGACACGCCATATCCCGGTGCATTTCGTCTCGGCTCTGGATGAGGCCCGGCGCGGGCGTGATCTCGGGGCAGTGGGCTTCCTCACCAAGCCTGTCACCGCAGATGCACTGAATGACGCGCTCTCTCTCCTCACCCACTTCTCGCCCGGCCATCTGCGCCGCGTGCTGGTGGTGGATGATGACACTGCGGCTCGCCTTGCCGTGCGCAAGCTGGTGGGTGGAGAGAAAGTGGAGATCGTGGAAGCGGACAGCGGCGAGGCCGCGCTGGAGAAGGTGGAAAAGAGTTTCACCGACGCAGGCGCAAGCCCGATCGACTGCATCGTTCTGGATCTCGGCCTGCCCGGCATGTCCGGTTTCGAGTTCCTGGAGCATCTGGCCGAAAGTGGCCGTCAGGTGCCGGTGGTGGTCTATTCCGGGCGCGACCTGACAGCCGAGGAAAGCCTGAAACTGCGGGCCTTCACCGACAGTATCGTGGTGAAGGGCGCACTCTCGCCCGAACGGTTGCTGGATGAGGTGAGCCTGTTCCTGCACAGCGTGCGTCAGGAAACCAAGACCACACCGGTGGACCCGGACGGCGACCTGAAGGGCCGCAGCCTGCTGCTGGTGGATGATGACATGCGCAACATCTACGCTCTCGCCAAGGTGTTGCGCGGCAAGGGCATAGAGGTTCTGCTCGCTCAGGATGGCGCCAAGGCCGTTGCGCAGGTCAATGAGGTTCCCAGCATCGAGATCGTGCTCATGGACATCATGATGCCGGTGATGGACGGCTATGAGGCCATGGTCGAGATCCGCAAGAATCCGGCCCACGCCAAGCTGCCCATCATCGCCCTCACGGCCAAGGCCATGAAGGATGACCGGGAGAAATGCCTCGCGGCCGGTGCCAGCGATTATCTCGCCAAGCCGATTGATGTGCCCAAGCTGCTGTCCATGATCCGCGCCTGGCTGCCCCCGCGATGATTACGCCCGAGAACCCCACCCAACTGGAAGAGATCGAGGTCGACCTGTTCGTCACCGCTCTCAACCGCCGGCATGGCTATGACTTCTCGGGATACAGCCGGGCCTCACTGACCCGGCGCATCCATCATCTGGTGCGCACCTTTGATGCCCTGAGCATCACCGACCTGACCGCCCGTGTCCTGCATGAGCCGGACCGGGTGGGAGAGGTGATTGCGGGGCTCTCGGTGCCCGTCTCGGAATTTTTCCGCGACCCGCACACCTTTCGGGCACTGAAGGAAAAGGTGCTGCCCATTCTTGCATCCTACCCGGTTATCAATATCTGGCAGGCAGGATGCGCACATGGTGAGGAGGTCTATTCCCTCGCCATCCTGCTTTCGGAAGCCGGGCTGTATGAGCGGGCACGTATTTATGCGACCGATATATCGGCAGCGGCACTGGCACGGGCGCGGGAGGGAATCTTCCCCCTTCAGGATGCGCGCGAGGCGGCGGCGCGCTATCTCGCCAGTGGCGGCACACGCAGTTTCTCGGACTATTACCACGCCCGCTATGACTTCCTGAAACTCGACGAAAAGCTGATTTCCCGCGTCACCTTCGCCGAACATAACCTGGTAACTGACACGGTGTTTTGCGAGGCGCATCTCATCTTGTGCCGGAATGTCCTGATCTATTTCACCAATCCGCTGCAGGACCGGGCCCTGAACCTGTTCGCCCAGAGCCTCGTGCGCGGCGGCTATCTGTGTATCGGCACGCGGGAGAATTTGGACTTCAGCACGGCGAGAAGCCTGTTCCAGACCGTGGACGATCCGGCCCGCCTCTATCGTCTCAAATCTGGCGGGTGACATGATGCACCCGCCACCAGATGCCCCCCCTCCAGCCCGGAACGGGCCACGCCTGCACATCCGGCCAGTCAAGGCGGTGGTGATCGGCACCTCGGCCGGAGGGCCGGCGGCCCTGCAGGTTCTGCTTGCCCGGCTGGATCCGAAACTGGCGGCGGCCGTGGTTGTTCTCAGCCATGTGGGCCCGAACGGACCCGATCTTCTGGCGGATATTCTGGCCCCGACTTGCCCTTTGCCCACCCGCATTGCACAAGAGCGCACTGCGGTAGAACCCGGAGTGGTTCATATCGCGCCCAGCGGCTATCATCTTCTGATCGAACGCGACCATACCTTTTCACTTTCCGTGGATCCGAAAGTGCACTTCTCACGTCCTGCAATCGATGTCCTGTTTGTGAGCGCTGCAGCGGCCTATGGTCCGGCTCTCGCAGGCGTGGTCCTGACCGGCGCAAGCCGTGATGGCGCAACAGGTCTGGCAGATATCCGCGAAGCTGGTGGATATGCCATGGTTCAGGACCCGCGTGAGGCTGCATTCACGACGATGCCACAATCAGCAATTGAGATTGCCGGTGCGGAACTCTGTGCGCCACTCATCGTTATTGCAGAACATATCAATAGACTGGCCTGTCATGATTGAAGAGCCCCGTCCGAAAATTCTCGTGGTCGATGATATTTCCGCAAACCTTGCCAGTATGCGGCGGCTTCTCTCCGCCGTTCATGCTGAGATTTTCGAGGCACGCAGCGGGAACGAGGCCCTCGCGCTGTGTCTGGACCACCGTTTTGCATTGATCCTGCTGGATGTGCAGATGCCCGAAATGGACGGGTTCGAGGTCGCGTCCCTGCTCAATAACGATCCGCATACCTGTGATATTCCGATCGTGTTTGTCACCGCCGCTTATCTGGACGATGTGAACCGCCTGAAGGGTTATACTTTCGGAGCGGTCGATTATATTGCCAAGCCGATCAATGACGCGGTCCTGCTCTCCAAGGTCACGGTGTTTCTGGAACTGCATATCAGCAAGATGAAGCTGAAATCGGCGATGGAAGAGCTGGAAAAGCGGAACCGGCAGCTCGAGATGGAAATCGAGGAGCGTCGGCGGGTGGAAAAACAGATCCGCCACATGGCCACCCATGACGCACTGACCGGGCTCGGCAACCGCATCCTGTTCATGGAACATCTCTCGCGCGCCTTCTCACAGGCGGCGCAGAACTCCACGGCCTTCGCCCTGCTTTACATCGACATCGACGGTTTCAAACAGGTCAATGACAGGCATGGCCACGCGGCCGGAGACATGCTGCTCTACACCATAGCCGAACGCCTGCGCGCCAATCTGCGCCATGAGGATTATGCCGTCCGCCTCAGCGGCGACGAATTCGCCGTCATCATGCGCGATCTCAGCGAAGAGGCCGTGGCCGAAGCGCAGGGTGAGCGTTTGTGCGCCGCACTGCGTGCGCCATATATGATGACCATCGGTGAAAACGAGATCACCGTGGAGATCAGCGCCAGTATCGGTATAGCCCTTTATCCGCGCCATTCCCGCATTGATGACGAACTGGTGCGCATGGCCGATGCCGCCATGTATCAGGCCAAGCAGGCGGGCAGAGGCGGGGTTGCGATAGCAACACCTCTGCTGGAAGCGATCTGAACCACCCACACGTGGAGCCTGGCGCGCCATTTGTGCGGCACAGCACAATATTTCTCTGGATGCACCGGCCAGGGGCTTTGCCTGTCGTGCACAATCGCGAGAATACCATATTTCGTGGGCTGAATAATTCAGGCAAAATAGCGGACCTGCATGGTGCTTGAACTGCGGTCCGCCTGAGGCTCCCAGTCACGCGCGGATTGTTCGGGTTGCATCATCGTCCCAGCGCACGCCGGATCTTGCAAAGGAGCACAATGTCCAGCGCCCGTTCTGCCCACGCCGTTTCCGTGGATCTCATCGCCGTTCTGGCTGCTGTCACAGCCGGAGCACCGCGGGTGATGACCCTGAAAGATGGCCGGGCGCTGCCATCTGGTCCATTCGGGCTGGAGCATCGTTCTCTTCAGTCTGGCCTGCGAGCATGGGTTGAAGAGAAAACCCAGCATCCGCTGGGCTATGTGGAGCAGCTTTATACCTTTGCGGACAAGGACCGCGCCGGCAGCGAAAGCCCGCAGCGCACCATCTCCATCAGCTATCTCGGCCTGACCCGCGCGCTGGATGATGCCGAAGCCGGCTGGATCAGCTGGTATGACTATTTTCCGTGGGAAGACCATCGCACGGGCGCACCAGCCCTGATCGAGACCCTGATTGCCCCGGCACTGGAGCAATGGGTCAAGGCCACCCGCAGCCCGGGCATGCGCGATATCCGTCGCCAGCGTGCCGAGGTTACCTTCGGCCTGGGCGAGCATCTCTGGAATGAGGAACTCACCCTTCAGCGCTATGAATTGCTGTATGAGGCCGGGCTGGTTTGCGAAAGCCATCGCCATGATGCAGCGGAAGAGGACGGCCTGAGGGATGCCAAAACCCCTTCAGGCAGCCGGCAAAATGGCAACGCCCCCCTGATTGCCGGGCTCGACATGATCGCCGACCATCGCCGGATTCTGGCCACCGGCATTGCCCGCCTGCGCGCCAAGATCAAGTACAGGCCGGTGGTGTTCGAACTGATGCCGCCCACCTTCACCCTGCTTCAATTGCAACGCTGCGTGGAAGCCTTGGCCGGACGCACCGTTCACAAGCAAAATTTTCGACGCCTGATGGAAGCGCAGGAACTGGTGGAGGAAACCGGCGAGACCACCTCTGAAACTATTGGCAGGCCAGCAAAACTTTTCCGCTTCCGCCACTCCGTGGTGACCGAGCGGGCGCTCTCGGGCTCAAAATTGCCACTCGCACGGGCTTGACAGAAACAATGCTCAAAATGAGTATATAAAAAAATATGCTCAGAGTGAGTATAAAAGCATGACCATTGACCTCATCGATCGGCCCGCCAAGGCCCGCATCGCGCCCGCCATGCCCGATGCCTTCACCCGCACCGCAGACCTATATGAACGGGTCCGCCGTGTCGTCCCGCCCGCTGACTGGGCGCTGTTCGCTGATGATGTGGAAGCCATCATCCGCCTGAAGCGCGAGCGCAATGCGGTCATCCTCGCCCACAATTACCAGACACCGGAAATCTTCCACTGCGTCTCCGATATTGTCGGTGACAGTCTGGCGCTGGCCCGTGAGGCCATGACGGTGGATGCAGACGTGATCGTTCTGGCCGGCGTCTACTTCATGGCCGAGACCGCCAAGCTGCTGAACCCCGGCAAGACCGTGCTGATCTCGGACGCCACGGCCGGCTGCTCACTGGCTGACTCCATCACGCCTGAGGATGTGCGCCTGATGCGCGCCGCCAATCCCGGCGTGCCGGTCATCGCTTATGTGAACACCTCTGCGGCCGTGAAGGCGGAGGTCGACATCTGCTGCACCTCCGGCAATGCCGTGAAGGTGGTGAACTCGCTGAATGTCCCGAAGGTCATCATGCTGCCGGACCAGTATCTGGCCCGCAATGTGGCGGCGGAGACGGATGTCGAGATCCTCACCTGGGCCGGCCAGTGCGAAGTGCATGAACTGTTCACCGCGCAGGATGTGCGCGAACTGCGCGAGGCGCATCCGGGCGTGACCGTGCTGGCACACCCCGAATGCACCCCGGAAGTGGTCGCCGAGGCGGATTTCTCTGGCTCCACGGCCGCCATCGCCACCTATGTGGGCGAGCAACGTCCCTCCCGCGTGGTTTTGCTCACCGAATGCTCGATGAGCGACAATATCGCGGTGAAGTTCCCCGATCTCGACTTCGTGCGCCCGTGCAATCTGTGTCCGCACATGAAGAAGATCACCCTCTCCAATATTCGCGCGGCTCTGGAAAACAACACCCACGAAGTGGTGCTGGACCCGCAGACCGCAGAAAAGGCGCGCCTCTCCGTTGAACGGATGCTGGCGGTATGACCCCCGCCTTCGCCGCGCTGGATGGCCTTCCGGTCATTATCGGGGCAGGGCTGGCCGGGCTTTCCGCCGCGCTGTTTCTGGCCCCGCAGCCGGTGGTGCTCATCACCGGCTGCGCACTTGGAGGTGGCGGCTCCAGCCCGCTGGCACAGGGCGGTATGGCGGCCAGCATGGGGGCGGATGACAGTGTGGAACTGCATCTTGCCGATACACTCCAAGCCGGGGCGGGCCTGTGCGACCGCGACATGGCCCGGCGGATTCTCGAAGCTGCGCCCGAAGCGATCCTGCATCTCGCCCGCATTGGCACGGACTTCGACCGTGATGCGAACGGCCGCTTCGCCCTTGGGCTTGAGGCCGCACACTGCCGCCAGCGTATCGTGCATGCCCATGGCGATGGAACCGGGCGCGAGGCCGTGCGCGCCCTTGCAGCAGCCGTGCGGGCCACGCCATCCATCACCGTGCTGGAGCATGTGGAAGTGCGCCGCCTGCTGGTGGAGGATGGCGCGATCTGCGGTGTGATGGTGGCAGGGGCGAGCGATGGTGCCATTCTGCGCACACGCCGCGTTGTGCTCGCCACCGGCGGGACAGGGGCACTGTTCAGCCACACCACCAATCCGGCAGGTTCTTTCGGCCTCGGGCTCGCACTGGCGGCACGGGCGGGCGCGGAACTGGCCGACCTCGAATTCGTGCAGTTTCATCCCACCGCGCTGGCCGTGCCCGGCCTTGAGGGCGCGCGCACGCCGCTTATCAGCGAAGCCGTGCGCGGGGAGGGGGCCACCCTTGTGAATGGAGCGGGCGAGCGCTTCCTTCTGGATACATCAGGGGCGGAACTCGCGCCGCGTGATGTGGTGACCCGGGCAGTCTGGGCGCAGATTCAGCAGGGCGAAAGCGTGTTTCTGGATGCGCGCACCTGCCTCGGCCCTCGTTTTGCCACACGTTTTCCAGCCATCGCCGGGATTTGCCATGCCGCTGGCATTGATCCGGCGGTGGATCTCATCCCGGTTCGTCCCGCCGCCCACTACCATATGGGCGGCATCGCGGTGAATGAACACGGACGCTCCACCATTCCCGGCCTGTGGGCCTGTGGTGAGGTCGCCTCCACCGGCCTGCATGGTGCCAACCGGCTCGCCAGTAATTCACTGGTGGAAGCCGTGGTGTGTGGGCGATGGGTGGCGCAGGATATTGCCGCGAGTGAGGCACCTGTACCCGCACGGCGCGTTCTGGGAGAAATGCCGCCACCGCCGGATGCGACGGCGGCACGTGCCATTCTTTCCCGCCACATGGGCGTGCTGCGAGACGAGGCAGGGCTGACCCAAGCCGTGCACGCGCTTCTTCCTCTAGCGGAAGGGCATGGCCCATCCAGCGATCCGGCCCTGACCGGGCTGATGATGGCGGTGAGTGCCCTGCGACGGACAGAAAGCCGGGGCGGACATTTTCGCACGGACTACCCGACAACGGGCCAAGCCCGCCGCTCCCGCCTCACCCTTCATGCCGCGCTCACCGCCGCACGGACGCTTGAAGCCAATAGCCAGACTTCACATAGGGAACCGCTTGAAGGCTCCATATGACGACTAGGTACTGTGGAAACCCACCGGCCAGACGTCCTGATGCTTTTTGCATGAAGCCCAACCCGCTCTTTGTCGCCACACGGCAGCAGGATGACCATGGCCGCAAGCCGGCTTTCATTCCTTCGCCAGACCCAAACGGATGCGCCTGATGCTCCTTTCCTCTCTCCCTGATGTGATGGTGGAACCCATCATCCGCGCCTCTTTGCTTGAAGATCTCGGGCGCGCCGGCGATATCACCTCCGATGCCATCATTCCGGCAGACCACATTGCCCGTATGGACCTTGTGGCGCGCCAGAGTGGCGTGGTGGCGGGGCTGGACTGTGCCCGCCTTGCCTTTGCCCTGATGGACCAGAGGCTGAATGTCCGCCCCGTTCTGGCCGATGGCGCAAGGGTGGAGCCCGGTACGGTTCTGGCCCATGTGGAAGGCCCCGGCCGGGGCCTGCTGAGCGCCGAGCGCACTGCCCTGAACCTGCTCTGCCGCCTCTCCGGCATCGCCACAGCCACGGCAGGACTGGTTGAAGCCGTATCCGGCCACAAGGCGCAGATTGTGTGCACCCGCAAGACCACACCCGGCCTGCGCGCTTTGGAAAAATATGCCGTCCGGGCCGGGGGCGGTTCTAACCACCGGTTCGGGCTCGATGATGCGGTGCTTGTGAAGGACAATCACATCGCAATTGCCGGCTCCGTCCGCGAGGCCTGTGCCCGCGTGCGGGCCCATGCGGGCCACATGGTGAAGATTGAAGTGGAGGTGGACACGCTGGCCCAGCTGGAGGAACTGCTGGAGCTGGGCGTGGATGCCGTGCTGCTGGATAACATGTCACCAGACACGCTGAAGCAGGCCGTCACTATGGTGGCCGGCCGCATGACAACCGAAGCCTCTGGCCGCGTGAACCGGGAAACCGCGCCCGCTATCGCCGCATCCGGCGTGGATCTCATTTCGGTGGGCTGGCTCACCCACTCCACGCCCATCCTCGATATCGGGCTGGATGCGACCTAGGGTATATAGTATACAAGTATACCATATTCACTCAAAGACCTGTCACACGCCACATCCCTCACGGCGAGCCGATAAGAGATCCAAGGAAATAATGTGAGTATGTGAAAGGGAGCATCTCCTCCTGCCCCTGATCAGAAGCGGCAGGAGGCTCCTATAGCCAGTTCAAAATGAGAACGTCTTACCGCATCAAAAGAACTGGCCGGACTACATCTGGGTGCGGGCGCGAATGGCCGCTGAAAGCGTGCCTTCGTCCAGATAGTCCAGTTCTCCACCCACGGGCACACCCTGCGCCAGCCGCGTGACCCGCACCGGCAGTTCGCGCAAGGTATCCGTGATGTAATGGGCTGTGGTCTGGCCATCCACCGTCGCGCCAAGGGCCAGCACCACCTCGCTCACCTCTTCCGCGACCACCCGCTCCACCAGACTTCCCAGATTGAGATCATCCGGCCCCACGCCATCCAGCGGGGAAAGGACGCCGCCCAGCACATGGTAGCGCGCGTTCAGCACGCTTGCCCGCTCCAGTGCCCACAGGTCGC
The DNA here is from genome assembly GCA_035911315.1 of Xanthobacter sp. Classification (GTDB taxonomy): domain Bacteria; phylum Pseudomonadota; class Alphaproteobacteria; order Rhizobiales; family Xanthobacteraceae; genus Xanthobacter. The sequence goes on from JAMHVS010000049.1 coordinate 306,059, forward strand.
CGACATCTGCGACCACCACCAGCAAGCCCTTCTCACGGCTGGCATCTGAACAGACCGTGCACGGACTGCACACATCGACATTGCCGCAGACGTGGCATTCCACGATCTTCTCCAACGCATCCGCCATGGCGCGGGAGAGGGGGTCCATCAAGCCTTCACGTTTCTTGATGAGATGCAGGGCGGCCCGACGCGCAGAGCGTGGCCCAAGACCAGGCAAACGCGCCAGCAACTGAATCAGGCGTTCGATCTCCGGTCCGGCAATAGAACGAGGCATGGGCGAAAATAACCACTTCTTGTCCGGCCCTGTGGCCGCGTGCCTCTCATGTAGCGCGCAGGCACATCATCGCCAATGGCATGGATGATAAAAGACGGAACCGCACATCACAAAATGCCGCAGATTAAGCCGGACGGCATAGTCGAAGCAGACAAGATCACGAAGCTTTGAGCCGATACAACCGTGCACAAAACTTGGAAAAACCATAAAGGTGCGACAAGCTCTAAAAGCGTGACAGTTGAGCACCTCTCCGCATCTCTAATTGCGAGATAAGACAGCCTCTGGTTGCGTCGGGTGCATCAAACGGGCAGTAAAGACCATGCTTTCCCGGCAGCGTTCGCTTCTGCCCGGCATGATGCTTGTACATCCAACGGTATGTTCGCGCGATTTTCCGCTTTCATTTGGCAGATAGCTTACATGTTTTCGCCAGCCTGCTCGCGAAGATTTTCATCTGAATGGATTGTCACCCGCAATTGGTCTGCTATAGGACATTACTGAGGCCTTGGATGCTTTACACAGACGTCAAGCTTCAATGCTGATCCGTCCATCGCGGTAACGATCAATCAAAGGAATTATCCGTGAGCGAATCCGCACAAAGTTCTTCGTCGTCAAATCATATCGATTTTACGGCAGATATTGTCGCCGCCTATGTCAGCAACAACAGCGTCTCTGCTGCTGATCTGCCGGGCCTGATTGAATCCGTACATCGTGCGCTTGGCCAGCTTGGTACGCCAGCGGCTGCCCCGGTGGAAGAACTGAAGCCCGCAGTGCCGGTGAAGAAGTCGGTTACACCCGATTACATCATCTGCCTGGAAGACGGGAAGAAGTTCAAGTCGCTGAAGCGCCACCTGCGCACCAGCTATGGCATGACCCCGGACGTTTATCGTGAAAAGTGGGGCCTGCCGAAGGATTACCCCATGGTTGCTCCGGCTTATGCAGCCGCGCGCTCTGAACTGGCCAAGAATATGGGCCTTGGACAGAGCCGCAAGAAGGCTGCTCCGGCTCCCGCCAAGAAGGCCCCGGCGACCCGTCGCAAAGCAACTCCGGCCGCCTGAGACCGAACGGCTTCGCACATCATCTCGCCAAAGACCCCAGTTCCTGGCGAGATTTATTTATATGAACCCATATATGGCTTCATATATTTCTCACCGGCTCCGTTGCTCCTTGAAAAAAGAGTAATGGGGTCGGCGAATTTCGTTGATATGCATTTACAATTCAATTTTAACTTTATAAAAACTCGGACATTCCATTGTAATGGGATGAAGTTTCTTTAAAAGAACGCCTATTTTCAGGCAATAAAACAAATTCAACGTATAATTTTCATTATATACTGACTTAACTTCTCTGAAGTTTCGCAGGATGATTATCCGGCCTCAGTTCACGTAAAAAAGCCCGCACCACATCACATGGTACGGGCTGTTCATCCCCAATCTCGAAGACCGCGCGTTACGCCACGCCAAGACGGCGCAAAATATCGTCAAGCTGCTCAAGGCTGTTGTAGCGCAAACGAAGTTCGCCAGCTTCTCCGCGTTCATCGAGAACAGCAGAGATCCCGAGCTCATCGGCAATCCGCCGCTCCAGTGCCAGAATATCAGCAGATTTAGGCGCGCTCGTCCTGATCGGCCGCGGAGGAGCTGCCGTTTCAGTTGGGCGAGGACGGGCGAGCGCTTCAACATCGCGCACATTCAGCCCCTTCTCGACCACTTCCCGTGCCATCTTTTCCGGGTCATCATGGGCCAGAAGGGCGCGGGCATGGCCGGCGGTCAGGCGACCATCCTCAACATAGCTCTTCACGCTGGCAGGAAGCTTCAGGAGACGCAGCGTGTTGGCGATATGGCTGCGGCTCTTGCCGATAACCTTCGCCAGATCCGCCTGCGTATAGGCGAACTCTTCCATCAGGGATTCATACCCCTGCGCCTCTTCCACCGCATTGAGATCCGCACGCTGGACATTCTCGATGATGGCGACTTCCAGCGCCTCACGATCTGTCAGTTCCAGCAGAACAACCGGCACCTCATGCAAGCCGGCGCGCTGGGCCGCACGCCAGCGTCGCTCGCCGGCGACGATCTCAAACGTTCCGGACGCCGCGAGCGGGCGCACAACGATAGGCTGGATGATGCCCTTCTCGCGGATAGAGGCCGTAAGATCCTCCAGCCCTTCTTCCAGAAAGGCGCGGCGCGGATTGCGCGCGCTCGGACGCACATGCTCTATGGGCAGCCGGCGCGGGGTTCCGCTTCCACCCTGAGCCGGGCGTGCCGGCTCCTGCACCTCATTGATCTCGCCAATCAGCGCGGCAAGGCCCCGGCCGAGCCGAGAGCGCGGTTCATCCGCCATAATTTTCAAATCCTGTTCAGGCAGCGGCACTTGCCCGTGTCGCCCGTTCGCGCTGGATAATTTCGGAAGCAAGACGCAGATAGGCCTGCGACCCTGCGCAGTTCAGGTCGTAAAGCAGGGCCGGCTTGCCGTGGGACGGGGCTTCCGACACACGCACATTGCGCGGAATGACCGTTTCATACACCTTGCTGCCCATATGGGTGCGCACATCCTGTTCCACCTGGGTGGAGAGGTTGTTACGTCCATCATACATGGTGAGCACGATGCCCTGAATGGTCAAAGCCGGGTTCAGGCTGGCCTTCACCTGATTCACTGTGGAGAGCAGCTGCGAGAGCCCCTCAAGCGCGAAAAACTCACACTGCAATGGCACCAGCACCGCATCGGCCGCCACCATGCCATTCAGCGTCAGCAGCGAGAGGGAAGGGGGGCAGTCCACCAGTACATAGCTGTAGTTCTGCTCAGGCTGTGTGGCATCGAGAGACTGAATGGCATTGCGAAGCCGGAAGTTGCGATCACGCTCACTGGCGATCTGCAACTCGAAGCTGGCAAGATCCTGCGTCGCGGTCACCAGATTGAGCCGCGGCACTCCGGTTTTCACGATGCCTTCGCGTAGGGAGACATCACCCATCAGCACATCATAGGTGGTGAGGCGACGGGCATGGCTGGCAATGCCCAGCCCGGTGGAGGCATTGCCCTGTGGGTCCAGATCCACCACGAGCACATTCTCGCCGATCGCGGCAAGAGCCGTTCCCAGATTGATCGCCGTGGTGGTCTTGCCCACCCCACCTTTCTGATTCGCAACAGCCAGCACACGGGGTCTTGCCTGCACGTCCGTGTCTCGTGCGGAAGGAACAGTCGGCTGATCGGTCATGGTCTTGATCCTCGACGCATCGGTCACGCGACCCGTCTCGTTCCACCGGTGCCGGGATCAGCAGCCGGGTGGATATTATTTAAGCCCTTGAAGAGCCTGATAGAATGCCGATGATTGAAGCATCGGGACAAACAGGAAGCCGCCTGCGAGGCGCACCTTTCAGGCTGGCATCAGCTTGGTCGCGCTCCGGATAACGAGAATACGTCCCTCCGGATCGCTGAGGCTGGTGGCCTCATTCACGTCCAGTGTCCAGCCTTTGCGGGCTTCGGTCAATTCGCGCGCGGCATCTCTCCCCTTGGGAAAAAGACCTAGAGCTCCGGCTGCAAGGAATGGAGCCGCAAGATCCAGCAAACGGGGCAGGGGGGCAAGAGCGCGGGCGGAAACCACATCCGTACCGTGCGCAAGGGTGCTGGCCACGGCCTCGATACGCTGGGGGTGAACCTGAACGGGCAGGGCAGCAACACGTGCGGCTTCCCGCAGGAATGCCGCCTTGCGGGTATCGCTTTCCACCAGCAGCACCTCAGCGCCTTCACGCTCAGCCAGCACAGCCGCAATGACAAGGCCGGGAAAACCACCGCCGGAGCCAAGATCAACCCATCGGCGCGCGGTTTCTGGCGCATGCCGCAAAAGCTGGAGCGAGTCACCGATATGGCGCTGCCAGAGATCCGGGACGCTGGCTGGGGCGATGAGATTGATGGTCTTTTGCCACCTCACCAAAAGTTCGGCGATCGTCTCAAGCCGGACAAATGTTTCATGTGAAACATTCTGCGCGATGGCGCGCTTCTGCCGGTCCTCACCCATTCCGCTTATATCTCCAGTTTCCACTCTTGCCACGAGATGTGATTCATCCCCGCTATCCACACGAACACGGCATGCGGTGAAACTATCAGCTCGCCATCACCCGCCCGTGACGGCGCGCGTGCGTGGCGAGAAGCGCCAGCGCCGCAGGAGTCATCCCCTCCATCCGCCCGGCCTGACCAATGGTGCCGGGACGCACGCGGATGAGGCGCTGCTTCAGCTCATTCGAGAGACCGGAGAGGTTGTCATAGGCCAGATCATCCGGCAGCACGAGGTCCTCATCCCGTCGCAGCACTGCGATGTCCGCAGCCTGCCGCTCCAGATATACGGCATATTTGGCATCCGTCTCCACCTGCTCTGCAATGGAGGCGGGCAGGGCGGCCAGTTCCGGCCACAAGACACACAGGCGGCTAATGTCGATGTCCGGATAGGCCAGAAGGTCGAATGCCGAGCGACGCTGCCCATCCTGATTCACGCTGAGGCCGGCCCGCGCAGCTTCATTCGGCGTGATGCTCAGGCTGCGCGTCATCTGGCGTGCACGCTCCAGTTGCGCCATGCGGTCTGCGAAATGCATCGTGCGCTCGGCACCGACCAGACCCAGCGCCTGCCCACGTGCAGTGAGGCGCTGGTCCGCATTATCCGCCCGCAGGGTCAGGCGATATTCAGCGCGGGAGGTGAACATGCGATAGGGCTCACTCACGCCGCGTGTGACCAGATCATCCACCATCACGCCGAGATAGGCTTCAGCCCGGTCAAAGATCACACCCTCTCCACCACCGGCGCGGCGGGCGGCATTCAATCCGGCCAGCAACCCCTGTGCTGCCGCCTCTTCATAACCCGTGGTGCCGTTGATCTGACCCGCCAGAAACAGACCCGGCACCCGGCGCGCTTCCAGAGTGGGGTTCAGCTCACGCGGGTCTACGTGGTCATATTCGATGGCATAGCCGGGGCGGATGATCTCCACCTTCTCCAGACCCGGAATAGAACGCAGAAACGCGAACTGCACATCTGCCGGCAGGGAGGTTGAGACACCATTGGGATAGACCGTGTGGTCATCCAGTCCCTCCGGCTCCAGAAAAATCTGGTGGGTGTCGCGGTCCGCAAAGCGCACCACCTTGTCCTCGATGGACGGACAATAGCGCGGGCCGGAACTGGCGATGCGGCCGGAATACATGGCGGACCGGCCAAGATTGGCACGGATGATGTCATGCGTCTGCGATGTCGTACGCGTGACGCCGCATTCTACCTGTGGGTTAGGCAGGCGGGTGGTGAGGGCTGAGAACGGCTCCGGCGGCTCATCACCGGGCTGCATCTCAAGCGATGCCCAGTCAATTGTGCGACCATCCAGCCGGGCCGGGGTGCCGGTTTTCAGACGACCAAGCGCAAGCCCCAGCCGTGCAAGGGCAGGGGAGAGGCCAAGTGACGGCTTCTCACCAATACGTCCCGCCGGCCAGCTTTCCTCACCCAGATGAATCAGACCATTCAGAAATGTGCCTGTGGTCAGCACCACGGCACCGCAGCTGAGTTCCTGCCCATCAGCCAGACGCAGCCCCGCGATGCGGCCTTTCTGGAAGAGGAGGTCCTCTGCTTCACCTTCCACAATGGTGAGATTTTCCTGCGCCGCCAGCGCCTGCTGCATTACGCGGGCATAGAGCTTGCGATCTGCCTGCGCGCGCGGCCCACGCACTGCCGGACCTTTTCGTCTATTCAAAACCCGAAACTGGATACCACCCTGATCCGCGACCCGCCCCATTAGTCCATCAAGCGCATCGATCTCGCGCACAAGATGGCCCTTGCCCAAGCCACCTATGGCCGGGTTGCAGGACATGGCGCCGATAGTGCTCGCCGCATGCGTGACAAGTGCCGTGCGGGCACCCGTGCGGGCAGCCGCAGCCGCAGCCTCACAACCGGCATGACCGCCCCCCACAACAAGCACGTCATAGGAAGCGGAAGGAAAGGAATTGGTCATCTAAAAAGCGTCCCGAGGGGGCGGATCGGTTTCCATCTCTGGAAACGCTTTCTTCAAGGCTACGTCAAGGCCGGAGCACAGATTCATGCATGCAACTGCGGGCAGGAGAATGTTTCACGTGAAACACTCTCACGGCGCAGCGGTCTCATTTTCCGATGCAGAAGGTGGAGAAGAGTGTATCGAGCACATCCTCCACGTCCACACGGCCAATGGTGCGGTCCAGCGCACGGGCAGCAAGGCGCAGTTCTTCAGCGCGCAATTCTTCCAAGCCCGCAAATTCGCGCGTGGCACGCTGGAGATGAAGGGCGGCCTTTTCAAGCGCGAGCCGCTGGCGTTCCCGTGTGATAAGGGCAGGCTCACCGCCCGCCAAAGTGGAGGCATGCTGTTCAATCGCCCTGAGCAACACCTCCATTCCAGCACCCGTTGTGGCGGAAAGGGGCAACCAAACTGTGCCCGTTGAACCGTCATGCCCATCATCGCACTTGCTGCGCACCTTCAGAGCTGTTCCCAGATTATCAGGGGGCAACTCCTTCTCCGGGGAAAGCCACAGGACAAGATCCGCCATCTCGGCTCTTTTAAGCGCACGGCGTACACCCTCTGCTTCCACGACATCCGCCGTTTCTCGCAATCCCGCCGTATCCAGAAGCGTCACGGCCTGACCCGCCAGTTCCAGATGCACTTCCAGCACATCTCGCGTTGTGCCGGGAATGTCCGAGACAATGGCTGCCTCACGCCCTGCCAGACGATTGAGCAGGGTGGATTTTCCTGCATTGGGGCGCCCGGCAATCGCCACCACCAACCCGTCTCGCACACGCTCGCCCCGGCCCGCATCCGCAAGTGCTGCGAGAATTTCTGCCAGAAGGGGGGTGATCCATGCATTGGCCTGCCGGGTCAGATCCTCCGGCACATCGCCTTCATCAGAAAAATCGATGCTGGCTTCCACCAGCGCCAGTGCTGAAACCAGTCCTTCGCGCCACCCTTCAACCCGTCGGGAAAGGGCGCCGGATGCCTGCGCCAGAGCCTGCCTGCGCTGGGCCTGTGTCTCGGCTGCGATCAGATCGGCGAGGCCTTCCACTTCTGCCAGATCCATCTTGCCATTGGCATGGGCGCGACGGGTGAAGGCCCCGGGCTCGGCTGGCTGCAAGCCAGGCAGGCGGGACAACGCCTCCAGCACACCAGCCACCACAGCCCGCCCGCCATGCAGGTGCAGTTCCGCGACATCCTCACCCGTCACGCTATTGGGGCCGGGAAAGAAGAGCACCAGCGCCCGGTCCAACATCTCACCCGAAACCGGATCTCGCAGCACCCTGTATCGCGCAAGGCGCGGCGGAGGCTGCTCTCCCGCCAGAGCCTCCAATGCTGTCCCCGCCTGCGGCCCGGAAAGTCGCACCACGGCCACGCCCGAGGGTAAACGGCCGGAAGAAAGGGCAAAAACAGTTTCGGCGGGCATCATTCACCTGTCTGCACAAAAGGGAGAGGGCGGGCCATTGCATGGTCGCCCATTCTCCATGACCATGCCTTATAACAAGGTGAGGCATATTTGGCGCTGGGCCAGATGCACCGGCACACCAGAAGACCGAAGGACAGACTATGAGCGAGAACCGTCTTTCCGGTGAAACCAGCCCCTATCTTCTCCAGCACAAGGATAATCCTGTGCACTGGTTACCCTGGGGGCCGGAGGCTTTTGCGATGGCCCGCGCCACAGGCAAGCCGGTTCTGCTCTCCATCGGTTATGCCGCCTGCCACTGGTGCCATGTGATGGCGCATGAAAGCTTCGAGAATGCCGACATCGCCGCGCTGATGAACGACCTGTTCGTGAACATCAAGGTGGACCGCGAAGAACGGCCAGATGTGGACCAGATCTATATGTCGGCCCTGCACCAGATGGGGCAGCAGGGCGGCTGGCCGCTCACCATGTTTCTGGATGCCGAGGGTCATCCCTTCTGGGGTGGCACATATTTTCCGTCGCAATCCCGCTATGGACGCCCCGGTTTCACCGATGTGCTGCGACAGCTGGCTGCGGTATATCGCGATGATCCAGCCAAGGTGCGCCAGAGCGCAGATGCCATCCGTGCCCGTCTGCTCAAGGCCGCAAGGCCAGCAGATGGCGTCAGCATCACACAGGAGGATCTCGCCAGCGTGGCCCAGCGCCTGCCTGATGTATTGGACCCGGTGCATGGCGGCATGAAGGGTGCCCCTAAATTTCCCCAGTGCGGCCTACTTGAATTCCTGTGGCGCGCGGGTACCCGGCAGCAGAATGATGCGCTGCTTCAGCCCGTCTTTTTCGCTCTCAACCGCATGAGCGAGGGCGGAATATACGACCATCTCGGCGGTGGCTTCTCCCGCTATGCGGTAGATGAGGCATGGCTTGTGCCGCACTTCGAGAAGATGCTTTACGACAATGCCCAGCTTCTGGAACTGCTGGCACTGGCATATCGGGACACAGGCGTGCCGCTCTATCTGGCACGGGCAAGCGAAACCGTGGCCTGGCTGGAGCGCGAGATGATGAGCCCGGAAGGGGCTTTCACTGCCAGCCTTGATGCCGATAGCGAGGGAGAAGAGGGGCGCTTCTATGTGTGGGATGCGGATGAGATTGCCGCAATTCTTGGCCCGGATGATGCCGCCTTTTTCGCCCGCTTTTATGATGTGACCCCCGTTGGTAACTGGGAAGGTCACACCATCTTGAACCGCACACAGGCCGGCGCAGTCAGTGCAGATGATGAAGCCCGTCTTGCACCCCTGCGTGCCAAACTGTTCGAGGCACGTGCCCCGCGTGTGCGTCCGGGGCGGGATGACAAGGTTCTGGCCGACTGGAATGGGCTGATGATTGCAGCCCTTGCCCATGCAGGTGCCATGCTGGGGCAGGGGGCATGGGTGAGGCTGGCAAAACAGGCCTTTGATGTTGTGTATACTTGTATGCTGACTGAGGGACGGTTGGCGCATTCCCTGTGCGGCAGCAAGCTGATTACACCCGGCCTGTCCTCAGACCTTGCAGCCATGGCCCGCGCGGGCATCGCCTTGCATGAAGCGACTGGTGATAAAATTCCGCTTGAACGCGCCCGCCAGTTTCTGGAGATTCTGGAAAATCATCATCTTGATCCCGCCAGCGGCACCTATTTTCTGACTGCCGATGACGCAGAAAAACTGATCCTGCGGCCCATCAGTACCCATGATGAAGCGCTGCCCAATGCCAATGCCGTGGCGGCAGATGCATTGCTGCGGATCAGCACACTTCTGGATGATGATGCATTGCGGGCGCGGGCAGACAGGATTCTCGCCGGTTTATCTGGGGCCGCCAATCGCAATGTATTGGCCCATGGTGCGACACTGAATGCGCTGGATACCCGTTTTGGCCTTGCCGAAATTGTCGTAGTGGGAACTGGCTTGCATGCCGACGCCCTGACACAGGCGGCACTCGCCTTGCCTTTCCCGCTACGGGTGGTCAAGCAGGTGGCTAGTGCCGATGAGGTGGCGGAAGGCAGTGTCACAGCAGCCCGCATTGCCTCTGCACCTCCGGAAGGAGCGGCCTTCATCTGTGTTGGAGAGACCTGCACTCTGCCGGTAACGAACCCAGATGATCTGGAAGCAATGATCCGCGATATGCTGGTTTGAGAGGTCTCAAAACCCCCGAAAACGGTCATAGCTTCCAGAATCGATTTTAAAGGCCTCTGGCGGGATTTTTCACCTAGACGACAGATGGATCGAAAGTATCTCTATATACCCGCCAGAGATCACCCTATTTGATCAATTTTTCAGATGATGATTCGAAAAATAATCTGAAATTTTGATCAATCTGGTTTAGCTCCCTGTTTCATCCTTCGTGTCGGCATCCGCAGTATATTTCAGCCACACTGCCTTCTCGCCCATTCCGGCAATGAAGGATGCATGGGCTGTGACTTCCCCTACGGTAATGCGCGGTGCGAGCGCAACAGGGCGAGGGCGACTGCGGGTCATGGACATACCCACCCCCCGGACAGGAACTGTCTTCGGGGCCTCTTCTTCCACCAGCCCCATCAGGCTGATCTGTCGTCCGCCCAGCAGTTCAACATAGACATCCGCCAGCAATTCGGAATCGAGCAATGCGCCGTGCTTTACGCGGCGGGAATTGTCGATGCCATAGCGGCTCATCAACTGGTCAAGCGTATTACCTATATTGCCGTGCTTGCGGCGTGCCAGATCCAGCGTATCAACCACACGGTCATAGGTCAGGAGGGGCTTTCCAAGACGATCCAGTTCCGCATTCAGGAAGCCGATATCGAACTTGGCATTATGAATGACCAGCGTATCGCCACGGATGAAATCCAGAAACTCATCCGCCACATCCGCAAACACCGGCTTGTCGGACAAGAACGCCTCGGACAGGCCATGGACGTTGAACGCCTCAATCGGCATGTCCCGCTCGGGGTTGATATAGACATGGTAGACATTGCCGGTGAGAACCCGGTTCTCCATCTCCACGCAGCCAATTTCCACCAGCCGGTCACCGCCATTGGCCTTCAGGCCAGTGGTTTCGGTATCGAGTACGATTTCCCGCATTGGTCCTCTCCGCCGGCATGCTCATCATTCAGCGATGGAGCATTGGCTTGTGTAACGACTATATTTTCAAAAGGGACGAAACGGTCCCGTTCAAAAGCGCACCATTCTCAGCGCCGGCCCGGCCCAGCCAGAGACCTCAAAATTCCGCCCACCTGATGGCGTGCCGCTTCAAACCCACGGCTGGTATCAATAATGAAATGCGCCCGCCGCCGCTTTTCATCATCGGGCATCTGGCGGGCAAGAATGGCCTGGAATTTTTCGTCCGTCATGCCCGGCCGGTCCAAAACCCGCTGGTGTTGAACAGCAGGCGGAGCAGTCACCACTACAACGGCATCAACCCGCCTGAACCCGCCCGCCTCAAACAGAAGCGGAATATCAAGCACAACGCAGCGTGCACCTAAGGCGCGTGCCTGCTTCAGAAAGGCAGCTTCTTCTGCCGCCACCAGCGGATGAACAATCGCTTCCAGCCGCTTCATCGCTTCCGGATCATTCAGCACACGGGCGGAAAGGGCAGGGCGATCAATAATTCCGTCTTTTGACACACCGGGGAAGGCATCTTCCACAGGCCCTACTGCCCCACCACGATAAAGAGCATGCACCGCAGCATCAGCATCATGAACCGGCACGCCATAATCACAGAACATCTGTGCGGTGGCTGATTTGCCCATGCCGATAGAGCCTGTGAGACCCAGAATCCACATCGCCATGTTTCTCCGCATCAGGCATCAAACTATCGGCCCACCTTATTCAGGATGACGGACAAGATCCGTGCGTGCTGAATAAAGGCTCGGACAAGGCTTATGAAAGAATACACAAGCCTTTGATTTATATAGTGCCACGAACGTGTTTCACGTGAAACAGTATCTTGCTAGGCATGCCGGCCGATAATATCCGCCACCAGAAGATCCCGCAGTTCAGAAGTCACTTCAGGCCGGACACCAAACCAGCGTTCAAATCCCGGTACACCCTGATGCAGCAGCATGCCCAAACCATCCACCACCCGCAATCCGCGGGCCTCAGCCCGTTCCAGCAAGGGGGTCATGAGCGGAACATAAACAATATCCGTCACCACGGCCTGATCTGGCAGCGGAGCAAGATCAAGCGTCAGGGGCTCTTGTCCCTTCATGCCAAGTGATGTGCAGTTGACCAGAACATCTGCATTTTTAAGCAGTTGCGTAACATTTACGAAATCGTGGGGAACAACTCTTCCGCCATAGGGAGCCGCTACTGTTTCAGCGCGGGAGAGGGTGCGGTTGGCCAGATGAATACGGCCAAACCCCCGGCTCACCAGCGCATGTATGATGGCCCGCGATGCTCCGCCCGCGCCCAGAACCAGCACCTCATCACGCGCCTTATCCCAGCCTTGTGCACAGGCATCCAGATTGGCCAGAAACCCATAGCCATCCGTATTGCTGCCATGGAGTTTTCCACCCTCAACCCACAGGGTATTTGCGGCACCAAGTGCGGTGGCGGTCTCATCTGCCTCAACCAGCGCGGCGAAAGCTGTTTCCTTGTTGGGGATGGTGACATTGCAACCCACATAACCATGAGCGGCAAGGTTGCGATAAAAAGCGGCCGCACCCTCCGGCGGCACATCCACACGCTCATAAGCCCCTTCAATGCCATAGGTTTTCAGCCAATGGCCATGCAGTAGGGGGGAACGCGAATGGGTGACGGGATGACCGGTCACACAGGCCTTGCGCATCACGGCAGCACACCCTGTTCCCGGAAGAAGGGCAGAATCTGAAGCAGGGGCAGGCCAAGAATGGTGAAATGGTCGCCCTGCACCTTGTTGAACAGATGCAGGCCCACGGACTCAAGCTGATATCCGCCGACAGAATCCATCACCCGTGGCCCAGCCGATGCCAGATAGGTATCCAGCATATCTTCCGAGAGTTCCCGCATCGAAAGATAGGCGCTGGAGACCGTCTCAAACACCACCTTGCCGTCCATCACCACTGCGGCAGCAGAATGCAGGGCATGGGTTGCTCCAGACAGACGCTGGAGTTGCTCACGCGCCAGTTCCACACTGCGCGGCTTGTGAAACACCTGACTGCCAAGTGCCAAAGTCTGGTCCGCGCCAAGAACGATGCGACCGGGAGAAGCCTCAGCCCCGGCAAGCGCCTTGGCGCGTGCCAGCATGAGGGCGATCTGGTCCGGCTCCATCTTGCCTTCGACATCTGCCTGCAGGGCGCGCTCGTCGATATCCAGAGAAACCGTTTCCACCGGCACACCGGCATGCACGAGCAGAGAGAGGCGCGTGGTGCTCTTGGAAGCGAGGACCAGTGATTGTTCGTGTCGCCAGAGGACCTTGTTTTCCATATCAATTCTCAGCGGTAACGCGGCGTCGCCGCTCGTAGAACAGGGCCATGATATTGGCGGCGGTCTCTTCAATGGAACGGCGGGTGACATCAATCACCGGCCACCCATTGCGGGTGCACAGACGGCGAGCCGCCGTGATTTCCTCTCGCACCGCATCCCTATCTGTATAGGAACCGGCAGAACCGGATGCATTCAACCCCAGAAGGCGGTTCTCACGGATCTCGATGATGCGTTCGGGACTGGCAACAAGCCCCACAATCAAGGGCTTGACCAGATTTTCAACATTTGGCGGCAATGGCACATGCGGCACAAGCGGGATATTCGCTGTCTTGATGCCACGGTTGGCCAGATAGATGGATGTTGGCGTCTTGGAGGTGCGCGAAACTCCAAGCAGCACCACATCCGCGCTCTCAAGATCGTCCACCATCTGCCCGTCATCATGCATGACGGTATAGTTCAGCGCGTCGATCCGCTTGAAATAGTCCGCATCCAGCGCGTGCTGGCCTCCAACACGCGGAGTTGGCTCTCCCCCCAGATAAGACTGGAACATGCGGATAACCGGGGCCAGAACGGAGAGCACCGGCACGCCAAGCTCCGCGCACCGGTCCTTCAGGCAGCCGCGCAGTTCGTCATCGACAAGGGTATAGAGCACGATGCCCGGATTGCCCTCGATCTCGCTCAGCACCCGTTCCAGCTGCTTCATGGAACGGATGAGCGGATAGACATGCTCAACAGGCCGCACATTGGCATATTGGGCGCAGGCTGCGCGGCCCACATTGATCAGTGTCTCTCCCGTCGCATCCGAAACCAGATGGAGATGGAAGTAACTTTCCTTGCGCGGGTTCTCTATGCTCACGATGTCCACCGCCCCTGTGGATGGCTGTTGAGAAAGCCATGCCCCTTTCTCTCATGCAAGGGCAGGCTGTTGAAAGGACTCATAAGTTTCCACATTTCAACTCGATTGGACTGAATCCGGACCCCACCTGTGCGTGAATGTGAATATCACCTCTGCCACAATCGTTAATCCTTTATTAACGCGGCTTTGGATCTCCTCGCACCTGCGGCAAATGCGGCATCAAATTGGTGATGGCATGTGGATCGGTTGTCGACAGCGCTGTAACTGGTTAATCAACCGTAAAGACTCTAAAGACTCTCATATTAAAAATAGATTCATTGATTGAAGGCTGGCGATGAATGGCTCTCCGGCGACCCGATCGCCCTTCCTGGCGGTGCTCGATGGCACGCCCCTGAACCCTCCCCCTCTCTGGATGATGCGACAGGCAGGTCGCTATCTGCCTGAATATCGCGAGGTGAGAGCGCAGGCGGGTGATTTCCTCTCGCTCTGTTACAATCCAGAACTGGCAGCCGAGGTCACGCTTCAGCCCATTCGCCGTTTCGGGTTTGATGCGGCTATCATCTTCTCGGACATTCTGGTCGTGCCTCATGCTCTTGGCGTTGGCCTTCGGTTTGAAACCGGTGAAGGCCCCCGGCTTGAGGAAGTGACGGATGCAACGCGCATCGCCCGGCTGGCGGAGACGCTGGACCCGGCCATGACGCAACCGGTCTATGAAGCCATTGCGAAAACCCGGGCGGCGCTTCCTTCGGAAACAGCGCTCATCGGTTTTTGCGGTGCGCCATGGACAGTCGCGACCTACATGGTCGCTGGTCGAGGCACGCCAGATCAGGCACCCGCCCGCCTGATGGCGCTTCGCGAGGAAAACCTCTTCCAGAAGCTGATTGACCATCTGGTCGAGGTCTCTGTCGCCCATCTGTCCGCCCAGATCCGGGCAGGGGCACAGGCTGTTCAGATTTTTGACAGCTGGTCGGGGGTTCTGGATCCACTTTCGTTCGAACGCTGGTGTGTGGAACCGGTGGGCCGCATGGTGAAAAAATTGCGGGCTGAGCATCCGGATGCGCGCATCATCGCTTTTCCGAAGGGCGCCAGCATCGAGGGTATGGAAAAACTGAAGGCCACGGGTGTCACTGCGCTCGGGCTGGACTGGTCGGCAGATCGCTTAGCCGTAAAGGCCCGGCTGGGTGACAGCGTTGCGCTTCAGGGCAATCTTGATCCGCTGCGCCTCATTGCCGGTGGTGCGGCGCTTGAGGATGAGATCATCCGGATCCGTCGTGATTTTGCCGGAAGCCGCCATATTTTCAATCTGGGCCATGGCATCCGGCCGGAAACGCCGATTGCCCATGTGGAAGCTCTGGTGGCCGGCGTGCGCCGTGCGCTCTAGAATTAATCCAGAAAAAGTGAGAAACGGTGTTACGGTCAGGATCATGCAAAAGCGATCCTGACCGTTCGCCTGTTTTGATGACAAAGAGAACGCGCCAGACCGCCGTTCAATCATTTCCCGAGGCTGGACCGTTCTGATGCTGTATTTGTGGATCAAGGCGCTGCACATCATCGCCGTCATCGCATGGATGGCGGGCATGCTCTATCTGCCGCGCCTCATGGTGTATCACACCATGGCTGAACCCGGTTCCGACAAGTCCGAGACCTTCAAGGTGATGGAACGGCGCCTGCTGAAGGCCATCATCAATCCGGCCATGATCGTCACCTGGTTGGCGGGCCTTTATCTGGCTTGGGAGGGCGGCTGGTTTTCTGATCCATGGCTGCACGCCAAGCTGACGCTGGTTCTTATTCTCTCCGGCGTTCATGGCATGATGAGCCGCTGGGTGAAGGATTTTGCGGCGGACAGGAACACCAGATCAACCCGTTATTACCGTATCGCCAATGAGGTGCCGACTGTTCTGATGATCGGAATCGTGCTTCTGGTGGTTCTCAAACCGTTTTGAATGGTGGTTGGGCGCAGATAAGCTCTTGCATGCGTCCTGATGCCTGCTATCTTGGCGCTGCTTTCCTCAACGCAGGCATCGCGCTTCTTGGTGTTCGGCTTTCCAACAGGCCGACCGAAGTGCCAGCTGGAAGTTCGTTACCCGGCTCTCATCTGTAGATCTGCGACCTTAATCCACCCTCCCCAAAGGCTGGCGTGAGTTTTTCTCCGCCGGCTCATCCCCGAGATTCAATCGAGGCTTTCCCATATGCGGGAAGTAAAACTTAAAGACCTTAAATCCAAGACGCCTGTCGAGTTGCTGGCCTTCGCCGAAGAACATGAGGTGGAGAATGCCAGCACCCTGCGCAAGCAGGAACTGATGTTCGCCATTCTCAAGCAGCTGGCCCTGCACGAGACTGAAATCATTGGCGAAGGTGTCGTTGAAGTGCTGCAGGATGGTTTCGGCTTCCTGCGTTCTCCGGATTCAAATTATCTACCCGGCCCGGATGACATCTATGTCTCCCCCTCGCAGATCCGCCGTTTCGGTCTGCGGACCGGTGATACGGTAGAAGGGCATATCCGCTCTCCCAAGGAAGGGGAGCGCTATTTCGCCCTGCTCAAGGTCAACACGATCAATTTCGAAGACCCTGAGAATGCCCGTCACAAGATCAATTTCGACAATCTGACGCCGCTCTATCCGGATGAGCGTCTGAAACTCGAAAACGATGAGAATATTGGCAAAAAAGATTTCTCGGCCCGTGTCATCGACATCGTGGCTCCCATCGGCAAGGGTCAGCGCAGCCTGATCGTGGCGCCGCCGCGCACTGGTAAAACCGTGCTGCTGCAAAACATCGCCAAGTCCATCGCCGTCAATCATCCGGAATGCTACCTCATCGTGCTGCTCATCGACGAGCGCCCCGAGGAAGTGACCGACATGCAGCGCTCGGTGAAGGGTGAGGTTATCTCCTCCACTTTCGATGAGCCCGCCGTTCGCCACGTTCAGGTGGCGGAAATGGTGATCGAGAAGGCCAAGCGTCTGGTGGAACATGGCCGCGATGTTGTGATCCTGCTGGATTCCATCACCCGCCTTGGCCGCGCCTACAACACGGTTGTTCCGTCTTCCGGCAAGGTGCTGACAGGTGGTGTGGACGCCAATGCCCTCCAGCGGCCCAAGCGCTTCTTCGGCGCGGCCCGCAATATCGAGGAAGGCGGGTCGCTGACCATCATTGCCACGGCGCTGATCGAAACCGGCTCGCGCATGGACGAAGTGATCTTTGAGGAATTCAAGGGCACCGGTAACTCGGAAGTCATCCTCGACCGCAAGGTGGCCGACAAGCGGGTGTTCCCCGCCATCGATATCACCCGTTCCGGCACCCGCAAGGAAGAGCTTCTGGTTCCGGCCGATACGCTCAAGAAGATGTATGTGCTGCGCCGCATCCTCAACCCGATGGGCACGGTCGATGCGATCGAGTTCCTTCAGGACAAGCTGCGCCAGACCAAGACCAATGGCGACTTCTTCGACTCGATGAACACCTGATCGCTTTCGCGCGATATTTCAGGTTTTTGAAAAAACAGAAAGCCGGCCCCTTCGGGTCGGCTTTTTTCGTGTTTCGCGGCTATTTGAACAAGGTGGCCTGTGGCGGCGGGTCGCACGAGCTGTCAATTCCGTATGATCACGGGGCCGGACCCTTCCGGTTTGGCCGGTGAGCCCTTATCTTTGAACAGACACAAGGTGGATGCTCCCATGGCATGAGCGGGCATCCGATAAGGCCAGCTCTTTCGTGGCGGCCTGTTTTCGAGGATTGGCCATGTTCATCCAGACCGAGACCACGCCGAACCCAGCGACCCTGAAGTTCCTGCCCGGTCGCACCGTTCTTGCCGAAGGCATGCTGGACCTGCGTGATCCGGATGCAGCGCTCGCATCTCCGCTGGCTCAGCGCCTGTTTGATGTGAAGGGCGTTGAGGGCGTGCTGCTGGGAGACGATTTCATCACCGTCACCAAGGGGACAGGGGAATGGGCGCAGATGAAGCCCGCCATTCTTGGTGCCATCATGGAGCATTTCATGTCTGGTGCACCGGTGGTCTCCGACCACTCGGCGCTTGCGATGGGAGACGGAGAAGAATTCTTCGATCCCAAGGATGCCAGCCTGGTCGACACCATCAAGGAACTGCTGGATACCCGCGTGCGTCCGGCTGTGGCGAGCGATGGTGGCGACATCACTTTCCGCGGGTTCAAGGATGGCGTGGTGTATCTCAACATGAAGGGCGCTTGCTCGGGCTGCCCATCTTCCACCGCCACGCTCAAGCATGGGGTGGAAAACCTGCTCAAGCATTTCGTTCCCGAGGTGCTGGAAGTGCAGGCCGCCTGAAACCGTCTTTTTCAAGGATCCACCGTCGGAGGGCACTTCCTCCGGCGGTTTTTTGTGCCTTCCGCATCCCTTGGCCATTAACCTTTTGGCAAGGTGATGGATCAGCCCTCTTCCGTTTGCCAGCGTTTCGGTGAATCGTGAGGCCAAAGGAATTTGACCTCCATGTACATTCTCGCCCTCGATACCGCGCTTGCCGCCTGTTCTGTTGCTGTGCTCGACACGGTGGAAGACCGGGTGATGGCTGGTGATTCCCTGCTGATGGAGCGCGGGCATGCGGAGTCGCTGGTGCCGCTGGTAGAGCAGGTGATGTCCCATGCCGGCATCGAGTTTCAGGATTTGGGGCGCATCAGTGTCACGGTGGGCCCCGGAAGCTTCACGGGCCTGCGCGTGGGCCTTTCAGCCGCGCGCGGTCTGGGGCTCACGGTGAACCGGCCTGTGGTGGGGGTCACCACGCTTTCGGCACTGGCCGCGCCCTTTCTGGCCTATGATGATGCCATGCCGGTGGTGAGCGCCATCGATGCCCGTCACGGCCATGTCTATCTCCAGATGTTCGGCGCGGGCGGGCGCACGCTCATCGCCCCGCGCATCACCTCGGTGCGTGAGGCGGCCCGTGCCGTTGCTGTGGGGCCGGCCCGGCTGGTTGGGTCTGGTGCACAATTGCTCGCGGATGCATGGCCTTCAGGGGAAAAACCACCTGTTTCAGTGGAAACCAGCCCGGCTCCGGATGTGGCATGGGTTGCTCGGCTGGGTGCTGCGGCCAGCCCCGAGACGGCAGAAGCAAAGCCGCTTTATCTGCGTTCTCCCGATGCGAAGCCGCAGGACAAGGCGCGAATCGCCCGCCGATGAGCTTTTTCTTCGATTCCTTCCTGTTCTGGTGGCAGAGGCCCGTGACCACACCTCACATGAGAGATGCACGGGCAAATGATGCGCCCGCACTGGCACATCTGCACAGCCGCGCTTTTGCCCGTGGCTGGGATGTGGATGAGTTTGAACGGCTGCTGTGCAGTCCGTCCGTGCGCGGTCATGTGGTCAGTTCAGGTGCGCGCGGCGTTGTGGTGGGGTTTGTCCTGTCTCATCTGGTTGCCCCGGAAGCAGAAATTCTCTCCATCGCCATAGCGGATGACGTGCGTCGCCAGGGTCTTGGGGCGGGGCTGCTTGCCCATCATTTGCGCCGGCTCGCGGCAGAGGGTGTCACCACATCCTTCCTTGAGGTGGAGGAAGGCAATGGCGCGGCCCTGCGTCTTTATGGCCGCTACGGTTATGAACAGGTTGGCCGGCGAAAGGGTTATTATGGCGGAACGGCCGATGCGCTGTTGCTGCGCCGCGATTTCTGATCCGTTTTCGCGAGTTTGAATGCTTTCAAAAGGCATTTCTGGCTCTCGCCCCCTTGCGACGCACGCGGTAGGGGGCGATAAGACAGCCGGTTCTGGTTCTCTTCATTGGAGGTGACATTGAGCGGGAAGCCCAGTCTCATCGAAGAGGCTTGCCTCTCAAGAGGTATGCGCATGACGGACCAGCGCCGCATCATCGCGCGCGTTTTGTCTGCTGCGGAAGATCATCCGGATGTGGAGGAACTCCACCGCCGCGCTGTCGCGATTGATGACAATATCTCCATTTCCACCGTGTACCGCACCATGAAGATGCTGGAAGATGCCGGTATCGTGGAGCGACATGAGTTCGGGGATGGACGCGCCCGCTATGAGCAGGTCTCCGAGCAGCATCATGACCATCTCATCGACATCAGCACCGGCCGGGTGATCGAGTTCCAGAATGAGGAAATCGAACGCCTTCAGGTTGAGATCGCCCGCAAGCTGGGCTTCCGGCTGTGCGATCACCGGCTGGAACTTTACGCCGTGCCGCTTGATGAAGACGAGAAATCCTGATTTCCACCGGCAGAACAGCCACGCGGCAGCCGCGATGATCCGCGCGCACCGGGAGATACGGCCATGAGCCCAATCCACGGCTCAGGCCCATCCAGAAATGCTCTGGATGAGTTGATGGGTGAAAAGTCGCTCGCTTCACGTGTTCTGGACAAGGTCCGCATGGCGCTGACAGGAACTGCGGTTCTGGCTGTCACCGCTGTTGGCATCCCCCTGCAATGGCTGTCGCTGAAGCTGAAACTGCCGGTGCGGCGGACCATCCCTGTTCTTTATCACCGTTTCCTGCTGGCATCTCTCGGGGTGCGGGTGCGGGTGGAAGGTAAGCCGGCTACGGGCCGGCCTCTGCTGATCCTGTCCAATCATTCCTCCTGGCTGGATATTCCGGTTCTGGGCTCGCGCCTGCCGCTGTTTTTTGTGGCCAAGAGCGAGGTCGAGGGCTGGCCACTGGTGGGGATGCTGGCCAGATTCCAGCGCACTGTATTCGTGAACCGACAGCGACGGCAGGAAACCGGTGCCGTGAACCGGGAAATCGCCGAGCGTCTCAAGGAGGGCGATCCGGTGGTGTTGTTCGCCGAGGGCACCTCTTCGGATGGTAACCGGGTTCTGCCTTTCCGCACGGCATTGGTGGGGGCTGTGCGTGATGCGTTCGAGGATGCTGACGAGGTGACTGTTCAGCCGCTGTCGATCGCCTATGTGCGCCTGCAGGGTCTGCCCATGGGCCGTGTGCATCGGGCCAAGGCGGCCTGGTTCGGCGACATGGATCTGGCTCCTCATCTGCTCGAAGTGCTGCGGCATGGAGCGATTGATGTCGTCATGACCTTCGGCCCGCCACTGACGATTGATGCTGACCATGACCGCAAGAGTGTGACTCGCGAAAGCGAGGCAATCGTGCGCCGGCAACTGGTGGACAGCCTGTCGGGGCGAAGCAAGCCTTAAGGCAATCGCGCATCAAGGATGCGGGATTGCTGCCAGATGCCTGCTGAGGCCGCTGTTCGTAAAATGGGTGTACTGCACGACCGGTGGTGCAAGCGGGCCAAAGCCCTGCATCAGTGGATGCCTGCGGATTGCGCACCACTTAAGGCTTTTTCATTGGCCTTGGCACCAGAATAATAATCTAAATCACTGAATTTAAACAGCGTATACAATTATACAAAAACCACAAACCGCTGGCGACCATAAAAAAGCGCAAGGCGAATGGCCTGAACCATTCGCCTTGCGCCCATATTGCATCACACCAACAGCTTGTTTGCTGCACTCTTACTGCGCAGCAAACCGGTCTGATCTGTCAGGAAAGACCGACAAGAGCGCGTGAAAAATCCCGTGCCGTGAAGGGCTGAAGATCATCCGCGCTCTCACCGACACCGATAAGATGAACCGGCAGATGATGTTTGTCGGCAATGGCCACCATAATGCCGCCGCGTGCCGTGCCGTCCAGCTTGGTCATCACCAGCCCGTTTACGCCAGCCACGCGCGTGAACACTTCCACCTGCGAAAGCGCATTCTGGCCCACGGTCGCATCCAGCACCAGAAGCACGCTGTGAGGGGCATCCGGCTCCAGCTTCTTGATGACGCGAACCACCTTTTCCAGTTCGGCCATCAGTTCCGTGCGGTTCTGGAGGCGGCCGGCGGTGTCAATCAGCAGCACATCCGCGCCTTGTTCACGCGCGGTCACAATAGCATCATGGGCAACACCGGCGGCATCGGCACCGGGCTCGCGCGCGATCACAGTCGCGCCGGTCCGTTCACCCCACACCTTGAGCTGGTCAATGGCTGCCGCACGGAAGGTGTCGCCTGCGGCCAGAACCACTTTCTTGCCCTCGGCCCGCCACTGGGCCGCAAGTTTGCCGATGGTGGTGGTCTTTCCAGAGCCGTTCACCCCAACCATCAGCACCACATAGGGGCGCTTGGAGCCATCCACCACCAAAGGCTGGGCCACGGGCTGGAGAATCTGCTCCACCTCAGCAGCGATAAGCGCCTTCACCTCTTCCGGGTCGATCGCCTGATCGTAGCGGCCCTTGGCCACGGCGGCGACAATGCGCACGGCTGTATCCGTTCCCAGATCGGCCCGGATGAGGATGTCTTCCAGTTCCTCCAGAGTCTCGGCATCCAGCTTGCGCTTGGTGACAAGGTCGGTGATGCCCTGTGTGAGGCTTGTGGCGGTGCGCGCCAGCCCTGATGTGAGGCGCTTCCAGAAACCGGGTTTCTTGCTGCCGTCCTGCTCGCTCATGTCATCCCTGTTTCTGAAGCATTTTCATGAGAACTGGATACAGGTTCGCGTGAGGAAAATGCGACTGTTATCTCAAACGGTGCCGGATTTGGGCAGATGCATCGTGTTCCGCACGCTTGTGCTGATGCCACCCGGCGCATCCGCTTGCCCGGCATGCCATAGCTTACGGGCAGTTGGTATGAAATGGGTAACCCAGCCTCTCAGTTTCATGCCGCGATGAGCCGCACTCCATCATGCCCGGTGATCCGCAGACGGGCCAGTGTGCCACGCGGGACTTCCCGCAACAGGCGCACCGGCGTGAAATGCTCTGTATGGCCGCGCCCGTTCGCCTCCACCAGCACATTGCGCTGCTGCCCCACCTCTGCCGCCAGATGCCGCAACAGCAGATGCTGCCCCATCTCCCGTAAACGACGGGCGCGGGTGCTTATCTCACCGGATGGCACCTGTGGCATCCGGGCAGCCGGGGTGCCGGTGCGCGGCGAATAGGGAAAAACATGGAGGAAAGCGAGGCCGGCCTCTTCCACGAAAGCCAGTGTATTGCGGAACTGGATCTCGGTCTCGGTGGGGAAGCCGGCAATGATGTCAGCTCCCAGAACCAGATCGGGTCGCCGGTTTCTTAAGTCGGCTACAAAATCGAGAGCCTGCTTGCGGGAGTGACGACGTTTCATCCGCTTGAGAACCAGATCATCACCCGCCTGAAGCGAGAGATGAAGGTGTGGCATCAACCGCTCTTCTTCTGCCAGTGCTGTCAGAAGGTCATCATCCGCCTCAATCGCATCGATGGAGGACAGGCGAAGGCGCTGGAGTTCCGGCACGAGGCGAAGCACGGTGCGCACCAACTGGCCCAGTCTTGGTGTGCCTGGTAGCCCCTCGCCATAAGAGGTCAGGTCGACCCCGGTCAGAACCACCTCGTGATGGCCGGCCTCCACCAGCCGTCGCACCTGCTTTACCACCGCGCCCATGGGCACAGAGCGCGAAGGGCCGCGCCCATAGGGTATGATGCAGAAGGTGCAGCGATGATCGCACCCGTTCTGCACTTCTACGAAGGCGCGGGTATGCCCCTCGAAGCGGTCAGCAAGATGGGGCGTGGCCTCGCGGACATCAGAAATATCCTGCACCCGCACCCGCAGTTCGGCGGCTAGGCCGAAATCAGGACCGGCAGCACCAAGGCTGTGGCGAACATCCCGCCAAGTCTCGAACTGTGTCTTCGCCCTATTGCCGATGACCAGATCGACCTCCGCCATGCGGGCAAAGGTTTCGGGCTCGGTCTGGGCGGCACAGCCGGTCACCACCACACGCAGGTCCGGGTTGTCGCGCTTGGCCCGGCGGATGGCTTGGCGGGCCTGCCGCACCGCTTCAGAGGTGACAGCGCAACTGTTGATGACGAGAATATTGTCCAGCCCGGCCTCTGCCGCAGCCTGCCGCACACCATCAGATTCCAAAATATTTAGCCGGCAACCAAATGTTTCGACCTTCGGAGATGCCGACAAGGATGCAACAAGCGGGCGTGAGGCCATAACCGGCAGAACCGTGGGGTCTTCAAGAGCGGACATCAGGCCCGCTCGTGCAGCATGTCTGTCGTCAGAATGCCTGTAAATTCATGGGCTACCGGCCCTGTCATCAGCACATGGCCATCTTCCGCGCGCCAGTGGATCTTGAGGTCACCACCCGGAAGGGACACGGTGACCATAGGGCCTGACCGCCCGGTGCGCACGGCATTTACCCCTGCGGCGCACGCGGCAGTGCCGCAGGCAAGGGTGCGTCCGGCCCCACGTTCCCAGACATTCAGCTTGATATGATCGGCAGATACAAAGCTGGCAAAAGAAATATTGGCGCGTTCCGGAAAGAGCGGGTGACGCTCCAGCGCCGCACCTTGTCCGTCGACATCCACGGCATCGGCGTCCGCCACGAAAAAGGTGGCATGTGGGTTGCCCATGCTGGCCATTGCAGCGGGGCCAAGTGCCTCGAAGCCCGGCACGATTACGGCACTGGTATCTCCCACATCATGGGAGAGCGGAATCTGTGCCCACTCCAGCCGGGGGGCACCCATATCCACGCTTACAAGCCCGTCTTCCCGCACGGTGCAGTCCAGCAGGCCGGCGCGGCTTTCGAACAGGGTATGAGGCAGGCCGGTACGTTCGGTCTCATAAGCGGCGATGCAGCGCGTGCCATTGCCGCAGGCAGAGGCCTCCGATCCGTCATTGTTCATAATGCGCACGAAAGCCGCCGTATCCGCCCGCTGCGGGGGATAAAGCACCATGGTCTGATCAAAGGGCAGAACATCGGCACGGGCCAGTGCGCGAGCGGCTTCAGGCGAAACCTCCACCGGGTGCTCGCGCAGATCCAGAATGAGAATCTCATTGCCGAGGCCGTTCATCTTCACAAAAGGACGACCAGCAAGAGAAATGTCGCCAAGAGAACTGTTACCACGAGAAGGATCGGCAATGGTGCGATGGTCAAGCGGGTCCATCGGAGTGTCCTGAAGGGGTTCGGAGAGTGTGGGAGAAAGGCGAGCCTTGCAGCAATCACGCCTTGTCACGTTCTATATGGACCCGCCAGACCCCGTGCGCCACCCTTGAGACGTATTGCGCAGCCAGTTAAAGCCTATCCATATGCCGGTGCGTCAGGCTGCGGGCAGGAAAACCGACCGGCATTGCCGGAAGACGTGAGCGGGCAGGGCCGGGAGGGTCATGAGCATGGTGCGTTTCAGGCAGCAGCAGAGGGTCGCTGCATGGCTCGGCAATGGCGCCACTGCGCTCTTTTCTGGCGGGCTCCTGTTCCTGCTCTCCGGCATGCCGGCGGATGCGGCTTCGCCCTCTCACCGGCATGGTCTGGTGCAGCATGCGGCCGTCGATACCACCTTGTCCGAGGAAGACCTCACCGCGCCGCCGGTTATCGACCCCAAGTCCGTGGAAACCCAGACCCTGGGCCCCGCCACCCCTTCTGATTTCAAGCCCAGTGAAAGCACGCTGGCCCCGCTGCCGGTGCTCATCCTCTCCGGTGAGGCCACATGGGATGATGCCTATGACAAGCTGGTTGCATCCTTTCGCACGCTGGATGAAGAGCGCGAGCGACTGGGGCTGAAGAAGGCCGGGGAGCAGATTACGGTTTATCTCACCAGCGATGACCGGGGCTTCGAGTTCGAGGCACAACTGCCATTCTCAGGCGTGACAACGGAAAAGCTGGGCAAGAATGTGCGGCTTGGGGCCTCACACGCCGGCAAGGTGTTCGTGTTTCCCCACACCGGCTCGTTCGCCGATATGGACAACACCTATGAGCTGATCGCCAATTATCTTGATGAGAAAAATGTCGAGGCCAACGATCTCTATATGGAGCGCTATCGCAGTGATCTCGTCACCAGCCGGCCCGATGCGCTGGAGATCGAGGTGCTGGTGCCTGCGCCTTGATAGGACCTGTGGCCAGCGGTGGAAGATTCGGGGATGACGCAGCGAGAGTCTTTTAACCCTCACATGAATGGGATTTGATAGCGAAGGTGCCGGCGATGCCTCACCCGTCTTCCGCAGGAGGGCAGGGGAAGTTGCCGGGGTTGCGTCTTGCGGAGGCCAGCATGCCACGCCTGTTTACCGCCCTTGAAATCCCGCCCATGGTGGGCCAGCAACTCTCTTTCCTGAGAGGTGGCCTTTCCGGTGCGCGCTGGATTGATCCTGAAAATTACCATGTCACCCTGCGTTTCATCGGCGATGTCGATGATGCCACCGCCCGTGACGTGATGGACATGCTGGGCGCCGTGCGCCGGCCTTCATTCGAGATGGCCCTGGATGGGCTGGACCAGTTTGGCGGGCGCAAGCCGCGATCACTTTTTGCGGCGGTTCGAAGCAGTCTGGCCCTGCAGGATCTCCATGGCGAGGTCGAAAGGCGCCTCCAGCGACTGGGGCTGGAAGCGGAAGGGCGCAACTTCCGCCCTCATGTCACGCTCGCCCGGCTGCGGGATGCATCAGCGCGGCAGGTGGCGGATTATCTCGCATTGAGAAGCCCTTACCGCAGCACGGCATTCGCAGTTCCCCGTTTCGTGCTGTTTTCTTCACGCGATTCCGTGGGTGGTGGACCCTATCTGGTGGAGGCTGTTTATCCGCTGGGGTGAACGCAGCAGATTGCTGCCTCTCTTTTATTAGAACAACTATTAATTGCGTGGATTGGCTTGACGTCTTGCGAATGAGTTCCATTCTCTAAAGCAGGAATTCAGTCTGATGAGGGCAGGCCATTGCCGGTTCGGTATCTGACACTTTGGTGTGAGCCATGAGTTATTCGCATACTGCTTCGACCAATGCACTTGAGTGGCGCGGTCTCTCCAACGATGAGGGAGCGAAGGCTGCTGGTGATGAAGCCAAGGTTCGTCGTGGTTTCTGGGGCAAGCTGAAACGCTCCGCGGCCCATGTTCCCTTCGCCGAGGATGCGCTTTCCGCCTATTACGCGGCCTTTGATCGCGGGACACCGCTGAAGGTGCGCGCGGCCCTGCTGGGCACGCTGGCCTATTTCATCATGCCGGTGGACGCGATTCCCGATGTGCTGCCGGTGATCGGCTACACGGACGATGCCGCTCTGCTTCTGGGTACGCTGCGGATGCTGACGGAGCATATCGCCCCGCATCATCAGACCGCCGCCCATGATGCCTTTGAAGGGCTGCGCCAGTCCGGCAAGTGATTAAGGCCTGTGGCCGACAGACATTTGAAAGCGCCTTTCCGTGTTTGAAGACCGGAAAGGCGCTTTTTTGTACGCTGTCTCTAGCGCCTGTTCAGTATAGCGCCTTCATAGCGCCGCGCTGCGGGACAGGTGCCCCGCCTGAACCAGATCGATCAGGGCCGGCAGAGCGGGGTTGGTCGTCTCCCGCGCCACAAACAGCACGACATCAATTGTGGGGGCATGGCTGAGCGGGCGGGAAACAATCCCTGGAATTGTCTCGTCACAGATGGAGCCCGGCACCAGCCCTATACCCAGACCTGCCGCAACCAGCCGGATGATGGTGTGCTGCAATTGCGGCTCGAACCTGAAATGGGGGATCACACCACCACTCTCGCAATACCGCACGATCGCGCCCCGCACGGTGGGCACCGTCGTGCCGGGAGCCGCGATCAGGCTCTCCCCATCCAGATCCTGCGGAACAATCATGTCCCGCGTCGCCAGCCTGTGGCCTGAGGGCACGATCAGACGCAGATGATCCTTCAGGATGGGCACGGCTTTCAATTGCGGGAAGTGGCGTTCACCAAAGGTGATGGCCGCATCCAGCCGGCCCTGAAGCATCATCCTGTCGATTTCAACCGGCACGGCCTCTTCCAGAATGAGGCGCACATCAGGCTGTAGACTTGTATACAGGCTCACGAGGTGGGGCACGATGCGGTGTGCGGCATGCATCATGAAGCCCAGCCGCAGTTCGCCTTTCTGCCCTTCCGCCACCAGCCGGGCATCACGGCAGGCGGTATCGAACTGGGCCAGCACACGGCGTGAGTCCTGCAAAAACCGTTCTCCGGCCTGCGTCAGCGCCACATTGCGGGAGTTGCGGCTCACCAGCCGCACGCCCAGTTCGCGCTCTATGGCGGCGATCTGCCGGCTGAAGGGCGGCTGCGACATGTTCATGCGCGCGGCGGCCTGCCCAAAATGCAGGGTCTCTGCAAGCGCCACGAAATAGCGCATCTGGCGCGTATCCATTCGATACCTTCAGCGCATTGATTGAGCCTGATTATAGCATTGGATTGAATTGTTCCGGCGGTCTAGGAAAAAAGCTCTGACTGTCCGGGTGTGTCATGTTGTCCAATCTGCTCATCGTCCTGCCGATTTTTGCTCTGGTGCTGATTGGCTGGATGGCACGCCGTTATGGCGCACTGGGGCCGGCCGCCACGCGGGAGCTTAACCGGCTGGTGGTCTATCTGGCGCTGCCCACGCTGTTGTTCGACATCATGGCCACGGCCCCGCGCGCAGAGGTCTGGCAGCCGGGCTTCATACTGGCTTTCATGCTGGGCAACATCATCGTGTTTGCCATCACCATCTGGTTCCGGATGCGGCAGGGCAGTCTGCTGGCGGATGCTGCCATTGATGGCTTGAATGCCAGCTATGCCAATGTCGGCTTTATCGGTTTTCCCCTCGTGCTGGTGGTGATTGGTGAACAGGGTCTGGTTCTGACCCTGATCGCGACCATCCTCACCGCCTGCGTTCACTTCGCCTTTGCCATCGTGCTGATCGAATGCGGTTTGCAATCTTCCGCCCGCGGTCGGGATATCGCCTGGAAGACCTTGCGGGCGCTTGCAAAAAACCCGCTGGTGATTGCCCCTGTTCTGGGCGCGGTGGTGCTGCTCTCGGGCTGGACGCTGCCGGAACCGGTGGGCCGGCTGACCGCGCTTCTGGGGGGAGCGGCTGCGCCATGCGCTCTGATTACTCTGGGCGTGTTTCTGGCTGGCAGTGGCCAGAGCAAGGTCAAGATCCGCTGGAGCGTGACCAGCCTTCTGGTTTTCCTGAAGCTGATCGTGCAGCCGGCGCTGACCTGGCTGATCGCGGGTCCAATCCTTGGCCTGTCGCCGCTTGCCGTGCACACCGCCGTTCTGCTGGCAG
The DNA here is from genome assembly GCA_035911315.1 of Xanthobacter sp. Taxonomy (GTDB): domain Bacteria; phylum Pseudomonadota; class Alphaproteobacteria; order Rhizobiales; family Xanthobacteraceae; genus Xanthobacter. The sequence continues at coordinate 334,977 of JAMHVS010000049.1, forward strand.
CCCTGCCGACAGGGGCAGGGCCGTTCATGCTGGCGGAACTCCATGGGCGCGAAGCTGCCCTGACCGGTCGCGTCATTCTCATCACGACCGTGCTCTCTACCGTGACGCTGTCTGCCTATCTGGGCTTTGCATAGAGCCGTTTGCTGGCGCGCCGTTGCGTGAGCGGGAATCAGACAGTCAGCACCACCTTGCCCTTTGCCTTGCGGCCGGCAATCTCGCCAATGGCGGCGGCACATTCCGCGAGCGGGAAGGTGACATCCACATGGGCGGAAATCTTGCCGGCCCTGGCATAGGCCATGAGTTCCTCCACCGTCCCGCGCAGCCATTCGGGATTGTTGCGGGCCTGCGTGCCGAAGGCGACCCCGCGCGCGTCGCAGTTCTTCAGCAGCAACAGATTAAGCGGCAGCTTGGGAATTTCGCCCGCCGCAAATCCCACCACCAGAAACCGGCCCAGCCAGCCCAATGCCCGCAAGGCCTGCTCGGCATAGGCACCTCCCACGGGGTCGTAGACCACATTCAACCCGCCTTCTCCGCCAAAGGCTTTCAGTCCGGCTTTCAGGTCCTCCGCGCTGTAGTTCAGGCCGGCATCCGCACCATGGGCGATGGCGAAGTCGAGCTTTTCCTGTGAGGAGGCGCAGGCGATCACGCGCGCCCCCAGTGCCTTGCCCAGTTCCACCGCAGCCAGACCCACCCCTCCTGAAGCCCCCAGCACCGCCAGCGACTCACCTGCCTTCAGTTCGCCACGATCCCGCAGGGCATAGAGCGCCGTGCCATAGGTAACGATGAGTCCGGCGGCGGTCACATGATCGAGATCATCCGGCATGCGGGCGAGGAAGCGGGCAGGTGCGATGACTTTTTCACGGGCGGCCCCATAGGTCACATAGCCGCAGACCCGGTCGCCAATGGCGAAGCCGGAGACGCCCGGCCCAAGCGCCTCGACCTCGCCGGAAAACTCCGCACCGGGAGAAAAAGGCAGGGGTGGCTTGACCTGATACATGTCGCGAATAATGAGCGTATCGAAGAAGTTAAGCCCTATTGCCCGCACCTTCACCAGCACCTCGCCGGGGCCGGGCTGCGGGTCTGGCAGGTCCACCAGTGTGAGTTGATCCGCCGGCCCGTGACGCTCGCAAAGAACCGCTTTCATATGGTCGTGCTCCCTGGCGCCGGACGTGCGCCGGCTGGTTATAAATGGTTAACCCAACGGGGAGATTGTGGAACAGGGGAAATGTCGTCCAGTCCCTTGTCCAATTTCGCCGCAAAGTCTTGTGAGTGCTCATCCGCGCTGTTGCGGGCGAGAGTGGCGGGCAGGGGGGTGTTCCATGCGAATCGCTGGTTTGCATGCAGTTCCTGCATTGAGAAGGATGGAGTCCTTGGTCTAAGAAAAGGCCACGACGCGTCCGTCCTCATTTCGTCCGCCTTGATCGCACCACGCGGCGCACAGGCTCTGAACCTCAATTCCGGCTGTCCGCCCTGCGGGACCGGCGAAAAGGAGAAGCCATGGCACCCCGTCATGTCCGTCCGACACTCCTCGGTATCTGTCTCGCCTTTCTGGCTGCTGCACCTGCCCTGGCCCAGGGCCAGTCCAAGCCCATCGCCCAGTTCGGCGACTGGAGCGTCTATGTTTCCACTGGAAACCCGAAGACCTGCTATGCCATTTCCCAGCCCAAGACGCGTGCGCCTGCCGGTCTGAACCGGGATCCGGCCTATTTCTTCATTTCCACCCGTCCGGGTGAGAAGGTGAAGGAAGAGGTGAGCATCACGGTTGGCTATCCCATGCGTGCAGACAGCGAGGCGACTGTGAAAGTCGGCTCTCTCTCTCTCCAGCTCTACACCAAGGATCAGGGCGCATGGGTGCGCAATGTTTCCGATGAGGCGCGTCTGGTCACGGCCATGCGTGGCGGGAAGGATCTGGTGTTCACCGGCACCTCCGGTCGTGGCAATGTCACCACCGATACCTATTCCCTGAACGGTATTTCAGCCGCTCTGGACCGCGCCGCGCGCGAGTGCCGCTGAGCCGCTCACTCAGGGGCGGCCCCCGGTTTTCCCTGTCGGACCGGACAACCGGGTGAATTTCAGGCCTGCGCAGAAATGTGCGGGCCTTTTTCATGTCCGGGTGGCCGGAAGCCCGGTAATTGGGCGGAAGATGGCCGCGAACCACGGGGGCATGCAGCTTATCTGCGTCCATTCGCGTGCTCGTGATGGAAAGATGCCGCAATCGGCAGTATGTATGGCGCCATGAGCGCTGCCCCTGACCTTGCCCTTGCTGAACGCACCATGACCCAAGCTGCCCCGCTGCCCACGGCTGAGGCCGTCCTTCCCTCGCTTGCCGGATTGAGCCGGGAGCGTCTGGGCGCGGCGCTTGCCGCCATCGGCGTGTCCGAGCGCGAAACGCGCATGCGCGTGAATCAGCTCTGGCACTGGATCTATCTGCGCGGGGCCACTGATTTTTCGGAGATGACCAACGTCTCCAAGCACCTGCGCGCGCATCTGGCCGAACACTACACGCTGGCGCGTCCCGAGATCGTGATGGAACAGGTCTCGCAGGATGGCACCCACAAATGGCTGCTGCGTTTTCCGGCGGACCATCCCGGTGAACGGCCTCATGATATCGAGGCGGTCTATATCCCCGAGAAGGATCGCGGCACGCTGTGCGTCTCCAGCCAGGTGGGCTGCACGCTCAATTGCTCTTTCTGCCACACCGGCACCCAGCGTCTCGTGCGCAACCTGACCGCTGCCGAGATCGTGGCGCAGGTGATGGTGGCCCGCGACCGTCTCGGCGACTATCCCGGCCGTGAACGCGCCACCGGCCCCGGCCTGCCCACCGAGGGTGACCGTCTGGTGACCAATATCGTCTTCATGGGGATGGGCGAGCCGCTCTATGCCTATGACAGCGTCTCTGAAGCCATCGAGATCCTCTCGGATGGCGAAGGGCTGGGTTTGGGCAAGCGCCGCATCACCGTTTCCACCTCCGGCGTGGTGCCGCAGATCGAGCAACTCGGCCGCGAGGTCGGGCCGATGCTCGCGATCTCGCTCCATGCGGTGCGCGATGATCTGCGCGATGTGCTGGTGCCGATCAACAAGAAGTACCCCATCAAGGCGCTGATGGACGCCTGCCGCACCTATCCGGCGGCTTCCAACGCCAAGCGCATCACCTTTGAATATGTGATGCTGAAGGGCGTGAATGATTCCCCAGCCGATGCCCGTGCGCTTGTGAAGCTGCTGGAAGGGGTGCCGGCCAAGATCAACCTCATTCCCTTCAACCCATGGCCCGGCACGCAATATGAGTGCTCCGACTGGGACACCATCGAGCGTTTTTCGGACATCGTGTTCCGTGCGGGTTATGCCAGCCCTGTGCGCACGCCGCGCGGGCGCGATATTCTGGCTGCCTGCGGTCAGCTCAAGAGCGAGAGCGAGAAGCTCTCCGCCCGTGAGCGCCTCGCTTTTCGCGCCATGGCGGCGATCGAGGACTGAGGCTCTGGGCAGCGCATCTCCCTGCATCAGACATCCCCGAAAGATGCATGACCTGATCGAGTCCGGCCTGGCATGAGCACGCAGACACGGGGTTCTGACCCCATCGACAATATCGCCCGCTTTCTGGTGCGTGGCCTGCTGGTGCCGCTGGGCTATTTCTGTGCCGTGGTGGCGGGTGCGGCGGTCATTGTCATTGGTGAATGGCAGGTGGGCACATTGTTCCAGACCGCCGCCGCCGATGAAATGCTGATGGGTGTGATGCTGGCTGTTGTCACCAGCGTCACGCTTCTGGTCACATTGCTCTCCTTCATGTGGATGGTCGCGGCGCCGGGCATTTTGTTCTCGGAGCTGTTCGCTGTGCGCTCATGGCTGTTTCATGCGGCCAATGGCGTGGTGTCCGCATGGATCGGGGCCGGGCTGGCAGATGGCCAGCTGGGCACCAGCTTTGGGCCGCAGCCGGGCGATGCGGTGGTGGTGGGTGACCCGTTCTTTGTCATTGCGGCAGGCTTGGCCGGCGGACTGGTCTACTGGCTGGTGGCGGGCTTTAGCGCCGGTTTCTACAAGCCGGTGCTGCGCGCGGCGCGGGAGGCTGCGGCGCGGCGTGCTGAACCGCTGAAAGTTCCTGAGCCGGCACCAGACACATCTGCACGCACTTCAGCTCATGTCCCGCCGCCGGATGAAAAATAAGGCATGGTCGGCGTGTTGGGCAAAGCTTCAGCATAGGTTCGGCGGGCGCATGGTTGCGTGACGCAAACCGCTCATGCGGAAGAGCGTCCGTTCATTGCGGATGACAAGGCGCAGGCCTGAAAAAGAGGGACGCTGACATGGTGGGGCAGCCCGGCAGGCTTGTCCCTGAAAGGTGCTGGATCGGCCCGCCGTGATATTTTCACGATCTTCTCTTTGATCTTCACGGCCATTCCCGTTAATCCTCGCGCTTCACCCCGGTGAGCGGCCATGACCAAAGACGCAACTTCATCTTCCCTCGCCGACCTGCGCGCCGAAATCGACCGCATCGACGAGACCATGCATCGCCTCCTGATGGAGCGCAGCGAGATCATCGACCGGCTGGTTGCTGTGAAGCGCGGCGCATCCGAAGGCTCGGCCTTTCGCCCCGCGCGTGAGGCCGACATGATGCGCCGGCTGGTGGAGCGTCACCATGGCCTGCTGCCACTCGATACGGTGGAGAGCATCTGGCGCGTCATCATCGCCACCTTCACCTATGTACAGGCCCCCTATGCCGTGCATGCCGACCTTGAGGTGGGTGAGCCGGCGATGCGGGACAGCGCCCGCTTCCATTTTGGCTTCACCGTGCCGTTCGTGCCGCATATGGGCGCGGGGGCAGTGATTACGGCTGTGGCCGCCTCAAAGGGCGATCTGGGCCTGCTGCCCGCCGCCGTCGGAACAGGTACGCCCTGGTGGAGTGCGCTGGAAGCAGAGGGGGCACCCAAGATCATTGCCCGCCTGCCCTTCGTGGAACGGGCTGACCATCCTGCCGGCCTGCCGGTGTTTGTGGTCTCGCATCCCATTCGGGATGCCGCTGTGCGCGAGGTGGAGATCTTCTCCCTGCGCGTGTCCGGATGGAATGCGGCTGTTTCTCACGCGCTACCGGCCAGCATGGATGTGCTGGTTGCCCCCGATGTGGCGCTGGATGGCGCGGCGTTGCTGCTCTCTGTTCCTCCCGGCCAGCAGGTTGAGGAGGCCGCTGCGGCACTGAAAGCCGCGGGTGCCGGTGTGCGCAGTCTGGTGCATGTGGGCAGCCATGCCGCCATTCACCGCGTGGATGTTTCCGCCGCCTGAAAATGCGACCGTGCTCGCACATGACCCATGTGCCGGATTGCACCCCGACCCTAGCCCGCCAACCAGCCGGGAAAGATTTTGCCCAGGCCGGCTGTTATCATTTCCACGGCGATGGCGGCGAGAATCATGCCCATGATGCGTTTGGAAATGGAGAGCGCCATGGGCGAAAGCCAGCGCGAAATGCCAGGGGCGAGAAACAGCAGGACGCCAAAAAACACAAGATAGCTGCCAAGCCCGGCTGAGTAGCCCAGCAGGCCCGCAGTTGTTCCGGTCTCGGGGGCGAAGATGACCAGAGTGGCGATCGTGCCGGGGCCAAAGGTCAGCGGGATGCCCAGCGGATAGACGCCCGTGCTTGCCGCCGCCTGAAACGTGCCCTGCTCCTTTTCCGTGCCATGATGAGAGCTGTGGTCCTCACCATTCAGCATATTCAGGGCGATCAGCAGCACAATCAGACCGCCGGCGAGCCGAAAGTTCTGTACGTTGATACCAAACATGGAGAGCAGGGCCTGTCCGGCGATGGCACACACGATGGAGCCGACGACAATCGTTGCCAGCATGCTGAGCATCGCCTTGTGACGATCCTGCTGCGACAGATCGGCAGTCAGGGCGAGGAAGACCGGCAGGGTGCTGAGCGGGTTCATGATGGCAAAAAGCGCGGCGAAGAGTTTGGTTGCAACCGTGAAGTCCATGCCATTTCCCAACTTTTCAATGTTTTTCAGGGCATTCGCTTGCGCGCATTGCCAGAAAACAGGCCTGCTAGCCGAAACCGGTTTGTAACAAGCTACCATCGGCAGGATAAAGATGTCCGGAAAACCGCGATGCCTCTTGCTGGACAGTCCGGATTGATCTGCCTAAACGCAGTTTGCGAAGAAGCAGGTCGCACCTGATGGCCACGGACATGAATATGCGTGAATGCGGGCCATTGCGGGTGTATGCCACCTGTCAGGATCTTTCAGGGCCTGTTACCGTTCCGGAGTTTTTTCATGTCCGCCAAGTTGTCTTCCCCCTCGCGCCCCGAGCCCCGCAATGGCGTGCGCGCCATCAGCGCCTATGTGCCGGGCAAGAGCCATGCGCAGGGTGTGGAGAAGGTCTACAAGCTCTCCTCCAACGAAACCCCGCTTGGCCCGAGCCCGAAGGCCGTTGCAGCCTATGCCGCCTCCGGCACAAAGCTGGAAGACTACCCGGACGGCTCCGCCACGGTGCTGCGTGAGGCGATCGCCCGCGCCTATGGGCTGGACCCGGCCCGCATCATCTGCGGCGCGGGTTCCGATGAGCTGCTGAATCTGGCGACCCATGTCTTTGTGGGGCCGGGCGATGAGGCCATCTATTGCGAGCACGGCTTTCTCGTCTACCGCATCGCCACGCTGGCGGCCGGCGGCACTCCGGTGGTGGCCCCCGAGAAGAACCTGACAGCGGATGTGGATGCCATTCTCGCCTGCGTTACCGCACGCACGAAGGTGGTGTTTCTGGCCAATCCCAACAATCCGACCGGCACCTATCTGCCGATCGCCGAGGTGCGTCGCCTGCATGCGGGCCTGCCCGCCAATGTGCTGCTGGTGCTGGATGCGGCCTATGCCGAATATGTGCGGCGCAATGATTATGAGGTGGGTCTCGAACTCGCTCTTTCCGCTCCGAATGTGTTGATGACCCGCACCTTCTCCAAGATCCATGGCCTTGCCGGGCTGCGGATTGGCTGGGCTGTGGGGCCGGCGGATGTGATTGATGCGCTGAACCGTGTGCGCGGGCCGTTCAACATGAATACGCCTGCACTGGCGGCAGGTGCCGCTGCGATTGCCGATCAGGCCCATGTGGAACTGGCGGGGGACCACAATGCCCGCTGGCTGCCCTGGCTGACGAATGAGTTCGAGAAGCTGGGCCTGAAGGTCACGCCCTCGGTTGCGAATTTCCTGCTGATCCATTTCCCCGAGACACCCGGCTTTACGGCGAAGGAGGCTGATGCCTTCCTCACCAGCCGGGGCATCATTCTGCGGGTCGTGGCTTCCTATGGCCTGCCCAATGCCCTGCGCATGACCGTGGGTTCGGAAGAGGCGAACCGCATCACCGTGGCGACCCTTGCCGAATTCATGGCACGCAAGGCGGATGCGGAGCGTGGCGCGTGATCCCGGTTCTGTTCAACCGGCTGGTCATTGTCGGCGCGGGTCTCATCGGTTCATCCATTGCCCGCGCGGTGCGCGAGCGACGGCTGGCAGGCACTCTGGTGGTGGCCGATCAGGATCCCGCCGTCTGCGCCCGCGTGCGCGAACTCGGCTTTGCCGATGAGGTGAGCGAGAGTGCTGCCGAGGCCGCGCGTGATGCGGATGTGGTGATCGTGTGCGTGCCGGTGGGTGCGGCTGGCGTGGTGGCGGCGCAGGTGGGGCCGGTGCTGAAGCCCGGCGCCATTCTTACCGATGTCGGCTCGGTCAAGGGTGCAGTGGTGTCCGCCATGGCGCCCCATGTGCCGGCCCATGCCCATCTCATCCCGGCCCATCCGGTGGCGGGCACGGAGTTTTCCGGCCCGGATGCCGGTTTTGCGAGCCTGTTCGAGAACCGCTGGTGCATCGTGACGCCGCCGGAAGGGGCGGATGCGGATGCGGTGGCGCGGCTGATCGATCTGTGGCGCGCCATGGGTGCGAATGTGGAAGTGATGGATGTGCGCCGGCATGATCTGGTGCTGGCCATCACCAGCCATCTGCCGCATCTCATCGCCTACAATATCGTGGGCACGGCGGCGGATCTGGAAGACAGCCTGGCATCCGAGGTTATCAAGTTCTCGGCTGGCGGTTTTCGTGACTTCACCCGCATTGCGGCATCCGACCCTACCATGTGGCGCGATGTGTTCCTCTATAACCGCGAGGCGGTGCTGGAGATGCTGGGCCGCTTCACCGAAGATCTCACGGCCCTCCAGCGCGCCATCCGCTATGGGGACGGGGATGCGCTGTTCGATCATTTCACCCGCACCCGCGCCATCCGCCGTTCCATCATCGAGATGGGTCAGGAAACGGATGCGCCGGACTTCGGACGCCTTGCCGCCGAGAAGCCGAAGCACGAGCAGAGCTAAGGCCCGGGCGGATGACCGGCGGGCGAACCCGCTGAGCCTGAAACTGAACATGAAAAAGGCCCCGTCCGGACTGGAGCGGGGCCTTTTTCATGTGCGCTTGAATGGGTGATGAATCTGTAAGGTTGCTGTCAGTGGAGGCAGGGCATTCTCTCTTCAACACAGCGGGCCGGATGGCCGCGCCAGAGGATGACGGATATGACCACCACCACCATCGCAATCAATGCTCTTGATGATCTCGCCCTGGATGCCGTGAACGGCGGCGGCCTTAAGAACGCGCTTGTGATGGGCGGCACGGCCGGCCTTACCGGCGGGGCTTATGGAGGTGTGATTGGCGGGCCGGCCGGTGGTGTGATCGGTGGTATCATCGGCGGTATTGGCGGCTTTGTGAGCGGCGCTTTTATCCCGGACAGCAAGAATGCCGAAAATGGCTTCGGTCGTGTGGTGGTGGGCACCAAGCCCTGAGCTTCATTCGCAGGCACCGCAAAGAATTGAAGCGTTTCACCGGCCGGTGAAACGCTTCAATCTTTTGTGCCGTCATGCGTCTGGAATATGGGTTGCCACCCGCTGGAGATGCAGCTGGTTCTGTCAGCCCAGCACGGTCAGGCCGATAAGGCCTAGCACGCCGACAATGATGCGCCACCAGCCGAACGGCGCATAACCATGACGGCTCACGAAATCCAGCAGCGAGCGCACCACCAGTACGGCCGAGCAGAAGGCCGCGACAAAGCCGATGCCGATCTGCAATCCATCATCAATCGAGAGATTGGCGTAATTTTTATAGAGATCGTAGGTGAAGGCCCCAAGCATCGTCGGCAGAGCGAGGAAGAAGGAGAATTCCGCTGCCGCCCGCTTGTCCACGCCCATCAGCATCGCGCCCACAATGGTGGAGCCGGAGCGCGAGACGCCGGGGATCATCGCCAGACACTGGAAAAAGCCCACCTTGAGTGCCAGCGGCAGGGGGAAACCCATGGCGTTGTTGAAGCGCGGCGCGGACACCAGCCGGTCCACGAAAAGCAGCACGATGCCGCCGAGAATAAGCATCACGCAGATCAGCATCGGCGCTTCAAACAGCACGCTCTTGATGAAGCCATGCGCGAATGCGCCAATGACGGCCGCCGGCAGGAAGGCAACCACAACACTGAGCACAAACCGGCGCGCACCCGGATTGGTTGGCAACTGGCGCGCCACGCGCAGGAAGCGTTCAAAATAGACGGTGACAATGGCCAGCACCGCGCCCAGCTGGATCAGCACCTCGAAGGTGTGCCCCGTGTTCTGGATGCCGAGAAAGTGACCAGCCAGAAGGATATGAGCGGTGGAGGAAACCGGGATGAACTCGGTGAGACCTTCCAGTAGGCCAAGGAAGAGGGCTCCGAGCATGTCGCCAATGGTCATGGGCGCGAGGTTCCGAAAAGCCGGGCAGGGTGAGGCTTCGGCATATGGGCCAAGCCTTTCCGCACCCTCAGGGGGACAAGTGCGATGTTCGCGCCGGAAGGGCGAATATCAGGCGGGGGCTTTATGCTCTTTTTGCCGGGGACGCGCCACAGCGATGGCGGCACGGGGCGGGAGCGATTGGGTCATGCAGGTTCGCATCACGCGCGATCCTTCACGAGTTTGGTGTTTTTTCCGTTTCAGCCAAAAGGCGAAACAGCCTGCATGCCTTTCTCACGCCATGGAGAGGTGGCCTATGGGGCTCTCGCGGCGCTGCACGGCACCCCGGTCTTGCCATGACATGCGGGCAGGGAACCAAACAGAAAGAATCCGCCACTAAGCATGGGGTCAACGGGACGTCCGGATCCCTTTCCCCCCGGCAGGCCAGCTCGCGTTCGGCGACCTGCCAGAAGATGTCTGAAATCTGCCCCATGTATCTGCATCACCATCCATTTTGTCCCCATTCCCGCTTTGTGCGCCTGCTTCTGTCCGAATATGGGCTGGAGCCGGAACTGGTTGAGGAAAGGGTTTGGGATCGCCGGCCCGAATTCCTCGCCCTGAACCCGGCGGGAGAAACGCCGGTGATCGTGGAGGAGCAGCTCGAATCAGTTCCGGGCGCGACCATCATTGCCGAATGGCTCGATGAAACCCGCGGTCTGGCCCTGAGCCCGCACCGCCTGATGCCGGATAATCCCGGTGAACGGGTGGAGGTGCGCCGGCTCACCAGCTGGTTCCATGAAAAGATGTTCGTGGAGGCGACCGAGCCACTGGTGCGCGAGCGCATCTACAAGCGCTACATGAACCGCAATCAGGGCGGCGGTGCGCCGGATACGCAGGCGCTGCGCATGGCCAAGAACAACCTGCGCTATCATCTCAAATATATCGGCTGGCTGGCCCGCGGCCGCAAATGGCTGGCGGGTGAGAAGATGACGCAGGCAGACCTTGCCGCCGCGGCCCATCTCTCCGTTGCCGATTATCTGGGCGATGTGCCATGGGATGAGGATGATTTCGCGCGGGACTGGTATGCTCGCATGAAATCGCGCCCGTCCTTCCGGCCCCTGCTGGCAGAGAGCATCGCGGGCATGCCGCCTTCCAGCACATATGCGGATCTGGATTTCTGAAGAAACGCACCGCCCTTCTTTCCGGCCCGGACCTTGCGGCGCATGCCGGCGAACTCGCCCGCGCCGAGGGGTTCGACGCCATGGTCATCGCTGATCCGCGCACCATTCCGGTTGCGGGTTCGCGGTTGCGTGCGTGGGTGGCCACCGGCGCACATGGCGATATGGGCTGGATGGAAGACACGCTGGACCGGCGCGCGGACCCGCTGACCCTGTGGAGCGAGATGCGCTCCGTTATCATGCTGGGGCTGAACTATGGGCCGCAGCAGGATCCGCGCGCTGTGCTGGCTCATCCCCGAAAGGGGGCGATCTCGGTCTATGCGCGGGGAGATGATTATCACGAGATCATCAAGGCCCGCCTCAAGCGCGTGGCGCGTGGCCTGCTGGCTGCGGCGGGCGAGGGGGATGTGAAGGTGTTCGTGGACACTGCCCCCTTGATGGAAAAGCCGCTGGCCCAAGCCGGTGGGCTGGGCTGGCAGGGCAAACACACCAATCTGGTTTCACGCGAATTCGGCTCATGGCTGTTTCTGGGGGCGGTCTCCACTACGCTGGAGCTGCCTTATGGTGAGCCGGAGCGAGACCGCTGCGGCTCCTGCCGCGCCTGCATCGACGCTTGCCCCACCGATGCTTTCCCCGCGCCATATCGTATCGATGCGCGACGCTGCGTGTCCTATCTCACCATCGAGCTGAAGGGGCAGATCCCGCGTGAGATGCGCCCGCTGCTGGGCAATCGCATCTATGGGTGCGATGATTGTCTGGCGGCCTGCCCCTGGAACAAGTTCGCCCAGGCCGGGCAGGAGATGAAGCTGGCCGCGCGCGCGGAGAATGATGCGCCGGACCTGCGCGAGCTCGCGGCGCTGGATGATACGGCCTTTCGCGCCCGCTTTACGAAAAGCCCGGTGAAGCGGGTGGGGCGGGAGCGTTTCCTGCGCAATATCCTGATCGCGATGGGTAACAGCCAAGATGCGGGCATGCTGGATGCCATCGAACCGCACCTGCATGATTCCTCCGCGCTGGTGCGTGGGGCGGCGGTTTGGGCGCTCTCGCGCCTGTTAGCTCCGTCAGATTTTGCTGATTATGCGCACCGCTTCAGCATGCCAGAACAGGAGCCGGAGGTGTTGGAGGAGTGGCAGGCCGGCCTTGTGGAACAGGCAGGATAGCCGGCTTTCATGCATGCATGCGTGTTAGGGCATAGCATAGAGGCAATGCGCGCCTTTTCAGGAGGCCGCTTTCATCATCCGGCTTTGCTTTAATGTCACCCGGCAAAGCACTTCATCTGCGAACAGATGGTAAATAGGGCAGCATGTCGCCTTGCTCCGGCGGCAGGCGGGCTTCATCCTGCAGGGATGACACATTCTTCCTCCCTCGCCCTCACCGCACTTGGTCTTGGCTATTGCGCCCGTCATCTGGTGACCACGCGTCCCGGCTTGTTCTCACCTGTTGTGGGCACGGCCCGCACGGCGGAAGGGCTGGCCCGCATGCCGGCGGGGGTGCGCCCACTTGTGTTCGATGGCGAAACCCTTACCGCCGAACTGGCCGAAGCACTCAAGAGCACTGACATCCTGATCGTCTCCGCGCCACCGGATATGCAGGGAGACCCGGTGCTCCGTCTTGCCGGCGATGTGCTGGCGCAGAGTGCCGTGAAGCAGGTGGTTTATCTCACCACCCTTGGTGTTTATGGCGATCATCAGAGTGGCTGGGTGGATGAAGCCTCTGAGGCCCATGGTGGCAGCCCGCGCCTGCAACGGCGGCTGGATGCCGAGGCGCAGTGGACCGCCTTTGGCGCGGCGCGCGGCATTGCGGTGGGCATTCTGCGTCTTGCCGGCATCTATGGACCCGGCCGTAATGTGCTGGCGCAATTGCGGGCAGGCGAGGCACGCATCATCGACAAACCGGCGCAGGTGTTCAACCGCATCCATGTGGAAGATGTGGCGCGCGCTGTTGTTGCAGTGGTGGAGCAGCGGTTCGACGGCATCCTGAATGTGACCGACGACCGCCCTGCAGTGCCCGGAGATCCCATTGCCTTTGGTGCAGGCCTGCTGAACCTGCCACCGCCGCCTGTCGTTCCCTTCGAGGAGGCCGCGAAGGCGATGAGCCCGATGGCGCTGACCTTCTGGGCTTCAAGCAAGAAGGTCTCCAACACCTTGCTGAAGGAAAAGCTGGGCGTGGAACTGGCCTACCCGACCTATGAGGAGGGTTTGCGCGCACTGGCAGAGGCGGGCGAGGGGCACTGAAGCGCAATCGCAGGGCGATTGTCGGCGGGGTTCACCTGCCGGCAATGTTTCACATGAAACTTTTTGTTAGGCATAAATGAACAGGGCCGCTTCGGCTGGTGCGAGCATGCACGCGCTGTCGATGGGGCACCTGCGGACAAGAATGAGGAGGTTATTCTCATTCTGTCTGAAGGTCATTTCGTGTGCTGGTGCGAAGGCGGCTTCCATGTGGCGGCCATCCTGCATCGCGCGTAACAGATCCGCTGGATCGGGATTTTTAGAGGATGGACCCGTTTCTGGGCCTCATGCCTTTACGGACATCCCACCGCATCACCCTTGCGGAAGATCGCCTCCCGATGATGAAATGCTCTAGCGCCGCAAGAAAGTGAGATAGGAGGGAATGCGCCCCTCTCGCAGGGCCTTGGCTTCATAGCGGGTGCCGGGCCAGTGCGGGTAAGGGGTGGTCCAGTCCGCCGCGGTTTCGGCCTGCCATTCGAAACCGCCATGCGCGCGGATTTCAGCCAGCGTCCAGCCCACATAATGGGGCACATCGGACGCGACACGCAGAGTACCGCCGGGGCGGATCACGCGGGCCAGACGGTCCAGATTATCCGGGCGCACGAACCGGCGCTTCCAGTGGCGGCGCTTGGGCCATGGGTCGGGATAAAACAGGTCTGCTCCCGCAAGGCAGGCATCCGGCAGACGATCGATCAGCAGGGCCGCATCCTGATTGAACAGGCGGATATTGGTGAGATCGGTCGCGCCAAGCTCGCCCGCCATGCGGGCCATGCCATTGAGGAAGGGCTCTACGCCGATAAAGCCGGTTCTGCGCTTCCGGGTCGCGTGGGCCAGCAGATGTTCCCCTCCGCCAAAACCGATTTCCAGCCACAGCGCCTCGGGCCGTTCGGGAAACAGGGTGAAGGGGTCATTGATGTCTTCAAGAGAGAGGAGAAAGCGCGGCAGGGCGCTTTCCATCTGGGCCAGCTGAAGCGGGCGCAGGCGTTTGCCAACACGTCGGCCGTAAAACGCGCCGTGAGTTTCGGGATCAAGGCTCATCGGCGACTCAGAAAATTCCGGATATCCACAACCTGTACGTGTCTCGGGCCCCGTGGGGCAGTACGGGGCCCGAGATTTCGTCATGTTTTGCGCCGGGCAGGAACCCGCCCGGCTAAATATCTATGCGGATCAGGTCAGCGCGGTCTTCAGCGCGTCCACCAGATCGGTCTTCTCCCAGGAGAAGCCGCCGTCGGCTTCCGGTGCCCGGCCGAAATGGCCATAGGCAGCGGTACGGGCATAGATCGGCTTGGTGAGGCCGAGATGCTCGCGGATGCCGCGCGGACGCAGGTTCATCACCTCGCGCAGAACCTTCTCCAGCTTGGCTTCATCCACCTGGCCAGTGCCATGCAGGTCCACATAGACTGCCAGCGGATCAGATACGCCGATGGCGTAGGCAAGCTGGATGGTGGCACGATCGGCAAAGCCGGCCGCGACAACATTCTTCGCCAGATAGCGCGCGGCATAGGCTGCCGAACGGTCGACCTTGGTCGGGTCCTTGCCGGAGAACGCGCCGCCGCCATGCGGAGCCGCGCCACCATAGGTATCCACGATGATCTTGCGGCCGGTGAGGCCGCAATCGCCATCAGGACCACCAATGACGAACTTGCCCGTGGGGTTCACGTGCCACTGCGTCTCTGGCGAAATCCAGCCTTCCGGCAGGGTCTGCCGGATATAGGGCTCGACAATGGCATGCACGTCGGCAGAGGTCAGGCTCTCGTCCAGATGCTGGGTGGAGAGCACGATCTGGGTCACGCCGACCGGCTTGCCGTTTTCGTAGCGCACGGTCACCTGGCTCTTGGCATCAGGGCCAAGAATCTTGGTGGCGCCGGAATGGCGCGCATCCGCAAGGGTCTTGAGGATGTTGTGCGCGTAATAGATCGGCGCAGGCATCAGCTCCGGGGTTTCACGCACGGCATAGCCGAACATGATGCCCTGATCGCCAGCGCCTTCGTCCTTGTTGCCGGCGATGTCCACGCCCTGGGCAATATCGGCGGACTGCGAGTGAAGCAGAACCTCGATATCCGCATATTCCCAGTGGAAGCCTTCCTGCTCGTATCCGATATCCCGGATGGCAAGACGGGCCACATGGGCCAGCAACTCATGGGTGATGGACGAGGGGCCGCGCGTTTCACCCGCGATCACCACGCGATTGGTGGTGGCAAGGGTTTCGCACGCGACGCGAACCTGGCTCGGATCCCATCCTTCCGCGGCAGCCGTACGGAAAAACGTATCGACGACCTCATCGGAGATGCGGTCGCAGACCTTGTCCGGATGCCCTTCAGAGACAGACTCACTCGTGAACAGATAGGATTGACGCGCCATTGCTGGACCCTTTTTGCACCGCACCGCGCTGCGGCGATACCTTTCACAACGCGGAAAAGATGTGGTCAAGATCGCGGAACCGGAATCGTTCGTCAAATCGAACGTTCAGGTTTCGGCTTCTCCGGCGATCGCGATGACCAGATCCACAATCTTGCGGCGAACCTTGGGGTCCGGAATCCGCATGAAATGTCTTGTGAGGGTCAGGCCCTCGGATGTGGCCAGGAAGTCCGAGACATAGGCTGGCGATGCCGCTTCTTCCACGCCTTCACCGTCGGGGCCAACGGTTGGGGCGCCTTCGAAGAAGAAGGCAACGGGAACGCCGAGCACTATGGAAATCTGTTGCAACCGGCTGGCGCCGATGCGGTTGGTTCCCTTCTCGTACTTCTGGATCTGCTGGAATGTGATCCCGAGATTTTCTCCCAGTTTCTCCTGGCTCATGCCGACCATCATGCGGCGCATGCGCACGCGTGATCCGACATGCTTGTCGATTGGGTTTGGCGCCTTCTTGGCCATGGTCTCTCCGGCTGTGTCGGAAAAGAGTCGTGATTACTTCGCAAAGCGAAGGCTGCCCTGATTGGGGGCGAACATAGGGATACAATGCGTAGGCGTCGATCAACTTTTGCGTGTAACCTGAGCCGAAAGTCGGAAGCGGGAAGAAATCAGGCCTGCAAGCAGAAGGATATATATGCCCGGATACAGGTTCAGAGCAGCAAAGGGTGGAGATTCAAGCGCCTGTGGCAGGGGGCCGTCTACAACCGTACGCATGCCAAGTGGTCCGAGTGCGACAATTCGCCCCATAGGGTCAATGATGCCCGAGATGCCTGAATTTGCAGCACGAATGAGGGGAAGGCCTTCCTCTACCGCCCGCAACCGGGCCTGGGCAAAGTGCTGGTATGGGCCGGGCGTTTCCCCGAACCAGGCATCATTCGTCAGGTTGAGAATCAGGCGCGGGCGCGGGCCCTGTGGCATCACCGCACCGGGGAAAATGACCTCATAACAGATCAGCGGCGCAGCGGGCGGCAGGCCCGGGACGTGGAGGGGGCGAAGGACTTCCCCTGCTGAGAAGCCTCCACGCACGCGGGTGAGTTGCTGAAGGCCGAGACTTTCCAGAAAAGACTGGAAGGGCAGATATTCGCCAAACGGAACAAGATGCACCTTGTCCGCATTCACCAGCACTTTCCCCTCATGGTCGATAACGCGGATGGCGTTGAAGAAGGGGGAATGCTGGCCGGGCGGTGGCGGGCCATAGCGCACCGCACCTGTCACCAGAGTCACGTTCTGCGGCAGGGCATCGGCGATGAGTTCCGCCGCCCATGGCTCCCGTTCATAGATGAAGGGGAAGGCGGATTCAGGCCAGACCAGCACGCTCACATCCGCCAGCCCCTTCGGGTAGGTTTCGCTGGGGCGGGCGCTGAGGGCGAGATAGTCGTAAAGAATCTCCCGGCTGCGGCCATAATTGAACTTCTGGTCCTGCGAGAGGGCCGGCTGCATCAGGCGCAGATGAACGCCCGGCACAAAGCTGTTGGAGGTCCGGTGCAGGCGTTGCGCGCCCCATCCCGCCGCCAGCGCCAGCAGCAAGGCAGCCAGCACCGGACCGCTCCAGCGGCCAGACCGGCTGGTTCCGGTCAGAAGCAGTACCGGGGTGGAGAGCAGCAGCAGGGCGAAGAAGCTGAGGCCGAACACGCCCACCAGCGATGCGGACTGCATCAGCAGATCGGACTGGGCAAAGGCATAGCCGAAGCTGTTCCACGGAAAGCCGGTCAGCACATTGGCCCGCAGCAGTTCAGCGGCGGTAAAGGCCGTGGCGAAGGCGAACAGGCGCTGGTTGCCGGGGCGCCACAGCAGCGCGGCGAGGGCAGCCCCAAGGGCGGTGAACAGGGCAAGGCCGGCCGGCATCGCCACCACCGCGAAGGGCAGGAGCCAGCCAAAGGCGGAGGCATCCACCAGAAAGGCCGCGCCGATCCACCACAGGGATGCGAGGAAATAGCCGAAGCCGAAGGCCCAGCCGATGGCCATGGCCGGCCGCAGCCGAGCCAGCGGGCGGCGATCCTCGCATGCGCCATCCAGCAGAAGAACAAGAACAGGAAAGCTCAGCGCCAGAACCGGCCACAGCCCAAAGGGTGGCATGGCGAGCGCACCGAGCGCGCCGGGAACCATGGCCGCCAGCAGGCGTCGCCAGCCCGGCCGTGCCCCCATGGCGCGCAACCGTTCACAGAGCCTGAAGCCCCGTCGCTGATTGCCGGGAGATGAAACCGGCTCCGGCCCGCCGGAGTGCGAGACGGAGACAGTCACATGGCCTCCGTCAGTCGTTCTCAGCCATGCCGGGCGTGCCGGGCAGGGACGGGGGAATAAGACGCAGCTTGCGCACCCGGCGCGGATCCGCCTCCAGTATTTCAAGCTGGTAGTGGCCGGGAAGGGTGATGACCTCACCCGTGCGCGGCACCCGCGCGGCTTCCAGCACCGCCAGCCCGCCCAGACTGTCCACCTCTTCCGCCGCGTCTTCCGAGACAAAGTCGGAGCCGAGCAGTTCGGTCACCGTATCAATCGGGGTGCGGGCATCGGCGATCCATGACCCATCCGGCTGGCGGGTGATGAGGTCATCGGCGGTATCGTCGTGCTCGTCCTCGATCTCGCCGACGATTTCCTCGACCACATCCTCGATCGAGACCAGCCCATCGGTGCCACCATATTCATCGATGACAAGGGCGAGATGGGTGCGTGCCGCCTGCATGGACACCAGCAGGTCCACAGCCGGCATGGAAGGGGGCACATAGAGCAGACGGCGGACCAGGGCGGCCTGATCCACCGAGGCGCTGAGGTCCACCGCGCTGAGATCGAGCTTGTTGCCCGTCTCGCCAATGGTGACCTTGCCGGCCATGAAGCCGACGAGATCCCGGATATGGACCATGCCCACCGGATCATCCAGCGTGTCGTCATAGACCACGAGTCGCGAATGGCCTGCGGAGACGAACACCCGCAGCAGTTCACCCAGTGACGTGTCCTTGTGCACGGCCACGATCTCGGCCCGTGGCACCATGATGTCACCGATGCCGACTTCCTTCAGGTGAAGGATATTGCTCAGCATCTTGCGCTCGGATGGCGTGAACTCGCTCTCCTCCCCGGACGAGCCGGCAGCTTCCAGCACCTCCACAAGATCGCCGCGAAGCGAGCCGGAGGGGCGGAACGTGCCGAGGAGGGCACGCAAACGATCGAGAAAACTCTGGGGCTCGGTTGAGCCGCTCTCGGTCGGCTGGTCGATGTGGGACATGGTCTCCTTCTTGGCCGTGCGGCTCAGTCATCCAGAGGCAGGCTATAGGGATCATCAATCCCCAACCCTTCCAGAATCTGACGCTCCAGCTCCTCCATTTCTTCAGCTTCGGTATCTTCGATGTGATCATAGCCCAGCAGATGCAGGGTGCCATGGATCACAAGATGGGTCAGGTGGTGTTCCACCTTCTTGCCCTCGGCCTCGGCTTCCGCCTCCAGCGTCTCAAGGGCCACGATGATGTCACCCAGCGGCTGGGCGATGCCCTCGGCCAGGGCTGCTTCCGGTAGGTCAGCGGCGGGGAAGGACAGCACATTGGTGGGCTTGTCCATGCCGCGCCATTGCTGGTTCAGCACGCGGATATGGGCGTTGTCGGTAAAGGTGATAGCGATTTCCGTGCGGGCGGGAATATCCGCATCGGCGGCTTCCAGCGCAGCGAGAGTGGCGCGTTCTGCCAGGGGCGCGGCATCCGTGATACGCGCCCAGTCACCAGCCTCGACGAGGGTGTCGATCTCGATCTCGAGCGCGCTCATGGGGCCTGCTCTCCGGCCATGCGGGCAGCTTCCATCTGTTCATAGGCGGCCACGATGCGGCCCACCAGTTCATGGCGCACCACGTCTTCCGCCCGGAAGCGGCTGACATTGATGCCTTCCACACCTTCCAGCAGTTTCACGGCTTCCGCCAGCCCCGATTTCTGCGCTCCGGGAAGGTCGGTCTGGCTCGGGTCGCCGGTGATGATCATGCGGGAGTTCTCGCCCAGCCGGGTGAGGAACATCTTCATCTGCATGGAGGTGGCGTTCTGCGCCTCGTCCAGAATCACGCAGGCGTTGGAAAGGGTGCGTCCGCGCATGAAGGCCAGAGGGGCAATCTCGATCTCGCCGCTCTGGAAGGCGCGTTCCACGAAGGCGCGGTCCATCAGGTCGTAAAGCGCGTCATAGATGGGGCGCAGATAGGGATCGACCTTGTCCTTCATATCACCGGGCAGGAAGCCGAGCCGCTCCCCCGCCTCCACCGCCGGACGGGTGAGGATGACGCGGTCCACCATCCGCCGTTCCAGCAGATGCACCGCATAGGCCACAGCCAGCCAGGTCTTGCCGGTACCGGCAGGCCCCATGCCGAACACCATGGTGTAGTTCTTGAGTGCGCGGATATAGGCATCCTGCGCCGGGGTGCGCGCCCGCACCGAGCGACGGCGCAGCTGGATTTCCTCGAAGGTCTGGCGTTGGGCGGAGGGGTCGAAATCGAACAGCGAGCCTTGTGAGGTCACTTCGCGGATGACGCCATCCACATCGCCATGGACCAGATCGCGCCCGCTCTCCAGCATGGCATAGAGGCGGGTCAGCACCTCCAGCCCCTGCTCGCAGGAGCGGCGTGGGCCTTCCAGTGTCAGGTGGTTGCCGCGTGAATCCGCCTTGATGCCCAGCTTTTTCTCAACCCGCGCCAGATTGCGGCCATAGAGACCGAACAGCTGCGTGGCGCGATGATTGTCCTCGAACACATGCTCGATCTGCATCGCGGCCCCTTCCGCCCCGGTCCACGGAGCGGCGATGGCCACGCTGGGCGTGTAGCCCGTTTGGGCAGCCCCGGAGGGGGCGGATGAGGAACGGTCGCGATCACTGCCGGGTTTGCGCAAGCTCAGGCCTCCATGCGGGCGGGCTGATATAGGCGGACAGGTTGAACCGGAGAGGAGACCACGCGCCCGGCAAGGCTGTTCGGCCCCACATCGGTGATGGTCACGGTGAGGATGTCGCCAATGCCGGCAGGCGGATCATTCACCACCACGCTTTGCAGATAGGGCGAGCGGCCAATCAGCTGGCCCGGCATGCGACCGGGTTTCTCCAGCAATATATCGAAGGTGCGGCCGAGGCAGGAGGCATCGAAGGCAGCCTTGGAGGCTTCCAGCGCCTTTTGCAGGGTGGCAAGCCGTTCTGTCTTTACCTCTTCCGGCACCTGAGCATCATGCTCGGCGGCCGGAGTGCCGGGGCGCGGGCTGTATTTGAAGGAATAGGCACCGGCAAAGCCGATGCGCCGCACCAGATCCATCGTGTCCTCGAAATCCTCATCTGTCTCGCCGGGGAAGCCGACGATGAAGTCCGAGGAGAGGGCGATGTCGGGCCGGGCCTCACGCATGCGGGCGATGATGTCGAAGAACATCTCGCGTCCATGCTTGCGGTTCATCGCCTTCAGGATGCGATCGGAACCGGACTGCACCGGCAGATGCAGATAGGGCATGAGCTGGGGCAAATCGCGATGGGCGCGGATGAGGTCGTCATCCATGTCGCGCGGGTGGGAGGTGGTGTAGCGCAGCCGCTCCAGCCCCTCCAGTTCCGCCAGACTTTCCAGCATGCGGGCGAGGCCCCACACCTTGCCGTCCGGCCCCTCGCCATGGAAGCCGTTCACATTCTGGCCGATGAGGGTGATCTCGCGCACGCCCTGCGCCAGAAGCTGGCGGGTCTCGGACATGATCTTGGAGACCTGCCGCGAAACTTCCGCGCCGCGCGTGTAAGGCACCACGCAGAAGGTGCAGAACTTGTCGCATCCTTCCTGCACGGTCACGAACGCGGCCGGACCACGCTTGCGGGTCGCTTTCGCACTGGGGGCGGGCAGATGGTCGAATTTGTCTTCGGTGGGGAACTCGGTATCCACCACCCGCGCGCCGGTGCGCGCCTGACGCAGCAGTTCGGGCAGGCGGTGGTAGCTTTGTGGACCCACCACCAGATCCACCACCGGTGAACGGCGCATGATCTCCGCGCCCTCAGCCTGCGCGACGCAGCCGGCGACAGCGATCATGGTGTCCGCGCCTTCGGTCTGCCGCGCTTTGCGCAGGCGGCCCAGCTCGGAATAGACCTTCTCTGCGGCCTTCTCGCGGATGTGGCAGGTGTTCAGAATGACAAGGTCTGCGTCCGCCGGATCCTGGGTCTCGATGAAGCCTTCCTTCGCAAGCGTGTCCGCCATGCGCTGGGAATCATAGACATTCATCTGACAGCCGAAGGATTTCACATACAGCTTGCGCGGCGCATGCTGCTCGGAACCGGGGGTGTTGTGTCGGGTCTCGGTCAGGGGCTCTGGCATCATTGCATCTTTTACCAGCGACACGTGTCTCATATCGACAAGACGATCAGGTGACGCCGGACGTTCTGCCCTCATATTTGAAGATGTCATTATCCTAGAACCAATCCGGCGCTTTGGGAACAGGCTCGCCCGGAGGTGGGCCCTGATGCGGTGATTTTGTCCCCTTTCGGCAAAAGCTTCGATCGCCGGTATCATGTTCACGCTTGATGGGAAGGGTGCGGCGCGGATAGACATCCCTCCGGCCGCCAGTTCGTCTGCCGGTCTGTGTTGCGCGTTATCGTTTTCTGTATGTGCCCGGATCTTCTAGGTTTGCTGGGCCTGTCCCTCGGTCTGTTCAGGTCGGGGCGGCGCTGGAAACTGGAAACGGCCTGCGTCACTGCAGGCTCGGGGCATGGGGGTTTTATGAAGAAATATTTTGCCGAGTTTATCGGTACAGCTGTGCTCGTGCTGTTTGGCTGCGGCTCTGCCGTGCTCACCGGCTATGGGACAGCACCCATCGGCATGCTGGCGATTGCCTTTGCCTTTGGTCTGGCGGTGGTGTCCATGGCTTATGCCATTGGTCATGTCTCGGGTTGCCATATCAACCCGGCCGTCACGATCGGCTCCTGGGCTGCCGGGCGCACGCCCACCGCCGAGGTGCCGCTCTACTGGATCTCGCAGATCCTCGGCGGTCTTGCGGGTGCCGGCATCCTCTACATCATCGCCTCTGGAAAGCTGGCTGGTTTCGATGCCGCTACCGCGGGCCTGGGTCAGAATGGCTGGGGCGAGAATTATGGTGGCGGTTACGGCATTGGCGCCGCCATCGTGGCCGAACTGGTCGGCACGTTTGTGTTCGTGATCGTGATCCTCGGCTCGACCTCGAAGGCCGGCATCACACAGGCGGCGGGTCTGGCCATCGGCCTGTCGCTGGTCATGGTCCACCTCGTTTTCATTCCGGTAACAGGCGTGTCGGTGAACCCGGCCCGCTCGATTGGCCCGGCCTTTTTCGTGGGTGGTCAGGCCATCGCGCAGCTGTGGCTGTTCATTGTCGTTCCGCTGATCGGCGCGGCGATTGCCGGCTTCCTTTTCCGCGCCAAGGTGCTGGAAGACTGAAGACCTGAAACCGGCCGGGTGCGGACATAGCCCCTGCCGGGAATGCAGAATGAAAAAGGCGCGCCCTGTGAGGGACGCGCCTTTTTCATGGTCTCATGGGCCTTGGGGCTTGAAGATGGCGGCTGGATTGCGCGGCACATTCAGGCCCGCCGCATGAGTGGATCAGCCCGCGGTGAGTGCGGCCCGCGCGGCCCGCACGCCTGCCCCATATTCGGGGTGGACCTGCGTGAACAGGGCAATCTGCCGCTCGGCAATTTCTTCCGGGATGCCGTTCATGGCGGCGGCGAGATTGGAGAACAGGCGCGCGCGCTGGCCGGCATCGAACAGCTCGAACAAAGCGCGCGGCTGGCTGAAGTCCTCATTGCCGTCGCGGTGATTGTAGCGGTCTGCATCTCCAGAGATCTTCAGCGGTGGCTCGCGGAAAGAAGGGGCTTCCACCGCCCCGCCGAAGGAGTTCGGCTCATAATAGGCATCCACATTGCCGGTGCGCGGCTCGAAGAAGCGCATCGGGCCGTCCTTGTGGTAGTGGTGCACCGGGCATTTCGGGGCATTCACCGGCAGATGCTCATAATGGGTGCCGAGGCGGTAGCGGTGGGCATCCGCATAGGAGAAGACGCGCGCCTGCAACATCTTGTCCGGCGAGAAATCAATGCCGGGCACCTTGTTGGAGGGCGAGAATGCGGCCTGCTCGATCTCGGCGAAATAGTTCTCCGGGTTCCGGTTCAGCTCCAGAATGCCGACATCAATCACCGGATAATCGCCATGCGGCCACACCTTGGTGAGGTCGAAGGGATTATAGGGCGTCTTGTCGGCATCCGCCTCGGGCATGATCTGCACCTGCATCAGCCAGCGCGGGAAGTCGCCGCGCTCGATGGCGCCGAACAGGTCTTCCTGCGTGGATTCGCGGGTCTGGCCCACCACATTGGCGGCCTCATCATTGGTCCAGTGCTTGTGGCCCTGCTGGGTCTTGAAGTGGAACTTCACCCAGAAACGCTCATTGGCCTCATTGATGAAGCTGTAAGTGTGAGAGCCATAGCCGTTCATGTTGCGCACGCCCACCGGCAGGCCGCGATCCGAGAACAGGATGGTCACCTGATGCAGGCTCTCGGGCGAGAGCGACCAGAAATCCCACATGGCGGTGGGGGAGCGCATGTTGGTCTTGGGGTGGCGCTTCTGGGTATGGATGAAGTCCGGGAACTTGTAGGGGTCACGCACGAAGAAGACCGGCGTGTTGTTGCCCACCAGATCCCAGTTGCCTTCCGGCGTATAGAATTTCAGCGCAAAGCCGCGCACGTCGCGCTCGGCATCGGCCGCACCCATCTCGCCGGCCACGGTGGAGAAGCGGGCGATCATGTCCGTCTTCGCGCCGGGCTGCAGGGCCTTCGCCTTGGTGTAGCGGGAAATGTCGCCCGTTATGGTCAGCGTGCCATGCGCACCCCAGCCCTTGGCGTGAACGGTGCGCTCGGGGATTCGCTCGCGGTTCTGGTGGGCGAGCTTCTCCAGCAGCTGGTAATCCTGCATCAGCACCGGGCCGCGCGGACCTGCGGTCTGGGTGTTCTGGTTGTCCGCGATGGGTGCGCCGGCGGTGGTGGTCAGGGTCGGGCGGCTCATGCTCATGCTCCTCCTGCGTCCCGCCGTTTGGGGCGGGCGTGATTTCTGGCGGCAGCATGGCTTTACATTGGAATAAGATCAAATCAGATTGCATCGCGTCTTCGATCAGATAATCTTATCGAATGCTCACTCTCCGTCAGCTCCGCTATTTTGAGGCCCTCTCCCGCCATCTGCACTTTGGACGTGCGGCGGAAGAATGCGCCATCACCCAACCCGCCCTCTCGATGCAGATCCGCGAAATGGAGGAGGCCCATGGGGTGGTGCTGCTGGAACGCGGACGCCAGGGCGTGCGTCTCACGGCCATCGGCGAGGTGACGGCGCAGCGGGCGCGGGCCGTTCTGGCTTCAATTCAGGATCTGGAGCGCACCCTGCGCGACCACACCCGGCTGCTGGAAGGCCAGTTGCGGCTTGGCGTCATTCCCACCATCGCCCCCTATCTCCTGCCGCGCCTGTTGCCTGCGCTTGAAAAGCACCATCCCGGACTTGAGGTGGCGCTGCGCGAGAGCATCACGGGGCAACTGGTCAGCGCACTGGCAGAGGGCGAGCTGGACGTGGTCATCATGAGCCTGCCGGCCGAGCATCCGGAACTGGATCATGAGGTGCTGTTTCAGGACCCGTTCTTCCTCGCTTTGCCACCGGGTGCTGATTCTCAACTCGCAGTGCCCGTGGCCGTGGATGATCTGCACACCGCTGACCTGCTGTTGCTGGAGGATGGCCATTGCCTGCGTGATCAGGCGCTTCAGCTCTGTCATCAGGTGGACGAGCGCCAGTTGCGCCGCTTTGGGGCGTCCAGTCTGGCCACGCTTGTCGAGATGGTGGCGAGCGGGCAGGGCAGTACATTGTTGCCCGCGCTGTTTCTGGAGGCCGAACCAAATGTGGTGAACCGGTTGCGCCTTCTACCGTTTCAGGATCCGGCCCCGAGTCGGGACATCGGGCTGGTGTGGCGGCGCACCCTGCCATTCGCCGAGGATGTGGCGGAACTGGCGCATCTCGTGCGGGCCTGTGCGCCCGTGCTGCACCTGCCGGAGGCCGCCACGGACAGAAAATGACAGGATTCGGGCCAGCGCTTGGAGGAGGGTCTGTTCCGGGGGCCTTGGAGGGGGCGGCAATTACCGGGTGCGTTGG
The DNA here is from genome assembly GCA_035911315.1 of Xanthobacter sp. Lineage (GTDB taxonomy): Bacteria > Pseudomonadota > Alphaproteobacteria > Rhizobiales > Xanthobacteraceae > Xanthobacter. Next base: position 360,606 of record JAMHVS010000049.1, read on the forward strand.
TTTTCACCGGAGCCAGAATGCATTTGAAACAATAGCTTGTAGCCGAAATGCCCATGCTGGTCCGTTCGGATGATGTTGCGGAAATGTGTCACCTGCAACTTGTCGAGAATCTTTGAGGCGGTGTTTCCAATTTCGACACGTTTCGGCATTACCAACGACACCATGATGTTGCGCCACCCCTTCCTCCTTGCCGCCTTCGGGGCGTCTCTCCTCTCCGCACCTGCCTTTGCGCAGGGCGCCTACAATTCCGGCTATGGCGAAGTGCCGCCCGGCTATCAGGATCCCTATGCCCAGCAGGGCTCAAGTGGGCAGGGTGGATCTGGCGGCGGGCTGGAGCGCTCGGAACTGGCGCCGCCTTCCGGCTATGAGCAGGCACCGACCTATCAGGGTTCGATGTCCGCTCCGGCTCAGGCCGCTGCACCCGCGCAGCAGGGCTACCAGCAGCAGGCTTATCCGCAGGCTTCCTATCAGCAGACCAATGGTCAGCCGACAGGTGCCTATCAGGCGCAGCCCGGTGTTTCGCAGACCCCGGCCTATGATGAACAGCAGCGCATGTATGGCCAGCATTACAGCCAGCCCTATGATGCGCAGCAGGGGCAGGGTCAGCCGCAGCAGGGCTACCAGCAGCAGCCTTCCTATGGCGCGCAGGCTTCCACGAATGCACCACCGGCCGGCATTTATGCCACGGACGCTGCACTTGTTCCCGGCACCGATCAGGCTCCCGCAGGCCCTCGCATCGAGGATGTGGACCCGGCCGAGCCCGTGCCGGATCGCTTCCGCCGTCAGGAAGTGGACTATGTGACCAACCATCCGGCTGGCACGCTTATCGTCGATACCCCGAATACCTATCTCTATTATGTGATGGGGAATGGTCGGGCCATGCGTTATGGCATCGGTGTGGGTCGTGAGGGCTTCACCTGGACCGGCGTCCAGAAGGTGTCGCGCAAGGCGGAATGGCCGGACTGGCGTCCGCCGTCTGACATGATTGCGCGCCAACCCTATCTGCCGCGCTTCATGGCCGGCGGCCCGGGCAACCCGATGGGCGCGCGCGCGCTCTATCTGGGCAGCACCATCTATCGCATCCACGGCACCAATGAGCCGCAGACCATTGGCAAGTTCGTCTCCTCGGGCTGCATCCGCATGCTGAACAATGATGCGGAAGACCTGTATGACCGGGTGAAGGTGGGCTCCAAGGTTGTGATCATGCCGATGCCGAAGGGCACGCAGACCACGGCTGCGGTTTCCGATGCACCGGCTACCACCGGCTCCATCACCACTGCCAGCCAGTGAACGGATTGATCTTTCTGAAAAGGCGCGCCCTGTGGCGCGCCTTTTTTGTTTGCGCTCCATTCGGCGGGAGTCCTTTACCATGTTACCCTTTCTCCGGGTGTGACACGTCAGGTTGCAGGCCGGAGTGACGTGTGGTCTCTTCCTTCCGGGGGGCAGCGGGCGTAGGGATCGGACTCATGGCAGCCCGAAGACGGCCACTGCCGAAAGAATTCGTATCTGACTGGAGACATCACTCATCATGTCCATATCCGTGGGTTCCAACGCCCAAGATAAATTGCATGCCCTGCGCGCGAACTGGGGATGGTTCGTGGCGCTTGGCGTCGTGTTCGTTCTTCTGGGCTTCTTTGCCCTTGGCCATGTTCTGGTCGCGACGGTCGCCACGGCGCTTTATGTGGGTGCGCTCATCATGGTGGCCGGCGTGGCTCAGGCTATCCATGCCTTCCGCGTTCAGGGCTGGGGCAGCTTCCTGTTCTGGCTGCTGGCCGGTGTGCTCTATGTGGTGGCGGGTGGTCTCATCATGTACCAGCCGCTATTGGGCGCGAGCATCATCACCATCTTCATCGGTGCAACTCTGGCGGTGGAAGGTGTCTTCCGCATTTTTGCCGGCTTTGGAACGCGCTCCAGCTCGGCCTGCTTCTGGGTGGTGCTGTCCGGCCTCATCACGCTGCTGCTGGGTGCAGTGATCATCGCCCGATGGCCGGTGGATTCGGTCTATTTCCTCGGCATTTTCCTGGGTGTGGATCTGGTCTTCTCGGGCGTCAGCACCTTCATGCTGGGCCTGTCCCTGCGCGACAAGCAGGCCGGCGCGAAATAAGGGCTGCTCCGGCAGCGGAAGATTGCCGGAGAACTGTTGGAAACGCGGATCAGATATGGGCTGCCGGTCAGAATCATGATTCTGGCCGGTTTTTTTCGTATATTGGTGCAGACGGATCACGAGCCGGCGAAAAAGCCGCCTCTGGGGTGTAGCTTTGCACGTCGTGTCCCATCAGTCGGTTGCCCGGCGCGAAAAATGGCGGCAGAAGTCAGGGCTTGAATAAACGCGGTGAACTCATGACATCTGCCCTACGTGTCACTGTGGCGCTCTGCGCGGCGCTTTTCCTGTGTGTTGCGATCCAGCCGGCGTCCGCCCAAAACAGCAAGGGCCATGCCTATCTGTTCCGTGGACTGGGCGGCGTGTTCTCCATGGGGCTGGACGATCTGGCATCCAAGCTGGAGGCGCGCGGCGTTGAAACGACCGTCACGGGCCATGGCTCCTGGAGCTCTCTTGTGGATCAGGCCTCGGCGGAGAGCCGGCGCAATCGTGGCGCGCCCATTATCATCATCGGCCATTCGCTTGGCGCAGATGCGGCCATCCAGATGGCTGAACGCCTCACCGCCCTTGGTACGCCGCCCCGTCTTGTCGTGACATTCGACCCGGTGGGGGTGAATACGGTGGGCCCGGCGCGCGGGCGGTTCATCAATTTCTTCCAGTCCAACAATGGCTATGGCAAGCGGCTGAGCACAGAGAAAAGCTTCAGGGGCTCGCTCTCCAATCTTGATCTGGCGGGTGACCGGAGCCTCGATCATTTCAACATCGACAAGTCGCCGCGCCTGCATGCGGAGGTCGTCAACCGCGTGCGTGCCATTACCGCGCCCAAGAAGGCGGCTCCCCGGCCGAAGCCTGTCGCCGCGCCGGCCGCAGCACCAGCTGCACCGGGGGCAGAGCCTGCGCCCGTGCCTCCCGCCAATGTGCCGGATGCCAATGGTGCACAGGTGCGCGCACCTGCACCCACTTCAACCAGCGGCCCGGCCCCGATGTGAGGCGGTTTTTATTGCAAGAAATGAAAAAGGCCCGGTGGAGATGTCTCCACCGGGCCTTTTTCTTTTCCATGTTCACGCTGCGGCAGAGGCTCTGCAGGCCATGCCCTCGCTCCCCTCTCAGTAGGAGAGGAACGCGCTGGCGAAGAGGCCTTCCGCACGATCATCGCCGGTCAGCTTGAGGCGATACTGCGCCGTCATGTCCAGATAGGAGCGCGGCGCGGTGTATTCGTCCTCATTGAACCAGTATCTCAAGTTCACGCCCGGTCCGATGCCAAGGGCGAACGGGGTTTCATAGCCGGTGTCATAGCTGCCACCGAAGCCGATGAAGGCCGTGGCCACCAGCCGGTTGCTGATGGGGTCGAGACGATAGGAGCGGCCATAGCGGGCATCGAAGGTCGCGATCGTCTGCGGCGTCATGAGGAAATAGGCGAAGTCACCATAAACCGCCCAGTTTTCCCATTCAGGTACATCCACGCGCAGATCGCCGCCCTCGCCCTTGGAGTAGCCGACACGCAGCAGCCAGTCCTCACGCGAGAATTTGCTGACGGGGAACAGGTAGGAGGCCTCAAGAACCAGATTCTGGTCCTTGATCGGCTTCCAGCGCACGCCAACACTCGGCTGGAAGGAATCCGCGCCAGTGACATTGCTGTTCTCGTCATAGGCGCTCATGAAGCCACGGGCGAACACGTCGAAGATCGCGCCATCCCGGTAGCCGATATGGGGCGGACGCCAATAGATTTCCGCGCCAATCGACACGGTGCGCTTGCCGCCAAGATTGGTGGGGCCGATGAGGTTCGAGTTTGGGGCAACGCCCGCGGAGCCGTAGCTCACCGACAGATATGCGCCCCACTGGCGGGTCAGGGTTTCCACCTCGCGGCGCAGGCCGAACAGATATTGCGGGTCGAGTTCCAGCTTGCCGTCGCGATGTTCGTCGATCGCGGCCTTGAGGTAATCGACCGCCTTTTCATTATGAAAGGTGCGTCGCGCATTATAGGCGGCGTTGATGAGATTGGTGCCGCGCAGCTGCCATTTGTCATTGGCCTGCGAGAACAGTTTGAACGCCAGCTCATCCTCGCCGGCCTGCCCGGCCATCACAGCAAGATCCACGGTGTTCATGCCGCGCAGATCACCGCGCTGATACGCATCCTGAAACAGGGCCAGCGCTTCCGGCTGGCGGTTCATGGCCACCAGCACATTGATGCGTGCAGCCAGCATCGCATTCCGCTCGGTCCTGTCGGTTGCGGCACGTGCGGCCAGCTCGAAGGCCTGCAGGGCTTCCTCGCGGTTTTCCAGCGCCAGCCATGCATAGCCAAGACGGGACTGCACGCCGTAATCGCGTTCTGAAGGCCCCATGGCCTGCAGGGTTGCGATGGCCAGTTCCGGGTCCTTGGCCTGAAGGGCGGCATCGGCCACCGAGAGGTGTGCCATGCGCGCCTGCGCGGGCGGAAGTTTGCCGGTGGCGATGGCCGCGCGGAAATCGCGGATCGCGGCGGCATACTGCCCGGTCTGCTGGCGCAGGCTGCCGCGCTGCATCAGCAGGGCGGCATCTTTTGGCGTGCGGGCGAGGAGCTGATTGAGAATCCGTTCTGCTTCGCCAAACTGTCCCACGCCGATCAGGGCGCTGGCCAGAAGCTGGCGATAGCCGGCATTCGCCGGATCAAGCGCAACAGCCTTGCGGGCTAGAACGACAGCGCGGCGGAAGTCGCGATTGTTCATGGCGATGAAGCCGGCATTCGCTTCTTCAAAGCCGGGCGCACCACGCACGCCAGCCGCGCCGAAATAGACGCCGCACACAATGCCATAGGCTGAAGGCTGGCACAGGATGCTGGGTGCGACCAGAGCCGGCGTGCGCACGCTCTCGCCGCGCTCCATCCGCTCGGCCAACTGGCGATAGGCTTTCACATCCGTATTGTCGCCGGCCTTCAGCGGCGCCAGCAGGGCCAGCGCTTCGGCGCCGTCACCCTGGGCAATGGCGGCATTGGCGGCGATCAGCCGATAGTTCAGCGCCTCGACATCAGTCAGGTCGCTCGCCTTGAGCACTTCGGCGAATTCTCGCGCGGCTTCGGCCTGCTTGCCCTGCTTTTCCAGCTGTGAAGCCAGAAGGATGCGTGCACGCCTGTCGGCAGGGTCCTGCTTGAGGGCTTCCTGCGTGGCCTCAAAAGCTGCCTGAGGTTGATTCGCGGCCAGCAGCGACTGGATCAGCAGAATGCGGAACGGCATGGAGGCCGGGGTCGCGGAAACGGCTTTCTTCGCAATCTCCAGCGCCTGCGTGGTCTGGCCACCTTCCAGCGCCTGAATCGCCTGAGCCACGGAAGACATGAGGCGGCGCTGGTCGCGCAGGGCCACGAGCGAGGGATCGTTCCCGGTCTGCTCGATCGCCTGCTTGAGGGTGGCATCGATCTGGTTGAACTTGCCCGAGCGTTCCAGAATATCGAGCAGCAGGCGCTGCCAGACCGCATCCTTGGGGTTCAACCGGATGGCTTCCCGGATCAGCTTTTCGGCCTGTGCATCCTGACCGGCCCGATAGGCATCAAAGGCAGCCTGCGCGGTCATCACGCCGGGCGCATCCGCGCTGCCGGGAACAGGCGGCGTGGTTGCGGGCACCAGCGAGCAGCTCGGCCCATAGGGCGTATCCACGCACTGGCGGAACGGAGACTGAAGCACCTGCTGGGCCTGTGCCTTCAGCAGGGCGGGATCGCGGATCTGCGCTTCAGCGGCCTCACGGCGGATCGATACGCCGGGGTCACCCTGTCGTTCCAGAGGCTCCAGAACAGCCAGCGCACGATTGGGGTCGCCGGCCGCAAGAGCGGCATCCGCGATGATGATGCGGATGTCACGCTCGGTCTCGCCGCCCAGCATTTCGTCCTTTAGCGCGGCGTCAAAATCGGTGTTCGCCTCGGCCTTCTGGCCCAGACGCTGGAGCAGATAGCCGCGCAGCACCTTGGGCATGGCGGCTTCAGGGTCCAGCGCCACTGCATCGGATGCGGCTTTTTCGGCTTCGCTGATCTTGCCATCGGCGATCAGGGCATAGATGAGCAGCATGTGATAGCTGATATCATCCGGCACCAGCGCCACGGCCGCGCGCGCTTCCTTGATGGCCAGAGCGGGATTGTTCGCTGTCAGGGCCAGATTGGAGGCGAGGGAGGGGGCCTGCGCCATCAGCCGCTTCTGGCTGCGCAGCTTGGCCTGCAGGCCGGCATCCTTCACGCCGGCCGCGAGCGCCTCGTTTCCAACCGCGACGGATTCCGCAAGACGGCCATCAGCCTCCAGCGCATCCATCATCAGCAGCCAGAGCTGGGGTGAATCCGGGCGGAACTGCTGCGCTTCCCGCACCAGCCGGATGGCTTCCTTGTAATCCTTGCGGGTGTAGGCCGCGTAAGCCTGATTGGCGATATTCCACGCCGCACCCGTCAGGCCGGGCGGCAATGGCTGGTCTGCATCAGATGATGATGGCGCGGGCGTAGGTGCCGGGGACGGGATTTGCGCCCATCCGGGTGATGTGGCCATCAGCGAAAGACCGCTCACCGCAGCCACCAATACCGCCTTCAGGGCGTGCAGGTTCGCAGAAGGCGCACGCTGGCCGGTGAGGCGCGGAGCAATCTGGGCATTGTGAGAGTTGGGCATGCGGTTCAGGCTTTCGATATCGGACTTGGTCAGATGCCGATAGAAAGCAACCGTTAGGCTTAACAAAGCATGAATGCGTCCATGTATTCAGCTTTATATATTCGTTTTTACATTTATTAATACATGTTAAAATTAATTAATAAATTACTTATATCATGTCATTCGAAGATTAAATTAATTAATTACAAATTAACGGAGTGTCATTGAAAAGAGTGGGCGTCTTGCCGGGTGTTTTTATTGTGCAGAGGCGCAGGCCAGATCCGGCAGGTTTTTAACGCGCATGGGTGCGCATATCCCGCCGGGTGGACCGCGCAGGAAAAGGGCTTGGCGGCCATGCTCCAGTTTCAGCACGACCGCGGCTCAGGAATGTCGGCTCAGAAATTCTTGCCGATGATATCGCGCAGGATCTCGCTGGTGCCGCCGAAGATCCGCAAGGCGCGTGCATCCGCCCACGCACGGCCGATGCCATATTCAGCCATATAGCCATAGCCACCATGGAGTTGGAGCAGATCATCCAGAACCTGCCCCTGCATTTCAGTGGCATTGAGCTTCGCCATGGCGGCCATGGAACTGTCCAGCGCGCTATCCATGTGCCGTGCGAGGCACTGATCCAGAAAGGCGCGCAGCATGGTAGACTGGGCTAGCGCCGTTGCCAGTTTGAAACGGGTATTCTGATAATCGAGAACGCGGCGTCCAAAGGCTTTTCGTTCACGCACATATTCAGCCGTACTGTCGATCATGCCTTCCAGAGAGGCGGCTGCGCGCAGGGCGATGGCCAGCCGCTCCTGAGCCAGCTCCTGCATGGCATGCTGGAAGCCGGCATTTTCCTCTCCCAGAAGATGATCTGCCGGAAGACGCAAATTCTCGAAGAAGAGTTCGCAGGTATCCTGGCAATGCTGGCCGATCTTGCGTAATGGCGGCCCCTTGCTGAAGCCTTCTGTGCCCGCTTCTACTACGAACAGGGAGAGGCCGCGCGCGCCAAGGTCTGGCATCGTGCTGGCCAGAACCACCACAAGGCCGGCATTCACACCATTGGTAATGAAGGTTTTCTGCCCATTCAGAACATAATGGTCGCCATCGCGCACCGCACGGGTGCGCACGGCTTTCAGATCTGAACCCGCGCCCGGTTCCGTCATCGCGATGGCGCCGATCAGTTCCCCGCGTGACATGCGGGGCAGCCAGCGGTCTTTCTGCGCCGGTGTGCCGAAGTTCCACAGATAGGGGGCGACCATGTCGGAATGGATGGAAAAGCCGATGCCGAGGCAGTTGGCGCGGGCCAGCGCCTCGATGACGACGGCGGCATGGCCGAAATCGCCACCCTGTCCATAGGGCTCCGGCAGTGCGCAATTAAGCAGGCCTTGTGCGCCGGCTTTCTCCCATAGGCTGGCGGGGGTGATGCCGGCTGCTTCCCATTCATCATAGAAGGGCAGGATCTCGGCCGCGATGAAGCGTTCCACTTGCTGCCGGAACATCAGATGATCTTCGCGCAAGACCGTGGACATGAGCATTCTTCCTGCCGTTTTGCTTCAGGGAATGGAGCCTCTTCCGCCGGGTGGAGGAGGCGATTGTTTCAGACGGAAGACATACCCGGCAGGCATGCGTCTATTTGCGCTGGTAGGTCTCGGTCGCATTCACCTGCCCGTGCAGCGCCGGCTTGGCGGCAGTGCCGGTGAGGAACAGGCTGTAATGGTCGCCGGGCTCAAGGCGTGGCAAGGCGAGAGGGGGGCTTGGTGCGGCTCCGCAGGAGGCCACAAGCTCCGCCCGCACGGGATTGATGGACCGGCTCGCGACCCCTTCCGGCGCAACCGCGCTGAACAGCACAGGACCGGAGGGCGAAACCTTGAGCTCACCCGCGGGGCAGTCTGTTGCCAGATTATAGAAGCGCAGCTCTGCCTTGAGGGCATCTCCGCCGCTGGAGCTGTCATCAATCCGGGTGAAGCTGATGGCACCATTGGCTTGCTTGGGAACAAGACTGGTGAAGCTGTCGGGGCCAACTTCAATCGCCGGGCTCTTTGCGCCGTCAATCTCGATGACGAGCGGTGTGCCGCCTTTCACAATCGCATATTTGCTGGCGATGGTGCCACCGCCCAGTTCCTGCTCCGGCCCATCGGCAATCTTCACACGCAGCGTCGCCTCACCCGGATTCAGGATGCGGAGGAAGGAGGAGCCGGCAGGCGGACGCGGCGCATAAAGCCCGGCCAGCGCGCCCTCTTCCGCCAGTGCGGGGACGGAGACGCCCGCCAGCATCGTTGAGGCAAGGATGGCCATGGAGAGGATGAGACGGGAGGATTTCATGTGCCACTCTCCTGTTTCGGACGCCTGCTGGTTTCAAGATAAAGCTGTTCAAGCCGTTTGCGATCGGCCTTGTCGGTTTGCGTCAGCGGAAAACCGTGAGAGGCCAGAAGCTCGGACGGCACCATATAGTGCGGCAGCCGGCGGCCCAGAATCTCGCGCCAGTCGGCCAGTGTCTCGGGCAGCGGCAGCAGGCCGGAGGGGCCTTCGCCGCTCAGTTCCACCACACCCACAATCCGCACCAGCGTGCCATCCGGCCGCTTCAGGGCGATGGCTGCGCCGGCGCGCACACCGGGCAGGGTGGCGAGGACGGAGTCAATTTCCGCCAGTTCGATCCGGTAGCCGTGCAGCTTGATCTGGTCATCACGCCGCCCACGGAAGGTCACGAGACCCGCTTCGTCCATCACGCCGACATCCCCGGTGCGATAGCCGCGCTTGCCATTGCGGGTGAACATGCGGGTGGCGTTGAGATCCGGCCGGTTGATATAGCCGCGCATCACATGGTCGCCCGCCACACTGATCTCTTCATCGGCTATGAAGACATCCGCATAGGGCTTGGCGCGGCCGATGGGGAAGGGCAGGGGCGCGCGGGCGCGCAGTTCGGGGTCGATCTCCACCCATGTGGTTGAGCAGGTCGCCTCGGTGGGGCCGTATGAATTGATGATGCGCACCTCGGGAAACCGCTCCCACACCGTTTCCGCCATCCGTGGGGTGAGGGATTCTGCGCCGAACACGAACACTTTCATGTCTGGCAGGTGGGCCTGCGAGAAGGCGGGGTCCAGAAACTGCTGGCGCAGGAAAGATGGTGTCGTGGCCCAGACGCTGGCTTTCGCCTTTGCAAGATAGGGCAGGAAGGCGGCACGGTCGGCGATCGTCTCCCGCGTACACAGGATGCAGCTGCCGCCGGTGGCGAGCGCGCCGGTCCAGTTGAACAGGGAATAATCGAAGCTGAACAGGATCTGGTCGACAAAGGCCGGGCTCTCGCCCAGCTTCAAATCATCGCGGATCCAGCCGGCAAAGAGGCCGAGGCTTTCACGCCCGATCTGGACACCCTTTGGGTCTCCGGTGCTGCCGGAGGTGAACATGATATAGGCCACGCCCTTCTCAGCCAGAGGGGCGGGGATGTTTTCCAGCGCGCGGAAGGCCTGCGCCTGTGCATCATAGAGAACACCGGAGGAGACGATCTGCGCGATGCGGGTGATGCGATCCGGCGGGTTGATGACATCAACCGGCACGAAGGGCGCACCCAGACGCAGGCACCCCAGCATAGCGACAAGGAAGGCGGGCTCCTTGTGGCCGGTCAGCATCACCGGCTCATCCGGCCGCACGCCATTGTGCCGGGCGGCCGTTTCCCAGTCTTCTACAGCCTGGGCAAGCCATGCCCAGTCGAGCGCGCCCTCGGCATGGATAACCGCAGGATGATGAGCACCGGCTTCACGATGGGTGAAGTCGAACCGATCGAAATCGAAACGCATGGGTGCTCCTTCAAAGAAAGTCCTGTGCCACGCAGAAACCGGCGTGCTCATTCTGGCCACAGCCCGCCGGGCCAAGGCCGGATCAGGCCTTGCCGGAGGCTTCCACGAACGCTGCGATGCTGGAGACGGATTCCAGATGCACGTCGATCTCGGACGGCGGAATCTTGACCCCGAATTCCTGCTCGATCGCCAGCGCCACATCCACCGCCGAGAGCGAGTCCACGAGCCCGGATTCGACGAGCAGCGTGTCCGGCTCGACGCTGGTCAGGACAATGCCTTCGATAATGGCGCTGATCTTTGTCTCAAGTTCTGCTCGGCTCATGGTCATTCTCCTGCGATTATCAGAACTGGAAATAGAGGAAACGCGTTTCCCTGTGAATGTTGACGAGGCAGAGCAGCAGCAGAAGCAGCGCGACACCGAGCCAGATCAGGTTCGGCTTCCAGCGCATCCAGGAAACAGGCGCTTCTTCCGGCTTGAACAGGGCAGGAGAGAAGCGGCCGAGGATCTGGTGCGCATTGGGCGTGAACCATGCAATGGCCAGAAGCACGATGACATAGAACAGCTGCAAATGATGCCCGATGAGCAGGCGCCACATCTCGCCGGGGCTCAGGCCGGGCAGCAGGCTGAATGTGCCGATGGTCTCAACCCCGCGTAGTCCCGCCATGCCCCTGAGCAGGGCAATGGCATCATGCACCCCTTCCGCGCGGAAGAAGGCCTGTGCGACCAGAACTGCCACGAAGGTGATGGCGACGCTGATGCTGCGTGTGAGGATGCGCGGCAGATTGAAGGCTGCCGCCGCGCGCTTCGCCACAAAGAGGCGCCAGCCGTGATTGATCGACAGATAGCCCGCATGCAGAAGGCCAAACACCAGAAACTGGAAGCCCGCTCCATGCCAGATGCCAGCCAGTGACATGGTGAAGACTGTCGGCACAACGATGGTTGCGACAAACCCGCCCGGTGAGCGCGCGGCATTGGTGCCCACAGACAGCCCACGCTTGGCCCGGGCGCGCGAGATGGTGACGGCCAGCGGGTAGAAAAGATAAGCCGTCAGATAGCGCGTGAAGGTCATGTGCCATCGCGACCAGAACTCGATGATGCTTCCGGCCTTGTAGGGGGAGTTGAAGTTCAGCGGGAATCGGATGCCGAACATCTTGGCCAGACCCAGCGCCATGTCGGAATAGCCGGAAAAGTCGAAATAGAGCTGGAGCGCATAGGCGATGCTCGCCCCCCATGCCGCCCAGAACAGCAGGTTGCCCGGATCGGCGAAGCCAGCATCGGCATAGGGTGCGATTTCATCGGCCAGCAGCACCTTTTTCGCCAGACCGATCAAAAACAGCATGCCGCCAACCGAGAGGTTCTCTGGGCGGAAGCGGTAATTCTCGCGCTCCGCGAACTGCGGCATCATCTCCTTGTGGTGCAGCAGGGGGCCGGCGATGAGGTGGGGGAAGAAGGTGACGAACAGCACATAGCTGAGCAGGCTGCGTTCCTTCACGATGCCGAGGCGGCAATCCAGCAGATAGCCGATCTGCGTGAAGGTGAAGAAGGATATGCCCAGCGGCAGGATAAGGTCATTCATCCCGCCCGTGGTGACGCCGAGGTCGCCCATGAAATTGAAGAGCGCCACGAAATATTTGTAGTGAAACAGCACAAGCAGGTCTGTGCCCACTCCCAGTGCCGTCACCAGCGCCTGAAGGCGGGGGCGCGGTGCAAAATGCAGGATGAGCAGACCGACCACATAATTGAAGGCGATGGATGCCGACAGCAGCAGCACGAACTGCGGGTTCCACCAGCCATAGAAAATGAAGGACGTGATGCAGAGCCACAGTGCCGCCAGACGCAGATTGATGGCACCGGCCACATAATGGCCTGCCAGCGCCACGGGCAGGAAGAGCAGCAGGAAGATATAGGAATTGAAAAGCATGGGTTTGCGGCTCTTACCAGGCTGCAGGCAGTGCGTTCAGGCTCTCAAGCGCGACCTTCTCCCGCTCTGCAAGCGGCAGCGACAGGGCGCTTTCGGAAAACTCCCAGATCACGAGCCGGAGCGAGGGGGGCCAGTTGCTCGCCTTCTCCATCACCTGCTGGAAGGCACCGCTGAACTGTCCGCCATCCATGCTTTCGTTCCAGACCTCACGCCCAAGGCCGATGCCGAGCCATGTTGCGAAATTGCTGCGGCGGCCATTCGAACTGCCGGCCAGAAGAACCTCGACAGGCGGGGCTGTATCCAGCAGGCCGATCTCACGGATTGGGTCGATCTGCTGGGGCTGCACGGTTTCAAGGTCTGGCCGCCAGCCCTGCGGCGCATCAATCAGGCCGGAGAGCACAAGCAGGTCCCCGCGCAAGGGCTCGGCCGGGCCGGGCGGGCGGATATCGAAGGCCTGAGGCCCCTTCTCGCCACCCAGCAGGGGAAGTGCCGCTGCCGCGACGGCTGAGGCCGAGATGCGCGCGCCATCTGCATTCATGTGCACATCGGTGCGGAAGAAGAGGGGGGACTCATGGCTCTTCATGGCCGTGCGCAGGTCAACGAACGGGATGCCGGCCTGCGACAGGGCCTGTTCCCAGCGATCAAACCGCCGGGTTTGCGCGTCAGCTATGGAGAGACCGCACAAATGGCCGGTTTCAATGCGCGCCTTGTCCGGCACAGCCACCACCAGCAGTGCGATGTTCTTCTGGCGCAACTGTTCCACCCAGTGGCGCATCAGCTTCAGGCGCTGTGCGAAGGGGCCATCTCCGGCATGTTCCGGTGCGCGCAGGCCATCACGATAGAAGAGCCATTGCGGACAGCCGAGCGCCACCTGCGTCCCGGTATCCCCGAGGAACCGGTAACGCACCGCCGCATTGGCCATTTCCAGATTGGATTGTCCCGGCAGACGCAAATCCGCCGTGAGCGCCGCCATCGCCTTTCCGTCCAGCCAGGCGGAGGGCGCAAGATCCCCCACGCGCAGATTGGACTGGCCGATGGTCCAGCCGCTCCACACCAAACCTGTAAGCAGCAACAAGCTCCAGACCCACGCAATTACCCGATGGCCGGAGACTGCAGCATCCTGCTGCCTGTCTGTCACAATTTATCCTCCAAGAGCCGCCTTGACGCGCTGGAGCCAGGTATCGGGCGGCATCAGTGATGCGCTGTCCCACCAGCCCTGTGCATCAGGTCCATAGGAGAAGGTCGGCTCGAACATCTGCCAGACGATCACCTGAGGCTTGTGCTGGCGGAATTCCGGGGATTCCAGATATTCCAGCAGCATGATCCATGGCCCCACATTGCCCGGTTTCCAGTTCAGGGAAACCGACCTGTCGAGCACATTCGACAGCTTTTGCGGGAAGCCGAAATAGGGCTGCACCATGCTGTGGCCCACCACATGCACGGGGGCGGGAGCCTCGTCCAGAAGCTGGGTGCTCTCGGGCTGGCGGCGCACGGTATACACGTCGCGTCCCAGCGCCTTGCGCTCATCCGGCGTCAGGAACAGTTCGGCAAGGTCGCCATAGCGGCGTTCCTTGAACAGAGGCCCAAGCGCCATGCCCGTGCCCTTTGTGCCGGCCAGATTGGGCGTGCTCTGAAGGATCATCGCTGCGGTGGCGTCAGCCGTCGCGTCCACCGCATCCTGTGTCCAGTGCTGGTCCGCGCGGTAGAAGACATCCTTGTCTGCCTTGCGCAGGGCCTGAAGCGTGGCGTTATCATCGAAGGTCGGCACACCGGCCTTCTTTAGCTGCTCCATAATGAGCGCATAGCGCCCCTGCACGTCCGGGCTCATGCGGGTGCCGTCCGGCAGCTTCTCGCTATAGAGGCGGGCCTTGTCCGGGATGACCAGAATATCGAGCTGGATATTTTTCGCAGCCAGCAGAGCGCGCGCCTGCGCGATAAGCTTGGTGGACTTGTCGATGCCGCTGCGGTCCAGCTGGGTCAGGCTACCCCATCCGGGAAACAGCCAGCCATCGCGCCCCTTGATGATCGTGGAATTCGACTGCGCCTGTGCCTGCGTAACGGTCAGGGCCGGCAGGACTGTTGCGGCAGTGGTGGCGATGGCCAGACTCCACGCCATACCCGCAAGCCGGGTAGAGAATTTTGTTCGCCGATCACGGGAAGTGGCGCCCATCTCAATCTCCTGAGGCTTGGGGAGGGGAGTGTACGACAACGCGATGTGAGTAATGGAATGCGTGTGAAGTGAAAAGGGTTTTGATCGCGGGGCCTGTGCGCCATGCGGCAGGTGCCGGGGGAGGCCGACATCCGCATGGCGGGTTTCAGGCAGGGTGTTTCAGGTTGCAGGGTTTGTGGGTTGCTCCGTCCACCCTTTTATCTGCCGCCGGAAACGGCGGTGATCCACCCGCCCAGCTCGCGCCGCACCACCGCTTCCAGCACATCAATCCCGGCCGGTCGGTCATTGAGGCAGGGCAGGGCCGCGAATTGTTCGCCGCCATGTTCGAGGAAATATTCGCGGTTTTCCTCGCCAATCTCTTCCAGCGTCTCCAGGCAGTCTGACACAAAGCCGGGTGTGAGGATGGCGAGGCGCTTCACGCCGCTATCCCCCAGCGCCTTCACGGTTTCATCTGTGTAAGGGGTCAGCCATTCTTCCCGGCCGAAACGGGACTGGAATGTGAGGCGCAGGCGCTCTTCGCTCATGCCCATGCGCGCGCGCAGCAGGTCCATGGTCTGGCGGCAGTGCTCCGGATAGGGATCGCCCCTGTCGACATAGGATTTCGGGATGCCGTGGAAGGACGCGAGAATCACTTCCGGCTCGAAATCCAGTGCTGCGAGTTGCTTCTCCAGCTCACTGGCCAATGCCTCGATATAGGCCGGATCATCCTGCCAGGGCGGGGCGATGCGAATCGCCGGCTGGCGGCGCATAGCCTTCAGCGCATCAAATGCGGCATCCCCCACGGTCGCGGTGGTGGCCGCAGCATATTGCGGATAGAGCGGCACCACCAGAATACGCGCGCAGCCTGCCGCTTCCAGCGCCGTGATTCGCGAGGCGATGGATGGATTGCCATAGCGCATGGCGAAATCGACCTTGATGCGCGGATCCAGTGCGCTCAGACGCGGGGCCAGCTTTTCCGCCTGCGCGCGGGTGAAGGTCAGCAGTGGCCCTTCATTGCGCTCATTGTTCCAGATGCTGGCATAGTCGCGCCCCTTGGGGCCGGGGCGGATGGTGAGAATCACCACATTGAGAATGACCCACCACAAGGCCCGGTTGGTCTCGATGACGCGCGGATCCGAAAGAAACTCCTTCAGATAGCGGCGCATGGACCAGTAATCGGTGCCATCGGGCGTACCCAGATTGACCAGCAACACGCCGATGGGTGTGTCGCGGTCCCCCCAGACAGGCTGTGTGGTTGCCGGGGCGGGGGAAGAGAGCGGTGTGTTGTCTGCGGGGCTTGTCATGGTGCGCAGCATATATGGATTTTTACCGCGCGCAGATGGGGCAATGCGTGACGAAATCACGCGCGGAACAGCCATGTGGATGACATGAAGGGCCCGCGCCCAACTGCGTCGTTCAAAGCCTTATGTAAACTGGTCCGTATAGAAGCGTTGGCTGCACCGGTTGCAGCGGAACATCGAGATCTCTTCCAGCGATTCCGGTTCGCCCTGTGTGGCAAAATCCCGCCGGGTGCTGGCCGGGCCACCAGCCCAGTATTGGTGTGTTTTCTGGACCGTTATCAGCTTATCCAGATTTTCCGGTGAGCCGATGAATTCACACCAGGTGCCGCAGCACATGGGCCAATCAAGCTTGCCTTGCAGGAACAGCGGAATATTGGGAAGCCGGTTGAAGTCTGCCCATGCAGCTTCAGCATTTTCGGCAAAGCGGGGAATCGTGTCCTCTACCGACCATGTATCGGTGCGCCGCACATTGCCACCATTGATACAGGGGGCACACAGCCAGCTCACATCCGGGTGGTCCCGGGCAAGCTGCGGGTCAGCCGCCTGTTCCGGGTCAATGATTTCACCGAAATAATCATAGATGGGCTGATTCGAGCCGCCACAGTGATGGCAGGCATCGGCATCTGCGGGCCGCAGGGCCTCATCGGCGACGAAGGTGAAAACCGAACCCATATCAGCCGCTCTCCCATGAGATGCCTGACGGGGCGCACATGACGAAGCGGGCGCTTCGCCGTGCCGCGCATTGGCCTGCATATACAGACACGCTTTGTGCCCCGAAGGGCTATGTTCTTGATTTTTCTTGAGAGTGGGATGGTGGGCGCGACAGGGATCGAACCTGTGACCCCTACGATGTCAACGTAGTGCTCTCCCGCTGAGCTACGCGCCCATCCCCGGGAAGCGCCTCTATAGAGGCCCTCTTCACCGGATGCAAGTGGCGAATGATAATTCACGCTGCCGCGAGCATTTTTCCTACTTCCGCCACCAGATCACGCAGGTGGAACGGCTTGGAGAGCACCTTCGCCTCTGAAGGGGCTTCATTGTCGGCATTGAGCGCCACCGCCGCGAAGCCGGTGATGAACATGACTTTCAGGTCTGGGTCGAGCTCGGTGGCGCGGCGCGCCAGCTCGATTCCATCCATCTCCGGCATCACGATGTCCGTGAGCAGCAGTTCGAATGGCTCCTCGCGCATCCGCTCATAGGCGGACTTGCCATTATCGTAGGACGCCACCGAATAGCCGGCATTTTGCAACGCCCGCACCAGGAAGCGCCGCATGTCGTTATCATCTTCGGCGAGCAGGATTTTGGACACGCCATTTCCCCTGTTGTCTGAATCGTGTGTCTGTGTGGCTCTGCCCGACCGGAATGCCGGACCACCTCTGACCTGTCTGGCCCAATCAGGTAAATTCGAGGTGAAAGCCGAAAGTCCCCTTCACATGGCCGTCAAGGCCAGTCATCATACGGAACTCAAACGGCTTTTTTGAATTTCTCCAGTATTTTACGGCGCCTGATGACTGCCAGCCTTGCTGATTCAATCGATCCTGCCTTCGAAATTCGCGGCGTGCACGCGGGCATGGGGCCGTTTGTTTTCAATTCCCCGCATTCGGGTCGAACCTATCCGCGCAGCTTTGTCGAGCAGGCGCGGCTGGATTTTTCCACGCTGCGTCGCTCGGAAGACAGTTTTGTCGATGAACTGTTCGAGGGCGTGGTGGAGCATGACGCCCCCTTCATGCAGGCGCTGTTTCCGCGCGCCTTCCTTGACCTGAACCGCGAGCCCTATGAACTCGACCCGCGCATGTTCGAGGGGCGGTTGCCACCTTATGCGAACACGCGCTCCCTGCGGGTGGCGAGCGGGCTGGGCACCATTGCCCGCGTGGTGGGTGAGGCGAAGGAAATCTATGCGCGCCGTCTGCCGCTGGATGAGGGGCTGGGACGCATCGAGACCTATTACAAGCCTTATCACAGCGCCCTTCGGGATCTGCTGATGCAGGTGCGCCGGCAATGGGGCATGGTGGTGCTGGTGGATTGCCATTCCATGCCGTCAACCTCAATCCGGGACCCTGCCGCCCGCGCGGACTTTGTGATCGGTGACCGGTTCGGCACCAGTTGCAGCGCTTTGGTGACCGATGCGTTGGAGCGGGAGCTTTCGATCGCGGGTTATTGTGTGCTGCGCAACAAGCCCTATGCCGGCGGTTATATCACCGAGCATTATGGCAACCCGGCCGCCGGGGTGCATGCGGTGCAGATCGAGGTGAATCGCGGCCTCTATATGGAGGAAGCGATTTATGAGCGGGGTGCCGCCTTTGCCCAGGTGCGGGACGACATTCAGGGCGCGATGCTGCGCATGCTCGAAAACCTGCGCACACGGCTGGGGCCGACGCGCACTGCGGCCGAATAAAGACTTGAAGCATCAAGCTATTGTCGGATTTTTTTACCAATTGTGACCAAAATGAAAAACGTGCCTTGCGTTTTTCGAATGGCAGGTATACGAATTCCACACGTCGGTGAGGGCACAGCTGTGCAGCCCCATGAGCGCAAAAGCGCCGGGTGTTGTGTAGGCAGGCATGTTTCCCGGAAGATCTGGCTCGGCCTCCGCGTTCGTCCCCCGAGCGTGTTGCGCTTCAGATCGGAGCCGAAAAAAGAAAGGGGCCGTTCGCGTTGGCAAACGGCCCAAGTCTAGGGAGGAAACGCCCAAGGAGGGCAGCGACAAAGCGACGCCAATCGCCATGTCGCAATGCAAAAATGCTCCTTGCGGTGCCAGAAATCAAGTGCTGCTTTGTCGCAGGATGCTTTTTTTCGAAAAAACCATCTAACTTATTGATTAAAGAGAGTTACTTCTCCCCTTAAAAGTGCCGTTGCGTCATCGCGGCCCAGCTCTGCACGGGCGCAATTTGGGCGAAACTGTGGCGAGGCATTCGACTCGCCGCACTGCGAGAGCCATCTGAATTCGGCTGATTCAGCATTTAAACGAGCCGGGTGTTTGCAGGTTTCATCCCGTGCTGATGCTTGATGGATCTGCGTGTGTTTTTGTCCATCGGCGGATGGTCGTGCCGGACCGTGGACAGTCGCTCCGCAGAGATGATCTCATCTCCGCCCCATAAAAAGAAAGGGGCCGTCCGCATCGGCGAACGGCCCAAGTCCAGGGAGGAAACGCCCAAGGAGGGCAGCGGCACTGCAATAAAGAATGCCGCGCCGCATCAATATGCGGCTTTGCGCCGGATGTCACAAGGCGGGTGCGCGCGGATAGTTTGAGCAGGATGGAGCGGTATATCTTTCTGTATTTTATGGACTTTTCGATCTGTGTTCATTTTTTAATCTGCCCGCCAGAGCGTGTTGCCTCAATCGCGGGCGTTGTTTGTCGCCAACCTGTCATTCTTCACCTCACCGGCTTGATCGCACAGCTCTTCCACGGCATGAGAAACAGGTGCCGGGGCAAGCCTGCCCGGATCAGGGCTTCAACCTGATGACGCGATTGGAACAGGAGCGGTGAGAGCATGTCTGCGGTGGCCTTTGATGAGTTTGTGCACACACTGGCGACCCGCTCCGGTGAAGCGATCCTGCCTTTCTTCCGCACCGCGATGGGGGTGGATGACAAGGGTGGCTCCTGCGGGTTCGATCCGGTGACCGAAGCCGACCGCGCCGCCGAGCATGTGATGCGTCGCCTGATCCGCGAGACATTTCCCAGCCACGGGATCATTGGCGAGGAATTCGACAATCAGGATACGGACGCCCCCTATGTCTGGGCGTTGGACCCGATCGATGGCACCAAATCCTTCATTTCCGGCATGCCGGCCTGGGGCACCCTTATCGGCCTTCTGAAGGAGGGCGACCCGGTCTATGGCATGATGCACCAGCCTTTCATCGGCGAGCGCTTCTTCGGGAATACCTCCAGCGCCCATTATCGCGGGCCGGCCGGCGAGCGCCGTTTGGTGACGCGGGAATGCAGGCAGTTGGAAGACGCCATTCTCTACACCACCAGTCCGCTCCTTATGAATGAGGTGGACCGCGCCATTTTCGGCATGGTGGAAGATCAGGTGCGCCTCTCGCGCTATGGCGGCGATTGCTACGCCTATTGCATGGTCGCCGCCGGTCTGGTCGATCTCGTTATCGAAACAGGCCTCAAGGATCATGACATCGTGGCACTGGTGCCGATCATCGAGGGTGCTGGCGGTATCGTCACCACTTGGGAGGGAGGCTCTCCCGCCAAGGGGGGGCGCGTGGTGGCGGCCGGCAGCAAGGCAGTGCATGAGCAGGCATTGCGCATGCTCAATCCGTAGGGATTGCGGCGGCGAGACCGGATGCTCTTATATAAAGACGTGGGCGAGTGGGTTCTGCGGTGCCCCATGTGGAGCACCTCTTCCCAAGGTCGCTTGTGCGGCGCATCTGTTATCCGACGCAGAATCTCTGGTGTGGATACCGGTTCGCCATTCTTTTGCGCCATGTTCTGGAGCATCTGGCCCCGTATCCGTCCCGTGATGGGCGGGGCGTGAGGAGAGACCCGATGATGCGCGAGTGCGGCACGGTGCAGGGCGTGGCAGGGCTGTGGGGCAAAGCTGGTGCGCTTCTGGCCCTGGGCTTCGTGCTGCTGCTGGTGCTCTGCACCGCTCCGGGCGCTTTTGCCGGACCGGTCGGGATCGGCGCGCAGGCGGATGCATCTTCCGCATTTACAGCCCCGCTCTCCAGCGGCCTCTCCCGGAACGCCCTGTTTGCGCGCCAGAAAAGCTCCCCACCCTTTGCCGTGACCGCCGAGCGGACCACGGAAGGGGCACTTCTTCTGCAATGGTCTATCCGTCCCGATACCTATCTCTATCGCAGCAGCATTACCGCATCTGTTGATGGTCGGCCCCTGCCTTTCGCCCTGCCGCCGGGTGTGGAGAAGGATGATCCCAATTTCGGACTGGTGCGCATCTTTCACAATACGCTGGAGGCGCGCATCGCCGCGGCGGATGTGCCGGCATCCGGCATGCTGCATGTGACATGGCAGGGCTGTTCGGATCAGGGAATCTGCTATCCGCCGGAAAGCGGTACGCTTGATCTTGCCGGTCTTGGAGGTGGGGCGCAGAAGCTTGTGATGGCTTCACCGGGCTTGCCGGACCGTCTGTCATCATCCGCATCTCCCACAGTTCAGCCATCACTCGGCGTCACTGCTTCGGCGGATGTGGTCGCAACCGTCAATGGGCCCGCACTTTCCGTCTCATCTCCCGCACCGGTCAGGAATGAACCGGCTGGAGCAACTGATGCGCTCTCGTCCTGGTCTCCTGCCGCCGTACTGACGGGTGATCCGCTCTGGATGATGGCCGCATTCCTTGGCTTCGGGCTGTTGTTGTCGCTCACCCCCTGCATGTTCCCGATGATCCCGATTCTGGGCGGTGTGCTGGCACGTTCCGGCCAGCAGAGCATGGGGCGCGGGGTGGCGCTGTCATCCGCCTATGTGCTGGCGATGGCGTGCGCCTATGGGCTGCTGGGTCTGGTTGCCGGCTGGTCCGGGGCGAATCTTCAGGCCGCCATGCAGACACCCTGGGCGCTGGGGGTGATGGCGGCGATCTTCGTGATTCTCGCGCTCTCCATGTTTGGCCTGTTTGATATGCAGATGCCTTCTGCCATCTCCTCCCGCCTTTCAGGCAAAATGCCGGGCGGCGGCTCCATGGGCAGTGCGGCGATGCTGGGCTTTGGTTCCGCGCTGATCGTTGGGCCGTGCGTGACCCCGCCGCTCGCGGCCGCGATGCTGACGGCGGCCCAGACAGGCGCAGCCGGGCGCGGGGCAACGGCGCTGTTCATGCTGGGTCTGGGCATGGGCCTGCCGCTGATCGCTTTTGGGGCCTTTGGTGCGCGGGTTCTGCCGCGGTCCGGTCCATGGCTGGCGCGGGTGAAGGGCGTGTTCGGGCTCATCTTCCTCGCGGTTGCGGTGTTCCTTGCCACAAGGCTGATGGATGGCGCGCAGGCGCTGGCCGTATGGGGTGTGTTTGCGCTGGGCGTTGCGGTGTTCATTGGCGGGTTTGACCGGCTTGAGGCCGGCGCGCACTGGAACCGGCGCATGGGCAAGGCATCCGGTCTGGCGCTCGCGGTCTATGGCGCATTGCTGATTACGGGTTTCGCCGGTGGCGCAAATGACCCGATGCGGCCGCTGGGTTTCCTGTCCGGTCATGTGGCGGACGGGCGCGCGGCCGGTCCGCAGCGGCAGGTCGTCACTGATATGGCCGGGTTTGAGGTGGCACTGGCACGCGCCAATGCGGAAGGCCGGCCGGCGCTGGTCTCCTTCACCGCCGACTGGTGCACCGTGTGCAAATCCAATGAGAAGGTGCTGGCCACGCCCGCTCTGGCCCCGGCGCTGGATCAGGCCGTGTTCATTGCGGCCGATGTCACCAATTATGGGCATGAGAGCCGGGCGCTGATGGAGCGCTTTGATATTATCGGTCCGCCCACCATGTTCGTGGTGGATCCGGCGGGGCGTGAGGTGCCCGGTTCGCGCATGATCGGGGCCATCAGTGCCGAGGATTTTTCCCGCACGTTGGGCGCTGCAACTGGCGGGGGCTGAGCGGCAGCCTGAAGGCCGGCATCCGGCGCTTCGGCCGGGCTGGCTTGGCGTGTATCCGGATTCTTTCACAATGCACGCGCGTGCGTGGCGACGGATGCGCCCGCTTCACCTATTCTGCGGGTGATTGGCAGATGCTGTTTGCAGGAGAGGCGTAATGTCCGCAGGGGTGAATGCGATGGCTGCCATTTTTCAGGGAAGCGCTTCGCGCCGGGGCTCTGGCCGATTCCGCATGATGCTTCTGGCCGGGCTTCTGGCCAGCATGTCTTCCGGCCCGCTTCTGGCTGCTGCCCCTTCCGCAACTGGTGCGCACGAGGCCGGCACAACCGCACCTGCCATCAATGAAGGCATGATTCTGGGAGATCCGGCCTCACCTGTTGGTGGCAATCCCAAGGGTGATGTCACCATCGTCGCCTTCTTCGACTACAATTGCCCCTATTGCAAAAAGACTGATCCCGTCATCGAGAAGCTGGCGAAGAAGGACGGCAATATCCGCATCATCTACAAGGATCTGCCGATTCTCGCGGAATCATCGGTCTATGGCGCGCAACTCGCGCTGGCCGCGAAAGAGCAGGGCAAATATGCGCAGGCACGCCGGGCTCTGATGGGCCTGCCTGCCGGCAAGAGCGATGAAGCCGCCATGCGTCAGGCATTGAGCCGTGCCGGCGTGAACATGAAGCGGCTGGACAAAGACCTCAAAGCCAGGGGGCCAGACATCATGGCCTATCTGCGCCGTAATCTTGAACATGCCCGCTCACTCGGCCTTCAGGGCGTGCCTGTCTATCTGATCGGCCCCTACAAGGTCGCCGCCGCGCTGGATGAGGCCGGCTATGCCGAAGTGGTGAAGGATGCGCGCGAGCGGGCCAAGGGAAACTGATTGAATGAAACTGACCGAGGGAACGTGACCGAGGGACACCGGCCGGCGGGTTGCGCTTGAAGGTTCGTGGCCTCCTGCCCGCCCCCTTTGGCTTCAACCACCAGAGGGGCCGGGGATGAAATCATCAAAGGCGGCCCAGAACCGGGCGCGATATTCGTCCCGTTCGGTCAGAATTTCATGGCGTGCGCCCGCAATCACCACCAGATCAGCAGTGGGGCAGTGTGCGGCAAGACGCGAGATGGCAGGGTTTGAAATCAGCCTGTCATTGCCACCGGCGATGAGCCGCAGCGGCGTTTGGATGCGCACCATGTTCTCCATGCGCGCCACTTCCGCCATGGCGGTGAAGGCGGCATCAACCCAGCCAAGGGTTGGCGGGCCAAGCCCCAGATGTGGGTACAGGCGCACCACGTCCGCGATGCGCGCATAGCGCTCCGGATCAGAGGTGGAGAAATTGCGGGAGAAGGGAATCTCCGTCACCGGGCGCAATGTGGCTCCGGGCGGCAGGGCCTGCCCCAGACCATAACGGGCCAGCAGGGCGATGAGTGGGCGGGTGAGGCTCTGCAGCGGAACAACCGAAAGTCCGAGGAGCGGGGTTTCCAGCACCATGCGCGTGAATGGGGTTGGACCACGCAAAAGCGATTGCAGCAGTACCAGCCCGCCCATGGAATGGGTGAGCGCATAATATGGCGGTGGGCACAGGGGCAGAACCGACCGAATAAAGGCGTTCAGATCCCGCTGATAGTGCGCGAAACTGTCAACATGCCCCTTGAGGCGGGTGGAAAGCAGGCGGTCGGACCCGCCTTGCCCCCGCCAGTCGAGACTGGCCACGGCAAACCCGCGCGCGCGCAGGTCCTCCACTACCTCGAAATGCTTCTCGATGAATTCACAGCGCCCATGAAAGAGGGCAACTGTGCCACGTTCCGTTCCTCGTCCCATCCAGCGGGCAGCCCGCAGGTGCACGCCATCATCCGCGATGATCTCGTGGAGCATGGCCCCTTCGGGCACGGGGTTAGCAGGCGTGCCATACAAAAGCATGGGAGGCGGGATCCGGATGACAGGCAGAAGTGCGTCTGGGTGAGCATATATATGTCCTGCCCCATATGCCCCCTGCGGGCAGAAAAAAGGCGGCACCAGAAAGTGCCGCCATGGGAGGTCAACAGGGAGGGGGCCACCCGGACAGGGTGGCCCGGCAGATGGTTCAGTGCGTTTGCACGGAAGGCGTGCTTTCGGCGCTGCCTGCTGCCGTGGAAATGGGAATAAGACGGGTCTTCTTGGCCTCGGGAATGTTGCGCACGAGATCGACGTGCAGAAGGCCATTCTCAAGCACCGCACCCTGCACTTCCATATGGTCGGCCAGCTGGAAGCGGCGCTCGAAGGTGCGGGCGGCAATGCCCCGATAGAGCATGCGGGCGCTATCGCCCTCCTCGCCAGCCTTCTTCTCACCGCGCAGGGCGAGGGTGTTTTCCTTCACCTCTATGGAGAGGTCCCCATTGGTGAAGCCGGCGACAGCCACGGTGATGCGATAGGCGTTCTCGCCCGTGCGCTCGATATTATAGGGCGGATAGCTGGGAGCAGCATCCACGCCATTCACGGAATCGAGCAGGGAGAAGAGGCGATCGAAGCCCACGGTGTTGCGATACAGGGGAGACAGATCAAAGTTACGCATGGCATATCCTCATCAAGCGACATGCGAACCCGCCGAAGCCGGGTTCAGTTGAGCGCTGTCGTTTTGACCAGCGCTGATCCGGATGTGGGAATGCTTTCGCGCGCCGTCAAGGAGACGCGCCGCGCATACAGACAGGACATGCACGATGTTTCGCAAATGGGCCGAGCTCTCTTCTCCTGCGCTGGCAGCACTCAACAAGGACAGGTTGATTGCTGTTCTGCCGGTGGCAGCTGTCGAACAACACGGGCCGCATCTGCCACTGGGAACCGACCTTCACATTGCGGAAGGCTATCTTGAGCGCATCTCACCACTGGTGCCGGAAGACATCAGCGTTCTTGTGCTTCCGGTGCAGGCCATCGGCAAATCAGATGAGCACCAGAATTTCGCCGGTACGCTGACCCTGACCCCGCAAACAGCCATCACCGCATGGGTGGAAGTGGGGGAGTGTCTGGCCCGTGCGGGTGTGCGCCGGCTGATCCTTATGAATACGCATGGCGGCAACGTGCCGGTGATTGATCTGGTGGCCCGCACATTGCGCGCGCGTCATGGCATGCTGGTGGTGTGCTGTTCCATGCACCGTTTCGGATATCCGGCGGGGCTGTTTGAAGAGCATGAGCGGGCGCATGGCATTCATGGCGGCGATGTCGAGACATCCCTCATGCTCGCTTTCCGGCCAGAGCTGGTGGAGTTGAGCCGGGCGGAGAACTTCGCACCTTATAGTGTGCGTATGGAAAGCGAGTTCATGCGGCTGCGGGCCAACCATCCGGTAGGCTTCGCATGGATGAGCGAGGATCTGCAGGAGAGTGGGGCTATGGGAGATGCCCGTGGCGCGAGCGCTGAAAAGGGAGAAGCGGCGGCTCAATACGGTGCACAGGCCTTTAATGAGCTGCTTCGGGACGTTTTGCGGTTTGATATTTCGGGATTCGGGGCGAGAAAATGATGGGGACCAGGCAGTTTGCGTAAGGACGAGGCACCCTGCCGTTTTTATCCACACTGTCCATTCTATTGATATTATTTAGTTATTTTAGATTTTGGTTTGAATTTATCCCCAGTTGGTTTGTTTGGGTTGAGAATGTTTGTTTTGCCGGGTTGACGGTTTGGGATTGGTGGTCCTATAAAGCGCTCACCAACGACGAGCCACCGCCGCTCACCGCAAGGGAACGGCGAGATGGGTCGTCTTCGAAGCTTCTCCTCTTGACTGATGTCGGGAAGTCTGGCTAGGTTAGCCGGGTGAGGAAGTTTCTGTCTCTGAGAAGAGATATTGAGAGTGTAAGATCTCTCGCGCTGTTTGATAAGTAGATAGAAGAAAGAGAAACGTGGACGGCGAGGTCCTTGCGGGTTTCTACGGGGCTTATGTCTTTG
>JAMHVS010000050.1:0-55512 GCA_035911315.1 Xanthobacter sp.
GCGGCCATGGAGAGCTTTTTCTCATCACTGAAAACAGAGAGAACAGCCCGCAAACTCTATCGTACACGCCATGAGGCCCGCTCTGATGTGTTTGATTATATCGAGCGCTTTTACAATCCGCATCGCAGGCACTCGAAACTGGGCTATATCAGCCCAATGGAGTTCGAAGAACGCGCCAAGCGGGCTTAAACAACTGTCCACTAAACCGGCAGCAGCTCAGGGCTTTCTGCACCGCGAATAGGACGTTCTTCACGTTGGTGACGAAGGTGTCGTGGAAGACCTGCTCTGTGACATTATGCACGAACTGGCCGAGATGGCCCGAGCCGGCGCTGACGAACAGCACGTCGATATGACCCTTTTCGTCGCGCACGGTTTCGAACAGCCGATCGAGGTCGGCCATTTTCGCAAGGTCGCCCTGAACCCCTGTGACGTTATGTCCGATCTCTGCCACGGCGGCATCGAGCTTTTCCTGCCGACGCCCCGTCACGAAGACATGTGCGCCCTCTTCGACGAACAGCTTTGCCGTTTCAAGCGCCATTCCCGACGTGCCGCCGATGATGACGGCGACCTTTCCATCAAGCTTTCCCATTCTGATCCTTCGCTAGTCCCGAGCATTTTCCAGTTGCTCGAATTAGCTAGGTGCGCTTGTGTGGATTTCCTATATGGAATAATGGAATAGTATGATTTCTAAAATGGCAATCGACCACTGTCGGGGGCGGCCATGTAGCGTTAGGGAGCATCAATGGACCATCTTAGAGGCATCCGGCTTTTCACTCGCGTGGTCGAAGCGGGCAGCTTCGCAGGCGCGGCAAAGGTGGAAGACGTCGCACAATCCACCGTCAGCAAGGAAGTCGCAGCCCTGGAAGGGCATCTCGCGACGCAGCTTATCCGACGCAGTTCCCGTGGCCTCAGCATTACCGAGACGGGGCGGGAATATTATGACTTCGCCGTCGGCATGCTTGCGGACCTCGACGCCGTTGAGGCGCGGGTCCGCAGCGGCAACAGCGCTCCGCGGGGGCGGATTAGGGTCGCGGTCCCGCTCGTCCTCTCGAGCCGCTTCATCATCCCTCATCTTGGCGGGTTTCTGGATCGCTATCCAGAACTGACGCTCGATGTGGAAGCCTCCGAGCAATATGTGAACCTTATCGAGGATGGGATAGATCTCGCGATCCGCATCGGTGCTCAGCGCGATTCCAGCCTCATGTCGCGGCAGATCGGGGTGCTTGAGCCTGAGGTCGTCGCTTCTCCCGCCTACCTCGATGCGCATGGGGTGCCCCGGCACCCCGATGACCTCAGGCGCCACATCTGTCTGCCGTTCATGTTCGAAGGAAGCTCGAAGGCCTGGCGGTTCAGGGACGGCGACGGCGAAATCCGTATGACGCCCACCGCCCGCCTAAGAACTAATGACGCCGATGGCGTGCATGCGGCCGTTCGCGCCGGTCTCGGCATCGCGCAAGGGCCGAGTTGGATGTTCGCTGAGGATGTCGCTGCCGGGGCACTCGTTCCGCTTCTGGCCGACTACACGCCCAGCCTCGTTCCGATCCGCGCGATCACCTCCGCCAATCGCCGGATGACCGGCGCCATCCAGTTGCTGGTGGACCACCTAGCCGCGATGATCCGGGAAGAACCACATCTTCGAATGCGGTGATCGTCAGGCAAAAGTGGCCGTTTGCCGAAAGAGGGCAGCGGGTCGTGAAGAAAGATCGCCCATCTTCTGCTCATCATTAGAGCTTACTTGCACCTACGCACTACCGAACAGTAGGGGAAAACCCTCCGATGCGTACGCTATAGCCCGAAAATACCGCACGGCATTTCGATAGGGCTTCCAGTATCGGAATCTATCGTTCTCAATCGCCTCAGCAATTATGGAGATTGAGCATGGCGAAGACCGAGCCCACCCAAATCAAAAGAACAATCCGGCGGCAGCAGCTGCGGGAGATGGTGCCGATGGCTGACAGCACTATTTATGAAATGGAGCAGCGTGGCGAGTTTCCCCGTCGGTTCGCGCTCTCGCCGCGTTGTATCGTCTGGGACCTGGCCGAGGTCGAGGCGTGGCTAATGGCACGGCGGGCCGCCCCGATCCGTCGAGCACAGCACCCTGACGTCACCAAGCGCAAATCCCGCCCGGTCAAAGGGCGGGATCCAATTCCATCAAGGGCATAGCTTGCGGCAAAAGCGTGGGGGCATACTTCCGGCCGTCGATCCAGGCGTCCACGGTATCCGCCCACTGCTGCATCATATGCCGACGTTGCACCTCATACTCGGCCTTGTTATAGACGCCACGCGACGAACGCCCGTCCTCGTGTGCCAGGCACTTTTCGATCCAGTCGCTGTTAAAGCCCAGCTCATTTAACAGCGTCGACCCCGTGCGCCGCAGATCATGGACCGTGAATGGCTCCAATGGCAGCCCCTCCTTCTTGGCTCGCTCGACGACGGCGTAGGTGATCCGATTGAAGGTCGCGCGAGACATTGGCGCGTCCGCGTCGTACCGGGACGGCAAAAGATATCGGGAGTTGCCGGAACAAGTCTTGAGCGCGATCATGATGTCTAACGTCTGTCGGCAAAGGTAGACGTTGTGCGGCTTCGATCGCTTCATGCGCTCCTTCGGGATGGTCCAGACGGCGTTGTCGAAATCGATCTCGTCCCAAACTGCATCCTGCAACTCGCTCTTCCGGACCATGGTGAGGAGGTAGAGCTTCATACCGAGGCGGATCGTTGGCAACGTCGCAACATGCTCGAGTTGCTTGAACATGATGCGGATCTCTGCCGGCGAAAGCGCGCGGTCCTTTGGCGTAAAGGTAGCGATCGAGGCTGGACCGACGTCATCGGCCGGATTGGCGACCTTCTCGCCGTGCAGAATGGCAAAGCCGTAGATCTGCTTCAGGATATCACGCACATGGATAGCAGTTGCAGGAGCACCCCGTTCGACGATCTTGCCGCAGTGAGCGCGGAGATCATCCGGTGTGATCTCTGTCAGGAGACGATTCCGCCAGACGGGCATGAGTTCGCGTTCGAAGATGGAGCGACGCATCGCGCGCGTGCTGTCGGCCATGGTCGCGTTGGTCAGCCACTTCTCGCCGAACTGGCCGAAACTCTTTGCTTCCTTGATCCGGCGCTTCTCCCGCTGCTTCTCGATGGCGGGAGACCGCCCCTCGGTGATCGCGCGCCGCGCGTCGATGCATAGCTCGCGAGCCCTGGCGAGCGATATTCCGTCACGGGCATATCTGCCGAGATAGACGGTCTCCCGCCGGCCGTTCAGTCGATAGTCGAGCCTGAACGAAATGGCGCCCGATGGGGCGACGCGCACATACATGCCGTCACGATCGGATACCTTGTACATTTTTGCTTTTGGTTTCAAGCACTTGAGTGCTGCATCAGTCAACATTTCGGGCCTCCTTGCGGAAAAGTACCGTCACGCGGTTTTTGGAGGCCAATGCGGTCGAAAACGCTTATATTTCAACGCATTAGTTCGAACAAAGTACCATCATTGGCCCAGTCTGACCTGACGGTACTTTCGTTTTTCCGGTTGATCAATGGGGGCGAGGCCCGTCAGCGAGGCCGCCTAACGCCATCTATGCCCACCGATAGATATCGATAGGCACAGGATGGTTTTATTTTTATTTTCAGTGGCTTAGATCGTACCGCAGCGTAAAATTGGCGGCGTTCGGATGGGCCTGAATCATTCCCACTCAATCGTACCCGGCGGCTTCGAAGTCACGTCATAAACCACCCGGTTCACACCCTTCACCTCGTTGATGATGCGGGTGGCGACACGGCCCAGAAAGTTCATGTCATATGGGTAGAAATCGGCCGTCATGCCATCCACCGAGGTGACGGCGCGCAGGGCCAGAACGTGGTCATAGGTGCGGCCATCGCCCATCACGCCAACGGTACGCACCGGCAGCAGCACGGCGAAGGCCTGCCAGATCACGTCATAAAGGCCGGCCGCGCGGATTTCTTCCAGATAGATGGCATCCGCCTTGCGCAGCACATCCATCTTCTCGCGCGTGACAGCGCCGGGACAGCGGATGGCGAGGCCCGGCCCCGGGAAGGGGTGACGGCCCACGAAGGTTTCCGGCAGGCCAAGCTCGCGGCCCAGCGCACGCACTTCATCCTTGAAGAGGTCGCGCAGCGGCTCCACCAGCTTCATGTTCATACGCTCGGGCAGGCCGCCCACATTGTGGTGGCTCTTGATGGTGACAGAAGGTCCGCCGGCGAAGGACACGCTCTCGATCACATCCGGGTAGAGCGTACCCTGCGCGAGGAACTCGGCCCCACCCACCTTCTTGGCCTCTTCCTCGAACACATCAATGAAGAGCTTGCCGATGGTCTTGCGCTTCACTTCCGGGTCTTCCACACCGGCCAGTGCGCCAAGGAACATTTCGGAAGCATCCACATGCACCAGCGGAATGTGATAGTGGCCGCGGAACAGCGAGACCACCTCATCAGCTTCCGCATGGCGCATCAGGCCATGATCCACGAAAACGCAGGTCAGCTGATCGCCGATGGCCTCATGAATGAGCACGGCAGCAACGGAGCTGTCCACCCCGCCTGAAAGGCCGCAGATGACGCGGCCCGTACCCACCTGTTCACGGATGCGCGCAATGGCGCGCTCGCGGAAAGCGCCCATGGTCCACTCGCCCTTGAGGCCGGCGACCTGACGCACAAAATTGGAGATCAGCCGCGCACCATCGGGCGTGTGCACCACTTCCGGGTGGAACTGCACGCCATAATAGCGGCGCTCAACATTGGCGATGGCGGCGAACGGGGCGTTCTCAGAGGTGGCCACCACCTCGAAGCCTTCCGGCAGGCGGGTCACGCGGTCGCCATGGCTCATCCACACGGTGTGTCGCTCACCCTCGCTCCAGACGCCATCAAACAGCGGCACCACTTTCTTCACGGTGATTTCAGCGCGGCCGAACTCGCGATGATGTCCAGCCTCCACCTGCCCGCCAAGCTGGGCGGCCATGCACTGCTCGCCATAGCAGATGCCCAGAACCGGCACGCCGCTGGTGAAAACAGCCTCCGGCGCACGCGGACTCTGGCCCTCAATCACCGAGGCCGGGCCGCCGGAAAGAATGATCGCCTTGGGCTTGAGGCGGGAGATGGCTTCATCCGCCTTCTGGAACGGCACGACCTCTGAATAGACCCCATCCTCACGCACACGGCGGGCGATGAGCTGGGTCACCTGGCTGCCGAAATCAATGATGAGAACGGTATCCTGGGCGGAAGACGTGGCGAGATCGGCGGTCATGGACGAGCCTCACGGGGCTGGAGCGCGAATATTGTCGCCTCCTTTAGCCGCAATGGCTCGATTCCAAAAGGGCAGGCAGGCCATGGCAGGAATGCCGGAGCCAATTATCCGCACGGATGGCCTGCCACAGCCGTCTTTTCGCTTTCGTGCGCCGCTGGTAGCCTGCCTGAGCGAAGATTGAGGTCAGGCAGATGAAACGGTTCAGGGCAATGCGTCTGGTGTACCCGCTGGGAGGCGTCTCGCTTCTCGCTGTGCTGCTGTGCCTTTCCGGCGTACCGGCGCAGGCGAATGATTCCACGGCCCTGCTGGGCGCAGGAGGACTGGAGCTGACCACATCTCCCGATATCGTGATGGCGAAGGAAGATCTCTTCCTCTCCTCCAAGGCCGTGCGGGTTCAGTATGAGTTCCGCAATGAGGGCAAGAGTGACATCACCACCCGCGTCGCCTTCCCGCTTCCGCTGGTGGAACAGGGTGCCGCCACCAATGTGGACCTGCCCGCACGCGAGCATGAGAATTTCGTCGACTTCCGCGTGGTGGTCGATGGCAAGGATATTCACCCGCAACTCGAACAGCGCGCCATCATGGCCGATGGCCGGGATGTGACGGATATTCTGGCCGCCGCCGGCATTCCCCCGAACAGCTTCCTGCCCGGTTGGGATGAAAAGCTGAAGGCCCTGCCACAGAATGTGTGGATGAAGCTGGTGCGCGACGGGTTGTTCGAGGTGGATGAGAAGGAAGCCGAAAGCCGCCCCGAATATATCAGCCCCGCATGGAAGCTGAAGGCCACCTTCCACTGGGAGCAGACTTTTCCGGCAGGAAAGGTCCTGCGGGTGCACCACAGCTATATGCCCATCGTTGGCTCATCCTTCGTGGCGGAAAGCTATGATCGCTCCGAAGATTTCAAACCCTATTGTCTGGATGCCGATGGCAATGCCGGCCTGCGTCGCAAGATGCGCGAACTGAAGGCAAAGGCGAAAGACCATCCCGACATGTCCCCGCTGCTGGTGATGCGGGAGGTGGACTATGTGCTCACCACCGGTGCCAACTGGAAGGGACCGATAGAAGATTTTCACCTGACCATCGACAAGGAGGATCCGAAGGCCATTCTTTCCCTCTGCATGGAAGGGCTGAAGAAAACAGGCCCAACCACCTTTGAGCTGGAGCGGAAGAACTTCACACCGAAGGACGATATTCGGTTTGCGACATTCGGAGACTGAGCACCTTTCACAGAGGCCCACTCACCCGGCGACAAGCCCCAGAATGAGCGGCATGGCGAGGGCGGCCAGCACGGTCTGGGTGGCGGTGATGCCAGCCATGAGCGGCGCATCACCGCCCAGCTGCCGCGCAAGAATATAGGACGAGGAGGCTGTCGGCAGGGTTTGGAACAGCATCGCGATCAGCACGGTGGTTTCATTGGCCCCCACGGCCTTCGCGATCAGAAATGTGACTGCCGGCAGCACCATGAACTTGACGCTGGACGAGATGACCAGCGGCTTCACCCATCGGCGCGCCGCACCGAAATGGAGCGCGGCCCCCACGCACAAAAGCCCCATCGGCATGGATGCCGCGCCAAGAGACTTCAGCGCCGGCTCGAGCCCCACGGGGAGGCTTGTGTGCAACGCCTGTAGAAGGAGGCCGCCGAGGCAGGAGAGCACCAGCGGATTGGTCACCACCTGCATCACCACGCCACGCACATTCAGCCGCGCCGCGCCGAAACGGGCGAAGACCAGAATGGCCAGCACATTCACCAGAGGCACCAGCACAGCGCTGCACAAGGCCGCGAGCGCAATGCCCCTGCCCCCGAACAACCACGCTGCCATGGTCACGCCGATATAGCTGTTGAAGCGGATGGCTCCCTGAAAAACCGAGGTGAATGCATCGCCCTGCATCTGCATGAGAGGGCGCGTCAAGACCAGCCCGACCGCCACCAGAAAGGTGGAGCCCGTCAGCACCGTGGCCAGTTCCCAAACCGGAAGCGTGCTGATCTCGGCGGTCGCCATGCTGTGTAGGAACAGGGCCGGCAGCAGCACATAATAGGTCAGGCGCTCGGCTTGCGGCCAAAAGCTCTCGCCCAGAAAGCCGGACCGCTTGAGCCCATGGCCAAGCGCGATCAGAAGCGCAACAGGCAGCAAGGCCAGCGCGACAAGACCAACCATCTCAGCACCGCCCGTGAAACAGGACAGCGACGGAGCGCACAGGGATACAACAGACAATGGAAGAAGAGGTCACGCTTCAGTCCTGCGGCCAAAAGACATGCAACAGACCGCCGCATGGCGACCGGTTTCCTGCCGATCCGGCACGCCGCACGGGGCAGAATGATGTCTTATGCCAGATACGGGGCGCATCATAGACGGTGCCGTTACGGCAGACATACCGATCCGGCTGCGCCTGCGGAGCGCACTTAAACCTCGCCCTGCTAGCCGCTTTGCGCCAGCCCCGGAGGACTGGCGCTTTGATGGGCAGAGGCTCAGGCCTCAAGAGCCTTTTCGATTGCGTCCGTCAGGCGGGCATCATCGGGGGCAATATCGGGCGAGAGGCGGGCAACAACCTTGCCGTCACGGCTCACCACGAACTTCTCGAAGTTCCACAGCACATCGCTGTCCCCGCCCACCGTGATGCCGAAGCCGGTGAGGCGCTCACGGAAAGCATCCGTATCCAGCGCCTTGGGCTGGGCTTCGATGAGCGCATCATAAAGCGGATGACGGTCTTCGCCCGTGACCGAGATTTTCTGGAAAAGCGGGAAGGTCACACCATAATTGGTGGAGCAGAAGCTGGCGATCTCCGCCTCCGTTCCCGGCTCCTGTTCCTTGAAGTTGTTGGCAGGAAAGCCGAGGATGACGAGGCCCTGATCCTTCTTCTCCTCATACAGCTTCTGCAAACCCTCATACTGCTTCGTGAGCCCGCACTTTGAGGCAACATTGACGATGAGAAGCACCTTGCCGCGATAGTCCGCCAGCGTGGCGGGCGTGCCGTCGATGCGGTTGACGGGAATATCATAGATCGAAGTGGACACTGTCGTTTCTCCTCGGGGCATGCGCGCGTCTGCGTCGCGCGCTGTATCCTGCACCGGTTGCTCCGCAATCGCCAGCAGGGCGGCAGATGTTCTCCCGCTCGGCTGGACGCGTGCACCATCGCGCGGCTTCGAATCCTGCTATCTGGAACGGCGCACTCTACACCCCGACATGAGATGGGAGCCCCCATGGCCAAGATGATCCACTCCATGATCCGTGTTCTTGATGAAGCACGCTCCGTGGCGTTCTATAATCAGGTTTTCGGGCTGGAGATCGCGCAGCGGCTCGATTTCGAGACCTTCACGCTGGTTTATCTCTCCAATGCGGAAACGCCCTTCGAACTGGAACTCACCATCAACAAGGGCACGAGCGAGCCCTACGATCTGGGCAATGGCTATGGCCATCTTGCCGTCTCGGTTGAGGATGTGGCAGCCGAGCATGCGCGGCTGGGCGCACTGGGCCTAGCCCCCGGCAAGCTTGTCGACTTCGCACCGGGCGATGAGGTGATCGCGAAGTTCTTCTTCATTCAGGACCCCGATGGCTACAAGATCGAGGTTCTCCAGCGCGCCGGGCGGTATCTCTGAGGTGCTTCATGGCCCAGTAAGCCGGGGTCAATAAAAAGGCGACATCTCCCGGAAGGAAGATGTCGCCTTTGTTTCTCAGGACATGGCCCGGCGAGGCCATGGAGTGGCGTGATCAGAGATCAAAGCCCTTCTTGCGCATTTCGGCGCGCACGCGTTCAACCGCTTCACCGTTCAGTTCCGCACCCCATGCCTGAATCTGGCGCAGGGCTTCCTGAACGATGATCGGGCGCTCCTGCACCAGCTTCTTGCCCACGGCAGAGCTATAGAATGCCAGCGCATCCTTCAGTTCTGTCTCGGTGAAGCGCTGGGCATAGACCTTGGCCAGCAGGTCGACGATCTCGCCATTGCGCTTCTCGAACTCCGGACGCACCGCAATCGCGGCCTCGCGCAGGCTCTGCACCAGATCCGGATTGGTCTGGAGGAAGGAGAGGGCAGCACCATCAACAATATTGCCGATCACGCCATCAAAGGCGCGCGCCTCGCCATTGGCCACCACAAGCTGGCGCGCCAGATCGATCTGTGCCGCAGTTGGGGCAGCAGCCTGCTGCGCATGGGCAAGAGAGACCCCAAGCGGGCTACCGGCGAGAAGTGCGGTCGAGAGCGCGGCAGCCGCGAAAAGGCCGGCAATCCGGCGGGAGCGGCGGAAAGAGGGCATCATATCCTCCAGAAAGAGCATCTGCATGTTCGGTTACGACTGTTCAGTCGCGGAAAATCAGCCCTGGTTTTCCAGGACAACAATGCCATCGACACCGGCCAGAATGACCCGTGTGGCGAGGCCGATGAAAAGACCGTGTTCCACCACGCCGGGCACCTCGGCCACGGCGCGGGCAAGCGCGACAGGATCCGGAATGGAACCCAGATGCGCATCAAGAATGACGTGCCCCTGATCGGTGACGAAAGGATGACCATCGCGATCCTTGCGCAGCACGAGAGCCCCCGCGCCGCCGACGCTGGCAATCGCATCCTTCACGCTGCGGGTGATGCTGGTGAGCCCGAAATCCACCACCTCGATCGGCAGCGGGAAGCGGCCCAGTACATCCACCTTCTTGGAGGTGTCAGCGATGACGATCATTTCCTTCGCGGCGCGCGCGACGATCTTCTCGCGCAACAGCGCTCCGCCACCGCCCTTGATGAGCGAAAGCTGCGGGCCAACCTCATCTGCACCATCCACGCATAGATCAAGCTCCCCCACCTCATCGAGGGTCGCGATCGGCACGCACAGCTCCACGGCCTGCGCCAAGGTCTGTTCAGAGGTGGGCACACCCACAATGTTCAGGCCGCCATGGACCTTCTCCGCCAGCAGATCCACGAAGTGGCGGGCGGTGGAACCGGTGCCAAGGCCAATGCGCATGCCATCCGTCACATATTCCAGTGCACGGGCGGCGGCGCGGCGCTTGAAGTCTTCGGCTGGGGCCATGGTCTGCTTCCTCACATTGCGCGGGCAGGACTTCCTGATACCACCATGCCCGCCCCGCAAGGGACAGGAAGGCCGGCAGCCCGCGAGGCGCTGGCCCTAGGTTGCTCTAAACCCGATCTCGACGCCGGACAAGCGCTGACACAGCTGTGTGTCAGGCTATCCCATGGCAGTCGTCATTTTGCCTGCGGCGTGCAGAACACCCGGGTTTCTGATGCCCCCTGTGCGGTATTCACATCCCGCACATAGCAGATGCTCATTTCGCCGGTTGCGCGGTTCACCCGAAAAATGCCGGTCTCGCCCGCAAAATGTGTGGGCACCAGTGCATAATCGCCTTCAGCCTGCGCGCCTGCCCCCTCACCTGCCCCGAAGCAGCGGGTGATACCCACAATATTGCCGTCAGGCCGCTCGAACTGGCAGACATTCACGGCACCGTTCAGCCGGCTCACGCCATAGACCCGATTCGCCTCGGCAGAGGGGGGAGCCGCGAAGACATGCCCTGGCTCCGCCTGTGCCTGCGCCCCGCCTGAACCGGAGAAAAAGTAGCCGACCACAGCGCCCACCAGCAGCAGGGCAATAATCAGAAACAGGCTGGTGCCGCCCCGTTCATGCGGGGAATAAGGGAATGTCATGAGCACCTCCATCCTGATCGCGCGATGCCGGCTGTCGAGCCGGGCAAAACATCATGTTCGCCAAGGTGGCGTGCGATTGCGGTAGCATTTATGCCATCGACTGATCTACTGCCTCTTTTTCGCACCGCGAGGACATCGCCGTCATGATCCACCTTCCCCCCACCATCGTTTTTGACCTTGATGGCACGCTGGTGGACACCGCCCCGGACCTGCTGAACGCGCTGGATGCAACCATAGCGCCGCTGGGTCTGCCGCCGGTGGACCGGGCCGTGGCGCGCAATCACATCAGCGGTGGCGCACGCCTGCTTCTGCAGAAAGCGTTTGCCAGCAATGACAGGGCGTTGGAGACGGCACAGCTCGAAGAACTGAATGTGGCCCTTCTCACCTATTACACCGCCCATATCGCCGTGGATTCCCGCCCCTTTCCCGGTATGGAAGACGCACTGGCACAACTCGCTGCCGATGGCGCGCACCTCACCGTATGCACCAACAAGCTGGAACATCTGGCCCGCAAGCTGCTGGATGCACTTGATCTGACTCGGCATTTCACCGCCATCACGGGTGGGGACACCTATGGCAAACCGAAACCTGATCCGCTGCCCCTGAGTGCAACCATCGCTGCCGCAGGCGGCACGCTGGAACGGGCAATCATGGTGGGAGACAGCTCTACCGATGTCGCTGTTGCGCGTGCGGGTGCGATCCCGGTGGTTGCCGTCTCCTTCGGCTACACGGAAGTTGCCCCTGCGCAGCTGGGGGCGGACAGGCTCATCCATCACTTCAGCGAACTGAATTCGGCCGTGAGAGACCTTCTGCCCGCAAAGAGATGAAGCGAAGCATGCCGGAGATGAGCGCCCATCATCTCCGGCCCGCAATAACGCGAGCGGTGGAATTGTGGATATCTGCCGAATTTCCTGCCCTGTGCGACAGCCGGCTTGACACATCTGCGTCACCATCCTAAACAGCCGACCTCGCCGAAGCGCGAGGGCGATTAGCTCAGCGGGAGAGCACTCCCTTCACACGGGAGGGGTCACAGGTTCAATCCCTGTATCGCCCACCATTTCATAAATGAAATGCGCCGCTAAAGCTGGTTCAACCAATAATCCGTTGTTTGTTTCGCGCACTCGTGGCTTGAAACCTCATGGTGCGCCCGGATTTTACCGGTCATGAGCTGATATCGATATCTCCCATCTTTCTGTCCCGTCCCTTAAACGGCCGCAACGCACCTTCTTTCGCGGCGGAATGCCCCCGGCCTCATCCCGGTCCACTTCCAGAATGCGCGATGAAAGGCACTGGGTTCAGAGAAGCCGAGGTCGGCCGCAATCGCCCCCACGCCACGTGGACTGTTGATGAGCCACTCGATTGCCAGTTCGCGCCGCAGTTCATCGCGAATATCGCGATAGGTTTCCCCCTCTTCCCGCAGCTTGCGACGCAAGCTTGAAGCGGCGATGCGCAGGCGCTGGGCCATCGTTTCTGCATCTGGCCACTCTGCTGGCGGTGCGGCCTGAAGGCGGGCGCGGACACGGGCGGCAAGACCCGCATCATGCCGATAGCGCACCAGAATATTGGCGGGCGCGCGCCGCAAGAACTCCTTCAGCGCTTTTTCATCCCGGATGGCAGGGAGCTTCAGAAAATCGGCATCAAATGCCAGAACGCTTTGTGGCTGACCAAACCGCACAGGCGCGCCGAAAAACAGGCCGTAATCCGCGCCATGTCGGGGGACCAGACAACGAAAATCCACACGGCGCAAAGGGATGCGCCGCCCCACCAGCCAGCATGTGATGCCATGCACCAGAATCCAGAAGGTGCGATAGGCAAAGGCGGTGCGCGGTTCTGCCCTGTCTGTCAGGATGATCTGTGCCTGCCCTTCGCGCACCACGAGTTCCCCGCGCGGATCATCCAGCACCACATTCAAAAAGCGCAGGGCGCGGCGCAGGCCTTGCTCAAGGGTCGCGGCATAGAGCACGGCATGGCACAGCAGCGTAAAACTGCCCGGCCGCATCGGCTGCGCCGCACCGCCGAAGAATTCATCGCCCATCGCCTGTGAGGTGGCCAGCCAGAATGCGCCATAGCTTTCGGCGGAAACCGGTTCGCTCACCTTCTCTGGCAGGCCTGCAGCGCGCAACAGCGGCTCCACCTCCAGCCCGGCCCGACGCAGGCAATCCAGCGCATCCTCCACAAACAAGGGCGAAATCATGCGTCGTTCAGACTGAAGATCCATGCCTTCTCCTCGCGCAGCCCAATATGGCAAAACCGATCACAAAATCGGATCAGTTCAGTCATCGCTTGCCATAAAATTTCATAGCCAGATATGCGCGAGCAGAAAACCATCCCCCGGAACGCCACGCGAAAAGAGGATGGAGGCCACAGATGCCCCCCCTCTTTAGAGAGTGCGGTACGTGTCATGGCCCTGCAAACCGAAGTGACACATCCCCCAATCTCGACAGGGGGCGCCTTCTTGAGCACGACAGCATGCGAGACAACAGGTCATGATCCTCAACGAAACCCAGCAGGACATCCGTGAAGCCATGCGCAGCTTCGCACAGGAGCGCCTTGCCCCCGGTGCGGCCATGCGGGACCGCGAACACGCCTTCCCCCGTGCCGAACTGAAGGAAATGGGAGAACTGGGCTTTCTCGGTATGTTGGTGCCAGAAGAATATGGAGGCTCTGCAACCGATATTGTCTCCTATGTGCTGGCGCTTGAGGAGATCGCGGCGGCGGACGGTGCCTGCTCAACCATTGTCAGCGTTCATTCTTCTGTCGGCTGTGTGCCGATCGTGAAATACGGGACGCCCGAACAGAAACAGCACTTCCTTCCGAAACTCGCCAGCGGCGAATGGATTGGCGGTTTTGCCCTGACAGAACCGCACACAGGTTCTGACGCCGCCGCCATCCGCACACGCGCCCGACGCGACGGCGACCATTATGTGATTTCCGGAGCCAAGCAATTCATCACATCCGGCAAGAATGGCCATGTCATCATCGTGTTTGCGGTGACAGACCCGGATGCGGGGAAAAAGGGCATCTCCGCCTTCATCGTCCCCACCAATACCCCCGGCTATGAAGTGGTGCGGGTGGAGGACAAGCTGGGGCTGCATGCCTCGGACACCTGCCAGCTCGCCTTCAATGACATGCGGATTCCAGCCAGTCTTCTGCTTGGTGCGGAAGGGGATGGGCTGAAAATCGCACTTGCCAATCTGGAAGGCGGACGCATCGGCATTGCCGCACAGGCGGTTGGGCTGGCACGCGCAGCCTTCGAGGCCGCCCAAGCCTACGCACGCGACCGGACCAGCTTCGGCAAGCCGATCTTTGACCATCAGGCGGTCGGCTTCCGCCTTGCGGACATGGCGACCCGTATCGAGGTGGCACGGCAGATGGTGCTGCATGCGGCTTCATTGCGTGAGGCCGGCCTGCCCTGCCTGAGCGAAGCCTCCATGGCCAAACTGTTTGCCTCCGAAATGGCCGAGGCCGTGTGCTCGGATGCCATCCAGATTCACGGTGGCTATGGGTATCTCAACGACTTCCCGGTGGAGCGGATTTATCGCGATGTTCGCATCTGCCAGATCTATGAAGGTACCAGCGATGTCCAGCGGCTCGTGATCGCACGCGGGCTGCGCTAGAGCCATTCAAGGCAGATGATTTCCCCCGCTCCGGGAGAGGCGGAAATCATCTATGCCTTATAGGCCACCAGCACGGTACCGATGGCGATCAGCATCACCCCCAGCCAGTTCGGAAGGGTCAACTTTTCGCCCAGGAACACCACCGCGAAGACTGCCACCAGAACAACGCTGAGCTTGTCGACAGGCGCAACCCGTGCGGCATCGCCCAGTTTTAGTGCCCGGAAATAGCAGAGCCAGGACGCCCCTGTCGCAAGACCGGACAGGATCAGGAATATCCAGCTTTTCGCCGAGACCGTGCCCGGATCCTGCCAGTTCCCCATCGCGGTCAAAATCGCCGCCAATGCGATGAGGATGACGACAGTCCGCACGAAGGTCGCAAAATCCGAGTGGACATTCGCAATGCCAACCTTCGCGAAGATTGCGGTCAGGGCAGCAAAGACTGCGGAAAGGATGGCCCATACCTGCCAGGAAGCCAGCATCGCATCGCTCTCTTCAATCTGAAACGGGCATGAAATGCGCTTCAGGCTTGCGGATATGGGCCGGTTCCGAAGACCGGTCAATGCTGATGGACGTCATAATTGGCAACACACGTGCTGGGGCACATGGCGGCCATGCCCCTTCTTTCATCGCATTGACAAACAGCGGGGTGACTTGCCCAAGTGCATCCCACGTTGGTCTTTCCACCATAGAATGGCCCTTATGCCCGACCTGCTGTCATTCAACTTGTCCATCACACTCAATCTTCTGGTCGCGCTTCTCCTCGGCATGCTGATTGGCGTGGAGCGGCAATGGCGGCAGCGCCACACAGGGCTGACAACCCATGCCCTCGTCTCGCTTGGAGCCGCCGGTTTCACATCGCTGGCTATTCTGATCGAGGATTCAACCGAAGTGCGCATGGGCGGTCAGGTCGTCACGGGCATCGGCTTTCTGGGCGCGGGCCTCATCATGCGTGATGGCCTCAGCGTACGGGGGCTCAGTGGGGCGGCGACCCTTTGGGCCACTGGCGCGGTGGGCACGCTGGCCGGCTATGGCTTCGCTCTTGAAGCCGCCGAGGTGACGGTCTTCATCCTGATCATCAATGTCGGCTTGCCAAAACTGCGCTGGGTCATTGAATACTATTCGCCGGAGCGGGAAGTCGTGGAGCGCTTCTATATCATTGAGCTGAAATGCGCGGTGCAGAACGAAGCCCCCGTTCGCACCAAGCTGCTTCAGGCCATGAATGTTCATAAGCTGAGATTGCACAGCCTTGAAAGCCACGCTCTCAAGGACAGCCGGAGCGTTGAGGTCGAAGCCGTTGTTTACAGCGCTCGGGAGGAAGACAGCCTCGTGGAAAAGCTGGTGGGTGAACTCAGTGTATCACCTGCGATTTTCTTCACGAGCTGGACATCCACAACACCGCCTGAATAGCAACACGTTCCGTCGTGAGGCCCTGCAAACCCAATGGCCGGCGGCATAAATGAGGCGGGAAAACCTGCGCATCTGCTTGCGTGTCCTTTTCCTCCCACCCTGCTTAATCTTGCAAAACCCACATCTCCACACCACACTCAGATACAGTCGGCATATTCTCCAGTCCTGCTGCGGGAAAGCACTTGAGGCTGTTGTGAAGCGCTGGGACTCGGTCTATGGCTATATCCTGCAAAATATAGCTAAGGGGGCGTGAATGCTCATCCGGTTCGTTTCCACTGCTCTGGCATTTCTGGCCATAACCACATCCGGCGCAATGGCGGAGCAGGCGGTTGCCAAGCCTCAGGCCACGGCTGCCATCACCTCCACGCAAACTGTCTTCGCTGCGGCTTCGATGTCCGACGCGATGCGTCAGGTCAATGAGGCTTGGGTTGCCAAGGGCAATGCCCCCATGCAGTTCAATTTTGCCGCATCCTCCACCCTGATCCGCCAGATCGAACAGGGTGCGACCGCGAGCGTCTTCATCTCTGCCGATCAGCGCTGGGCCGACTGGGGCATCGAACGCAACCTGCTGGTGAAGGATACCCGCGTCTCCCCCATCGGCAACAGCCTTGTCCTGATTGCACCGGCTGACAGCACCCTGAAGGTGGACCTTACCAAGACCACCGATATCGCCGCCCTGCTTGGTGCCAATGGCCGCCTTGCCACCGGCGACCCCCAGCATGTGCCGGTCGGCCGCTATGCCGAGCAGGCGCTGACCTGGATGGGCCAGTGGGATGCCATCAACCCGCGCCTTGCCCGCGCTGACAGCGTGCGCTCTGCCATGCTGCTGGTGGAACGCGGTGAAGCCCCGCTCGGCATCGTCTATGGCACCGATGCGGCTGTTTCCACCCGCGTGAAGGTGGTTGGCGTGTTCCCCAAGGACTCCCACGAGCCGGTCACCTATCCCTTCGCGATCGTGACGGCGCAGGATACGCCGGACGCCCGCGCCGTTCTGGCCTTCCTGATCGGGCCGGAAGCCATGAAGATTTACGAGCGCCTCGGCTTCTCCGCGCAGTGAGCCGGCACGTCCATGGACTTCAGCCTCAGCGCCTATGAGTGGCAGGCCATCCGCCTCAGCTTCGTGGTGGCCGCCAATGCCGTCGCCATGGGCCTGCCCCTCGCTATTCTGGTCTCTCTGGCCCTTCGGTGGCCCGCCCTTCCCGGGCGGTCCATCCTAAATATCATCGTTCATCTGCCACTGGTGCTGCCCCCCGTCGTCGTCGGCTGGCTGCTGCTGGTGATTTTCGGCATTCGCGGGCCTGTCGGCCAGTTCCTGAATGACTGGTTCGGCATCCGTCTGGTGTTCACCGCCACCGGCGCTGCGCTCGCCTGCGCGGTCATGACCTTCCCGCTCATGGTGCGCGCCATCAGCCTGTCCCTCGCCTCGGTTGACCGGGGGCTGGAGGATGCCGCCAGCACGCTGGGGGCCAAGTCGATTGATCGCTTCTTTACGGTCACCCTGCCGCTCATGGCGCCGGGCGTTGTCTCCGGCGCCATCACGGCCTATGCGGCCAGCCTTGGTGAATTTGGCGCGGTCATCACCTTCGCCTCGAACGTGCCCGGACAGACCCAGACCCTGCCGCTGGCTATCTTCACGGCCCTGCAAACACCTGGGGGCGAGGAGGCGGCTGCGCGTCTGTCTCTCATTTCGGTTGCGCTCGCCGTGGCGGGTCTCATGTTTGGTGAATGGGTTGGAAAGCGGTTGCGGCCATGAGTCTGAATGTCACGCTCAAGCACAGGTTTCCCAACTTCACCGCAGATGTCGCCTTCAGTGCCCCCACCCCCGGCGTCGTCGCCCTGTTTGGCCCTTCCGGCTGTGGCAAATCCACGGTCATGATGGCGGTGGCGGGGCTGCTCAAGGCCGATGAGGTACATGTCGAACTCAACGGCGTCGTGCTGTCAGATCGGGCTCCGGC
Source organism: Xanthobacter sp. (assembly GCA_035911315.1). Taxonomy (GTDB): domain Bacteria; phylum Pseudomonadota; class Alphaproteobacteria; order Rhizobiales; family Xanthobacteraceae; genus Xanthobacter. Next base: position 17,875 of record JAMHVS010000050.1, read on the forward strand.
AGATCGGCGCATCGGTGTCGTATTTCAGGATGGCCGCCTGTTTCCGCATCTCTCCGTGTCCTCCAATCTGCGCTATGGCATGAAGCGCGCGCCCGCAGGCCCCGTCAGCTTCAACGAGGTGGTGGAACTGCTCGGCATCTCCCACCTGCTGAACCGCAAGCCGGGCAAGCTCTCAGGCGGTGAGCGCCAGCGTGTTGCCATCGGCCGTGCGCTGCTCAGCCAGCCGCACCTGCTGCTGATGGATGAGCCGATGGCCGCGCTTGATGCCTCCCGCAAGCAGGAGATCATGCCGTTCCTCGTGCGTGTGCATGATGAGATGAAAATTCCCATCATGATCGTCACGCACTCCATTGAGGAAGTGGCGCGTCTGGCAGATACGCTGGTGCTGCTGTCCAATGGCTCGGTTGAGGCTGTCGGCCCGGTTGGGAAGGTTCTGGCCTGCGCGGACCTGCCGTTCGCAACAGGAAATGACGCCGGCGCGGTGCTTTCAGCCAAGGTGATGTCTCATGATGAAGAGCGCCGCCTGACACGACTGGATGCACAAGGCGTCATGATCTGCGTGCCCATGCTGAACCAGCCTGTTGGGTCTGCCGTGCGTGTGCGCATTCCCGCCCGCGAGGTTACGCTGGCGCTGGAGCGCCCGAACCGTATCAGCGCGAACAACATCATCCCCGGCACTGTCCGCAATGTCCGCGAGACTGCGGACCGCAGCATGGCGCTGGTGGAGATTGCGGCCGGAGATGCGCTGTTCCTGTCCCAGCTTACGCCGGACTCCCGGCAGCAGCTGGAAATCGAGGTTGGCAGCCCGGTTCTGGCCCTGTTCAAGTCGATCGGCGTTCAGGTTCTGTGATCTGACACACCGTGCGGACCCATGAAAACGCCGCCCGCAGCAATCCGGGCGGCGTTTTCATGTCATCAAACCTCGGAGCAGAATGGCTCCCGCAGGTGCTAGAACTTCACGGCAATGCGCCCGTTGAAGGAACGCCCCACCCCTGCCACCGCATAACCCCATGTCGGGGTTGAGCCCATCATGCCAGCCGTGCGGTAATTGACGAGATTGGCCCCGCCCAGAGGCAGGTCATATTCGGTGTCCAGCAGGTTCTCGATCCCGACATCCACTGTCACATTATCCCAGTCATATCCGGCCCGCAGGTTCACAAGCGCATAGGCAGATGTCTCCAGTTCATTATGAACCTGGCTCACCTGCGTCTTTGCCCCAACCAGCTGAAGCTCCATGCTGGTACGCCAGCGGCCCAGCTTCTGGTCCAGCGCCAGAACGCCATTCAGCGGCATGATGTGATAGAGATTGATGCCATCCGTGCGCTGGCCCTGCACGAAGTTCAGGCTGCCACGGAACGTGCCCTGCCCATAGGTTGGGTCGTTCCACAGCTCCATCTGCCCATCGATATTCACGCCATACATCCAGGCGTCATGATTGGCGAACTGGAGAAAGACAAAGCCTTCACGCGCGAAGAGATTGTTGGGCTTGTTTTTCAGGCATGAACCGATGGTGCAGCGGTCTACGTCGATATAGTCGCTCACATAGCTGTAATAGGGAGAGACACGCAGCTCCCACGCCTTGCGCACCGGGTCGGTCCATGTCGCCGTGAAGCTCACCGTGTGGGCGGATTCCGGGTCGAGATCCAGATTGCCCACATAGCCGTTACCATCGCCGAACCAGCCGATCATGTTCATGGCCATGGCACTGGTGGACCATGTGTAGCGCTCGTAGAAATTCGGTGAGCGGGTCTTGCGCGCCAGCGCCAGCTCATAGGTGCTGGCCGCATCCGGCGTGTAGCGCAGGGTGGCGGAGCCATCCACATTCACATCGGTTATGGCATGGTTCTGGCTGTTGAAACGGGCCGCATCCGCGCCATACATCATGGCGTTGTAGCCCTCGACATCGCCGGTATCCATCCAGACAATATCGTTGCGCACGCCCACAATGGCGGTCCATGCGTTGTCGAGCTTGCGCTCCCACTCGGCAAAGGTGCCAAGGCGGATGCGGCGTCCATCATTGATGGTCTGGAACGTGTTCGGCCCCATCATCATGGAGCCCTGCACCGGCGGCCACCAGTCATCCAGATGGTTGTAATACAACTCGTTGCCCAGGCGCAGAATGTCCTGATCGGACACATTCACCGTACCCTTGATGGTGTAGCCATAATCGGTGGCGCGGGTATCCATCGGCATGTCGCCGGTTTTGTCCGGCTCAATGAAGCCCATGGTGTGACGCACCTGACTGGCGAAGACCGTGGCCTCCAGCACGCCCCAGTCAAACTGCCCCTCATATTTGCCGTTGGCGAACAGGCCCTTGTTGTCCACCATGTCCATATACTGGTTCACATAGCCCTGAGAGGGGATGAACTGGCCACCAATGTTGAAGGTGAAGAGGTGTTCATTCAGCTTCTTTGAAATGCTCAGGGCATGGTTCTGGGTTTCATACATGGTAGACTTGATGGTGGTGCCATTGCCCGATTTGTAATCCCCGGAACGCGACCAGCCACCGGTGTAAGACAAGCTGGTATCGGCATTTGAAACTGTCGCATTGGCATCCACGCCAATCGCATTGCCATTGCTGCGGAAGAAGCTTGCAACACTGCCTGAAGTGGTGAGCGCCTGCCCCGCCGTGAAACGGGGGGGCGCGACAGAAACATTTACCCGCGCGCCCGTATAATCCCCGCCAAGGCTCACCGGCGCGGTGCCCTGATAGACCTTCATGCCCGCGACCATGGCCGGATTCACATATGACAATGCCGGGTTCATGTCATTCGAACAGGCCATGCCCAGCAGCATGTCATTGATGGCGATCTGCACCCGGCCCGCGCCGCCCATGCCATTCACCGCCGGCAAGCTGGACACGCCCCCCGCTCCCCATGCCGCCCCACCTGGCAGGCGGGAGATGAGGGAAGCCGTATCGCTTGTATTAAGGCTCGCTGCAGCCGCATCCGGCCCGGAGATTTCGCTGCTGGTCGCGGAAGCCGGAGCCCAGGCTGGGAAAGGTGAGGAACCGCCCTGCCCTTCTGTCCGCTCTGGTGCGCGAACATTGATCTGTGGCAGGCTTTCCTCCTGCTGCGCCATCGCAACAAAAGGCAGCAGGGGCACTAGGCAGAAACCGATGAGAGAAGGACGCACGCAAGCGGAACTGGAGCGCAAAGCCCGGCGCAGGCCGGCTTGAAGATGAATTGTCATGGGTCATGAATCCCGGGCGCATGGGCCCGCTGGCCGTCTCACAGTTCTTTCTGTTGCCAGCACGATAACGCGCGCAGCAGCAAGAGCCCGACAAGACGGCGGGACAAGAATAACGGTGATTGATCTGCCATCATAGGCAGGCTGCGCAGGCCACGCCCCAAGAAGGGCAAGCTTGGCGCAGAGGGCGCGCATCACACTGATGCGCTGTCACACCATGACAGGGGGCGCACGAGGCTGAACGGGCAAGCGCGGGACGGCAAGGCGTGGCGCTTCCCATATCGGGGCCAGAAAGGCGACAGGCACACCGATACGCACAAGCACAGGGAAGGCAAACGGCGCTGGCGGGCCGGCCAGATCCACCCGTGCCAGACACGCCGGACAATGGATGCCCTGCGCCGGGGCCTCACTGTCATTCTGCTCACTGCCCAGCAGCAGTTCGGTACCGGCAAAGCAGATTTCATGTCCCGTGCTGCCACGCGGCTGGGCAGCCATGAGCGAAGAGGTGAGAAGAAGCTGAAAGACAAGCGCATAGGCAACGGCCCAAACGGCCATGCCCCGCACTTGCCTGCCTCTGTCCCAGCCCATCATACTCCGCCTCACCAGCCCTTGCCCTCCTTGCTGTCAAGAAGACATGGCCACTCTAGAACATCAGGGGTGGAAATTGGAGCATCTCTCTTCGAAAAAGAGCAATAACGCAATAAGTTAGAGAGATTCCTGTCAGCAGGACACCATTCAGGATGCTTTGAAGGACATCCCCGTTTCCCACAAAAGGAAAACCGCCCCAACATACTGGTTCACATCACTTTTTCATGAGAAACTGTTTCACATCCCGCCTTTGCTCTAGCATGGCCCTTGGCAGAAGGGCAATATGGCAAGATTGCGGCAAGTGCGCACCCACAACATGAGGGAAAGCGGCAACTCCAGCACTCTGCCACACCAGACGCCGCTGAAATCCAGCATCCCGGATCAGACAAATTTGCGCCGGAAGGCCACAGAGGTTTTCGGCCTTAACCCGCCATTTCCTCATTGGGCACAGCGATGCTGGCGGGGGCATTCGGGTCACCGGCTTGCGTTTCCCACGCCAAGCCGGGAATAGCGACAATGCGCCAACCACGGGAATCCGTACGGCACACAATCACCTGCCGCTCCTCCATATAGGCAAGCAGGCGACGGGCACGGCCGGGTGAGCGGCTGCCATAGGCGCGTGCGACATCGGCATCGGAAGGGCACGGGGCACGGTCGAAAGCTGCACGGGCCAGTGAGAGGAACACGCCCTGCGTATCCTCCGGCAATGCACCGGCCATGGTAAGAACCTCACCCCACGGGGAATCTTCCGCCTCGGCCTCGGCCATATCGATACCGGCATGCGCCACCGCCAGACGGCGACGGAAGGCCGAAAGGCTCAAAGCCTCGCCACCCACACGGCGAATACGGCAGCGCACCAGAAAGTCCTGATACAGCACCGCGACTGTCCGGAAGCCGGCATCGCTCTCCCGCAAAATCTCGCGCAGCGCCTGATCGATCGCAGCCTGCCTCTGCTCCGGCGAGAGAGTTGGCAAGGGTTCCGGCGCGACAGGTGGCGCAGGCGGGGTGCTGCGGGCAAGCTGATCCATCACATCCGCCGTGGAGGCCACTGCAGAAATATTGCGCCGGGGCTGGGGTGGCCGCATCACCTCTTCAGCGCTGGGCGTGAAGATCAGGTCTTGCGCCTCCTCGGCGGCGGCCGGGGTGGGCAAGGGAAGCAGCTTGGGGCTGGTGGACCGCGCCGATGTTTCCACCGCACCAATACGTACCGGCAGCGGGCGACGGGCCATAGCCGGACCAAGAGCAATGAAATTGCCGCTTTCCAGATCGCGGAACATTTCCGCCTGCCGTCGTTCCATGCCCAGCAGGTCTGCGGCACGAGCCATGTCGATATCCAGAAAGGTGCGACCCATCAGGAAGTTGGAGGCCTCAGCCGCCACATTCTTCGCCAGCTTCGCCAGTCGCTGGGTGGCGATGACCCCTGCAAGGCCGCGCTTACGGCCACGGCACATCAGGTTCGTCATCGCGCCCAGCGAGAGCTTGCGCGCTTCATCGGAGACCTCACCGGCTGCAGCGGGCGCAAAAAGCTGGGCCTCATCCACCACCACCAGCAGCGGATACCAGACATCACGGTCGGCATCGAAGAGGCCACCGAGAAAAGCGGCAGCGGCCTTCATCTGCTGGTCGCTGTCCAGCCCTTCAAGGTTCAGCACCACCGAAACGCGATGCTGGCGCACGCGCGCGGCGATGCGCTGAAGGTCTGCCTCCCCGCGCTGGGCATCCACCACCACATGGCCGAAACGCTCGGCCAGAGTGACAAAATCTCCCTCGGGGTCGATCACCGCCTGCTGCACCCATGGGGCGCTTTGCTCCAGCAGTCGGCGCAGCAGATGGGATTTCCCCGAGCCGGAATTGCCCTGAACCAGCAGGCGGGTGGCCAGCAATTCCTCGAGATCGAGCACAGCCGTGCCCCCGCCGGAGCGGGTTCCGAGGTCAATGGAGACCTTGGCGGGCGCTGTCATGGCAGCACCCACCCTGCAATGAAGGGGCGAAACGTCATGGCGGAACTCATATAGATTCGCGCCGCCGGTTCAACCGCACCTGAGTGCGCACACGGGAATTCCCTTGTGCTGTTGCATATATGAAGCCGGCAAATTCAGGTCTGCGGAGGGTGAAACCGCGTGGAGCCGTTGCCGACATGGGGCGATATTTCGATCTAAGCCGACCCGTGAGGGAGCGACGCTCGGCACGCTTGACCTTGCCCTCTTTGTCCACCTGGTTTCAATCCACGCCCCCGTGAGGAGGCGACTTGAGTGGCCGCTTGAGTATGACGGCAAGATTTGGTTTCAATCCACGCCCCCGTGAGGAGGCGACGGCGTTGCCGATTGGATGTCCAACCTTTCCGACCCAGCGTTTCAATCCACGCCCCCGTGAGGAGGCGACGGGCGTGGACGGCACATGGGCCAGCGAGAGCATCGTTTCAATCCACGCCCCCGTGAGGAGGCGACAGGCCCTCATCAATGGTGATGGAGAGGCGGTGCGCGTTTCAATCCACGCCCCCGTGAGGAGGCGACGCGAAATGTAAGAGCATCAGTCCCCCCGATGTATCCGTTTCAATCCACGCCCCCGTGAGGAGGCGACTGCTGTACCAGTCCAAGGGGGCCAAGTCGGCCCAGTTTCAATCCACGCCCCCGTGAGGAGGCGACATGCACGCGGGAAGCAGGAGCCGGTGGCGTGGCAATGGTTTCAATCCACGCCCCCGTGAGGAGGCGACCCGGTGGGGCGGATGGCTGCGGGCATCCAGCCGGGTTTCAATCCACGCCCCCGTGAGGAGGCGACCCTCCCACCATAATGTCTTGCGTGGGCATGAAAATACCCAGCACCCGCGCGAACCGGGAGGCAAAACGCGATGCAGTACGGGGAGACACCCCTAGGCCTTTTGAAAACCTTTTAAATATCAGTAGGATGTGAATATCGCGAACCTGGCGGCATTTGCGGGCCGGCTTGGGGTTCGCGCACATGTGCCCAAACGGCAACATCACCCATAACTTCCGCCTCACAGACACAGCTGTAGCCGATTCAGGGGCCCGGCACCCTTGCTCTCCTCTCCCGCCCTCCATTATTGATATATTATATCTTTAGGAGGATGGGGTTTTGAATCAGGGTCCAGCACTTTCGCGGCGTCTGTTCCTGCTCGCGCGTGCATCGTCACTTGCCATAGCGGTTGGCGCACCATGGGCGTGCATGGCGCAGGCACATGCACAGCAGGCATCATCCGGCGATGGAAATACCGCGCCCACCACGGCCAGCACCGACGCGAACATCGAGCTGCCGGCGGTGACCGTGCAGGCCGCCAGCCCTATTTCATCCAATGCGCCTGCCGCCGCGTTTTTTGATCAGGGCACCCTGTCCTTCATTTCCGGGGCTTTTGTGCCGGTCACGCTCATCGGCTCGCAGCAGATCAATCTCAGCCCGGCTACGAACCTTGCCGATGTGCTGTTCACCCAGCCGGGTATCACCTCCACCACCTTTGCGCCGGGCGCGAGCCGCCCGGTCATTCGCGGCCTCGACAGTGCACGGGTGCGGGTGCAGGAAAACGGCATTGATTCCATGGATGCCTCGACGCTGGGCGAAGACCATGGCGTGCCGATAGACCCGCTCTCCACCCAACGCATCGAGGTCATCCGCGGGCCCGCCACGCTGCGTTATGGTTCACAGGCCATTGGCGGCGTCGTGAATGCCGAGAACAACCGCATCCCCACCGAGCTGACGACGGATGGATACAAGGCCAGCATCAAGGGAGCCGGCAGTTCTGTAGATGAAGGGCTGGATGGGGCAATCAGCCTTGATGCGCGCAAGGGCGCATTCTCGTTCCATGCCGATGCCTTCGGGCGTACGGCCTCAGACTATGCCATTCCCGGCGGCGGCGTGCAGCCCAACTCATTCGTGCGCAGCAATGGGCAGGCGCTGGGGCTGACCTATCATTTCGATACCGGCTATGTCGGCACCGCCTTCACGCGCTATGCCACCCGCTATGGCATTCCGGGCGGAGAGGAAGCCGAGCTCAAGACCAATATCGATATGGAACAGCTCAAGTGGCTCACCAAGGGTGAGTTCAATCTCGACAGCGGGCCGATACAGACCATCCGTTTCTGGACAGGCGTTTCCAGCTATCGACACAATGAGCGCGGCCTGCCCCATGCGCACGAGCATGAGGACGATCATGACCACGGACATGATGATGACCACGCGGGTCACGATCATGACCATGACCACGACCACGACCACGACCACGACCACGACCACGATCACGATCACGATCACGGGCATGCCAGCGACCTTCTGCCGGGTCTCGAATATGTGCACGGCACGTTCAAGGGCCGCGCCTTTGAAGGCCGGATGGAACTTCAGCATGTGCCAGTCACCACCGGCCTTAGCATGCTGAACGGAGCACTCGGTTTCCAGTTCAATTATGAGGACATGGATACCTCTGGCGAGGCGGAGGAGTTCCTCGCCCCCTTCACCACCACCCGTGCCGCCACCTATCTGTTCGAAGAGCTGGACCTCACCGAAACCCTGCGCCTGCAAGCTGCAGGGCGTATCGAGGCGGTGAACGTCAAGGGCGCGCAAGGCAATGTGCCGGCCAATCATCTGCCGCCGCCGGATGAGCTCATCACCTTCCCGGCCGAACGCTCGTTCGTGCCGGTCAGCATTTCTGTCGGCCTCTTGCAGGATATGGCCTGGGGCCTCACCGGCCGTATCACCGCTCAATATGTGGAGCGTGCACCCACGGCGCTGGAGCTGTATTCCAAGGGCTCGCACCACGCCACCGGCACGTTCGATATCGGCAATCCGGATCTGGGCAAGGAAGCCGCGCAGAGCATCGAAATCGGCATTTCCCGCACGCAGGGGGCCATGCGGTTTGATGCCAGCGCCTATTACACCAAGTTCGATGGCTTCATTTACAAGCAGCTCACCGGCATCACCTGCAATGAGGAATTCGCCAGTTGCGGCCAGCCCGGCGGAGAGTTCGATCAGGCGGTCTATGACCAGCGCAACGCCACCTTCTATGGCGTGGAAATCAAGGCGCAGTATGATCTTGGCCGGGTGGCACAGGGGACATGGGGCGTGGAAGGGCAGTATGACTTCGTGCATGCCACCTTCTCCGATGGCTCCTATGTGCCGCGCATGCCGCCCCACCGGCTTGGTGGCGGGCTGTATTGGGGCAATGAGGCGTTCAGTGCTCGCCTGAACTATCTGCGGGCTTTTGCGCAGAATGATGTCGGTCTCTTCGAGACCACGACGCCCGGCTATAACCTGCTGAATGCAGAGGTGAGCCATACCCGCGAACTGGGCACATATGGCGCCAACCCGGTGATGCTGACTGTGGGCCTCACTGGCAGTAACCTGCTGGATGAGGACATCTACAACTCCGCATCCTTCAAGAATGAGGTGGCGCTGGCCGGCCGCAGTGTGCGCGGCTTTGCCAATATCCGCTTCTGACACATGCCGGCCCCGGTTTCGCACCGGGGCCGCACAGGCCACTCAAGCTCCAGCCCGGGCGCGTCATCGATTTGACACAAGAAGCGCACCCATGACATTCATGAAACACTATCCTGAATTTTTATAATTCAGAATTTAAGGCCGATATTTCATCATGAATTGAGCGTCAATTTCACTCAATGCATGCATGGATACGATATATTCGCCCAACATCTGTAACATCCCCCCCTGCCCCCTTAAATAATGCTATGCCCACCCGGCACAGCATTTTGACCCGTCACATAGGGGATACTGATGTTCAGCAGACAGGCGCATGTGATTTTCGACACCAGCGGCCGCCGTATCCAGACCAGCGCACGCGGCTATCAGGTGTTGCGCGACCCTGCCCTCAACAAGGGCACGGCCTTCTCTCCGGCAGAGCGTGACGCGCTGGGGCTGAACGGCCTTCTGCCACCGGTGGTGACCCCGGAAATGGAACCGCAGCTGGACCGGGCCTATGAGGCCTACCATGCCGCACCGACTGATCTGGCCAAGCACATCTATATGTGGCGGCTGCACGACAACAACGTCACCCTGTTCTACGCCCTGCTCCAGCGCCACATGATGGAGATGCTGCCGGTGGTCTATGACCCGGTGGTGGGTGAGGCGATCGAGAACTACAGCGAGGTGATGACCCGCCCGCGCGGCGTCTTCCTCTCCATCAACGAGCCGGAGAAGGTGGAAGAGAAGCTCGCCGCCTTTGGTGCGGGCGTGGATGACATCGACCTGCTGGTGGCCTCTGACGCCGAGGAAATTCTCGGCATTGGCGACTGGGGTTCCAATGGCATCGACATCTCCATTGGCAAGCTGGCGGTTTATACTGCGGCTGCCGGCGTCGATCCGCACCGCGTCATTCCTGTGGTGCTCGATGTGGGCACGGACAATGAAAAGCTGCTGAATGATCCGCTCTATGTGGGCTATCGCCACGGGCGCATCCGCGGCAAGCAGTATGATGATTTCGTGGACGCCTATGTGGCCGCCGCGCACAAGCTGTTCCCCAAGGCCATGCTGCACTGGGAAGACTTCGGCTCCACCAATGCCCGTCGCATTCTGGGCCGCCATCGCGACCATCTGGCCACCTTCAATGATGACATGCAGGGCACCGGGGCCATCGTGCTCGCCGGTCTTCTGAATGCCGTGGACCGCTCCGGTTCGGACTGGACCCAGCAGCGTGTCGTCATTCTGGGCTCCGGCACGGCCGGCTGCGGCATCGCCGACCAGATTCGTGACCAGATGGTGCGCTCCGGCCTTTCGCAGGAAGACGCCACCCGTCGCATCTGGCTGGTGGACCTGCCCGGCCTGCTCACTGCCGACATGCAGGACGGTCTGCTTGACTTCCAGCGTCCCTATGCCCGCCCGGTTGAAGAGGTGGCAGGGCTGACCCGCACGCCGGCCAGCGCCATTCCGGCGACAGAGACCCGCTGGCCCGCCATGGCCGCCCTGCGCGAATCCATCGGCAAGACCGGCATCATTGATCTGGCGACCGTGGTCGGTGCGGTGAAGCCCACCATCCTGATCGGCACCTCCACCACGCCCGGCCAGTTCACGCAAAGCATCGTGCGCGATATGGCGACCCATGTGGACCGGCCCATCATCTTCCCGCTCTCCAACCCCACCATTCTGCACGAGGCCACCCCTGCCCATCTCATCGAGTGGACAGATGGCAAGGTGCTGTTGGCCACCGGTGCGCCGTTTGATGATGTGCAGTACAAGGGCGTGAATTATGTGATCGCTCAGGCGAACAATGCCGCGCTTTATCCCGGCCTCGGCTTCGGCGCCATTGTGGGGCAGGTCTCGAAGGTGAGCGACGAAATGATCTTCGCCGCCGCACAGGCTGTTGCGGGCCAGGCCCCCGCCGATGCGCCCGGCGCCTCGCTCCTGCCCTCGAATGCGGACCTGCGCACCACCTCCAGCGTGGTGGCGGTGCAGGTTATCCGCACGGCGCAGTCACAGGGTCTGTCAAAGTCCAATCCGGCGGATCCGGTGGAGGCGGTGCGCGCCGCCCAGTGGTGGCCGCACTATGTGCCGGTGGATGCGATCTGAAATCGCTCTTCACCGCGCCATATGACAGGCTGACATAAGCTGTGGCCCATGGGCATGCTGAACAGGCAGTTCCATGGGCCACAGCATATCACCACCGCACCGGCGGAAAACGCCTGCAAAAGCAAAATGCCGTGCGGGTTCATAAGGTGTGGGATATCAACAGGTCATCCATTTGAAATGGCTCCACCGGCGAGGCATGCTACCCAAGCGCCATCCGGGCGGGTCTGGCAAACAATGGGCAGGACAAGATGGATCAGGACAAGCTGATTGATACGGATGACCTTGAAGCCTTCAAGGCCGTTGCCACAAAACTCAGCTTCAGTCAGGCCGCCGCCGAGCTGGGCACAGCCCAGTCCACCATTAGCCAGCGCATTTCACGGCTGGAGAAGCGCACAGGCCGCCGGCTCATCCGTCGCACCACCCGCAGTGTGGAACTGACACCGGATGGCGAGTCCATGCTCATCTATGCCCGCTCCATCCTTGCGATTGCAGAGGATGCGCGGCTGCGGCTGCGCAATCCGCCATTTGAGGGTGTGCTGAAGATCGGCATGGAGGACGAGTTCGCCAACACCAACCTGCCCCGCATTCTCGGCATCTTCCGATCGCAGCACCCCCATTTCGAAATGCGCTTCCTGACCGGGCGGAATGAATACCTTCAGGACTCCCTGCATACGGGAGATGCGGATATCATTCTGGGCAAATGCCACAATGGCCGTCCGGGTGGCGAACTGATCTGGCGCGAGGAACTGGTGTGGGCCGGTGCCGAGCCTCTGGTTTCAGAGCCTGTTCCAAACCCCATCCCGCTCATTACCTATCTTGGTCCCAGCATCACGCGCGACATCACGGAGAAGGAAATGATGCGCGCAAACCGCACATGGATGACCGTGGCGCAGGGCAGCAACCTGCTGGGCCTTCTCTCCGCCGCTGAGGCCGGGCTGGGGGTGATGGCGATCGGGCGCAACTTCCTCAGCCATGGCCTGAGCGCTGCACCGGAAAGTGCCGGACTGCCCGCACTCGGTACCATGGATTATGTGCTGACGCAGCGTTCGGATATCGAAAACCCTGCCGTTGATGCCTTCACGGAGGTTTTGCGAGGGTTCGTGAAACAGTTCACGAATGAATGACAGGGGCGTCTCTGCCCCTTGATGTCATGCGGCGTTCACGGGTCTTTTTGGTCTTCCACGACCAGCCGGCTGAGAATGCCATTGATGACAAGATGCATCTGCTGCCGGATTTCCTGATCCGAAAGCCGGAGCAGCCTTGGTGCGATGCCAAGAGACACAATGCCGTGGACGGATGAATACAGCCCCCGCGCCACAAGCTGCGCCTGAGCCGCATCCAGACCAGGCTTATGCAGGAGCAACAGGCGCGCGATGCTGCCGAAAAGCCTGAAGTGGTCATCACGATGCCACTGCGGTATCGGGCGTTCCATCTGGTGTTCGAACAATGCCTGCCAGGCCGACCTGTTTGCGACAGCAAAGCCCAGATACGCATCAGCCATGTTGCACAGCCGATCCGGCACCGAACCACCCTGCCCGGCCTCATCAATAGTCTCCAGAACCTGTGCGAGCTGGTTCAGTGTTCTGGAATTGACGTAGAGGATGAGCGTATCGAGATCCTCGAAGTGGGTATAGATGGTGCCCGGCGCACAGCCGCAGGCTTTGCCGATGTCCCGAATATTGAGCGCCTGCAAGCCTTTTTGGGAAATAATGGCGTGGGCGGCGTCAATAATGGCCATACGCCGGCGGGCATTGGATGCTTCGCGGATGGACATGGACGCCTCTTCATTTCCCTTCAAAAATTGATCATCGATCAGTTTTCGAATTGACCCACACACAACCTCGTGTATCAATAATATTGAACGACGATCAATTTTTTGTCCAGTAACCGATGGGCATGAAGCCACAGCTCCGTGCATATTGCCGGAGGGTCGAGCTTCCAGCTTCACGGTTGCGGCCGCTTACAGGGAGTAGAGCATGTCTGCGGTGCGAGGATTAATGGCTTCCTGGCGTTTTGCGCCGCTGTTCTGGACCCAGTTTCTGGCCGCCTTCTCAGACAACTTCCTCAAGAACTCCCTTGTCTTTGTCATTCTCGCGACCCTTGCGGCTGGCGAGGCGGCCTCGGTCGTGACGCTGGCCGGGGCCATCTTCATGGCGCCCTTTATCCTGTTCTCCTCTCTGGGCGGCGAGATCGCGGACAAATATGACAAGGCGGTTGTCGCCCGCTATCTGAAGGGCGCGGAAATCGCGGTTGCGGTGCTGGCGGCCATCGGCATCGGCATCGGCTCGATTCCGGTCATGATGCTCTCCCTCTTCCTGTTCGGCCTCGGCTCCTCTCTTTTCGGCCCTGTCAAATATGGCGTGCTGCCGGATTATCTGGAGTGCAGCGAACTGGCAAAGGGCAACGCCTGGATTGAGGGCGGCACTTTCATCGCCATTCTCGCCGGCACCATTCTTGCCGGCATTTCCTTTTCGATGGGAGGCGCAGATCCGCTGATCTTCGGCCTGCTTCTCGGCACCTTCGCCACACTGGCCTTTCTGGCCAGTTGCTACATGCCGCGCACCGGCTCTGGCGCACCGGAACTGAGAATCCAGTGGAATATCGTGCGTTCCTCCTGGGAGGTTCTGCGCGATGTCATTTACGAGCGCAGGCTGCTGGTGACCACGCTCATGGTCTCCTGGTTCTGGCTCTGCGGTGCCATTCTTTCTGCCCTGCTGCCGACCTTCGTGAAATCCGTGGGCGGAAACGAGATCGATATCGCCATCTGTTTCATGGTGTTCGCGGTTTCGATCGGCATCGGTTCCGCCATCGCGGCTTGGCTGTCCGCGGGCCGGATCGTGCTTCTTCAGGCCGTATTCGGCACCATCATTTTCGGGCTGTGCGCCCTGAACCTGTCCTGGCTCATGGATGCTGCCCAGCCTGTCTCGACGGCAAGTGGCATCTCATTCTTCGCCAGCCCCACGGCTGTGAACCTCATTATCACCCTGTCTCTGGCGGCGATGTCGGGCGCGTTCCTGATCGTACCTTCCTTTGCCGCCTTTCAGGCATGGGCGCGGCCAGAGGCGCGGGCGCGGGCCGTGGCTGCCAACAACATCATGAATGCGCTGTTCACGGTGGGTGGCAGCTTTACGGTCGCTCTGGTTCAGGGGGCTGGCGCTTCGCTCTCATGGGTGGCCTTCGGGCTTGGCGCCCTCTCTCTTGTCGCCGCCATCCTCATGTTCCGCCACTTGCCGACAAACCCCTTGAACGACTTCATCTCCATTCTCTTCCGGGCCTTCTTCCGGCTGGAGGTGAAGGGGCTTGAGAATCTGGAAAAGGCAGGCCCCACGCCCATTCTTGCGCTCAACCATGTGTCATATCTGGATGCCGTTCTGGCCCTTGCGATCACCGAGAATGGTGCGCTGCGCAAGCCTGTCTTCGCCATCCATTCCGACATCGCGAAGAGATGGTGGGTGAAGCCCTTCCTCCCGCTGGTCAATGCCGTGCCGCTGGACCCGACAAAGCCGATGGGCACCCGCACGCTCATCCGGCTGGTGGAGGCCGGCAACCCGCTGGTCATCTTCCCGGAAGGGCGCATCACGGTCACTGGCAGCCTCATGAAGGTGTATGACGGCGCGGCCATGGTTGCCGACAAGACCCGCTCCATGGTGGTGCCCATCAAGATTGACGGTCTGGAGCAGACCTTCGCCTCGCATCTGTCCTCCATGCAGACCCGTCGCCGCCTGTTTCCCAAGGTGCGGGTCACCATCAACCCGCCTGAGAAGCTGGAGATCGACCCCCGCATTGTGGGGCGCAAACGGCGCATGGCTGCGGGCGCAAGCCTCTACACCATCATGTCGAACCTCGTGTTTTCCACCTCTGGTAAGACCGGAACGGTGTTTGAGGAGGTGGTGCGCGCGGCCCATGATTTCGGCACCGGCCGTGTTGCGATCGAGGATCCGCTCTCCGGCTCCCTCACCTATGGCACGCTGCTGACAGCCACACGCGCCCTCGGCCACGAACTCGCCCATGCGCTAAAGGGCGAGGAGGCGGTGGGCCTGCTGCTGCCGAACTCGAACGGTGCCGGCGTCACATGGCTCGCCCTGCTTTCAGCGGGCAAGGTTCCGGCCATGCTGAACTTCTCGGCAGGCCTGCTCAATATCCGTTCTGCCTGCAAGGCGGCCGAGGTCAAAAGCATCGTCACCTCCCGCGCCTTTATCCAGAAAGCGCGGCTGGACGAGTTGGTCGCGGCGCTGGAGAAGGATGGCCTGCGCCTCATCTGGCTTGAGGATGTGCGCACCGAAATCAGCCTGCGCCGCAAGATTCTGGCCCGGCTGAACCGCAACCACCCGCTGGTGGCGCGCAAATGTGGCGACAGGGCCTCCATCCTGTTCACGTCCGGCTCGGAGGGCACGCCAAAGGGGGTGGTGCTGACCCACGCCAACATGCTGGCCAATGCAGCACAGGCTGCCGCGCGGGTGGATTTCCACAAGGGCGACAAGGTGTTCAATGTGCTGCCCGTGTTCCATTCCTTCGGCCTCACGGCCGGCACGGTGCTGCCGCTGGTCTCGGGCGTTCCGGTCTATTTCTATCCCTCGCCCCTGCATTACCGGATCATCCCGGAGGCGATCTATTCCTCCAATGCCACCATCATCTTCGGCACGGATACTTTCCTCGCCGGATATGCCCGCACTGCCCACCCCTATGACTTCCGCTCCATTCGCTATTGCTTTGCGGGTGCGGAGCCGGTGAAGGCATCAACCCGCACAACCTATATGGAAAAATTCGGACTGCGCATTCTGGAAGGCTATGGCGTGACAGAGGCCGCACCTGTCATTGCGCTCAACACCCCCATGTACAGCAAGCCCGGAAGTGTCGGAAAGCTGATGCCCGGTATCGAGGCGCGCCTTGAAGCGGTGCCCGGCGTGGCTGAGGGCGGGCGCCTGTTCATCCGCGGGCCTAACATCATGGCCGGCTATCTGCGGGCAGAAAATCCGGGCGTGCTGGAGCCGCCGCCGGAAGGCTGGCACGACACGGGCGATATTGTCAGCATTGATGATGATGGCTTTGTCACCATTCTCGGCCGTGCCAAGCGCTTCGCCAAGATCGGCGGGGAGATGATTTCGCTTGCTGCCGTGGAAACCCTTGCCGCAGAGCTGTGGCCTGGCGTGCCTCTGGCCGTCACATCGGTGAGCGATCCGCGCAAGGGTGAGAAACTCATTCTCATGATTGAGGCGGAGGATGCGAGCCGAAGTGAACTTCAGGCCTTCGCGCGCAAGAAAGGTGTCAGCGAACTTGCGGTTCCGGCTGAGGTGGTTTCAGGCAAGATTCCGCTGCTTGGCTCTGGAAAGCCGGATTATGTAACGCTCAAAACACTGATGTCACAGGAATAAATCCCTGCCCGCGCGTACCTTTATTGTGCGGGAGATATTCAAGAAAACCAGAATCTAACCCGCTTGATCTTGTCCTGAACGAGCAGAACGACAGAGGCCCGAAATGTGCGCTCACATTTCGGGCCTCTTCATATTTCACCAGAGCACAAGAAAAGACAAAATGCGTTCCACTGCCCGGAGCGATATGCGCCAAGTGCACGGCCTCAACTCGTGCATGGTCATTTCGTTCCGATCAGCCCTCTGGTTGTCTGGAAACGGGCATCAACCGCACCATCAAAGACACCACCTGTTCGCCGCACCCAGCGTTGCCCAAGGCCATCACCAGAGCCAGCCATGCCCATGATGGCATCGGTCATGGTCTCCTGCCCTGTATTCCGGTCAATCACAATCACGGGCAAAGAGCTGGCGCTCATGGCACCAGCCGGCAGATCACCCACCCATTGCACGCCATTCTGATCCGCCCTGACAGCCCCCAGCATCAACGCGAGTTCAAGCGCAACATGGGCCGGAGCCTCCTCCTCGCCGCGCTCATCCCCCTCTCCGGTTGCGATGACAGCCGGATACGCCCGCTTCGGCACCGTAAATGACCCGGAGGACGCATCTTTCCATGTCTTGAGGTCGTCGATCAGATCGAGTGAGAGACACGACCGACCGACACATGAAGCTTTGGCCGCCTCTTCTTCCGGCACCTCCCGGCGACCCGCCGCCAGCAGTTCAACCGTGCCCGGACCAGCAGGGCGCATAATGAAACGCCAGGAGACATGTGGTCCTACCCCGAAATCTTCCGGGTCGGCCGTATATTCCTCACCATAAGCCTCGATCGCCTCGGCGCGGCTGGCCGGCCCCAGATTATAGCGATCCACCTCCACCAAGGTGAGAGGACCGCCGCCGTCAACCTGCTGACCCAGGCGCACCACATAACGCACGCGCTGTAATGGTTTTTCCTCAAGGTCAACCAGAAGCAAGGCTTTCTCCAGCGCGGTCAGTTGCCCGTTACCGGAAACCGCCCCTGTCTTCATCAACGAATCCTGCAAGCGCTTCTCCAGCGGCAGCACGCCCTGTTCCACTGCCGTGAAGCCCTGACTGGATATAAAGGAAGCGGCTGCAGGCGCCGGAGGCTCTTCTGCTGAAACAGCCTGCACACTGGTTGCGGCCAGAATCACGACCATCACAGGCACGGTGCACACGCGCATCATTCCAGAAAAGCACGCCATTCCAGCCTCACATCATGCGATTGATGGCAGAAGAGTAATTCCGTGCGCTCGCCCATGCACCTTCATTCGAAAGGCATAAGATGCATATGCGGTTGGGGCGAGGAATGAGACACGCCGGACCAAGGCATGACTAAGGGCGCTTAAAGAAACAAGACGGCCCGGAACAAAGGCACAGCCCTGAACTCCTGCACACATATGTGATCTGAATTGACGGATAAAACCTGGCGCGCCCTAGGGGAATCGAACCCCTCTCTCCACCGTGAAAGGGTGGCGTCCTGACCGATAGACGAAGGGCGCTCAGGGACCGTCTGTATAGAAAGAGCTTCGGCGGTCCGCAAGCTCTGTGTGAAAGTTTTCCAAAGCCTTCCGGATTTTTCTGCCTCAGCGGCACCCTAACGTCCGCAAACCCAATATTTCCGGGAAAAACTTTTCCACAGGCGCCCTCCATGAGGGATCGGCAGAAGGTCGCGAGAGTGCTTGCGCCACAAGATATTTCCGTTAAATCACGTACAAATGCATACCTGAATACCTATTCGTGCAGCGATCGGGGGGGCCTTGCGATACTCAGAAAACGAAACACCCGATCTTCAACCCGATTTTGGCGGGATGCTTACGCCTGTGATGAGCGAAGAGGGTGTGCGAACCGGCCATGAGTTGCTATTCTGCCCTGAATGAAACCACGTGCGTGTGTGCGCTAGGAATCTGACTACACATGGGGTCTGACGCACTGAGGCTGGCCCCCCAGCCCAATGGTCTGGTGGATGATGGACTGAATGAGCCTGTTGGGCTTGAGGAAGTCTGCGGTGCCATCAAGTGGTTCGATGTATCCAAGGGATATGGCTTCATTACCCCCGATGATGGCGGGCCAGACGTGCTTGTGCATGTCACCTGCCTGCGGCGGGATGGCTTTCAAACCGCTCTCGAAGGCGCACGGGTGGTCTGCGAAGCCGTGAGCCGCGCCAAGGGACGGCAGGCTTTTCGTGTTCTGTCACTGGATTTGAGCACCGCCACTCTGGTGCCTTCCATGGCCCCGCGCACCCACACACAGGTAGACCCGACAAGCGCACAGGAACGCGCGACCGTGAAATGGTTCAACCGCCTGCGCGGCTTTGGCTTTCTGACATTGGACGATGGCTCTCCGGATATTTTCGTCCATATGGAAACGCTGCGCCAGTTTGGTCTGACAGAGTTGCGACCGGGCCAGTCCGTGCTAGTGCGCTTTGGCGAAAGCGATAAGGGTCGCATGGCTGCCGAAGTTCTGGCGGATTCTGGAATGGGCGGGAATCACTGAACCCGGCCAGTTCTGCAAACAGGGGTCGCTCTGCTTATGTCTGCATTCTCCCTCTTTCGTTCCGGCCGCATGGTGCTGCTGACGGGCGCTCTGGCTTCAGCTGCCCTGCTGGCCCTGCCTGCAGCCACACCAGTGCGGGC
The DNA here is from genome assembly GCA_035911315.1 of Xanthobacter sp. GTDB lineage: Bacteria > Pseudomonadota > Alphaproteobacteria > Rhizobiales > Xanthobacteraceae > Xanthobacter. Next base: position 37,193 of record JAMHVS010000050.1, read on the forward strand.
GGAAGCACCTGCCAGTGAACAGGTGCGCCTTCTCAAGCCGTTCGAGCCAGTAGAGTTGGCCACGGCCAAAGGCGTGCTGGTGCTGGAGATGGAAGTGGCGCGCAATGATGAAGACCGCACTCGCGGCCTGATGCATCGCAAGTCCATGCCCGAACGGCACGGTATGCTGTTTGATTTCGAGGTCGAACAGCCCATCTTCATGTGGATGAAGAACACCTATATCCCGCTGGATATGCTGTTTATTCGCAATGACGGTACAATCATCCGCATTGAGGAAATGACCACGCCGCACTCCATGCGCACCATTGCTTCCGGAGAACCGGCGCGGGCGGTGATCGAGTTGAACGGCGGCGCGGCCAAACGTCTTGGCATCAAAGAAGGCGACAAGGTCGCGCATCCCATTTTCCGATCGAAATAACAGGATGCGGTGCTGGCTGCTTCGGCCAACCTGCGTTCAGGAGTGTGGATAGCACACCATAGTGCACTCATATCTGGATGCAGGCCTTGCAGTTGACGCACATTGAATGTAGGAGAGGCCTCTCTCGAAGAGCGATCGGAGCATAGCGCAGCCTGGTAGCGCATCTGGTTTGGGACCAGAGGGTCGCAGGTTCGAATCCTGCTGCTCCGACCACTTTCCCAAAGATTATCAATATCCCGAAGCACAACCCGCGCTCATGACCATGAGCAGCGGGTTCATGCGCGCCATCAGCAGGCCCTACTCCGCCCAGCTCGGGTCCGCCGTGAAAGCAATGGTGAGCCAGCGATCCGGCCCTTCATCCCCGATCGCCACCCCGATCTCGTCGCGAATAGCATCCCACTCTTCCAGCCGGCGCGGGTCAGCATTGGGCGGGGCAACGAAATACAGCTCGATCTGCTTCGCACGTCCCACCTTGGCGACATAGGCGCGATAATAGAGAAAACCGTGGCGCTCCACTGCGCCGGCAGCAATCTCATCAACATGACGCTTGAGATCCGGGGGCGTCACCAGCAGAATCTCGGAGAAAGCCTGCCGGATCGTGCCGATAGGAATGGGGATGATGAACAGGCAAACGATGGCCAGCGTCAGTGGGTCAACATAATAGGCCATCCACTCATGCGGCGTGCCCTGCACTGCATAGCCAATGCTGAAGGCCAGCAACAATGCCGCGGAAATGCAGCCGGACATGAACCAGGATCGCATGTCCAGCGCCACGAAATCCGAACGGATTTGCCGGTTCAGGACCAGCTCCACCCCCACCATGACAAAGCACACGACCACGCCAAAGGCGGCGTAGATAATGGCTTCATCAAAAACCAGCCTGTTCCCGCCATCCAGCAGGCTGGTGATGGCATTGATGAGCGCATAGACCGCAATCGCAAGCAGAACCGTGCCATTGAGCCCCAGCACGATGGGTTCAAGATGCCAGAAGCCAAGGGTGAAGCGGTTTTGCAACCGCCGCGCCAGATGCCCTGCCGTGGATGAAGTGACGATAAGCCGGGCCACGAACAGGGCCAGAATGCTCATGCTCACGTCAATCAGGCTGTAAACGGCATCAAAGGCAATGGAGAGCGAACCGGAAATAAAACCGAAAATGATTCCGATGACCGCCATCAGCAACGTGACAGCAATGGAAGCGCCCAGAAGGCTCTGTTCGTTCCAGCGACTCTGAGGTGGTGTGGGGGTCATGAACTCTCATCCTGCCGGGCATGCCCGAAAACTGACTGTGCATGTGATTTAGCCAATCAGCCCGCCTTTAGCGACCCCTGAGCGCGTCGGAAAGCCTAACCCCTTTGATTGACACGGTATAATACAACCCCTTTCCGCAGAATGGGCGGAACTGCAACGCGTTTTCTTGAGGGCAATGCACCCGAATGATGCGCATGAGTTGTCAGAGCGCCAATGCCCCACTATAGAACTACGCTAAGGACTGGCATTTAAGGCTGGTCACGGCGGGTTATCAGATATCCGGGCTGAGAAACATGGTTGCACGCATTTACAAGCCTTCGCGCAACGCGATGCAGTCTGGCATTGCCAATACCAAGCACTGGCGGCTTGACTATGAGCCTGAGAAGGCGCGGCAGATTGAACCCCTGATGGGCTACACCTCCTCTCGCGACATGGACAGCCAGCTTCGCCTTGTGTTCGAGACCAAGGAAGAAGCCATCGCCTATGCCGAGCGTGAGAACATCCCCTACAAGGTGTTCGAACCGCATGAGCCCGTGCGGCGGCGTATGGCCTATTCGGACAATTTCAGCTTCACCCGCATGGGCCAGTGGACCCACTGACGGCTCTGTCTTTTGCGGATGAGACATGACCGGGGTTCGGGTTGGATGCGATGTCTGCCGCCCGAACCGCCTTCTTTTGGTGTTGATTGCTCCACCGAATGGCCGGACACAGCATTCTTTATGCGACAGTCTTCCCCGGCGCACAAAATGCTCTAAAAGCACCGCATCGGCCCCGTAGCTCAGCTGGATAGAGCGAGTGCCTTCTAAGCACTAGGTCGCAGGTTCGAACCCTGCCGGGGTCGCCATTTTCTTCATTGATCCGTCTGATATGCCAGATTGCGCTGCTCAGAGCCGGCATTGCGCGGGTGGCCCCACATGAGAGCCGCAACCGAGAGGTCACAAGACCTCCTGTCTGGCACCATCCATTTGTCCTGATACGCGACATCTTCGCATGAAGGCCTTGCGGCTTATGCGGCAATGCACAAAATTCCGAATACAGCGCAGTTTTGCAGGAACCAGACTATTCCTGCAGAGTTGTTATTGTGCCCCGAATAAGGGGCATGTTTCACAGCGGGGCTGAAAATGGAAGAGACGCAAATCGGCTGGATCGCAGCAATCATCATTGGCGGGTTTGCAGGCTGGATCGCTTCCAGCTTCATGAACAGCAATACCGGTATTTTCACCAACATCATTCTGGGCATTATCGGCGCAGCTATCGCCGGGTTTCTGTTTGGTTTTCTTGGTGTCAGCTTTGGCGGCTGGCTGGGCTATCTCATTGCAGGTATTGTGGGCGCGTGCATTCTTATCTGGGGTGCCAGAGCTATACGCGGGTAGAGCGGAGCCCCACGCACGATATGCAAGGCAGACCGGCGGGCCTCTCCAGCCCGCCGTCCGCTCACTTCACATCATGTTATCGGGGTCTCACAAAGTGCGCTCGTCAGAGGCCTGTCAGTTAATCAGGCTCGGCTCCACAAGGCTGCGGGCACGCAGTTTCAGGAAAAGGCGTGACATAAACAGCGGCAGCAAAACCCTGCTGAACCACAACCCAGCCTTGCTTCGCGGCACATAGCTGCGGGCGGTGGCTCTGGCCTGCTTCTGCACCCGGCTGATGGAGGGACGAAGGCGGGCCTCATAGGCATCCAGCGCAGCCTTCATCGGCAGACGCCCTAGTTCCTCAGCCAGCAGATACCCGCCAGCCATCGCCATCGCAGCGCCCTGCCCGGACAGGAAGGAGAGGCTCCAAGCCGCATCGCCTGTCAGCACCACACGGCCGGATGACCAGCGTGGCATCTCGATCTGACACAGACTGTCCACCCATGCGGCATCCCAGTCCACCGCCCCGTCTATCAGCCGTTTCAGAACCGAATTGGTGCCTGCATAAGCCGCGCGAACAAGGCTGTGGCGCGCCTCTGGTGAAATTGGCCCGCCTTCATCCGAGCGCCAGCACAACAGGGTGGAGATCTCACTAGGCGCGGATTGGTAGAGAATGGCTTGCCATCCCACTTCCATATAGCCTTCATAGGGCGGGTCCATGTGGTGGGCATCTGCCATGCGCCAGGCAGCACCCAGATAGCCAAGTGGCCGGGCAAATCCCGCATGAGGCCCGAAAGCCAGCGTACGGACCCGGCTGCGTGTGCCATCCGCACCCACCACCAGATCAAAGCGATCCTGCGCGCCATCAGAGAATGTGACGCAAACCTTCTCGTCCTCATCGACAAGAGCAGAAACGCTTCTGCCGAAGAAAGGCGCGATACCCTCTTCAGCCAACGCCTCCGCCAGCCGTGCCACAAGCACATCTCGTGGCACATGCATCATCTTGCCTTGCGTAACGGCCCGCACCCTGTCTTCGCGATAGCGAAACAGTTCGCGTCCTGTCGCATCACGATGGACAGCATCTGCTGCCGGCAGGGCGCTGGCGCGCAGGGCTGGCAGAATGCCCAGCCGCTCCGCCACATCCCAGCCATTGGCCTGAAGGCCGACCACATAGCCGCCTGTATTGAGCCCCGGCGCGCGTTCCACCACTTCTGGCACAATACCCTGACGCACAAGGGAAAGCGCAAGGGTGAGGCCCGCAGGCCCCGCCCCGACAATGAGAACCCGCATCATCGCCCCCAAAGGATCACTTCCCTTCCAGTGGACCGGAAATGCTCCATCTCTTGGTTTGAGATCATTTTCTTCACGCGAACTGGAGTCAGCCCGGCTCGAAAATGCTTTAGAAGCGGGCGCGGGCCTGCATGCCGATCATGCGTGGGTCGCCCGGGGCACCATAGGGGCCAACACCATTATTGGTGGCGACAGTATAATATTCCTGATTGAACAGGTTGAGCGCCACCAGATAGAGGCTCCAGGTCTCGGCCTCCACACCAAGGCGGGCATTCACGATTCCATACCCATCCTGCTCGATGTTGTTATCGACATCGAAATAGAAGGAAGAGCGCCAGTTATAATCCACCCGCGCCACGCCCTTCAGATGTTCTGTCAACGGGCGGGTATATTGAGCGGAAAGCGAGAGCGAATATTTGGAAGCCAGCGGCTGCCAGTTGCCATCGGCATCGCCACCACTCTGCGAGGCGGGCGCATCCACGAAGCGCGCATCGAGAAGCCCCAGCCCGGCCATCAGTTCCAGCCCATCGATCGGACGGGCCGTTACCTCGAATTCCGCGCCATAGTTGCGGGATTTCGGGGCATTGGCGATCCACACCGAATAGCCGTTGAAGGAATAGATCTGCTGGTTGCGCCAGTCGAAGTAGAAGACAGAGGCCGCAAGGTCCAGCTTGCCATCAAACAGCGAGGCCTTCACCCCGCCCTCATAGTTCCACGCGGTTTCCTCGGCATAGGCCAGATCTGCCGTGGGCGCGAAAGAGATGTTGTAGCCGCCGGCCTTGTAGCCACGTGAAATGGTGGCATAGCTGCGCACATTCGGCATGATCTCATAGGCAAGGCCGATGCGCGGCGAGATGTCAGTGTTGTCCATGGACTGGCTCTGCACCTGCCCCAGCGCACCAATGGTGAAGCCGGGAATGGTGGAGGCATGGGCATAGTCGATCTCGCGGTGATCGTAGCTCAGGCGTGCGCCGCCGATAAGATCGAGCCGCTCCGTGATGTGCCATGTAGCATCGCCATAAAGGGCGGCAGACCAGCCCTTCTGCTTGGAGTCTGTCCCCTCACGATAGCCGGCAGGCAGAGCCGGCTGGCCGGGAAACAGCGCATTGGGCGGCAAGGCGAAGTTGAAGCCCGTATATTCATAGCGCTTGTCCTGCGAGCCGAAGAACAGCGTGCCCACGGTCCAGTCCACAGGTCCGCCGCCCTTGGAGACCATGCGGAATTCCTGCGAGCCCTGATTGTAATCGCGCGTGTATCCATTCTGCCGGAAGGGAGAGGGGGTGAAATCACCGCCATCTCCGCCTCCATCTGCTCCGCGCCATGCGGTGATGCTGATGATATCCGCAAAATCCGCATCATAGGTGGCCTTCAGCGAGGTGCCGTAGCTGGCGATGCTGGAGACGAAGGGAATGGCGGCATTATAGCCATCATCCCAGACCGTGCCGAACGGACCGCGATTGCCACGGCTGCCCTTGTCCTTGGCGTAATCTCCAGAGATCAGCAGTTCCAGCCGCTCGGAAGGGCGCGTCAGGGCCTGAATGCGGCCGCCCCAGTCCTTCGCGCCGTCATAGTTTTTCCAGTCCTGCTGGTTGGTCACCCAGCCATCGGAATAATCACCGAACACCACGGCGCGAATGGCGCTGTCCGCGCCCAGTGCGGCATTCAGAACAGCGCGGCCCTGCACGGTGGCATCGGTGCCCAGCAGCGCATCGAATCGGGAATAGGTGGAGCCTGTCTCCGGCTTCATGCTGCGGATGTTGACCGCACCGGCAATGGCATTGCGGCCATAGAGCGTGCCTTGTGGGCCGCGCAGGATCTCAATCTGGTCCAGATCCACCATGGTCATGTTGAAGGCTGCGTCATTGCCCACAAACACGTCATCACGATAGATCGCAACAGTCGGATCCGTGCCGAACGCCGTGTTGGTGACACCGCGGATAGAGATGACCGAGGCATCATTGCCCCCGCGCTGGCTGCGCATCAGCGTATTCACGCTGGCATCAAATGCATCTTCCAGCCGCTCGATGGTGCGGGCCTCGATCTGCTGCTGGGTGAACACGCTGATGCTGGCAGGCACCTCCAGCAGGTTCTGCTCACGCCGCATCGCCTCCACCCGCACCTCATCGAGCCGAATGGTCTGCCCCGCCGCATCAGCCTCCGGTGTGGTGGCCTGCTGGGCCTGCGCATCAGCGGAAGCAACCAGTGCGCCGGGCATGGCCAGACTGGCCAGAAGAAGGGTGAGAGGTCGCGTCCTGATCATGCACGAAAATCCCCGAACGGGCGCCTGCGCGGCACCGAAACTGTTGCCCGCAGTTCTCGCAAACATAAGCAGGAGGATGGATTCCAAAGGCGTATGCACTCAGCTCAAATGCATATGCCTATGGTTCACCGCCGCAAACTGGAGGGAGAAACCCCGAAACGGCGGCGGAAGGCCGTGGAGAAATTGGACGGATGGCCATAGCCCGCACGGTAGGAGGCCTCCGAGACTGATAGTCCCTCATGCTCCACCAGAGAGCGACCGAGCATGAGCCGTCGCTCATTCACATAGGCCCCGGCGCAGGTGGCGAATGCGCTGAAAAAATCGCGTTTCAGCTTGCTGGCGCTCATGGCGAACTCTTCCGCCAGCATGGCAAGGCTGGAGACACTGGCGGGGTCAGTATCTATGCGTGCACGCACGGCCATGATGCGGTCGCGGTCGCGCGCGCGCAGGGCATCCACCCCATACTGGTCCGCATCTCCAAAGGAATCCGTCAGCGCCACCAGAAGGTCCAGCGCCCGGCTTTCCAGCACCAGCGCCGCCAGTTCCGGCACCGGCGGGGGCCGCAACACCTGCCAGGCAACCTGCTTGAGCCCTGCATCCAGCGCACGGCGGCGAATGCACAAGGGCCGCTCCATTGCCGCCTGCAGGGGCTCAAAGGAAGAGCCGCCCGTGCGGGCAGAGTTGTGGAACCATTCCGGCGTCATCACCAGCTCCACCGTGCGCACCGGGCGCGCGGCGTGCAGAACTGTGCGGCAGGGCCGCCTGTCATTGTCTGATGCGATCCAGACCTCATTGGGCTGAAAACCTGCATCCACCCCGCGTGTTTCAGAGGTTGAGGCTCCATCCAGCACGATCGAGAGCGTGACAGCGGGAAGGCTTTCACTTTCAAAAACCATCGGCTCGGGAATTTCCACCTCCCGCGCCAGAAGATACAGGCCGGCCTCCACCTCCACGGACATGAAACCCCCAGCGCCTGTCACATCGGTGGCGAAAGGCGAATCTGCGCATGCCCGCAAGGCGGCGAGGGAGGTCTGGGGATGAACGGCGCTCATGATGGTCTGGTCTGTCCGGGGCTGGCAAACCCACCCATGTGGGTCAGCGACCAGAATAGAGACTGTGTGCTGCTGACTACAGGCCCGGACAAGCAATCAATATCTGGAATAGATACAGTCTAGGCACAGACTGGCACTCGACGGGCGAAGGCCGTCGGACAAGGTTTTTGGAAAGCGGGCTGCGATGACCAGAACCTGCTGCCAGAAACATGCCGGAAATCTGCCCATGCACACGCAAATATGAAACGGCCATGCACTATCATGCGGTGCATGGCCGGATCACGATTACCCCGCCAATTCCCGGCTGCGACGTGCAGCGGCTTCAATGGCATCCTCCAGCAGAGGCCCAAATCCGCGCCCCTCATCCATCAGAACAGCCAATGCCGCAGCGGTCGTGCCGCCGGGGGAGGTCACATTCTGCCGCAGCACGGCAGCATCAAGTTCAGACTGCGCCAGCAAGGCCCCGGAACCGGAAACGGTGGCGCGGGCAATACGCGCGGAAAGATCTGCCGGAAGCCCTGCCTTCACACCCGCCTGCGCCAGCGCTTCTGCCAGCAGGAACACATAGGCCGGGCCGGAGCCTGAAACAGCGGTAACGGCATCTATCAGCCCTTCATCCTCAACCCATTCCACGCTGCCGACAGCTCCGAGGAGCGCGGTTGCAAGCAGGCGGGATTGCGGCGAGACGGCCGAGCTGCCCACCACCACACTCACCCCCTGCCCGATAGCGGCAGGCGTATTGGGCATGACCCGTGCCACGGCCGTACCCGGCGCAAAGCAGGATTCCAGAAATGCCAGCGGCCGGCCGGCCATGATGGAGACCACCAGCGTACCGGGGGCCGCGAGGCTCTTGATTGCGGGCAAGACTTCAGGCGCAACCTGTGGCTTGACCGCGAGAATGAGGACGGCAGGGCTGGCAATCTGTGAGAGCGGCGGATTGACCTGCACGCCACGGGCTTTCAGGTCTTCGGATGCGGTCACCGGCAGATGCGGATCCAGCACCACGGCCTGATGCGCGGGCAGGCCCAGCTTCAGCCAGCCCTCCAGCATGGCTCCCCCCATCTTGCCCGCACCCAGAAGCACGACCGGCCCGGAAAGCTCATTCAGCGCCATCATATTCCTCATGCCCATTTTGTCGGGGTGGAGGCCCCATCCCGCCCCTGTAATCCAGCCCGGAAATGAGACATTTTCGTCTGGAAAGTGTGGGGCCAAGAATGGAACCCATTGCCCCAAATACGTAAATACCGCCTCAGCAAGCGCATCATATGTATCGGGGGTTATGCCTGAAAGGAACGCTGACGCGCATTAGGAAAATGCATCGGCCTCAAACTTCCGGGCGAGCTATTTCTGGTGTGCCGTATAAAACGCCCACACATGCCAGTTCTTGCAATGAGGCGGCTTGTCTTCAGCCACGCATTTAGCCCATCAAAACCGTGGCAGGCGGGAAGGCGTCATAGGAGGCGACGCTCCTGAAGAAGACATCCGGAGCACCAAATGCGCTCCGGAAGAGAGTGCGGGTCCCAAACAAGCCTTCGGCTCAGGCTTCGCCAATCGTGTCGAACGAGGCGGCATCCATGGCTTCACGGGCACTCTTGCCCGCCCAGACCACGAACTGGAATGCCGGATAATAGCGCTCCACCGCGTCCATGGCCGCATCCAGAATGGCGTCGCACTGCCGGTCCGAGGCCGTGGCCCCACCCGCCAGAACCAGCGCATGCCGGAACATGATGACCCCTTCCTGGGACCATATGTCGAAATGGCCCAGCCACATCTGCTCGTTAATGAGAGCCAGCAGGCTCAGCACCTCGGTGCGACGGTTGTCCGGCACCTTGAAATCGAAGGCGCAGGCCAGATGAAGAGCTTCCAGCTCATCCATCCACTGGAACGAGATGTGGCAATCCGCCCAGCGGCTCGCCAGTGAAAGAGTGATCTCATCTTCGCCAGACCGTTCAAACGACCAGTCCCGCACAGCGGCGAGATGCTCGAGAAGATCCACGGGATTAGCCGGTGCTTCGGCTTCGATGTCGATGAGAGACATGGCCTCGACCTCGCGGTTTTGAGGAACGCGATAGAGAGGGGTCGAACAGGGGGCCCACATGCTCAAGCCGGCACGGCACATTCCGGGCTTGCTGCGCACAAGGGGCATCCTGCGCGATATGACCCGCTCTGGCGAGGCTTCACCCCGTCGCGCCCGTGACACGACGAACCGGCTCCGAATCGCCATATGAAGATTATAAGCTGGAAACCAGAAAAGACAGGTGACGTTCACGCGACAGGCAGACTGGCATGAAGGGTGTGTCCTCCCTGCCAGTATTCAGTTTTCCGGCCCGTCACCGTCCTGTTCAGGCATCCGGCCCGGCCGGGGCGGATGTGTCTGGCGCACTGGCACCCAGCTTCGCCTCAAGCGCGGCGATACGGGCAGCGAGGCGTTCATTCTCCTCGCGCGCGGCCGCAGCCATATCCTTCACCGCGTCGAACTCCTCGCGCTTGACGAGATCCATATCCCGCAAAAAGCGCTCTACCTGGGTGCGCACCACGGTTTCAGCCTCACGGCGAACGCCCTGTGCGACACCTGCGGCATCGTTCATGAGACGAGCCATCTCGTCAAAAATACGGCCCGTTGTCTGGGTCATGGAAACCTCCGTCCGGCGCGGTGCGCCTTCATGCTGCGGGAAGATGACGAGCCTGCGCTGCGGATGCAAGCTGGATGATGCACAGCGCATGCGGCATTGGGATGCTGCATGCGCTCCATCCACGCGCGGCCTTTTCCCTCAAGAACTCAAAACAGCTTGCCAAGCCCCGGCGGCAGGGACATCCCGCCGGTGATCGACTGCATCTTTTCCTGCATCACGCGTTCAGACTTGACGCGGGCATCCGCGAGCGCGGCAACGAGCAGGTCTTCCAGAATCTCCACCTCTTCCGGCTTGGCCAGAGAGGGGTCGATGCGCACGCTCTTGCATTCACCCTTGGCGGTGAGGCGCACCTGCACAAGACCCGCGCCGGAAGAACCTTCCACCTCGGTGTTCTCCAGTTCAGCCTGCATGGTCTGCATGCGCTCCTGAAGCTCTTTTGCCTGCTTCATCATGCCCATCAGATCGCGCATGGTCTTGGTGCTCCTTCGTGCCGGTGTATGTGGGCTCAGAAATCGGGTTCGTCACCCGCATCCTCGTCCATATAGGTATCGTCCTCGGCCGGCGCGAGGGTTTGGGTGAGAACATCCTCATTCACACGCACATCCACAACCTGCGCGCCGGGAAAACGGGCCAGAACGGCCGCCACCAGCGGATTGGCCTTGATGCCCTCTTCCCGCTCAGCCTGCCGGGCCGCCTTTTTCTCGGCGATGGTGGCCTCTCCGTTCTGGGAGGAGAGGGAGACCAGCCAGCGCTGCCCAGTCCATTCCGCCAGCTTGCGGGCAAGATCGGTCAGGGCCTGCGCATTGCCGCCGGGCACCAGCGCCACCTCGATGCGGCCTTCCTCGAAACTGACGGGGCGCAGGTGATATTCCAGCGCATGCTTCAGCGAAAGATCACGTTTTGCCGAAGCAAGCTCCACCACATCCGCAAGCGAGGTCAGCCGGGGGCCTTGCTCTGGCGCAGCAGGTCGCGGAGCCGAAACCGGACGCGATGACGCCTGCGGTGCATTCATCGGCTGCGCAGCCATGGCATGCGCCTCCATTCCCCGTGCGTCCACGCCTCCGCCAGAGGCCAGCGCAAGCCGCGCACCACCACCGCCGCCGCCGGAAGGTGCTGCCGGCGCCGGGGAAGAACAGGCGGGCAGATCCCGCATCTGGCGCAGGGCTTCATCCGGGGTCGGCAGATCCGCCGCGAAGGCCAGACGCACCAGCACCATCTCTGCCGCCTGCACCGGCTTGGGGGCCTGCTGCACCTCGCCAATGCCCTTGGAGAGCATCTGCCATGCGCGTGCCAGCACACGCATGGAGAGGCCTTCGGCCATCTCACGCCCGCGCGTGCGCTCCGCCTCCACCAGCGAGGCATCATTCGCCGTTTCCGGCACAATCTTGAGGCGGGTGACCAGATGGGTGAATTCCGCCAGATCGGTGAGGATCACCGCCGGGTCCGCGCCCGCATCATACTGGTCGCGGAATTCGGCCAGTGCGCGGGGCATGTCCCCACGCATCAGGGCCTCGAACAGGTCGATAACCCGGCCCTTGTCGGCGAGACCCAGAAGCCGGCGCACTTCCTCAGCGCTCACCGTACCACCACCATGGGCGATGGCCTGATCCAGCAGCGAAAGGGAATCACGCACCGAGCCTTCAGCCGCACGGGCGATGACGGAGAGCGCCTCGCCCTCCACACTCACCTGCTCCTGCACGCAGATTTTCGAAAGATGCGCGGCCAGTTCCCCCGCCTCTACCCGCCGCAGGTCAAACCGCTGGCAGCGTGAGAGCACGGTGACAGGCACCTTGCGGATTTCAGTGGTGGCAAAGATGAATTTCACATGCTCCGGCGGCTCTTCCAGCGTCTTCAGCAGCCCGTTGAAGGCGGCCGTGGAGAGCATGTGCACTTCGTCGATGATATAGACCTTGTAGCGCGCCATCACCGGGCGATAGCGCGCGCTCTCGATGATCTCGCGGATATCGTTGATGGAGGTATTGGATGCGGCGTCCATCTCCATCACGTCCACATGGCGCGATTCGATGATGTCGCGGCAATGCTTGCCGGGCACGGAGAGGTCAAGGCTGGGACCAGTGTCCGGTCCCTCCATCGGCTCATAATTCAGGGCGCGGGCGAGAATGCGGGCCGTGGTGGTTTTGCCCACCCCGCGAACGCCGGTGAGAATATAGGCCTGCGCGATGCGCCCGGTGGCAAAGGCATTGGACAGGGTGCGTACCATCGCCTCCTGCCCGATAAGATCATCAAAATTCTGGGGGCGATATTTGCGCGCCAGCACGCGATAGGCGCCGGATGACTTCTCAGGCGTGGTGGGTGCACTGGCCGAGGCCGGCACCGGAAGCGCCGGCTCTGTCGGCGGCAGGCCAAAATCCAGCCCCGGTCCATCCTGCTCCGGGGCAGTGGTGGGGTTCTCGGTGGTTTCAGTCTCGCGCTGATCGTCGCTCATGTGCCTTACATAGCATTCATGCCGCCCGCGTCGAGACATCCGCGCCGGATTCAGGCAGACAGAGCCCCCTATCGCGCCCTATCCACACGGCAGCAACTTATGAAGAGCGCAGAGCGCTGCTTACTTAGCCTTCAGCAAAGCATCCGTATCGCCCACCTTCACGCACACATAGCGGCGCAGGCCCTGCTCGAATTCCTTCTTGGGACCGGCCTCAAGCTTTGCGGGGACATTGCTGGAGATGGCTGCGGTGCAGGCCGCTTCATCCTTGTATGTCGCCTCACGCACCACCAGAACTTCCGGCCCGGCCAGAGCGCTCACCATAATGATCGCAACAACCCACATGATTGTGTTTCCTGTTCTGCAGTCAAACGACCGTGCACCTCGCGCCAAGAGCGGCGGCAGTGGAAAGGCATGACCAAGATGTGGGGAAAATAAGGTGGGAGGCTGACAGAGACCCGAACCGGTCTCGTTGGGGCTGCTTCCTTCCGGACCTGACCCGGTTGGCGAGTGACTCGTCCACCGCCAACCTCCCGCCCGCTATATGGCAGCGCCATGCGGGAATGACAAGGGGCCGCCCCTGCCCGCTTGTGAGCCGGCTGAAACCATCCACAGCGCCGGGACCGATGCGACCATGATCTGCGTATCATAGCCCCCTGCCGTGACAGCGCCGCAAGCGTCGGCTATGGCCTTGCCTCCCACAAGGAAGGAACAGCCATGGCCGCCCCCGCGAAAGGTGATATGGAAGCAATCGCCCGCCTCATCGCCACCGAGATCAGCGCCCGCCCGGCGCAGGTGAGCGCCGCCGTGGATCTTCTGGATGAAGGCGCGACCGTTCCCTTCATCGCCCGCTACCGCAAGGAAGTGACCGGCGGGCTGGATGACACCCAGTTGCGCACACTGGAAGAGCGCCTCTCCTATTTGCGCGAACTGGAAGCCCGGCGCGCCACGGTGCTCTCCTCTATCGAGGGACAGGGCAAGCTGACCGATGAGCTACGCGGCAAGATCACCACCGCCACCACAAAGGCGGAGCTGGAAGACCTTTACCTGCCCTACAAGCCCAAGCGCCGTACCAAGGCGCAGATTGCGCGTGAGAAGGGGCTGGCCCCGCTGGCCGAAACCATTCTGGCGGACCGCTCTGTCGTTCCTGCCGACCTTGCCGCCAAATTCCTGAATGCGGAGGTGCCGGACACCAAGGCCGCCCTTGATGGCGCGCGCGATATTCTGGCCGAGACCTTCTCTGAGAACGCGGACCTGCTTGCCCGTCTGCGCACCTACATGAAGGGCAATGGCGTGCTCCATGCGCGCCTTGTGGAGGGCAAGGAAGAGGCGGGCGCAAAGTTCCGCGACTATTTCGACCATGCCGAGGCATGGGCCAAGGCTCCCAGCCACCGCGTGCTGGCCATGCTGCGCGGGCGCAATGAAGAGGTGCTGACCCTTGATCTGGAGTTGGATGCTGATTGCACCACCCCCATCAAGCCGGCAGAGCGCATTGTGGCCGAGGCTTATGACATTGCCCTCACCAATCCCCGCCCGGCCGATGCTTTCCTGACCGATGTGGCCCGCTGGGCGTGGCGGGTGAAGCTCTCGCTTCATCTTTCCGTGGAACTCATGAGCGAGGTGCGCGAGCGGGCCGAGGAAGAGGCCATCCATGTCTTTGCCCGCAACCTGAAGGACCTTCTGCTCGCAGCCCCTGCCGGCGCGCGCGCCACCATGGGGCTGGACCCCGGCATCCGCACCGGCGTGAAGGTGGCGGTGGTGGATGGCACCGGCAAGCTGCTGGATACCGCCGTGATCTACCCTTTCCAGCCGCGCAATGATGTTGCGGGCTCGAATGCCGTGCTGGCGAACCTCATCCGCAAGCATAATGTGGAGCTGATCGCCATCGGCAACGGCACCGCCAGCCGCGAGACAGACAAGCTGACCGCAGACCTGCTGGCCGTTCTGCCCCCCTCCCCCAATGGCAAGAAGCCGATCAAGGTGGTGGTGAGCGAGGCCGGCGCTTCGGTCTATTCCGCCTCGGCTGTCGCAGCGGCGGAAATGCCGGATATTGATGTCTCCCTGCGCGGAGCCGTCTCCATCGCCCGCCGCCTGCAAGACCCGCTGGCGGAACTGGTGAAGATCGAGCCGAAATCCATCGGCGTTGGCCAGTATCAGCATGATGTGGACCAGCCGCGCCTTGCAAAAGCACTGGATGCGGTGGTGGAAGATGCGGTGAACGCGGTGGGCGTGGATCTCAACACCGCCTCTGCCCCGCTGCTGGCGCGTGTCTCCGGCCTTGGGGCCTCACTGGCTGAAGCGGTGGTGGCACATCGCGATACGGTGGGGCCTTTCAAAACCCGCAAGGAATTGCTGAAGGTGGCCCGCCTTGGTCCGCGCACCTTTGAGCTGGCCGCCGGCTTCCTGCGCATTCCCGATGGGAAGGAACCGTTGGATGCCTCTTCCGTTCACCCGGAAGCCTATGATCTGGCGAAGAAGATTGTCTCCGCCTGCGGGCGGGATGTGCGCACCCTGATGGGCGACACCGCAACCCTCAAGGCGCTGGACCCGCGCGCTTTTGTGGATGAGCGCTTCGGCCTGCCCACCGTACGCGACATTCTCAACGAACTTGAAAAGCCCGGCCGTGACCCGCGCCCGGAATTCAAGACCGCCAGCTTCGCTGAAGGTGTGAACGAGATTTCAGACCTCAAGCCCGGAATGGTGCTGGAAGGTACGGTGACGAATGTCGCGGCCTTCGGGGCCTTCGTGGATATTGGCGTGCATCAGGATGGACTTGTGCATGTTTCCGCGCTGGCGGACCGCTTTGTGAAAGACCCGCATGAGGTGGTGAAGGCCGGAGATGTGGTGAAGGTGCGGGTGGTGGATGTGGATGCCAAGCGCAAGCGCATCGCTCTTTCCATGCGCAAGGATGATGCGGATGGACGCAGTGCCGCACGCGGATCCGGCAACAGCGCAGCTCCGGTACAGGAGGGCCGCCGCAGTCCGCCCCCAAACAAGAACGGCAACCGTGGCGGCCAGCAAGGTGGACGCGGGGGTGATGTCGGACAGGGCGCATTCGGCGCGGCACTGCTGGATGCCATGCGGCGCAAGGACAAGTAGGGCCATCGAAATGTCGAATGAGCTCGGCGGATGAGAAAGTCCGCTGCGCTCTTGACCAGACAGCCCCTCTTACCTAATTTTGCGGAAGCGAGGACGACCTCCCCCTTTTCAGGGTATATGTCCGGGACGGCCCGGCCTGCTTGAAGAAGGAGGCCGTCATGGCCTGGATTTTATTGATTATCGCCGGCATTTTCGAAGTGGTGTGGGCCTTCTCGATGAAGCAGTCGGAAGGATTTACCCGGCTGTGGCCGACTGCCATCACCATTGTCGCGATGATTGTCAGCTTTGCGCTTCTCTCTTGGGCCATGCGCACGCTGCCCTTGGGCACCGCCTACACCATCTGGACCGGCATTGGTGCGGTGGGGGCATTCGTGGTGGGCATCGCCTTTCTGGGTGAATCCATGAACCCGGCCCGCATTCTCGCAGCCCTGCTTATTGTCAGCGGTCTGGTGCTCATGAAGGTTTCCAGCCAGAGCTGAAGCCACAGGCGCGGCTCCGGCCCCGAAAGCCGCGCCATGCTTTCCGCACCCGCGCAAACTTGCAGCCTTTAGCCGAAAAGCCGCGAACAATAGCCCACCTTCAGAATCTGCGCGCCGCCGGTTCTTCCAACAAAAAAGCCGGCCTCACACATGAGACCGGCTTTCAATGAAGCGCTGCGTGCGTTCAACGCCGCCCGGCGGAAACCTTGGCGGGCAGCAGGACCAGACGGCGCAGGCGCACACGGCTTCCGCCCGTGGTGTCATCACGCCCGTTCATCAGCATCACGGCAAAACCCATCTGCACGCTGCCAAAGGTGACGCCAAGACCCGCCGTCAGCAGCGCCACGGCCAGCATGCCATCTGAAGATGTCTGCACAAGGGTGCCAAGGCGCGCGACATCAAATGCGACAAGCACACCTACGAACGCCGCGGCCAGCATAATGCCGATAACCGCATGGGTGACCAGAAACCGGACGAGAGTTGGCATGGCCGTGTCCCCCTCATTTTCCACTCCAGCCGCGAAGATGGACCAGAGCGACGGCAGGATAACCCGCCACTGTTGTAGACCATAATTTCGCACCATGGCCTTGCCGGCGCAAGTGCAGGATGCACCTCGCTTTCAGGTTGCGTCGACCGGCCGCGTCTTGGAGCCGCACACAAAACGATGCGATAAACCGGCATGCCCTTTGGCATCAAAATGATTCAGGCGAGGCCCCCATGGTGAAGCTGAACAAGATTTACACCCGCACCGGAGACAAGGGCACAACCGGCCTCGGCACCGGAACGCGCGTGAACAAATATGATCTGCGCGTGGCTGCCTATGGCACGGTGGATGAAACCAATGCCGCCATCGGCATCGCCCGTCTGCATATGGAGGCGCACCCTGCCCTCGATGCTGTCCTGATGCGTGTCCAGAATGATCTGTTCGACCTTGGCGCGGACCTCTGCACCCCTCCCGAACCGGATGAAGCACCGGGCAGTGCCCTGCGCATCGTACCCGCTCAGGTAACCCGGCTGGAGCAGGATATCGACCTGCTGAATGGTGAACTTGGCCCCCTCACATCCTTCATTCTGCCGGCCGGCTCCCCCGCTGCGGCCCATCTGCATCTGGCCCGCACCATCTGCCGCCGGGCAGAGCGGGAGATGGTGGAATTGTCGCATCAGGAAGAAGGGCTGGTGGGCGCACCTGCCATTCAATATGTGAACCGGCTTTCAGATCTGCTGTTTGTCGCGGCCCGCTACACCAATGCAAAGGGCGCGGATGATGTGCTGTGGGTGCCCGGCGCCAGTCGCTGAGGCTGCCAGCATGCTGATCTGAAGGGTGCATGCGGCAATGCGGTATAGACCATTGGAAGAGATTGACGCATCCGCACCCGGGAACTAGCTTCCCATTACGTCACCATACTGCATTGTGTGATGACGATTTTACGGAGCGATCAGACAATCCCATACCGGCAGCAATAGCCTGACGGACCACACCATAGCCTTATGGTGCAGACTGTCAGCGCGTTATCCCGCTTGCTGTTTCGCCATGATGAATGTGAAGATGCCTGAACTGGACCTCCCACCCCCAGCCGCCGCACGGGGCAAGAACAGCCGCTCACATCTGGTGATGCCGGCCAGACTGCAAACGGGGGTTTGCCAGTGATGTGGCCCGGACGATGTGAACCCGCCTTTGCGCTTGCGTGCAGTGCAAAAAGGCGGCGTTGACACCGTTTGAGGCCGCCCATACGCTGCCGCCGCTTTTAAGGCGTGTCGCAGTGCAGGGCAACGAACAGGACCAACGATTCGGTGCGGACGCTGCGCAGCCGGAGGGATGATCTGAAGTACGGGGAGCAGGCGCTTATGAAGATTTTGGTGCCCGTTAAACGGGTGGTTGATTACAATGTGAAGGTCCGTGTGAAGTCGGATGGTTCCGGCGTCGAACTGGCCAATATCAAGATGTCGATGAACCCGTTCGACGAGATCGCGGTGGAAGAGGCCCTGCGCCTGAAAGAGGCCGGCAAGGCAACCGAGATCGTGGTGGTGTCCATTGGCCCGGCACAG
>JAMHVS010000051.1:0-1888 GCA_035911315.1 Xanthobacter sp.
CGCGCTCGTGCGCTGTGAAGCGTCACGACCCTCCGGGGTGGAATACCCCGGCCATCTGGAATCGCGTTCCGGGTGAGAACTTGAAGTAACTGCGCCGCCGTGAGGCGGGGTGGAGAGCAACGTAGAGAACCTGACAGACCGCAACGAAAGTGAACACGATTCGGCCCCAACAGAACGACGAGCCTGCGAGCGACCGGCGAAGTCTTGCTGCGACGAGCAGCAAACCAGGACGCGGAGACGCGGAACCTGTTCTGGAGGATGTCGGGGTGGCTGGTGGCAGTATGTCAGGGAAGGGTGGTGTCGTGAACACAGGAGATCTGCCGGGGCAGGATGTCGAGAGACACCCGGCAGAAGTCAGAGCTGCCATAGTAGTATCGAAGTCAGGCAATGCTGATGGAGCGAAGGGCGGCAGGAAAACAGAACCTTCAAGCGAAGGACCAAGCGAAGACCAATCTCCGCAAGTTCCGGCGACGGATAAGCAAGGAGAAGAAGCCTTGTGGCAGCGTCACAAGGCCCAACGCGGCGTCTGGAGCGAGAAGATGCTCCTGGCTCTCGAAACGGGAGTCAAAGGAAAGGTGTGGTTCAGTCTCATCGACAAAATCTTTGCCGACCGAACCCTTCAACTGGCCTGGGAAACGGTGCAGTCTAATGCAGGGGCCTGCGGCGTGGACGGCATCACGGTAGGACACTTCGGAAAAGACAGCCAAAAACGGCTGCTCGCCGTGAAGGAGCACCTCAAGCGAGGCACCTACCAGCCCAGGCCGGTCAAACGGGTCATGATCCCAAAACTGGGCAGCAGCGAGAAGCGACCGTTGGGCATACCGACGGTCACGGACCGCATCGTGCAGACCGCGACGAGGATGGTCATCGAGCCAGTCTTTGAGCGAGAGTTCGCCGAGCACAGCTATGGGTTCAGGCCCGGACGTGGTTGCAAGGATGCCCTCCGCCGCGTGGACGAGCTGCTGCAAAGCGGCCTGCATCATGTGGTGGATGTGGACATCAAGGGCTACTTCGACAGCATCCCGCACCAGCGCCTCATGGAGCTGGTGCGCGAGCACATCGCCGATGGGCGGGTGCTAGATCTGATCGATAGCTTCCTCAGACAAGGCATCATGAACCAGATGGGAGAAGTCGAGCTGGAAGCCAATGATGAAGGCACGCCACAAGGCGGCGTCATCAGCCCGCTGCTAGCAAACATCTACCTCAATCCGCTGGATCACCTGATGAGCAGAGCCGGACATCAAATGGTGCGCTACGCCGACGACATGGTCATCCTGTGTCCGAGTGCCGATGCCGCCGAGACCGTGCTGCGAACCCTGCGCGAGTGGGCCGCCCAAGCCGGACTGGAGCTGCATCCTGAGAAAACGCGGGTCGTCGATATGGGGCAACCCAAAGCGAGCTTCGACTTCCTCGGGTATCGGTTTTGGCGAGGCAAAACCAGCGGGTGCATCCGCCGGTTCATCCGACCGAAGAGCGTCAAGAAGATCAAAGAAGCCATCAGGCCGCTGACGCGGCGCACCAGCGGCATGAGCCTCGCGGCCATCGCTGAGGTGCTGCGGCAAAAGCTGCAAGGCATCTATGCTTACTTCAAACACGCCGACACCAGCGCGCTGAGTGCCATGGACGGATGGATACGCGGGCGTATGCGCAGCATCCTGCGCAAACGCGCCGGACTGCGAGGTCGAAGCAGAGGCCGAGACCATCACCGCTGGAGCAACGACTACTTTGCCAGCATCGGGCTCTTCAGCCTGGAAGAAGCCCGGAAGCTGGAATCCAAGAGCCTGCGAAAAGCAGCAAACTGTTGACCGGAGAGCCGGATGCGGGAAACCCGCCCGTCCGGTTCGGAGGGGGGAGCATCTCAACTCAATGAGCTGTTCCTACCTCTATC
>JAMHVS010000052.1:0-8246 GCA_035911315.1 Xanthobacter sp.
CTGGTGGTTATGGCGAGGAGCCTGAACCCGATCCCATCCCGAACTCGGCCGTTAAACTCCTCAGCGCCAATGGTACTTCGTCTCAAGACGCGGGAGAGTAGGTCGCCGCCAGGCCTGCTAAGGACAAAGACAATATGCCCATATCCACTCTCAACAAAAAACCCCTCACATCGTGAGGGGTTTTTTGCGTTCAAATACTAATGCTGGCGGAGTGCAATCATGTATATACGGTATGCTAAGGGTCAGGACGCAGAAGCGATCACCCATATTCTTAATGCAGCAATTGCGGATGATGCCGCTATTGGCAAGGATACGGCCCGTAATGTGGCCGAGCGTTTGACGTGGATTACACAGCGTCAGGCCGCCAGCTTTCCCGTTATCATCGCTGTCTCAAATGATCCGCCTGAAAAGGTCATAGGTTTTGCTTCATTCGGACCGTGGCGCGATGGAAATGGTTATCGCTATACGGTCGAGTTATCCATCTATGTACATGCCGACCATCAGGGCGAAGGTGTTGGAAAGTTCTTGCTCGAAAATCTGATTGAGATTGCAGAAGCTCAAGGGCATCACGTTATGATCGCCGCGATAGAAACGCAGAATGAAGCCTCGATAGAAATCCACCGCAGCTTCAATTTTGAAGAGGCAGGCTACTTCCGGGAAGTCGGGCAGAAGAGTGGGGAGTGGCTCGACCTGACAATGATGCAACTGATGCTGGTTAAGTCATAAGCGCCATGTCATGAATCTGGTGGACGAATGGCTTGCAGAACCATCCGTCACATTGCGATAAAGGCCATGCTTATATGACCTTGATGCGCGGTGTTGGAATGGATGGTCCAATGGAACAGGTGGAAACGGTTCTTGGTTCTCATCCTGCCATTGCAGCCGCACTCTGGCTTGGCCTTCTGCTCGCAGCTGCTGTGCTTATCCACTTCGTCGTCAAGTTTATACTGGTCCGTCTGGCAGATAAGTTGGTGATAGGCGCAAGGTTCATTACCTTACGTGATATCATTGAATCAGGCGTCATCGGGCGACTGGCTTCTGCGGTGCCGGCGCTGGTGATCTCCGGCTGGATTGGCGAGCTTCCGGATGTAAATCCTGCGATCGCCCAGATTGGCCAGCACGTTGCGAATGCGTTCATCATTCTCTTCGTGGCCATGGCAATCTCGGCCGCCATACGGCTGACCGGGCGACTCTGGCAGCATCGACATAGTGGTTCTGGCCATTCTGTGACAGGGTATGTGCAGGTCGCGACCATCGTGGTCTACGGCGTGGCGATTGTCCTGATGATTGCCGTTGTTGTGAACCGATCACCCCTGATCCTGATTTCAGGCCTAGGGGCACTGACGGCCGTTATTATCCTAGTTTTCCAAGATACTCTGCTCTCTCTTGTCGCATCCATAGAGCTTTCCTCGACAGATATCGTCAGGGTTGGCGACTGGATTGAAATGCCATCCATGAACGCCAATGGCTCTGTCGTGGACCTTTCACTGTATACCGTCACGGTCCGGAACTGGGATAACACCTACTCCAATTTCCCCGTGCGCAAGCTGGTTTCGGAGCCATTCAAGAATTGGCGTGGCATGACAGAAGCCGGCGGCCGGCGGATCATGCGTTCCATTCCGATTGACCAGAGCACGATCCATTTTGTGGATGATGCGGATATTCAAAAGCTTTCACAGCTGCGACGGATCACGGGATATATCTCTCATCGCACCGAAGAGATCGCAGATTGGAATGCACAGCTCGGCCCATTGGCCGAGGTTCCGGCGAACCGGCGCAGAATGACCAATCTGGGTCTTTTCCGCGCTTATGCGGAAAACTACATTCATGACCATCCCCAGCTTCACAAGGACATGACCATGATGGTGCGCCATCTGGAGCCGGGGCCATCTGGTTTGCCGCTTCAAATATATTGTTTCACCAATGCCACCGAATGGAAGGCTTATGAGGCGATTCAGGCCGATATATTCGACCATCTAATCGCGATATTGCCTGAGTTTGGATTGCGTATATTCCAGTCGACCTGAAGACAATTTGCGTGCGCCAAGTGCTTGGTTGGGCAGTCATGCAATAGAGATATGATCCGTATAGTCAGACGCTGAACAGGTTTGCACGAAAAGCCAGTGTAGTTGTGCGGGGCATAGCCCTCTCGAAACCATCGGCTTGATTTTGCAAATGACATTGCAGCTTTCCATGCCGGCAGAAGGCCGAGGAAAGGGTAACACGTGATGGCCAATTCGGACCTGACCAGTAACGCTGTTGCGCATTCGGCAGCCATGCCCAAGGGCAAGACACTGTCGCTTTCTCTGGCGGCCCTCGGCGTTGTCTTCGGTGATATCGGCACGTCGCCGCTTTACGCCTTTCGCGAGGCGATGAGCGCTGCCGGCGAGGCGCGGGGCGGGGTGACAAACGCTGATGTTCTAGGGCTTTTGTCACTCATCGTATGGGCGTTGATGCTCATCGTCACGGTGAAATATGTCCTTATTCTGATGCGTGCGGATAATGAGGGGGAAGGTGGCATCCTGTCGCTTTTTGCTCTCGCGCAACGGGCTATGGGGCAGCCCAGTGTGGCAGTGCTGGTCCTTGGGCTTCTGGGCGCTTCTCTCTTTTATGGTGATGCTGTCATCACACCCGCCGTTTCCGTTCTTTCAGCGGTAGAAGGCCTCACACTCATCACGCCGGCTTTTGATCCCTATGTGCTGCCAATAGCTGTTGCGATTATTGTGCCGTTGTTTCTGGTGCAGAACAGGGGCACTGCGGCCGTTGCTCGCCTTTTTGGGCCGATAACACTCATCTGGTTCATCGTCATGGCTGCCGGCGGTATTCACCAGCTCGTTCAGGCTCCTCAGGTGCTGGCGGCATTGAACCCGTTCCATGCGGTGACATTTCTGGCCGGTAATGGTGTGGTTGGCCTTATCGCGCTTGGTGCTGTCTTTCTGGCAGTAACAGGCGCTGAGGCGCTCTATGCCGATATGGGGCATTTCGGTCGCAGGCCAATCCAGCTCGCATGGCTGTTTGTGGCGTTGCCGGCCTTGTTGCTCAATTATTTCGGGCAGGGGGCACTGGTTCTCGCCAATCCGGAGAAAATCGACAATCCGTTTTTCCAGCTGTATCCGGAATGGGCGTTGCTGCCCGTTGTGCTTCTGGCAACAGTTGCGACGATCATTGCAAGCCAGGCAGTGATTACCGGGGCATTTTCCTTGACGCGTCAGGCTATGCAATTGCGCCTTTTCCCGCGCATGCTCATCCGCCATACCTCGCTGGAACAGGAGGGGCAGATCTATTTGCCGGGTGTGAACCTGCTGCTTCTGGTGGGCGTGCTTGCGGTGCTTCTATCCTTCGGAAGCTCATCAGCACTGGCCTCCGCTTATGGCATCAGTGTCACCGGCACCATGGTGGTTTCGGCATTGCTGGCGATGATCGTCGCGTACCGCCACTGGGGCTTTCCGCTGTGGCTGGCCGTGGGCATGATGCTGCCCTTCCTTATGATTGATCTGGTGTTTCTGGGCGCGAATATGCTCAAGCTGATGGATGGCGGTTTCCTCTCCCTCACCATTGCTGCTGTGCTGCTCGTGACCATGTGGACGTGGCGGCGTGGCACCGATGTGATCATGGCGCAGGAGAATGGTTCCGAGCGTCCACTGGCGGGCTTTATCCCGCAGATTCAGGCGGATGATATCGTCGTGGTTTCCGGCACTGCCATTTACCCCACGGTACGCCCGGATTTCGTGCCCACGGCGCTTTTGCAAACCCTCAACCACTTCAGATCCCTGCATGAACATAATGTGGTGCTGAATGTTGCGTTTGCTGATGTGCCGCGCATTGCGCCTGCAAACAAGGTCACAGTGGAGCAACTCGCACCGCGGCTGACAAGAGTATGTCTGACCTTCGGCTATGCCGAGGACGCTGATGTGCCAAAAAGCCTTCTGCTCTGTGAAAAACAGGGCTGGAAATTTGACATGATGAGCACATCCTTCATCTTGTCACGCCGTGTTCTGCGTCTGGTTGCGGGGGGCGGAATGCCCTTGTGGCAGGGCCGCTATTTCATTTACCTCGTGCGAAATTCAGCAAATGCTTCCGATTATTTCTGCATTCCGGCCGGGCGTGCGGTGGAGATTGGCACGCAGGTTGATATCTGAGAAGCGGGCATTGGGGGGCGGTATTTCTGCCGGGCGTTGATTTGTGCGCTGCGACACCCCGGTGTGCGAGGATGCCTTTATAGCTTGCATGGGTGACAACACACGCCAGCATCTTCTGAATGTCCAAGAGTGTAGGATGTGATTCAAACAGAAGACAAGCTGGGTCACTCCACCATGAAGAAAATCGGTTTCCTCTCGTTCGGACATTGGACCCCATCTCCCCATTCGCAGACCCGCTCGGCGGGGGATGCGCTTTTGCAGTCCATCGATCTGGCCGTAGCTGCGGAAGAGCTTGGGGCTGATGGCGCCTATTTCCGTGTGCATCACTTTGCCCGCCAGCTCGCCTCGCCATTTCCGCTTCTGGCTGCTGTTGGCGCAAGGACACGCAGTATCGAGATCGGCACTGCGGTCATCGACATGCGGTATGAAAACCCGCTCTACATGGCCGAGGATGCAGGGGCTGCAGATCTTATTGCTGGCGGTCGTCTTCAGCTGGGTATCAGCCGCGGATCGCCGGAGCAGGTTATCGATGGCTGGCGGTCCTTCGGCTATCGGCCTGAAGAGGGACAAACAGATGCGGACATGGGCCGCAAGCATGCCGAGGTGCTGCTGGAAGTCTTGAAGGGCCAGGGCTTTGCCCAGCCTAATCCACGCCCGATGTTTCCCAATCCACCTGGCTTGTTGCGGCTAGAGCCCTATTCGGAGGGATTGCGCGAGCGGATCTGGTGGGGTGCAGGTTCTGATGCCACGGCGGTCTGGGCGGCAAAACTTGGCCTGAACCTTCAAAGCTCTACGCTGAAGGATGATGAAACCGGAGAGCCTTTCCATATCCAGCAGGCCAAGCAGATTCGTGCCTATCGTGCGGCATGGAAGGAGGCTGGGCATGCACGGGAGCCACGGGTGTCCGTCAGCCGCAGCATTTTCTCACTCGTCGATGACCGTGACCGCGCCTATTTTGGTAATGGCGGCAAGGAACAGGACAGCATCGGTTTTATTGATGACAAAACGCGCGCCATCTTCGGACGCAGCTATGCGGGAGAGCCGGATGCGCTGGTTGACCAGCTCAGGGAAGATGAGGCCATCGCTGAAGCCGATACGCTGCTGCTGACCGTGCCGAACCAGTTGGGTGTCGACTACAACGCGCATGTCATAGAGGCGATTCTGAAGCACGTTGCCCCGCCGCTTGGCTGGCGCTGACGAAATCCACGCATGAGCTGAATGCGGGCAGGAAAGCATCGGTGAGCGGGCGTGTCCGGAAGCTCCGAACGCTTCGTTTTCCGGTGCTGAGTGTTATTTATGCACTCGGCCAAAATTGAATTAATTCTTTAATTAAAATACGTTTATATTGATGATGATTATTTATATTCTATCCTTCCCCCAAGTTCGCTAAAAAGCCAAGTCTGAAACAAGTGAATCTTGGGCAGTTGACCTCTGGATTTCATAAACATCAGGCTATGTCCGCTGATGGTGGGCCCTTCCAGCCCGAAGGGGGCGACGAGTTGCCCGGAGGCGAGTTCCCGTTGCACCAGCATGTGGCTTTCAAGGCAAACGCCCACACTGTCCACCGCCGCACTGATGGACATGAATGAGCGGTCGAAACGTGGGCCGCGCGTCAGGTCTATGGTGGGTGCGCCCGCCCACCTCAGCCATTCCCGCCAAGTAATGAGATTGACCTCGGAATGGATAAGCGTGTGATGGCGCAGATCTGCCGGGGTGCGGATGGGGTAATCGCCATGAATGAGCTCTGGCGAACAGAGAGGTAGAACAATCTCTTCTGGAAAGGGCACCACTTCCACGCCAGCTGTGGGGAAGACCGTGCCATAGCGAATATCAAGGTCTGCCTCTCCGCTGGCCAAGTCTACTGCCGCTGTTGAGGCATTCACGCGCACATCCACATCCGGATTCTGGGCACTGAAACGCGAGAGGCGAGGCATGAGCCACTGTGCAGCCAGGCTGGGTACCACGTGAATGGTGAGAATGTCGCTTTTCGTGGACCGGGCGATGCTGCGTGTGGCGGTTTCCAGTGCCCCGAAAACCTCCGCGATATGTTCTGCATATCGCCGCCCCACATCGGTGAGCAGGATAGAGCGGTGTACCCGGTGAAACAGGGTCACCCCCAGCTCCCGTTCCAGCGCGCGCACCTGATGGCTGACAGCCGATGGCGTGACCAGAAGCTCCTCCGCTGCCGTCACAAATGAGCCGAGCCGGGAGGCTGCTTCAAAGGCCTGAAGGGCTTTCAGAGAGGGTAAGTTCCGCACCGCACCATTTCCGCAAATTTAATTCATCTATCGGACATGTTTATTCGTTTGTCCCCAGCGCTTCAACTTTCTAGCATCAGATTCAGAAAAGGCTGCCCCCTCGGGAGAAGCGGCCAGAACCGGGAGATGAGCATGCCCATGAAATGGGAAAGCATCCGCGCGGATGTCAGCATTCTGACCTTGAGTCATGATCGCGCCTCACACGTTTTCTTTGATTTCGCAGCGCCAGCATCTGGCGCGTGTTTCCGGGCCTGATGCTGGCCTGAACCGGAATTGCGCGCCTGACCGGCCCTATCCGTATTTGCGGTCAGGCTAGGGCGCGCAGGACTTCTTCACCACAGTGAGACACCGCCGGGCAGGCTGCCCTCGGCGCATGCCGGATGCTGCCTGACGGAAGGGAGGAGCTTATCTCTCACATGAGCCAGACTGGTCATAACGAACAGCTCGCCGAACGGGCCTACAATATCCGCCGCAATGCGCTGCGGATGGGTGAGGTTCAGGGGCAGGGCTATATCGCGCAGGCGCTCGGCATTTCCGACGTGCTGGCCGTGTCCTATTTCCATGCGATGACCTACCGTCCGGAAGATCCGGAATGGGAAGGCCGCGACCGTTTCCTACTCTCCATCGGCCATTATGCGATCGCGCTTTATGCTGCGCTGATCGAGGCAAAGATCATCCCGCTGGATGAGCTGGAGACCTATGGCACCGATGACAGCCGCCTGCCCATGTCTGGCATGGCTGCCTATACGCCCGGCATGGAAATCACCGGCGGATCGCTCGGGCACGGCCTTGGCATCGCTGTCGGAATGGCTCTGGGCCTGCGCCACAAGGGCAATCCGGCCTTTGTCTACAACCTCTTCTCCGATGGCGAGCTGGATGAAGGCTCCACCTGGGAAGCGGCCATGTCGGCGGGCAGCTACAAGCTGAGCAACCTCATCGGCATCGTCGATGTGAACCAGATGCAGGCGGATGGTCCCTCCACCAGCATTCTGAACTTCGAACCGCTTGCGCCCAAGTTCGAGGCCTTCAACTGGTTCACCCAGCGCGTGGATGGCAATGATATTGATGCGCTTGTGAAGGCGTTCGATATCGCCCGCAACCACCCCGGCCCTGAGCCGCGCGTCATCATTTGCGACACCAAGATGGCCAAGGGCGTGCGCTTCCTGGAAGAGCGCGAGCGCAACCACTTCCTGCGTGTGGAGCCCGAGGAATGGACCCGGGCGTTTGAAGTTCTGGACGCCGGGAGGAAGGCATGAAGCGGAACAAGTATCAGCGGCCTGCCTTTCTGGAGAACCCGCAGCAGGGCGGCACGCGGCTGACCACCTCGGCCATGATCGCCTCCATCGCGGGCCCGGACCAGCGCACAATTGCAGCGCCATTCGGCCATGCGCTGGTGGAACTGGCGAAGGATCGCCCCGAAATCGTCGGTCTTTCCGCCGATCTGGCGAAATATACCGACCTGCATATCTTCGCGAAGGCTTATCCCGAGCGCTTCTTCCAGATGGGCATGGCCGAGCAGTTGCTGATGATGGCTGCTGCCGGTATGGCGCGCGAGGGTTTCACCCCTTTCGCCACCACCTATGCCGTGTTCGCCTCGCGCCGCGCCTATGACTTCATCTGCATGGCGATTGCGGAAGAAGATCTGGATGTGAAGATTGTCTGCGCCCTTCCGGGCCTGACGACGGGCTATGGTCCCTCGCATCAGGCGACCGAAGACATCGCGATCTTCCGCGGCATGCCGAACATGACCATCGTGGACCCATGCGATGCCTGCGAGATCGAGCAGGCCGTGCCGGCAATCGCGGCGCACAAGGGGCCGGTCTATATGCGCCTGCTGCGCGGTAATGTG
>JAMHVS010000053.1:0-21995 GCA_035911315.1 Xanthobacter sp.
CTGGTGGTTATGGCGAGGAGCCTGAACCCGATCCCATCCCGAACTCGGCCGTTAAACTCCTCAGCGCCAATGGTACTTCGTCTCAAGACGCGGGAGAGTAGGTCGCCGCCAGGCCTGCTAAGGACAAAGACAATATGCCCATATCCACTCTCAACAAAAAACCCCTCACATCGTGAGGGGTTTTTTGCGTTCAAATACTAAATAACGACAAGCACCTCAAATTGTGCAATAAGCGGCTCGATTTGATGTGGTGAGGAGAGCAGGTTGTCGATCGTTACGAGCATCCGCAAGGCCATGGTTCCGATTCATCGGGAAGGCTACCCCTTCATTGCCGGTGCCGTTGTCATTGCAGTGCTTCTGCTGTTTTTCTCGACATTTCTCGGCATGCTTGGGGTCGGACTTGCCATCTGGACCGCGCTATTTTTTCGCGATCCCCCACGCGTCACACCTCTTCGTGAAGGACTGGTTGTTGCTCCGGCCGATGGCGTGATTTCCCAGATTGGACCGGCGCGCCCGCCTCGTGAACTGGATCTCTCGGACGATCCGCTTTTGCGTATCTCGATATTCATGAATGTCTTCAATGTTCATGTGAACCGCGCTCCTATTGCCGGGCGGATCGAACGCATCGCATACAAGCCCGGAAAGTTCCTCAATGCGGAGTTGGACAAGGCCAGTGAGGATAATGAGCGCAATGGCCTGATCATTCGCTCGCCTTATCTCACTGTTGGTGTCGTCCAGATTGCCGGCTTGATTGCGCGCCGTATCGTTTCCTTCGTGAGAGAAGGAGAGGAGATCGGTGCGGGTGAGCGGTTCGGGCTGATCCGTTTTGGTTCGCGCGTGGATGTCTATCTTCCCCTCGGCACAAAAGTGCAGGTGGCGGAAGGGCAGATCACAACGGCCGGTGAGACCATCTTGTGCGATCTGGCGGCGAGCCCTGTCCGGGATGCCACCTATCGTGTGAGTTAAACTGACATGATTTCTCCCTTCCCCCCCTTTGATCCGGAAGGTCATCAGCGTCCACGTTTCGGCCAGCTCGGGAAGGTGCCAATCCGTATCCTGCTCCCGAATCTGGTTACGATTCTGGCCCTGTGTTCCGGCCTGACAGCCGTGCGACTTGCGATCGAAGATCGTATCGAACTGGCGATTGTGGCAATTGTGTTTGCCGCATTGCTGGATGGCATTGATGGACGCCTTGCCCGCGCACTCAAGGGCACATCCCGTTTCGGGGCCGAACTCGACAGCCTTGCTGATTTCGTCAACTTCGGCTGTGTTCCGGCATTGATGCTGTATTTCTGGGGGCTGAACGAGGCAGGTTCCTTTGGCTGGATCGCTGCACTTATCTACGCGATCTGCGCTGCCCTTCGCCTTGCCCGCTTCAATGTCATGCTCGATGACCCGAACAAGCCGCCCTTCGCGGGTGATTTCTTCACCGGGATTCCAGCGCCGGCTGGGGCAATTACGGTTCTGCTGCCGGTGTATCTGGAATTGCTCGGGGTCTCTCACCATGGCATCGGTGCCGTGCTGGCGCTGCTCTATTGTATCGTGATTGGCCTGCTTATGATTTCAACCGTCCCGGCCTGGTCCGGGAAGACGATGGGCCAGCGTGTGCGCCGCGATATGGTGCTGCCCCTGTTCGTTGTGGTTGCGCTGTTTTTTGCATTGCTGGCCAGTTATCCGTGGGTGGTTCTCACCGTTTGCACGCTGATCTATCTCGCCTTCCTGCCCGTCTCGACCATTCGGTATCGCCGTCTGATGGCGGCTTGGCGGCAGAAAAATCCTGTGGCTGTTGCCCCCGACGGGGAGTGAGACCCACAATAATCTCGCAAGGCTTGTGGATGGACGGGAAAATGGGGAAAGATATTTTCCCGTCATCGACCTGATGAAAAATGCACTGGCGGGCGGCCTAAGCCCCGAGCGTTGCACGCCTCTCGCCCGTTGATCCTGCCTTCATCTGCCTCAATATGCATCTACATATGGTGTGCTCAGTTTGGCACAGCCCACCATATTGTATTGCTCCGGCTTTAGGTGGCCCTTGAAAGGGTTTCACGAGGAACCGACTCACACTAGCTTGCGATCTGAAACGTGCGTTCCCGCTCATCATGGGTGAGGGAATGATGCGTCCATCAGCATACATGGCGTTCTGAAAAGCGGGTTCGCGCGAGAGCGGATTGTGCTTTTCCTCGCAATGTTATCGCTCAGGTTTTGCGGCCCGTACGCGCCGCTGTGAGGAGATACGGTCATGCGTTTTGAACGTCGATATACGCAGGAAGGTCAGTCACCTTATGCCGCCATCGCGTTCCGCCCGGCCGTGAGCGAGATTCGCAATCCGGATGGATCGGTCGTGTTCCGTCAGGAAAGCATTGAGGTTCCTGCGCAGTTCTCTCAGGTGGCGAGCGACATTCTCGCGCAGAAATATTTCCGCAAGGCCGGTGTGCCGGCACGCCTGAAAAAGGTCGAGGAGCACGATGTGCCCTCATTCCTGTGGCGTTCTGTGGCTGACACCGATGCGCTGGCCGAATTGCCGGTGGAAGAGCGGATCATCGGTGAAACCTCGGCCCGGCAGGTGTTCGATCGTCTCGCCGGAACCTGGACCTATTGGGGCTGGAAGGGCGGCTATTTCGATAGCGAGGCTGATGCTCAGACCTTCTTTGACGAGCATCGCTACATGCTCGCCATGCAGATGTCGGCTCCCAATTCTCCCCAGTGGTTCAATACAGGCCTGCACTGGGCCTATGGCATTGATGGACCCGGGCAGGGCCACTTCTATGTGGATTACCGCACCGGCGAACTGCTCGCCTCCACCTCTGCCTATGAGCACCCCCAGCCGCATGCCTGCTTCATCCAGTCCGTGGGTGATGACCTCGTAAATGAGGGTGGCATCATGGATCTGTGGGTGCGTGAGGCGCGCCTGTTCAAATATGGTTCGGGCACCGGCTCCAACTTCTCCGCCCTGCGCGGAGAGGGGGAGCGGCTGTCTGGAGGAGGTAAGTCTTCTGGCCTCATGAGCTTCCTCAAGATTGGGGATCGTGCCGCTGGCGCCATCAAGTCGGGTGGTACCACGCGCCGTGCCGCCAAGATGGTGGTGGTGGATGCGGACCACCCGGATGTGGAAGGCTATGTCGAGTGGAAGGTCGTTGAAGAGCAGAAGGTGGCCGCGCTGGTCACCGGGTCGAAGCTCAATGCCAAGCACCTGAAGGCCGTGCTGAAGGCCTGCGTGAATTGTGATGGTGAGGGCGATTCCTGCTTTGACCCGGAGCAGAATCCGGCCCTGAAGCGTGAGATCCGCGCCGCCCGCAAGGCCAGTGTAGCTGATGTCGCCATCCGCCGTGTCATCCAGTATGCCCGCCAGGGCTACAAGGAGATTGATTTCTCCATCTATGACACCGACTGGGACGGCGAGGCCTATCTCACTGTCGCTGGCCAGAACTCCAACAATTCTGTGCGCGTAACAGATTCCTTCCTGCGCGCCGTTGAAGCCGATGCGGACTGGGATCTCATCCGCCGCACCGATGGCAAGGTGGCCCGCACCCTGAAGGCGCGCGAGCTGTGGGAGAAGATCGGTTCCGCCGCATGGCATTGCGCGGACCCCGGCATCCAGTTCCACACCACCATCAATGACTGGCACACCTGCCCCTCGGGTGGTGAGATCCGCGCGTCCAACCCGTGCTCGGAATATATGTTCCTTGATGACACGGCCTGTAACCTTGCCTCGCTGAACCTTTTGCAGTTCCGCGACAAGGACAAGCAGTTCGACGTTTCCAGCTATGAGCATGCGGTACGGTTGTGGACCGTGGTGCTCGAGATTTCGGTGCTGATGGCGCAGTTCCCCTCGCGCCGCATTGCTGAACTCTCATACGATTACCGCACGCTGGGGCTGGGCTATGCCAATATCGGCGGCTTGCTGATGTCGTCCGGTATTCCTTATGACTCCGAGGAAGGCCGGGCTATTTGCGGTGCGCTCACCGCCATCATGACTGGCATTTCCTATGCCACCTCCGCGGAAATGGCACGTGAGCTGGGTCCGTTCCCGGCCTATGTCTCCAATGCCTCCTCCATGCTGCGGGTCATCCGCAACCATCGCCGTGCCGCCTATGGCAAGGCGGATGGCTATGAGGGGCTCAACATCGCGCCCGTGCCGCTGGATGTGAACTCCTGCCCCGCGCGACTTGTGGAGCACGCCGCCCGTGCCTGGGACAAGGCGCTGGAACTGGGTGAGCGCCACGGTTATCGCAATGCGCAGGTCTCGGTCATCGCGCCCACCGGCACCATCGGTCTGGTGATGGATTGCGACACCACGGGCATTGAACCGGACTTCGCACTGGTGAAGTTCAAGAAGCTGGCGGGTGGTGGTTATTTCAAGATCATCAACCGGGCCGTGCCGGACGCCATGCGCGCACTGGGCTATGGCGAGGCGCAGATTGCCGAGATCGAGGCCTATGCTGTTGGACACGGCTCGCTGGATCAGGCCCCCGCGATCAACTCCTCCACCCTGCGGGCAAAGGGCTTTGATGATGCCGCGCTGGCCAAGGCTGCGGCTGCGGTAAAGACCGCCTTCGACATCAAGTTCGCCTTCAACCGCTGGACCTTTGGAGAGGAGTTCCTTACCAAGACCCTGAAGGTGCCAGCCGCCCAGATGGCGGATCCGAAGTTTGATTTGCTCACCTTCCTCGGCTTCACCAAGGCCGAGATCGAGGCTGCAAACATCCACGCCTGCGGGGCGATGACGCTGGAAGGCGCGCCACACCTGAAGGCCGAGCATCTGCCGGTGTTCGATTGCGCCTCGCCGTGCGGCCGCATGGGCAAGCGCTATCTCTCGGTGGAAAGCCACATTCGCATGATGGCGGCGGCGCAGCCCTTCATTTCGGGCGCGATCTCCAAGACCATCAACATGCCGAATGAGGCGAGCGTGGAGGACTGCAAGGCCGCCTATATGCTCTCCTGGCGGCTCGCGCTGAAGGCGAATGCGCTCTATCGCGATGGCTCCAAGCTCTCCCAGCCGCTCAATGCCCAGCTTGTGGCGGATGATGAGGACGAGGACGATGCGGTGGAAGCGCTGGTGGCCCAGCCGGCTGCCGCGCGGACCGCAGCCGTTGCCGAGCGGATCGTCGAGAAGGTGATCGAGAAGGTTGTCGAGCACCGTGTGCGCTCACGCGAGAAGATGCCGGATCGCCGCAAGGGCTATACCCAGAAGGCGGTTGTGGGTGGACACAAGGTGTATTTGCGCACGGGTGAATATGATGACGGACGCCTCGGCGAGATCTTCATCGACATGCACAAGGAGGGCGCGGCCCTTCGCTCGCTGCTGAACAACTTCGCCATCGCCATCTCGCTCGGCCTGCAATATGGCGTGCCGCTTGAGGAATATGTCGACGCCTTCACCTTCACCCGCTTCGAGCCCGCCGGCCCGGTGCAGGGCAATGACACCATCAAATATGCCACCTCGATTCTGGACTATGTGTTCCGTGAATTGGCGGTGTCCTATCTCGCCCGCAATGATCTGGGCCATGTGGATCCGGGTGAGACCGGCTTTGATGCACTGGGCAAGGGCGTGGATGAGGGCAAGGCTCCCAACCCGGCCGCGCGCATCGTTTCCAAGGGTCTGGTGCGCGGCAAGTCTGTAAACCTGCTCGTGCCCCAGCCGACCAGTGCCGGGGCGCCGAGCGATAATGTCACCGTGCTGCGTGGTCGTGTTGAGGGCGCAACCGTTCTGAAGGTTGAAACCTCTGAACTGACCGAGACCGTGGAAACCGTGGTTGAGGCCGAAAGCGCTGAAGCAGCCGGCGAGCTGCTGGCGCAGACGCTGCCATGGCGCAGTGCAACCGCCCGCAAGGCGGAGGCACGGGCCGAAGCACGTGCGAAGGGCTATGAGGGTGAGGCATGCCCGGAATGCATGAACTTCACTCTGGTGCGCAATGGCACCTGCCTGAAGTGTGATACCTGCGGTTCCACCACTGGCTGTAGCTGATGTTTTAGGTGTCCGGCTGCCTTTCAATGAAAGGCGGCCGGGTGCCAGTTGCTTGCGGCATTTACTACGGGTGCCGTGAGGCCAGAGACTAAATACAAAAAGCCCCATGAGATCGTCTCTCATGGGGCTTTCTTTATTCACGAAGATCAGTTGGCCTTGGCGGGCGCACTCTGCTGCACGAACTCGCCATCGAAGCGAATGGTGATTTCTTCACCAACCGGGCCGGGCTCCAGCCCGAAGTCCTTACGGTTGAAGTGCCCTTCAGCAGCAAAGCCGAGTGCGGGAACCTTCATATAGGGGTGGCTCTCGATGCCGCCGATAAACTTGGCGTCCAGAGTGACAGGCTTGGTCACGCCCAGAAAGGTCAGGTCGCCGGTCACGCGTGCGGTGAGCGGGCCGGTCTGCTCCACCTTCGTGGACTTGAAGGTGATGTTAGGGAACTTGTCGCTGTTCAGGAAATTCGGGTTGCGGCTGATGTCCTCATTCCAGCTTTCATAGGCACTATCCTTGTGGAAGGCCTTGTAGTCAGCCGGATAAGAGGTCTGGACCGACTTCGGGTCGACGCTGAACTCGATCGAGGACTTGTCGATTTGCTTGGGGTCGAGGTTCAGGGTTGCATCGAGTGCCTGAAAGCGGCCGGTATAGTTTGAAATATCATTGTGCTTGAAAGACCAGAACAGGGCCGCGTGGGTCGCATCCAGCTTGTAGATTCCCGCAGGTGCCGTAACCGCTGCTGCTTCCTTCTTCGCAGCCGTCTCTGCAAAGGCGGACGTGGCCAGAGATGCGCTGCCCGTGATGAAAAGCGCACCGGCCAGAAGAGAGGCTACGATACCATGCTTCTTCATTGAAAAATTCCAATTCTTACCATGCATCAGGAATGATACTTCACTGAATCAGGCCACAAGAAGGCATGTTCAGTGAAGCGTGACTGAATCACCATCACTCTATTGCTTCATGTTTGAAAATCATGATGCAATCCCGCAAGTCCGGCTTGCGAATATGCCGTAGGGGCAGGTCGTGCTGTCGCCGCAATGTGCCGGAATGCATGGCGGGGCCAGAGGCCCAACATTGCACCAGCTGAATTCTCCGCCCCAGATCACCTATCCCGCCAGCGTATTCTTGTAGATGCGCCCGTCTTTCATGATGAGTTTCATGTTCTTTTCCGGATCACTGATCAGGGAAATGTCTTCCAACGGGTTGCCATCAATCGCCAGAATATCGGCATAGGCTGTGGGCGCAATGACACCGATCTGCCCTTTGTAGGGGGAGCGCCCGCCCGAGAGCGCCAGCAAAGTGCCATTGTCGCTGGTGGCCATGCGCAAGGCGCCATCATTGCCCAGCCATTGCGCTGTCTTGGCAAGCTGCCGGCCCTGCGTGCGGGTGCCGGCCGGGTTGAACAGAATGTCCGTGCCCCATGCCATCTTCACCTTGAACTCACGCCCCAGATCGAAGGCGCGGACGGTTCCTTCAGCAATCAACTGCTGCATGGCTTTTTGTTCGGGCAGGCTCTTGGGGTTGGAATCGTCATCCGCCAGAAATGGCTGAATGCTCCACCATGCGCCGGTATCGGCCATCTGGCGTACGGCTTCCTCATCCGCAAGCTGTCCATGCTCAATGCAGCGCACGCCATTGGAGAGGGCGCGCTTGATGCCGGGCGCGGTATAAACATGGGCACAGACATAGGTGCCCCAGTCTGACGTGGCCTCGACCGCGGCGCGGACCTCCGCGCTGGTGAACTGGATGGAATCCAGTGGGTCATACAGTGAAGAGACACCGCCTCCCACCATGATCTTCACCTGGCTTGCGCCCAGCATGAGTTGCTCCCGGGTACGGCGTAGCACCTCCGGCACACCGTCCGCTATGGCCGAAATGCCGGCTTTCTCCGCATCGCTCATCCCCATTTCAAAGGCGCGGGGCACATCCCGACGCGAGCGGAAATCGCCATGGCCGGAGGTCTGGGAGATCATCGCTCCGGAAGGAAAAATGCGTGGGCCTGCGATGCGGTTTTCATCGATGGCACGCTTCAGGGCGAAGGAGGGGCCGCCCATGTCGCGCACAGTGGTGAAGCCGCGCAATATCGTTTTCTGGGCTTCTTCAGCGGCAACAAGGTGGAGATAGGCAACATCTGCTGTCATTGCCACGGTCAGCGGAATGGCGGCGAGAATGGTGTGCCAATGGGCATCAATCAGCCCCGGCATCAGTGTTTTACCCGTGCAGTCGATGATTTCAGCATCCGCGACAGCATCATCCGAAGCGGGCAGGGCCTTGATGCGCCCGTCTTCCACCAGAATGCTGCGGCCTTCCAGAAGCGTACTGGAGACGCCATCGAAGATTTTGCCATTTTTCAGCAGGATGGGCCGGCTGGCAGCCTGGGCGAAGGCAGGTGAAATCGCGCTCAGCACCGGTGCGCTGATCAGGGCGGCAAGCCCACCCAAAAGAGCGCGGCGAGACAGGGCATGCTCTATACGCCGGCAGGCATTCTGAACTTCCGGCCGCATGCAGGCACAGCCCGCGCCGTGAACTGCGCCATGAAGCAGGTGCTGATATTTATGAGTTTTCACCCAGCGCATGGGGCCTCCGCTCTATCCCGGTCACATCGCGCACAAGGTGCGGTGCTCCGGTAGCTTAGGCAAGTCCCCGCATGGGGTATGTGCGTCTCATCAACTCCCGTGGCGATTCACAAATGTCTCGGCGAGATCACCACCCGCCCCGTCAGGCGGGTTCGGGTGGTGATCGTGTATGTCAGGCCTTGGCCGGGGCCGGTTCGGCGAATTCCACCTGCAGAATGTCATTGAAGCGGTTGAAGGCACCGCACAGGGCCGTGCGCCATGTCAGTTCCACAATCTGCGCCTCGCTGAAATGGACCTTCAGTCGGTCAAAAATCTCATCCCGCGTGCGGCTCCAGTTATTGGTGACGGTGATGGCATATTCCACCACCAGCTTGTCCACCTCATCCAGCTCAGGGTGGTCCTTGTAATCCAGCAGACGCAGCGCACCTTCCGCGGAGACGCCCTGTATCGCGAGCTTGGGCGTATGGTGAGCGACGCAGTAATCGCACTGGTTCAGCAGCGAGACCGTGACAATGGCCAGCTCCAGATAGCGCTTGGAGAGCACAGCTTCATCGGAGAGCTGGGTGAGCTGGCGCCATGTGTGTTCGAAGATCGGCAGGCGGTGCGCCATGACACCGGCCTGATCGGCGAAATCGCCATAGGTTTCGATCTTGTCCCACAATGGATGCAGGTTCTCGGGCAGATCGGCACGGCCCTTGAGGGTGATGCGCGACATGGGGCTCTCCTGTCAGGATGCGCCGGAACGCAGCCGATACTCGCGTACCAGACCGTCCGGCTTGTAGATGAGAATGGCGATCAGTCCCGCGCCCACGATGAAGAGGCGCAGGGCGGCAAGTTGTGCCCCGTCGAGGAAGGGGATGACGTCCACAAGGAAACGGCTGCCTTCCAGCAGAAGGATGACCGAGAAACCGGCGATGAGCACGCCGATATGGCTGCCCCGCCCGGCGATGATGACCGCCATGAAGGCATAGGCATTCAACGCCGTGGTGAACTGGGTGGGATCGATATAGCTGTAGTAAAAGGCATGCAGGCTGCCGGCAACGCCAAGCAGCGCTCCGCCAATGGCGAACACCTTTGCCCGCACCGCCAGCACATTCTTGCCCAGCGCCTCTGCCACCGTTGCGTCATCGCGTGTTGCCCGCACCAGTCGGCCGAAGGGCGCACGGGTGATCTTGCGCAGGAAGAGGAAGGACAGCAGCAGGCAGGCGAAGGAAAAAGCGAGAAAGACGCCGTCAGACCACGCCGCCGGCACCCAGCCCGCAAAAGGGCGCTCGATGCCGGGCACGCCCAGCGTGCCGCGGGTGAGCCATTCCTCATAGGAGATGAACAGCCGCACGCATTCAGCAAAGCCCAGCGTGACGATCGCCAGATAATCCTCGCTCAGCCGCACCGATATGAGGCTGACAGCGGCACTCACGGCAGCCGTCGCCAGCATGGCCACGGCCATGGCGAGCAGGGGCGGCGTTCCGCTCACCACCAGCAGCCCGCAGACATAGGCGCCCAGCATGTAGAAGCCGAACAGGCCGAAATTCACCAGCCCGCCCAGCCCCCATTGAAGGTTCAGCGCTAGGGCGGCGATGGTCGCGATGGCGACCAGAACAAGCGTTGCGACAAGATAGGAGATCATCGCGCCACCCCCGGTGTTCCGAATAGCCCGGATGGCCGCACCAGCAGCAAAAGCGCCATGACCGCGAAGGCCACGATGGTGCGGTAATGTGGGGCCAGCACAAGGGTCGCCAGTTCTTCCGTAATGCCCAGCAGAACCGCCCCGGCCACAGCCGCCATGGGGTTGCCGATGCCGCCCAGAATGGCGGCGGTGAAGACAGGCAGAATATAGTTCCAGCCCATTTGCGGATCGACATTGCCATCCAGCCCCACCAGTACGCCGGCCAGTGTCGCCAGAACGGAGGAGATGATCCAGGTGGTACGGATCACCTGCGTGCGAGGAATGCCGCGCACCGCTGCAAGGTCGGGATTATCGGCCACCGCCCGCATGGCACGCCCCAGCCGGGTGAAGCGGAAGATGATCCAGATCGTGACCAGTGCTGCAAGCACGATGGCGATGGTCAAAATCTGCTCGTGATTGATGCGCAGGCCCAGCAGGCGCAACGGGCGTGCGACCTCCACATCAAAGCCGCGCGTGGTTGAGCCGGCAAAGAAGCGCACTGCATTCTCAAGAGCAATGCCGACACCGATAGAGGCCACAAGCAGCGTCACACCGCTGCGGCCGCGCAGGGGCTCATAGACCAGCCGGTTGATGAGCAAGGCAAGCCCCGCACCTAGTATTGCTCCCGCAAGAGCCGCCAGTGGCAAGGGCAGGCCGAAGCCGACATTGAAGCCATAGACCAGATAGGCCCCCAAGGTCAGCATGGAGCCGATGGCATAATTGGCGAAGCGCAACACGCTGAAAACCAGCGCGAGAGACAGCGCCGGCAGGGCGATGAGCAGACCCGTCACGAGTCCATTGAAGACAAGCTGCGCCATCAATGGCCTCCCAGATACAGGCTTTGCATGAGGCCATCGGCGAGAAGCTCGCGCGCCGGGGCATGTGCCTTCACTTGCCCGGCGACAAGCACAAGACCTTGCGCCGCCACCGTGAGGCCAAGACGGGTGTTCTGTTCGATCATCAGCAGGGTCACGCCAGCCTCGACGATGCGCCGGATGGCGACAAAAAGCAGTTCCGCATTTTTGGGAGAGAGACCGGCAGAGGGTTCATCCAGTGCCAGAACCGAGGGTTCCGGCATCAGGGCGGCGGCCATGGCCACCATCTGCCGCTGTCCGCCGGAAAGGTGCCCGGCAGCGACCTTCAGCTTGGGACGGATTTCGGGGAACAGGTCCAGCACTGCCTCAAGCCGGCTGGCATAGGAGGCACCCGAGCGGGCGGGGATAAAATCGAACGCCACACGCAGGTTTTCCGCAACGCTGAGCGAGCGGAAGACATTGGCCTCCTGCGGCACATGGCCAAGCCCCCGGCGTGCGCGTGCAGGCGCATCAAGGCGGGTGATATCCTCCCCTTCCAGCAGCACGCGGCCCTTATCCGGACGCACGAGGCCCACAACGGTTTTCATCAGTGTGGATTTGCCGGACCCGTTCGGTCCCACCACGGTCAGGCTGCCATGGGTGGGTACGCACAGGCTGACCCCATGCAGCACGGGGCGACCATGATAGCCGGAGACAATGTCTTCAAGCACCAATCCGCTCACGCCACGCCCCCCAGATAGGCATCCGTCACCTGGGTATTGGCGGAAATCTCCGCGAACGTGCCGCTGGTCAGCACCCGTCCTTCCGCGAGCACATGGATGGGGTCACACAGGGCGGCGATCAGATCCATATTGTGCTCCACAATGCCGAAGCTCATGCCCTCGCCCTGAAGGGTGCGGATGAAATCGGCGATTTCGCCCACCAGAACCGGGTTCACGCCGGCGGCAGGCTCGTCCAGCAGCACAAAGGCAGGCTCGAGCATGAGCGCGCGGCACAGCTCCAGCAGCTTTTTCTGGCCGCCGGAGAGGGCATTGGCCGGCGCATCCGCCAGCCGCCAGAGATTGACGCGCTTGAGCAGCGCGCGGGCATGCTCCAGCGCCTCTTCTTCCGCGCGGCGCACGGCGGGCTTGCGGAAGAGAGCGGGCAGCACGCTCTCTCCCGGCTGACGTGGAAAGGCGAGCAGCAGGTTCTCCAGAACGGTCAGCGCGCCCAATTCGCGCGAGATCTGGAAGGTGCGGGTGAGGCCGCGTCGGGCACGGCGATGGGCCGGCAGGGTGCTGACATCCTGCCCTGCGAAGATTACGGCCCCATGCCGGGGGCGCACCTGCCCGCCAAGCACGTTGAACAATGTGGACTTGCCGGCCCCATTGGGGCCGACAATGCCGGTGATGCCACCACGACGGAATGATAGACTCACACCGTCAAGGGCAACAAAGTCGCCGAAGCTGAGGCCAATATTGCGGGCCTCCAGCACGACATTGGATCCCAGACTCATATCGGGCGGCTCATCTCACAAGGCTTTCCGGCAACGCTCACTTGGTGGTGCCAACCAGTTTGCTGGAGCCATCCGTGATGCGGAAGTGGCCGTAGTCGAGATCGATCTGGTCGCCATTCGGTGCAAAACGGAAGTCCGAGGTTGCGCCGGCATAGCGGAAGGGCTTGCCCTCGCGGATCAGCTTCAGCCCTTCGACCGGATCTGTAATGGCCGGGCCATCGCTGTTCACAATGCCGGGAATGGCCTTGGTGAATTCTGCGGCCTTGTCGCTGCCGGCCTTCTCTATGGCGAGGGCCAGCACATTGATCTCGTCAAATACGTTCGCGCCGAATGCCACGAGGGTGCCGGGCTTCTGGTCTGTCAGCTTCAGATAAAGCTGATAGGTGCCGTTATTTCCAACCGGAACGGCCTGCACGTGGTTGATGCCCTCGGCAACCTGCTTGCCCACATTTTTCACGAACTTGCCATCACTGTCGGCAGCATGGCTGAAGGTATAGAGCTTGCTGTCAAAGCCGGAGCGATACACTTCCTTGGCGATGGCGCTGAACTCTGGAATGTAGCTCGGCACAAAGACAGCCTGCGGGTTTTTGGAGAAGACCTTCTCCACCTCGGCCCGGTAGGAGGGCTGGTTGGGGTTGAAATACACCACATCCAGAATCTCGCCGCCGCCGGCCTTGAAGGCCTCCTCGAAGGGCTTCACGGTGCTCAGTGTGAAAGGCGTCTGCAAGACGAGGATGGAGGCGGTCTTCGCGCCATCCTTCAGTGCCGCATTGGCGAAGGCGCGGCCCCAGTCCTTGCCATTGGTCTGGAAGCGCCACACCAGCCCTTTGGTATCGCCTTCGGTCAGTTCATCGGCTGAGCCGTTCGGCAGCAGGGCCACGCCCTTTTCGATCGCCAGCGGGCGCACGGCCAGCGCCACCGCGCTGCTCCACACGCCGGTAATGGCGCTGACACCATCCACGTCAATCAGCTTGCGGGCGGCGGCGACACCTGCGGTCGGGGTGGTTTCATCATCGGCCACGAACAGTTCGAGCTTGCGCCCCAGAACGCCACCGGCGGCATTGATGTGATCCACAGCCGCACGGGCGGCAACCTCCTCTTCCTTGCCATAGGGGCCACCGGTGCCGGTCAGTGGCGCCAGCAGGCCAATGCGGATCGGGCCGCCTTCAGCCGCATGGGCTGGAATGGAAGCGAGGGGAGAGAGGCCGAGAACGCCCGCGCCAAGACCAAACAGCGAGGCCGCAAGAAATGTGCGGCGACCAAGGGAGGAAAACGACATGGCAGACTCCTGAAGCGAAGGCCCCGCCGACACGCTCTTCGATGCCACGGGCCATCCGGGCAGGGCAGGTGCAAGCCGCGCGGAATGCCCGGGGCATGGGGCATCCAAATGTGAGGATCAAATGGTTATCTTAAATCCATTGACTTGGTCAATTAAATATCCCACGACTTCACTGAAGAATGATTTATCAAACAAGTTTTGCGCGTGAATATACGGAGCGCGTTGCAACTTATGGTTATTCAGGATTCCAGATGGCCTATCCGCGCGAGTTGAGACTGAACACCTTCCAGATGGCTGCGCCTTCCCATAACTGGGCGGGCCTGTGGCGGCATCCGCGAGACAACCAGGTGAACTACAATAGGCTCGACTACTGGACCGACATGGCCCGGACAGCAGAGCGCGGGTTGATCGACGCGATCTTCATTGCCGATGTGTTTGGTCTTTATGATGTTTATGGCGGCTCCGGGGATGCTGCGCTGGCCTCGGGCGCGCAGGCCCCGAATGCGGACCCTGTCATTCCGGTTTCAGCGATGGCGCATGTCACGCGCCATATCGGTTTCGGGGTCACGGCCAATCTCACCTATGAGCACCCGTTCCAGTTCGCACGCCGTTTCACCACGCTGGATCACCTGACCAATGGCCGGATCGGCTGGAATATCGTGACCGGCTATCTGGATAGTGGTGCCCGGGGCATGGGCCAGAGCGTGGCGCGCGAGCATGACGAGCGTTATGAGGCGGCGGAGGATTTCATGGCCGCCGTCTACAAGCTCTGGGAAGCCAGCTGGGCGGACGATGCCGCCGTGCGCGACAAGGCCGCCGGCATCTTCACCCACCCGGAGAAAGTGCGCCGGATTCTGCATGAAGGCCCCTATTATCAGGTGGATGCCCGCGCGCTCGCGGAGCCCTCACGCCAGCGCACGCCAGTGCTTTATCAGGCTGGGGCTTCCGCGCGCGGTGGTGCCTTTGCCGGACGGCATGCCGAAGCCACCTTCCTCAACGGCCAGACGACGGAGATCGCGGGTCGGGCGGTGAAGGCCGCGCGCGAGGCGGCCGTGGCTGCCGGGCGCGGGCCACGCGATATCATCGCGATTCAGGGGGCGACGGTCATCGTTGCCCCAACCTCCGCCGAGGCAAGGGAACTGAAGGAAGAGTACGGGCGCTACATCCATCATGCCGGTCAGCTTGCCCTTGTTTCCGGCTGGACCGGCATAGATCTCTCGGGTCTTGGGCCGGATGACCTGCTGGAATTCCAGCGCAGCAATGCCATTCGCTCCACGCTGGAAAACCTGACCATCAAGGCCCGGACCCTGCCACGGGTGCGCGACCTGCTGGATTTCACACCTGCCGGGGCGCGTGGTCCGATCTTCATTGGCTCGCCGGTCGAGGTGGCGGATGAAATGCTGGCCTGGGCCGAGGAGACCGATGTCGACGGCTTCAACCTCATCCGCACGGTGATGCCGGAATCGCTGGAGGCGATTGTGGATCTGCTGATCCCGGAGCTTCAGTCCCGCGGTGCGTTCAAGACCGCCTATCGTGAGGGCACACTGCGCGAGAAGCTGTTCCCCGAGGGATCCGCCTATCTGCCGCCCAACCATGCGGGCGCAAGCTACCGCCAGCCATGACAGTCCCGAACGGATCGCTCTGGAGTCCTGCCGCCATGTCGCCTCTTCTGAGCCTGCGTCATCTCAATATTTCATTTGGCGGACGCACCGCCGTGAAACAGCTCGATCTCGACATAAAGGCCGGGGAAACAGTTGCGCTGGTGGGGGAGTCCGGCTGCGGCAAGTCCACGACAGCGCTCTCCATTCTGCGGTTGCTCCCCTCAACCGCAAAAGTGGGTGGCCAGATTCTCTTCGAGGGCACAGACCTCCTCGCTTTGCCTGAAAAACAGATGCGGGATGTGCGCGGCAATCGCATCGGCATGATTTTTCAAGAGCCGATGACATCACTCAATCCGGTTTTGTCTGTTGGTTTTCAGGTGAGTGAAACCCTGCGCCTCCATCAGGGTCTGTCCCGGAAAGCGGCGCAGGTGCGGGGCGAGGAACTTCTGGATCTGGTGCGCATTCCCGAACCGCGCCGGCGGCTGGATTCCTATCCGCATGAACTCTCTGGCGGGCAGCGTCAGCGTGTGATGATCGCGGCCGCGATTGCCTGCAATCCCCGCCTTCTTATCGCGGATGAGCCCACCACCGCGCTTGATGTCACCATTCAGGCGCAGATTCTCGAACTGCTGGATACACTGCGCAAGGAGCTCTCCATGAGTCTCCTGCTCATCACCCATGATCTGGGCGTGGTGGCCCAGTGGGCGGACCGGGTGGCCGTGATGTATCGCGGTGACAAGGTGGAGGAGGCGGATACGCGCGCGCTGTTCGACCAGCCCCGGCATGATTACAGCCGGGGACTGCTGGGCACCGCGCTGCATCTGAGCGATGAACGCCATTATCGCCACCACCGCCTCCCGGAAATCCACACCGCTCATCATGATGGGGCCGGGCAGCCGCGTTTTCATCTGACCGATACAGGCCGTTTGTCTCCTTTGCCGGCACCGGCTGCTGCTGCAAAACCGCTTCTGAAGGTGGAAAACCTGCGGGTGTCTTATCCCGTGCCGGGTGGCCGGGCAGACGTGGTG
The DNA here is from genome assembly GCA_035911315.1 of Xanthobacter sp. Classification (GTDB taxonomy): domain Bacteria; phylum Pseudomonadota; class Alphaproteobacteria; order Rhizobiales; family Xanthobacteraceae; genus Xanthobacter. Next base: position 16,420 of record JAMHVS010000053.1, read on the forward strand.
CGCGGGGTCTCGCTTCAGGTGAGGCGAGGGGAAAGCGTCGGGCTTGTGGGTGAGTCCGGTTGCGGCAAGTCCACTCTCTCACGCGCCATCATGCGTCTGATTGATGCAGATTCCGGCAGCATCATCCTCGATGGCGAGTATGTGGATCGCACCCCGCGTCGGGCGCTTTCTGCCTATCGTCAACGGGTGCAGATGATCTTTCAGGATCCTTATGGCTCCCTCAATCCGCGCCAGAATGTGGAAACACTGCTGGAAACGGCGCTGGTCATTCACCGGCAGGGTGATGCCACAAGCCGGCGCACGCGTATTCGCAAGATTATCGATGCGGTGGGGCTGCCGGCGGACTCGCTTGCGCGCTATCCGAATGAGTTTTCAGGCGGCCAGCGCCAGCGCATCGGCATTGCCCGTGCGCTCATTCTCCAGCCTGAGCTTATTATCTGCGATGAGCCGGTCTCGGCGCTCGATGTGTCCATTCAGGCGCAGATCCTGAACCTTCTGGTCGATCTCAAGCAGGAATTCGGCCTTTCCTACCTGTTCATCTCGCATGATCTTTCGGTCGTGCACTATTTCTCGGACCGGGTGATGGTGATGAATGGTGGGCAGATTGTGGAAGAGGGGGACCATGAAACCATCTGGCGCGCACCGGCACATGCCTATACGCGCCAGTTGATCGCGGCGGTGCCCTCGGCCCAGCCGGGTGCGCCCTGAAGGCCGCACCCGCTTCATCGCTGGCATCTATTGCCTGCTGCGCGGGTCCAGCGCATCGGCAAGGCCATCACCCAGCAGGTTCAGGGCCAGAACGGTCAGCAAAATGGCGGCACCCGGAAGGGCGGCGATATACCAGTCCGTGCGCAGCACTTCGCGACCAGAGCCAACCATATTGCCCCAGCTTGCGACATTCGGATCTCCCAGCCCCATGAAGGCCAGCGCGGATTCCGTGAGAATGGCGGTCGCCACCATGAGCGAGGTGGAGACCAGAATGGGGGCCATCGCATTCGGCAGGATGTCCCGCGTGATGATGCGCCAGTCGCCCGCTCCAAGCGCAATGCTGGCCTGAACCATCTCCCCATGGCGCAAGCGCAGGGTTTCCGCCCGCACCAGTCGCGCCAGCCCCGGCCATGATGTGAGGCCGATCGCCAGCGCGATGGTCCACAGATTGGGCTGGATGACGGCAATGATGGTGAGCGTGAACAGAAAGGGTGGCACGGTCTGGAAGAATTCGGTCAGCCGGACGGTGGCCGCATCAATCGCACCGCCATGGAAGCCTCCGGCCAGCCCGAGGGCAATGCCCAGCACCAGCGCCACAAGTGTCGCCATCAGTGCAATCAGCAGGGATGCCCGTGCGCCGTGCACAATGCCGGCGGCAATGTCGCGACCCATCATGTCTGTGCCCAGCAGGAAGGCAGGATCGGCGCCTGGCCGCAGGAAGGGTTCGGCCACCATGGCCAGCGGGTCTTCAGGATAGAAAAGGTCCGCTCCGGCTGCCATGACCAGAACCACCAGCAACAGGCCCCAGCCGATCAGGGCGGAGGGCGAGCGCAGCATCTGGCGCAAGCGAGGGGAAAGGCGCAGCTTGCGCCGTTCCTTTGCTTCTCGTGTGGTCACAACCAGTGTCATGAGCGCGAACTCCGGATCCGCGGATCAAGCACCGCATAGGTGAAATCAACCAGCCAGTTGACCAGTACGACGAGGATGGAGCTGCACAGCAGCACCCCGACTAGAAGCGTCAGCTCGCGCTGCACCAGTGCATCAAAGGAAAGCCGCCCCAGACCGGGCCATGAGAAGACCGTTTCCACGACCACGGCCCCGCCAATGATGGACCCCATCTGCACGCCCAGCATGGTGACAAGCGGCAGGGCGGCATTGCGCAGCACATGCACCAGCAGCACACGCACCGGCCCGTTGCCACGCGAGATGGCCGTGCGCACATAATCTTGACGGCGCACCTCCATCACGCTGGCGCGCATCAGCCGTACATAAACCGCCATATAGAACAGGGCGAGCGTGAGGGCGGGCAGGATGAGATGGCGGGCCACATCGAGCACTCGCGCCCAGCCTTGTGCCTGCACGGCGATATCGAACATGCCACCCACAGGAAGCCAGTCGAGCCACACGGAAAAGCCGACAACAAGCGCAAGGCCAATGAGGAAGAGGGGCGTTGCAAAGCACAGCAGCGCCAGAACAGAGATCAACACATCCTGCCACTTTCCGGGGCGGTATGCGGCAAGGATGCCCAGAAGCCCGCCCGCAAAAACGGCGAGAAGAACGGATGTGGTCATCAGCAGCAGGGTTGCCGGGAGGCGGTCGAGGATCAGGGTGGCAACCGGCATGCTGTGGCGGAAGGAGTATCCCAGATCGAAACGCGCCAGCCCCGACATGTAGTTGAGATATTGCCACCACAAGGGCTGATCCAGCCCGAATTGCCGACGCAGGGCCTCAACATACTCCAGCGAGGCCGAACCGGCCTCGCTGGCAATGACCTGCACCGCGTCACCCGGAGCGAACCGGAGGAGGAAGAAGTTGACGGTGGCAATGCCGACAACAACTCCCACCAGTTGCAACAGGCGGCGCAGGACCAGATGAATCCCGCTCAAGGGAAGACGACGCATGTTCAAGAGCTTCGCCTATCGCTTGGACGGGTCAGTGTACCAGGCATTCTTGAAGGATGAATAAATCTGGTCGACGCTGGTCACGGTGTCATTGAGATCCGATGCCTGAAGAGTGAAGAACTCCAGCTCCAGCAGGGGCAGGGAGGGGACATCCTTCTGCACCTGCTGCTGGAATTCCTTGAACAGCTTCACGCGCTCTTCCTGGTTTCCAGAACCTTGCGCCAGAGTGATGATTTCATCCACGCGGGCATTCTTGTAGCCGGGGCCATTGGTGAAGGGGATATTCTTGCCAATGCCGGATGAGTTGTATTCGCGGGTCACGCCCACAAGCGGATCAGCGAAACCTGCATACCACTGGATGGTCGCGTCAAAGTCGCGGTCGCCATAGATGCGGCGGGTGTAGGTGGGGGTGTCCTGATTGCGGATTTCGGCCTCAACCCCAATGCGCTTGAAGGACTGCTTCAGGAATTCGGCGCTCCGGCGGAATTCCTCGCCATAGGGCAGGTAATCCAGATTGATGCGGAAGCGCACGCCATCCGCGCCACGCTTCAGGCCGGCCTCATCCAGCAATTGTTCTGCCTTTGCCACATCGAACGGATAGGTGGGAACCGTGGGGTCATGGAACTCCGTGAGGGTGGAAACCACCGGGCTGATCGCGGGCTTGCCGAAACCGAACCACACGATGCGCTTGTAGGCATCACGATCAATGGCGTGATAGAGCGCCTGCCGCACTTTCTCATCCTTGAACGGCTCGCGCTCCACATTCAGGTCGAGGAACAGCCAGGGTGAAAGCCATTCATAGCCCTTGGTCTCCACCTTGAGGGTCGGCAGTTTGGAGAGACGCTCCGCATCACGGGCCGGAACCGGGCTGAAGAAGGCATATTGCACTTCGCCCTTTTCAATCGCGGCCGTGCGCGCGCCCCCATCCGGGATGACCCGATAGATCACCTTGTCGAGATAGGGCTTGCCCTGATCCCAGTAATCGGGATTGCGTTCCAGCACGATGTGATTGCCCTTGCTCCATTCCTTGAAGATGAAGGGGCCGGTGCCGATGGGCTTGTTGTTGTAAGGGTTGTTGAGAATGTCCGTGCCTTCATACAGATGACGCGGCAGCACCTGCGCGCCATTTGAATTCAGCGAGCTGAGAACCGCCAGTGAAGGCTTGCTGAAATTGATGATGACGGTGTGGTCATCAGGGGTGTCCACGCTCTCGACATTGGCGAAAAGCGCCTGATTGCGCGGATGATATTTGCGCCAGACATTCTCCAGTGTCCACTTGACGTCTGCTGCATTGAAGGGCTGGCCATCATGCCACTTCACGCCCTTGCGCAGGTTCAGCTGAAGCTGCTTGCCATCTTCGGAGAGCTTCCAGCTCTCGGCCAAAGCGGGCTTGAGGCCGAATTCGCGGTCATAATCGATGAGGCCGTCAAAGACATTGCCGCTGAAAAAGCCCGTGGGCGATGAGGTGCTGAGCGCGGCCGTCAGAATGACAGGTTCCGGCTGGGCGATGACGGTAAGCGTGCCGCCCTTTTTTGGCACTTTCGGCTCTTCCGCTCTTGCTACACCTGTTGCGAATAAAGCCGTCAGCACCGCAAGCGCGCCCGCTTTCCACCCTCTGAAGCCACCCATCATTACATCCTTCGGGGAACACCCCTTCGTATCGGGAGGTGGATGATGGTGTGCGCCGGATATTAAGTCAATAAATTCGATTAATTTAGTTTTATTCGTATTGGGCAAACGACATTACCGGCTCAACGCCAGCGCGGTTGAGGACATGGGCTCATGGTGTGTTTGGCATCGGCGGTGGTGCACGAAGGGCGGGAGAATGATCTTTTAGCGGACCGAGGACAGAAACGTGGACGCAAGCTCCATACCCTCGCGGCTGATGGAATGCCCAAGGCCGTTCAGCAGTTTCAGCGCGACATCACTTCCGGCGGCTGCAAGCCGTTGACGGGCCTTTTCGGACTCCGTGGCGGGAATGGTCATGTCTGCTGTGCCATGCACCAGAAGAAGCTTGCTGGCATTGGCCGGGTGAAGAGGATCCGGCGTTGCCAGACGGCCAGAGAAACCAACCACTGCACCAACCGGCCAGCGACGGGTTGCCACCGCATCAAGCGCCATGATGGTGCCCTGCGAGAAGCCGACCAGCGCCACCTTTTCAGGTTGGTCCGCCAGACCATGACGTTCGCTCAGCCTGCGGATGATGTCATCGAAGCCGGGGCGGGCGGCCTCGATCCGGGCGGCACGATTGGCCTCGGTCACGCCCATGACAGAGAACCATTGCCGGCCCGCTCCACCCATATCGAAGGGGTGAGGGGCATCGGGGGCCTCGAACGCCGCACCGGGAAGGGTGGGGGAGAGGAACTGCGCGAGCGGTTCCAGATCCGCACCCCGGCTGCCGACACCATGCAGGAAAATGACCAGCGCAATGGACATCAAAGTCCCTCCTTCAGGCGTTCCGCAACAGCATCCAGCCCCGACAGGTCCGGCCCCACCGGCACGATGCCGTTCGGGTTAAGCTTCCTGATCGAGTAATAGCCGCGCTTGATATGGTCGATGGACACCGTTTCGCGCACGCCCGGAAGGTTCAGCACCCGCAGGAGATAGGCCGAGAGCGCGGGGTAATCCGCAAGGCGGCGCAGATTGGTCTTGAACAGCCCGTAATAGGCTGCATCGAACCGCACCAGCGTAACGAACAGGCGGATATCCGCTTCCGTGAATGTCTCGCCCAAAAGCCATGGGCCACCTATTGCAAGTTCGGTCTCCTGAGCTGCAGCCGGTTTAGTGGACACCTCGATAAGATCGTGTCCTGGAACCGGAGAGCAGAAAATGACAAGACGGACCTATAGCCGTGAGTTCAAAACCGAGGCGGTGAAGCTGATCACAGAACGTGGCGTTGGCGTTGCCCAGGCCAGTCGTGATCTGGACGTTGGGGAAAGCGTTCTGCGCCGCTGGGTGCGGGAGCAG
>JAMHVS010000054.1:0-142175 GCA_035911315.1 Xanthobacter sp.
CTGCTCCCGCACCCAGCGGCGCAGAACGCTTTCCCCAACGTCCAGATCACGACTGGCCTGGGCAACGCCAACGCCACGTTCTGTGATCAGCTTCACCGCCTCGGTTTTGAACTCACGGCTATAGGTCCGTCTTGTCATTTTCTGCTCTCCGGTTCCAGGACACGATCTTATCGAGGTGTCCACTAAACCGGCTGCAGCTCACAATGGTGAGTTGATCGAGAAAGCCGGCGTAGAGCGCGCTGTCTTTGCCCGCGCCCGGATGGATAGGGATGCGTGGCTGCAATGGCCCATGCGGATGTCGGCTGAAATTGGCGCTGAACTTCAGGTGCCAGAAGCGCGCCTTCTCCCCGTTCTCACTCGCGAGGTGCGTGCTCAACTCACCGCCATGGCAGATACCAAACTGGAATTGCCCGATGATTGAATGTGAGGCGGGTGCTATTATATAATAGCAAATGCTATCAAGTGCAGTGCGCTATCAAAAGATAGCGCGTTGCTAACAATGGGGTGGGCATGGAACTGATACAGGCAAATGCGCGGGTGCCGGTGGATAGCCGCCCCGTACTTCTCAAGGCCGCTGCGATGATGCGGGCCGATCCTTCCTTCGCGGCAAAGCTGGAAGCGTTCCTCTGCGGTGGTGCCGGTGATGAGCCGGTTTCCCTGTGGCATGACCGGCTGGCAGATATGGCCGCGCGCATTGAGGCGCTGGAAACCATTGTGGGGCATGGGGGCAATGCCCAGCCGCAGGCCACAATGCCGGTGAAGGCCAAGCCGGAAGGGGTGCAGCGCGACCCTGATACGCCAGATATGTTCGCAGGGAATGCTAGCAATAGTCCGGCAGCCGATTGGCCCGCCCGCGTGGCAGCTATCGAGGCATTCCAAGGTGAGGGCAGACAGCGCCGCCTCACGCCTGCCGGTGATGATCTGTTCCGCGAAATGGTACAGGCTGGATGCCGCCCGGCTGATATGGCGCGCTGGCTGGGCATGGCGCGGGCAAGTGTGGATACCCGTGCAAAGAAGATGCAGGGGCAGTGAGGGTGCCGCCATGGCCATGGGGTGTGGCCATCATGGCCATGGCAGCCGCATCTCGATGCGGAGCCTTACTTGTTCGCGACCTCAAGAACGATATGGTTCACCACGATGCCTAGCAATTCGGGAAACGCATCCGGATAGAGCCTAACCGTTGTTTTGATCGGGTGTGCAGTCCACTGATTTTCCCCGAAACGTTGCCCGGCTTCATTCAGCCTTAGAAACTCTTTCACTTCACCGGAGCCCGTTGTGGATAGGTATTCTGCCATTTCTGCAAGCCCGGCTTTCAACATCACGCGGTTCACGGTGCTGGGGTGCAGTGATGAATCTGCATCTTTCAGCAGGTTTGTGATCGTTTCGGTGCGCTTGGGCTTACGGGTCATCACTTCGCCCATCCATATTGGAGTATGTGCACCAAATCGGCTTGGGTCACCGTGACAGTCTCGCGCTGACCAGAGCGGCGGTGGATTGCAGTGATGGTGACCTCTTTCTTGTCGGCTGATGTCGCTATGATCTGGATGCTATGGTCAATTTCCTTGATCTGCTCACCCCATGGGCCGGGTGCAGGATGCGGACAGTGAAATGTATCGCCTGCCTCAAACGAATAAGCCGGCGGGCTGCTAGTACACCATTCCTGCCTGAACTCTTTTTCTATGGCGCCATCGGAATAAGTGACTTCGTACTGACGCTCCCTGAAAGTGATGTCTAGGGCGTCAAAAAAAGCGGGAAGCGCCACGCCGAAGGCCCATCCATCACAATAACCCATTGGGTTATCAACTGTTGGACGTTTGACGCTACGGGCGGGGCGCTCCGATATGATGTGTGGTGCAGCCATTGCACTGCCTTTGATTGCAGAAGCCAGAACTGCAACTATCCCCTATTTCTGATGGCCGCGCTATTCGGCTTAAGGGGGCGTCATTCTTTGCGCAGCGCCACGCCCGGCCCAGATGCAACCTGCCCACCTTCGAGAAATTGCACGCCCTGTGCCTCTAGGGTGAGGCGAACAAGCTGCACTGTCGATGCCTTCCCCTCTCCACGATCCAGCTTGTTTAGTGTGTTGCGGTGCAGGCCCGTCATTTCAGCTAGTTCCGGGTTATTGATCCCTAGTATCGCTTTGGCGGCCTTGAATTGCTCTGGCTGCATCGTATCCTCTATATGCTAATAGCACATAATTGTTGTTGACGGCATATTCTTGCAGCCCTAAATATATGCCGCCAGCACACTCTGGCAACCGCAATTATCGAATAGAGCCACTAATGCCGAACACACCCGATCCGGCAGCCGCCACCGGCTTGCCTACTTCCATCCTTCACGACATCCATGATTGCCTTCTGCTGGCTTTGGACGCCACGGAACGGACCAGCTACACCCGCGCTGAACGTGAGGCCCGCAGCTATATGCGCAGCGCCCTGAAAGATACCCGTCGCCTGATGGGTGAGGTGAAGCCATGAGCAGCGTTCGCCTGACAGATGGCCGGGTGCTTCATATTCCCGGCACACCCTTCATTCTGGATTCCACCAGCGTCATATCTGCCCCCGCTGATGGCGTATTGGCCGATCTGGTGCCCCTGATAGCAAAGGAGGAATTGCTGCTGTTCACGGCCCGGCTGGTGACTGGCGTACGCAAGAGGCGAAGGCAGCCCCGGTATGCCGAAGTAAACGCCGCCAGGTTGAAGCTGGCACAGCTTTGCATAGAGCGTGCTTTGAACGATTGGCCTGCAATTCAGGCGCTGGAAGGCGAAGGGGAGAGCCATGAAGAAGGATGACCTCCGCGTCATAGCAGATGATAGCGGATGCTATCAGGTTGTGAATGGAGGCGGAGAGATCGTGGCTTCCGGCTTCACGAGCAACGCCGATGCGTGGCGGTGGATAGACCGGAACACACAGGCAGGTCGTGAAGATCGTGACCGGCACTATCGGATTAGGCAATCTGGCAGCTTCTCGTGACAGCCAATGACAGGGGCGGGCCTGACACCTGCCCCTATGCCCCCGGCATACAGGGACCGTTCATGCGGTGGTGCCCAGCCATACGCGAGCGCAGCCCCGGATAATGGGCAGGCACAGCTTCTGAAAAACCGATCTTGCTATCCCGCTTTCCAGCGCGGGCCGCCGGGCCGCACCACCACCGCGAGTCGTGGAAGCCCAAATGGCCGGGGACAATGTGCCGGGATATTCCGCCCATGTCCTCCCCCTTCCCGAACATAAGGGGGGATACAGTGGGGGATATGGAAAATCGCCGTCGCGAATTTCAATTTAATTTCAATGGTTTAATGGGATTAAATGGCGGAAGGGGTGGGATTCGAACCCACGGATGGTCGCCCATCGCCGGTTTTCAAGACCGGTGCCTTAAACCACTCGGCCACCCTTCCGCGCTGATTTTCCGATGTGAACCAGAAATCAGCGCGCCTTCTATCCCAACTTAATGGCTTGCGTCGAGAGCTTTATGACGACAATATGCCACGATTCAAAGGGTGTCCCATTTTTGCCATGTTTGACGCCCTTCTTGCCGACACGAGCATCTCATGCTCTGTCTGCTAGTGGTCTTGAGTGCCTTTCATTGCCATAGGTCTGCGGCCTGTGGGTTTTGATGGGTGGGGTACGGTCACCGCGTCGTGGCATCAACTGGAGCAAGAGCGCACAATGACAGGGCGCACGATGATGGATCAGCGGATGCATGGAAACCATGCTCATACGGCAGCTGCTATGGCTGACAGTGTGGAGGTTCCCGTTCAGCGTTCCATGCGTGCTGTTCTTCGTATTGCAATAGGTGCCGCTTTTGCCTTGTCGCTCGCCGCATGTAGCGCAACAGACAGCGCGAACAACCGGATTGATGCCACTCAGTCTTCTGTTGCCTCTACCGGAACGCCCTCGGTAAAATCCAAAAAGACGGGTGGTTATGCCAAACTTGGCAAGCCCTATACGGTGCGCGGTAAGACGTATTATCCGAAAGATGAGCCGAATTATTCTGCTGAAGGTATCGCTTCCTGGTATGGCCCCAAATTCCATGGTGGCAAAACAGCGAATGGCGAAACCTTTGACATGAGGTCAATTTCCGCAGCACACAAGACGCTGCCTATGCCGTCTTATGTGCGCGTGACCAATCTGAGCAACAAGCGTTCGATTATCGTTCGTGTGAATAATCGTGGCCCATTTGTCGGCAACCGGCTGATAGATGTTTCACATCGTACTGCAGAGCTTCTCGGTTTTGCTAAAAATGGTGTGGCACGCGTTCGTGTGGACTATGTGGGCCCAGCCTCTATTGATGGCTCGGATCATGTGCAGCTTGCAGGAACGCTGACGCAGGATGGTACGCTCGCTCAGCCTCCGGGGGCTTCTCAAGCCGTGCAGGTGGCTGAAGCTCATCCCTCAGTAACAGAGGCTGCGGAGACGGTTGCCACCAATGAGACTGAGGCAACTCAGGAGCAGAGCGCTCAGGATGCCTTGGAAACTCAGGTGGCTGATGCGCAGTCCTTTGTTCCCGGTGTCGCCGAGGCCGTGCCAACCAACGGGCAGGGTGTACCTGTGCCTCTAAGGCGCCCTGATTCTTCTGCAACTCAGGTGGCATCTGTATCCAATGCAGGCTGGTCTGCCGGAGCGGAGCCTGTGCAGGGTATGGGTTATTCGGGCCAGCCCGGATCAGAATCTGCGCGTTGAAGTCTCTGCAGAGTGAGGCGGTATCAGCCGTTTCACTCAGTGTGTGCAGGCTCTCCATCTGAGCGTGCCTGAGAGCATTTTTATTGCACTGCAGTTCTTCTGCCGTTTGATGTACATGGTGGCATTGGGGCGCATATGAGCGTTTTCATGCGCCTTTCCTCAGGCCATGTCTTCTATGTTCTGATACCATGAGCAAATTGACCGGACGTTTCATCACGCTGGAAGGTGGAGAGGGCACGGGTAAATCCACTCAGGCCCGGCGTCTGGCCTCTTATTTGCGCGCCTGTGGCCACACTGTGCTTGAAACCCGTGAGCCGGGTGGTTCGCCGGGAGCGGAAGCCATCAGACATGTCCTGCTTTCGGGGGCGGCTGAGGCGTTGGGGGCTGAAGCCGAAGCCCTGTTTTTCGCCGCAGCACGTGCCGATCACATGGATGAACGCATTCGCCCAGCGCTGGAAGCGGGGTGTTTTGTTGTCTGCGACAGGTTCATAGATTCTTCGCGCGTATATCAAGGTGCGCTGGGTGCGGTGGAGCCGGAGTTGCTGGATGCGCTGGAATATGTCGCAACGGGAGGAACATTCCCGGACCTGACCATAGTTCTGGACGTTCCAGCCGAAATGGGCCTTGCACGCGCGGCTGCACGAGGCGGAGCTGATCGGTTTGAGAAGGAAGGGCTTTCCTATCATTCAGCGGTTCGCGATGCCTTTCTGGATCTGGCCCGGCACAGCTCACGGCACATTGTCGTGGATGCCAGGGGGGATGTGAACGAGGTTGCTGACCGGGTGGCAGCACTCATCGATGCGCGCTTGTTCGGCAAGCATGTGGAGCGTGCGCAATGAGCGAGGCCGTGGCGGGCGATCTGCTGGCTGGCACACCGCATCCGCGTGAACAGGACCAGCTTTTTGGCCATCAGGAACTGGAAGCGGACCTGCTGGGAGAATGGCGGGCAGGTCGGCTCCCCCATGCTCTGCTTCTGGGTGGGCCAGAGGGGGTAGGCAAGGCCACTCTCGCCTACCGTCTGGCACGTGTCGTTCTGGCAGGCGAGGTCGCTGCTGATGGTCGACATGATCTGAACATGGCGCCGACCGACCCGATTTTCCGGCAAGTCGCATCTCTCACCCACCCGGATCTTCTGGTGCTGCGGCGTATGCCGGAGGCTGGTGAAGACAAGATTCCCACCATTATTCCCGCAGACATGGTGCGCCGGGTTAGAGCCTTCTTCGGCGCGACGGCTGCTGGAGGGGGCTGGCGGGTGTGCATCGTGGATGCGGTGGATGAGTTGAATGCCTTTGGTGCAAATGCATTATTGAAAACATTGGAAGAGCCGCCGCCACGTGCGCTTTTCCTGCTTGTCTCCCATGCCCCGGGCCGGGTTTTGCCCACCATCCGCTCCCGCACGCGCCTTGTGCGCCTAAGGCCTCTGGAGCCGGAGGACGTGCTGGCCGCAATGGATCACCTGCAACAGGAAGGTGTGGAACTGGACACGGCCGTTATGCCATCGGCCGCAACCGCCAGTCAGGGAAGTGTGCGACGTGCCATTCTTCTGGCGCGGGGGGAGGGGATGGAGGTGCGTTCCGCCACCTTGCGCGCCCTTGAGCAACTGCCGCATCCGCGTCCTGATGAATTGCACACCCTTGGCGCACGCCTGCAGGGAGATCGCGGTGATGGGCTGGATCTCTTTGTGGAAGCCATCTGCGATTATATCGCCTCGCGCGTGACTTCCGGTGCGGAAGAGCGTCATCGCCTTGTCCGGCTGGGCGAGGTGTGGGAGAAAGTGCGACGCACTGCGAATGAGGCGGATATTTTCAATCTCGATCGCAAGGCGCTGGTTTTCCGTATTTTTGCCGATCTCTCCGAAGCCGTGCGCTAGCCACGGGGCAGGGGGCGGCAATCTGTTCGAGTAGCATTGATGCCCGCAAAGTCGCCCTTCTACATCACGACCGCAATCGCCTATCCCAATGGCGTGCCGCATATGGGCCATGCCTATGAGGCCATCGCCAGCGATTGCATCGCGCGGTTCATGCGGCTGGACGGCTATCCGGTGCGTTTTCTCACAGGTACGGATGAGCACGGCATCAAGATGCTCCAGACCGCACAGAAGGCGGGCATCACGGCGCGTGAGCTGCTGGAGCGCAACGTTCCGCGCTTTGAAGCCATGATCGAGACCTTCAACATCTCGGTGGATGACTTCATCCGCACATCCCAGGAGCGTCACCACAAGGCCAGCCAGGCTATCTGGGAGAAGATGCTCGCGAATGGCGATATCTATAAATCCACATATTCCGGCTGGTACTCTATCCGTGATGAAGCCTATTACGCGGAAAGCGAAACCACGCTGAATGGTGATGGCGTGCGCCTTGGGCCGCAGGGAACAGCCGTGGAGTGGGTGGAGGAGGACAGCTATTTCTTCCGCCTTTCGGCGTATCAGGACCGGCTGCTGGACTTCTACCGACAGAATCCAGGCTTCATCATGCCGGAGGCGCGTCGCAATGAGGTGGTGAGCTTCGTTTCCGGCGGTTTGCAGGATCTCTCCATCTCGCGCACGACCTTCGACTGGGGCATTCGGGTGCCGGATGATGACGCGCACATCATGTATGTGTGGGTGGATGCACTGACCAATTACATCACGGCTCTGGGCTATCCCGATGAAAATGCAGAGATGTTCAAGACTTTCTGGCCGGCCAACCTGCATGTGATCGGCAAGGATATCATCCGCTTTCATGCGGTCTACTGGCCTGCTTTCCTGTGGTCAGCGGGTCTTGAGGCGCCCCAGCGGGTGTTTGGACACGGCTTCCTGTTCAATCGCGGGGAGAAGATGTCCAAATCTCTTGGCAATGTGATTGATCCGTTCGATCTGGCTGCGACCTATGGCGTGGATGCAATCCGCTATTTCTTCCTGCGTGAAGTGTCATTCGGGCAGGATGGGTCCTATAGCCATGATGCGATCGTATCCCGCATCAATGCGGATCTTGCCAATGATCTGGGCAATCTGGCCCAGCGCTCGCTTTCCATGATTGCGAAAAATCTGGATGGCGTGGTGCCGGAGCCCGGCCCTCTCTCCGCTGAAGATGAAGCCATGCTTGCGCAGACGGATGCGCTGCTCGCAAAGAGCCGCGAGGCCATGGAAACGCAGGCCATCCATCAGTATCTCAATGCCGTCTGGGCCGTGGTGGCTGATGCGAACCGCTATTTCGCGGCTGCTGCCCCCTGGGCCCTGCGCAAGACAGATCCGGCCCGCATGGGCACCGTTCTGTGGGTAACCGCTGAGGTCATCCGCCAGGTCGGGATCATGGTGCAGCCTGTTATGCCGGAGAGTGCGGCCAAGCTGCTCGATTTGGTTGCTGTTCCGGCGGATGCGCGCGGTTTCGATCAGCTCGGTGCGGGTGGAAGGCTTGTTGCAGGGCTCGCCCTGCCAGCCCCGCAGGGCGTTTTCCCGCGTTATGTCGAACCCGAAACGGTGGAATGAAATGAAACTCCTGCGGAAAAGTGCGTGATCGTGCTTCCGCAGGTTGTTTCTCATGCTGTTGCGCGGCAAGCTCATACCAGCATGAATAAGAGATACTGGGCCCGGAATTGATTGCCGTCATGCATGGGCTGTGGCTTTAAGGCCTTGGCCCGGTCGCATTGTGCGTTCATCTTCGGGCTTTGGCATGTCCGGCCAAGGGAGGCATGGATACCGTGGTGGCTTTGACAGCAACGCCGGTGAACGGCGTCAAACTGGTTTGCGCACTGGGACTCGTGCTGGCAGTGGCGGCCTGTGCTGGCAATGATCGGCGCGCCGGACCTTCTTATGATCCGGTTCCGCCCATGCCTGCACAGACGGCTCCAGTACAGGAAGCGCCCCCTGTGCCACGCATTGAGGTGCGTCTGGACGGTGCGGATGCAACGCTTGTGCGCGGCCGTCTGGCTACAGCCCGTCGTGCCCGTGGTTACAACATCACCGTTGACCAGCCTGCCCATCTGGTGGCCGAGAAGATGCTCTCTGCCGATGAAGCCTTGAAGCAGACCAATGGCGCGTCGTCCGATGCCGCCTTCCGTCTAGATTATGTCTTCAACACGTCTGGTGGCGCGGTGACCGTGTCTCTGGAGGCGGCCATTGTAACGAATCCGGGTCGTCCGGGTGAGTCGGTGCGTCCCCTCACCATGCCGGCGGCTGATGCTGAGGCCCTGAAACGCGAAGTCTCCGATTCCGTGTAACCCGGGCGGAGCGCAGGGAATAGCCAGCATCGGCGCCTGAGCATGCGGCTGGGCGTCATGTCATGACGATTTATGGATAATCATGCTTGTCGACAGCCACTGCCATCTCGATTTCCCTGATTTCGCAGATGAGCTTCCAGACGTCATTGCCCGTGCACGCGCTGCCGGTGTCAGTCATTGCGTCACGATTTCCACGCGCCTGTCCAAGTTTGAGCAGGTTCTGTCTATTGCCGAGCGTTTTGACGGCATCAGTTGTTCTGTGGGTGTTCATCCTCTCGAGGCGGCGGCAGAACCGGATGTGACGGCGGCAGAGCTGGTGTCGCGGACCCATCACCCAAAGGTGGTGGCCATTGGTGAAAGTGGTCTGGATTATCACTATGAGCCCGGCACACGAGACGTGCAGCTCAAGGATTTCCTTGCCCACATCGCAGCTGCGCGCGATACGGGATTGCCACTTGTCGTCCATTCGCGCGATGCCGATGCCGACATGGCAGATGTGCTGGAAGCCGAGACTGAAAAGGGCCGTTTCCCGTTCCTGCTACACTGTTTCACTGCCGGGCCTGAACTGGCGCGTCGGGCACTTGCGCTGGGGGGGTATGTGTCCTTCTCCGGCGTCATCACCTTCAAGAAAAGCCAGGAATTGAGAGATATCGCAGCAACCATTCCGGCGGACCGATTGCTGGTGGAAACGGATTCTCCCTATCTGGCCCCCATGCCACATCGTGGCCGGCGCAATGAGCCCTCTTACGTGCGTGAAACTGCCCGAGTGCTTGCCGAAGCGCGTGGGGTTAGTCTCGAAGATATGGCCGAGGTGACGACTCGCAACTTCTTCACCCTGTTCTCCAAGGCCAGGCGTTAATTGCGCGCCTCTGCGCGCATCAGGCGGAATGAGGCGACCATGAACCACGACAGCTATGATGATTCCTATCTGCGCGACATTTTGAAAAATGTGCGCACCATCGCCGTTCTTGGAGCCAGTCCCAACAGCGCGCGCCCCTCGTATGAGGTGATGCATTTCCTTGCCGCCCACGGCTATCGGGTTTTTCCCGTAAACCCGGGGCAGGCGGGCAAGGAGGTTGGCGGGCTTGTTTTCTATGCCTCGCTCACGGATGTGCCTGAGCCCATCGACATGGTGGATGTGTTCCGCGCGCCTGAAAATCTGCCCGGCATTCTTGAGGAAGTTCTGTCGCTCAAGCATCGCCCGTCCATTCTATGGGGGCAGCTTGGTGTGAGGGATGACGAGGTGGCGGGCAAAGCCGAGGCAGCCGGTATCAAGGTGGTGATGGATCGCTGCCCGAAGATCGAGTATCCGCGGCTGTTGCCGGAAAACGCCTGAGCGTCGCGATCTGCCCCCTCCATGCGTTTTGAAATCAGAATAAGGGCCTGAAGCGAGCCCAAAGGGAGACGTCATGAGCAACGAGAACGCGACACTGGCACAGCCGCATGAGCCCGGCTTTTCAACGCTGGCTGTGCATGCCGGAGCGAAGCCTGACCCAACCACGAACGCCCGCGCGACCCCGATCTATCAGACCACATCCTTCGTGTTTGATGATGTGGACCACGCCGCTTCGCTGTTTGGTCTTCAGGCGTTCGGGAATATCTACACCCGCCTCACCAACCCAACGACAGCGGTTCTGGAGGAGCGGGTCGCGGCTCTTGAAGGTGGTGCCGCTGCAGTGGCGACAGCTTCCGGCCATTCGGCGCAGCATCTGGTCTTTCATACCCTGCTGGCGCCGGGTGATGAATTCATCGCCTCCCGCAAGCTTTATGGCGGCTCCATCAACCAGTTCAACCATGCCTTCAAGAATTATGGCTGGAATGTTGTCTGGGCAGATCCGGATGATATCGGCTCTTTCGAGCGCGCCGTGACGCCGAAGACAAAGGCCATCTTCATTGAATCCATTGCCAATCCCGGTGGTGTGGTGATGGATATTCAGGCCATTTCAGCCATCGCGTGCAAGGCTGGTGTGCCGCTTATCGTCGATAATACCATGGCGACCCCCTATCTGTGGAAGCCGATTCAGGACGGGGCGGACATTCTCGTGCATTCCGCCACCAAGTTTCTGGGCGGTCACGGTAACTCGATGGGCGGCCTTGTGGTTGATGCCGGCACCTTTGACTGGTCGGCAACCGACCGTTACCCGATGCTCTCGCAGCCGCGCCCGGAATATCAGGGCATGGTCATGCACCAGGCCTTCGGCAAGATCGCTTTTGCCCTTGCGGTGCGGGCGCTGGGCCTGCGCGATATAGGCCCGGCTATCTCGCCCTTCAATTCCTTCATGCTGCTCACGGGCATTGAAACGCTTGGCCTGCGCATGCAACGCCACAGCGATAATGCGCTGGCTGTGGCCCGCTATCTGGCGGATCACCCGCAGGTGGAATGGGTCAGCTATCCCGGTCTTGAGGCCGATCCTTATCACGCACTGGCGCAGAAATATCTGCCGAAGGGTGCGGGCGCGGTCTTCACCTTCGGGCTGAAGGGGGGCTATGAGGCTGGCGTGAATCTGGTTTCGAACGTGCGCCTGTTCTCTCATCTCGCCAATATTGGTGACACGCGCTCCCTGATTATCCATCCGGCTTCCACCACCCACCGCCAGCTTTCTGATGAACAGAAGACGGCGGCAGGAGCGGGGCCCCAGGTTGTGCGCCTGTCCGTTGGTATTGAGGACGTGGCGGATATCATCGCGGACCTTGATCAGGCCCTCGCGCAGGCCTGATCCGCTGCTTGCCGGCAAAGGTGTCAGGGGCGTTACACATTCCGGGGGGAATATGGTTTCCGATCGTTATCTGGTGCGTAACGTCATCATCATCTGCGCCATTCTGGCGCTCATGTATTTCGCATGGCTGATTGTCGACGTGCTCCTGATGGTGTTCGCCTCGATCCTGCTCGCGATCATTTTTCACAGCCTGGCTGTGCCCTTTGCCCGCTACACGCGCATGCCGGTGCGCTATGCGGTTTTTCCGGTGGCGCTCATTCTGGTGGGTGCCATCGGCCTTGCACTGTATCTGTTTGGTGCGACCATCCAGTCTCAGGTGGTGGAGCTCATGCTGGGCCTGCCTGCGGCCTGGGCAGAGCTTAAAGATCGCCTGCACTTGCAGGGGATGGGCATAGATCTGCTTCAGCGCGCAGAGGCGGTTGCGCCATCCAGCGTCACAGTCATCTCCACCCTTCAGGGGGTGACGAGCAATGTCTTCGATGTTCTGGTCGGAGGCTTTCTTGTGCTCGTGGGTGGAATCTATTTCGCTCTCGAACCCAAGCTTTACCGCGATCTTCTGCTGAGTTTCTGGCCTGAGGACCGGCGAGAGGACATGTCCCGTGTGCTCCATTCCATATGCAGTGACCTGCTGGCTTTCCTGAAAGCCCAGTTTATTGCAATGGTGGTTGTGGGGGCGCTGGCCTTTGTCGGCCTCACAATTGTTGGGGTGCCATCTGCTCTGGCGCTGGCCATGTTTGTCTGCCTGGCGGAATTTGTGCCGCTGATCGGGCCTATTGTTTCCGCGATTCCCGCACTGTTGATCGCGCTGACAATGGGCACGGATGTCGCCCTTTGGACATTGCTGGTCTTCTTTGTGGTGCAGCAGTCGGAGAGCAATGTCATAACGCCCATTCTTCAGGAGCGTATGGTTTCCCTGCCGCCGGCGGTCACCTTGTTTGCGGTTGTGGTGTTTGGTTCCATATTCGGTCCGCTCGGAATTGTGCTGGCCACCCCATTGACTGTTCTTACATTTTCAGCGATCCGCAATCATCCGAGGTAATCAGCCTTCAGCATCTGACGTTACGGCATGCAAACACCCCCGTTTGCCTTGGCCTTTTGGATGTGTATGGTCGCGCCTCCTGCTTTGAAGAGATACTCGAATGGCCCGCGATACGGTCGACGAAACTCCCATATCTTCCCGTGACGAACTGGTCGCCTGGATTGAAAAGGGAGTAAAACCGTCAAGCGCCTTCCGTATCGGCACGGAGCACGAGAAAGTTCCCTTCACCCTGGGGCGCCATGAGCCGGTGCCTTATGAAGGCCCTGCCGGTATCCAGCGCCTGCTGGAAGGGATGCAACTGCTGCTGGGATGGGAGCCCATTCTGGAAGGCGAGACCATCATCGGCCTTGCGGATGTGACAGGCGGCGGCGCGATTTCCCTTGAGCCGGGCGGGCAGTTTGAGCTTTCCGGCGCTCCGCTCCTCACCATTCATGAAACCAGTGTGGAGCTGAATGCGCATCTGGCGCAGGTCGGGCAGGTGGCCAAGCCACTTGGCATCGGCTTTCTCGGCATTGGCATGAGCCCACGATGGACGCGTGCCGAAACACCGGTAATGCCCAAGGGGCGCTATCGCATCATGGCCAATTACATGCCGAAGGTGGGAAGCCTTGGGCTGGACATGATGTTCCGCACCTGCACCGTGCAGGTGAATCTCGACTTTGCCAGCGAAGCGGACATGGTGAAGAAAATGCGGGTCGGGCTGGCGCTTCAGCCTCTCGCCACAGCGCTTTTCGCCAACTCTCCTTTTACGGATGGAAAGCCCAACGGCTTCCTCTCCTTCCGCTCAGAAATCTGGCGCGATACGGATAATGCACGTGCTGGCATGCTGCCCTTCGCATTCGAGGACGGCTTCGGTTTCGAGCGCTATGTAGACTATGCGCTTGATGTGCCTATGTATTTTGTCAAGCGTGGCGATCAGTACGTAGATGTGGCGGGCAGCTCCTTCCGGGATCTGCTGGCGGGCCTCCATCCTGCTCTTCCCGGACAGACGGCAACGCTTTCTGACTGGGTGAACCATCTCTCCACCATCTTCCCCGAGGTGCGTCTGAAGCGCTTCCTGGAAATGCGCGGTGCGGATACTGGCTCACGCGCATCGCTGTGTGCGCTTCCGGCATTCTGGACCGGCCTGCTCTATGACAAACAGAGCCTAGATGCCGCGTGGGATGTTGTGAAGAACTGGGATGCCCAGTCTCGCCAGAAGCTGCGGGATGACGTGCCGCGTCTGGCCCTGAATGCCGAGATTTCAGGTCGTAGCTTGCGTGATCTGGCGCGGGAGATTCTTGAGATTTCAGCCGCCGGGTTGCGCCGCCGTGCATATCTGGACAGCACCGGACGGGATGAAAGCCATTTTCTGGCGCCGCTGGATGAGGTGGTATCTTCCGGTCGATGCTCGGCGGAAATTCTGTTGCATCGCTTCAAAAATGAATGGCAGGGTTCTATCGAGCCCATTTTTCAGGAACTCGCTTATTGAGGACCGGCGTCCCACATCTCCTGACGGATGATGTCGGGAAATCCGTGAAGGGCCATGAGCGCCTCCAGTCGTAAACATGCGATGGTGTGTGTCGTGGAAATGGCGGCCAGCTTTAGCCAGCTTGCCAGAGAGGTTCTGATATGGTTGCCAGCCTGGGTCAAGACACGCCATTGGGGTGGCGTGACTACCTGCTCTATGGGGCCAATATCCTAATCTTCGGTTCTGGCTGGCTACCGATGCGGATGCAGCTTGGTGTCGTTGCGCCGGAGGTTTCTGTCTTCTGGCGCTTTCTGGCCGCAACCGCGATCATTTTTGCATTTCTGTTCATTCGCAAAGAGCGCTTCTTTTTTCGGTGGCGCGATCATCTGCTGTTTGCTGGCATGGGCACCACTCTGTTCTCGCTCAACTTTCTGGCCTTTTATCATGCGGGCTATTATCTGCCCTCCGGCTTGACTGCGGTTGTTTTTGCCCTGGCAGCCATTATCATCCCAGCTTTCGCCGCTCTTTTTCTGAAAATGCCCATACACCCACGGCTGCTGATGGGGGCTGCTGCTGGAATTTGCGGCATTGCGCTTGTGTTCGGCCCGGCCGTGATGGGCGCAGACAGGGTGCCGGAAGTGGGGAAAGGGTTATTGCTCTCCCTTGCCGGCATGCTCTGCTTTTCTTGCGGCAGCCTGTTGTCCGGTATCGCAGGCCGGAGGAAACTGCCTTTGATCTCCATGACCGCGTGGGGTTTTTTCTACGGTCTGGTCGTGATGGGGCTCATTGTCCTGATGCGTGGGCAGCCGTTGGTGCTCGACTGGAGCTCCAGATACATGGGTACGCTGCTGTACCTGATCTTTGTACAGACCCTGGCAGGCTTTGCGATCTATCTGCTGCTTGTGCGGCGTATCGGAGCCAGCCGCGCGGGCTATGGCACAGTGATGTTTCCGCTTGTGGCTCTGGCTATGTCCACATTTTTCGAGGGATATCACTGGACCCTGATGGCTGGCGCGGGCGTGGCCCTTGTACTGGCCGGCGCACTTCTGGTGTTGGCTCCTCGACGTGCCGCAGAGGGCTTGGCCGGTAAATAGGCACTGGGAAACCGGGGATACTGCCGCAGCGCCTCAGGATTTATCGGCGGGCTCGAGTTGCGCATTCAGCGCTTCGGTCGTTTCCACCTCGATCACCCGCAGTTCCGCGATCGTCTCTTCAAGAGCAAGACGCTGGCGCTCCAGCAGGTCCATGCGGCTTTTCACCCGGTCCAGCAGCATACGCATCTGCTCCACCTGAGTGGGGTCCATGTCATAGAGATCGAGATATTCTTTAATGTCCCGAAGGGAAAAGCCCAGCCGTTTGCCACGCTGGATCACCACCATGCGCGCCCGATCCCGCTTTGTGTAGATGCGGATGTTACCCGCGCGCTTGGGCGCAAGCAGATCCTTGTCTTCATAAAAACGGATGGTGCGAGGCGTCACCCCCAGTTCGCGGGCCAGTTCGGTAATCGTGAAAAAGGTATCAGTGGAAGACTCGCTTTTGCCACGCTTGCGCTTTTCGGTCACTGCCTCACCTTCACGTCACCCCGCATCCATAACGATACATGCGCTGCGTAAGCGTGCAAGTCCAGCACTGTCGGCATTTGAGGTGACGAATAGGCGACAGGCATGGATATGTGCGGGCCCTGAGTGTGGGCATCCCCCATATTCACAGACGGATCATTGCGTGCGTTTGTGCCGCAGCATCCGCTTTTGCAGCGCATTCCATCTGAAAAACGTAAAGAGATCAGGCAAGGCATTGTGCCAGAATGCGATTTCTCATTTCAATAGCTTAAAACTATCAAAAATTCTCGATTTATCTATTTTGCTTACCGGGGTGAGTTGCGTATGGTGCCTCGCACTGGCTTCGGCCTGTTGCACCGCAATCAGACTCAGGGAATTGCCATGTCTCTCGTGAATACCAAGATCAAGCCCTTCAAAGCCCAGGCTTTCAAGGACGGCAAGTTCATTGAGGTGACCGACGCCGATCTGGCCGGCAAGTGGTCCGTCTTCTTTTTCTATCCCGCGGACTTCACCTTCGTCTGCCCGACCGAGCTGGGCGACGTGGCCGACCACTATGAAGAGTTCCAGAAGCTGGGCGTAGAGATCTACTCGGTCTCCACCGACACCCACTTCACCCACAAGGCATGGCACGACAGCTCCGAGACCATCGCCAAGATCAAGTACACCATGGTTGGTGACCCGACCCAGCAGATCAGCACCAACTTCGAAGTGCTGCGCGAGGGCGTGGGCCTGGCCGATCGCGGCACCTTCGTGATTGACCCGAACGGCGTGATCCAGGCCGTGGAAATCACCGCCGAAGGTATTGGTCGTGATGCGACCGATCTGTTGCGCAAGGTCAAGGCCGCCCAGTACATCGCGGCCCATCCTGGTGAGGTCTGCCCGGCCAAGTGGCACGAGGGTGAGAAGACCCTTGCTCCGTCGCTCGAGCTCGTCGGCAAGATCTGATCCGTTTTACTGCCCCGGTCTTCGGACCGGGGCAGCCCGGCAGGATGTGCCTGCCTCACTGATGAAAACGTCTGCCTTCCATTTCTCATCGGAGAAGACCCATGCTTGATGATGCCATGAAAACCCAGATCAAGGCCTATCTGGAGCGGGTTGTCCGTCCGATCGAGATCACGGTCTCCATCGATGACAGCGACCGGTCGAAGGAAATGCAGGCGCTGCTGGCTGATCTGGCAACGCTCTCCGACAAGATCACGGTTACGGAAGTCCGGGATGGGGAAGGGCGCGTGCCGTCCTTTGCGCTGAATAGTCCCGGCGAAAATATTCACCTGCGCTTTGCCGGTCTGCCCATGGGTCACGAGTTCACCTCGTTCATTCTGGCTCTGCTGCAGGTTGGCGGTTATCCGCCCAAGGTGGAGCAGGCACTCATCGAACAGATCAAGGCGCTGGATGGCGACTTCAAGTTCGAGACCTACTTCTCCCAGTCCTGCCAGAACTGCCCCGAAGTGGTGCAGGCGCTGAATCTGATGGCGGTGCTGAACCCGAAGATCCAGCATGTCGCTATTGATGGTGCAGGCTTCCAGAAGGAAGTGGATGAGCGGCAGATCATGTCCGTTCCCACCATCTATCTGAATGGCGAGCCCTTCGGTCAGGGCCGCATGGGTGCGGAAGAGATCGTCAACAAGCTGGATACCGGTGCATCGGCGCGTGAGGCTGATCGCCTGAATGCCATGAAGCCGTTTGATGTGCTGGTGGTTGGCGGTGGTCCTGCCGGCGCGGCTGCAGCGATCTATGCGGTGCGCAAGGGCGTGCGCACTGGCCTTGCCGGTGAGCGCTTCGGTGGGCAGGTACTGGATACGCTTGGCATCGAGAATTTCATTTCAATGCCCTACACCGAAGGTCCGCAGCTTGTGGCATCGCTGGAGCAGCATGTGCGCTCCTATGATGTGGAGCTGATGAACCTCGCCACCGCCGTCAAGCTGGAGCCCGGTGAGAAGGGCATCGCTGTCGAGTTCGCCAATGGAGCGCGGCTTGAGTCCCGCACGGTCATTCTTTCCACCGGCGCGCGCTGGAAAAAGATGGGCGTGCCCGGTGAAGACCAGTATCGCACCAAGGGTGTTGCCTATTGCCCGCATTGCGATGGCCCGCTGTTCAAGGGCAAGCGCGTGGCCGTGATCGGCGGCGGTAATTCTGGCGTTGAAGCTGCGATCGATCTTGCTGGTATTGTTGGTCATGTCACCCTGCTTGAGTTTGATACCAAGCTGCGGGCGGATGAGGTGCTGCAGCGCAAGCTGCACTCCATGCCAAATGTCACGGTGCTGCTCTCCGCCAAGACCACGGAAGTGACGGGCGACGGCGCCAAGGTGAACGGCCTTGTCTATGAGGACCGCACGACGGGCGAGAGCAAGAAGATTGAGCTTGAGGGCGTATTCGTTCAGATCGGCCTTCTGCCGAACACGGAATGGCTGAAGGGCACGCTTGATCTTTCGCCGCAGGGTGAAATCATCGTTGGTGATCGTGGGCAGACCTCGGTTCCCGGTGTGTTCGCTGCCGGTGACTGCACCACGGTGCCATACAAGCAGATCGTGATTGCGATGGGTGAGGGTGCAAAGGCATCGCTGGGAGCCTTTGATTATCTCATTCGTTTTTCCGCGCCTGAAGCTGCCGCAGAAAAGGCAGCCTGAGGCTGGGTTAAGTGATGAGAAACGGATGGCCGGGAGGACGAAACGTCCATCCGGCCATCTGAGTGATGCGGGGGGATCTGCTGACATACTTCCTTGAGGAAGCCTGATGACCCTTCGTGAGTTGCAATATCTGATTGCTCTGGCTGACCACCGGAATTTCCGTCGGGCGGCTGAGGCATGTCTGGTCAGTCAGCCCACCTTGTCCACCCAGATTCGCAAGCTGGAAGATGAACTCGGGGTGAAGCTGGTGGAGCGTGCACCACGCAAGGTGATGCTGACGCCAGCCGGCCGGGAGGCCGTGGAGCGGGCACGGCGCATTCTGGATGAAGTGGAGCAGATGAAGGAGGCGGCCCGGCGCGGCCGTGCCTCAGAGGCCGGCTCTCTTCGGCTGGGTATTTTCCCGACACTCGGGCCTTATCTGCTGCCCCATATCGTACCCCTCATACGCGCGCGCTTTCCGCGTCTTGAACTGCTTCTGTTCGAGGAGAAAAGCGATGCGCTCATCTCCCGCCTTGTTCAGGGCACGCTGGATGCCGCCTTTCTGGCTCTGCCTGTCCATGACCACCATTTGCATGGTGAACCTCTGTTCGAGGAGCCTTTTCTGGTCGCTGTACCGCAAGAGCATCCGCTGGCGAAGCAGAGCACCCTCACATTGCCGGAACTGGGGAAACATAATCTGATGCTTCTGGAAGATGGCCACTGCCTGAGAGATCAGGCGCTGGAAGTATGCCAGCTTTCCGGGGCACGGGAGACAGGAGAGTTTCGCGGCACCAGCCTTGAAACCCTGCGGCAGATGGTGGTGGCAGGCATGGGCATCACCCTGCTGCCGGCGCTGGCTGTGAACAGCGGTGGGCACGGTGCTGAGAACCTGCATTTTCTGGAGTTTCAGGATTCTGCGCCCAGTCGCCAGATTGCGCTGTTCTGGCGCAAGACATCCGCCATGGGGCCATTGCTGAAGCAACTGGCGGAGGTCTGTCGCGGCTTGCCGAGCGCGCTGCTCTCACCGCTTCATGATGAGGTTGCTCCCACGATCGATCAGCCCCTTAGCAGGACAGAAATTCACGCCTGAGCCCGTCTCGGGGCAATCCATGCGTGCTGAATATGCTTCATGGTTGAATTATGATGCCCGGGCAGAGTAGGGCTGCACGGAACTCAAATGTGTGTGGGGAAAGAAAAATGTTCCGCTTGCTATGGCGATGGGGGCGGCGGATCGGGTTCACCATTGGTGTGGTGTTGATCACCGTGCTGGTGGTGCGGGCTGTGGAAGCTTGGCGCGGTCCTCCGCTGGAGCTTTGGCACAGCTTTGTACCGCATGAACTGAGCCCCTCGGAGATCGATAATACCGACCTTGCAGGCTATCTGGCAGCGGAAGAGAAAGCTTTCACCGAGGTGCGCACGGAGGTGACGGACAAGCTGGCGCCGCAAGAGCGCGCGGGCTTCAATCGTTATTTCGCGGGTAGTCCGGTTTATCCGGGACATTTTGCGCAGAATTACAATCGCACCTTTCTGCTTCCGCCGCGCGGCGAGCCCGTTGGTGCCGCCGTTTTCCTGCATGGCCTGACAGATTCGCCCTATAGCCTGCGCCATCTGGCCAGCAACTATGCGGAACGGGGCTTCCATGCCCTCGCCATTCGCCTGCCCGGACATGGCACAGTGCCGGGTGGTCTGACGGCAGCAGATTATGAGGACTGGCGGGCAGCAGCGCGCCTTGCGATGCGTGAAGCACGCAAATTGGCCGGCCCCGGCAAACCCGTGCACATCATCGGATATTCAAATGGCGGTGCGCTGGCGCTTCTGCATGCGCTGGATGCCCTGGATGACCCGTCTCTGGTGGCCCCTGACAAGGTTGTGCTGCTTTCTCCCATGATTGGCGTGACTGAATTTGCGCGCTTTTCAGGCGTGGCAGGCTGGCCGGCAATCTTTCCAGCTTTTGCAAAAGCCGCTTGGCTCAGCATTCTGCCGGAGTTCAACCCATTCAAATATAACTCATTTCCCGTCAATGCAGCGCGGGAATCCTTTCTGCTGACGCAAACAGTGCAAGCCAGTATTCAGGCCCACCAGCGCAATGGACAACTGCAGCGACTGGCCCCGGTTCTCACTTTCCAGTCCGTTCTGGATCACACAGTCAGTACACGGGCGGTGATCAATTCCCTGCATACGCATCTGGCCGATAATGGCAGTGAGCTTGTGCTGTTTGATATCAATCGCAACACGCACTTTGATCAGTTGCTGAATGCGCGGGCGGATACGGCCATTTCCCGCCTGTTGCCGCCGGCACCCCGGCGCTTTCGCACGACTGTTGTGACCAATGCCAACTCGAATTCTGATCAGGTTGAGGCCCGTGTGACACCCGCGGGAAGCAGCGAGATGACTGTTCGCCCGCTTGGCCTCACATACCCGCTAGATGTCTACTCCCTGTCTCACATTGCCATACCTTTTCCGCTGACGGATGGGCTGTATGGCCTGACCCCGGACCCGGCTGACAATTTTGGCGTTCGTCTGGGAAACATTGCGGCGCGCGGCGAGTATGGGGCGCTGATTGTGAATGTGGACATGCTGTTGCGCATGTCCTCGAATCCGTTTTTTCCCTATCTGCTGGAGCGGCTGGATGCAGACCTGCCGCCCCCTCGTCCATAGGGTGCATGCGGCATCGCTACCTGTCGACTGGCCCGGCGGCCCGGGATAGGATTATCGCGAGTGGAAAGGCATGAAGAGCCTTTCCAAACTGAAGATTGCATTATATCAATTCTGCAAATGATCAGAATTATGTATCCGGAGAATATGTGCCATGGCGGAAATGCAGCAGGTTGATAGTGGAAAGCCATTTCTTGCGCTTCTGGTGCTTGTGGTGGTGCTTGCGGTCATTGCCCTTGGCTACATTTTCTGGAGCCCGGCCATTTTGTGGACCTTTGGCATCCTCGGCACTTTCATGATGTTCGTGGTGTTCCTTCTGTTTGGCGGCTCTTGATCCGAGTGGCCGCGCGGTTGTTGCGGCATTCAAAAAAGTTCGCATGAAAACAAAAAGCCGCATGGGTCATGGCCCATGCGGCTTTTTTATTGCCGGCTCTGCATTCAATTCGCGGGCAGCTCACCTGTGTTTGGAGCTGGTCGTTTGTGAATGATCTGGTGAATATAGCTGAGCTTCTGCACCACCGGCGGCGGAATGACAAAGGGGTAGAGATCTGGCTGTCCCATGGACCTGTTCAGGGAATTCACTGCATAGGTCAAAGGAAGCCACTCATCGATAAGCTGCTGCATTGGAAGGGCGCGGTGCATGTCAAAGGAGACATCCGTTTCCAGGTCCTCATCCTTGTCCGCCACATGCGGAGCGATGGTAATTCCGAACGCACTGGCCATTTCGAGCGTATCGACAATGTGCATATAGTGAGCCCAGGTTTCGGCCCAGTCTTCCCATGGATGCATGGTGGCATAGGAACTCACGAATGAGTCCTGCCAGTTCGGGGGAGGGCCGGCATCGTAATGGCGCTGGAGAGCCTGTCCGTAATCGTTGCGCTCATCGCCAAAGAGCTGTCTGAAGCTTTCCTGCTCTCCACCATCGCGCACGAGCTTGTCCCAGTAATAATGGCCAACCTCGTGCCGTAAATGCCCCAGCATCGTGCGATAGAGTTCTCCCAGTGAGGCGCGCATCTGTTCGCGCACCGTGTCATCAGCCTCTTTGAGAGCAATTGTGATGAGGCCATTGTCGTGGCCTGTGGTCACTTTTTCCTGTCCATCCTGTTGGTCTGCAAGAAAATCGAACGCCAGGGGTTCGGGGTCTCCGCTTGCTGCGGTTGGAATGGGCAACTGCAGTTTGATGAGGGAATAGAACAGGCGGCGCTTAGCTTCCTCGATCTTCTGCCAGTTTTTCAAATTCTCCGGGTCTGAAATGTCCGGAATGGTACGGTTGTGCTGGCAGGCAAGGCACAGGGTTTCATCCTCCTGCGCATCCACCATCCAGTTGCAGGCATGGCGTTCCCAGTTTTCGCAGAAGCGATAACGC
The DNA here is from genome assembly GCA_035911315.1 of Xanthobacter sp. Classification (GTDB taxonomy): domain Bacteria; phylum Pseudomonadota; class Alphaproteobacteria; order Rhizobiales; family Xanthobacteraceae; genus Xanthobacter. The sequence continues at coordinate 22,269 of JAMHVS010000054.1, forward strand.
CGGCTTTTATCTGCAAGCGCGCTCCAGTTGGGGCCATCCGGCTCCACGGCACTGAGTTGTCCCAGATTCGGCAAATAGCCGACACGGAACCCGCATTTCACACAATTCGTGTTCTCAAAATACAGGACCTGTCGGCAGTTCTGGCATTTGAACAGAAGCATTTTTTCGCCCTCTTGCCCGGAACATCAGTGTTTCTCAAGATGACATAAATTTTATGCAGATGAGAAGGTCTTATCAAAATAACACGGTGAATGCTTTTTCAGAAAGGACACGTTCCGCTTAAAAAGCGTGCAGATAAAAGATGCGGTCTTGCTTTGCCTTTAGGCGCATCATTCATGGTCAGGAGAAAAGAAAAGCACACACAGCCATTGAGATGGCGCACAGGGCTGTTACCACGCCATAGCCAGCCACTTCGCGAATGAAGCCCGGCTTGGGTGAGAGCCACCAGCTGAATGCGCGCGACACAACCGGAACAGCCCACCAGCCGAGAAACTGGGTGCTCACAAGATTGCCGATGAACAGCGCGAGCCAGAACGGCGCGCCATTGGCATCAAGAAATGGCCGCCCAATAAAATAGCCCCAGAGGAAGACGACCGGGTAGAGCACCATCAGGACAATGAGATTGCATTTGAATATGCTTGCTGCTGGAAGCGTTTCCGGTGCCGGATTACCCGGAAACCAGAAGTTGAATCCATAGCTGGCCCGTTTCACGCTCATGCTCGCGTTAAAGGCCTCTCCTTCCGCAAGCAAGGTCTGCCGTAAGGGGGATTCCAGCCAGGCTGTGAGGTTGGCATCATTGTCAAAGGAGAGAATGACAATCCAGTCGTCATGCAGGCCCGAGATCGGCTTTTCTATCTTATGGCGCAGGAAGCCGGGGCAGCTGGCTTCTGCAGCCTGAATGCGGTGCTGCCAGGTCAGAAAGGCGTCCTCTTGTCCGGCCGGCACCATGAAGGAGATGACGGCTGAAACAGCCCCTTCCTGATTGATACTTGTTCCGGGCAGGATATGGACATCCTCCGGTCCCACAAAATAGGGGCGGATCTCTTCGACAAGCGCGGCCCGTTCAGCACTTTCCAGCCATGAGCGGGCAGAAGCAGGATTGGTGAAATGGAGGATGAGCACCCAGTCATCATGAACAGGAGGCTGTGGGGGCACAACCTCCTGACCAAGAAAGCCAGGCCAGACCTTCAACCGCTCCGTAACCTTGCCATTCCAGCGGGTGAACGCGGCATATCCTTCATCGACAATGCGACGCTGGATGACGAGGGCGACGGGCCCTGCGGTGGGGTCTGACCTGTCTGCCATAGGCGTTCTCAGTTCTTCTTGTACAGGCGCTGGCCCATGACCCACGTTTCATCCACACACCGGTCATCGCCAACCATCATCACACCAAACAGCAGGTTCGCGACGTCATCCATCGTGCGTGGCTGGCCATCCTCACTCACCAGAGACTGATGCCATGTCTGCGCAAGGGGGCCGCCATTGGGGTCCAGCGCAACAAAGTCCGCTTCCTTGCCGGGTTCGAAGTTTCCAAGCTTGTCGTCGATATACAGCCCCTCCGCACCGCCGAGCGTGACCGACCAGAACCCGCGATAAGGAGAAAGCTTGTTGCGCTCGGATTCCTCGCTGTCCTTGCGCACCGGGTCGAGGCTGCCGTCGAGGAGTGTGTTGTTGCACATGCCCACCTTGTAGGCATCCTCAAGCACATTGAGCATCGAGAAGCGGTTGCCGCCGCCCATGTCGGTGCCAAAGGACATGCGCACCCGGTTCTTCGGATCCGTCGCACGTCCAAGGCGGAAAAGACCGCTGCCGAGGAACAGGTTCGAGCAGGGGCAGAACACCACAGCCGCTCCGGTTTCCGACATGCGGCGGAATTCGCCGTCGGACAGATAGACACCATGACCGCCAGAAAACTTCGGCCCCACCAGACCGAACTTTTCATAAACGCCGAGATAATCCTGACAATCCGGATGCTCAACGAGAACGCCACGGCATTCGCTGGGGTTCTCGGAGATATGGGTGTTCACCCAGCAGTCCGGATGTTCTTCCTTCAGGCGCTGGCATGCTGAGAGAAGTTCAGGCGATGCGCCAAAGGCGAAACGGGGCGTGATCGCATACAGGTTGCGGCCCTTATTGTGGTACTGATCAATCAGGCGTTTGGTGTCGCGATAGAAATTCTCCGGAGTATCGATGAACTCATCCGGTGCATTGCGATCAATGCCGGTGAGGCCGGCAATAATGCGCATGTTGCGACGGGATGCTTCCTCAAACAGCTCTTCCGTTGAAACCGGGGACGATGTGGTGAAGGCCTGGCAGGTGGTTGTGCCACCAGCCAGCAGCGCATCCAGAAAGCGCGTGACACCTTCACGCGCGTAATCCCTGTCCTTGTATTTCACCTCTTCCGGATAAATCGACTTCTGGAGCCAGGGCAGGAGCTGCTCACCATAAGCGCCCAGAACGCGGGTCTGGGGCAGGTGGATATGGCCATCAATGAAGCCGGGCACGATGATGCGATCTTCAATGGGGGTGATATCGATGCCCTGATGGCGGGGAGCCACCTCTTCATAAGGCCCAAAATCGGCAATGATGCCATCTGTGACGACCAGAAGGCCATCACGATGGAAGCGGGCCGCAGCCTGCTCATTGCCAATGTGCTTCCACGGATCGTCGATGAAATCGAAGAATGTGCCCCGGATGCCGATGGTGCTCATGGCGAACCCTTTTTCGTTTTACTGTTGTGCGGGACGGCGCGAGGCCGGGAGCGAAATCGCCAGCAGAATGCCCGCTGCGGCACTGAGGCCGAGATAGAGCCATCCCAAAGGCGCTTGAGAGGTTTCGGGAAGAATGGCGGCCAGAGCCATCGCTCCACTCACCACGAGGTAACAAAGAGCACTGATGAGGCCGCCGATAAGGCCGTGGTCGCGTTCAAACAGGCCGAGTGCCATGCCGTACATCATCGGGCACAGGACACCGCAGCCAGCCAGCATCAGCGCACCGCCAATCGTGATCGGCATGAAGGTGATGCCGGAGATCATTCCGGTCACGGTCAAAATAAGAGCGCTGGCGAAAAAGAGAGAAAAGGCACTGAAGCCGAGGGGGCGCGGCGCTATGGAGCGTGCAAAATGGGAGCATGCCAGCTCACCCATGAGATTGACGCCACCAAAGCCCAGCGCGATGAGGCCATAGGCCGCTGCAGAAAAACCAAGGCCGGTTTGATAAAAGAATGGTGCCACAACCCCAAACACGAGTTGGGCACTGGCCGCTGCGGCAAAGACCAGAACGAATGGCAAAAAGCGCGGGCGGGTGATGGCATCGCGCAGGATGCCAGCCGTGCGATGTAGGTCAAAGGGGGCGCGGCGTTCCGCCGGCAGGGTTTCAGGCAAAAACCGGGCAACGATCAGCGCAATGATCGTGGCAGAAATCGCGATAATACCGAAGACCCATCGCCAAGACGAAAACTCGACGATAAAGCCACCCGCCGCGGGGGCCAGTACGGGGGCAAGTCCCCAGGCGGCACCCAGCAATCCGGCAATTGAGGTCAGTTCACGTCCGCGAAAACAATCTGCGGCAACGGCATAGGAGACAACAAGGCAGGTGCAGCCGCCAACCCCTTGCAGAAAGCGGAAAACCAGTAGCAGCAGAGCGCTGTCAGCGAGCGCACATGCGATACTCATGGCGACCAGTATCGCAAGCCCGGCAAGTAGAACGGGCCTCCGCCCGAACATGTCAGAAGCAACACCAACGGGGATAAGCGCCACACTCATGCCCAGCATATAGGCGGTGACGGTATTCTGCATGGATGCTGAATCTGCCGCCAGACTTTCCACCATTTGTGGAAGGCCGGGTGTGTAGGCATCAAGGGGAATCTGGCTAAAGGGAACGACACAGAGCAGGATCGGAACGATCCTGCCGCCCGGATGGCCGACGTGCGTATGCCCACTTGCCATGAATGAGCCCCCTCATATCGTTCATATGTACATGAAGGGCTATTGCTGGCATACGAAAATTACGTGCACCTTACAGGATTGTTTGCACTTATTATCAGCGGCAGATCGGCGATATGCGACACGGCGTAAGTAAGGCTCACCGCTGTTATGAGGCCGGTGTCGGGTCTTCAGTATTTCGTGGTGGCCAGGCCAGGGAGAAGTCTTCCCTGTCCCGGGTGAGATTCGGATTATAGGCAGGATCCTGCCCCAGCAGCCCACCCCACTGTTGCTTCATAAATTCGATTTCCGAGAGAAAACGCTGCTGCTTTTCTGGCGTGTTTTCGGTTCCGCGTGTGGCGGACTCGTGATGATAAAGCTCCGCATATGGTGTCCATATGTTGCGGTAACCGGCTGCGCGCACCTTCAGGCAGAAGTCGACATCATTGAATGCGACCTTGAGGTTTTGCTCATCAAGCCCGCCAACCTCCTCATAAATGCTCTTCTTGACGATGAGACAGGCGGCCGTGACAGCACTGAAGGACTGGGTCAAAATTGCCCGCTTCATGTAGCCATTTGACTTGCGCTTGATCAGCTTGTGCGCATGTCCGGCCACACCGCCCAGCCCAAGCAAAACACCGCCATGCTGTAGTCTGCCGTCCGGATAAAGCAGGCGCGCGCCCACGGCACCAACCCCGGGCTGAAGTGCAAGGCCAACCATCTCATCCAGCCACGCGCGAGAGATCACTTCAATGTCATTATTGATGAGCCCTACCAAATCGCCCTTGGCGTGGTGCACGGCATTGTTGTTGATGGCTGAATAGTTGAAAGGCTGCTCGTCGCGAAGAACACGGACATTCTTGTGATTCTGAATGTCACGGAAATAGAGCAGGGCAGCTTCATCATCAGAGTTGTTGTCTACAATGATGATTTCATAGTTCGGATAGGTCGTCTTTTCCAGAATTGATGAGACACACTGCCGAACCAGATCCACGGCGTTTCTCGTGGGAATAATCAGGCTTACCAGCGGCGGGTTGGCCGGCAAATGGTAATGGATGCGATAAACGCCATCCGTGATGATCTCGACATCTCCTGCAATCCCTGTCCGGGCAAGGTGGTCCTGCAGCGCGTTTTGCCCGGCATCCGAGGCATAGGTCTTGTTGCTGCCCTTTTGGGCCGTGCTGTCGGCATGACTGCGCCAATGATACAGCACGCGGGGGATATGGCAGATGGCTTCCGGCGGCAGGCCTTCAAAGTAGCGCAGGGCCAGATCGTGATCCTGCGCGCCTTCATACCCCTTGCGAAAACCGCCAAGCTGGCGAACCCGCCCTACACGATAGACACCGAGATGCGAGAAGATGTTCTGGGCGCGGAACAGGTCCGGGTTCCAGTCCGGCTTGAAGCTGGGATCAAAGCGAACACCGTCACCCTTGATCTTGTCTTCATCGGAATAAATCATCTGTGCAGCCGGCTGCCGGATGATTGTACGCGCCAGATAGAACAGCGCATCTTCGCTCAGCAGGTCGTCCTGATCGAGAAGAGCGGCCCACTCACCCTGCGCCAATGCAAGAGCTGAATTGGAAGCTTCCGAGATGTGGCCATTCTTCGGGCGATATATCACCTGGATTCGCGAATCCGAAGCTGCATAAGCCTCAAGAATGGCGCGAATTTCGGGGTTTGTGGAACAATCATCTGCGATGCAAAGTTGCCAGTGCGGATATATCTGGTGCCGGACAGAATCAATGGCCTGCTTCAGCCAGTCGATCTGCGCATTATAAACGGGCATGATGATTGAGATGAGGGGCGGCGCATTCCATTGCGCCTGCATGGCCCGCATCTGCTCACGATGCGTGTCATTCAGTCCGGCATAGCGACGGAGCCAGGCGCTATAGTCATTCCGGCTGAACGCCTCGCGTTTGAACTTGCTGAACGGGTGGCGCCAGAAGGCCTGCAGGCGAAGCTTCAACGATTGCATGCGTCATCCGCACTTGTTCGAGGAGGGCTGCGGGCAGAAGTATCACAGCAGGTGCAACAATGCAGGCCGCGCATGTATGCGGCGTGCTTGAACCTGCCCACAAAACGGTTTCATTAGATCCAGGGCAAAAAGAAGGGCGCCCTGTGGCGCCCTCTATCGTTCCTTCGGAGTGATGAATACGCCGCCGGATATGACGCGGCGCAGGGCGCCGCGCTGAATCACTTGATCTTGGTCTCGCGGAAATCCACATGCTTGCGGATGACCGGATCATACTTCTTCAGCACGATCTTGTCGGTCTTGGTCCGGGAGTTCTTCTTGGTCACGTAGAACGAGCCCGTATCCGCAGTGGACAGGAGCTTGATCTTGATGGTTGCAGCCTTGGCCATGTCTTTTTTCCTTGGGCCCGCTTATGCGGCGCGCGGCCTTGTCGGTTCACAATAGAAATACGGACGCGCTGCCAAAGCGGCCGTTCGTGGCGGCGAAATAGCCTTAACAGCAGTGGGATGTCAAGGTGGCTCACAGTTCGACACAAGAGATGTCGCCATATATAGGGTGCCCGGAAAAGAGGATGAAAAGCAGGCATTGGAGGTGAAATCCCACGGCTAGCTTTCTCGCAACTCACGGCAATGTGGACAATCTTTAGCTTGTCGGGCTTCCCTCGGCCGGTTTGATCGTGTAGGAACCCGACCGACTGGCGCGCCCGGCTTTCCGCCCGCGGCGCGAACATGATGGATTCCATGCAGACGGTTTTGATCGTAATTCACCTCTTGGTGGTGCTGTCGCTTATCGGCGTGGTGCTGATCCAGCGCTCGGAAGGCGGAGGTCTGGGAGTCGGCGGCGGTAGCGGCGGCGGTTCCGGTGGCTTCTTCTCTGCGCGTGGAACGGCCAATGTGCTGACGCGGACCACGGCCATTCTTGCCGCGCTCTTCTTCATCACCTCCCTTTCGCTCACCATCTCGGCGGGCTGGAACCGGACGCCGAGCTCTATTCTTCAGCCGGGTGCACCGGCGCAGGGTGTGCCAGCTGCACCGCAGCCGGGCAGCTCGATTCTCGATCAGATCACCCCACAGGGTGGACCGGCATCGTCTGGTGGGCCGCAGGTTCCGCAGTCTCAGTGAGTTTGAATGCCGCAGGAATCATTCCGGCGGCATAAAATTGAGTGGCGAGACGAGGCCTCAACAGGCTTCGGCTCGCCGAATCGCGTTTGTATTGAGGTGAGGTCAGTCCATGGCGCGCTATATTTTCATCACCGGCGGCGTCGTGTCTTCTCTGGGCAAGGGGCTTGCCGCGGCAGCTCTCGGTGCCCTGCTTCAGGCACGCGGATACACGGTGCGGCTGCGCAAGCTGGATCCTTATCTGAACGTCGATCCGGGCACCATGAGCCCTTACCAGCATGGCGAAGTGTTCGTTACCGATGATGGTGCGGAGACCGATCTGGATCTGGGCCACTATGAGCGGTTTACCGGGCGTCCGGCCACGCGGCGGGATAACATCACCACCGGCCGCATCTATATGGATATCCTCACCAAGGAACGTCGTGGTGACTATCTCGGCGCCACGGTTCAGGTGATTCCGCATGTGACCAATGCCATCAAGGATTTCGTTCTTGAGGGCAATGAAGGCTACGACTTCGTTCTTATTGAAGTGGGTGGCACGGTTGGCGACATCGAAGGGCTGCCCTTCTTTGAGGCGACGCGTCAACTGAAGAATGAGCTGCCTCGCGGGCATGCCATCTTTATCCATCTCACCCTCATGCCCTATATTCCTTCCGCAGGTGAACTAAAGACCAAGCCGACCCAGCATTCCGTGAAGGAACTGCGTTCGATCGGTATTCAGCCAGACATCCTGCTGTGCCGTACAGACCGTGAAATTCCGCGCGAGGAGCGGCGCAAGCTGTCGCTCTTCTGCAATGTGCGGGAGAGTGCGGTTATTGAGGCGCGTGATGTGGACAACATCTACGCGGTGCCTTCCGCCTATCATGCTGAGGGGCTGGATAGCGAAGTGCTGGCGGCATTCAATATTGAGCCCGCACCTGCACCGAATCTGTCACGCTGGACCAATATTGAAGCACGTGTGCGCAATCCCGAGGGCGAGGTGACCATTGCCATCGTCGGTAAATATACCGGCCTCAAGGATGCCTATAAGTCGCTGATCGAGGCGCTGACGCATGGTGGCATCGCCAATCAGGTGAAGGTCAATCTCGACTGGATCGAGAGTGAGACATTCGAGCGCGAGGATCCGGCACCCTTCCTTGAGCATGTCCACGGCATTCTGGTGCCCGGAGGTTTCGGCAAGCGTGGTTCGGAAGGCAAGATTCGTGCAGCGCGCTTTGCCCGGGAGCGGCATGTGCCCTATCTCGGCATCTGCTTCGGCATGCAGATGGCGGTCATCGAGGCGGCGCGCAATCTTGCCGGCATTCCAAATGCTGATTCTACAGAATTCGGACCCGCAGAAGAACCAATCGTGGGCCTGCTCACCGAGTGGGTTCAGGGTGAGGAATTGCAGCGCCGTTCTGTGAAGGGCGATCTGGGCGGCACAATGCGATTGGGGGCTTTTCCCGCGCAGCTTGAAGACGGAAGCCGCGTGGCTGAAATCTATGGCCAAACCCGGATTTCCGAACGTCATCGCCACCGCTATGAGGTGAACACGTCTTATCGTGAGCGGCTGGAAGAGCATGGCCTGAAATTCTCAGGCATGTCACCTGACGGGCTGCTGCCGGAGATCGTGGAATATCGGGATCACCCATGGTTCATCGGCGTCCAGTTCCATCCGGAATTGCGTTCACGTCCATTTGAGCCCCATCCGCTCTTTGCCTCTTTTGTGCAGGCGGCAATGGTACAGAGTCGCCTTGTTTGAGACATTGTCGGGGCGGGAGGAGGTCGTTTTCTCCTGCCCAGACAGTGTCTGTGACGCTTTGGAACTCATCTCAAGATGAGATTTGGATTTCCAAATCCAGGATGCCGAATCCTGGATTTTTCATTTTTATCAAACTCTTGTTTGGCTGAAATATCGCGGTGCGGCAGGGGAGCGGGTGTCATACTTCGTTCTTGATCCCCAGGCGTTGGAGCCATGTCATAATCTCTTTCCCAAAATCGCATTTTTGCCGTTAAGCTCCCGCCGCCTGTTCGATATCGAGCTGCATCGCGCATGTGATACGGCGTTTCACGAATAGGCCTGAAAACAGAGCGGGCTGATTTGCTCGCTGTCATCCTGCCCCGTGCCTGGTGCCCCGCTTTGGCCGTATGGCAGGCTATTTCGATGAAGGAGAGTCCATGCGACGCGGCCTCGATCACGTTGTCCATCTTGTCCGGGATCTGGATGCTGCCGGGGAGGTTTATGACCTGCTCGGTTTCACTGTCGGTGTACGTAATGTCCACCCATGGGGCACGGCCAATCGGATTATCCAGACGCCTGGCTTCTTCATCGAGCTGTTGCAGATCACGGATGCGGAAAAGCTTCCCCCGGTTGAAGAAGGTAAGTTCTCCTTCGGAGGCTTTAATGCCGGTTTTCAGAACCGGTGCGGCGAAGGCCTTTCCATGATGGTGCTGGAAGGCAGTGACGCCGCCGCCGAGAAGGAGGTGTTCGATGCAGCCGGGTTTGGCGGCTTTGCGACTGTTCATGCCTCCCGCATGGGGCGTCGCCCTGATGGTGAGGAAGGAGAGGTTTCCTTCTCGCTGGCTTTTGCCCATGACCCCCTGTCGCCGGATCTTGGTGTTTTCACGTGCACGCAGCACCGGCCCGAGAATTTCTGGGCACCTGATTTCCAACGCCATTCCAATGGTGTCACGGGTCTTGCCGGCCTTAGTTTGGTGGCGGATGAGCCTGCGGCCCACCAGCATGTACTCAACACCTTGACGGATGTGCCCGTGCTGCGCGCCCGTGATGATTGGTACGTTGCCCAGACCCCACGTGGTGAAATCGAGGTCATGACCCGTCCGCTCTTTACCGAGCGCTATGGCGTACCTGCTCCCGGCGGAGAAGGGCTTCGGATCGCAGCCATTCGTTTCGCAACACCCGATATTACCGATCTGCGCCGTTCTCTTGAGGCCCGGCGCATGGTTGAGGAGGCGGTCGAAGGCATTATCGTCGTGCCCCCACGCGCCGCCATGGGGGCAACCCTGGTATTTGAGCGCCGCGAGGCGTGAGGAAACGGGGGCTGGAATATGCCCCCCTTTCTCCAATTTAGCGGGCAGACCCCATGAGGGCCTGCCTTGTTTTCGAATGATTGGCCGCTATCTTGCGGCCATATCCTTTAAATGATGAGCCCCAGGTCATGAGCGCGATCCAGCCAGACAACATTGTCAGCGTGGGCGATGTGCGGATTGGAAACAGCCTTCCCCTGGCCCTGATTGCGGGCCCCTGCCAGATGGAAAGCCGCGACCATGCCATGGAGGTCGCCGCCCATCTGAAGGACATCACCTCACGATTGGGCATGGGCCTTATCTTCAAGACCTCATTCGACAAGGCCAACCGGACCTCAGTGAATGCGGCGCGCGGCATGGGGCTGAAAGCGGCCATGCCTGTGTTCGCGGAAATTCGCGAGACACTGGGGTTGCCTGTGCTTACGGATGTGCATGACATTGAGCAGTGCGCGCCCGTGGGGGAAGTGGTCGATGTGCTACAGATTCCGGCCTTTCTTTGTCGGCAAACCGATCTGTTGGTTGCTGCTGCACAGACAGGGCGCGTGGTGAATGTCAAGAAGGGGCAGTTCCTTGCGCCGTGGGATATGGCCAATGTGGTCAAGAAACTCACCAGTGCCGGAAACCCGCAAGTGCTGGTAACAGAGCGTGGCGTGTCCTTTGGTTACAACACGTTGATTTCCGACATGCGCGCGCTACCGACACTGGCGAAGACCACAGGCGCCCCCGTTGTGTTTGATGCCACCCACTCGGTGCAGCAACCGGGAGGGCAGGGTGCATCTTCCGGTGGGCAGCGCGAGTTCGTGCCCGTGCTGGCACGCGCAGCCGTGGCCGTAGGTGTGGCTGCCGTGTTCATCGAAACGCATCCGGACCCGGATCACGCCCCCTCGGATGGTCCGAACATGGTGCCGCTGGGGGAATTGGAGGCGCTGTTGAAGGTGCTTCAGGCTTTTGACGGTATCGCCAAGGCGAACCCCGTTTCCATCTGAGCAGACAAAGTGGGGATGGATCAGGCCGGCGCTCCAATCTGTCCGGCCTGAAGCGCACAAGCGTCTTGTTCCCATTGCTTTTGCAGGGTACTGGCAGCTATGGCAACCCGTTCGACGACTCCTCCCGGTGGCGGTCACATCGAGACCGTGCAACTGAAGACGGCGCTTGAAGAGCGCTATCTCGCTTACGCCCTTTCCACCATCATGCACCGCGCGCTGCCCGATGCGCGCGATGGCCTGAAGCCGGTGCACCGACGCATCCTGCATGCCATGCGCCAGCTCAAGCTGGATCCGGGGCAGGGCTTCAAGAAGTCTGCCCGCGTGGTGGGCGATGTCATCGGCAAGTTCCATCCCCATGGTGACCAGTCGGTCTATGATGCGCTCGTGCGTCTCGCGCAGGAGTTCGCGCAACGTTATCCTCTGGTGGATGGGCAGGGCAATTTCGGCAATGTGGACGGCGATAATGCCGCCGCCATGCGATATACCGAAGCGCGGCTAACAGAAACCGCCCGCCTGCTGCTGGATGGTATCGACGAAGATGCCGTGGACTTCCGGCCCACCTATGACGGCTCTGAGGAAGAGCCCGCCGTTCTGCCGGCCGCATTCCCCAACCTTCTGGCCAATGGGTCCCAGGGCATTGCCGTGGGCATGGCCACGTCTATTCCGCCCCACAATGCTGCAGAACTGCTGGATGCGGCGCTGCACCTGATCGATCATCCGAATGCGCTTTCTGCGGATCTTCTACGCATTGTCCCGGGGCCGGATTTTCCCACGGGTGGCATTCTGGTAGATGATCCGGTGGGCATTGCAGAGGCTTATGCCACCGGGCGCGGCGCTTTTCGTGTGCGGGCGCGATGGCACAAGGAAGAGGCCGGGCGCGGCAGTTATGTGGTGGTGGTGACAGAGATTCCATACGGGGTGGCCAAATCACGCCTCGTGGAGAAAATCGCCGAGTTGCTGACAGACAAGAAGCTTCCGCTGCTGGCTGATGTGCGCGATGAAAGCGCCGAAGACATCCGCCTTGTTCTGGAGCCACGTGCCCGGACCGTGGATGCCGAAGTATTGATGGAGAGCCTATTCAAGCTCACGGAGCTTGAGGCGCGCGTATCGCTCAACATGAACGTGCTGGTACGCGGGCAGGTGCCTAAGGTGCTCTCGCTGGCCGAGGCGCTGCGCGAATGGCTGGACCATCGGCGCGAGGTGCTGCTGCGTCGTTCCCGCTATCGGCTGGACAAGATTGCGCATCGGCTGGAGGTGTTGGGTGGCTACCTTATTGCCTACCTCAACCTTGATGAGGTCATCCGTATTATCCGTGAGGAGGATGAGCCCAAGGTCGAGTTGATGCGCACCTTCAGCCTTACGGATGTGCAGGCCGAAGCCATTCTCAACATGCGTTTGCGTTCACTGCGCCGCCTTGAGGAAATGGAGCTTCGCAAGGAACATGATGCGCTGAGCAAGGAGCAGGAGGCGCTCAACAAGCTGGTGGCATCCGAGGGTGCACAGTGGAAGGCGATCGCGAAGGATATTCGTGAAACCCGCAAGACCTATGGCCCCGAGACGGAACTGGGGCGCCGTCGCACGACATTCGCTGCCACCCCGGAACTTGGAGAGGATGCCTTCACAGAGGCGCTGGTGGAGCGCGAGCCCATAACTGTCGTGGTGTCGCAGAAGGGCTGGATTCGCACGCTTAAAGGGCATGTGCAGGATTTGTCGAACCTGCAATTCAAGACGGATGATGGTCTCGGCCACTCCTTCTTTGCCGAAACGACATCCAAGCTCATGCTCTGTGCCTCAAACGGGCGGTTCTATACGCTGGATGCCGCCAAGTTGCCGGGTGGGCGCGGGCATGGTGAGCCGGTGCGGATGATGGTCGATCTGGATCAGGAGATCGAGATCGTCACCATCTTCACGCATCAGGCCGGCCGCAAGCTGTTGGTTGTATCGCGACAGGGCAGGGGATTTATCGTCGGCGAAGACGATTGCATCGCCAATACCCGCAAGGGCAAGCAGGTTCTGCTGGTGGATGCACCGGATGTTCTGCATGCTGTACGTGTGGTGGAGGGAGACAGCGTTGCTGTGATTGGTGAAAATCGCAAGCTGTTGCTGTTTCCACTGTCTCAGGTGCCTGAACTGACCCGCGGGCGCGGTGTGCGGCTACAGCGTTATCGTGATGGTGATCTCTCCGATATCAAGCTCTTCACGCTGAGCGAGGGCCTGACATGGGAGGATACTTCCGGCCGCACATGGACTGTGACAGAACTGATGGAATGGCAGGGAGAACGCGCATCTGCCGGGCGGATGCCACCTAAGGGCTTTCCACGGGCCAACAAGTTCTAGTGGGCATTCCTGAAACTTCAGGGACGCATCTCGATTTGGCTAATCTCTGCCCTGTGGCCAAATAAAAATGCGCCCGGCCAGATCTGGCAGGGCGCATTTTTATGGCTTCAGATATGGGGCAGTAATCAGGCGCCACGGGTCCAGCGCAGAGCGGCTTCAGCCACGCGCTTGCCGAGATGCGCAGCTGTGCGGCGGTCTGCATCCGCGGGAACAACATCTGCGCCCTGATCGACATTCGACTGCGCAAATGCGCCAGAGAAGCCGCCGAGGCGATTGGTGTCATTCACCGAGCCGCCGGAGTTGTTGTTGCCCGGCAGCAGGCCAAGACCAACCCAGATCATGCCGTGCTGCTGGGAAAGCGTGAACAGGGCATTGATAGCCTGAGACTTGTCGCCGTTCTGGCTGCCTGAGTTCACGAAACCCGCTGCCAGCTTGTCCTTCCACTTGCTCTCGAACCAGCGCTTGGAGCTCTTCTCGGCGAAGGTCTGAAAGGCGGCGGCGACATTGCCCATATAAACAGGCGAGCCGAAAATGATGGCGGCGGCATCATCCAGCTGTTCCCAGTGGTCATCCACCTTCTCGGCCTGAACCAGAATGCCCTCTACGCCGGCAACATCCTGAATGCCGGACAGAACCGCTTCAGCCTGAACCTTGGTGTGGCCATAACCGGAATGGTACACGATCGCGATCACGGGTTTGGTCATTTGCCTTCTCCTGAAAGCTTTAAAACGTATGCTTCACAATGCCGCCGAGACAGATTCTGCGCTGCGGTATCGTGCTGTCCGTGCTGTTGTGCCGCGCAACCAGCACAAAAACCATGACGGATTTCGCAAGCCTCCTGTGCGTTCATGCAAGGAGACGACATCGCTGCATCCGGGCATGAGGAAGACAGCACGCAAGATGCGCATCCAGAATTAGACGAGAGACTATTTTAACAGGACGGAAACCGGCATGGCCTATACTCTCCCCCATGCAAAGCCGTTCTCGCCTCCGCTCCATATTGGCCACGCTGACCCTGCATCTGGGGGCGGCGGCCCTCATCGGCTACTTCGCCTATCACGCCTATACGGGTGATCATGGCCTTGTCGCCAAACGCAACTATGAGCAGGAGCTCAAGCAGCTTGAGGCTGAGCTTGCCGACCTGCGGAGCCAGCGCTCCATGATAGAGCACAAGGTGTCGCTTCTGGCTGCCAGTCGACTCGATCCGGACCTTCTGGATGAGCAGGGCAGGCGTCTGCTGAATTTCATTCATCCGGACGATATTGTATTGCTTCGCAGCAACTGAACCAAAATTTGGTTCATCATGCACATGAACTAAATTTTGGTTCAACATCGCAAAATCAAGTGTTTGCAGCATGTTGCGATGCACAAAGAGCATTTGATGCTTTGAGGTGTGCGAGAGGTGGAGTAGAGAAAATACAACTCCAGCACTTCTCGAGGATGCCAATGGCCCCTAGAAAGTCTACCTCACGCACCGCCGCAGCCTCGTCCGAGCCTGCAACTTTCACGAAGGATGACGATCTTCTTGCATACCGCGAGATGCTGTTGATCCGCCGCTTCGAGGAAAAAGCGGGCCAGATGTATGGCATGGGTCTCATCGGCGGTTTCTGCCATCTCTATATCGGCCAGGAGGCCGTTGTGGTTGGCATGCAGATGGCCATGGAAGATGGCGATCAGGTCATCACCGGCTATCGTGACCATGGCCATATGCTGGCTGCCGGCATGGAAGCCAATGGCGTGATGGCCGAGTTGACAGGCCGGCGCGGTGGCTATTCCAAGGGCAAGGGCGGCTCGATGCACATGTTCAGCATCGAGAAGCAGTTCTTTGGTGGTCACGGCATCGTGGGTGCGCAGGTCTCCCTCGGCACCGGACTCGCTTTCGCGGATCGCTATCGCGAAAATGGCAAGGTCTCCGTCACCTATTTTGGTGATGGTGCGGCCAACCAGGGGCAGGTCTATGAGAGCTTCAACATGGCGGAGCTCTGGAAGCTTCCCGTGGTGTATGTGATCGAGAACAATCGGTATGCGATGGGCACTTCCGTGACCCGCTCTTCCGCTCAGACCGATTTCTCAAAGCGCGGCGTCTCCTTCAATATCCCCGGCGAGCAGGTGGATGGCATGGATGTGCGTGCGGTGCGCGCTGCAGCTGAGCGTGCCCTTTCCTTCGCCCGTACCGGCAAGGGCCCCTACATCCTCGAGATGCAGACCTACCGCTACCGTGGCCACTCCATGTCCGATCCCGCAAAGTACCGCTCCAAGGAGGAGGTGCAGAAGATGCGGACCGAGCATGACCCCATCGAACAGGTGCGGGCGCGACTGCTTGAAGAGCATCAGGTGGCCGAGGAAGACCTGAAGAAGATCGACGCGGAGGTTCGCGAGATCGTTGCTGCTTCCGCCGATTTTGCGACGAATGATCCTGAGCCGGATCCGTCCGAGCTGTACACGGACATCCTGCGCTGAGCGGGTGCGAGATGGCGCGCATCTTATCCCCCGTGGCCGGGTGCGCCTTCTCCCTTTCATTCGTTGTTGCGGCGAAATGCGCCGCTACTCCTCTCATCATGGCGCGGGTTTCGCGGGAGTGCATGGACGCAAGGTTCCATCTCCCGCTCCGCCGCCCAGCAAGAGCTGACTGCCATGGCCATTGATGTCCTCATGCCGGCCCTGTCCCCCACCATGGAGAAGGGAAACCTCGCCAAATGGGTGAAGCAGGAAGGCGACAAGATCCAGCCCGGTGATGTGATCGCCGAAATCGAAACCGACAAGGCGACCATGGAAGTGGAAGCCGTGGATGAAGGCGTGCTCGCCAAGATTCTGGTGCCGGAAGGTGCGCAGGATGTGGCTGTGAATACGCTGATCGCCATCATCGCCGCCGAAGGCGAGGATGTGAATGCAGCAGCTTCATCTGCGCCCGCTCCCGCACTTGCCGCGACAGCTTCTGAAGCGCCTGTTGCTGCCGCACCGGCAACTGCTGCCCCGGTTGCCCTCACGGCTGTTGCCCATGCGGACCCGGAAGTGCCCGCCGGCACCGAATATGTCACGCAGACCGTGCGCGAAGCGCTGCGCGATGCCATGGCCGAAGAGATGCGCCGCGACGGCGATGTCTTCGTCATCGGCGAAGAGGTGGCTGAGTATCAGGGGGCGTACAAGATCACGCAGGGCCTGCTGCAGGAATTCGGTGATCGCCGCGTCGTGGATACGCCGATCACCGAGCACGGCTTTGCCGGTCTGGCAACGGGTGCGGCGATGGCCGGCCTGAAGCCCATCGTCGAGTTCATGACCTTCAACTTCTCGATGCAGGCGATTGACCACATCATCAACTCTGCGGCCAAGACGCATTATATGTCTGGCGGTCAGGTTGGGTGTTCCATCGTCTTCCGTGGCCCGAATGGTGCTGCGGCGCGCGTCGCGGCCCAGCACAGCCAGGACTATACGGCCTGGTACAGCCAGATTCCGGGCCTCAAGGTGGTAGCGCCCTATTCGGCGGCAGATGCCAAGGGCCTGCTCAAGGCGGCGATCCGCGACCCCAACCCGGTTGTCTTCCTTGAGAATGAAATTCTCTACGGCCACACCTTTGAAGTGCCGAAGCTGGATGATTTCGTTCTGCCCATCGGCAAGGCACGCATTGCCCGTTCTGGCAAGGATGTGACGCTGGTGTCATTCTCCATCGGCATGACCTATGCGCTCAAGGCAGCTGAAGAGCTGGCCAAGCAGGGCATCGAAGCCGAGGTGATCGATCTGCGTACCATCCGCCCGATGGATGTGGAGACCATCATCGCTTCCGTTCAGAAGACCGGACGCTGCGTCACGGTTGAGGAAGGCTGGCCGCAATCCGGCATCGGTGCCGAGATCGCCGCACAGCTCATGGACAAGGCGTTCGACTATCTTGATGCCCCGGTGCTGCGCATCACGGGCAAGGATGTGCCCATGCCTTATGCGGCCAATCTTGAGAAGCTGGCCTTGCCTTCGGTCGCTGATGTGATCGAGGCTGTCCACGCCGTGACCTATCGCTGAGGAGACGGCCGATGCCTGTCGAAATTCTGATGCCGGCCCTGTCTCCCACCATGGAGAAGGGCAATCTGGCCAAGTGGGTGAAGCAGGAAGGCGATACGGTAAAGTCTGGCGATGTGATCGCCGAGATCGAAACCGATAAAGCCACCATGGAAGTGGAGGCGGTGGACGAAGGCGTCATCGCCAAGATTCTGGTGCCGGAAGGCGCGCAGGATGTTCCTGTGAACCAGATCATCGCCGTGCTTGCGGTTGAGGGCGAGGATGCAAAGTCCGTCGCTGCCGCTGCCGGGCAGGGTGGTGCGCCGGCTGCAGCTCCTACCGCCCCTGCACCGGTTGCTGCTGCGGCCGCTGCCGCACCTGCGACTGTAGCGGCCTCAAGTGCAACGCCTGCGGTGGCTGCTCCGGCAGGCGGCCGGGTATTTGCTTCGCCACTCGCACGCCGGATCGCCAAGGAAAAGGGGATCGAGCTTTCGACCCTCAAGGGCTCCGGTCCTCATGGCCGTATTGTTGCGCGTGATGTGGATGCGGCGCGTGTTGTCGCCACCGCATCTGCACCGGCCAGCGCAGCCCCTGCAGCAGCGCCCAAGGATGCTCCAAAGGCCGCTGTCGCAAGTGCACCGGGCGCGGAGCAGGTCAAGGCCCAGTACGAGGCTGGTACCTATGAGGAAATCCAGCTCGATGGCATGCGCAAGACCATTGCGCGCCGCCTTGTCGAGAGCGAGCAGGTCACGCCGACCTTCTTCCTGACAGTGGATTGCACCCTCGATGACCTGATGGCTCTGCGTGAGCAGGTGAATGCCAATGCCGTCCTGAACAAGGATGGCAAGCCTTCCTATAGGGTCTCGGTAAATGACTTCATCATCAAAGCACTGGCACTGGCGCTTCAGGCCGTTCCCGCTGCCAACTCGGTTTGGGCCGAAGACCGCGTGCTGCGCATGAAGCATTCGGATGTCGGCGTGGCGGTTGCCATTGATGGTGGCCTCTATGCTCCAGTGGTGAAGAAGGCTGAGCAGAAGACGCTTTCCGCCATTTCCAACGAGATGCGTGACCTTGCCACCCGTGCGCGGAACAAGAAGCTGAAGCCTGAAGAATATTCTGGCGGCTCCACCTCTGTTTCGAACCTCGGCATGATGGGGGTGCGTAACTTCACCGCCATTATCAATGCGCCCCAGTCCTCCATCTTCGCCATCGGTGCATCCGAGAAGCGGGTTGTGGCTGACGGTAACGAGATGAAGATCGCGACCCAGATGACCGTAACCATGACCTGCGACCACCGGGTGATGGATGGCGCATTGGGCGCAGAGCTGCTGGCGGCATTCAAGGGCTTCATCGAGAAGCCCATGTCCATGCTGGTGTGACATGAAACGGGGCTGGCCTTGTTTGCCTTGAGAGGGCGAGAGGCCAGCCTTCCAGCCGTGAGACGTGCAGTCTCAAGACGGCATCACCTGAACGCAGGATGATAAAATGAGCCATACACCGCACGAGCTTGCAGCCGATTTTCCCGAATATGCGGAGAAGATCCAGAAGCTCAAGGAAACGGACGCCCATTTCGCACGTCTGGCTGATGCCTATCACGAGATCAACCGTCAGGTGCATCGCTCCGAGACGAATGTTGAGCCGGTGAGCGAAGATGAGGCGGAGGCACAGCGGGTGCAGCGCATGCGCCTGAAGGACGAAATCTACGCCATTCTGGCCAAGTGACTCTGTGGTCCGGGGCACATTTTGAGAGAACTTGTGTCCCGGCCGCATTGCGCATGATGGTTTCAGGTTCCTGGTTTCAAGCTGTGGAACGGTGCTGCACAGGATATTCCACTTGATACCTCTGCTTTCGCACGATGCTGGAAAACATGAAGGGCGGATGGGATGAAGATCTATCTGGCCGGTCCTGAAGTGTTTCTTGATGACGCGCGGAAGCTGGGCGAGCTGAAAGTGGATTTGTGCCGTCATTACGGCTTCACCGGGCTGTTTCCGCTTGATGGAGAGCCCGTCATGGCCGGGCAGGGCATGAGTGCGGTGATCTTTGCTGCCAATCTTGAGCTGATCCGGAATGCCGATGCAGTGGTGGCTAATCTCACACCCTTTCGGGGGCTGAGTGCTGATCCGGGAACGGCATTCGAGATCGGCTTCGGCTTTGCTCTGGGCAAGAAGGTTGCGGCTTATAGCAACCAGCCTGGAGATTTGCTGGGTCGGGCACGTGAGAGCATCGGGGCGGCACAGACCGCTGGACATCCCCCGACCATGATGGCGGACGGGATGCATGTGGAAGACTTTGGTCTGTTTGACAATCTGATGTTGGCGGAGGCGCTGGAAACGAGCGGCCTGCCTGTATTTCAGGCGCAAGTTTCACCTGCAGATCCGATGCGGGACTTGTCACTTTTTGAACGCACGCTGGAGGCGTTGGCTCAGGTCATGTCCTCGGGCGAAGGCATTGCTCGGGCGAGCGGCGCATGATGGCTGCCCCCCACTCTTTTCCCAACCCCACCGGAAAAGCCGGTGGTGAGGAGATATTTCATGGCTGAGACCTACGATATCATCGTCATCGGCGGCGGCCCGGGCGGCTATGTGGCAGCCATTCGCGCCGCGCAGCTCGGCTTCAAGACTGCCGTGGTGGAAAAGAGCCATATTGGCGGCATCTGTCTCAACTGGGGCTGCATTCCCACCAAGGCACTGCTCCGCTCGGCCGAGATTTATCACTACATGCAGCATGCGAACGAGTTCGGCCTCTCGGCAGAGAAGGTGAGCTTTGATCCGGCTGCTGTCGTGAAGCGCTCCCGCGGGGTTTCCGCCCAGCTCAATTCCGGGGTTGGCTTCCTGCTGAACAAGAACAAGGTGGACGTGATCTGGGGCAAGGCGACCCTCACGGCACCCGGCAAGATCAAGGTCGAGGCCTCCCAGAACCCGCCGAAGGGCGCGAAGGGAGGCGGGGACTATTCTGCCAAACACATCATCATTGCCACCGGTGCACGTCCGCGCGCCCTGCCGGGCATTGAGCCGGACAAGAAGCTGATCTGGACCTATTTCGAGGCCATGGTGCCGGAGAAAATGCCCAAGAGCCTACTGGTGATGGGCTCTGGCGCCATCGGCATTGAGTTCGCCTCCTTCTACCGCACCATGGGTGCTGAGGTGACTGTGGTTGAGGTGATGCCGCAGATCCTGCCGGTTGAGGATGAGGAAATCGCCGCCATCGCCCGCAAGCGCTTCGAGAAGCAGGGCATGAAGATCATGTCTGGCGCGAAGGTGAATGGCGTTACCAAGCATGCCGACAGCGTGACTGTGCATGTGGTGGATGCCAAGGGTGCAAAGCATGACATCACGGTAGAGCGGATGATCTCCGCTGTTGGCGTGGTGGGTAATGTGGAAGGCTTGGGTCTTGAGGCCGTTGGCGTGAAGCATGAGCGCGGCATCATCAATATTGATGGCTTTGGCCGCACCAATGTGCCCGGCATCTACGCTATTGGCGACATCGCCGGCGCGCCGATGCTGGCCCATAAGGCCGAGCATGAAGGCGTGATCTGCGTGGAAACCATCAAGGGCCTGCATACCCATCCGATGGACAAGCTGAAGATTCCGGGCTGCACCTATTGCTCGCCGCAGATCGCCTCCGTGGGCCTCACCGAGAAGAAGGCCAAGGAAGCGGGTCGTGAGATCAAGGTCGGCCGCTTCCCCTTCATTGGCAATGGTAAAGCCATTGCGCTGGGTGAGCCGGACGGGTTGGTGAAGACCATCTTCGATGCCAAGACCGGCGAACTTCTGGGGGCGCACATGGTGGGCGCGGAAGTGACCGAGATGATCCAGGGCTTCGTCATCGCGATGAATCTGGAAACGACGGAAGAGGAACTGATCCACACCGTCTTCCCGCATCCCACACTCTCCGAGATGATGCATGAAAGCGTTCTGAGCGCTTACGGTCGCGCCATCCACGTCTGATGCGAAAGGCGGATGGGCAACCTCCCATCCGCCGACCCACGGTGCCTCAGGATCTGCTATAGAAAATGGGGGCAGAATATGTGCCCCTGTTTTGCAGAGGTCCCGATGGACGAGAGCTATGCATTCCTGAATCAGCCGGGTGTCGGCTTTTTCTCCATGATAATCATCGGCCTCATCGCAGGATGGGTGGCTGAGCGTGTAACGGAAAGCAATCACGGCCTGCTCACCAATCTGGTCGTTGGCATTTTGGGCGCTTTTCTGGGTGGTGAACTTGCCGCACTGGCGAACATTCCGGTGTTCGGTTTCTTCCGCACGCTTGTGGCGGCGATTGTAGGTGCGATCATCCTGCTCTGGGTGTGGCGCGCAATCCGATCACGTTGAGGGGGCTGGCATGGGTATTATTACAGCCGTAATCGTCGGCATTATTGCCGGCTATATTGCTGAAAAGGTCATGCGCTCGAATGGTGGCTTGCCCACCAATCTGGTGGTGGGCATTCTGGGTGGCATTCTCGGCCGTTGGGTAGCTGAGTTGCTGAATCTGGAATATATCGGCACCGGATTTGTGGATCAGTTGGTCGTGTCCTCATGTGGGGCAATTCTGCTGCTCGCCATCTGGCGCACCATCAAAGGCTCGAAACCCGCCTGAGGCCGATGGGCGAAGAGGCTGTTTCATTGGGGCGTCATGGCATCGGATAACCGGTGCCATGGGTCCGAAAGGCCGGCAGGCCTGCCTCGGCAGCCTGTAAGCTATTGTGTTTGGAAAGTGGTCCATGGTCACTCTGATCGATACGCTGAAGCAGCGCCCCCGCCATCCGGAAAAGGCCAACCGGCCGATGACCGAGGTGTTGCGTAAACCGGACTGGATCCGGGTCAAGGCACCTGGTTCCGGCAAATGGTCTGAGACGGCTGGTATCGTCCGGGCCAATGGTCTGCACACGGTGTGTGAAGAGGCGGGCTGCCCCAATATCGGCGAGTGCTGGGAAAAGAAGCACGCCACTTTCATGATCATGGGTGACACCTGCACCCGTGCATGCGCTTTCTGCAATGTACGCACGGGCATGCCTCTGGCGCTGGATCAAGATGAACCGCAAAAGGTGGCCGAGGCAGTTGCCAAGCTAGGCCTCTCACACGTGGTGATTACCTCGGTGGACCGCGATGATCTGGCCGATGGTGGGGCGGAGCATTTTTCCCGCACCATTCTGGCGATCCGTGAGGCAAGCCCCAAGACCACGATCGAGATTCTGACTCCAGACTTCCTGCGCAAGGATGGAGCCCTTGAGGTGGTGGTGGCGGCACGCCCGGATGTGTTCAACCACAATCTGGAAACGGTGCCCTCCAAATATCTGAAGGTGCGCCCCGGCGCGCGCTACTTCCACTCGCTGCGCTTGCTGCAGAAGGTCAAGGAACTGGACAGCTCCATCTTCACCAAGTCCGGCATCATGGTGGGGTTGGGTGAGGTGCGCAATGAAGTGCTCCAGCTGATGGATGACCTGCGCTCCGGCGATGTGGACTTCATCACTATCGGTCAGTATCTCCAGCCCACACGCCAGCACCACAAGGTGGAAAGCTTCGTGACGCCGGATGAATTCAAGGCCTATGAAACCGTGGCCTATGCCAAGGGCTTCCTAATGGTGTCATCAAGCCCGCTGACCCGCTCTTCGCACCATGCGGGAGAGGATTTTGAGAAGCTGCGCTCAGCACGTGCAGCCCGGCAGGGACGGGCCTGACGCGCAGTGCCATCCTTCTCTAACTCCCGCCTTGTGAAGCATTCTGCCGCCGACATGTTCGCGCTGGTGGCAGATGTGGAGCGCTATCCGGAATTCGTGCCGCTCTGCAAGGCGCTGCGGGTTAAGCGCCGGGTACGATCGGATGAGGATGTCGAGATTCTCGTCGCAGACATGACCGTGGCCTACAAGGTCATCCGTGAGACCTTCACATCCCGCGTCATGCTGGACCGACCGCGCCTTGTGATCCATGTAGAATATCTGGATGGGCCATTCAGCCGGCTGGATAATCGCTGGGAATTCCTGCCGCAGGGTGACAACTCCTGTGAGGTCAAGTTCCATATCTCATACGAGTTCCGTTCCCGTACCCTCGCTGCGCTGATGGGGGCGATGTTCGATGCGGCCTTCCAGCGTTTTGCCGGCGCGTTCGAGGCGAGGGCAAATGAGGTCTATGGTGGGAAGGGGCATGCCGCCTCGTAGGCAGACACTGGAGTAAAGTGTCTATCCACCCAAAGCCGCACATGGACTTGAGAACGTTGGCAATTTGACCAGAACCAGCGAAGGTCTTTCCCGGGCTTTGCAGACGCTCAATCCATGATACGCACGACTAACTGAGGCAGATGGAATGATCGCAATCGGATGCCTCGCCCCACTTATTCTGGGTGTTGCCGGAGCTCTCGGTGGCCACTGGTGGGCTGGCAATGAAGGTCTGGTTTGGGGTGGAGGGATTGGTCTGGGGCTTGGCGGCCTCATTCTTTCCGCCTCTGCATGGCTCATGGTTCAGATTCGGAAGGATCAATAGCTTCTGCGGACCTCGCTTTTCCGCATGGCTTGTGAGCACTGCCATACCATTGCTGCCAACACATTCAGGCAGGAATGACGCTATACCGGAAGCCCTGAGGCGAGATAGGCGGCTGCAAGTCTCCTCGACCGTCCACCTTGCAATTAAGCATTCCCCGCCATTTCAGTCCGGCACATTATCCATCAGTTCCGCCAGCCAGGGTCCCGCTCCGGCGTCTGATGGTGCACGCCAGTCTCCACGTGGAGAAAGTGAGCCCCCCGATGAAATCTTGGGGCCATTCGGCAGAGTGGAGCGCTTGAACTGGCTGACGAAGAACCGTCCCAAAAACACTTTCATCCAATGCTTGATTTCAGCCAGCGTATATGAGCGCCGCTCATCATCGGGCAAGGCTGCAGGCCATGCTCCGCATTCAGCCCTGTGCCATGCGTGATGCGCTAGATAAGCGATCTTGGAAGGGCGGAAGCCATAGCGCGTCAGATAATACAGGGTGAAGTCCTGTAGCGGGTAAGGTCCCACGATCTGCTGCGTTGATTGAATGCTCGCCCCCGCTGTCGCTGGCACCAGTTCCGGGGAAATCTCCGTAGCAAGAATGGCGGCCAGAACCCGCGCAGTCTCGGCGCTCATGTCCGGTTCGCCAGCAACAAAGCGAATGAGGTGCTGGATCAGTGTCTTGGGCACGGAGGCGTTGACATTATAGTGGGACATGTGATCGCCCACCCCATAAGTGCACCAGCCCAACGCCAGTTCGGAAAGATCTCCCGTTCCCACCACAAGAGCGCGATGCAGATTGGCGAGACGGAACAGATAGTCCGTGCGCAAGCCAGCCTGCACATTTTCGAATGTCACATCATAAACTGCCTCACCCTGCGCGAAGGGGTGGTCGAGGTCCGCCAGCATCTGACGGGCGGCGGGACGAATGTCTATTTCCTCAGCCGTCACTCCCAGCGACCGCATCAGCGCCCAGGCATTGGTCTTTGTCTCATCAGAGGTAGCAAAGCCGGGCAGGGTGTAGGCCAGAACATGCGCACGCGGCAGGCCGCACAAATCCATGGCTTTAACGGCCACGATCAGGGCCTGCGTTGAATCCAGCCCGCCGGAAACACCAATCACAACATGTTTGAGACCCGTGGCGCGCAAGCGCTGCGCCAAACCCTGTATCTGGATTTTATAGGCCTCATAGCAATCTTCCAGCAATCGCTCAGAATCTGCCGGCACAAAAGGAAAACGCGCAATGTCACGTGAGAGAGCTACCGGCTTTTCTGGTGCAGAAAGCGGGAATGACTGAGTGCGGAAGACCGCGCCATTTGGGCTCTCATTGCGGGCGCATTCTGCAAAGCTGTTCAGGCGCATGCGTTCCTGACGGATGCGCCCAAGATCCACATCCCCCATCACCATGGTGGAGCTTTCCGGGAAGCGTTCGCTTTCCACAAGCTGCACGCCGCACTCGAAAATGGAAGCCTGTCCATCCCACGCAAGATCGGTCGTGGATTCTCCCGGCCCGGCCGCAGAATAGGCGTAGGCTGAAACCGTGCGGTTGGATTGGGCTGCGCAGAGTTCACGCCTGGTCCGTGCCTTGCCAATCGTGATGTTGCTGGCAGAAAGGTTCAGCAGCACTTCCGCACCGGCGAGAGCGGCGTGGCAGGACGGGGGCAATGGCACCCAAAGATCTTCACAAATCTCGACATGAAAGGTGAAGGGCACTTCGCCTTCTGCGCGAAACAGAAGGTCCACGCCGAACGGGACCTTTTGTCCGGCAAATTCGATGGTCTGGCCACGCACCTGTCCGCCAGGGGTGAAATGCCGGGATTCGTAAAACTCACGGTAGTTGGGCAGGTAGCTTTTCGGTACCACACCAAGAACTTTGCCCCGATGAATGACGAAGGCCGCATTATAAAGACGGCCCCCTTGCCTTAGTGGCGCCCCGACCACGAGCACGGGATACAGATCGCATGAGGCCGTGATGATCTGCGCCAGCGCTTCATCCACGGCCAGCAGCAGGGCATCCTGAAACAGCAGGTCATCGATGGCATAGGAAGAAAGGCCTAGTTCTGGAAACAGCATCACGGCCGCACCGCTGGCGCTGCCCTTCTCCGCAAGTTCCAGAGTATGCGCGGCGGCGATTTTGGGGTTTGCAACAACGGCCTGTGGAACGCATGTCGCGATCCGCAGGAATTCATGGGAATAAAGGCAGTTGAAGTCCCTCATATCGCCCCGCTGTGTGCACTGCTGGTCCATGCCCCTGCATTGGAGCAGCAAGTCCATCTAGCGCATCTGGCGTCTGTGCACCACACACTGCATCGCTTCAGGCCTCGATCTCGATCCTATAATTTCTGAACAACAAATGAATAAAATTGTATGGTTCGAACTGAGATAAGTTTGGATAATACATATGATTACAAGAAGTGAGGGCTGAAATATCCGGCCTTGCCATAAACACATTTCATATCTATAACTACGCGCATCGAACTTGCTGACGAACTTTGTTGCCGCGCTCGCAAACAGCGCATGTGCGATTTTCCCCTCTCAAATTCGAAACTTCGAGCGCCCGACATTCGGTTGGGCGACGGCAATCCGTGTCGGTTTGAAAGGAATCGTCATGATCATCGGTACTGTTAAGTTTTTCAACACCACCAAGGGCTTTGGCTTCATTCAGCCGGAAGACGGTTCCCCGGACGTGTTCGTTCACATCTCTGCCGTCGAGCGCGCTGGCCTGCCGCCGCTCCATGAAGGCCAGAAGATCCAGTTTGAAGCCGTCGTTGACCGCCGCAGCGGCAAGAAGGCTGCTGAGAACCTTCAGGCAGCGTGATAATTCAGCGCTTTTGACTTTATGACCACGGATGTACTGGCATAAGTCTCCAAGCGTTTGAAATTTCGGAAAGGTCGGGCAATGCCCGGCCTTTTTTGTTTTTGATTACGCTTGAAGCTGCTGACCCGACGAGGGAAAGGGAGTTCATCGATATAGGAGGGGAGGGGCTGGAATGCCCTCAGGCAGCCGCTATTGAGTTTCCTGTCTAAAAACAGGAAATCAAATTTGTATTTAAATCATTGGGAAAAATGGTGAGCCCGTTGGGATTCGAACCCAAGACCCCATGATTAAAAGTCACGTGCTCTACCGACTGAGCTACGGGCTCACATGACTGTTGGTTAAGCGTATGAGACAGCAGGGTCAAGCCTGCATATCAAGGAATACGAACTGCCATGTCAGAAACTGTGGATTGGTTCACTGGACCCTCATGAAAGCAACCCTGGAGGCGGTCATAAAACCGCCCCATCACCTCCCCACAAATAAAGCGTCATTCACATGGTCAGTTTCGCTTGTGAATGGTGAAGGTCAGTCGCCCTGTTTCCACCATCCTATCTTCGAGTACTGCACCCGTTTCCTGCGCCACATGGGGAATGTCGATGACAGCCATGGGGTCGGTGCAGGTGATGACGAGGCGGCCGCCTGTTGGCAATTCCGCCAGCGCCTTACGGGTTCGCAGGGCGGGGAGGGGGCATTTGAGCCCCATCAGGTCGAGTTCTACCGGAGTGGTATGAGTTTTGCGAAAACCAATCACACCGTTTGATCCTTGATCCGTGCGAGGCTCTCCTCGCGGCCGAGAATAGCCAGCACATCGAAGACGGGCGGTGAAGTAGACTTCCCGGTAGAGGCGGCGCGCAGAGGCTGCGCCACAGCACCGAGTTTAATGCCCGCTTCACCCGTATAGGCACGAACCATGCCCTCAATTGCATCTGCCGTCCAGTCTACTGTCTCAAGAAGAGGCAGCAGACTCTTCAGGTAAGCGCGCGCTTCATCACTGAGAATTTTCTCGGCCTTCTCATCCAGAGGCAGTGGGCGTTGTGAGAAAATAAAGCTGGCATTATCGAGAAGTTCGAGCAGCGTCTTTGCACGCTCTTTCAACCCCGGCATGGCTGCACGCAACTGTTCACGGCGTTGCGGCGTCAAGGCTTCAAGACGCGCCTTGCCATCAGTAAGATGGGGGATGACGACATCAAGGGCGTCCATCAGTTCATCATCACTGCTGGCACGGATATACTGGCCATTCAGGTTTTCCAGCTTCTGGAAATCAAAGCGGGCTGCGGAGCGCCCGACCTTGTCCAGATCAAAATGCTGGATCATCTCTTCAGTAGAAAACAATTCCTGATCGCCATGGCTCCAGCCAAGACGCACCAGATAGTTGCGCAGCGCGGCGGGCAGGTAGCCCATGTCTCGGTATGCATCCACACCCAATGCACCGTGGCGCTTGGAAAGTTTTGCACCATCCGGGCCATGAATCAGCGGGATATGGGACATATGCGGCACGTCCCAGCCAATCGCCCGGTAAATCTGGGTCTGGCGAGCAGCGTTGGTCAAATGATCGTCACCACGGATGATATGGGTCACGCCCATATCATGGTCATCCACAACGACAGCAAGCATGTAGGTGGGGGTGCCATCTGAGCGCAGCAGAATCAGGTCATCCAGATCCTTGTTCGGGAAGGTGACCGTGCCTTGCACCATATCCGCAATAACGGTCTCACCATCACGCGGAGCCTTGAGGCGAACAACGGGTGAGCGGTCTGCCGGTGCTTCTGAGGGATCGCGGTCGCGCCAGCGGCCATCATAGCGCGGCGGACGACCTTCCTTGCGGGCGAGTTCCCGCATTTCGTCAAGCTCTTCGGGCGAGGCATAGCAGCGGTATGCCGTGCCGCGTGCGAGCATCTCCTCCACAACAGCACGATGCCGCTCAGCTCTGGAGAACTGATAGATCGGCTCACCATCCCAATCGATGCCCAGCCATTTCAGCCCTTCGAGAATCGCCTCGATTGCCTCCGTGGTCGAGCGCTGGCGGTCAGTATCCTCGATGCGCAGAAGCATCCGGCCGCCCTTGGCCTTGGCATAGAGCCAGTTAAAGAGGGCAGTTCGGGCACCGCCAATATGAAGGAAGCCGGTGGGGGAAGGCGCGAAACGTGTGACGATCTCAGACATGGAGAACTCAAACCGTGCCAGATCGCGTAAAGCAAGCCTGGCAATTAGGCAGGTTGTGCCATGGGAAAGCCATGGCGGCGCGGCGCAAACATGGTGCGTAATGCCCGCCCATGTAGCATAGCTGATCCGGACAAGAAACCTGGATGCGGAATGGGTGAGGGCAAAGGGCTGAACGCGCGAAATAGCACTGTGGTCAAGGGCCACACGGTGCAGATTGTCGTGGCTTTTGCGGGCATTTTTTTGCGGCGCATTAGGGCCGACTGGGCCGCCGAGACCCGTTCTGGTCGACTGGTTCTCTGGTTGCCGGTGATGATGGGTCTGGGTGTGCTGTTCTATTTCAGCGCACCGCAAGAGCCTTCTCTTCTGGCTGGCCTGATTATATCTGGATTGAGCATTGCTGGGGCTGTCCTTACCCGTCACCACGCCTTTTCCTTTGGCGTTTTGCTCGCGCTCTCGGCCATGGGGTCGGGTTTTACAATTGCTGCGGCGCATACAGCATGGATCGCCCATGAGAGTGTTGCGCCGCCCCCATTTCCAGTGCGCCTGACCGGATATGTAGAGAAGGTGGAACGCAGAGCCGGCAGCGACCGGATTCTGTTGCGGATTGATGGGCCCCCCGTTCGGGGGCTGGACCAATTGCCAGAACGCGTTCGCCTGACTCTTAAAAAGGGAGCGGCACCTCTGGTGGGAGCGCGCATCACACAATTGGCGCAGTTGCTGCCACCTTTGGGCGCGGCCATGCCCGGGGCTCATGATTTCGGCCGCGCACCATGGTTTGCCGGAATAGGTGCCATTGGTTTCGGGTTGGGCGCACCAAAGATTGAACCGGGTGGTGTCCAGCCCTTATCCGTGCGTTTTGCGGTCATGATGGATCGCATTCGTGCAGGGCTTTCAAAGCGGATCCATCACTCTCTCAATGGCGTGACCGCGGCTATTGCCGTGGCCCTCGTGTCTGGAGATCGCACAGCAATTACCTCCGAAGTGGAGGAGAGCATGCGGGTCTCGGGCCTCACTCATATTCTCTCCATCTCCGGTCTGCATATGGCACTGGTGGCGGGCACATTGTTTGCGATTGCACGCGGTGGGCTGGCCCTGTTCCCCGGTCTGGCTCTGGGCTGGCCTATCAAGTCAATGGCGGCCATTCTCGCTCTTGGAGGAAGCGCTTTCTATCTGATGCTCTCTGGCAATGACCCTCCGGCACAGCGCTCCTTCATTATGGTTGCGCTTGTTCTTGTTGGCGTCATGGTGGGGCGAAAGGCACTAACGCTGCGCACCGTTGCAGTTGCTGCCATTATAATGATGCTGCTGTCACCGATTGCGCTGCTTGGCGCGGGGACGCAGATGTCATTCGCCGCAACAATTGCACTGGTGGGCGGATATGAGGCGTTCAGCATTGCGCGCATTCGCCCAAAAACAGAGGGGTGGAAGCGGTGGCTGATTGTGGTGCCACTGGTTTTCATGCTGGGCACCGCTGCCACAACCCTTCTGGCCGGTATGGCTACTGCCCCCTTCGGGGCCTATCACTTTCATCGTGCGGCCACGTATGGCCTGTTGGCCAATCTCGCAGCGATGCCCGCAGTGACCTTCTTGGTCATGCCTTTCGGTCTGATCGGAGTCCTGCTGATCCCCCTGGGGTGGGACGGATTGGCTTGGCCTGTGATGGGGTGGGGCATCGAGGTCATGGTTGCCGTATCGGATTGGGTTGCATCCCTACCCGGTGCGGATGTGCCGATAACCTGGGTGAATGGAACGACGCTGGCATGGCTAACTCTGGCGCAATTGTGCGTATGCCTGCTGCATGGAACGCTGCGCCTGTCCGCTTTGCCATTTCTGGTTCTTGCAGCACTTTCGGCTGGCCCGCCCCCCCAACCGGATATTCTGATTGCTCCGAATGGAAGAACCGTCGCAGTCCGGGGTTCTGATGGAAGACTTTCTATTTTGAATGCGCGCAGGGGACGGCTGACAGCAGAGCAGTGGTTAGGGCGGGAGGGAGATCGCCGGACAGCCACAAACCCAGAGCTTGCTAACGCCTTCACCTGCGATGCATTGGGCTGCACTGCTGCATTACCTGACAGCAAGGGGCGAATTGCTGTTTCCTACCGGGCAGAGGGATTGGAGGCCGATTGTCTGCATGCCCAAATTATAGTGACAGAGCACATGCCTCCCG
Source organism: Xanthobacter sp. (assembly GCA_035911315.1). Taxonomy (GTDB): domain Bacteria; phylum Pseudomonadota; class Alphaproteobacteria; order Rhizobiales; family Xanthobacteraceae; genus Xanthobacter. Next base: position 53,229 of record JAMHVS010000054.1, read on the forward strand.
GAGAATGTGCTGCAAGGATTATCAACACAGACTCATTAGCGCGCACGGGCACACTGGCTATTTATTCTGGTAAAACGGGCTTGCATGAAGTGCCAACCCGTTCTCCAGCCATAAACCGTCCGTGGCTGCCAGCAATTGAAGCCATGCACACCATGGACCTTCCAGAAACATGGCCGCAAGGCTCTGCCTCAGCAGCAGAGGCATGGGCGGAATAGTGCGACATCAGCCTCAGTAACGGCGCATCAACCCCACAAGGCGCCCCTGAATACGCACACGGTCAGGCCCGAAGATGCGGGTCTCGTAAGCCGGATTAGCCGCTTCAAGCGCAATGGACGCACCCTTGCGACGCAGGCGCTTCAGCGTCGCTTCCTCATCATCAATCAATGCAACGATGATGTCCCCGGTCTCAGCGCTTTCGCATTTGCGGATCAGAACTGTATCGCCATCCAGAATGCCGGCTTCAATCATGCTGTCTCCGCGCACTTCCAGAGCGAAATGCTCGCCGGACCCCAGAATTTCGGGAGGCACGTTCAGCGTATTGTTTCGGGTCTGGATCGCTGAAATAGGCGTACCAGCTGCTATACGCCCCATGAGCGGAACGGCCACACCCTGCTGGGGAGGCTCATCGTCCCCCTCGATCGGCGGACGCACACGCCCAAGGCTTCCTTCGATAACCGAAGGCGAGAACCCACGCGCTGCATTCCGACCGCTGATTCCCGGTGAAGCGCTATCGGGAAGTCGCACGACCTCCAGAGCGCGTGCGCGATTGGGGAGACGACGGATAAAGCCGCGTTCTTCCAAAGCGGTAATGAGGCGATGAATGCCAGACTTGGACCTCAGGTCCAGCGCTTCTTTCATTTCATCGAAGGATGGCGGAACGCCAGTCTCCTGAACGCGTTCATGAATGAAGCGAAGCAGATCATACTGCTTGCGTGTCAGCATCTCGACGCCCCCGTCTCGGCTCGTACTGGCCTGTATGGCTGAGCATATGCTCCACTCATGCCAACCTGCCGAACCTGTGATGTGCGAAACAAATCATGAACAATTCATATCTGTTCCATTTGTGTTCCGCAAGGGTGAAGATGAAGTTAATCCGCCCTAATCAAAAAATGGCAATATCTCGCAGGCCTCGCCCGCTGCAGCGGCTGGCGCATGTGGGGGGCGTACAAGCAGGCAATCCGCGCGCGAGAGAACAGCCAGCATTGAACTGTCCTGAAGATTGGCCGGAGTGACAAGAACAGTTCCGTCCTCGCCCCGCGAAGTCGTTGCGCGCATGAAGTCCCGACGCGGGCCGTTGGCGGGCACAGCCTCAGCAAGACGCGCAGATACAGTTGGCATCACGCTGGCCGTTTCGCCCTGCATGGCGCGCAGGACAGGTGCCATGAACACCACGGAGCAAACATGCGATGAGACTGGATTGCCGGGCAACCCCAAACACAGCACCTTGCCACGGGTGCCGAACATCAGCGGTTTTCCGGGGCGCAGCGCAATCTTGTGAATCTGGAGATCAACACCTTCAGCGCGCAGGGCAGGGGCGACAAGGTCATGATCGCCCACGGAGGCGCCGCCCGTCGTGACAAGAAGGTCAAATGCACCGCTCACCCCGCGCGCGACGGCTGCACGGGTGGCATCCATCCGGTCGGGGATAATGCCGAGGTCGACCACTTCAGCGCCCAGTTGGCGTGCCAGAGCGGCAAGACCATAGACATTGGAGACCACCACCTCGCTTTCCGCGCCACTGCCCTGACCGGGAAGAACAAGTTCATCACCGGTCTGCATCAGCGCCACACGGGGGCGCCGGGCAACAGGCAATGTGGCGTGGTTCATGGCCGCAGCCAGCATGATATCCCGCCCACTCAGCCGACGACCGGCCTTCAGGCCCGGAGCGCCCTGCAGGAAGTCACATCCCATGAGGCGAACATTATGTCCCCGGGGCGTTGCAGCAGTCGTGCTGATGCTCTCACCTTCCCGCGTGGTATCCTCCTGGATCACCACCGTGTCTGCGCCCTTCGGCAGCACCCCGCCCGTGAAAATGCGAACAGCCTCACCCGCACCGACAACGCCCTGAAAAGGACGGCCTGCTGCCGATTCCCCGATGACGCGCAAGGTTACATTGGACCGCTCCGCATCCTCACCGCACACGGCATAGCCATCCATGGCAGACATATCTGCCGGCGGCTGAGAGCGCTTCGCAACCACATCCTGAAGCAGCACGCGGCCCACAGCTTCGCCAACCGGCACCATCTCCATCTCCAGCAACGGGCTTGCGGAGATAATCTGGCTCAGGGCTTCCTCAACGGGCGTCAGTGCCATGATGCGACCTCTTTGCTTGTTCGGTCTGATTAGTCCTGTGCCTGCCAATGTCCGCTCCGGCCACCTGTTTTTTCAAGCAGCCGAATACCTTCGATGCACATGCCGCGATCCACGGCCTTGGCCATATCGTAAATGGTCAGACAGGCAATGCTGACTGCTGTCAGGGCCTCCATCTCGACTCCGGTTTGTCCTGAAACCTTGACCCGCGCCACGACACGCAGGCCGGGCAGGGCTTCATCCGGCGTCAGTTCAAGCTCGACTTTCGTGAGCATGAGCGGATGGCACAGCGGTATCAATTCGTGCGTTCGCTTGGCAGCCATGATTCCCGCGATGCGGGACACACCAAGCACATCCCCTTTTTTGGCATTGCCAGAAAGGATAAGCGCGAGCGTCTCGGCAGCCATGACCACGCAACCTTCAGCCACCGCCTCCCGTGACGTGACGGACTTCTGCGAAACGTCCACCATATGGGCGTTGCCCTGAGCATCCAGATGCGTGAGATGGGACATGGTTATCACCGTCTGAAGCGCCTCCCGGTTTTAGGAAACGGAGAGGATGCGCATTTGAAGCGGGGCGCGTTTATTCTCGGATGAAGAGTTTTTCATCTCAAGTCGCAGATGGGAACCGGCACTATGCCGCAGTGTGCGCCTACAGGGACAGGAGATGGGACGTGGCGCTGGCCACATCCGCCTGTCGCATCAGGCTTTCACCAACCAGTATGGTGCCAATGCCAGACCGGGCAAGCCTTGCCACCTCTTGCGGGGTGAAAATTCCACTTTCACCGATCACGATACGATCCTTGGGAACGCGTGGTGCCAGCCTTTCACAGGTGGCCAGATCGGTATTGAAAGTGCGCAGGTCACGATTATTGATGCCAATCAGCCGGCAGGGCAATTCCAGCGCCCGGTCCAGCTCTTCTTCATCATGGACCTCCACAATGGCATCCATGTCATGGGCTGTGGCTGCGGCAGCCAAATCCCGTGCTGTTGCGTCATCTACGCCAGCCATGATGATGAGGATGCAATCCGCACCCCAGGCACGCGCTTCCGCGACCTGATAGGTGTCGTACATGAAATCCTTGCGCAGCACCGGCAGGCTCACTGCGGCGCGGGCCGTGCCCAGATATTCCGGCGAGCCCTGGAAAGACGGGGCATCGGTCAGCACCGAAAGACAACAAGCCCCTCCGCGCTGATAGGCGCGCGCCAGACTGGGCGGGTCAAAGTCCTCGCGGATCAGCCCCTTGGAAGGGCTGGCCTTCTTGATCTCGGCGATCAGCGCGGTCTGCCCGTCTGACAGCATCTTTTCGATTGCACCGGCGAAAGGGCGTACGCGTGGCGCAGCGCGGGCTGCGGCCTCGATTTCAGCCAGCGGATGCGCACGCTTGGCCGCGGCAATCTCTTCACGCTTATAGGCTTCGATACGGGTGAGAATATTGCTCATTGAGCCGCCTCCGGAGCGAGCTTTGCCGAAACCTCAACCAGCTTCTCTAGCCGGGCGAGGGCGGAGCCGGAATTCACGCTTTCACTGGCCAATGCCACGCCATCACGCAGGTTGGGCACGGTTCCGGCCACAACCAGAGTTGCCGCCGCATTAAAGATGGAAACATCACGATAGGCACTGGATTCGCCTTCCAGCACACGGCGCAGAGCGGCGGCATTGAAGGCTGCATCCCCACCCTTGAGTGCTTCTGCCGGTGCGCGGCTAAGGCCGACATCTTCCGGTGTGACTTCAAAAGTGCGGATGTGACCGTCCTCCAGCACCGCAATATCGGTGGGGCCGGTGAGGGTGATTTCATCCAGCCCATCAGAACCATGGACCACAAAGGCACGCTCGGCCCCAAGGGTCTTGAGCACCTCAGCCAGCGGGACGATCCACGCTTTAGCGAATACGCCCACCATCTGGCGCTTCACTCCGGCGGGGTTGGAAAGCGGACCCAGCAGGTTAAAAATGGTGCGCGTGCCCATTTCAACCCGTGTCGGGCCAACATGCTTCATGGCCCCATGGTGATTGGGCGCAAACATGAAGCCGATCCCGGCTTCCGCGATGCAACGGGAAATACCTTCCGGACCGAGATCTATGCGTACACCAAGTGCCATCAGTGCATCGGCCGCCCCAGAGCGTGAGGAAAGCGCGCGGTTGCCATGCTTGGCCACCGGCACACCAGCACCTGCAACGATAAAGGAAGCGCAGGTAGATATATTATAGGAGCCAGAAGCATCCCCGCCTGTGCCGACAATATCGACGGCGTTGGCAGGGGCCTGAACCGGAAGCATTTTCGCGCGCATGACCGAAACCGCGCCAGCGATCTCATCCACCGTCTCGCCGCGCACACGCAGGCCCATCAGCAATGCACCCATTTGCGAAGGAGTTGCTTCGCCGGACATCATTCTGTCAAAGACCAGAGCGGCCTCATCCCGGGTGAGGCTGGCGCCAGTTGCCACCTTGCCGAGAAGGGGCTTGAACTCATCGGTCATGTCTTGTCCTCAACGGGGCGACTTTACAAGCGGAGCGCGCAAAACCGAAGCAACCCCGGCCCCGCCACGCGCAAGCCGGTATGCGCCTGTGAGCAGCGCGCGTCTATCCCCGCGGATGTGTCGCGTTAAAGGCGTCCGCAATCTCAAGGAAGTTGCGCAACAGCGTGTGGCCATGCTCGGAAGCGATGCTTTCCGGGTGGAACTGCACGCCATGAACGGGGCGGGTCTTGTGGGCAAGCCCCATGATGAGACCATCCGCCGTTTCGGCCGTGATCTCAAGATCATCAGGAAGGGTGTCGCGCTTCACGATGAGTGAATGGTAGCGGGTAGCCTGAAAGCCACTGTTGATACCACGGAACACGCTTTTTCCATGATGCAGGATCTCGGACATCTTGCCATGCATCGGTGTTGGTGCACGCACCACATCCCCGCCGAAGACCTGCCCTATGGACTGATGGCCAAGACAGACACCGAAAATCGGCACGCTTTCGCTTGCTTGCGCAATGAGGTCGCAGCAGATTCCGGCTTCCGTGGGTGTGCATGGGCCCGGCGAAATCACGATGGCATCCGGCCTTTCAGCCAGCACCTCTTCAATGCTCAGCGCATCATTACGATGGACGGTGACGGCTGCGCCCAACTCGCCCAGATAATGCACGAGATTATAGGTGAAGCTGTCGTAATTATCGATCAGCGTGACGGTGGTCATAGACGCTCCAACTCCCGACAACATCGGGCACTCATCCATTTTTAAAGCGCAGACCGGACCTCAGGGTCAACATGCCCTGCACCGGGAATATCTTGCCATGGCCGTCACTCCTGCCGGAACCGATGCCGGCAAGGAAAGACATTCATCCTCTGGAGCGCTCTATACCAGAGAGTACACGCCACTTACTGGCCATTGCCAGCCCGGGCCGCGAAGCGTACCGCCTCTTCACCAGCACGAAACAGCGCTTTGGCCTTGTTCACGCATTCCTGCTGCTCGCTCTCAGGCACGGAATCATAAACGATGCCTGCGCCAGCCTGCACATACATGCGCCCGTCCTTCACCACTGCGGTGCGCAGGACGATACAGGTATCCATTTCGCCATTTGCGCCAAAATAACCGATGGAGCCGGCATAAATGCCGCGCTTTTCCTTCTCCAGCTCATCAATGATTTCCATTGCCCGCACCTTGGGCGCACCAGAAACCGTTCCTGCGGGGAAGCCGGCAGCCAGAACGTCCAGCGCATCCGCACCATCCTTCAACTGGCCTTCCACATTGGAGACAATGTGCATGACCTGGCTGTAGCGCTCGATGAAGAAGCTGTCCGTGACCTTGACCGTACCGGTCTGCGAGACACGGCCGGTATCATTGCGGCCCAGATCGAGCAGCATGAGATGTTCGGCGCGTTCCTTGGGATCTGCGAGCAACTCGGTTGCCAGTGCATCATCCTCAGCCGTGGTTGCGCCGCGCTTGCGGGTGCCAGCGATGGGGCGAATTGTAACGGTGCCATTGCGCAGCCGCACCAAAATCTCGGGGCTGGAACACACCACCGAGAAACCCTCGAAATTCAGATACACAAGGAATGGAGCAGGGTTCACGCGCCGCAATGCCCGGTAAAGGGCGAAGGGAGGCAGTGTGAAGGGGCTTTCGAAGCGCTGGGAAAGCACAACCTGAAAGATGTCTCCGGCGCGGATATATTCCTTCGCCTTCTCCACCATGGACAGATATTCCGCCGGCTCAGTATTGGAGACGGCAGCCACCTCACCATGGAAGGGTTCCGGTGCAGCATGAGCCACGGCACTTTCCAGCGCCCGAGCCACCTTGTCCAGCCGTTCCAGTGCCGCTTCATGAGCGGCCCGTGCGCTGATCCCTTCTTGGGGACGCACGGGTGTTACCACCTTCAGCTCATTCTTCACCGCATCAAACACCACCATGAGGGTGGGGCGGATGAGAAGAGCTTCCGGTACGCCAATCGGGTCTGGCTTGGCAGGAGCAAGGCGCTCCATCTGCCGGACCATGTCATACCCCAGATAGCCGAAGACGCCGGCTGCCATGGGCGGCGCGCCTTCCGGCAGATCAATTGCTGATTCCGCCAGAATCTGCCGCAGCGCCTGAAGGGGTGGCGCATCACATGGCTCAAACGCCTGAAAATCCTGCGCGGGGGTGCGGTTGATTTCGGCCTTGTCGCCAGTCGCACGGAAAATCAGGTCTGGCGCAAACCCGATCATGGAATAACGCCCACGCGCCTCTCCACCCTCGACGGATTCGAGGAGGAACGCATTGGGCTGCTCGCCCGCAATCTTCAGATAGGCCGAAACCGGTGTTTCCAGATCAGCGACGAGGCTTGTCGTCACCACCTGGGCCTTCCCGGCGGCGTAAATCCGGGAGAAGGCTTCAAGATCAAAAGGTTCAGTCACGATCAAGACCACCTAGAGCATTTTCGGGCGAAGCTGATACCGGTCCGCGTGAAGAAAATGCGACCAAACAATAAATTAGATCGTTTTTCCGATTCGGTGAAACGGAGAAACGCTCTAGTTGCCAGTCCCGGCACCGACAGTCTGCGCCAGCGCCCGCTCATTGACCTGAACGCCGATCTGCTTCTGAAGAGCACCGAGATATTGCAGCAGAATATCATTTTCCATCTGCTGCGAGAGTTCATTGACAACGCGCTGGTCATCCTCTGCAGAGACCTGAGGCGCGATCACCTGTGAGACCTGGAACAGGATATGGTCTGGCGCAGTCATGGACTGAACCTCACCAAAGCCATGCTCCTTCACCTCGAATACACGGTCCACGGCTTCTGTTGAGAAGATGCCATCGGTCCGGCCGCGGCGCATGCCATCAGCGATCCGAAGCGGAAGCTCAGCCTCACCGGCAACCTGAGCCAGCGGCACGCCGCTTTCGGCACGGGCCAGAAGTGCCGCGGCCTTTGCAGCGACGGCCTTGGCCGCTTCCTGCTCGGTCCAGCGCGCGGCGACAGCATCCTTCACTTCATCAAAGTCCCGATCCCGGGCGGGGGTGATGTCGAGAGTCTCAAACCAGATGAACCCGGTATTCTGGGGAAGCTGTACGGTTTCTGTTTCTATACCCGGCGCGGCGTTAAATGCCTCGGTAATGAGCGGAGCCCCACCCGGGATCGCCGCCGGGGTGCCATCTGGCGTGCGCCCGGAACGGTCGATGGCATCAAAGGTCTGGAGCCGCAGGCCCTGCTTCTGTGCAATCTCGGCGAGGGTGGAACCGGAAGCGCGATCATCCTCAAGAGCATCATGCGCATCCAGAAGCTGGGTTTCGGCGCGACGCATCGCGATTTCCTGCTTCAGAGCACCCTTGACCTCATCAAAAGGCTTCAGGCTCGCCGGTTCGACACGGCTGACATGAAGAACAGCGCTGCCAAAGCGACCGGAGACAGGCTCACTGACGCTACCCGGTTCAAGGGTAAAAGCGGCCTCGGCCACCTGAGGATCAAGCATTCCGGATTTCTCAACGAGACCCAGACTTGTTTCTTCAGGCTTCAGCCCTTGCGCGGCGGCAATGTCCGCAAAACTGGCACCAGCTTTGGTGCGGGCAACGGCAGCGGCCGCATCTTCCGGCTTGCTGAACATGATCTGGTGCACTTCACGCTTTTCAGCCGTGCCAAAACGAGATGTGTCGACCTCATAGGCCGCGCGCGCATCCTCATCGCTCACCTCGAGCTTGCCGGCGATTTCATCCGGTGTGAGGGCGATCAGGGCAATCTTGCGATATTCGGGGGCGCGGAAGCTGATCTTGTTCTCATCAAAATAGGAGCGAAGCTGCTCTGGCGTGGGGGCGGGGAGGGGGCCGGCAGCAGCTGGCGTGACAACAATGTAAGATACATTGCGCACTTCGCCCTCATAGCGCTCCAGCGCCTGAACCAGTGTCTTGGGGGCCGTGATGCCTTCGCCGAACGCCGCAACAAGCTGCTGACGCATCGCGCGCTGGCGTTCCGCAGCCAGGAAGCGCGGTTCCGTCATGCCGTTGGAACGCAGGATCTGCGCGAAATAGGCGGGATCAAATGCAGCCGCGCCGGGAGCGCGATAGGCGGGGTTTTCGTGAATCAGCCGTACCAGCTCTTCATTGCTGACGGCGAGCTTCATCTGCGAGGCCTTCTCATCCAGCGTCGCATCCGCGATCATCTGGTTGAGAAGGCGACGATCAAGCCCGAAGGCCCGGGCTTCATCCGGCGTGATGCCACGGCCTGCACGCTGACCCAGCTGCTGAACCTGGTCCAGATAGCGCTGGCGGAAGGCGGCGGCGGGGATCTGTGTTTTGCCCACCGTTGCGACATCGGTCTCGCTCATGCCTTTGAAGACGTCCGCGATACCCCAGATGAGGAAGCTGAACACCAGCAGAATGAGAAAGAGTTTGGCGATCCAGCCGGACGCACCCTTGCGGAGATTCTGAAGTACCATCGACCAATCATCTGAATAGGCGCGAGCGAAGCCGGCGCGGAAGCGGCGCATCATAGGGATCGGCATTGAGGCAGGCAACGGCGCGTTCGCGCATTGTCCCTCTCATTTGCAGCCCGTCTTCTGCTCTGCTAGAGCGCGATCAAGGCCAGCCCGGGGCGGGAAGGCCAGCTTTTCCGGGAGAATATGACCATGGGCAGCCAGCGCCGCGTTCTGATTGTCGGAAACTGGAAGATGAATGGTTCACGTCAATCCAGAGAGGAACTGGCGGCAGTAGCGGCCGGATTGAGCCCGGACTTCGCCGAAAATGCCGATATTCTGGTGTGCCCGCCCGTGGTGCTGCTGGAGGGATTCGCGTCAGATTCGCCGGATGCCATTCGTTTTGGCGGTCAGGATTGCCACTTCAATACCACTGGCGCACATACCGGCGACGTCTCTGCGGAGATGCTGCGCGATGCTGGTGCTGTTGCGGTTATTCTCGGCCATTCCGAACGCCGTGCCGACCATGGCGAGGGGGATGCGATTGTGCATGCCAAGGTCAAGGCCGCATGGCGCGCCGGGCTGCTGCCAATTGTCTGCGTGGGTGAAACGCTGGCGGAACGGGATGCCGGGGAGGCTTCCGCTGTTGTCAGCCGGCAGGTCCGCCAGTCCATTCCGGAAGGCGCAACCGGCGAGACACTTGTGGTGGCTTATGAGCCGATCTGGGCCATCGGAACCGGGCGCACACCGACCCCGGAAGACGTCGCTCAGGTTCACGCCACAATCCGCGATGTGCTGACCGAGCGCTTTGGAGATGAGGCGCAGAAGGTCCGTATTCTTTATGGTGGATCCGTGAAGCCCGACAATGCCCGCGCTCTTCTCGCCACCGCAAATGTGGATGGCGCGCTTGTGGGTGGCGCCAGCCTGAAGGCCGCGGATTTCCTTGGAATAGCTCACGCCGCGCTTTGAGCCAGTTTTCGTGGCTGAGAGTTTCGCCTCTGGCCAAGCGGGGTTCTGCTTCCTGAGGTGAAGATAACAAAAAGGGCGCGGTTTGAAGCCGCGCCCTTAGGCATTCGTGGCCATGCACCCAACTAGAATGTGATGAGGCCGATCATCTGCTGGATGAGGTTCAGTTCCTCACCACTGGTGGGGGTCGTCTGAGACACGAAGTCGAACACCTTGCCGTCCTTGACGCCGTAATGGGCAACGCGGGAGACCCGGCGATTCTTGTCAAAATAAACAGCCACGACCTGTTGGTCGGTGATTTGTGGCTTCAAGAATGCCACGCGCTTTTCGGTCTGGGAGATATAATAAAATACCTCACCATTCACCGTTGCGACGGTTGAGGGGGTGCCCATCACCAGCAGCACCTGCTCCTGACTGGAACCAACCGGGATCTGGTCCAGTGAGCCTTCGCTGAGCACGTAGCCGCGCTGGTAGGTTCGCGAAATTCCGGAAAGGCTGGTGCCCGTGCCGCTCACCATATTGGCGCATCCGGCCACCGCCGGCACCAGGGTCAAAAGGGCAAGAGCCATGGGCCAGCTTGCAGAAATCCGGCGTCTGCCCTGCGCGGCTGGAGGTGCAAAAGGCTCGATGGCTGAAAAGCCATCATCAGACTGCCGCGACTTTCCGAAGTGCCGTGTCACCACACCGTCCCTCATCTGCTGTCCACCATGTCCGGTGACTCTTCCTCATTTCGACGTGCTGGCGGGCTTCATTTCACACTAAGCCTTGCCAGTCTGCCGCGCGGGCGTTACGCCGCTGGGCAAGAACTCCATACGATACTGAGCCCTGCCTGATTCTTAAGAGCGATGTTCAATCTATTCCGTTCAGCCAAATCCCGCGTCACCATTCAGCGTCTCTACGGCGCGATCGTGACGCAGTCACGGCATCCCGTCTTCTACACCGACTTCGGCGTTCCCGATACGCTTGAAGGGCGGTTTGAAATGGTGGTTCTCCACACGGTGCTGCTGTGCCATCGCCTGAAAGGGAGTGACAAAACGGAAAAAGCGCTCTCTCAGGATATCTTTGACACATTCGCCGACGATATGGATCGCACCCTTAGGGAGATGGGTGTAGGCGATCTTTCCGTGCCAAAGAAAATGAAAAAGATTGGCGCAGCCTTCTATGGGCGCGCTGCGGCTTATGATGAGGCGCTGGACAGGGCGGATCGAGATGCCCTCGCCACGGCCTTGGCCCGCAATGTTTATGAGGACGAGACAAGCACGCATGCTCCGGCTTTGGCTGCATATGTGCAAGACGCGGCGGTATGTCTGCGAAACACCCCATTTACCGTACTGGCCAAAGGTGAGTTTCCCTTGGCCGCACCTGAATATGCGCGAGGCTGAGACATGTCTGATTCCCAGCAGAATGACACCGTGCAGCATGCCGGGGCAGCTTTGCCCCTCAGTCGCATCATTACGATCGCCGAAATCAGCCCACGCGGCCTTGATGTCGACCTGAAACCTGATGCGGAGATTCTTGCCGCGCTCGCCCGTCTCGTGGAAGTGAGTGAGATTCGCGACTTCAAGGCGCGGATCAATCTGGCTCATGAGGGAGAAAATGGCATCCATGCCACAGGTGTGGTTCAGGCCACCATAAGGCAGGCCTGTGGCGTGACGCTGGAACTCTTTGATGCCCCCCTCAATGAAGAGGTGGATGTCCATTTCGTTCCAGCCGGCACTCCGGTGCCTCCCGAATCGCTGGAAGACGAGTCCTACGATCCACCAGATGAAATTCAGGATGGACGTATCGATGTGGGTGCCCTGGCCGTTGAGTTTCTGGCGCTCGGGATTGACCCTTATCCACGCAAGCCCGATGCCGTATTTGAACTGCCAGAACAGGACGCGGCGGCTCTTTCACCTTTCTCGGCTCTTTCTCGCCTGAAGGACCAGTCCTAAGCAATCGAACGGGAAGTGATGGAGATGGTTGCGATGCGCGGGGGAGACGTTATTGTCCGCCCGCGGGCAACGGGACACGGTATCGTGTTCCCTTTTCCGGAAGCCGGACGCGTCGGGTGTATCCATTCACCCTTCATGGCGTGGCCGCGCATGTCACAGGGCCATGAGCCCGGGCCTCGTTCCATTCAGGAGGATGGAGCGCGGAACCGGCTTGCTGGTCTTTCCGCACGTCTGAGACCCGCCGCTGACATGAAAGCCTGTTCTAGATGACCGCATCCGTCCGCATCGCTCTCGACGCCATGGGGGGAGACCATGGTCCGGAGACGGTTCTTGCCGGAGCGGAGATCGCCCTCGGTCAGCACCCTGATCTCTCTTTTCTTCTTTACGGCGATGCCGCTCGGGTGAATGCAGCCTTGAAGGCGCACCCCAGGCTGGCCGCCGTTTCCACGGTCGTTCACACAGAAGTCGTCGTGGGTATGGACGACAAGCCCAGCCAGGCACTGCGGCGCGGCCGTTATAAATCCTCCATGTGGCGTTCGATTGATGCCGTGAAGCTGAAAGAGGCGGATGCCGCCGTTTCAGCCGGCAATACCGGTGCGCTCATGGCCATGGCTAATTTCAACCTGCGCACCATGCAGGGGATCAGTCGCCCCGCGATTGCGGCTATCTGGCCCACGCTGCGCGGTGAAAGTGTTGTGCTGGACGTTGGTGCCTCCATCGGAGCCAGCGCGCGCAGTCTTGTGGAAATGTCCATCATGGGCTCCGCCATGGCCCATGTGTTGTTTGATATCGAAAACCCGACGGTGGGCTTGCTCAATGTCGGAGTCGAGGAAATCAAGGGCATCGACGAGGTGAAGGAAGCCGCGCGCATTCTGCGCGAAGAGCAGGTGCCGGTGAACTATCACGGCTTTGTCGAAGGTAATGATATCGGTGCGGGCACTGTAGATGTGGTGGTAACCGAGGGGTTTGCCGGCAACATCGCCCTGAAGACGGCTGAAGGCACAGCCAAGCAGGTGGCATCCTACCTGCGTAGCGCCCTTGGGCGGACCTTGCGCGCGCGCATCGGCTTTCTGCTGGCCCGGGATGCCTTTCAGGTGCTGAAAGAGAAAATGGACCCGCGCCGTTCCAATGGCGGGGTTTTCCTTGGCCTTAATGGTATTGTTATTAAAAGCCACGGCGGCGCGGATGCGGAAGGTTTCGCAGCTGCCGTCGATCTTGCCTATGACATGGTGCGCCACCAGCTGCTGGCGCGTATCGAAGCCAGCCTTGTGAGCCGCCAGCCATTGGAGCAGGCAGAACGGGCGCTTCAGCCAGTTGGTGCGGAAGGACAATCGTGAGCGGCATCAGGTCTATCGTACGGGGTATCGGCTCCTATCTCCCGGAACATATCCTCACCAATGCCGCTCTTGCAGCGCGCATCGACACGTCTGATGAATGGATCGTGCAGCGCACTGGTATTCGCCAGCGTCACATTGCTGGGGAAGGCGAGTTCACGTCCCATCTCGGCCTGGCTGCGGCCCGTCGCGCACTGGATGATGCCGGGTTGGAGCCCGCGGATATCGACCTGATCGTTCTGGCGACCTCGACGCCAGACCAGACCTTTCCGGCAACCTCTTCGGTGATCCAGGCCGAACTGGGAATCACCAGAGGGGCGGCGTTTGATGTTCAGGCTGTCTGTTCCGGGTTCGTCTTCGCGCTTTCAACAGCGGATGCACATCTGCGAACCGGGGCCTTCCGTCGTGCACTCGTGATTGGTGCCGAAACCTTCTCCCGCATTCTGGACTGGGAAGATCGCGGAACCTGCGTCCTGTTCGGTGATGGAGCCGGCGCCATGGTGCTCGAGGGTGTGCCTGTAGAGAATGCCGGAACGTCAGGTTTGCTGACCAGCCATTTGCGGACCGATGGCCGCCACCGTAACAAGCTCTATGTTGATGGTGGTCCCTCTTCGACGAAAACGGTCGGCCATCTGCGCATGGAGGGCCGTGAGGTTTTCAAGCATGCCGTGGGTATGATTACAGACGTGATCGTGGATGCATTCTCGGCGACAGGTGAGAGTGCACAGACCATTGACTGGTTCGTGCCGCATCAGGCAAACCGCCGGATTATCGATGCCAGTGCGCAGAAGCTTGGCATTGCTCCGGAAAAGGTGGTCGTGACCGTCGATAAGCATGGCAACACCTCAGCGGCCTCGATTCCGCTGGCTCTTGATGCTGCGCGTAAAGATGGACGCATCAAGGACGGAAATCTGGTGCTGATCGAGGCTATGGGCGGAGGCTTCACCTGGGGTTCTGCCCTGCTGCGCTGGTGAAATGTAAATAGCGTTGACCATGGTTGCCGCTCGTGGCTAGTCTTGTTCCGCATGACGTTGCCCATTGCTGCGCATAGAGGTTCACATCACGACGTGATTTCGTCTTCACAGATGCGGAAGTGAATAGCCGTCAGTGAAGAGATCACTGGTTTGGCGCAATCTTTTTGAGAGGTCAGGAAGACACATGGCTGGTCGGACTGTGACGCGCGCGGATCTGTGTGAGGCCGTTTATCAGCAGGTGGGGCTGTCTCGGACAGAGTCGGCTGCTCTTGTAGAACTGGTGCTCAAGGAAATCGCGGACTGCCTGGTTGAAGGTGAGACGGTGAAGCTGTCTTCCTTCGGTTCCTTCGTAGTTCGGGACAAGGGGCGGCGTATCGGACGCAACCCCAAGACGGGTGAGGAAGTTCCCATCGAACCCCGCCGGGTCATGGTGTTCAAACCTTCCAGCATTCTGAAGAACCGTATTAACGGCATCGAATCGGACGCTGCGGAAAAGGATTGAGATGGTGCTGCGCGGGAGATGCCGCGTGGCCTGATCCTTTGCCGAGTTCGTATTTTATCGACTAGAATCGTGGATGATCTCCACTGGTGGATGACAATTCGCCGGTGGATGAGGCGTATCAGCTATTTGGCTGCTGGATATGCTCACAAAAAGCAGCAAGGGGCAGGGCACAGTGTCTGACGCGCGCGAGATCGGAAAAGATCCGGATGCTTTCCGCACGATCAGCGAAGTGGCGGACGAACTCGCCCTGCCGCAGCATGTCTTGCGCTTTTGGGAAACACGTTTCCATCAGATCAAGCCCGTCAAGCGGGCAGGCGGGCGGCGTTTCTATCGTCCAGAGGATGTCGACCTGCTTCGCGGCATACGTCGGCTGCTCTACCAGGACGGCTTCACGATCAAGGGTGCGCAGAAAATCCTGAAAGATCAGGGCATTCGCCATGTTCAGGATTTGGGCATTGAAGGCGATGTGGCTGCCATTCGCAGCGCTGCCGGAGATGATGCGTCAGAAGGCAAATCGTTCGGCGGACTTCTCGGGCTGCTGCCGTTGCGTCGTAATAAAGACAAGGAGGAGCCGCAAAGGCAGCCTCCCGCTTTGGATGAGCCCCCCTTGCCTTTTCCAGACCTGAATCTGGAAGAAGATTTCGATGCTGCAGATGAAGCTCCAGATACAGAGCCCCCCTCTCGCATGCGGGGAACAACTCAGCGTGTGGAAGAGCGGCGCTATGCTCAAGGTGTTTTTGAAGAACGCATAGTCGAGGAGCGGCATTTCGAGGGTGGTTTCTCATCTCCGGCTGAGCCCGCCATATCCCAGTCGCGTCTGTCACATCATGAGGATCCGCCGTTTTTCGCGGATGATGAGCCGGATGACATGGATGAGGCCGATCTGCCGTCGCAGGATAGGGTGGATCCTTCCTTCGCCCCTGAGCCCACACGCGAGACACGACGCCCGGAGCCTGTCCTCCAGCAGCGCCCCAGCCGCGGTCCTGCTGCACATATCGCGACGGCGCCGAGACCAGAATATCAAGACACCCTGCTTCCGTTCATGGATGGATCTCAGGCCGGCGACGAAGCATCCGAGTCCCTGGAAGCTCGTATTCGAAGGTTGAAAGAACAGGAACAGCAGGCCGCAGCATCTCACATTGCGGATCACTCCGGTCCACCTTCAGAATATGTGCCTCAGCGACATCGGGCAGGCTCTGAAGGTGGCGCGCGTTTATCCTCTCCCCGGTTGGATGAGATGGAGCCGGATGACCTTCCATCGGTGGTCCGTGGTAGTGCGCGAGAGGATCAGGATGCTTATCGGGTCTCTGCCGGAACAGGAGCGGGAGACGTGAGGCACTCAGATTCTCATCCGCCGAGTGCGCCGGATACAGAGGGGCGCGAGCAGACAGAGCGAGCGCATATTCCAGCGCCGATGCCACCCGAAAGGGAGGGGCGGTATCAGGAGGCAGCCGAGCCGTCATATCCGCCCGCAAGGCATGAACACAGTGCCAGAACTGCGAGCAGAGCTGAACCACCACCTGCCCCGCCCAGGTTTGGTCCATTCACCGAACCTGTTGTCGAGGAGTTCGATCTACCTCCCGTCGACATGCGCCGTACGCCTAACGGGCGGGCTGTGTGGGAAGAGCGCGCGAACTGGGAAGAGGAGTGGCCCGAGCCGCGTAGCCGAGCCATGCATAATATCCCTGAACCGCGCATGGAGCGGATGCCGCCCCCATCACCGGCTCCGCGCATGCGTTATGGAATTGATCCACGAGATGCGGAGCCGGCGGGTTCTTATGCCCCGCACCCGGCGCGGTCTGATATGCGCATGCCGGGGCAGGGAGTGATGCCTGTTTTGTCACGAGACGATATTCATCGCCTGCAGGCCGCGCTGTATGAACTCAGCGAATGCCAGCGGTTGATGGAAAGCGTTCTGGATGACGAAAAGCCATAAGGGCTGAGCAGACTTTAGCGGACCACGGCCAGAGAGACGTGCGTGAGGCCCTGCTGCGTAAAGCCAAGCTGCCGGGCGGCGGCCCGTGAGACATCTATGACGCGCCCACGAATGAAGGGCCCCCGATCATTGATGCGGACGACAATGCTGCGTCCATTCTTGAGATTTGTCACCCGCACCTTTGTGCCAAATGGCAAATGGCGGTGAGCGGCGGTCATTGCTTCCGGGTTGAACCGTTCACCGTTTGCGGTGCGTTGGCCTTGCCAGTAGTAGGAGGCGATGCCGGTGGGGATGTCCGCACGTGCCGGGCTGGATGTGTAAAAACCTGCCATCATTCCAAGCACAGCGCAAGACAGTACCACGCGTCGTTTCATCCGTTCAGCCTTTCGATTGTTGCGAAGGCAGCTCGAATGACGGTGCAGTTTGTTCAGAATGTCACAATTTTTAGGTGAGCAAGAGGCATTTTGCTCATTAAGGCCTTTTTTGCGCCCTATTTTACAAAGTTCGAGTTCGATTTCCACAGATTCTGAATAGCTTGCGGCACTTTGATCCTGAAGGGGCTTGTGTTGAGCCGGGTCATCCTCTATCTCTGCGCACCACGTCGGAGCGTAGCGCAGCCCGGTTAGCGCACTAGTCTGGGGGACTAGGGGTCGGAGGTTCAAATCCTCTCGCTCCGACCATTTTAAAAGAAGCTGCCAGCACACGGGAAGCTGCAGGTTTCATTCTCATAAATGTTGATTTTTGAGATTATCAGTGGGGCGCTTGTTTGAAGTGTGCCTTCTGAGCATATGTCTGGAATTGCGCGCTTATTTCAGCCTTATCGGTTGTGCTATAAAAGCCTATGCGGGTGTGCCTCACCTTTATTCAAGGTCATGAGGCTCTGGATATGGGCATCTGAGCCCGGCCCGATCATCTTCAGGATGGTTATGTCTCTCACCATTACGATACTTGGCTGCGGTTCATCCAGCGGCGTTCCGCGTGTAGGGCAGGGCTGGGGTGACTGTGATCCGTCCAATCCACGCAATAGGCGTCGGCGCTGCTCCATTCTGGTGGAGAGACGCAGCGCGCATGGTGTAACCACGGTTCTGGTGGACACCTCTCCTGATTTGCGTGAGCAATTGCTGGATGCGGATGTTGCACACCTCGATGCGGTCCTCTTCACTCATGCGCATGCGGACCACACCCATGGCATCGATGATCTGCGTCCGCTGTTCCTGATGCATGGCAAGCGTATTGACGCCTATGCGGATGATCTTACGCTGGACGCGCTCAAGAACCGTTTCGGCTACTGTTTCGAGACGCCTGCGGGCAGTTCCTATCCACCAATCCTGAATGCCCGCACATTCAATGAAAAGAGTGAGATTGTTATCGAAGGGGCGGGTGGAATAGTCACGGCTCGCCCGTTTCTGCAGCATCACGGAGATGTCGACTCGTTTGGCTTCCGGTTTGACGACATTGCCTATTCCAGCGATGTGAATGGCTTGCCTGACGAGGCTATGGAGCGGCTCGCAGGTCTGGATGTCTGGATTGTGGATGCTCTGCGTGATCGCCCGCACCCATCGCATTTTTGCCTGCAGGACGCACTGCACCACATTGATCTGTGCAAGCCGCGCCGCTCAATTCTGACCAACCTTCATACCGACATGGACTATGAGGCGCTGAGGGTGCGGCTCCCGGATGGAATTGAGCCAGCCTTTGACGGCATGAAACTCACAACGTGAATTTCGCCTCCTATTAACTACTTTTATTTCCGGTGAAATAAGGGTTGGCGGCTTTATTTGCGCTGCACTCATGTCAATCATGTTCCATAATATATCTTCTGCGAATATCATGAGGTGCAGCTAGGGCGTGGAAATACCAATGCCTTTACAGGCGCCTGCTATGTTGGAGGTAGGAAAACTGGCTTGATATCGAGGATGGGGGTGCCATCCATGCAATCCAGACCGCGCACACTTAGTCGCCCACCTTGCGGGCTAACCGTGACGTCAATCAGGTTGAGCACGGATGAAGCGATGGGGTTCGGCCTCACCGGTGAGCGCAGGGCAAAAGTGGACCTGAGCGGGGCATCCGGCGTTCTCTTTTGACCGGGTCTTTGCAAGACGAGGTCGCGCCGCGCCTTGTCCATCCAGTATAACAACTGGATCTGCGGATATGCCTCTATACCGATCAGGGCTTCATTCCATATGGGGTCGAGTTCCAAAATACAGATAGGGCCGTTCTCAGCATCACCCCGACGGGGGCAGGCTGATCGCTCTGTCCATGGCGTACGCGCACGGCCGATGAAATAAAGGCCTGCATCAAACCGATCTGGCAGCGTCACGCACTTCTCTCCGGACCGCATGGAGCTTTCAGAACTCTTCTCTATGGCGCTGTTCATATTGCCCTCCCCGGCCCTTCTTCACCGTCATGATCCGTCTTTATCCGTCTTTTGGTATATAACCCCTCAGACTTCTGGCGATAAGGATCCGGTGATGGCTGACCCTCGAGATATTGCGCGGCTGCTCGAGATCATGGTGGCTTTACGTACACCAGTTACGGGTTGCCCCTGGGATCTGGAGCAGAGCTTCGAAACCATCGTGCCATATACGATTGAAGAAGCTTATGAGGTCGCTGACGCTGTAGCGCGCGCAGATATGGATGACCTGTGCGAGGAACTTGGAGATCTCTTGCTCCAGGTGGTTTTCCATTCCCGTATGGCTGAAGAATCTGGGCATTTTGATTTCGGCGATGTGGTGAGCGCGATTACCCGGAAGATGGTTCGCCGGCACCCTCACGTTTTTGGAAACACCCGTGAATTGCCTTCAGATGAGGTGAAGGCGCTTTGGGGGCAAATCAAGGCTGAGGAGAAGCGTGAACGAGCCGCGCGCCGCGTGGCCGCCGGGCTACCTGCTGAGGAAGATGACCAAGGCGTTCTCTCAGGTGTACCCCTGCCCTTGCCGGCCCTGAGCCGTGCGCTGAAGTTGCAGCAGAAAGCCTCTTCTGTTGGCTTTGATTGGGATAATGCCTCTGCCGTGCTGTCAAAAATCCGAGAGGAAACGGATGAGATCGCCGAGGCACTTGAAGCTGGCGGGATTGACGCTGTGCGCGATGAAATTGGTGACCTGCTGTTCGCAGTCACAAATCTGGCGCGTCATGCAGATGTAGACCCCGAAGCAGCGCTACGTGGAACGAATGACAAGTTCGTGCGTCGTTTCAGCCATATTGAACGCTCATTGGCTGCTCAGGGGCGCCTTCCGGACCAGTCCAGTCTTGATGAGATGGAAGCGCTATGGCAGCAGGCCAAGCACATTGAGCATGCCTCCAGAGCCCATGCTTCCGAAGATTGATCTGGTCAGAACGTAAAACACCTCGCAGCGTTCAAGCTGCGAGGTGTTTTAAATTTCTACACTGGTGAGGCTCTCAGAGACGAACTGAGCGCGAAAAGCCAACGCTCAAGCGCCCTGCCCGCCCCTGTCGACATGAAGTTGCTGCACTCTTTCGGAGCCAAACCGGCGCACGATGAGTGGCGCGCGCTCGGGCAGAATCCTCAGCTGGATATGCTGCATACCTTCAACGCCGGTTTCCCGGTTCAGGACCTCTCCCTGCCGGTAAAGCCAGCCAAGACCCTCTCCGTCTTCAGCATCCAGTGTGACCGCCAGAACGCTGCGCCCTGAAGTGATGTGCTGCTCCACAACATTCAGCAACTCATCTGTACCTGCTCCGGTAAGAGCAGAAACGGCAACAGGACCAGATTCCCCGTCACGCCGTGTCAACTGGTTTTCAAGCGCTTCGAGGTCCTCGGCAGTCAGCCGGTCTATCTTGTTCCAAACATCCAGAACGCGCCGTCCCTCGCTGGGGTCAACGCCCAGATCTGTCAGCACATCCACCACGTCCTGCGCCTGGGCTTCTGTATCCGGGTGAGAGATATCGCGCACATGCAGCACGAGATCGGCCTCCAGAACCTCTTCCAGCGTAGCCCGGAAAGCCGCGACGAGCTGGGTTGGCAGCTCGGAGATAAAGCCCACTGTATCTGAAAGGATGATGGGCGTGCCATGAGGCAGCTTCACCACACGCAGGGTCGGGTCGAGTGTGGCGAAGAGCAGGTCCTGCGCCATGACATCTGCCCGTGTCAGACGATTGAAAAGGGTCGACTTACCGGCATTGGTATAGCCCACCAGAGCCACCACCGGATAAGGCACACGCTTGCGGCTGGCGCGATGGAGGCCACGTGTGCGCTTGACCTGCTCAAGGTCTTTCTCAATACGGATGATGCGCTCGCCGATCATGCGGCGGTCCGCCTCGATCTGCGTTTCACCGGGGCCACCAAGAAAGCCGAAGCCACCGCGTTGGCGTTCCAGATGGGTCCAGGACCGCACAAGACGAGAGCGCTGATAGTTCAGATGGGCAAGTTCCACCTGCAAGGCACCTTCACGTGTGCGGGCACGCCGACCGAAAATTTCGAGGATCAGCGCCGTGCGGTCCACCACTTTGGTCGACCACGCCTTTTCAAGATTGCGCTGTTGCACCGGTGTCAGCGCTGCATCGAAGAAGACGAGCTCAATCTCCTCCGCCTTCACAAGAGCCGCAAGCTCCTCCACCTTGCCGCCGCCGAGATAGGTCGCAGGCTTGATTTCGGAAAGCGGAGCAAGATCGGAATAAACCACATCAAGCTCAATAGCCGCAGCCAAGCCCACAGCCTCTTCAAGCCGCGCCTCCGGTGCGCGCCGCTCGGGGGCCTTCATGCGCTGGGCGCGCCGTGACAGGGCAGGTGTGATAACCGCGCAACGTGTGGGTTTGACGCGATGATCCACGCCGGAGGGATGTTCCTCTGCGTTGCTCATGCCATTCTTGCCCCGAAACCCCGCTCCGGGGATGCGCTCCACAGTTTCAGCTTCTTTCCGCCCCTTCATCGGTCGGGTCGAACAACTGAACCGGCTGGCCAGGCATGATCGTGGAAATGGCGTGCTTGTAGACGAGCTGGGAATGGCCGTCGCGGCGCAAGAGCACGCAGAAATTATCGAACCAGGTTACAACGCCTTGCAGCTTGACCCCATTGACCAAAAAAATGGTGAGGGGTGTCTTGCTCTTACGTACGTGATTGAGAAACGTGTCCTGAAGGTTTTGCGTACGTTCCGCCGCCATTTTCATATCCGTTTGTTTCGGCGTTATGTCCACGCGCCACACGCAGAAATAGCTAAAGCCGCTCGTGGTGTTATTGGGCTAAGATGACACAGCCTAGAGGCAGTGCAACAGTCTTTTGCCATGCACTATAAACCTGATCCCCCAGCTTATGGGGAAATCTCGGTGAAATCGTGGAAACAGTTTCGAAGGCGTGAAGCCACCGGCCCCGGCCTGCCCTCACCTATCATTTGTCCATCCAGCTGTACAACAGGCATCACCAGAGCAGTTGCAGCAGTGTTAAATGCTTCTGCCGCATCATGAGCCTCGGTGAGAGTGAAGGCACGCTCCTCCACGCGCAGCCCCAGTGCGGCAGCCTCATCCAGCACGACGGTTCGGGTGATGCCGCGCAGAATGGCATTATTGGCGGGGCGCGTCACGAGAGCGCCGTCCTTCGTCACAATCCACGCATTGCTGGAGGCCCCTTCCGTCACGAAGCCCTCAGAGTCCACAAACCACGCCTCACGCGCGCCGGCCTCTTTCGCCGCTTGTTTGGCCAGCACATTGGGCAACAGCCCGACGGACTTGATATCCACGCGGGCCCAGCGTGTTTCAGGAAGCGAAATAACCGCAATGCCAGTCTGCGCAGTGGCGTTGCGGGCGGCAACATTCTGGCTGCGAGCCGTCACCACCAGACTCGGCGGGGTATCGGGGGCAGGAAACGCGTGATCGCGCGGCGCGACACCACGGGTCACCTGAAGATAGACAATGCCTTCGCGCACCATATTGCGTCGCACAATTTCGCGCAAAACCAGTTCCAGCGCCGCGCGGCTCATCGGCATGTCGATGAGCAATTCGAAGAGTGAGCGTTCCAGCCGGTCCAGATGCCGGCGCGCATCCACCAGCTTGCCGCGCCGTACTTCGCAGACCTCATAGACCCCGTCGGCGAACTGGTATCCCCGGTCCTCGATATGAACGCTTGCCTTGCCATGGGGGACATAGCGGCCGTTGACATAAGCGATGCGAGACATGAAAGCCCGGTGCCTCAGGTGCGCCAGAAGGCGAAATGAACAATGACAAGCAGTCCGATGATCTCCAGCCGCCCGGCGATCATCGCCATGCCGGCCACAAGAACCGAGCCTGTGGGCAGGGATGCCAGTGGCGGCCAGCCTGAACCGGCGGCATCATAGACCGGCCCGGTATTGCTGACTACAGCGGCAGCGGCAGCCAGGGCTGCTTCCAGTGATGGCAGGCCGGGAGCAAGAGCGATGACGCAGGCTCCGAAAATCGTGAACAGGGTTGCCGTCGTCACCCAGACGCCGCGCATTGTGGAACTCATCCCGCTTTCGCCCAACCTGACGGGCTGGGCCAGATTGGGGTAGATAAGCCGCAGCAAGTCTCCTCGCGCCCGCAACAGCATCGCGCGCAGGCGCATGATTTTGAGGCCGCCCGTGACCGACAGCGCCCCGCCTCCCAGCATCACCACGAACAGCACCAGAACCAGAGGCTGATTCTGGTATGTCCCGTCATCAGGGCCGATGCCGCTTGTTGAGATCAGCGAAGCTGCCGTGAAGAGCCCATCCCGCAGGGCCTCCAGCGCATTCGGGCTGGAGCTGCGAACCAGAATGGCTCCCAAGCCGATACCCAGAATGAACCAGTATATGAGAAGGGCGAGACTTTCCTTTTGTTCCGGGGAGTTGTTGACGCGGCGGGAGAAAAGAGTGCGGTGCCAGAGCACGCTGGTGGCGCTCCATAGCAGGAAGGGCATCAGCAGCCATTTGGGAGCGCTATCAACCTCCATGGCAATCCGGGCCTCTGGCGGCAGATGCGCGCCCGCTGATGACACAGCCGAGGCCAGAGTGAAGGACACATAGACACTCTGGCCATCGATCAGCAGAACCAGAAAGCAGGCAATCGTGCCGCCCAGATAGAGCGGCACGATTTCCCGCAAAACGCTGCGCATGTCCACGACATCCGGCATCATGCCACCGCGCGGTGTGCGGTCTGGCAAGCCGCCGAGGCCAGTTGGGGCGAGCACCGCGACCACGGAGGTCAGGGTTAACAAGCCCCCGCCCCATTGCAGCAGGGCGAACCAGACATAAAGGCTACGCGGCCCTTCCTGAATCGAGGTTATGCCAGTGGCCGTAAAGGCCGAGACCGCCTCAAGCCATGCGGCAAGGGGCGAAAGCCCACCCACGGCTGCGATGGAAGGCATGGCGGCAATCGGCAATACCATCCAGAGCAAGACAAGCCCGATCAGCCCATCTGTCCGGCGAAACCGGAAAGTGCTGCCTTGCGTGGTGAAGCGCATGGCTCCAGCCAGAAATATACACAACAGGGCGGTGAGGACGAAGGTTGAGGCATGATCCCCGTCGACACGCACAGCCACTATGGCCGGCATCAGCGCCATAACCCCGAGGGCGGCAAGGGCGCTTGAAAGCGGACGTGCGGAGTTGATCATGGGATGCGATCAGAAGAACTCAAGCGCGACGCGGAACAGTTGCTCCACCCGCTTGATCCGTTCTGCCAGCGCGAACAGCACCACCCGGTCATGCGCCCGCATCACCACATCACCGCGCGGTTGGAGAACCTTTCCATCCCGCAAAATGGCACCGATCCGCAGGCCATCTGGAATGTTCAGGTCTCGCAGTGCCTTGCCCACAAGCGGTGATGTTTCCAGCGCCTCAGCCTCGATCAGTTCACCTGAACCATCCAGCAGGGCGTGGACGCCCCGGATACGTCCGCGGCGCACATGCTGCAACACCTTGGAAACGGTGATCTGGCGCGGGTTTACATGGGCCTCGATGCCCAATCCGCGCGCGAATGAGGCATAGCCCTGCTCGTTCAGCAGTGCCAGAATGCGCCGCGCACCCAGCTGGCGGGACAGCAGGCAGGAAAGGATGTTGATGCGGTCATCATTTGTGAGGGCGACCATGATGTCGGCATCACCCACCCCGGCCTCATCCAGAATCGCCCGCTCCAGCGCATCGCCCTTCAGCACCAGTGTGCGGCTGGTCACCTCGGCAATGGCCTGGGCGCGTTCCTTGTCATGCTCGATCAGCTTGATGCGCGCCAGCGGGTTTCGCTTTTCAAGCTCTCGGGCGACATAAAAGCCAATATTGCCGCCACCGGCGATCACGATGCGCTGTCCGGGCACCTCATCATAGCCAAAGATGGAAAGGGTGCGTTCGACCTGGTCGGCCTGGGTCACGAAATAAGCGATATCGCCCACATAGAGCTGTTCCATGCCGGAAGGCACGATCGTGCGACCATTCCGGCTCACGGCGACAATGGTGGCATGCAGGTCCGGGAAGAGATCCGTCAGTTGCTGCAAGGGCGCATTGATGATGGGGCAATCTTCCCCACAGATCACTCCCGCCGCGACAATCGCACCATCCGCGAACGAAACGGTATCAATCGCACCGGGCAGGGAGAGGCGGCGCAACACCATCTCGCCCACCTCGATTTCAGGGGAGATGACCACGTCAATCGCCAGATGCTCGCGGGAGAAAAGATCACTCCATTCCGGTGCGAGATACGTCTGTGCACGAATGCGGGCGACCTTGGTCGGTACATTGAACAAAGCGTGCGCGATCTGGCACGCTACCATGTTCACCTCGTCATGCAGCGTGACGGCAACCAGCATGTCCGCCTGTTCGATGCCGGCGCGCGCCAGCACATCCGGATGCGCACCCCAGCCGACAATTCCGCGCACATCCAGTTGCTCTGTCACCATCTGAATTCGGTGGGGATCCGAATCGATGATGGAGACATCATTCTGCTCCGCGGCGAGACGCTCCGCGATGCCGAACCCAACCTGCCCTGCCCCGCAGATCACGACACGCATGATGTCTCCCTTACCCGCCTTGCTGCCAGTTGCGTGCACCGAGTTTTTTCGGCCCGCAATCTGGCGCCCACATCACAGTCCGGCACACATGCCACATATCCGGCGGCAGGCTATGCTGCCGCAGAGCAAATGACGAGTCCGCCTTGTGCGATATCCCGGCATGTCCTGAAGCGGCGGGTAAGGTCAGCGGTTCAGGAAGTCCAGTTCAGGCGCGGGAAGAAATTCGATATCCCCCGATTCGTAGCCGGGAAGGCCGCACAGATATTTCCCGATCTGCCGGCTGACAAAAATACCGGGCGCGGATGCCCCGCCAATAAAGAAATAGAGGGTTTGCCCTGCAAACAGACCCATACGCGGATCCTCCGCCGGAATGAAACGGGGCTTGCCCGAAATCACGGCGGTCACATGAATGGCCGTCTTCCACCCCTTCTCCTGCCGATAG
The DNA here is from genome assembly GCA_035911315.1 of Xanthobacter sp. Lineage (GTDB taxonomy): Bacteria > Pseudomonadota > Alphaproteobacteria > Rhizobiales > Xanthobacteraceae > Xanthobacter. The sequence continues at coordinate 79,437 of JAMHVS010000054.1, forward strand.
GGGGCATATTCCGGCGTGATCCGCGCGGTGATGTCTGTCAGGTCTTCCCACTGTTCCCCACCCAGCGGCTGGCAGTGGGAGCGCAGTACTGAGATGGCGCGCTCAACCTCCTCTTCCGAATAGATGGAGCGATTGCCGATAATCCGGACTTTCTGCTGCGATGCGGGAACTGCTGACGCAAGTGGCTTGTCTTGCTTCGTAAAACCTTCCTGCGGCGCCACCTTGGGCATCTGCGGTGGCATCAGGCTCTGGGCAACGGCAGGCAGGGGGGCGACCATACAAACCAGCAGTGTGGTTGCGAGCTTTAGTCCCCCCTGTATCGCGATCATAAGCCGTTATCCCTAGTGCCCGTTCATGCAGAAATACCCCGCCTGCCCTGAGTTTCGGCTGCGCTCAGCCGACCCCCAGCGCCTTCAGCTTGCGGTGCAGGGCAGAGCGCTCCATCCCCACAAACTCTGCTGTGCGGGAGATATTCCCGCCGAAGCGGCTGATCTGCGCTGCCAGATACTCGCGTTCGAAGACCTCACGCGCTTCGCGCAGCGGCAGCCCCATCAGGTGCTCCCCCCCATTGCCGTTTGGCAGGCTGGGGACAAGCGCGCCAACATCCGGTGGCAGCATGGAGGCCGTGATGGTGCCTTCCGGATCGCCCCCCGCCAGAATCAGAAGCCGTTCCACATTGTTGCGGAGCTGGCGGACATTGCCTGGCCAGTCATGAGACTGAAGAACCGCCATCGCATCCTCACCAATCAGGCGGCGCGGCATGCCAGTGGTTTGTGAAATAGTGTCGACAAAGAACTCCACCAGATGGGGAATATCCTCCCGCCGTTCAGCCAGCGGGGGCACGCGCACGGGCACCACGGAAAGGCGGTGATAAAGGTCTTCCCTGAAATGGCCCCGGGCAATTTCCTCTTCCAGATTGCGTGCGCTGGACGAAATGATGCGGACATCAACACTGATGCGCTCATTCGAACCAACACGGGTGAAGGTCTGCTCCACCAGAACCCGCAGCACACGGCTCTGGGTTTCGCGGGGCATGTCAGCCACTTCATCAAGGAAGAGCGTGCCGCCATGCGCTTCCTCAAGCGCACCGCGCTTGGCCTCACGCCCTTCGCCTTCCGCGACACCAAACAGCTCTACTTCCAGCCGTTCAGGCGTAATGGCTGCGGCATTCAGCACCACGAACGGGCCATGGGTGCGCGCGGAACTGGCGTGGATCATCCGCGCTGTCAGTTCCTTGCCCGCACCGGAGGGGCCGACAATCAGAATGCGACTATTGGTGGGGGCCACGCGTTCAATGGTGTTGCGAAGCTGCTGGATGGCACTGGATTGCCCAACCAGAACCCGCGCATTCGGCGCGATCTGCTTCAGCTCTTTCAGCTCGCGCTTCAGGCGCAGCGTTTCCAGAGCCCGCTCGGCAACCATCACCAGCCGGTCTGCATTGAATGGCTTCTCGATAAAGTCGTAAGCCCCGCGCTTGATCGCGGCCACGGCTGTCTCGATATTGCCATGCCCCGAGATCATCACCACTGGAACATCCGGGTGCTGGGCCTTGATTTCATTCAGAAGTTCCAGCCCGTCAAGGCGGCTGCCCTGAAGCCAGATATCAAGAAAAATGAGATTGGGACGACGCGAGGCAATGGAAGCCAGTGCTCCGTCCGCGTCACGGGCTGTGCGGGCGCTATAGCCCTCGTCTTCCAGAATGCCGGCGACCAGCTCGCCAATATCGGCTTCGTCATCAACGATGAGAATGTCCATGGCCATGTGTCAGGCCCTCCCGGCTTCGGTTGCGCCTGTGGCGGTTCCGGCCTCTACGGGCCGCCCATCCGCACGCAGGTGAAGGCGAATCCATGCTCCGCGCCCATCGGGCGCATCCTGAAGCTGGATGGAGCCGCCATGCTCTTCCATGATTTTTCCAACAATGGCGAGGCCAAGCCCCGTCCCTTTTTCACGTGTGGTCACATAAGGCTCCAGAAGCCGGCTGCGCTGATCCTTTGGCAGCCCCATGCCATTGTCGGTAATATCGATGATGAGGTTTTCCTCAATGCGTTCTGCCTTCACCCGAATACGACCCTGCCCGCGCTCGCTTTCAGGCACTGCTTCAATGGCTTCTGTGGCATTCTTGAGGAGATTTGTGAGCGCCTGTGAAACCAGCCGGCGATCAAAGCGCGCTGGCATCCGGTCTGGCAGCTCCATCTCGAATTCAACGCTCGGGTAGCCTACTCGCATCAGGAAGACTGTCTGACGGATGGTTTCCGCCATATCCTGAGCATCCACCACAGGCTTGGGCATGCGGGCGAATGATGAGAATTCATCCACCATGCGGCCGATATCTCCAACCTGCCGGATGATGGTATCCGTGCACTGGTCGAACACATCCCGGTCCTGGGTGATGTGCCGGCCATATTTCCGTTTCAGCCGCTCTGCCGAAAGCTGGATGGGGGTGAGCGGATTCTTGATTTCGTGTGCGATACGACGGGCGACATCCGCCCAGGCCGCCGTGCGCTGGGCATTGATAAGCGCCGTGATGTCGTCCAGCGTCACCACCCAGCCATGGTCTCCCTCAGAAGACTGCTCCGTGGTCACGCGCACCGCCAGCACGCGCTCGCGCCCGTTCCGTTGCACGGTGATATTTCCCTGAACGATACGTTCTCCGGCTTTCTCTGCTTCCGCCAGAAGGGCTGCCGTCTCCGGAACCACCTCAGCCAGTTTGCGACCAAGCGTTTCAGCCTCGCACACACCCAGCAGTTTTTCGGCAGAGCGGTTTGCAATGGTGACACGCTCATCCGCATCGAGCCCGATCACGCCGGCACCAACACCCGCCAGAACAGCTTCCGTAAAGCGACGGCGACTGTCGATCTGGTCACGGGCACGTACGATGTCGTTTCGCTGGGTCTTCAGTTCGGCCGTCATATTGTTAAAGGTCGCGCCCAAGGTCGCAAGGTCACCCTCGGCCTTGTAGACGGGCACCTGCACATCAAGATTTCCGGCTGCGACCCGATCCGCGGCCCACATCAGACGGCGGATTGGAGCAACCAGCCATTTCGAGAAGTTGATGCCCACCCACATCGCAGACAAGAGCACGATGAGGGTGATGAGCGCATACATGATGGCAAATGCCAGTTGCACATTGAAGCGCCGCTCTTCCAGCGCCTGATAATCGGCCACCGTATCGCTGGTGACTTTCAGGAAGCCGATGACGCGCGGATCAATCGGGCGTGCGACATACAGATATAGGCCATCGAAATTCTGGATCGGCACCACGGCACTAACGAAATCGGCATTCGAGGGCAGATAGATGATCGGCTGATCGATTTCCGCTTCATTGATCGCGATATTGGCGGGCACCAGATACTCTCGCTCGGTGCGTAAATCCGCCCGCAGCACCACAGAGAGATCTTTCTTGATAATCTGGGCGCCGGGTACATTCCGCAGAGCCGCCTGAGCGGTCAGAATTTCGCGAAATTTTTGCGGGTCCGATTCATATAGTGGCTTCAGACGAGAGAGGTCCTTGGCCATGGCCAGCACATCGCCACGGATGGAAAGGGCATGCTCGCGCACATAGGCCTGCGCCACCGAGCCCGCTGTTACCACGATGTCCTGCGTGCGGGTCGCGAACCATCGGTCCAGACTGCGGTCCAGTGTCAGGCTGGCAACAATGGCCACCACAAGGGCCGGCACAACGGCAACGACCGCAAACAGCCCTACGATGCGCACATGAAGGCGTGCAGCCGCCCGACCCCGCATCCGTGCCCGCAGTATGCGCCACACCTCCAGCGCGATAATGGCCAGCAGCACCAGCCCTGCCCCGCCGCAAATGGCCAGCGTGGTGATCACCACTTCAGGCGTCGGCACGATGGAGGTCAGCCCCATCAGAATCAGGAATGTGGCCACGGCTGAGGCCAGCGCGAGAACCATGACCACTGGCGGCAGGAATCGCGCAATCAGGCCTTGCCTGCGCTGCGGGAGAACCGGACCATCATTGGCTGGCGTATTCGTCATTCTTTCGATCGCCCTTGCTCCAGCGGCTGCGCTCAAACGCCCACCATATGGATATGGGTGATGCAGTGAAACGACACTGGTGCAAAAATGTGACATTTTGCGGCACGTCTGCCATTTGCACCCAGCATTCTGCAAGATCGGTATCTTGATCCGGCAAAATGAGCCCTGACCCTCAAAGAAAAAGCCGGGCACCACAATCGGGCACCCGGCTTTGTAAAGGGCGTTAGCTGCTCCAGCTGGCGCCCCCTATCCATGGATTCGGAGACATCGCTGAAAAGCGTCTATCGGTTGGTTCGGATCACCTGAATATCCAGATCGCGGATCTTCTTGCGCAAGGTGTTCCGGTTCAGCCCCAGAAGCTCTGCGGCCTTGATCTGGTTGCCCCGCGTTGCTGCCAGAGCCACCGAGAGGAGCGGATATTCCAGATCCTTCAGGATGCGATGGTAGAGGCCGGGCGGTGGCAGATCATCACCATAGCCTGAGAAATATGTTGTGAGGTGCCGCTCCACCGAAGCCGCGAGGGTTGTGTCTCCTGCCGGCTCCTCGCCCTGCACGCCGGGCTTGGATTCGGAAAGCTCGGCATCGATGATGGCTGTGGTGATGACATCCTGCGGATAAAGCGCAGACAGCCGTCTCACCAGATTCTCAAGCTCGCGCACATTGCCCGGCCAGCGATAGCGCTTCAGCTTCTCCATCGCGGCGGCGTCGATCTGCTTCGTAGGCAGCCCCTCGCGCTCCACAAGATGGAAGAAGTGCCGCATCAGATCCGGCACGTCCTCAGAGCGCTCGCGCAGTGGCGGCAGGCGCAGCGGCACCACATTCAGGCGAAAGAACAGATCCTCACGGAACATGCCCTGCTGGATGAGGGTGCGCAGATCCTTGTTGGTGGCAGCGATGATGCGCACATCTGTCTTGATCGGTGTACGCCCACCAACCGTCGTGTACTCGCCCTGCTGGAGTACGCGCAAAAGCCGGGTCTGCGCTTCCATCGGCATGTCGCCGATTTCATCCAGAAAGAGGGTGCCCCCCTCAGCCTGCTCAAAGCGCCCGGGATTTCGAGCTGTTGCGCCGGTGAAAGACCCTTTTTCGTGGCCGAACAGTTCGCTTTCGATCAGGTCCCGCGGAATGGCGGCCATGTTGATGGCCACGAAGGGGCCACTGCGACGCTTGCCATAATCATGCAGTGCGCGGGCCACCAGTTCCTTGCCGGTTCCACTCTCGCCCACGATCATCACCGTGAGATCTGTCTGCATCAGGCGCGCGAGCAGGCGGTAGATTTCCTGCATGGCGGCCGAACGCCCCACCAGCGGGATGTTTTCCTGATCTTCTGCAGACAGCCCCGAACCATGCCCCTTGCGCGGCTCAGCCAGTGCACGCCCGACAATGGAGATCAGTTCCTTCAGGTCAAACGGCTTGGGCAGATATTCGTAAGCCCCGCGCTCGGAAGCGCGGATGGCTGTCATGAAGGTGTTCTGGGCGCTCATGACGATGACCGGCAAATCCGGCCGTGCCTTCTTGATCCGGGGCAGAAGATCGAAGGCATTTTCATCCGGCATCACCACATCGGTGATGATGAGGTCGCCGTCGCCCTGGCTGACCCAGCGCCAGAGGGTGGCCGCGTTCCCGCACGAGCGCACTTCATACCCTGCTCGGGACAGGGCCTGATTGAGCACCGTGCGGACCGCGGCATCGTCGTCTGCGACCAGTATGCTTCCGCTTGGCATATAGGACCCTCAGTTGGACTCTGGAGTAGCGCTCCCGCTGCGATACATGGGCAGGAGCACGCGGAATGTTGTGCGACGCGGCTGGCTCTCGCATTCCACAAGGCCGCCGTGATCGCCAATGATCTTGGCAACCAAAGCAAGACCCAGGCCACTTCCGGTCGGCTTGGTGGTCACGAACGGATCAAACAGGTGCGGCATGAGGTCATCAGGCACGCCGCGCCCGTTATCACGCACGCAAAACTCAAGCGGCAGGCTAACGCGGCTCGAAACACCGGGAACCGTCAAACGCACGCCGGGACGAAAAGCGGTGGTGAGATGGATTTCTCCATCCGGCATGCCGTCGATCGCTTCTGCCGCATTTTTAACCAGATTCAGGAAGACCTGAATGAGCTGGTCGCGGTTGGCAAAGACAGCCGGCAGGGAGGGATCATATTCCTCCACAAAGCGCACATCGCGCCCAAAACCGGCCGCCGCGAGCGTGCGCACATGCTCAAGAACCGCATGGATATTCACTGGCTCGCGCTCTACCGGCCGCTCGTCGGAGAACACCTCCATGCGATCAACCAGCTTCACGATGCGGTCGGCTTCATCACAGATCAGCCGCGTGAGCATGCGATCTTCGTCATCTGCTGATTGTTCAAGCAGTTGTGCCGCACCACGAATGCCGGAAAGCGGATTCTTGATCTCATGGGCCAGCATGGAGGCCAGCGTCGAGACGGAACGGGCTGCACCACGATGGGTCAACTGCCGGTCCATCTTGTCTGCGATGGTCTTTTCCTGAAACATCACAACAACATGTCCGGGATGATCCGCCACTGGAGCAAGGTGGATATCGACGATCCGTTCCCCTCCATTGCGCGGTGTGCCCAGATCAACCCGATACTCATTGACCGGTGCGCAGCGCGCCCGCACCTGCTCTATCAACCCCAGCAGCGGGCTGCCAAAGGGCACCAGATCCGAGAACAGGCGACGGCGAAGCAGGGGTGTGCTCACCTGAAAGAAGGTTTCCGCCGCAACATTCGCTTCCACCACATGGCCGTTTCCGGCGATGGTGAAAAGCGGATGAGGCACCGCATCCAGAATGGCGGAGCTGAGGCTCTGCCCGTTTTTACCCATTGGTTCCATTTGGGTTTTTCTGTCCGTTGTCATGCCGCCGGCCGTCATGCCGCCGTTCTCCACATGAGTTCGTCATAGGCATCAATGATGCCAGCCTGCACCGCCCGGGGGTCGTCGCCTGTCAGAAGGCGCTTTCTCCAAGTGCGGATAAAGTCTTCTGCTGAAACGCTTTCAGCGGCCGCACACGCCACCTCAAGCGACCACCCCACATGCTTGCGTGCCTGCCGCACGCCGAGCACGGGCCCGTAAAGCGAAATCCAACCCTCATAAAGCTCCAGTAGCACATCACGCTGCTCGATGAGGGTGGGGTCAGCGGGTGATTGGCCGGTTTCAAGCATGGCTGCCACCTGCCCCGGAAACCATGGTCGCCCCTGTGCGCCTCGTCCAATCATGACACCCGCAGCACCAGAAGCGGCAAGCATTGCCGGTGCATCTTCCACCCGGATCAGGTCGCCATTGGCAAGCACAGGAATTTGAACGCTTTCGACAACGGCGCGAATGCCCGCCCAGTCGGCCTGCCCCGTATAGAACTGGCACCGTGTCCGGCCGTGTATGGTCACCAGAGACAGTCCTGAAGCCTCAGCAATACGCGCAAGCTCAACAGCCGTCGGGGTTTCGCCATCCCAGCCCAGCCGGGTTTTCAAGGTCACCGGCACCTGAACTGCGCCCCGCACAGCCTCAATGAGACGCCGCGCCAGTGGCAAATCCCGTAGGAGAGCAGCTCCGGCAGCCCCAGTCGTCACCCGCTTGGATGGACATCCCATATTAATATCAATGATTTGCGCGCCAGCAGCTTCGGCCATCCGCGCGGCCTCAGCCATCCAGTAGGGATCATTCCCGGCGAGTTGAACAGCGTGGAGGGGCACCCCTTCGCCCTGCACTTTCCGCATCATTTCCGGGTGGTCGCCCAGCAAGGCCTCGCTAGCGATCATCTCTGAAATCACCAGCCCGGCCCCATAGCGCGACACCATGCGTCGCACAGGCGCATCCGTGATGCCGGCCATAGGGGCCAGAACCACTGGATTTGGAAGGGTATGCGGGCCGATCCGCAGGGCGGAAACTGGCTGGACTTCAGCATTCTGCACAGAAATTAGGCTTCCATGTTTCTGCATTTATTTTAGACATCACTTTGTTCTTTGCAAGACGCAACAGGTCTCTGGAGCGGATTTCTGGAGAAAAGTCGCGTCACGCCACCTATTTCCCTTAATTCACATCCACTTATGGGATTGCGACCTCTTGCTGGAATTGACGGCACAGCAAGAGTGCCCCTTGCCAGAGCACGCACAACGCGCTTCAAGGCCGCCAAAGGGGAGAATTCATGACGTGCATCGCCATCATCGTTGCCGCCGGTCGAGGCACCCGGGCCGGTGCAGGTCTGCCCAAGCAGTATCGCCTGCTGAATGGCGAGCCGGTGTTGCGCCATACCCTCCGCCTTTTTGCCGAAGAGTCGAGCATTGATGCGGTGTTGCCCGTCATTCATCTGGACGACATTGATATGTTTGCCCAAGCAGCGGGCAATCTGCCTAAAATTTTGACACCTGCTTTCGGTGAAGAGAGCCGTCAGGGCTCTGTTCGTGCCGGGCTTGATGCTCTTGCAGCCATCTCACCTGATATTGTGCTGGTGCATGATGCCGCGCGGCCCTTCGCTTCCCCCGCCCTTATCACGCGTGCCATTTCCGCGGCGCAGGCGCATGGCGCGGGAGTGCCCGTGTTGCCGGTGACCGATACCATCAAGATGGTTGATGAGGAGGGGCGCGTGATTTCTACCCTGACACGCTCAGCCCTTCGCGCCGTGCAAACACCACAGGCTTTCCGCTATCCCCCCCTGCGCGCTGCGCACACGCTGGCGGCAGAGTCCGGAATTCTTGAACTCACCGATGATGCGGCAGTGATGGAATGGGCCGGGCATGCCGTTTTCACATTCGCAGGAGAGACGTCAAACATGAAGCTCACCACGGCAGAGGATTTCGCAAAAGCCGGCAACTCGGCACAGGCCCGCTCACCTCTCTGGAGCGAACTGGGAGATGTGCGCACCGGCACCGGGTATGATGTGCATGCTTTTGCCGAAGGAGATCATGTCATTCTGGGAGGAATTCCTGTTCCGCATGATTTTGCCCTCGCCGGCCATTCGGATGCCGATGTCGGCCTTCATGCCCTCACCGATGCCTTGCTGGGCGCGCTGTGCGATGGGGATATCGGCGCCCATTTCCCCCCATCCGATCCGCAATGGAAGGGCGCTTCGTCCGATCGCTTTTTGCAGCATGCGGTGCAGAAGGTTGTCGCCCTTGGTGGGCGTATTGCCCATCTGGATCTGACCCTGATCTGTGAGGCGCCAAAGGTGGGGCCACATCGTGATGCCATGCGGGCATCCATCTCCCGGATCACGGGGGTGCCGGTGGCACGTATCAGTGTAAAAGCCACCACGAGCGAAAGGCTCGGCTTCACGGGCCGTCGCGAGGGCATTGCCGCTATGGCCAGCGCAACCATTCGCCTGCCCTATGCGGAGGATGATGCATGATTGATGCTGATCTCTATGCCGGCGCTGAAACGGTTCTCTCGCTTTTCAGGGCAAAAGGTTGGACCCTTTGCACGGCTGAATCCTGCACCGGCGGCCTTGTTGCCGGGGCACTGACAGCCGTTCCCGGTTCATCAGATGTGGTGGACCGAGGCTTCGTCACCTATTCGAATACGGCCAAGATGGAGATGCTGGGCGTGCCATCCACTGTGCTTGAGACGCATGGTGCGGTGAGCGAGCAGACTGCACGCGCCATGGCGCAGGGGGCATGCCGTGCGGCAGGGGTAAATGTGGCCGTCTCCATCACCGGTGTTGCCGGTCCGGGTGGCGGTTCTCTAGAAAAGCCAGTGGGGCTCGTCCATTTCGCATGTGCGCGTCGGGATGGCATTGTGATGCATCGTGAAATGCGCTTTGGCGAAATCGGGCGGGATGCCGTGCGCCACGCCTCTGTGCTGGTCGCTCTGGAAATGCTGGCGGAATCCGCACGCGACTGAAAACATTTCATGCGGCAGAAATGCTTTCCTCCGCTCCTTAGTCGTGCGACACGAACGCGATGACAGATATCGCCCCCGGCCCCGTCGGCCATCTGACCGAGATCGCCGCCCTTCTGCCCATGCGTGGTGCGTTGCTGGGGCTGGACCCCGGCACCAAGACCATTGGTGTCGCGAGTTGTGACCCGGATCGACGGCTGGCGACTGTTGTTGAAACCGTCCATCGCACCAAATTCACGGCAGACGCCCAGCGCCTGCTCGTGCTGGCGGCGGAAAGGAATGCTGTCGGGTTTGTTCTGGGCTTGCCGTTGAACATGGATGGCACTGAGGGACCGCGTGCTCAGGCCAGCAGGGCGTTCGCCCGCAACCTCGCCAAATTGACCCCTCTCCCGATTGCGCTATGGGACGAGCGCCTTTCAACAGCGGCCGTAGAGCGCGCCCTGATTTCCGCAGATGTGAGCCGCGCCAAGCGTGCGGCAGTGGTTGACCAGCACGCGGCAGCCTTTATCTTGCAAGGCGCTCTTGATTTTCTTTCCCATCGCGCAGCACGAGACAGCGAAGAGGAAGCCGAACCATATCTGTGATCAGGTTTGCGTTCGGCCAACCTTGAATCCGACATGCTAGGCTGTATGGCCGCAGTCCGAATCAGACCGGCTGCTATGACGGATCAAGGGCATTTGGCCCAATAACCAGCTCGCCCGCTTCCGGCATCCACCCAGCAATTATAGCCGGCTGGCGGTTTCTGGCTGAACACCTCTGGCGGAGGAGCGCCAGCAGCCGGGCGAAACGGTGCCGTCACGGCATCCATAAGTCCGGAAGCCGCGCCCACAAGCCCGCGTCCCACATCCTCACCCGCCATCAGGCCGGTGCCGCCTGGGCAATTCACACAGGCACCCACACCATAAGCGCGAGACCAGCTTTTCGTGCCTTGTTCCTGCTGCGCAGCCTCGGGCGGTGCGGCAGACACCGGCAAGGCAAGCCCGGTGCCAAGGACCAGCGCAAGGCCCGCGATCCAGGCTCTTCCGCTCAGCTTGCGCGACATGATGCCAACTCCCTTCCGCACGCCGGTCTGGAAACACGGCTCATATATAAGCAACCTGATATTGCCTGCCCCAACAGCAAAATTATGGCGCATGGCCCGCCAGATGAGTCGTCAAATGGTGAGGGCTGCGTTGATTTCCCTGTGAACAGATCTGTGTTCCCCCGGAAATTATCCCATCCGTGTCACACACCAGACGAATTCCACTTATCCATACCGCCATTCAGCTTGCCGGATGGGGGCGCTGTCGCTATCCCTTTGGCTTGCCATGCCAGATGCTCCCGCATTCACATTTTCGGGCCGAGACCTTCTCGGTATCGAAAGCCTCGCCGCCAGTGAAATCACTGGCCTGCTTGACCTTGCGGAAGAGTTCGTCGAACTCAACCGGCAGGTCGAGAAAAAGCGTACGACCCTGCGGGGCCGCACCCAGATCAACCTCTTCTTCGAGAACTCCACCCGCACGCAATCTTCTTTCGAGATCGCCGGAAAGCGACTCGGGGCGGATGTGATGAACATGTCGGTGGGCTCTTCCTCGGTGAAGAAGGGTGAGACGCTGGTCGATACCGCAATCACGCTGAATGCCATGCATCCGGATATTCTGGTGGTGCGCCACCAGTCTTCCGGTGCGGTGGCGCTGCTGGCGCGAAAAGTGGACTGCTGCGTCATCAATGCCGGTGACGGCGCGCATGAGCACCCGACTCAGGCCCTGCTGGATGCGCTGACTATCCGGCGTAACAAGGGACCGCTGGAAAATCTGGTTGTAGCCATTTGCGGCGATGTCCTGCATTCGCGCGTGGCCCGCTCCAACATGCTGCTGCTGGCCAAAATGGGCGCACGGGTGCGTGTGGTTGCGCCATCCACCCTTCTGCCGGCGGGCATCGGCAATTTCGGTGTCGAGGTCTTCCATAATATGGAGCAGGGCCTTGAGGGGGCGGACATCGTGATGATGCTGCGCCTGCAGCGCGAGCGCATGAGCGGTTCTTTCATTCCCTCGGTTCGGGAATATTTCCATTATTACGGGCTGGATGACGTGAAGCTGCGCCATGCCAAGCCGGATGTGCTGGTGATGCATCCCGGCCCCATGAATCGCGGTGTCGAAATCGACTCATCTGTTGCCGATGGTCCGCGTTCCCTTATTCGCGAACAGGTGGAAATGGGTGTTGCGGTGCGCATGGCCGTGCTCGACACCCTTGCCCGGAAGCTGCCCAATGCGTGATCCCCGCACATTTCGGGAGCCCCGCCCGCTCCTGCTGACCAATGCCCGTGTCATCGACCCCTCGCGCGGGGCGGATTATCGAGGCGATGTCTTCCTTGCTGAAGGCGTGGTGAAGGATGCCAGCTTTGGCCTCGCCGCGGCCGGAGTGCCCGAAGGGGCCGAGGTGGTGGATTGTCGTGGGGCCATTGTCGCTCCCGGCCTGGTCGACATGCGCGCTTTTGTGGGTGAACCGGGCTTTGAGCATCTGGAGACCCTTGCCAGCGCCAGCCATGCGGCGGCGGCCGGCGGCGTGACCACACTGGTCTGCCAGCCGGATACTGACCCGGTGGTGGATGAGCCCGCGATTGTGGACTTCATCCTGCGCCGTGCACGCGATACGGCCGTGGTGCGCATTCACCCCATGGCCGCTATCACCAAGGCGCTCAAGGGCGAGGAAATGACCGAGATGGGCCTGCTGAAGGCCGCCGGTGCTGTCGCCTTCACGGATGCCCACCGTTCGGTCATGAATGCCCGCGTGCTGCGTCGCGCCCTCACCTATGCCCGTGATTTCGATGCGCTCATCGTCCACCACACGGAAGATGCGACGCTTTCGGGTGGAGATATGAATCAGGGCGAATTCGCTTCGCGCCTTGGTCTGTCCGGTATTCCCAAGACAGCTGAAGCCATCATTCTGGAGCGCGATGTGCGTCTGGTGGGGGATGCGCGCGGGCGTTACCACGCTGCCGCGCTCACCTGCACCGAATCTCTGGATATTCTGGCGCGTGCCAAAGAGGCCGGGCTGCCCATTACCGCATCTGCCTCCATCAATCATCTCAGCTTCAATGATCTGGATATTGCCGGATACCGCAGCTACTTCAAGGTTCGCCCGCCACTGCGCGCGGATCACGACCGCCAGGCGCTGATCAAGGCTCTGGCATCCGGCCTGATTGATGTGGTGGTGTCCGATCACACACCGCAAGATGTGGAAGGCAAGCGCCTGCCCTTCTCTGAAGCCGAGCATGGGGCCATTGGAATCGAAACACTGCTTTCGGCTGGCCTGCGCCTTGTGCATGACGGCTCGGTAAGCCTCCTCACCCTGCTTGGTGCGCTTTCCACCCGCCCGGCCCAGCTTCTGGGGCTGGATGCAGGTAGTCTGCGTTCCGGTGCACCGGCTGATATCATCGTGATTGATCCGGATATGCCGTTCCTGCTGGATCCGGCAACGCTGAAATCCCGCTCACGCAATACGCCATTCGATGAGGCCCGGATGACAGGACGCGTGCTGCGCACCATCGTTGCGGGTGAAGTCGTCTACGAATACGCTTGAGTCTCCCGGCATTGAAGGCCACCTATGCTTGCTGATCTTTCGCCCATGCTGGCCCTGCCCGTTGCGCTGGCTTTTGGCTATCTGCTGGGCTCCGTGCCATTCGGCCTGCTGCTGACCAGATCGGCAGGCACCGCTGATATTCGTGGCATTGGTTCCGGCAATATCGGTGCCACCAATGTGTTGCGTACGGGCCGAAAGGATCTGGCCGCAGCGACCCTTCTGGGAGATGCTCTGAAAGGCACGCTCGCGGTGGTGGTCGCGCTTCATGTGTTTGGGCCAGAAGGCGGCATTGCAGCGGGCCTTGGCGCATTTGTTGGACATATTTTCCCGGTGTGGCTCGGCTTTCGTGGCGGAAAGGGGGTCGCGACCTTTCTGGGAGTGACCCTCGGGTTGGCTTGGCAGGGGGCGCTGGCATTCGCCGTTGTCTGGCTGCTGGTTGCCTATTTCAGCCGCTATTCATCCCTCTCTGCCCTCGTCGCATCCTTGGCGACAGTTCTTGTGGTCACTCTGCTGGGTAATGAGCCAGTCGCCTTGCTCATGGCAGTTTTGGCTGCCCTGCTCTGGGCAAAGCATAACCAGAATATCCGTCGCCTTTTGAACGGCACCGAAGGCAAGATCGGCGCAAAAGGGTGATGAGCGACAACAAAGACGGAACAGCTTCGCATATCCAGTCCGAGACCGAACTCACCCCAGCCCAGCGGGTCGACTGGTTACGCCTGATCCGCACTGAAAATGTTGGCCCCCGCACATTCCGCGCCCTCATTTCCCAGTTCGGCAATGCTTCTGCGGCCCTTGAGGCCCTCCCGTCACTTGCTCGTCGCGGTGGGCGTCTCCTGCCCCCACAATCGCCTTCCCGCATGGAAGCTGAAGACGAGATCTCGGCTCTGGAAGCCATGGGCGCAAGCCTCATCGCAATCTGTGAAGCGGACTACCCATTGCCGCTGCGCGTGCTTGATGATGCCCCACCCGTTCTGGCTATCCGTGGGCGCCGGGAACTGCTGCGCATGCCGATGGTCGCACTTGTGGGTTCCCGCAATGCTTCAGCCGCAGGGCGAACCATGACGACCCAGTTGTCGCGAGATCTGGGTATGGCGGGCTGGGTGGTCGTCTCAGGTCTTGCCCGCGGAATCGACGCCGTGGCGCATGAGGCGAGCCTGGCAACCGGAACAGTGGCTGTTTTTGCAGGAGGTCTTGCCCGCCCCTATCCCCCGGAAAATTTTCGCCTGATGGAGAGAATCGCGCAGGAAGGCGTTCTCGTCTCGGAAATGCCGGTGAATTGGGAGCCGCGCGCCCGCGATTTCCCACGCAGAAACCGACTCGTTTCAGGAATGGCCTATGGTGTGGTGGTGGTGGAGGCCGCCATGAGATCCGGCTCTCTGATTACAGCACGCCTTGCTGCAGAGCAGGGGCGTGAGGTGTTTGCTGTTCCCGGTTCACCACTTGATCCGCGCGCGACAGGCACCAACCGTCTCATCAAGCAAGGGGCAACTTTGGTTCTGACAGCTGAAGACGTCCTGGAGGTGCTGCGCCCCATGGTTGAGGGCCAAATGCGGGCAGAAGAACCAGCCTCCCTCCCCCCGCCCCCACAGCAATTTCCGCTTTTTGTTGAGGATACGACAGAGTCGCCACCAATCCCGCCGCTGACATCCGGCGCACAGAAAAGCGACCACCACACTGTTATTCTTGCGCTTTTAGGGCCCACACCAACCGCGATTGATGATCTGGTTCGGTTGTCGGGATGTGGAGTTGCCGCAGTTCACAGCACACTGCTTGAACTTGATCTCGCAGGCCGGCTTGACCGACCAGGGAGCGGACTGGTTGCCCTGCGCTGAAACGCCTGCGCTTGTTTAACCAGCCGGAGTATGAGGTGGAGCCGTATCCCCATCCTTAAGAGAGGCATTGCGGGCTTCCAGCCGGGCCATTTCAAGTATGTAGGCGAGTGTAGTCAGCCCGTTCTCTCGCGATAACCGCGCCAATTCTCCGCTGATCTGCGCCACATATGAGGCAAGCACAGCGGGATCGTTCGGTGCGGTGGCATCCGAAAATTTATCCATGGAACGATCCTGTCCAACACATGAAATAGGCAATAACCCATTCTATTATAGATTGAACGATATAATAAAACATACCTGAGGTTGTATGTCTTGGATACCCTCAAAGGGATAGGGGCTCAGATCGCATTTGACAGGTGCGATAAGGCTGACCATGTTGCGCCCGCCCTTTGACATGGGGCCGAAGCATTTCTTCACAGCCGCTACTGGCGACTGTCTCGGGCAATCGCCCGATAATGGTAGTGTGGTAATGTCACGTTGGCATGACTCTCGGTCATCATGTCGAAGCCATTTTATTAACGGGCTGCTCATTGCGCGCGGCCTCTGAAGAGACAGAGACGCTATGCAGGTCGTCATCGTTGAATCGCCGGCCAAAGCGAAGACGATCAACAAGTATCTGGGGCCTGGCTATGAGGTCATAGCCTCTTATGGCCATGTGCGGGATCTGCCCTCCAAGGATGGATCGGTCGACCCGGACGCGGACTTCCGCATGCTGTGGGAAGTGGACCCAAAGGCGCAGAAGCGGCTCAATGACATCGCCAGCGCGGTGAAGGGTGCAGACAGTCTGATTCTCGCGACTGACCCGGATCGCGAAGGGGAAGCCATTTCATGGCATGTGCTGGAAGTGATGCGCCAGAAAAAGGCTCTTAAGGACCAGAAGGTCTCGCGGGTGGTGTTCAACGCCATCACCAAGCAGGCGATTCTGGAAGCCATGAAGGCGCCGCGGGAAATCGATGTCTCGCTGGTGGATGCCTACCTAGCGCGTCGGGCACTCGATTATCTTGTCGGCTTCAATCTCTCCCCTGTTCTGTGGCGCAAGCTGCCGGGTGCGAGATCTGCCGGGCGTGTGCAGTCTGTGGCACTGCGTCTCGTCTGCGATCGTGAGCGCGAGATCGAGACCTTCGTTGCGCGTGAATACTGGTCCATTGTCGCCAAACTCGCGACCCCGCGTGCTGAAGAATTTGAAGCCCGCCTTTCCGGCGCAGATGGCAAAAAAATCACACGTCTGACTGTGGGCACCGGAGAAGAGGCTGCGGCCTTCCGCACGGCATTGGAGAGCGCCAGCTTCCGTGTGCGGGGCATCGAGGCCAAGCCGGTGAAGCGTCATCCGCAGCCGCCCTTCACCACCTCCACGCTCCAGCAGGAAGCCAGCCGAAAGCTGGGTCTTGCACCTGCCCGCACGATGCAAATCGCCCAGCGGCTCTATGAAGGCGTGGATCTGGGGGGTGAGACGGTCGGCCTCATCACCTATATGCGTACGGACGGCGTCGATATGGCCCCCGAGGCGATTGCGGCCACACGCAACGCCATCTCTGCCAAGTTCGGGCCACGTTATCTGCCGGGCGTGCCGCGCAAATATTCGGTGAAGGCTAAAAATGCGCAGGAAGCGCATGAAGCCATTCGCCCGACAGACCCAAGCCGCCACCCGCGAGATATGGCGCGTCATCTGGATGCTGAACAGGCCCGGCTCTATGAGTTGATCTGGACCCGAACTGTCGCCAGCCAGATGGAATCGGCGCTTCTGGAACGCACCACGGCGGATATCGAGGCCAAGGCCGGCCCTCGCACGCTGGATCTGACAGCAACCGGCACCGTGGTGAAGTTCGACGGCTTCCTGACCCTCTATCGCGAGGGCAAGGATGATGACGAGGAAGACGAGGAAGGTCGCCGCCTGCCCGCCATGAGTGCGAATGAGGGGCTGGACCGGCGTGACATCACCACCACCCAGCACTTCACGGAACCGCCGCCGCGCTTCTCAGAGGCCTCACTGGTGAAGCGGATGGAAGAGCTTGGCATCGGCCGGCCCTCGACCTATGCCGCCGTGCTCGCTGTGCTGCGTGACCGCGAATATGTGAAGCTGGAGAAGAAGCGGCTTGTGCCTGAGGACAAGGGTCGCCTTGTCACGGCATTCCTCTCAAGCTTCTTCAGCCGTTACGTGGAATATGACTTCACTGCGGGGCTGGAAGAAAAGCTCGATGAAGTCTCCGCCGGCGAGCTCAACTGGAAGGACGTTCTGCGCGACTTCTGGGAGAATTTCCACGCGGCTGTCGAGGCCACCAAGGAACTGCGTGTCTCGCAGGTGCTGGATGCACTGGATGAGATGCTCACTGCGCATGTCTTCCCGCCAAGGGCTGATGGGACGGACCCGCGCCTGTGCCCTACCTGTGGCGCAGGGCGGCTCTCGCTCAAGATGGGCAAGTTCGGTGCCTTCATCGGTTGCTCGAACTATCCCGAATGCCGCCATACGCAGCCTCTCTCCGCCAGCGAGGGTGCGCCGGAAGGCGATGGCAAGCGCGTGCTGGGGACGGACCCGGAAACCGGTGAGGAAGTCACTGTCCGCGTGGGGCGTTTCGGAGCCTATCTCCAGTTGGGTGAAGCCAAGGACAAGGAAAAGCCCAAGCGCTCTTCCTTGCCCAAGGGGCTCGCCCCGGCAGATGTAGACCTTGAAACCGGCCTGAAATTGCTGGCCCTGCCACGTGAGGTGGGGCGTCATCCGGAGGATGGCGAGCCGATTCTGGCCGGGATTGGCCGTTACGGACCTTATGTCCAGCACGGTCGCACCTATGCCAATCTTGAAGAGGGCGATGACATTCTCGCTCTCGGGCTCAATCGGGCCGTTGTGCTCATCGCCGAAAAGGCCAGCAAGGGTCGAGGTGGCCGTGGGGCCGCTCCTGCGGGACGCGATTTGGGTGAACATCCCACGCTTGGCGGCTCCATCACCGTGCGGGCCGGGCGTTTTGGGCCGTATGTGAACCACGGCAAGGTGAATGCCACCCTACCCAAGGCCACAGACCCTGAGGCACTGACACTGGCTGAAGCCGTCCAGCTGATTGATGCCAAGGCCGCGAGTGCGCCTTCCAAGAGCCGCAAGGCCCCCGCGCGCACCTCAAAAGCAAAAGCCTCGGCTACGGATGGCGAGGCTGCACCCAAGAAAGCAAAAGCCGCCACTACCAAGAAGCCTGCCGCGAAGAAGACGGCCAGCAAGGCGGCAGGAACGACCGAGAAAAAGCCGGCTGCCCGCAAGAGCCCAGCCAAGAAGGCCACGCCCGCAGCCGAAGACTGATGGCGGCTCCGCAATGTTTCTGCAGATGGGGTGAGAAACTTTTCACTCCATCTGTGGTGGCCCTGAAGCAGGACCGGGAATGCAGAAACATTCTAACTTATTGTAATTCTGAATATTTTATCTCCCCCCATCCCTTTTTCGGGGATTTTGATCTCGCTTGAGAGCGAGCCGCGCTATAAGAATGGCATCCTTCCGCCCGGGCCAGCCTCCATCATGCTGGCCGCAGCGATTCGAGCTTGCCATGACCAATTCTACCCCGACGTCCCGCCCTGCCCGCTCCGGCGCTGCCTCCGCGCTTGATCTGGTCCACCGTCCCCGTCGCAATCGCAAGAATGACTGGGCGCGGCGGCTCGTGCGCGAGAACACGTTGACGGTGGATGACCTGATCTGGCCCGTCTTCGTGATGGAGGGTGAGAAGAGCCGCACTGAAGTGCCATCCATGCCCGGTGTGGAACGCCACACGGTTGATGAACTGGTGCGCACGGCGGAACAGGCGGTCAAGCTCGGCATTCCCGCTCTGGCCCTGTTTCCTTATGTGGACCCGGCTTTGCGCGACCCGGATGGTACCGAGGCGCTGAACGCCAATAATCTCATTGGCCGTGCCCTGCGCGCCATCAAGTCTGAAGTGCCCGGAATCGGCCTCATCACCGATGTCGCGCTGGACCCCTATACCAGCCATGGGCACGATGGCCTGCTGGAAGACGGGCAAATTCTGAATGATGAGACGGTAGACGTTCTGGTCCGTCAGGCGCTCGTTCAGGCCGAAGCCGGAGCGGATGTGATCGCTCCATCCGACATGATGGACGGCCGCGTCGGTGCAATTCGCGCCGGGCTGGATGAAGCCGGCTTTCAGGATGTGCAGATCATGTCCTATGCCGCAAAATATGCCTCTGCCTTCTATGGCCCGTTCCGTGATGCCATCGGCACAGCCAAGACCCTCTCAGGAGACAAGCGCACCTACCAGATGGACCCTGCCAACGGTCTTGAGGCCCTGCGTGAGGCCGAGCTGGACGTGGCAGAAGGCGCAGACATGCTGATGGTGAAGCCTGGCCTGCCCTATCTGGATATCGTCTGGCGCGTGAAGGAGGCCTTTGGCCTGCCCACCTTCGCCTACCAGGTCTCGGGGGAATACGCGATGATCGAGGGCGCGGCCCGCAATGGCTGGGTGGATGGCGAGCGCCTGATGCTGGAGAGCCTCACCGCTTTCAAGCGCGCGGGTGCAGATGGCATCCTCACCTATTTCGCGCCTCGCGTGGCCAAGCTGCTCGCCTCGGGCCACTGAACGCACTCCCGCCTTCTTTCGACAAGGATCGACCATGACCGAGGCCGCACACAGCGACCTGCCCCTGACCCTTGCGGATGTGGAGGCCACGCGCCCCCTGCTGGAAGGCGCCATTCTGCGCACACCCACATTGCCCGCTCCGCGCCTTTCCGCGCTTACGGGGGCAGATGTCTGGGTGAAATATGAGAACTTCCAGCGCACGGCCTCCTTCAAGGAGCGCGGTGCGCTGGCCAAGCTCTCACGGCTGACACCGGAAGAGGCTCGGCGTGGCGTGGTTGCCATGTCAGCCGGCAATCACGCACAGGCTGTGGCCTATCATGGCCGGCGGCTTGGCATTTCCACTCTGATCGTGATGCCGGAAACCACGCCGCAGGTGAAGGTGATGGCCACCCAGGCGCATGGCGCGAAGGTGGTTTTGCATGGCGAGACCGTCGCCGATGCCTTTTTGGAAGCCGAGCGCATTACCCATCTGGAAGGGCGTGTCTTCGTCCATCCCTATGATGATCCCGATGTGATCGCCGGGCAGGGCTCAATCGCGCTGGAAATGATCGAGGATGGCCCCAGCTTCGATGCCGTGGCGGTTCAGATCGGCGGCGGCGGGCTCATTTCCGGTATGGCTGTGGCCTTTGCTGGCCGCTCTCCCCACACCGAGGTGGTGGGCGTGGAGGCCGAGCTTTATCCGGCCATGTGGACCGCCCTTACCGGCATCGCCCGGCCCTGCGGCGGCCCAACCCTTGCTGAAGGCATCGCTGTGCCATCTGCTGGCGGGCTCACGGCGCAGATCATTCGCAAGCTGGTGCCATCGATCATTCTGGCCGATGAGACCACGCTGGAACGTAGCGTGAATGCGCTGCTGATGCACCAGAAAACCCTTGCCGAAGGCGCGGGCGCGGCGGGGCTTGCCGCCCTTCTGGCTGAGCCGGAACGGTTTCGCGGCAAAACGGTGGGGCTTGTCGTTTCCGGTGGCAATATTGATGAGCGGGTTCTGGCAGGTATCCTGCTGCGGGAACTCGAGCGTGAATCCCGCATCGTCTCCTTCCGCTTCACGATTCTGGACCGGCCCGGCATGCTGGGCCGCATCTCTACCCTGCTCGGCCAGCTTGGCGGCAATATTCTGGATGTGCACCACAGCCGGACATTTCTGGATGTGCCCGCAAAGGGCGCGCGTCTGGACCTGACCGTGGAAACCCGTGACCGCGCCCATGCGGACACAATTCTCAAGGCGCTCAAGGAAATCGGCCTTCAGGTTGAGCGCCTCAACGAGGCTGGACTGGACTGGTAAGCATTCATCCTGATCCACTTGTCCATTGGTCGTTGCTGGCGGCCCTTGCGTCAGGTGAAGCAGTTCCTACCTTTCATAAGGGGCAAAGGAGGATTGAGCGTGACATATGATGCCAGTGGCGCATCGCGGGAGCCGCCGCGCGTTGGTCTTTCGGACGGTGTGCGTCCCCATGCCTATGATCCGGTGACGCAACCGGAATATTTCGAGGGCGTTCTGTCTCGCCGCATTATCGCGTTCTGTGTGGATGCGGTGATGATTCTCGGCCCGATCATTGGTCTGGCCGTGTTCATCTTCATTTTCGGAATTGTCACACTCAGTCTCGGCTGGATGCTGTTTCCCATTCTGGGGCCGGCTTTCGTGGTCTGGGCCATTGCCTATAATGCCATCACTCTGGGCTCCCCGGCTTCGGCGACACTTGGCATGCGACTGATGGATCTGGAGCTGCGCACCTGGTATGGCGGCCCAGCCTATTCGGTGCTGGGCGCAGTGCACGCCGTGTGTTTCTGGGTCTCTGTCAGCGCACTCAGCCCATTCATCCTGATCGTGGCTTTGTTTAACGGCCGTCGCCGTCTGGCTCATGATTATCTCTTGGGCACGGTTGTCGTGAACAACGAGCGCAGGGCTGCAATGCTGCGCCGTTCCTGACAGAGCCTGCTTAGGGCTTCAGATTCTACCGGAAATAACATCCGGGGCGCGTTTCTCCTTTGACGCGCCCCTTTGCTATTGTGATGCTACCAGGGAGATGAGGCCCGAACACTTTGAGTGAGCATCCCCGCGATACGCCGCAATTCTATCTGACGGCACCTGCACCCTGCCCGTATCTACCCGGGCGGGAAGAGCGGAAGGTTTTTACCCATCTGGTGGGTGAAGAAGCGCCTGCACTCAATGATGTGCTCAGCCAGGGCGGGTTTCGTCGCAGCCAGTCCATCGCATATCGACCCGCATGCGAGGGCTGCAAGGCCTGTGTCTCGGTGCGTATCTGCGTGGATGAGTTTCATGAAAGCCGCAGCTTTCGCCGGGTGCTGGGCAATAATGCTGACGTGAACGGGGCCTTCAAGCCGCCCTCTCCCACCTCGGAGCAATATGCCCTGTTTCAGGCTTATGTGGGTAGCCGCCATGGTTCCGGTGGCATGGCAGACATGAGCGTTCTCGACTACGCAATGATGGTCGAGGACACCCATGTGAAGACCTATGTAATTGAGTACAGAAAGAAAATCCCACCGGGAAGCGAGGAGCTGCAAACCCGTTCCAAGGGTGACCTTCTGGCTGTGGCGCTGACAGACATCCTCAGTGATGGCCTCTCTATGGTCTATTCCTTCTTCAACCCCAATGTGCCGCAGCGCTCTCTCGGCACATTCATCATTCTCGATCATATCGCCAAGGCGCGCTCCATGCGCCTGCCCTATGTCTATCTGGGCTATTGGGTGAAGGGATCGCGAAAGATGGAATACAAGCAGCGATTCATGCCGCAGGAGCGTCTCTCACCTGAGGGATGGCAGCGGGTGGAGCAGGCGGGCGGATAAATTCTCCGGCGGACACGGCCAGCACATCTGCCCCTTGAATTTGCACCCGGGCTTATGCCCTATAGGCATACCTTTGTTCAGGGTTGCATTATACCGTTTCAGGTCAGTGCAACCCTCCCAAATGTGCGTGCTGTTTCAGTTTGCGGATCATGCACGAGCGGATTTGAGCGGATGACATCTTCCTTTCACATCTTTCTCACCGTTTACGCCGCCCTGTTTCCCATTGTGAACCCTCTTGGCGGTGCCCCCATTTTTCTGTCCTTCGTCCGTGGCAGCTCGGAGAGGGTCCGGGAACGGATGGCGCGCAAGATCGCCATATATGGTTTTATCACCCTGTTCTGCGCCTTGCTCTTTGGTGCGCAGATCCTGCTTTTCTTCGGCGTTTCCCTGCCGGTTCTGAATGTCGCCGGTGGCCTCGTGGTCGCGTCTCTGGGGTGGAGCCTCCTCCATCAGGGCAGCGACCCGGACAAAAAAGCCGAGGCCGAGATTATTCAGGATGACGAGGTCATGGGGAGTGCCTTCTATCCCCTCACCATGCCCCTCACCGTCGGCCCGGGGGCCATTGCCACCGCCATTGCACTGGGTGCCGGACATGGTCTCATTCCCACGGGTGAATGGCCGGATATCGCCATGGCTTTTGGTGGTGCGCTGGCAGGTTTGGCCGCGATGTCGCTGACCATCTATTTCGCCTTCAGGGAAGCCGGCACCATTGAGCGCGTTCTGGGCAAAAACGGAACGAATGTTCTGGTGCGGTTGTTTGCTTTCATCCTGCTGGCCATCGGCCTTCAGATGCTATGGGGCGGAATCCACGAACTGATCGGGCAAGTGGTGAGCCACCCATAAAGCCCACGCCCCTCTGCCAATATGCCTCAAACCAAAACGCCCGGCTGTGATGCAGCCGGGCGTTTCTATTTTCGTTGAGGCTGACCAGGCTCAGGCGAGAGCCTTCAGCGCGGCCTTGCCGGCATAACGGCCCTGATCGCCCAGTTCCTGTTCGATGCGCAGAAGCTGGTTATACTTGGCCGTGCGGTCCGAGCGCGCCAGCGAGCCGGTCTTGATCTGACCGCAGTTGGTGGCAACCGCCAGATCGGCAATGGTGGAGTCCTCGGTCTCACCGGAACGGTGGGACATCACGGCGCGATAGCCGGCCTTGTGGGCCATTTCAACCGCATCCAGCGTCTCCGTCAGCGAGCCGATCTGGTTCACCTTCACAAGGATAGCGTTGCCCACGCCCTCGCGGATACCGCGGGACAGGCGCTCCACATTGGTCACGAACAGATCGTCACCCACCAGCTGGCACTTGTTGCCGATGGTATCGGTCAACAGCTTCCAGCCGGCCCAGTCATCCTCGCCCATGCCATCCTCAATGGTGACGATGGGATAACGGGAGACCAGGTTCGCCAGATACTGCACCTGCGCGTCGATCTCGCGCACCTTGCCCTCGCCCTCATAATGATAGGCGCCGTTCTTGAAGAACTCGGTGGAGGCGCAGTCGAGGCCCAGATACACGTCTTCGCCCGGCTTGAAGCCCGCCTTCTCGATGGCGGTCATCACGAAATCCAGCGCGGCATCGGCGGAAGGCAGGTTGGGGGCAAAGCCGCCCTCGTCGCCGACATTGGTGTTGTGGCCGGCTGCCTGCAGGGACTTCTTGAGCGTGTGGAAAATCTCCGCACCCCAGCGCAGGCCTTCCGAGAAGCTGTCCGCACCGGCGGGCAGGATCATGAATTCCTGAAAGTCGATGGGGTTATCGGCATGTGCGCCGCCATTGATGATGTTCATCATCGGCACTGGCAGCACGCGGGCATTCACGCCACCCACATAGCGATAAAGCGGCAGGCCGGAAGCAGAAGCGGCGGCCTTGGCCACGGCCATGGACACACCGAGAATGGCATTCGCGCCGATGCGGCCCTTGTTGTGCGTGCCATCCAGCGCGATCAGCGTGTTGTCGATCGCGATCTGGTCTTCGGCATCGAAACCGCCGATGGCATCGAAAATCTCGTCATTCACCGCATCAACGGCCCGGCCTACGCCCTTGCCGAGATAACGCTCCGGGTCATTGTCACGCAGCTCAACGGCCTCATGGGCACCGGTGGAGGCGCCGGAGGGCACGGCCGCGCGGCCGAAAGAGCCATCTTCCAGCACCACATCCACTTCGACCGTCGGATTGCCACGGCTGTCGAGAATCTCGCGGCCGATAATATCGACGATAGCGGTCATGAACGGTCCTTCCCTGTTCTCTCATGCAGCGCACGCCTTGCTGCGGCTCATCCCGCAAGACATCCCAAGGGTGCGAAGCGCGGTCATGCGACCATGCCGGCCGCTTCTAGCGCGATCCCGTGCGCGTGCGAAGGGGGAACGAAGCGCTCGACCTTCATTTCCGGTCTTGAAAACCGAATTCGGTCGTGTCGCGTAAAGGGGGACGCGCCGGCACTGGCCGTATAATGGTTGAAGAAGCGGCGGGGGGGAGCTATGCCGACCTAAAATCCCGGCTTTACGGGGCTGAACACCAGCACCCGATCCTGTCTCAAAAGGCCAGTCATGACAGATACAACCCTTCAGCTTGGCGTGAACACGCCCATGCCCGGCTCGCCCGAAACGGCGGTTCTGGACCGCGTGCCCAATCCGCACAGCGATACAGACTATGTAGCGCGCTTCACATGCCCGGAATTCACCTCGCTCTGTCCTGTCACCGGCCAGCCGGATTTCGCCCATCTGGTGATTGATTATGTACCGGACCGCTTTCTGGTGGAGTCCAAATCCCTGAAGCTTTATCTCGCCAGCTTCCGCAACCATGGTGCTTTCCACGAGGACTGCACGGTTGCCATCGGCAAGCGTCTTGTTTCGCTGCTGGAACCGCGCTTTCTGCGGATTGCAGGATATTGGTATCCTCGTGGCGGTATCCCCATCGACGTTTTCTGGCAAACTGGTACGCTGCCTGCTGGCGCGTGGCTTCCCGATACGGGAGTTGCGCCCTATCGCGGCCGCGGCTGACCCGCCCACTCGGCATCCAGCCTGCGCCACCGGCCCACAGAAGGCCGGACGCCGCTTTCCCGGGAGATCGGAATGCTGGTGGAGACAAGGGAATGCCGAAGCTCATCATCACCAACGGGGATGTTGCGGTTGAACGCCTGAGAGAGGCCAACATGGCAGGCCAGATCCTGCCATGGCAGGACATGCTGCATGATGGCCCAGTACCAGCGAGCGAAACGCTGGATGAGGTTTCAGACGTGCGGGCCGAGTTTCTTTCCGAAGCGCTCGGCCTGCCGCAGGATGAGGTGCGTATCAATTTCGCCCGTCGCGATGGGCTGGTTGACATTCACTGCGCCTATAACGAAGTCGAGCTGTGGTTTGAGCATGATCTGTATGACCAGCTCCAGCTCATCCAGCTTCTGCACTATTTTGCCCATGAGCCGGAACGCATGGGGCTGTTTCTGGTGCAGGCCAACACTTATCTCGGTGTGCTGGATGCAGATAGCATCAAGGCGCTGAAGACGCGTCGAAAGCCTGTCACGGCGCTTCAGCTTGAAACAGCGCGGGATGCATGGCTGGCTTTCACAGCTCCTACGCCCACGGCGCTTGCGGCCTTCGCCACTGGCCGGCACGATGCCCTGCCCCATCTTGCCCCCGCCCTTCAGCGACTGCTCGCTGAGTTGCCCGCGCCACACACAGGTCTGTCCCTCACGGAAGAGCGGATTCTTGAACAGCTGGTGGATGGTCCCCGCAAGGTTGCGCATGTCTTCGCAGCCGTAAACGCCATGGATGAAGCGCAGTTTCTGGCGGACTTGCCCTTTTTCCTGCGGCTGGACGGGCTCGCCTTTGCCCATGAACCACTGGTGAACGGCCTGCCGTTCAGTTGTAATGATTGCGGCAGCATGGCTTTTACACAGGAAGATGGCAGCTCGGCTGAACTGGCCTATCGCGCCTATGCCGGGGCAGAAATCTCACTGACCAAGGCGGGAACAGCAGCCTTGCGAGGCAAATTCGACCATGCCTGCGAGAATGGCATTGAGCGCGCTATTGGCGGCTTTCACCTGATGCCGGGGGCGATGTGGCGCTATGACAGGGCGCGTTCTGAACTGGTTGCGCCCAACTGACAGAAAACAAAAACACCGCAGCGTGCAAAGGCCTGATTTAATGCAGCTTTATGCCACGCTGCTATCTGCATTTGCCCTGCACTGGCGGCGCCAAGCTGCGATAAAACCGGAGCGCGCCTCTGAAAAACAGGAGCCGCGCGGCTCCATTACCCGATTGGAGAGAAAATAGCCGGTGAGACGAAAAGCCTCTTCCACCTCCAGCTGGGCCGGGAAGACGCGGGCATCTGTCAGAAATGGCGGAAGGCCGAACAGCCTTTCCGCATAAGGCGCACCCGCGCCCCGGCTTACCGCACGCCCGCTGCGGGGCGAGACGTAAATCAGGTCATCCCGTTGCCCTGTGGCTGCGCAGGATTCCAGCTCCAGCCCAAAGCCGAGCTCGCGCAACACGGCCAATTCAAACCGTGCCAGAAGAATGCCGGCGGCATCCACATCTCCCAGCGCATCCAGTATGGCGCTGAAGGTGGCATAGAGACCTGGCTGGGGATCGCGCTCCGGCAACAGGTGCAAGAGCTGGCTCATATGGGTCAGGCCATAGGTGGCGTGGGGAAGCCCCATCAGCCTTTCTGTGCGCAGGGCAAGCGGCTCAAGCGCATAATTGCCCATATGCTCTTCAAGCCGCGCACGCCAATGGGCGGAAACCGTATTGCCGGGCTGAATGACAGGCGCAAGCTTGCGGGAACCGCGCACCACACCGAGATGGCGCCCACGGTCACGGGTGAGCAGTTCCACAATGGCACTGCCCTCGCCATGACGGCGTACCCCGATCACGATGCCTTCATCGCTCCATTCCATGGCGATGCGGCTCCCCCGCTACAATCCAAGCCTAACGGCTCAGCCCCCTCGCGGGAACTCCAGCCCCATCTCACGGTACCGTTCCGGATCATCGGCCCAGTTTTCGCGCACCTTCACAAACAGGAACAGGTGCACCTTGGCTTCGATAATTTCGGAAATCTCGGCGCGTGACTCGGAAGAAATCATCTTGATGGCTGCACCGCCACGACCAAGAACGATTTTGCGCTGGCTGTCCCGTTCCACGAAGATGGTCTGCTCGATGCGAACAGAACCGTCACGCAGCTCTTTCCAGCTCTCGGTTTCCACCGTTGAGCGATAGGGCAGTTCATCATGTAGGCGCAGGAACATTTTCTCGCGCGTGATCTCGGCCGCCAGCGTGCGCATGGGCGCATCCGACACCTGATCTTCCGGGTAGAGCCACGGGCCGGGCTGCACGGTCTGCGAGAACCACTCGCGCACATCATCTACGCCCGAGCCGGTGAGCGCCGAGATCATGAACACCTTGTCGAAAGGCATGAGTTCATTGATCTTCGCGGCCAGTGCCAGCAGCGTGTCACGGCGGATCAGGTCGATCTTGGTCAGGATAAGCGCGCGCGGGCGGCGGATATCGGCCAGCGGCTTCAGCAGGGCTTCGATATCAGAATCCAGCCCGCGCTTGGCATCCACCAGCAGCGCCAGCACATCGGCATCGGAGGCATGGGTCCATGCGCTGGTCACCATCGCCCGTTCCAGTCGCCGCTTGGGCGCGAAGATGCCGGGGGTGTCCACCAGAATGATCTGCGCCGGGCCGTCCATCACGATGCCGCGCATGATGGCACGGGTGGTCTGTACCTTGTGGGAGACGATGGAAACCTTGGTGCCAACCAGCGCGTTCGTCAGTGTGGACTTGCCGGCATTAGGCGCACCAAGCAGGGCGACGAAGCCGCAGCGGGTCGGGCCCTGCGGGGTCTCGACCGGGTCGAACGGAGAAGCCGCGACGGCTCTTTCATCCTCGGCATCTTCTTCATCGTCGTCCAGATCATCATCCAGATCGTCGTCGAAGTCTTCATCCAGCTCATCTTCTGGCACAAGGAAGGGAGGCTCTTCCTCTTCATTGCCTTCAGGGACGCCGGTCTGCGGCGTCGCGGCATCCGGGTTCGCGCCAGCCGTATCCTGTGGCTTCTTGCTCATGTCTCGTTTCCGTTCCACACGCCTTCCCGCACAAGGAAGGCTGCTGCGGCCGCTTTCTGCGCCGCCTGTTTCGATGCACCTTCCGCCTCGGCCGGTTCCAGGCCGGGAAGGTCTACTGCCACAATAAAGATTGGCGAATGGTCAGGTCCGCTACGAGACACTTCCCGATAGGAAGGCGGGGGCAGCCCGCGTGCCTGAGACCACTCCTGCAAAACGGTCTTGGCATCCCGCAGAGGGCGGCGCGGCGCTTCCAGACGCGGACGCCAGAACCGTTCCACCAGATCATTTGCGGCTGGATATCCACCATCCAGAAATACTGCGGCCACAACCCCTTCGGCCACATCCGCCAGAATGGCGCGCCGCGTGTGGGTGCCGGACTGCGCCTCACCGGAACCAAGGCGGATATGCGCCCCCAGATCCATGTCCGCCGCGACCTCGGCGCAGGCTTCCTCGCGCACCAGTTCGGCAAGACGGCGAGAGAGCTCCCCCTCCTCCGCACCCGGAAAGGCATCATAGAGCATATGGGAAACCACCGCGCCGAGCACGTGGTCTCCCAGAAACTCAAGACGCTGATAAGAGCGCAGGCGGGGCGACTTTCCCTTCACCGCACTGATATGGGACAGTGAAAGGTCCAGCAGGGTGCGATCCTTGAAGCGGTATCCGATCCGCTCCTCAACCGCCGAAAGATCTGTTGTACGCACGTTCAGTTCACCATTGTGAACAGGCGATCCCAGCGCACGGTCCATGGCCAGTTCCAGACCTGCCAGGCGGAGCTGCCTTCATCGATCGAGAAGAAAATCATCTGCGCCTTGCCGATGAAATTCTCATAGGGAACATAACCGACCTGGCTGAGCACGCGGCTATCTGCAGAGTTGTCGCGATTGTCGCCCATCATGAAATAATGGTCCAGCGGCACTTCATAGACCGGGGTGTTATCGTAGAAGCCGTTATCCACCATATCGAGGGTGGTATAGGTGACCCCATTCGGCAGGGTCTCACGCCAGCGCTTCACCTGTACCTTCTGGCCAGTGCCGTCATCCTGCTGGATATCAGACAGGCGCTCGCGCTTCACGGGCTGGCCATTGATATGCAGCCAGCCATCAATCATCTGGACCTTGTCACCCGGCAGACCAATGACCCGCTTGATGTAATCCGTCTCATTGTCCCGCGGCAGCTTGAACACCGCGACATCACCCTGCTGGGGCGGAGCACCCCAGATGCGACCGGAGAACAGGTCCGGCGAGAGCGGCAGCGAGAAGCGCGAATAGCCATACGTATATTTGGAGACGAACAGATAATCGCCAATCAGCAGCGTATCCTTCATCGACCCGGAGGGGATATTGAAGGGCTGGAACAGGAAAGTGCGGATCAACAGCGCGATCAACAGCGCCTGTACGATCACCTGCACGGTTTCCATGAAACCGCCGTTGTTTTTCTTCGAGTCGCTGGTCGCGGTCATTCCGGTTCCGAAAATCACGATGATGGTGCAGGAAGCATTCAACTGCGCCGAAACTGAGGTTGGATGCACCTCTGCACCGCCCCATACTCACGGCTTCCTATAGAGGCTTAACGCCCGCACGGCAACGCGCTCCCATCAGCAAAGCCAAAGGGCACACCACCGCAACAAGCTGCCTCAGGTCCGCGGAACAGCGGAAATCACCACATAGGCTGCGCAAAGCGGACCTTCATCGGTGATCGAGAGGTGGATGACCGCCTCAAAACCTTCGGGGGTCATCTGTGCAAGCCGTTCAGCCGCCCCCCCGGTGAGATGCATGGTCGGTGCGCCGGAGGGCAGATTCACCACGCCCATGTCTCGCCAGAAGACACCATGGCTCAAGCCCGTGCCCAAGGCCTTCGAGCAAGCCTCCTTGGCTGCAAAACGCTTGGCATATGTTTCCGCCTGGCGAACACGGGCATCCGCCTTTGCGCGTTCCAGAGGTGTGAAAATCCGCTCCAGAAACCGGTCGCCATAGCGTTCAATGGAGCGCGCGATGCGACGTGTGTCGGAAAAGTCCGAACCGATGCCGAGAATCATGCCGCCCCCTCCTCCACCAGCCGCGCCCTGCCCCGGTTTATAGCCGCACGCATGGATGTGATGGCCCCTTCGAGACCGACGAAAATCGCCTCACCAATGAGAAAATGGCCGATATTGAGTTCCACGATCTCGGGCAACATCGCCATGTGTTCAGCGGTGGCATAGTTGAGACCGTGGCCGCCATGCACTTCAAGGCCCAGCGTGGCGGCATCGCGTGCACCGGACCGGATTCGCGAGAACTCATTCTCCGCCTCACGCTCCCGGCCATCTGCTATGGCATCGCACCATGCCCCCGTGTGCAGTTCCACCACATCCGCCCCCAGATCATGCGCGGCGGCGATCTGCCGGGGCTCAGCGGCAATGAACAGCGAGACGCGGATCTCCAGTTCCTTCAGAGTGGCGATGCGGGGGCGCAGGTCATCGATCAGTCCGGCGACATCAAGCCCGCCCTCGGTTGTGCGTTCCTCCCGGCGTTCGGGCACAAGACAGCACGCGCGCGGACGGATGCGCCGGGCGATCGCGATCATTTCATCCGTTGCTGCCATCTCAAAATTGAGAGGAACCATCAGTTCCGCTTTCAGTCGCTCCATATCGAAATCGCGGATATGCCGGCGATCCTCGCGCAGGTGGGCCGTGATGCCATCCGCCCCTGCCATCTGCGCCTGAAGGGCCGCGCGCACCGGGTCTGGCAGCGCGCCACCGCGGGCATTCCGGACAGTGGCCACATGGTCCACATTCACCCCAAGGCGCACAGGCGTCTCATTGTCCATCTGTCTCTCCATGGGGGCACCGCCACCCCCTCAGCCATTCACGCGCTCGACCGCAGAAACAACCTCGCGCGCCTTGAGGTCGGTGATGATGCTGGTGAGATGGCGCAGGTCGAACACCTCGATGTCGATCACCATTTCGGTGAAATCCGCGGAACGCGAGCGCATCACCAGCCCCTCGATGTTTCCGCCATGATCCCCTACCCCGCCTGCCACCTGTGCCAGAGCGCCCGGCTCATTGCGGGCGGTGACAATGATGCGGGCGGGAAAGCGCACGTCAGAGAGCTCATCCAGATCCCAGCGCACATCCAGCCATCGCTCCGGTGCATCCTCGAAACCCTGCAGGGCCGGAGACTGGATGGGATAGATGGTTATGCCCTCACCCGGTGAAAGGATACCAACAATGCGGTCTCCCGGCACAGCTCCCCCCTCAGGCGCGAACCGCACCGGCAAGGCGCTGTTGATGCCGCGGATGGGAATAATGCCGGCTTCATCAAGCTCTCCCTCTCCCGAGCTTTCGGGAATCTTGAACTTGAGATTATGTCCGCCCTTGAGTTCGAACCAGCCTTCACCATTGGGGGCACGGCTGCCCTGAAGGCGATCTTCGGGACGAGGGGGCATCCACTCGGGATAAGCCGCGCGGATGACATCATCCGTCTTGATTTCGCCGCGCCCAATGGCCGCGAACACATCTTCCGGCGCCACCCGGGCCAGACGCGGGGTCGCCCGCATCATCACATCATCGGAGAAGGATTTGCCCGCCTTCGCGAAGGCTCGCTCAACGATCTTGCGACCAAGCCCGGCATATTGCGCACGCACGGCAGTTCGTGTCGCGCGCCGCACCGCCGCACGCGCCTTGCCGGTCACAGCGATGGTTTCCCACGCTCCGGGCGGAGTCTGGGCCTTGGAGGTGATGATCTCCACCTCGTCGCCACTCTTTAGTTCAGAGACCAAAGGGGCAATCGAGCCATTGATCTTGCAGCCCACGGCCGTATTGCCGACATCGGTATGCACCGCATAGGCAAAATCAATCGGCGTCGCCTTGCGTGGGAGAGTGATGAGCCGCCCCTTGGGGGTGAAGCAGAAGACCTGATCCTGAAACAGCTCCAGCTTGGTGTGTTCCAGAAACTCTTCCGGCGACAGACCCTGAGAGAGATTTTCGATGGTCTTGCGCAGCCAGGCATAGGCGCGGCTTTCGCTGGAAAGCGTTGCCCCCGGTGCGCCGGACTCATCCTTGTAGAGGGCATGGGCCGCGATGCCGTATTCGGCGATTTCGTCCATGTCCCGCGTGCGGATCTGCAACTCCACGCGCTGGCGGCGCGGACCAATAAGGGTGGTGTGCAGCGAGCGATAATCGTTCGGCTTCGGGGTGGAGATGTAGTCCTTGAAGCGGCCGGGCACGATCGGCCACTTGGTATGCACCACGCCGAGCGCGCGATAGCAGTCATCGATGCTGCCGACCATGATGCGGAAGCCGTAAATGTCCGAGAGCTGCTCAAAGCCGATGGCCTTGCGTTCCATCTTGCGCCAGATGGAATAGGGCCGCTTTTCACGTCCTTTCACCTCGGCAACGATGCCGCGCGAGGTCAGCTCCTCACCCACTTCGCGTTCAATGTCTTCCACCAGCGGCCCGTTGCGCTGGCGTAGTTCCGCAACGCGGTTGGCAATCGACTCATAGGCCTCGGTCGAAAGCTGCCGGAAGGAGAGGTCTTCCAGCTCCTCGCGCATGTCCTGCATACCCATGCGGGCAGCAAGCGGGGAATAGATATCCAGTGTTTCCTGAGCGATGCGACTGCGCTTTTCCGGCGGCACCCATTTCAGGGTGCGCATATTGTGCAGCCGGTCTGCCAGCTTCACCAGCAGCACGCGCACATCATCGGCTATGGCCAGCAGCAGCTTGCGCAGGTTTTCAGCCTGTTTGGCCTGCTTGGACACCAGATCCAGCTTCTTGATCTTGGTCAGCCCATCCACCAGCGTGGCGATCTGCGCACCGAACAGGCGCTCGATCTCGGCCTTGGTGGCGTCGGTATCCTCAATGGTGTCATGCAGCAGGGCGGCGACGATGGTCGCATCATCCAGCTTCAGATCGGTCAGGATCGCCGCCACTTCGAGCGGATGGGAGAAATACGGATCACCCGATGCGCGCACCTGATTACCGTGCGCCATCATGGCATACACATAGGCTCGATCGAGCAGCGCCTCGTCGGTATTAGGGTTGTACCGCCGAACGCGATCGACGAGTTCGTATTGGCGCATCATGCCGGAGACGATCCGTCGGAACACGGATGGGGCGCATGTGCCCTGTCCTTCTTTTTCATTGAAATATAATCTGAAAAAAGAAGGGCCCGCGCAAGATGCG
The DNA here is from genome assembly GCA_035911315.1 of Xanthobacter sp. GTDB lineage: Bacteria > Pseudomonadota > Alphaproteobacteria > Rhizobiales > Xanthobacteraceae > Xanthobacter. The sequence continues at coordinate 113,262 of JAMHVS010000054.1, forward strand.
CGAGCCGCATGGCACCGGTGCAATGGTGGTGATCCACTGTCCTGCTCGCTGGCTTAAGGGTTCCCTCAGGGCAGCAACAGGGTGGAGCCGGTGGTTCTGCGCGCCTCCAGTTCCTCATGGGCATGGCGGGCATCCTTGAGAGGATGAGTCTGATGCACGGGAATCTTTACTGCACCGGAGAGCACCACCTCGAACAGTTCGTTCGAAGCCCCCACCAGCTCCTCGCGCTTGGCGACGAAGGTATTAAGCGTGGGTCGCGTGGCGTAGAGCGAGCCCTTCTGCGAGAGCAGCAGCAGGTTAAAGTCCTTGATCGCCCCGGATGCATTGCCATAGCTGACCCACAGGCCCAGCGGACGCAGGCAGTCCAGCGAAGCCGGATATGTGGCCTGACCGATGCCGTCATAGACCACATCGCACAGCTTGCCGGATGTGATCTCCCGCACCCGCTTCACGAAATCCTCATCGCGATAGAGAATGACGTGGTCCGCTCCATTGGCGCGGGCGAGTTCGGCCTTTTCCTCCGAACCAACAGTGCCGATAACGGTTGCGCCCAGATGCCGTGCCCACTGGGTGAGAATGAGCCCCACGCCACCCGCCGCCGCATGCAGCAGAATGACATCTCCGGGCTTGATGGCATGGGTGCGCCGCACCAGATAGCGCACTGTCAGGCCCTTCAGCATCATGGCGGCAGCGGTGCGGTCATCAATGGCATCCGGCACATGCACGAGCATGGCGGCGGGTGCGTTGCGCACCTCGCTGTAAGAGCCGGTGGCGGTGGCATAGGCAACCCTGTCGCCCTCATGGAAGCCTTCAACGCCGGGGCCAATGGCCGTCACCACACCCACACCTTCATTGCCCGGCACGAAGGGCAGGCTGGCAGTCTTGTAGAGACCACTGCGGAAATAGGTGTCGACGAAATTCACGCCAATAGCCGTGTGGCGAAGCTGCACCTCTCCCGGTCCCGGGGCGGGCACATTCACCTCTTCCCATGTGAGAACCTCTGGCCCGCCGTGGCGATGAACCCGAATGGCATGCGTCATGATCCGGCCCTTTATCGGTTGTGAGCCGGCATCGGCTCCCTGTCATTCATGGAGGGTCTTGTTCTGGAGCGCGTTCATCGCCCTCGCCGTCCTGAATCTGGATCATAAGGCGCATGTGTGCTCCGGCAAGAGGAAGCGCAAACATGTAGGCGTGGCAGCGGGGCTTGAGCCTGCTCGTTACTCGGACTAACGCGAGCGCGGATGCCCGCGTCGGCCGGCGGAGATCACGTTCAGCACCTCCACCCCAACCGAGAATGCCATGGCGACATAAATATAGCCCTTGGGAATATTCACCCCGAAAGCATCTGCAACCAGTGTCACCCCTATGAGCAGCAGGAAGGCCAGGGCGAGCATTTTCGTGGTGGGATGCGAGGCGATAAAGGCACTGAGAGGTCCAGACGCCACAAACATGATGCCGACGGCAATCACTACCGCCGTTATCATCACTTCCAGATTCTGAGCCATGCCGATGGCGGTGAGGATCGAGTCCACCGAAAACACCAGATCCAGAATCACCACCTGCCCGATGATGAGCGCGAAGGCGCGCCCGGCATGGCGCCGCATCTGCTCCTCTGGCACAGGCTCATCATCTTCCGCCTCCCCCTCCATCGCCATGTGCATTTCATGGGTGGCCTTGGCAATGAGGAATGCCCCACCGCACGCAAGGATGATGTCTCGCCATGAAAAGTCATGGCCGAAGGCGGAAAACACGCTTTCATGCATGCCAATAAGCGCGGACAACGCAAACAGAAGGCCGACACGCAGCACCAGCGCCAGAGACAGGCCGATCTGCCGGGCGCGCAGGGCTTCTGCTGGAGGCAGACGCTGGACCACCAGCGAGATGAACACGACATTATCAATGCCGAGCACGATCTCCATGGCAGTCAGTGTGACCAATGCGGCCCATGCCTCGGGAGAGGTGATCAATTCCAGCATCGTGCCCGCCCTTCCCGTTGGACCCCTGTTTTCACCTTCGCGGTGGGGCTTGCCAAGCCCGGATAAGGTAGGGCTGGCATGCGCTGAGGCCATTGGATGGAGTAGTTTCACAGGCCGGATACGTTGTGCACAGATGCCTGACGAGGCTAGATTATTGAAATCAATTCATTTTCCTGAGGCACCCTCCTGAGGCAAGAGACCGCGCGCAAGGCGTTCCCGCTTCGGTTACACTCAGGCCAGACAAGTTGATGGCTTGCGCCAAAGTGACAAAAGCGTGGGAGACAAAAATGCCAGCGCAGAAGATGCATGATGTGGCGGTGATTGGTGCCGGCCCGGCCGGGCTTGCCACGGCGCTGGGTCTGCTGGCGCGGGGCATATCCACGGCGCTCATCACCGGGCCGGAACGCAAGGCGGACCATCGCACCACGGCCCTGCTGGATGGGTCTGTCAAAATTCTTGAAGGCTTTGGGGTGTGGGACAAGCTGAAACAGGCTGCCGCCCCCCTGCGCGACATGCGCATTGCAGATGCCACGCAGCGTCTTGTGCGCGCGCCCGAGGTGACCTTTCGCTCCGCCGAGATCGGCCTTGAGGCCTTTGGCTACAATCTCGAGAATGATGTGCTGCGCAATGTCCTGTTGCAGGCGGCACAGGAGCGCCCCGGGCTCACATTGCTGCGCACCTCCCTCACCAGCCTTGAAACAGATGCCGAGGGTGTGACCTTGCATCTGGCCGAAGGTGAACCAGTTCGGGCGCGTCTGGTTGCGGGGGCTGATGGGCGCTCATCTATCGTGCGTCAGTCTGCCGGTATTTCCCTGCGCAGCCGGGCTTATCCGCAAGTGGCCTTCACGGCCACCGTCTCTCACACTCGCCCGCATGAAGACACCTCCACCGAGTTTCACACGCCCACAGGCCCCTTCACGCTGGTGCCTTTGCCGGGAGACAGTTCCAGCATCGTGTGCGTGGTGAGCGAGAAGGACGCCAGCTATTTGATGAGCCTGGATGATGCCGCGCTGGCCCGTGAGCTGGAACGACGCGCCTTTTCCATTCTGGGTGCCTTCACCATGCGGCCGGGACGCGGCAGCTTTCCGCTTGCGGCGGAAACAGCGATCTCGCTTCATGCTCCGCGCATCGCGCTGCTGGGTGAGGCGGCGCATATCATGCCGCCCATCGGCGCACAGGGGTTGAACCTGGGCCTGCGGGATGCCGAAGCGCTTGTGGATCTGGTCGGCAAGGCGGTGGTGAACGGACAAGATCCGGGTGCCCCTGAACTTCTGGCCCGCTATGAGCGCATCCGGCGCAGCGACATCGAGAACCGCATGCGCGCAGTAGACCTTTTGAATCGCTCCCTGCTGTCCGACTTCCTGCCGCTCCAGAGCGTGCGCGGGGTGGGCATGTATATGCTGGATCGGGTTGGCCCGCTGCGTCGTCTGCTGATGCGGATGGGCGTTGGAGAGCGTGCCGCCTGAAGAACCAAACGGTTCATGACTTGCCGTTTGCGACTCCTCGTTGCGCTGCGCGGAAAGCTATGCTGCACTGCCCCCGTTTTCATCCGGGCGGCAGGGGTAACCCCCGCTTCCTGTGTCCGGAGCAAGGGGGAAACGCATGAAACTTCCGCGTCAGTTCTTCAAGCCGCTCGCCATCGGCGCACCCGCACCTTATCGTGAACTGCCCGTGCAGCTGGAGCGCATGATTCACTTCGTGCCGCCGCATATGGAGAAGATGCGCGCCAAGGTGCCCGAGATCGCCCGGCAGGTGGATGTCGTTCTCGGTAATCTTGAGGACGCCATTCCAATGGATGCCAAGGAAGCCGCACGCCGTGGCTTCATCGAGATGGCGCAGGCCACCGATTTTGGTTCGACAGGCCTGTGGACCCGTATCAACTGTCTGAATAGCCCGTGGGTTCTGGACGACATCACCGAGATCGTGAGCGCGATCGGTGCCAAGCTCGATGTCATCATGCTGCCCAAGGTGGATGGGCCATGGGATATTCATTATCTGGACCAGCTTCTGGCCCAGCTTGAGGCCAAGCATGCCATTGGCAAGCCGATCCTCATCCATGCCATTCTGGAAACCGCAGAGGGCATGAACAATGTGGAGGCCATCGCCTCCGCCTCCCCCCGCATGCATGGCATGAGCCTTGGCCCGGCAGATCTGGCCGCCTCGCGCGCCATGAAGACCACCCGTGTCGGTGGCGGACACCCGGAATACAAGGTGCTGGCAGATCCGGATGGCGACAGGCCCCGCAACAGCTTCCAGCAGGATCTGTGGCACTACACCATCGGTCGCATGGTGGATGCGTGCATGGCAAACGGCATCAAGCCCTTCTACGGCCCATTCGGTGACTTTGCCGATCTTGCGGCATGTGAGAGCCAGTTCCGCAATGCCTTCCTTCAGGGCTGCGTGGGCGCATGGTCGCTCCACCCCACCCAGATCGACATCGCCAAGCGTGTCTTCTCGCCGGACCCAGCTGAAGTGGCCTTTGCCCGCAAGATTCTGGAAGCCATGCCGGATGGCGCTGGCGCTGTGATGATTGATGGCAAGATGCAGGACGACGCCACCTGGAAGCAGGCAAAGGTGATGGTGGACCTTGCCCGCATCGTGGCGGCCAAGGATGCCGACATGGCCAAGGTCTACGGCCTGTGATGACCTGATATGCTGACTGCCCCCTTGTGTTGCACCATATGACAAGGGGGCAGAACAGATGAAATACCGGATAGTTTGTGTCGTTCAGCAAAGTCTGATGTCGAAAAATACCACCCAATGGATTTTTCCTTCGAAAGACTTCAGAAGTGGCTGCACTGTTGCAGTCATACTCATTCTTTCTGAATAAGTATGGAGCGCAGCTTTTTCCTGTTTCGCTCATGCGAAAGAATGCTCTATTTTGCCGGCATGTTAAGTGCCGGCCCTGAACAGGGCCAGCGCATGGGGGCGCGGAGGAGGCGGACCATGAGCATTCAGAAAACAGGCTCGCGATCCGCTGCCGGAACGACTGCGGTGCGCAGGGTGATGGCCCCTCCCCCGGAGGCGGCGACCGAAGATCTGGAATTCCCGATCCTGCGTCAGGCCAAGTTCCGTATTGGGCAGGTGGTGCGTCACCGGCACTTTCCGTTCCGCGGTGTCGTGTTCGATGTCGACCCTGTCTTCGGCAATACCGAGGAATGGTGGCTTTCCATTCCGGAGCATATCCGCCCGCTGAAGGACCAGCCCTTCTATCACCTGTATGCCGAGAATGCGGAACAGGAATATGTGGCCTATGTCTCCGAGCAGAATCTGGAGCCGGACACCTCTGATGAGCCTGTGCGTCACCCCAAGGTGGCAGAAGCTCTGAAAGATGATGGTGCTGGTGGCTGGCGTATGCGTTCTGGCCAGTTGAACTGAATACAGCGCTAAAGCGGCAAAGCGGCCCAGTGCGTAATTGCGAGCCTCAGCCCGGCTCAGCAGGATAATACCTGCAATTCTGGCTATTGATGCAACCTTCGAGCTGGAAACAGGTGGGCGGCACGTTATCTCTCGGCTGGTCTGAATCAAAAACGGCGCACCCAATGGATGCGCCGTTTTTGATTCTCCCTTCACCGGCTGCCCTCATGAGACAGCCGGGAAGAGATAAAGATCAGATCACTGCAGAACCGCTCACTTGCCAGACTGGGCGCGCTCGAGTTCCTGCCCCTTCTTCATGAGTGCAGCCTTGTTCTGCTCTTCAAGCTGCTGCTGCTTGGCCTGCGCCTCTTCCATGCGCTTCTTTTCCTGCTCCATGGCAACCTTGGCGTCCACGCCGGGGCCGTCATAGGCCTTGCCGAAATCGCTGTTGGAGATCGGCAGGCTCAGGGTGCGGCCGGGGCCATTCACCATCTGGAGATAGACAGCATTCGCCTTCTTCAGCTTGGCAACGAAGTCCGCGCCAACTTCCACATCACCGAGGCAGGTCGCACCACCACCCTGAATGGGCTGGCAGATGACGAAGGGAATGGCCACCGGGTCCTTGTCAAGGGTGATGCGCATGCCGGGCTGGATACGCATGCCGAGTGGCACCGAGACGTTCAGGCGCTTCTTGGCCTCGCCTTCCATTTCCACCAGATCGACCTTGGCGATAGCCTGGTTCTCAACGCCAAGGATCTGGCTGAGGATGCAGACCTTCTTGTTGTTCTGCGGGTTTTCCTGGCAAATCTTCTGCCATGGGGAAGCGGAGAAGTTCACCTTCTCTTCTTCACCAGCTGCCGGTGCGGCCGCGCCAGCGGCCGGCGCAGGGGTCGACTGGGAAAAGGCCGGCCCGGCAAGCGCTACAGAAAACAGCGACGCAACGAGCCCGAGCTTGAGCTGTGCGAGGGTATGGGTCTTGATCATTGTGGCCTTTCCTGTGGTGCATGCCGCTGCCCGCATCTCTCCGTCATGGCAGCGCGTCAGCCCCTGTTCTACTTCGGCTCTCTCATCGCCAATTGAGGCGGAACGGTGGCAAACCCCGTAACGTTGAACCTCTCAACATGCAAGGCGTGTTAATTGCCGATAATTGAGGCCAATACACGACAAAGCCTCGATTCGCGCGTAAGAACCTTGTGCCGGACGGGGAGGCTCATGCGTTACGGTTTCAGGGTATTCTTATTCGCATTGCTGGGGCTCACCGCGATTGGCCCCGGAGCATGCTTTGCCAACGCCACGCAGAATGCGCCTGCTGAAGCGGAGCAACCCGCAAAAGAGCATCAGAACACCTTCACCGACACCTCCATAGCCATGCATGGCCGCCCTGCCTTGCCATATGGCTTCGCCGCCCTGCCCTATGCCAATCCGGATGCGCCAAAAGGCGGGCAACTCACCCTCTCGCAAATCGGTACATTTGATAGCCTCAATCCGTTTGTGGTGAAGGGCACCTCTCCCAGCGGCATGCGCGGATTTGTCTTCGAGAGCCTGATGATGCGCTCGAATGGTGAGCCCTTCACTCTCTACCCGCTGATTGCCAGCAGTGTGACCACGGATACAACGCGCAGTTTTGTGGAATTCCGTCTGGACCCACGCGCCCGGTTTTCTGATGGCACCCCCATTACCAGCACTGAAGTGCTGTCCTCATTCCATCTGCTGCGCGAAAAAGGCCGCCCCAATTACCGCCTCTATTACGGAAAGGTGGCGCGTGCCGAAGCCCCGGATGCGCGGACTGTGCGCTTCACATTTTCAGAGCCCGATCCAGAGCTGGCCCTCATCATAGGCCTGATGCCTGTGATCTCCACTGCTGCCATTGAGCCGGAACGGTTTGACGAGAGCGGTCTTACGCCCATCATCGGCTCGGGCCCTTACCGTGTGCGCACGATAGAACCCGGTGCGCGCATCGTGCTGGAACGAAACCCGGATTACTGGGGCGCGGGGCTACCGGTGAATCGTGGCCTCTATAATTTCAATGAAATTCGATACGTCTATTTCCGGGACGCAAACACGGAATTCGAAGCCTTCCGAAAGGGCCTCATTGATGCCCGGTTTGAAACGGACCCGACCCGATGGGAAACCGGCTATGACTTCCCGGCAGCGAAAACGGGTGAAGTGGTGCGGGAAACCATCGCGACCGGCACCCCGAAGCCTTATTCAGCCCTTGTCTTCAATACACGGCGCGATCTGTTTTCAGATATTCGCGTGCGTCAGGCGCTCATAGAGCTGTTTGATTTCGAGTGGCTCAATCGCAGCCTGTATTATGGCCTGTACCAGCGCACCGCCAGCTTCTTCCATGGCTCAGCCCTATCCTTCATGAACAATGCGGCCGACACGCAGGAGCTTTCATTGCTGGAGGCTTTTCCTGAAGCCGTCGTGCCGAATGTACTGGATGGCACATATCGCCCGCCTGTTTCTGATGGCTCGGGCCGGGATAGAAACAGTCTGACCATTGCATTGAGATTGCTGGCGGATGCCGGATGGGCCTTGCGCAATCGCGCTCTGGTGAATGCCGAAACCGGAGAGCCTTTCAACTTCGAGATCATGGTGGCGACGCGAGAGCATGAAAGGCTGGCCCTTGCCTATGCCAGCCAGCTCCGGCGGGCCGGCATGACAGCGCGGGTACGTTATGTGGACAGCGTGCAGTTCAATGCCCGCCGCAAAAGCTTCGATTTTGACATGATGCCCTTCACCTGGGTGCAATCCCTCTCACCCGGGCATGAACAGGCCTTCTATTTCGGCACGGCCGCAGCAGATACGCCCGGATCACGCAATTATATGGGCGTGCGTAGCCCCGCTCTGGATGCTGCGATCTCTGCACTTGTTTCAGCACCGGACGAAGCCCGTTTTGTCTCATCCGCCCGAACGCTGGACCGGATATTAATCTCCGGATCATATGCCGTGCCACTCTTCCATACGCCCGGCCAATGGCTGGCCCGCTGGAGCCGGATCGCGCATCCACAAACGCCATCGCTTTATGGCAGCCAACCTGAAACATGGTGGCGTGTGCCCGGCAAATGAGATGAAGCGTAGATTTAGCCGGTATTAACCATCATCCGCTTTTTGCCATCTCTGGTGCCCACTCAACAAGTACCTGTATCAGTTCGAAATTTTCGCTATAGCGTGACGATATAAGGCTTTTTTGTGCGCCTCTCTTCTCATTGCGTGTAGATGAGACATTCAGGACTTCACCAAACATCAACCCGCCCACCCGATATCTCGTGCCATTGAATTTTTCTGGCATGAGGTAAGTTTCATGGTGGCCCTCCAGCCCGCACCGCTGCGCGCAGAGGCTTTCTCCTTCGGGGGGAATGGGAGCGGTTCCGCGCCTGTCCTTCAGGCCATTCAACCGCGCTTCGGTATGGGTCCGCGCAACCCGGAGAGCGTGCCTCAACCGATAGCGGGCAAAACTGTCAGCGCGTTCTGGCCAATGGTGGGCAGCTCTGCGGCTGTGGTTATTCTTGCAGCAGGAACCCTGTTTGGGCTGCTCACACAGGAAGCCCCGACCTCTACCGGCTCTGTAAGCGCCAAGGTGGAAATTACGACTCACCCCATGGTCCAGAAGAATGTTGTGGCACACGTCGCCACCGCCCCTGCGCCGATGGGTGATGTGGAAGAAACCGGCTCTATCGCCCCACGCATTTCCATGTCCGCACCGAGGGCGCCGGCCCCAGCATTTGTAGAGCCCGAAATCCCTGCGCAGCCAGAGCAGCGCGATGAACTTGCCTACAATCCAGAAGATACGCCGATGGCAGATATCGATGTTCTGGAAGATGCGAAATCACGCACATCCTCGCGCGCGCAAAGCGCTTCCGTACAGAGCGATTCCGGCTCCAGCCGAACCGTTCGCCTGAACCAGAATGTGCGCCTTCGTGCACAACCCAATGGCAAGTCCAGAGTGCTGACAACACTGACAAAAGGCACACAGCTTACTCTTTATGGGTGCAAAAGCTGGTGCGAGGTAGAAAGCCGGGGCAAGCGCGGTTATGTCTATGCGAGAGCGCTCAATAGATAGCGCTGATTGCCTCCCGATTCCCCGTGTCAGGGCGGGTCTGGGGCTTGTTAGACAAGGAAAGGATCGGCAATGAAGACGACTCTTATGGCAGGCGCTGCGGCTCTCGCTCTCGCCCTTGCTCCCGTCGCCGTTTCTGCTCAGGGCATCGTCCAGGGCGCAAGCCAGGGCGCTTCCCATGGTGCGAAGGCTGGTGAAGCCGGTGGCCCGGTTGGTGCGGCTGTTGGTGGCACGGTTGGTGGCGTTGCTGGTGGTGTTGCCGGCGGCGTGACCGGCGGTGTGGTTGGCGCCAAGGACGGCGCGGTTTCTGGCGCGGCTGCCGGTGAAAAGGCTGCTGGTCCTGTTGGTGCCGTGGTCGGCGGTGCAGTCGGCACTGTCACCGGCACCGTGAAGGGCATCGTGGGCGCCCCCGAAGGCCAGAAGAAGTGATCTCAAGGGTCGGACAGCAAGCCTTTCCGGCCCTCTGAAATCAGCCCGCGCCCTTTCAAAAGGTCGCGGGCTTTTTCATGTCTCCAGCGCACATTCGGGACTTACATGAGCAAGCTGGCCTCAAGGGCGGGTATTGGCCCGCTTTGGTATATTTGCTCCCTTTCCCTCATGCTGGCTCTGGGCAGCCCTGCCAGCGCATCAGAACAGGCTTGCGCGAACAAGGCCGGAGCGCTGGGCACAGCGCGCATCATGGAAGTGCCCGTACAGCCGGGAGTGGGCCTTCATGTTGGGCAAAAATCATTTCCGCAAACCCTCCCGCTTGGCCCGCGTGAAGTGGTGCTCACCTTTGATGATGGCCCATGGGCACAAACCACACCGGCCATTCTTGATGCCCTGAAAGCGGAATGTGTCCGCGCCACCTTCTTTCTTATTGGGCAGAATGCAAAAGCCCGTCCGTCTATGGTCAAGCGCATGCTGGCGGAGGGGCACACTGTTGCCCACCACTCCATGACACACCCGGCAGCCACTCTGGCCGGCTTGCCGTTAGAAGTGGCGATCAGCGAGATCGAACGCGGAATCGCTGCGGATGAGCAGGCTGCCTATGGCAAGGGCGCGCCGGCGCCGCGTGTGCCCTTTTTTCGCTTCCCCGGATTCGCATCCTCACCAGAATTGCTGAACTGGCTGGATCAAAAGGGAATCGCTGTTTTTGGAGCTGACCTCTGGGCCAGTGACTGGAACGTAATGACGCCGGAAGCCCAGTTAAATCTGGTCTTGCAGCGTCTGGATGCTGCCGGCGGCGGCATCATTCTGTTTCACGATACCAAGAAGCAGACAGCGGCGATGATTCCCGCATTTCTGCGCGCGCTTTCAGAGAGAGGCTATCGCGTGGTGCACATTGTGCCCGCGCATACAGGTGGCGGCTGAAACACCCCTTCCCCTGATGGGGCGCACTCGCACAATATTCTGAAAAGAGCTCTGCTCTCAGGCCATGGCAAAGGGCGCAAATATGAGGCCTTGTCCAAACCATAGGCCAAAAACGAATATAGGCGGCACAAGGCCGCCTATATTTCGCATACACTGGTGCGGACGAGAGGACTCGAACCTCCACGGGTCTCCCCACTAGCACCTCAAGCTAGCGCGTCTACCAATTCCGCCACGACCGCAGTCAGTGGTATGTGCCTGCCGGATCAGCGCTGCCGTTCCGAACAGGAGCAATCGTCTACCAGAGGATTTTCAGCACCACAAGCCCTTCGACATGAAAGCGTCAAATCTCTCGACAAGCCTGTGGATGACGCCTTCAGAGCATGCCTCTGGACGCCACGCGCAAATGCGTTATTTCCAGTGCCATCATGAGTTCATCCAGCATGCCCCCCGCCAGCCCGCCCCCGACACGCGCAAGCCTCTCCACCACACTGCACACCCAGATACTGGATGCGCCCCCGGTGGAATGGAGTGTGAGTGAGGGGCTTGTGTCTTATCCAGATGCCCTTGCTGCCATGGATCGCCGCGTCGCCGCCATCGCCGAAGGGCGCGCGGCTGAGGCTGTCTGGCTGCTGGAACACCCTCCCCTCTACACCGCCGGCACCAGTGCCCGCCCGGAAGATCTGGTAGACCAGCGTTTCCCGGTGTTCGAGGCTGGTCGTGGCGGGCAATTCACCTATCACGGTCCCGGTCAGCGCGTCGCCTATGTGATGCTGAACCTGAAGCAGCGGGAACCAGATGTACGCCGCTATGTCAGCGCACTGGAAAGCTGGCTGATCGGCACGCTCTCGGCCTTCAATGTTACCGGTGAAAGACGCGAGGACCGTGTGGGCGTGTGGGTGCCGCGCCATGGTGAGGAAGACAAGATCGCCGCCATCGGCATCCGTCTGCGCCGTTGGGTGACTTTTCACGGCATCTCGCTGAATGTGGAGCCGGATCTCGCGCACTTTACGGGAATCATTCCCTGCGGCGTGCGTGAGCATGGCGTAACCAGCCTTGCTGATCTTGGCATGCCCGTTTCCATGCTGGAAGTGGATGCCGTTCTTCGGGTTGCATTCGAGGAAGTCTTCGGCCCCACAATTTTGGCTCAACCGCCCCTGTGAAATTTGTGTTTTCGGGGTGAATACAAACGAAAATTTCACATCCGGCTGCGATTATCGGAGCGCACGATGCAACATCGCATCATGAACACACCAGTTCGTGAGCAGAAGTTGGGTTGTGCAACAGTGTGGACGTATGTGCGCCAAGAAATGGTCCCAATAGAAGGGATTATGCCGGTCGCTGGCGGAAGGCTCATCAAGCCTGCCGTCGCTCCCATCTCCGTCGGTTTCTGGCCGGCATGGATGGGAGACGTTTCACACCAAACGAAGAGCCTCGGCTGGCGAGTCGCATCGCGTGGCTGCTGGTGTCACACTCATTCCGCCGGCCTGGATTGCTCCAGGAGTTCATTGAGGAAAGCATGACGCTCCTTTCAGGGTCTCTCGCACACGCAGGTCTGATGCGCGCAGCGCTCGCCCTGTCGTCTGCCTGTCTCGTGCCGGCCAAACCATCTGTCTGCCGCAGTGTTTCGGTGGGCGAGACCGCGGGAGAAACCCGATGAGCTGGCTGGATCGTCTCAAGAGCAAGTCCGCAGAGGATCCCACATCCGAAGCTCCCCTGCCTGCCCATGAGGCGGAAGAAGGGCGTCCGCTGATTGCCCCGCGCCGGCGCACCGAGGTGCAGGAAGCCGCCCCAGTCGAGCTCTCGCCCCATGACATCGTTCTGGAGCTTGAAGAGGAATTGGAGCGGGCTCTGGAGATTGATCTCGCCACTGTCGCACCTGAACCGGAAGCGGAGACGGAACAGGATCCAACTTCTGAGGATGAGTCCTCTGAAGATGAAAGCGACCCGACCGAAGACCTGATGCAGGATGCGCTGAAGGCCGCCCGTGCGGGCGACTATGAAGCTGCTCTCTCGCTGTGGGAGCCGCTCGCCCGTGCAGGCAACAGCCGTGCGCAGAACAATATCGGGGCCTGCTTCATTGATGGGCTGGGTGTCGAGCAGGATTATGAACTGGCACGCCAGTGGCTGGAGCTATCCGCTGAGGATGGTGATCCGGTGGGCCGGCGCAATCTTGCGACGCTCTGTTTCAAGGGTCATGGCGGACCTCAGGATATTGAGCGCGCCGTTGAACTTTATCGCCTTGCAGCCGAGGACGGCGACTCTGCTGCCCAGGACACACTGAGCTGGATTCTGCTGAACGGCGAAAACGGCGTGAAGGCGGATGCAGCTGAAGCCCGTCGCTGGGCTGCCGCAGCCGCTGAACAGGGCGTTGTCGCAGCCATGACCCGCCTCGGCATGATCGCCTACAAGGGTGTGCCCGCCGCCCATATTGCACCGGATGCCTCAGAAGCTGTGCAATGGTGGCGCAAGGCCGCCAAGGCCAATGATGCGGATGGACAGGCCATGCTGGGTGCAGCTCACCATTCAGGGGCCGGTATGCCGAAAGACCGGGTGGCCGCCTATGCGTGGCTTCTGCGGGCAAAAGCCGGCAAAAGCCCTTATGCGGAGCATTTCATTGCCATGGTTGAGCCAACTCTGAGCCCAGAGGAACTGGCAGCCGCTGAACGCCGCGCCAGCACCCCCCTGAGCGAGGCCTGAGACCTGTTTTATCGAAATGACAAAAGGCAGCCTGTGAGCTTTTCACCGGCTGCCTTTTTCTTTGGGGTCGTCATACGCGGGCGTGTTCACTCGATCGGGAAATCAAAATAGGTTTCCGGAAACGGCTCTGCTTTCAGGGTGAAGTGCCACCACTCCATGAAGAATGGCTCAAATCCCTGAGCCGCCATGAGCCCCGCCAGAAGCCGCCTGTTGGATCTGGCAGATGCACTGACATCCTCCGAACCCGGCCATGAAGTGCGGCTGAAGAGGTCGAATGGCGTACCCATATCCAGTTCACGCCCGCTCTCTGCCTCTATCAGCGTGAGGTCTAGTGTCGAGCCGCGCGAATGGCCGGAGCGGGCGGCGATATAGCCTTCCGCGAACAGTGCGCTTTTATCCAGATCAGGATAGTAGGCCGGTTTGGTGCTGGTATCTGCAAGATCCTCGGCCCAGCGTGCAAAATGGGCGACGGCACGGGCGGGCCTGTAACAATCAAAAATCTTGAGGCGAAAGCCCTCCTGTCGCGCTCGCAATGCCACCTCGGCCAGCGCATCGGCCGAAGGGCGCGTGAGCCAGGCGAGCGCTGCATGGTATCCATCCACCTGCGAACCGACAAAGTTATCTGCACTGAAATAACGGAGATCCAGAACCGCATCCGGAATGATCCGGCTTACATCCGTGAAGATTTCCGGCTTGTCATGACAGGTTTCTGTGGCAAGTTGCGGTGCGGTTTGTTCTTCATGTCGCGAAGACGGGCTCATACCACCTCAAATCTACCCGGGAATCCAGCACGAACAGGCGACACCAGGTGAGTGGAGCCGCCCTGCCAGAGCTGAGCCAATGCGGACCTGACCTCTTGGCCAAGTCCGCAACGGATGCATATCAGGAAAAAATGCTCGTGATGCTCTGCCAGATGCTCTTTGCAGGCGCAGCAACAACCTCTTCACCGGCAGGCTTCTGGCCATCCGCGGGAGCTGCAGCAGCCTCTCCGGACTGAGCCTTGCTTACCGCCTCAGCCGTGATGATGCCGGAAAAAGCCTCAACCTTGGCAAGGGTGACAGGGCCAGCCATGCCATCAGCAGCCAGACCATTCTTTTCCTGGAATTCCTTCACGGCCTTGGCCGTGCCGGCGCCATAGACACCATCGGCAGATACGCCAAGAGCAGTCTGAAGGGTTTTCACCGCCTCACCGCGCGAACCTGTGGTGAGCAGGATCAGTTCCGGCAGGCCCATGGCCAGAAAGGTATCGGGGCCAGCAATGCCATCGGCTGCAAGACCGTTATCCTTCTGGTAGGTCTTCAGGGCAGTTTCGGTGCCGGGTCCGAACTGACCATCAGCAGCGACGCCAAGCTTGGCCTGAAGAATCTTCACCGGCTCACCGGCAAGTCCACGCTTCAGAAGTGCCATAATCCCTCTCCTCAATTAGAACCCACCAGACAGAAATGCGTTCTCAGCCTTCCTGCTGGCCGCGACAGGTTTACCTTTGCGGGAAAAACCTGAACCATGAAATGGCCGGCACGCAGTGTTGCACGACAGCAGCCGTTTCAGAAGAGAAAGACCATCTGAAACCGCTATAAGTTGTCAGGCCGCTCTTTGTTTGCCGGTCAATAATTCCAGCGCTGGGCTTTCGAAATCAGAAAGTCACGGAACACCTGAATACGCGCCACGGAGCGCATTTCCTGCGCATAGGTGAAATAGGCTTCCAGCTTTGGCATTTCGCCATCTGTGAAAAGCTTCACCAGTGAGCCGCCATCATCCGTGAGATAATCCGGCAAGGTGCCGATTCCCACGCTGCACTCCACCGCGCGGCGCAGGCTGAGCACGTTGTTGACCTCAAACGCCGGAACACGTCCCGGACCAGAAGGACGGCCGGCAAACTCAAGCCAGTTCAGCCCCTGATAGAAATGCGGGATCGGCCCACCCAGAAGCACAATCCGGTGCTGGTCCAGCTCTTCCAGCGTGCGCGGCTGGCCATGGCGCTTGATATATTCTGCCGAGGCATAAGCGTGATAATTCACGGTGAAAAGCTTGCGCTGCACCAGATCCGGCTGCACCGGCTGACGCATGCGAATGGCGACATCAGCCTCACGCATCGCCAGATCCAGTTCGTCATCAGTCAGGATGAGCTGGATGCGGATATCCGGGAACATCTCGCTGAATTCACCAACCCGCGCCGTGAGCCAATGGGTACCAAGGCCCATGGCGGTCGTGACACGCAACTCGCCATTGGGTTTTTCCCGGCTGTCGGTCAGTTGTGCCCGGGCGGCTTCCAGCTTGAGAAACACATCATGGGCCGTGCGATATAGCAGTTCACCCTGCTCTGTCAGAATCAGCCCGCGCGCATGGCGGTGAAATAGTGGCACCTTGAGGTCTGTTTCCAGTGCGGAAACCTGACGGCTCACGGCGGACTGAGAGAGCCCCAGTGTTTCACCGGCATGAGTGAAGGAGCCGGCCTCCGCAGCAACGTGAAAGACCTTCAGCTTGTCCCAATCCATGGGGCCTGGCTCCCTGCGCAGGTCCGGTTCACTGCCGGACTGTCATATCAAACATCTGGAATGACCCGCGAACGGGCCGCTTCGGATACGTCTTAAACCGGACGACTCATGCTGCACCGCACCATGAGTCGTCCGGTTTTCTGTCAGACCACCGCAGGGGTGGGGTGCTCAGCTATAAAGCGTTCTGCTTCCAGCGCGGCCATGCAGCCCCGTCCGGCAGCCGTCACAGCCTGGCGGTAAATATCATCGGCCACATCGCCAGCTGCAAAAACGCCGGGCACAGAGGTGGCTGTGGAATCGGGAGCCGTCCAGACATAGCCGCTCTCCTTCAGGCGAAGCTGGTCTTTCACCAGTTCCGTTGCGGGTGCGTGGCCGATGGCGACAAACACACCATCTGCAGCGAGTGTGCGGGTCTGGCCGGTTACAGTATCGCGCAGCACGGCTCCGGTGACCCGGTTCGGATCTTCCGCGCCCGTGATCTCGGCGATTTCGGCATTCCAGATCACTTCAACCTTCGGATTGGCGAAAAGCCGCTCCTGCAGAATCCGCTCTGCCCGGAACCCCTCACGGCGATGCACAACCGTGACCTTGGAGGCGAAATTGGTGAGGAACAGCGCCTCTTCCACAGCGGTATTTCCACCGCCGACAACGATGACATTCTTGCCGCGATAGAAAAAGCCATCACATGTGGCGCAGGCAGAAACACCGAAACCGCGATAGGTCTGCTCTGTTTCCAGACCCAGCCAACGTGCCTGCGCACCTGTGGCGAGAATCACGACCTCTGCCGTCCACGCATCACCAGATTCTGTGGTCAGCCGGAACGGACGCTGGGAGAGGTCGAGCGAGGCGACATGATCGGAAATGATCTTCGCGCCCACATGCTCGGCCTGCGCCCGCATCTGCTCCATCAGCCATGGCCCCTGAATTGCATCAGCAAAACCGGGATAGTTTTCAACATCTGTCGTGATGGTGAGCTGCCCGCCAGGCTGAATCCCTTCAAACAGGACCGGCTCCGCCATGGCGCGGGCGGCATAAATACCTGCCGTATAGCCGGCCGGACCGGAGCCGATAATGACGACCTTGACGTGCTGGGCGCTCATAATGTCCTCGAAACAACACGCGATACGAATGTCCCGTGCGCGGGAGCCATTCATGCTGCGCAACGTAAGCTATGCGTAAATGTAGGAGCTTCACCGCAGTGCCACAAGATGCCGGACCAAAAGTCCCTGTTATTCCAGAGAGGAAGCCGGAACAGGCTGTGACGAAAGATTATTTCGTTGCCTTGCCGGATTCATGCACTAAGGTGCCGCCAAACTCACACACGGAGATGCTGCCTTGACCGTCCGCCTTGATGCTGTCGACTGGAAAATCCTCGACGAGCTGCAACGTGACGGGCGTATCACCAATGTGGAGCTCTCCCGTCGCGTCGGTATTTCCGCACCGCCCTGCCTGCGCCGCGTTCGCTCTCTGGAAGAAGAGGGCATCATCCAGAGCTATCGCGCCCTGCTGAATGAAAAAAGCTTGGGCTATGAGTTGATGGCCTTCGCCATGGTGCATCTCATCAGCCAGGCGGAAGCGGATCTCGATGCCTTCCAGCAGCGGATCACGCAGTGGCCCGTGGTGCGCTCTGCCTGGATGCTTTCCGGTGATGTCGATTTCATCATGCTGTGCGTGGCACCAGACCTGCGAACCTTCCAGTCCTTCGTTCTGGAAATGACTGCAGCACCGAATGTGCGCAATGTGAAAACAGCGCTCACCCTCAAGCAGTCGAAGAATGCGCCTGTGGTGCCACTGGAAGCCGGACTGCCACGGCTTTGAAACTATGTGCGCGGGTTCAGTAAACTGATGTTATTCCCGGACACACGGAATGGGCTTTGCGTGGCTTTCTGAAGTTCGTACTCGTTATCCTGCGTCTCTGATGAGAATCTGCCCGTTAAGGTCGCACCACCAGAGACGGCCTCAAGAGTTGTGTCATCAAGCTTCTGGCTGCTCTCCGGGTGCGGCGCTTTTTTTGTCTCGCCCGTCATGTGATCTCTCCTCGCAAGACGCCTGTCGCTCAGGCAACGAAGAGAGTTTAAAGGCCATTAATCACAGGCATGTTACATGCAGGATTGATGTATTTCAGGCCTTATTTCTCTCCATACGCAGTCTTGCCCAGTAATCCATGCGCTTGCGGATCTCCCGCTCGAACCCACGTTCCACTGGTTGGTAGAAACTCTGGCGACCAAGGCTTTCTGGGAAGTAATCCTGCCCTGAAAAGGCGTCCGGTTCATCATGGTCATACCGATAGCCGGTGCCGTAGCCCTCTTTCTTCATCAGCTTGGTTGGCGCATTGAGAATATGCTTGGGCGGCATCAGGGAGCCACCCGCCTCCGCCACCTTCCGTGCGGCCTTATAGGCGGTGTAGACGGCGTTCGATTTCGGTGCGGTCGCGATATAGACAACAGCCTGCGCCAGGGCGAGTTCCCCCTCGGGCGAGCCGAGAAAGTCGTATGTATCCTTCGCCGCATTGGCCAGAATGAGGGCCTGCGGGTCTGCATTGCCCACTTCTTCCGAGGCCATGCGCACGATGCGGCGCGCAAGAAACAAGGGGCTCTCCCCCGCATCCAGCATACGGGCCAGATAATAGAGCGCTGCATCCGGGTCTGAGCCACGCACTGCCTTGTGCAGCGCCGAAATAAGATTGTAGTGACCGTCCTCGCTCTTGTCATAGATGGGCGCACGGCGCTGAACCACTTCGGCCAGACCGGCAATGTCGAAGACCTCCCCGGGACGGGCGGCGCGCCAGACCTCTTCTGCCAGAGTCAGCGAGGCGCGGCCGTCTCCATCCGCCATAGCTGCAAGAGCTTCGCGGGCCTCTTGTGTAAGCGGAAGCGGCTTGCCCTCCACCTCTTCGGCCCGTGTCAGAAGCCGCCCGATGGCCTCAACATCCAGCGCCTGAAACACCATCACCCTTGCGCGGGACAAAAGCGCCGCATTCAGCTCAAAGGAGGGGTTCTCGGTTGTCGCGCCAATGAGGGTGACAGTGCCATCTTCCATCACCGGCAAAAAACTGTCCTGCTGGGCGCGGTTGAAGCGGTGAATCTCATCCACGAACAACAAGGTGGCCTTACCAGTCAAACGCCGGGCACGGGCCTGCTCGAACACCTTTTTCAGGTCTGCCACGCCAGAAAAAATGGCGGAGATCTGCTCGAAATGCAGGTCTGTTTCGCGGGCAAGCAAACGCGCCACAGTGGTCTTGCCGGTTCCGGGGGGGCCCCACAGGATGAGAGAGCCAAGCGAACGGTTTTCCAGCAGGCGCGTCAACGCCCCATCCGGCCCCACCAGATGGTCCTGGCCCACAACTTCAGCCAGCGTTCTGGGGCGCAGCCGGTCGGCCAAAGGCCGCGCGACGGATTCTCCCAATCCCGCACTCTCGAACAGGTCCGCCATTCTAAATGCCTCAACCCGGAAGGAGAGCGGTGATAATGCGCCCGCCCCTGTCCACCGCGATCCGCCAGCCACGCATCGGCGCACTGGTGACTTGCTCCATCTCGGCGGTATTGGCGACCTTCTGGCCGTTGATTTCAACGATGATATCCGCCGGGCGCAAGCCTGCACGGGCGGCGGGGGAGCCTTGCGCCACATCAGCAATGGCGACACCCTTTGCATCCACATCCAGCCTCAGCTCTTCCGCCACAGCCGGAGACAAGTTCACCACCTTCGCCCCGGCAAAAGGAGAACGGGACTGGATGAGAACTTCATCGCGCGCCGGGATTTCCGGTGCGGCTTCCAGTGTCACGACTGCGGTCACAGGCTTGCCATCACGTTGAACAGCAAGCGCGGCACGACTGCCCAGCGGGCGTGTGGCCATGCGATAATGCAAGGCGGGAGGGTCTTCCACACCCTGCCCTTCCACGGCTGTGATGAGGTCGCCCGATTTCAGGCCAGCCTTGTCTGCCGGGCTGCCGGGCATCACCTGCTGCACCAGTGCGCCCATGGGGCGTTCCAGTCCAAGACCATTGGCAATATCTGGCGTCACACGCTGCAGCTGTGCGCCAAGCCATGGCCTGCGCACGGAGGTGCCCCCCGCCTTCGCCTGTTCCAGCACAGTGCTCACCATGTTCACCGGAATAGCGAAGCCGATGCCATGAGAGCCGCCCGAACGGGAATAAATGGCGGTGTTGATGCCCACCAGCCGCCCATTCATATCCACCAGCGCACCGCCTGAATTGCCGGGATTGATGGCTGCGTCAGTCTGAATGAAAAACTGATAATCCGAGACACCCACCTGTGTACGGGCAAGGGCGGAAACAATACCCTGAGTCACGGTCTGCCCCACACCGAAGGGGTCGCCGATCGCCAGCACGATATCACCCACGGCAAGCTGGTCGGAATTGCCGAGGGGAAGTGTGGCAAAGGTTTCATCATCATCGCGCTTGATGCGCAAAACGGCGAGATCCGTGCGCTGGTCCCGCAGCAGGATTTCAGCGGCATATTCACGCTTGTCATTGAGAGCGACACGAATTTGGTCGGCCTCTTCAATCACATGATAGTTCGTGACCACAATGCCCGAGGCCTCGACAATGACACCGGAGCCGAGTGAGCGCTGCATGCGGTCCTGCCCCTCCATACCGCCCGGTGCGCCGCCCTGCCCGCCGAAGAAGCGGCGGAAGAAGGGGTCTTCAAGCAAGGGGTTATTCGTGCGCCGCGCCTTGAGTGCATACACATTGACCACTGCCGGCGCACTGCGCGCCACAACCGGCGCGAATGAAAGCTTCACCTCTGCATCAGAGCCAGGCACCCGAAGTTCCTGCGCAAGCGTGGCCGGTGCCAGAAAAACAGATGCAAGGGATACCGATGCAAGAGTGGCCAGGAATACTGACCGTACAGAGGCCGTCTTCCACAGTGCGCGCGCCATGAATTTTCCCCGACACATCATTTCATTTCCGGTGCGGTGCGCACCTTACACCAACGGTTCAGGTCTTTGACAGTGAGGTAGGGCACACTGGGGCCGGAACACCTCAGACCCTGTTTTCGTCGTGTCCTCCTGCGCGCGCAACAATCTCTTTCAGACGGGCGCACAGTTCCTTCGGATTTTCCTCCCGGTGAAGACGGCGCAAACCCGTCTCCAAACGTGGCGGTGGATCATCCAGCACGGTGAGAAGCCGCATCAGCCCCATCGCTTGCAAAACCCCGCTTTCAGGGAGATCGACCGCATGCCTGACGTACTTTTCCTGCTCCTGCATCATGACGAGAAGAAGCGCCAGCCGTTCCCCTATGGGCTCCGGTCTTGAGCCTCCATCCCCTGCGATGAGAGCAGGGTCTTGCCGCGTCGTATGAGACAGCGCTGTCTCGAGAGTTTGAAACGCGCGCTTCAGTTCTTGCCTGTAATTGTGCCCGGAAGGATCTGCCTTCTGCGTTGAAAGACGCAGGAATGCGGCCAGAACCACAGCAAAAGCCTGCGTTCCAGAAACAGGAAGCAACTGGCTGGATATGCGTGCGGAGAGTTTTCCGGCTTCAGTTTCGGGCATGTGGGAGAGCAGGAGACCAGCCGTCATCAGCATAATATCCGCGTGGGCATTTTGAAGCACAGACGCAAATACGGACGAAGGGCCAACCTCTCCGGCTTCAGGATTGACCTGCTGAATTCCGGCCCATTCCATCTCGATCAATGCGGGATGCAACCACGGATTACACCGGTTCACATCGGCCCTGACCTCATTTATCAGAACCTGTTGCGGCCATCGCTTGAGCGCAGCCGCAAATTCCGATGCTGCCGTCGCATCGCCATGACGAACGGCAATGGCAAGGCTATGCGCCGTTTCACACAGATGCTGGAACAGAAAACCGAAACTCTCCCGATAAGCCTGCCATTGGTGTGATGCTTCCTGCCGGGTGGCGGCAGGCCAGGCATGGAGATGGGGCGTATCCCGCAGAGTTTGCTCCCACGCACTGACCATCACAGGCACAGTCTCATGATGAATCATGGCATCCAGACCAAGGAGACATAAAGCACCGGCTTTTTCCCGTGCATCATCGGCGGCTGCGCGATGCTCCACCCAGTTCTCCAGAGCGCGCGTCAGCAGTGGACCAAGCCGGAACAACTCCCGCGTGACATCCGCCGGCAGTGGCACCTCCCCGTGTCGGGGCAACAGGCGAGATGGCGTCTGGCTGAGGACATGGAAGAAATGAGCATCCTCTCCAAGATACTCTGCCGCCCTTCGAAACAGGCGCCGATACTGCCCACTCCATGGCCGGTGCGGCGGGTGCCAGCCGAAGCCCGGCATGGTGGTGAAACTGAAGGGCTGCCCAGCAGCCCCACGCGCCACGCTCAGGCCCAGAACAAACTGGTGGTAGCGCAGCAATTCGCCCAATGCGCTGTCAAAAGCCACGGGTGTTTGCCGATCAACCTGCGCAATCGTGTTCTCTATCAGCCCTTCCAAGATATGAGCCGGGCTTGGATCCGCCTGATGCGCGCGCACCCGTTGGAAACGGAAGGAGCAGCGCAGCACCAGCCGCTCAAGCCGGGAAAGCGCCACACCACCCCGCCGATGGCACCATGCGAGCGGACCGTTGAAGGGCTCATCCATCCGTGGCGAGAAAAACAGGCAGGGGGCCCCCTTCTGTGAGGAAGCCCCCTGCTGCCGGAGGCTGCGCGCCAGCCAGCGACGCGTCACCCAGTTCACCCCGCGCATATGCACGTCACTCAGGGCCGCAGGGTGAGGAAAGTGATGGAACAGTTCCGGTACCCCCTCCCCGACTTGCCCGAAAACAAAAGCGGGGGAATGGCCCGCCGCCTGACCGGCATCGAGGTAGAGCTGTTCTCGCAGAGCGCGGCGCAAATCTCGAGGCAAGACAACATAGGCCGTATAGCGGTTCCGAAAGCGCTCGCGTGCAGACTGCTGAACAAACTGAAATGTGATGATGATGAAATAAGCAGCCACACTCAGATTCACGAGCAACCAGAACAGATGCAACGAGAATAATGTGAGCTTGAACACCTGCATGCCGGCACCAAGACCGACATGGTACAAAAGCATCTGCAATGGCCACACGAATTGCAGGCAAAGAACAACTGCCAGCGCCACACAACTGGCCACGAGCTCAAGCGCCAGAGATTCGTGATAATAAAGCTGGATGTCGGTCGATGAGCCTTCCCGCTGCGCGATCAGCGTCACCAGTGTCAGGGAAAGCGAAATCACACCCAGCAGGCCGATCTGCGCACCCAGCAGATAGCTGGACACATTCAGCATGAGTCCTTCCAGTTCCACCGCGACTTCAGGATCAGAACTGCCCGGTTCCGGCAGCCATGATGGCGCAAGATGGACACTGAAAACTTCCAGCGCACCGAACAGCAGATTGATGAGCAGATAGAGCCCGATAAAGCCTCCAAAGGTGCGGATGGAGAACAGACCGCGCATGAGGTGTTCCGCCGCCCCATAGCGAACAAGATGCAATTTGGGATGCGCGCGGGCCTGAGCGCTGGCATTGCGCCGCGCCTGAATATCCAGACTGCCGCTCCAGCCCCCCTTGCGCCAATCCATCACAATAGCCTCCGGTGCAATATGCCGCTTAGCGGCAACCCAACAAACCATTGATAAATATATCAATATTTGAGTCTGCGCCACCTTGCGGACTACCTCAGGCCGGAGCCGGAAATGCCGGGGATATCCACAGCCATGCTTAGTCACGACACATTTTTTGCTGGGGCCCTTCCCTTTCTCAAAAGGCCTTGCTACATAAGCGCCACGCCAACGGGGCGGCCACAACAGCCAAACAGTTCGGCTTTGACGCGGGGTGGAGCAGCCCGGTAGCTCGTCAGGCTCATAACCTGAAGGTCGCAGGTTCAAATCCTGCCCCCGCAACCACTGATAACGACAAACCCGTAGCATCCGCTGCGGGTTTTGTTGTTTTTGCAGACTTTCCAATGACTTGCCCCTCCGTCCAATTGAGGATCGTGCCCAGTTCGCCGTGCAATGTCGCGTAAATCTCGCCGCGCTCAGGCCCCGGTGTGAGCGAAATCTTCTCGATCAGGCCGCGCAATGTCTCGGCTGCTTCCTGCCGCTCCTCCTTGCGATTGAGCGCCTTGGTCAGGGCAGAAACCTTCTTCGCATAGATCGCCGAGGCGCTCGGCAGGATGTCCGGTGTGTCTTCTGGCGCGTCGGCCAGCAGGGCGTTCAGTTCGGTCTTGCGCGCCTCCAGCGTGTCCATCTCTGCCTTCATGTTCTCATGGAACATGCCAGCCTTGATCGCCTCGATGATGCCGCGGATCTGCTTCTCGATCTTCACCAGTTCCGCTTTCCAGGCATCGCCGCTGGAGCGGCGTTCCCGGTTCAGCCGGTTGGTTTCCTCGGCATAGGCGCGCATCGCCTCCTCAACGATCTCAGGCGCCATCATCCGGTCCTTCAGACCGGAGAGCACGCGGGCTTCCAATTCCTCACGCGGGATCGTGCGGCTGTTTGAACAGGCACCCTTGCTGATGTGGTTCGAGCAGGCGAACCGATCTGCGCCGCGCAGCGAGTAGGGGCCTCCGCAGCAGCCACAGAACACCAGGCCCGACAGAAGGGACTTCGGCCGGCGTGTGCCGTTCAGGCGGTTCTTTTTGTGGTGTTTGCGCACGGCTTCGGTGACGTTGGCAAACTTCTCGGCGATCTCGCCCTGCCGGACACGAACGGACTGCCAGAGTTCGTCATTGACAATACGCAGCTCCGGCACATCCTTGATGATCCATTCCGATTCCGGGTTCAGGCGTGAGACGCGCTTTCCGGTGGATGGATCTTTGATGTAGCGAAGCCGGTTCCAGATCAGACGACCGATATAGAGTTCATTATTCACCAGCCCCGTGCCGCGCTTCACATGGCCCCGGATGGTCGTGTCGCTCCAGAGCTTTCCAGCCGGACCGGGCACACCTTCCTCGTTCAATGTGCGGGCGATTGTGCGCGGACCCACGCCGGCGGCGAACTCGCGGAAGATGCGCCGGACAACACTCGCCTCGGCTTCGTTGATTTCGCGGTCTCCGCGAATGGGATCACCGCGCGCATCGAGTTGCTTGACGACATTGTAGCCGAAGCACAGACCGCCGCCTGACTTGCCGTCCTCGACGCGGCCACGGATGCCGCGATGCGTTTTGGCGGCAAGGTCTTTCAGGAACAGCGCGTTCATCGTGCCCTTCAGGCCGACATGAAGCTCGCTGATCTCGCCCTCGGACAGCGTAACAATAGGAACGCCTGCAAATTTGAGGTGCTTGTAGAAGGTAGCGACGTCAGCCTGGTCACGGCTGATACGGTCCAGCGCCTCGGCCAGCACGATGTCGAACTGTCCAGCCTGCGCATCCTGAAGGAGCGCCTGGATGCCGGGGCGCAGGATCATGCTTGCGCCGGAGATGCCAGCGTCCTTGTAGGTTCCGACGATCTTCCACTTCTCGCGCTTCGCCTGTTCGCGGCAGATGCGCAGCTGGTCTTCGATCGACGCCTCGCGCTGATTGTCGGAAGAATATCGGGCATAGAGCGCAACGCGGGTCATATCGGCAGTCCTTTCAAGCTCCGTGTGAGGGGGCAGGTTAATTTTGTTCAGGGTCGGAGGCGGTTTCGACGGCTTTGCCGCTGCGCTGCGCCGCTGCCAGCAACTCGTCATATTGAGCGGCCGACATCAGCACAAACTCGCGCCGGCCATGTCGCGTGATCTCTACCGGCTCACGGTGAGACTCGTTCAGATACTGTCCGAACTTGCGCTGGAATTCGAGGGAGGTAGTGGTTGGCATCGCAGACTCCAGAAGAATAGGTCTGCGTATATAATACGTATTACACGTATAAATGCAAGGGGATTTGCAGGTCAGCTACGCAGGTGGCGTTGAGCATTGCGTTCCGCTGCCAGTTTACGCTCGAACTGCTCGCGGGCGATCTGGCGACCGATCAGGCGAGCCAGCGATATCAAGGCAGCGTCTTCGCGCGCAGGATCGTGCCGGTCCGTTTTCGGTCCGGTCGAGGGTGTAACCTCGATATTGATCCTGTTCCGCTTGACCGCCATCGTCTCCAAAGTCCCATGCCCGGAAAGGGACTGGGGCAATGGAAACGCGGAATCTCATCGCATGGAAGGTCTTGAGCAGCCGTGTGCGGTGAATAGGATACCGTGGCGTAGAAAAGGGACGGGTCAGCCGATGGCTGGAAGTGCGGCTGCGGTGTCAAAGTCAGCCCGAAGCTGCCGCGCGCCCGAACCTCGTGCTGCTTCGCGGAACTCTTCAGAGCCGCCGTTCGTCGCGGAACGCAGCATGCGCCGGGCCGCGATGGCAGTGCTGTGTGACGGAGTTACCGTTTGTAGGTGCCGCACGGAAATTCCCACCTGCGCCCCAGGGCAGGCCCGCGGGGCGGAAAACCCGTCATTCGCTGCTAAGGCATGAGACACCTGGGTATCCAAGGGCGCGTCAATCAGGAAGACAGGCTGCGAAAAAATAGGTGGCAAGGCCCCCGGTGCTACGCCTCAAGGCCGGGAGCGGCTCGTCACCCACCGTGCGATTCCCCTCTGTGAGCCCGCAAAGACTGGCAGCCGCCTTTGCGGTTGAGCGCCGCGAGGAAACCGCAAGACAAGTATATATGCTAATACTAGCGCAGCAATTACTGCGATGGGGGCAATGATATTATGAGATTTACACGTATTGAAATCTTCAATTTCCGCAAATTGAGGCGCGCTCGTGTGGACATGTCGGATAAGCAGACCCTGCTCGTCGGGGCCAACAACAGCGGCAAGACATCCGCCATGAAAGCGCTGCGCAAATTCCTCAAGGATCACGGAGGTATCGACACGCGTGATGTGACAGCCTCGAATTGGCCTGAGATCGAAGATATTGCGGGCGCTTGGACAAAGGAAACCGAGGTGGATTTAGGTCCGCTCTTGGATCAGCTTCCCTTCATTGATGTCTGGCTTCACGCAAACACGTCAGAGCTGCACCATGTCGCGCATCTGATCCCAACGCTCACATGGACTGGTGGCCCGCTGGGCGTGCGAATCCGCCTTGAGCCGAAAAAGGCGGCTAACATCCAAGCGCAGTACCTAGCTGCGCGACAAGCTGCTAAGACGCTGCAACCCGACGGTGCAGAAGGCAACGGATTCGCACTTTGGCCACGGGACTTTCGTGAATTTCTGGACAGGCGCTTGAGTGACCTATTCGTGCTCAACGCTTATCTTTTGGATCCCACGAGCTTCGCCACGATAGGGTCAGTGGAACCGCAGCCACTGCCGCCCTTGTCGGAGGGCATAGGCGCGAACCCCTTTTCTGGACTAATCCACATTCGTGAAATCAACGCGCAACGCGGTTTCGCAGATGCAGGGGACAGCAAGGGCGACGAAGATGAGCCGATGAACGCAACCAGCCGCAAGATCGCCAGCCAGATACAGCCCTATTTCCGCAAGCATATCGATCCTGAAAAGGACCCCTCGCCGAACGACGTCAAAGCGCTTCAGGCGATCCATGATGCCGAAGCGACCTTTAATGCCCGTCTCAAGGATGGCTTCGCCGATGCTATCAAGGAACTGGAAAATCTCGGCTACCCCGGCAGTCTCAACAATCCGAAACTATTCATTGCCACGCAGATCAAACCCGTTGACGGGCTCGATCACCCGGCAGCTGTGCAAATACGATATCTCAGGCGACACATCCTGAGTGAAGCTGCCTGAAGGCTACAACGGCCTAGGTTTCCAGAACCTGATCTCCATGGTGTTTCAGCTCATGCGTTTCCGGGATGACTGGATGCAGGTAGGCAAGTTCAAATCACAGGTGGTGACCCCGGACGACAAAGGCATCGCCCCCCTGCAACTGGTGCTGATCGAGGAGCCGGAGGCGCATCTGCATGTTCAGGTGCAGCAGATCTTCATGGACAGGGCCCACAAGGTGTTGCGCAACCATAAAGATCTGGAGAAGGAGGACTCAGCTTTTACCACGCAGCTGGTCGTGAGTACCCATTCGGGCCATATCGCGCACGCCGCCGCGTTTGAGGAGCTGCGTTATTTCAAGCGCGAGCTGCCAGGTCACGGAGTTGTGCCCACGGCCACTGTGGCGAATATGAAGGGGCTCTTTGGCGCGGACACGCAAACTCGTCGCTTCGTGACGCGCTATCTGCTGAGCACACATTTTGATCTATTCTTCGCCGACGCCATCATCGTGATCGAGGGTGCCGCAGAGCGGATCCTGCTGCCGCATCTGATCCAGCATCACTACCCTGATCTTGCCGTGGCCTATCTATCCTTCCTGGAGCTGGGAGGCAGTCACGCGCACCGCATGCGTCCCTTGATCGAGGCGCTGGAGGTGCCGACGTTGATCATCACCGATCTCGATGCCGTGGCGAAGGTCGACAAAGACGGAAAGAATGTCACGCAATCGGCCCGGCCGCGCTCGGGGGGTGCTCAAACCACCGTGAACCAGGTTCTGAAAACCTGGCTCCCCAAGCTGGTGGAGATCGACACGCTGATAGCCGCGCCACCAAACAATCTCTGTCATACCGATGTCGCCCGCCCCATAGCCGTCGCCTATCAAACCCCGCAAGAGGTGAAGCAGGGTGCGCAGACCCAGACCATCACGCCCAGCACGTTCGAGGATGCTCTTGCTCTGGCCAACACGGAGGTCGTGAAGGGTGCCGCAAAGGCAGAGCACGCTTGCCGTATGACCCGCGCTTTTGCAGAATCCATCTCCAGCGAACCCACGCCCGAGGACCTCGCCAAAGCGCTCTTTGATCGGTTGGACAAATACCCGGAGAAGGCCGCCTTCGCGCTGGACCTCCTTTATGTCGAGGACATCAAAGTGAGCTGCAGCCGGTTTTGTGGACACCTCGATAAGATCGTGTCCTGGAACCGGAGAGCAGAAAATGACAAGACGGACCTATAGCCGTGAGTTCAAAACCGAGGCGGTGAAGCTGATCACAGAACGTGGCGTTGGCGTTGCCCAGGCCAGTCGTGATCTGGACGTTGGGGAAAGCGTTCTGCGCCGCTGGGTGCGGGAGCA
>JAMHVS010000055.1:0-2579 GCA_035911315.1 Xanthobacter sp.
TTCTACAGTCTCGCCGAGGCGAAGATCGTCATCGAAAGCTGGCGCCGGCACTACAATACCCTGCGCCCGCATTCGAGCCTCGGCTACATGCCGCCCGCGCCGGCCGCCCTGCTCTGGCCGGGAGCTCCGGCCTCTTCAACCGTGGCCGCAAAGCCCATCATGCATTAGACTTGAACCGGGCCACCCAATGGGGGCAGGCCATACCGTTATCAAACGCGCACGTCTTTACGCCACATGCGCCGGCACGTCGGCGAGTATCTTACCGGCTCTCTCTGGATGCCCGAGAAGCACAGTACTTGTCCGCACCGGCGCTATCGCGAAATACACGAGAAACTCTCTGAAGGGATGGGAATCTACACGCTGTCAGTCTGGCGGCACGAATGCTATGCGAGGAATGAGCTCAGAATCTCTTCAAGGAACGGCCAGGATTACATACTCCTGCGCATTCCAAAGACGGCCATTGCTGAATCGGGTTTGAGCGTTACCGCCGATGATTGGGCTATCGACAAGGATACGCTTCTCCCCAACAAGGCCTTGCTTCTGTATGAAGTCGCACCGAAAGAAGAAGAGCGCATTTATGGCGACGCCCGTATCCCATGGGCCCA
The DNA here is from genome assembly GCA_035911315.1 of Xanthobacter sp. Classification (GTDB taxonomy): domain Bacteria; phylum Pseudomonadota; class Alphaproteobacteria; order Rhizobiales; family Xanthobacteraceae; genus Xanthobacter. The sequence goes on from JAMHVS010000055.1 coordinate 606, forward strand.
GATAATGCAGATCAGTGCGGTATGGGAAGAGGTGCAGCTGGAAGCGGAACATCTGTACGCCGTGGCGCATCCCTACGCACAGGACTATTTAATTTGGGATCCCGAACATGATAGCGGGTTGCCATCCGACGAGAAGGTCCTCCGGGCGCATTTGCGCCATTTGACGGCACTAACGGAAGCACTTGGGCATACTGAATGGTGGCGTGTCATCCGGCAGAGAGAAACGCGCCACAGCCTACTCGCTGCTTGGAGCCTATGGCGAAATTTGGATCGAACAGCGCCGGGTATGCGCGCTGCCACGCATCGGCTGCTCTCCAATTTGCCCAACCACCATCCTTGGCGTGAGTATCTCAGAATAACATAGGCTTGCCCGCTTTTGTTTGGATATTCGCACCTCGCAACAGCTGACAAACAATTTCTGCATTTCACGAAATGACAGCCATTGGGCCGACAGGAAGAAATTCTGAGGGAAAGGCAAATATCTCTGACGTACGATAGCATGAATCTGGGCGAGCCTCCTTCGGAGGACGGTTCTACTCGCACCCCAATGGGCGCTCACCGAACCCGCGATGCGGTTTCGGCCGATGCCGGTGACGATCCTCTCGCAAGGTCGCGCGGGCGGCGGGCGTGGTTCGATTTTCTGCTGCCCCGCGCCCGGACAGGGAACCGCACTTGCGGGCGTGATCCATTGCTCCCGGAAGGAAACCCGGTAGCCGGCACCACCAGCCTCCGGGTTCCCGCGCGAAAAATCGGTTCGTCATCCCTTCGCCAGCCCTGCCGCCATTGTTCCCGGCCTGCTTCGCCCGGCTTGGGCGATCCTCCTTCTGTGGCATCACCGCACGCACCACGCTGTCCCTGCCCTGCCGGTCGGTCCATTTCGTGCCATGACGCTGGACGCGGGCGCCTTCCGCACCCAGTCTCGCAATATTGCCGGACCTGGCCGGCCGTTCTCTGGATCGGCGGGGCAGTGCCATTCCATCTCCCCAACCCGACAGCCTGATCGTTCTCGCCCCGGATCACCCGGCCTTCCGGCGGATGCCGCGAAGGTGGCCGGAAAGGGAGGCGAGCGGGTGCCTGGCCCGAAGGTCCTCGCCTCGATGAGCCGATGGTGCCGGCAAGGACGATGAAGCTGCGACCTGTCTCCGATCCGCTCCCGGACGCACCAATCCCTCCGCCTGACTGAGCCCCTAACTCCGTTCGGTTTTCACCGGCAACCCCCAAGGCTCCGGACCGTGTTGCCGCGCAAGCGCGGCTGCCCGCCCCACTCCGAAGCCTTGCGGGCAAGCTGCCGCCCAAGGGGGCGTCAGTTGCAGGTGCCTCCCGACGGACTTTCCCGGGTCTCGTCGGAGGGAATGGTCCCTCCGGGGAAGCAACGGAGACCTACAATGCAGAACATCGTCATCCTCGCCGGCAACATCGGCAAGCACATCGAAGCCAGGACCACCCAGGGCGGCACCGCCATCACCCAGTTCACCCTGGCCACCTCGCGCCCCCGCTATTCGGAAGGCCGGGTGATCCGCGACAAGAACGGCTATCGGGTCGAAGAGACGGAATGGCACCGCATCACCTGCTTCAACGGCCTCGGCAAGACGGTCCAGGAATATTGCGAGACGGGCATGAAGGTCCTGGTCCGCGGCCGCATCCACTATACGAAATGGACCGACCAGCAGGGCATAGACCGCTACGGCTGCGAGATCATCGCCGAGACGATCAGTTTCCTGAGCCGGGCAAAGCAGGCCGAGAACGACGACGGCGAATATATCGACAGGGAGGATGGTCTGCCCCCAGAAAAGTGGTCCTCCCTGAGGTAGGCTTTTGAGCCTTTGGAGGATGCCAGGAATGCCGCAGAAGAAGCACAAGCCCGAAGAAATCGTCGCGAAGCTGAGGCAGGTCGACGTGCTGTTGTCGCAGGGCCGCCCGGTTGCGGAGGCGATCCGGGCGATCAGCGTGACGCCGTTTACCTACTACCGCTGG
>JAMHVS010000056.1:0-11546 GCA_035911315.1 Xanthobacter sp.
CGATCATCTTCACTGCATCTGGACTTTACCGCCGCCCGATAATGCCGACTTCTCCACCCGCTGGCGCCTGATAAAAACCGGATTCACCAAACATTGTCCGGACATACTCCGGCGCACGCCCGACACAGCGCGGCTGACAAAAGGCGAACAAGCCATCTGGCAACATCGATATTGGGAACATCAAATACGTGATGAAACCGATTTTGCCCGCCATGTCGATTACATCCATTACAGCCCAGTCAAACATGGCCTGGCCCGATCACCGCTGGATTGGCCTTACTCCAGCTTTGGCCGCTATGTGAAAGCTGGTGCATGCTTCGGATTGGGGGAGCGATTCAATGTGCTTTGAAGGCATCGGACATGAGTAGGGCTGATGGTGGGATGTCGGGTTACGCTGCGCTAACCCGACCTACGGAACTTGTAGTAATTACATGACGGATTACGTTTGGCCATATCGTCATAGTAGGAGCAAACCGACGTATCGCCTTGTCCATCCCATTCCCAAGGAACAAGTCCCATTGGGTCACTGTTCGAAAGTGGATTCCCCCGACATAGCCGTAAATGTTGGCGTTATTTATTTCGACTTTGTGGCCTCTCGAATGCTCCGAGCTTGCAAGTGACGGCCTTTTTCATCATGGCGAACCCAGTAAAGACGTATTTCGCTACGTTTTGCCCAATCGCGAAGAAGGCATTGAGCAATCACCATTTCTGAGCTGTTTGCACATTTGTCAGCACTGTATTTTTTGAGCAGCACGGAGGCAGTATTTCGTGCGGCATCTTCAGCTCTCCAATCGACAAGAACGAAATAATCAGAAAAGAAGTACAAATAGAGAAATGCAAAATCACTTAAGGCTTCTACTGAAGTCGAACGCTTCGTTTCGAACAGGTCACAGGTATTATCCGGGCAAAACTCCATTGAGAGCCGTTTGTCAGTTTGAAACTTAACTGAATCAGGAAACCGCTCTTGAAGCTGAAGTGTTGCACTGGACTCCGCGTTGGCCATTGCCATCCCGAAACTGAGCAGTAACCACAATACGACCGTGCGAGTGATGAAATTAATTATGTTCATAGTCACCATCGTAGTCATGGGTCGGGAGTAAACGGCGTTAGCCGAGGAACGCCATTCCCAGGTTCTTGCTGGAAGTGGTAGTGATTCCGTCTCGGGTTGTCGGGGAACGTTTCAAATTGACCTCCCCTAAATCCACACCTGGACGCGCAATCATTGACTTGATCATCGCTTGCCTTCAGTGGGGCAACATCACAAGCTTCGCCGGTGTAATGACGGCTTTTTTTGCTATGGCCTTTCGTTTCCGCCCCACCTGTAACAAGCAACTCTAGCTTCGAGTTCCGAGTCGTGGCACGGAGGCATTGCTCCAGGCAACTTAGCGAGTTCTCGGTTTCACCTTCGACCGGTACGGTACGAGGGGCTGGTGCATTGTACTTGTAGAGTCCGAATGGGTCGGTATAGCTAATCGGATTCCCCCCAACATAGCTATAGATATTTGAGCCACTTTGTCGTAGACGGATCTTGCCTATTTTCTCAGTCTGACTTCCCCGGCTCCCGGCCTGAGGTCGACTGGCCTCCCTTTTCGCGAGGCTGATTGTCCCTAAAGAAAAACTGAGCCACAGAAAAGGATAGAAAAAACGATACAGCCAAAAGCAATCGACCATCGAGAAACGAACCCGAGTAGTTTAGTGCTTCAAGAAGAGCCGCACCCAAGGCATATACGAATGGGGTGCAGATGAGGGCAACAATAAGCGTTTTTACATTTGGTGTAGCTGTAGCCATCATTGTCCCCGAACGATGAACCGTCTAAATGAGTCGTTCTTGCAGAGCAACTTACAGACCGTCCATGAACCTGCATTTTGCCCAAGTGACTTTTTGCTCATTGGCAAGGGAGGCCCGGGAGCAACCCACCCACAGATCATTTCACATTGGTCTTGTTCTATTTCACCGAGTGGTCTGCAGTCGCTTTTCGCTGGCGGTAGATCTGCGGCACATTCGCCGGTCAGGCAGACTTTTGAATCAGGTGGCTCGCTCGGGTCAGACACGCACACTCCGCCCTCTCCCGGTTTCATCCCTGTTGGGCAGCCTGCGCGCAACCCCAACGGGTCAGTGTATTTCAACGGGTTCCCGCCGACATAGGCATAGGTATTAATGCCTCCCTCAATCCCAATTGGATCCGCCGAGAGATACCGTCCCAGCCTGGGCGAGTAGTACCGGTTCCAATTGTAGTAGAGTCCGCTCTCCTGGTCGTAGTATTGCCCCGGAAACCTGAGGTTGATGACCGTGGCCTTGCCGTCACCGTCCGGATCGTGGGTGGGCGTGGTGGTGCCGTAGCCGTCGCTGTCCCAGCGTCACTGGATCACGCCGGCGTCGTTCTTGGCCAGCCGGGGCGTGCCCAGGTGATCGTGCTGCAGGTGCAGGCTGCGGGGCTGGCCAGCAGCATGGCGGGGAGCAGCACCGCCAGGGCGGCGCGGGCACGGCGCAGGAAGGAAAGGCGCATGGTCCGGGCCTCAGTAGTTGGCCAGGAAGCTGGCGGCATCGGCATTGGCATAGGTGGCGATGGCCGAGCAGTGGGTGGCAGATATGAATCTGCTCAAGATTTTCTAATTGTCTTTAATGAATATTTCGCTAAGGCGGTCTACTTCACTTTCTGATACCTTGAGTATTCTCTGCGCTTCATTTAGATGGGATTCATGTGCCGCTGCATTGCCATTCTTTTTGTAGATACCTGCTAGAGTGCCATGTACAAGCCCTTTTGTTGCCAAGAGCCTGTCATCTTCTTTTTTGTCCTGAATTGCTTTTATTGCAATGTACTCCAAAGGGAAAGTCGATGAGAATTGACGATTTTTCATGGCGGCATTTTCTTCGTCGGCGACCAACAAGGCGCACTCCATTTTCAACACCCCGTCATCTCTATTTTCTTTTCTTATGCTACCCTTTCCGTCCTCGGAAATTTTCAAAATTATATTGGCAATAGATGCTTCTATTTGCTCATTGCTTGAGATAGAGGCTAGCTGAAGTGCAAAAAAGGAACCGGCAATAAATGCAGCTATTGTCAGAAAAGCAATTTTAAAACCAGAAAAAATCATTTTTTTATTCCGTTTTGGCAAAGGATGGCCTTAGCTTCACATCTTGCTAATTCAACCGGATCGCCATTTGATCGGCCTTTGCATCCGATTGATTCTATATAGCAACAGGCATAGCCAGTGCACCAACATGTTGAATCTATAACTCTCTTGCAAAGCGACTCAAGAGGTCTTTCACGGCATATGTCATAACGAATTTCACTGTCGGGCCGCTGGTATGGCTTCCTAGATGGATCTGGTGTTGTATACGCTCCAGGCTCCTTCGAGTAAGTCCCCCCTCCCGGCCTTTCCCCGGTTTCAAGTCCAAGTGGATCAATAAATCGCAGCGGATTCCCCTCGACATAAGCATAGCCATTCGGCCCTCCCTCAATCCCAATCGGATCCGGTGAAAGATACCGTCCCAGCCTGGGCGAGTAGTACCGGTTCCAATTGTAGTAGAGTCCGCTCTCCTGGTCGTAGTATTGCCCCGGAAACCTGAGGTTGATGACCGTGGCCTTGCCGTCACCGTCCGGATCGTGGGTGGGCGTGGTGGTGCCGTAGCCGTCGCTGTCCCAGCGCCACTGGATCACGCCGGCGTCGTTCCTGGCCAGCCGGGGCGTGCCCAGGTGGTCGTGCTGCAGGTGCAGGCTGCGGGGCGGGTTGGCGAGGGCGGCGTGCTCAATGACGGTGAGGGGCCGCTCGGCGAGCCAGACATAGGTGCGTAGGGGCGTGCCGTCGCTGCGCGTCTCGGCGATCAGGTGGTCGTCCTGGTCGTAGTGGTAGAGGATCGTCTGGGCGCCCTGGGTGGCGGCGGCCGTGGTGCTCTTGCGACTGCGCCGGTTGTGGTGATCGTAGGCGTAGGTGACCAGGAGGGTGCCGTTCTTCGAGACCGTCTTGAGGCGCCCGGCCTCGTCCCAGGTGTAGGTGTAGAGCCCATCGGCGAGGAGGTTGCCGGCCGCATCATGGGTGAGGGTGGCCCCCAGGGCCATCGCACTCGAATGACATAAACCTCCCGAAAGCCGCAAGAAAAATCGTTCACGTTCAACAGGCTAGGCCGCCATCTTGTGGACCCTCTCAAAAGCGCGTCTACGCTCGTCTTTTGGGCGACGGAAATGCGTGAAGCGGGAGTCAGTCTGATGGAGAAACTCAGTGAGCTTGAAGATCCGCGTCAGCCGAGCAACGGGACCCGCCACGACTTCCGGGAGATCCTGGTGATTGCGCCGTTCGGCCGACGGTGACGCCCCACCGGTGCACAGGGCCAGCGCCTTCTCGACCGAATTGGGGCTGGTGCTCGGCCAGGAGAAAGTCGCGGGCAAGAGCAACGAGATCACCGCCAGGATCGTCGAGAAGGGGGGCGATTACCTGCTGGCCGTCAAGGGTAAGCAACCCACGCTGCACCAGCAGGTGCGCGATCTCATCAGCGATGCCCAGCGCTGCACTGGATGCTCGACGTCTGCGTCGGGGAGGACGACTGCATGATCCGCAAGGACCACGCCCCGCAGAACCTCTCCCTGCTCAAGAAGATCATGCTGAACCTGATCCGTGCGGACAAAACCGACACTGCCAGGACGAGCCTGCGACTCAAGCGCAAACGGGCGGCACGGGATGACGATATCCGTATCAAAATGCTCGGGATTCATCCGTTATGACTTTTGAATGCGATGGCCCTGGCTGGTTCACCAGTTGAAGGAGTTTTCAGTCGGCCGGTCGACGTGCTGGCTGAAATACTCGCGCAGGTAATCCACGAAGTACGCGACCCTGGCCGAAAGGTTCAGGCGTTCCATGTACACCGCGTAGACGTCGGCGGACGGTGTTTCATAGTCCGGCAAGATCTGTTCGAGGCGCCCGCTGCGCAGGTATTTCGCCACGTCCCACTCTGCACGCATCAGTATGCCGTGGCCATCGAGCGCCCAATTGAGGGCGACCTCGCCGTCATTGGTACTGAGCTTGCCCTGCACTTTCACCGTTTCGGTCTGTTTGCCCCGAATAAGCCGCCAGTTGCCATAAGCGGATTCGTTCTGGCGCAGCACGATGCATTGGTGACGTGACAGCTCCTGGGGATTTGCCGGGCAACCTGCAGTACGGAGATAAGCCGGCGACGCGCACAGCAGCCGGCGATTCACGGCGATCTTTTTGGCAATAAGCCGGGAGTCCGGGATGTCGCCAAAACGAATCGAAATGTCGGTCGCGTCGTCCGGCAGTGCCACCGGGCGATCGGTCAAATGCAGCTGGATCACGACATCCGGATATTTGCGATTGAAGTGCGAAATGGCCGGGCCTATATAGGAGCGGCCAAAGCCCAGTGGCGCATTGACGCGGAGCTGTCCGCGCGGGGCTTCGCGGCTGCTTGAAATGACACGCTCCAGCTCCTCGATCTCGCCGAGGATGCGCTGCGCGTGATTGAAATAGACCTCGCCTTCGGCGGTCAGACTGAGCCGTCGGGTTGTGCGGTTGAGCAGGCGCACGCCAAGGCGCTCCTCAAGCTGGGCAAGGCGCCGCGAGACGGACGGCGGCGTGAGATTGAGCTCGCGCGCGACGGCCATCAGGCTGCCCATCTTCACGATCGAGCAGAAAAAGGCGAGTTCGGATGAGATGTTCATTGTTACGTTTTACGTAATTATGTTTTAAGTCTAGCTCGATTCGTCACTAAATCAAAACATCTAATCTACCTCCTCGTAACACCACAGAGAGAAACAAGTGCTTTCTGGGTAACCCAGAAGGTTCAAACAGGCTGCATCAGACGGCTCTTGAATTTCTTGAATTTAAACGGAGGAGACTTAAATGGAATCGGATATTGAAAAACGTACATTGCGGCGAATCAGCTGGCGCATCGTACCCTTCATCATGCTTTTGTATTTCATTGCATATATTGACCGGGTAAACATTGGCTTTGCTTCTTTGACCATGAACAGGGATCTGGGCTTCACGGCTTCGATCCTTGGATTTGGTGCGGGTATTTTCTTCTGGGGTTATTTTCTGTGCGAAGTACCGTCCAACCTGATTCTCCACAAGGTCGGGGCGCGCATGTGGATTGCGCGGGTCATGGTCACCTGGGGCCTCATTTCCGCGTGCATGGCATTTGTGGACAGCCCGACCAGCTTCTACGTCGTGCGCTTCCTGCTCGGGGCTTCTGAGGCGGGTTTCTTCCCCGGCATCATCCTGTATCTCAGCTACTGGTTTCCGGCCCGCCACCGTGCCGGTGTCACCGCCCTTTTCATGGCGGCAGCGCCGATCTCGACCGCACTGGGCTCGCCCATTTCTGCCGCCTTGCTTGAGATGAACGGCTTGATGGGGCTGCACGGGTGGCAGTGGATGTTCATCCTCGAGGCCATTCCGGCCGTGATTCTCGGGGTGGTGGTGTTCTTCTACATGACCGACCGGCCGGAGCTGGCCAAGTGGCTCAAGGACGACGAGCGCGCCTGGCTGGTGAAGACCATGAACGAGGAGGCGTCAAACAAGGCTGCGAGTGCCAATCACAGCATTCTGCGCGGCCTGGCCGACCTCCGTGTGATCGCGCTGGCACTGATCTATTTCGGTACCTCCGCCGGTCTTTACACCCTGGGCATCTGGGCGCCGCAGATCATCAAGCAACTCGGGGTGTCGTCGATGACGGTCGGCTTCCTGAATGCGATTCCGCCGGCTGTATCGGTGATCGCCATGGTGCTGTGGTCACGGCATTCCGACCGGACCGGCGAACGGACCTGGCACGTCATCCTGGCCTGCCTTGCGGCCGCTGTCGGCCTCGTGATTGCGGGTACTGCAAGCAGTGTGGTCGGCCTGATTGCGGCACTCACCCTGGTCAATGTGGGCATCAGCTGCGCCAAGCCGCCCCTTTGGAGCATGCCGACGATGTTTTTGTCGGGTGCTGCAGCCGCCACCGGCATTGCCACGATCAACTCGATCGGCAATCTGGGTGGTTTCGCAGGTCCGGTCGTGATTGGCTGGATCAAGGATCAGACCGGCAGCTTCATGGGTGGTCTTTACTTTGTGGCAGGCCTGCTGGTCATGTCCGCCGCGCTCACCCTGCTGCTGTCCCGATCCCAGACAAAGAAGGTGGCGACGGTCGACGTCGTGGCGCATTAAGACCGTCAGAAACTTCATTCATCCCGACGAACTTACAAAGGAGCATCAAATGGACAAGGAAGCCGCCGTTCAGTCCCTGACTGACACCATGGCCAAATTCACGGCCTATATCGGCAAGCGTCTGCCCAAGGACGTGAAGAGCAAGCTGGCCGAACTTCGCACGATGGAAACCAACCCGCTGGCCAAGTCGATCTTCGATTCGATGGCCGGCAACCAGGAGGCGGCCGACAAGCTCAACCGCCCGAGCTGCCAGGACACCGGTGTGATCCAGTACTTCGTCGAGGCGGGCGCCAACTTCCCGCTGCTGGGCGAGCTTGAAGAGGTTCTTCGCGGTGCGACGGAGGGCGCAACCCGGATGGGCCCGCTGCGTCACAACGCGGTGGAAACCTTCGATGAGAAGAATACCGGCACCAATACCGGCACCCAGATTCCGTGGCTGGACTGGCGCATCGTCCCGAATCTCGACAGCTGCATCATCGATGTGTATATGGCCGGCGGCGGTTGCACCCTGCCGGGCGCCGCCAAGGTGCTGATGCCGGGCCAGGGCTATGAAGGCGTGGCCGAGTTCGTGATGGACGTCATCACCGAGCGCGGCGTCAATGCCTGCCCGCCACTGCTGGTTGGGGTGGGGGTGTCCACCTCGGTGGAAACCGCCGCGCGTCTGTCCAAGCTCGCCATTCTGCGTCCGGTCGATTCCAAGAGCGCCAACCCCAGGGCCGCGCTGATGGAAGAGCTGCTCGAACAGGGGCTCAATGAAATCGGTATCGGCCCGCAGGGCCTGACCGGCAACAGCAGCGTGATGGGCGTCAATATCGAATCGTCCGCCCGCCATCCCTCCACCATCGGCGTCGCCGTCAATACCGGCTGCTGGGCACATCGTCGCGGCAAGATCCGGATCAACGCCGACATGTCTTACGAAATCATTTCCCACGAAGGAGTGGTCCTGTGAAAAAGATTCTGACTACGCCCATCAAGGACGAAGATCTTGAGAACCTCAATATTGGCGACGTCGTGTATCTGACGGGCCGCCTGGTGACCTGCCGCGACGTGGCGCATCGCCGCCTGATCGAGCAGGGGCGCGAATTACCGGTCAATCTCGAAGGCGGCGCGATCTTCCACGCCGGCCCCATCGTGCGCAAGAAGGACGACGGCAACTTTGAAATGGTTTCCATCGGCCCGACCACCAGCATGCGCATGGAAAAATTCGAGCGCGAGTTCATCAAGCAGACCGGCGTCAAGCTGATCGTCGGCAAGGGCGGCATGGGGCCGGAAACCACCGCTGGCTGTCTGGAGCACAAGGCCGTGCATGCGATCTTTCCGGGTGGCTGCGCGGTGCTGGCGGCTACCCAGGTCGAAGAGATCGAAGGCTCCGAATGGCAGGATCTGGGCATGCCGGAAACCCTGTGGATCAACCGGGTCAAGGAGTTCGGCCCGCTGATCATCTCGATCGACACCAAAGGCAATAACCTGATCCAGCAGAACAAGGTCGACTTCAACGGCAAGAAGAAGCCGATTCTCGAAAGGATCAGCAAGCAGCTCAGCTTCATCAAGTAAGCGGGCAATCGGGCGTCGCCGGCAAACACACACCGGCGACGCCCTATCTCGATCAAGCATCAATCAGAACAGAGCCATGTGCATGCCTCGCGGAAGCTGAGGCATCGCCAGAACACGGCCGAACACTATCCGGAGACAAGAATGGATTCGAGGCAACTCCGCGCTGCGGCGCTCCACTATCACAGCCACCCGCGTCCCGGCAAAATCGCCGTCACGCCGATCAAGCAGCTCACCAACCAGTACGACCTGTCCCTGGCCTATTCGCCGGGCGTCGCCTTTGCCTGCGACGAGATTGTTGCCAACCCTGCCGAAGCCAGCCGGCTGACGTCGCGCGCCAACCTGGTGGGCGTCATCACCAACGGCACCGCGGTGCTCGGCCTCGGGGCCATCGGCCCGCTTGCCGCCAAGCCGGTGATGGAAGGCAAGGGCGTGCTGTTCAAGAAATTCGCCAACATCGACGTCTTCGACCTCGAGATCGAGGAGCGCGACCCGGACAAGCTGATCGACACCATCGCGTCGCTGGAGCCGACCTTCGGTGGCATCAACCTGGAGGACATCAAGGCGCCGGAATGCTTCTATATCGAGAAGAAACTGCGCGAGCGGATGAAGATTCCGGTCTTCCACGACGACCAGCACGGCACGGCGATTGTCGTCGGCGCCGCCATCCTCAACGGGCTGCACCTGATCGGCAAGGATCTGGGCCAGGTCAAGATCGTCACCTCGGGCGCCGGTGCGGCGGCGCTGGCCTGCCTCGATCTGCTGGTCATGCTCGGTGCGCCTGTTGAGAACATCTGGGTCACCGACATCAAGGGCCTTGTCCATGAGGGCCGCATCGAAGAGATGGACGAGATCAAGGCGCGCTACGCCAAGCGTACCGAGGCCCGCAGCCTGGGCGAGGTGATTGGCGGGGCCGACGTTTTTCTCGGCCTATCGGCGGGCGGCGTGCTCAAGCCGGAGATGGTCGCCCGGATGGCCGCCCGTCCGCTGGTCATGGCGCTGGCCAATCCCACACCCGAGATTTCACCCGAATTGGTCAAGAGCGTTCGGGATGACGCGATTATCTGCACCGGCCGTTCGGATTACCCGAACCAGGTGAATAACGTGCTGTGCTTTCCCTTTATTTTTCGGGGGGCGCTGGATGTCGGGGCGACGACCATCACCGAAGAAATGAAGATGGCGGCGGTCAGGGCGATTGCCGAACTGGCCCGCGCCGAGCAATCCGAAATCGTCGCGTCGGCGTATGGCGAGAAAGTCACCGGATTTGGTCCCGAATACCTGATTCCCCGCCCCTTCGATCCGCGGCTTATTGTCAAGATTGCCCCGGCCGTTGCCCGGGCGGCGATGGATTCCGGTGTCGCCACCCGGCCCATCGAGGATTGGGACGCCTATGTTCAGAGCCTGAACGAATTCGTCTATCACTCCGGGCTCATCATGAAGCCCATATTCTCCCAGGCCAAACGCGCGCCGAAACGGATTGTCTTTGCCGAAGGCGAAGACGAACGGGTGCTGCGTGCCGTTCAGGTGGCAAGGGATGAAGGCATTGCGCGTCCGGTGCTGCTGGGCCGCCCGGCAGAAATAAACCGCCGCATCGAAGCGGCCGGCCTGCGAATTCGTGAGGGCGAGGATTTCGAAATCGTGCATTCGGAAAAGTGCAGCTTCTTCGATGCGCATTTCGAGGAGTTCTGGACTTGCTACTACCAGCTGATGGAGCGCAAGGGCGTGTCGCCGGATTATGCCCAGCGTGAGGTGAGGCGCCGGACGACGCTGTATGGCTCGCTGATGGTGCGCCTGGGTTACGCCGACGGGCTGATCTGCGGCATATTCGGCCGTTACGAAACGCATCGCGAATACGTGCAGAACGTGATTGGCACGCGGGACGGCCTCGATCGCCTTTACGCCATGAACCTGCTCATGCTGCCCGGCAGAACGGTATTCATTGGTGACACCTACATCAATTACGAGCCGACCGCCGGGCAACTGGCCGACATGACCTTGATGGCGGCCGATGAAATCCGCAAGTTCGGCATTCAGCCCAGGGTTGCATTGCTCTCACATTCCACCTTCGGCACCGCCGAAACACCGACCGCGCTGAAGATGCGCGAGGTGCTGGCTGAACTTGCGCGTCGCGCACCGGGGCTTGAAGTCGAAGGCGAGATGCACGGCGATGCGGCGCTGGACGATCAGATCCGGCAGGGCATCTTCCCGAATTCGCGCCTGAAAGGCCCGGCCAACCTTCTCGTCATGCCAACGCTGGATGCGGCCAATATCTCCTTCAATCTGCTGAAGGTGGCGGCGGGAGACAATTTAACCGTCGGCCCCATCCTGCTTGGCGCCGCCAGGCCGGTGCATGTCCTGACACCGACGGCGACGGTCAGGCGCATCGTCAATATGACTGCCTTGACCGTGGTCGGGAGGGATGCCGGCGGCTGATCCAGGCCCAGGCGGTGATCCACTCGGCGCTGCGTAGCGCCATGCTCCAGCGCACATGTGTGTCCGGCTATGCCGCGTTCAAGTCCGGCTTTTTGGGCGTCTCGTCCGCGGCCCAGTCGGGCACGGCATGCCCCATGCGCTGGCGCTTGGTCTGGATGTACGCAAAGGAGTGCGGGTTGGGTCGGGTGATCACCGGGAGACAGCCCTCGACCTTGATCCCCAGGCTGGTCAGTTTCGCGAGCTTGTCGGGGTTGTTGGTCATCAGCAGGATGCTCTGCACGTCGAAATGCGCAAGCATCTCGGGCACGACTTCGTAAGAGCGCGCGTCGTCCGGCAAGCCGAGCTGGCGGTTCGCATCCACGGTGTCGTAACCCTGCGACTGCAGGTGATAGGCCCGGACCTTGTTG
>JAMHVS010000057.1:0-1694 GCA_035911315.1 Xanthobacter sp.
TTCCCCCGCCTGCCGGTGCGCCAGTGGGTGCTCTCCGTGCCCAAACGGCTGCGGTACTACATGCAGCGCGACAGTGCCACGCTCAATATGGTGCTGCGCATCTTCCTGCGTGTCATTGCACAAAGCCTGCAAGCCCATTGCCCTGGCGCGGCCAATGCAGACAAGGCGAACCTGCACATCGGCGCAGTGGCCTTCATTCACAGGTTCGGCTCCAGCCTGAACGAACACGTCCATTTCCACGTCTGCGTGGTGGACGGGGTGTTTGAGGAAGTGGCAGGCGAGGGCAGCGCTGATGCCCCAATGCAAGCCTCTGCGCCAGGTGTCGTATTCCACCCGGCCAGCGGCATCGATGCGGCGACCGTGGCCCAAGTGCAGACCACCCTGCAAAAACGCATCCTGCGCGCCTTCGTTGCACGGGGCCTGCTGGAGAGCAGTGACGCCAAAGACATGCAGGGCTACAAACACAGCGGCTTCTCGGTCGACGCCGGTGTCTGCATCGAAGCCCACGACCGCGCTGCGCTGGAGCGTCTGCTGCGCTATTGCGCCCGTCCACCCTTTGCCATGGAGCGCCTGCGCAAGGCCGGCAGCGAGTTGATCTACCGCTGCGGCAAGCAGCACAGCGAACCCCGCAGAGACTTCTACGCTGACAGACGCGGTGCCAAGGCAGACGAGCTGCACCTCACACCGCTGGAACTCATCGACCGCATTGCCGCCCTGGTACCCCCGCCACGTACCCACCGGCACCGCTACTTCGGGGTGCTGGCGCCCAATTCGCCGCTACGGGATGTGGTGACGGCGATGGCGCAAGCCCCGGCGCAGGTGGCTGCGGTGCCAGCCGATCCAGCCACCACGGGCAACTGCTCACAAAGCCCCGCGCAGCATGGCCATGCCGGTGCAACTGCATCCAGGACCACACCCAGACCTGAGCCACCCCCACCACCCAAACGGCCAGCGCACTACCTCTGGGCGGTGCTGATTGCGCGCATCTACGAGGTGTTTCCGCTCTTGTGCCCGATCTGCGGCGGGCAGATGCGCATCATCGCCTTTATCACGCACAGCGCCGAAATCCGGCACATCCTGGACCACATCGGGGCAGATTCCGAGCCACCGCACATCGCGTCAGCACGTGGGCCGCCACTGTGGGATGAACTCGATGCGCAATCGGGTGAGGGCAGCCAAGTCGAGCCAGATTGGGACGCGGCAGCACAACCGGCACCGGACTTCGAGTTGGACCAGCGCATCAGTTGGTGACCCCCAGTGAAGCGGCGGTATCCATCGCTGCGGGGCGCAGCTTCGCGCGCGCCAGCCCCAATGCATACTGCCTCCCAATCTCTCGCCCAATCTCTCGCCATGGAGCGGCAAGCGAGCGCTCAACCTGCCTTGGCCGAACGTGTTTCGAGGCACAAAATTCGTGCCATACTTGGCCTCATGCGGTTGAATTTCCTATCCGCTCGTGCCATACTTGGCCTCATGCGGTTGAATTTCCTATCCGCATCCGGTGTGATTGTCGGTTCTGTAACTGGGGTGAATACTAGGAGAATAAGATGAATGCTCTTGTGAAATTAGCTGATAGAGAAATGGCGGTCGAGACTTCTATGGAAGTATCGAACCGTGTTGAGCGCCTGAAAAAAGCAGTGCAAGCCGAAACCAATGGTGCATGCATTGAGCGTCCTATGCTTTGGACCAAATACCAT
>JAMHVS010000058.1:0-1330 GCA_035911315.1 Xanthobacter sp.
ACCAGTGGCACAGACAGATTCACAGCCTTGCAGGCGGTGATCACGCCGGTGGCGATGGTGTCGCACTTCATGATGCCGCCGAAGATGTTGACCAGAATGCCCTTGACGTTCTTGTTCTTCAACATGATCTTGAAGGCTTCCGTGACCTTCTCGGCGGTTGCGCCACCGCCCACGTCCAGGAAGTTGGCAGGCTCACCGCCAAACAACTTGATGGTGTCCATGGTCGCCATGGCCAAGCCGGCACCGTTGACCAGGCAGCCGATGTTGCCGTCCAGGCTGATGTAAGCCAGGTCGAACTTGGAAGCTTCCACTTCCGCAGGATCTTCTTCGTCCAGATCGCGGTAGGCCACGATTTCGGGATGGCGGAACAGGGCGTTGGCGTCAAAGTTGAACTTGGCGTCCAAAGCGATCAGGTTGTTCTTGCTGTCGCGGTTCAGGGGGTTGATTTCCACCAGCGAAGCATCGGTGTCCATGTAGCACTTGTACAGCTTCTGGAAGATATCCACGGCCTGTGCGGTGGACTCGGCGGGCAGGCCGATGCCATTGGCGATCTTCGTGCCCTGTGCTTCGGACAGGCCGGTCAGCGGGTCGATGAACTCGGTGATGATCTTCTCAGGAGTGGAATGGGCCACTTCCTCGATGTCCATGCCGCCTTCGCTGGAGGCGATGAACGCCAGCTTCTGGGTAGCACGGTCGGTCACGATGGACACGTAATATTCTTTCTGGATGTCAGCGCCGTCTTCGATGTAGAGGCGGCGGACCTTCTGGCCTTCGGGGCCGGTCTGATGCGTCTTGAGTTGCATGCCCAGAATTTCACCGGCGAGGCGCTTGACATCGTCAATGCTCTTGGCCACTTTCACGCCGCCGCCCTTGCCGCGACCACCTGCGTGGATTTGCGCCTTCACCACCCAGACTGGGCCGCCCAGTTTCTGCGCAGCTTCAACCGCTTCCTGGACTGTAAAGGCGGGGATGCCGCGGGGCACCGGTACGCCGAATTGACGCAAGATTTCCTTGCCTTGGTACTCGTGAATCTTCATGACGTCTCTCTCTGGACAGGACAATGTTCACCATTCCGCCGCCTGCAGGAGCCCGGCGGATGGCACTGGACACATCAGCGCCGCACTGTATCATGGTGCGATGCACAAAACTTGTGCAAGACTTACAGCCAGCGCGAAGCCCATACCCCCCAGGGGATTGAGGTATTTGCGGCAGGCGCAAATTTCCCTCTGAACAGTGGGGCCAAGCCCCTCCAGAACCCATGAAAAAAATTTTTATTGACGGCGAAGCAGGCACCACCGGACTCCAGATCCGCGAACGCCTGCAGGCCATG
>JAMHVS010000059.1:0-2261 GCA_035911315.1 Xanthobacter sp.
CTCGTGATCCTCAAGCCGCAGCACTCGGCCTTTCATGCGACGCCGCTGCAGCACCTGCTGGGCCAGATGAAAGCGCAGAAGATCGCCATCGTCGGGTGGGCGGCCGACATGTGCGTGATGCTCTCCGCTACCGATGCGCGCATGCTCGGCTACCCGGTATGGGTGCCGGCGGACTGCACGGCCGCCGAGTCGCCCGAGCGAAAGAAAGTTGCGCTGCGCCAGTTGCACGAGGTGTTCAAATGTTCCATCCGTTCAGCGGGCCGAGCCAAGGCGGCGTGAGGCCGCTCTATGGCAGAAGGGGGCCGCCATGCTTGACCTCGACATAGGCGCCCTGGAACTGATCGTCCGGGCCGTCGCCGTCTACGCCATCCTTCTGCTGATGATGCGGCTTGGCGGCAAGCGCACGGTGGGCCAGTTCACTCCGTTCGATCTGCTGGTAGTGATGCTGGTCAGCGAAGCCGCTGGCCCTTCGATGACCGGCAAGGACCAGTCGCTGGTGGGCGGGCTGCTGGTGTGCCTGATCCTGATAGCCCTCAACACCTTGGTCGGTATCGTGACGGCGCACAGCCGTGCGGCCGAGAAACTGCTGGACGGCGAGGCTGTGCTGATAGGCCGCGACGGCACGATATTTGACGCGGTGCGCCGCAAGCACCGCCTGTCACAGAACGACATCGACCAGGCCCTGCGGGAGGCGGATTGCGACCTGAAAGACCTGCGCTATGCCTTCCTGGAAGCCGATGGCAAGGTGAGCATCCAGAAGAAGATCGATTGAGCTATGCGGGGCAGGTGTGCGCGCTCTTGGGGACATATTCCGGCATGTTTTCTCTTGCCAGGAGTGGATGCCGTCTGACAACCCTGAACGCTGGCCCAGGCTACCGTCATGGCTCCTCAAGACTGGAGCCAACGATGAACACCGCAGAGAATTCCCATTCAGTCACACGCTATGTGGTGCAGGGCAGCACCGACCCCGAGCTTGGCCTGGGTGACCTGCGGGTCTTCTGGTTTGCCTCCGTGGTGGCGATGCTGGTCGTGATCGCCGTGGTCGCGCTCAAGATGAACGGTGCCGATATCCGGGCGGCTTTGCTGCGCAGCGCTTCGTTCCTGACGGAGTCCGTGGCGGAGCCCACCAAGGGCACCGTGGTGGTGCAGAACAAAGTGCCGGCGAACCACAATTGATGGCGACGCCGCCTGCTGCCGGGCCTTCAAGAGAACAAATTGCGTTCTTCCACCCAATGGGTTCCAGGGCCGTACCGTTCGTTCCCTGCCGCCGCCAGCACCTCGATCGCCTCGCGCGCGGCGGCTGATTCCGGTATCCACAACCCATGCTGCGACGACTGCCCGACGGACTCTTCGGGAATGGACTTGCAAAGGCGGATTTCTTTCATGGCTGGCTGAGTCGCTGGTGCTGGAGGGAGTTGCACCAACGCACAATGGTTCACCCCTGCCGACAAGGAAGGCCGCTGTTTGACATTTCCTGACAATGCGCGGAGCGCGAACGCATGCGGGGAAGCCGTTGTCTTGGGAGCAAGGGACCCGCCGTCCTACATGGCGCGCTTTCATGTGGTTTCAGACTGGGCCTTGCAAAAGGCGGCAATCCGTCGCCTTCTCTACAGGAGGTTCGCATGAACACAGCATCCAGTGTGATTTCGTCAGACAAGGTCAACGGCACATCCGTCTACAACCCCCAGGGTGAGAAACTGGGTTCGATAGATCACCTCATGATCGATAAGCTCTCGGGCCGGGTCCGCTATGCCGTCATGGAGTTCGGCGGCTTCCTGGGCATCGGCACGGACCGGTATCCGCTGCCCTGGGACTCCATGAAGTACGACACGGGCATGGAGGGCTATGTGGTTTCGCTCTCGAAGGAGCAACTGGAAAGCGCCCCGCGCTTTGCCCAGAATGCCTACCCGGAATACACCGAGGCCTACGGCCGCAAGGTCTACGACTACTACGGCGTGCCTTGGATCTAAGCTGCCGGGCGCCGCTGGTTCAGCCGATATCCAGCATCCAGTGCCTGTCCTTGAGCAGCGCCAGCGCATCGTGTGGCGCGCCCGCGATCACCTGGTCAATGAGGGCATCCTCGTCCACATTGGAGTAGGCCATGGACCAGTGGGGGTAGCGCCGGCCTCCAGCCAAGGGCTCATGCAGCAGCGTGGCCATGCCCTTGTGCCGGACATCCTGGCGGATGCGTCCCACCAGCGCATCCAGCGTTGCTGGCTCTCCCTCTATGTACTGGCAAAAGCGCTCGCCATCGAACAGGA
>JAMHVS010000060.1:0-8900 GCA_035911315.1 Xanthobacter sp.
AGCCGGATGCCGCCCCAGGCGCGCGCGGCGCGGGCGGTTTCAGCGGGTTCCTGTGGCATGGGCGATCAACTCCTCTTCGGTCAATTGGGGGGCTTGCAAGGTGGCCTGCAGCCGGCCCGCGCGCATCACCGCCACGCGGTGGCACAGGCCGATCAGCTCCATCAGTTCGGACGACACCACGATCACCGCCAGGCCCTGCGCCGCCAGGCGCTGCACCAGGTGGTAGATCTCGCGCTTGGCGCCCACGTCCACGCCGCGCGTGGGCTCGTCCAACACCACCACGCTGGGGCCGGGGTGCAGCACCTTGGCCAGCGCCAGCTTTTGCTGGTTGCCGCCCGACAGCGACGACGCACGCACATCGGGTGAGCCGGTGCGGATGCCGAACTCCTGCACCGCATCGCGCAGCGCGGCCTGCTCGGCGGCCGGGTTAAGCCAGGGCTTGGCGTATCGCTCCAGCGCCATCAGCGTCAGGTTGGGCCGCAAGCCAAAGTGCACATGCAGGCCCTTGCCCTTGCGGTCTTCGCTCAGGTACGTGAGGCCGTGGCGCGCCGCATCGCGCGGGCTTTTGAGCTGCACGGGCTGGCCCGCAATCTCTACCGTGCCCGCCGTGCGCGGGCGCAGGCCCAGCAGACCTTCAAACAGCTCCGTGCGCCCCGCGCCCACCAGCCCGGCAAAGCCCAGAATCTCGCCGCGCCGCACTTCAAAGTCCACGCCCTCGGCCCACCCCGGCACCGTGAGGCCACGCACCTGGATGGCCGGTGCGCCATCCTGCGGTGCGGGCAGCTTGGGCGGGAACAAGTCGGCCAGCTCGCGGCCCACCATCAGGTTGGCCATCTGCCGCCGCGTCACGCTGGCCGTGGGCTCGCGCGCCACCAGCAGGCCGTCGCGCATCACCACCACCTCGTCGGTGGTGCGCTCCACCTCATCGAGCTTGTGCGATATGTAGATGATGGTCACGCCCGCCGCCTTCAGGCCGGCCATCAGCGTGAACAGGCGCTCCGTCTCGCCCGGGGTCAGCGTGGCGGTGGGCTCGTCCATGATGAGCAGGCGCGCATTGCGGGCCAGCGCGCGGGCAATCTCCACCAGCTGCTTTTCGGCCACGATGAGCTTGCGCACGCGCGTGTCGGGGTCCAGCGGTAGGCCCACTTTGGCAAGCGCCTCGCGCGTCTTCTCGCGCATCGCCTTGTCATCCAGGAAGGGGCCCTTTTTTATCTCGTGGCCCAAGAAGATGTTCTGCGCAATCGTCAGGTCGTCCGCCAGATTGAACTCCTGGTGGATCAGCACAATGCCCTGCGCCTCGGCCGCACGCGAGCCGCCGCCCGGGGCGCGCACCGCGCCGTCCACCACCACCTCGCCGGTGGTGGGGCTCTCGTACCCCGCCAGAATCTTCATCAGCGTGGACTTGCCCGCACCGTTTTCGCCCAGCAGTCCGTATACGCGGCCCGGCTGCAGCGCAAAGCCCACGCCGTGCAGCACGCGCACGGGGCCAAACTCCTTGGTGACGTTGCGGAACTCGACAGCTACGCTCATCGCACAGCCCCCACCACAGCGCCTGCGCTCGTTACCGAGCCCGCGCGCGACAGGCTCTCCTGCATGGCCAGCACGCCCGCGCCCACCACACCGGCATCGTCGGCCAGCGGCGCGTATTGAATCTCCAGGTGCCGCGTCGACAGCGCCAGCGAGCGGTGGTACACGCTCTGCCGCACCGACGCCAGGAACAGCGGCCCTATGTCCGTCACCCGCCCCGCAATGAACACATGCGACGGGTTGAAGAAGTTGACGATGGACGCCAGCATCTGCCCCACCAGGCTGCCCGCGCGCTGAATGATGGCGTTGGCCGCCACATCGCCCGTGCGGCTGGCCTGGGCCACATCTTCAATGGTCAGCGTGCCCGTGCTTTGCAGCCGCTCGGCCAGCAGCGCGCTTTCGCCGCGCTGTGCGGCCTCCATCGCCATGCGTGCCATAGCGGGCGCTGCGGCCATGGCCTCCACACAGCCCTGGTTGCCGCAATGGCAGCGCGGGCCGTGCTGGTCCACACAGATGTGGCCCACATCGCCCGCCGAGCCGTTGGCGCCCCGGTACACCTGCCCGTGGCACACGATGCCGCAGCCAATGCCCGTGCCCACCTTGATGACCAGAAAGTTGGGCAGATTGCGCTGCAGTCGGTACATCTCGCCCAGCGCCATCAGGTTCACATCGTTGTCCACAAACACCGGCGCGGCAAACGCCTCGCGCAGGTAGTCGCGGATGGAAAAGCCGTCCCAGTCGGGCATCAGCGGCGGGTTGACGAGCTGCCCGCTTTCAAAATCCACCGGCCCCGGCACGCCCATGCCAATGGCAATCACCTGGTTGGGGGCCAGCCCGCAGCGCGCCAGCAGCTCGCGCATCAGCCCCCGCACCCGCGCCAGGATCACGCCCGGCCCCTGGCGCACGTCGATGGGCTCGCGGTGCCGCGCCAGCACCGTCATGTCGGGCCGCATCACCGCGATCTGCATGCTGGTGGCACCCAGGTCGGCGCCAATCACCACGCCCAGGGTTTCGCTCAAACGCAGGGTTTCGGCCCGCCGGCCGCCAGAGGATTCCTGCAGGCCCACCTCGTCGAGCAGGCCTTCATCCAGCAGCGCGGCCACCATGGCGTTGGCCTTGCTCTTGGAATAGGCCAAGCGCTGCGCCAGCGCATTGCGCGACGCGCCGGCGGACCAGAAGATGGTCTGCAAGACGCTCAGGTCTTCGGTGCCGCAGTGACTCCAGCGGGTGGATGGCAAAGCTTGTCTCCTGTCGTTTTCGTACGCAGCACCTCATGGAGTGGGTGCTTGACAGGGATGCTATGCGGTCTACTTTGGCCAGGCAAGACTTAACTTTGACCCAATTTGGATCAAATATTTGAGTAAATTTAGCAATACCGTTTATATGCCACAAACGCTTCGGTGAGCAAAGTAAGCAATGCCTCTGTTTTCGTCACTAACTCTTCTTGATCTGGCTTCATTCGAGAGAAATTTTGATGGGCAAGCATATGACGAAGTTCGGATATCTTTACTATAGCGTCAAGCTTGTGCTTCTCGATTGCATCAGGTGTCGAATTTTCCAACGTGCGGCCAAAGCAGATATTTGCAAACGCCTCCGACACCAGAAATGCAGCGGCCCTGGCACCAGTATGGTGATTGATATTCCACCCTAAAGTTTCACTACAAAATGCGCGAAGCTCCAAAAACGTCCCGCCGTAGCCAATTTTGCCTTTTAATGCAGCCACGCCTTTCAACGGAAAGAAAAATTCAAGCATCCGATAAAGACCAAGGAAGAAATACTCCAACCTTCTATTAGCAATAGAAAAATTTAATTGATCAAACAACCAATCATGATGCTCACGCGGAATTACCAGTGCCAACTGCACAATCAGTCTTGCAAAGCCACGAATCGGAGATTTTAAATCGGTTAAAATAACAATTGCTCGAACACAAATCACCGCAAAATCATCTTCAAAATGCGGATTAGATGAAGATATCTTCCAAGAGATAATCTGTGGAAAATATACTTTCAAATCATCCTCAAATATCGATTCTCTTTTAGAAAGAGCATCAACTACAATACGACTAGGAATACCAACCGGCGAAGGAATCTTAAAATTCGATATGAAGTCAATTTGTTGCAAAAATGTCAGGTGCTCCACCTCAAAATCAAACAAATCGTCTTCAACAAAATTGATAGATTCCCCATCAACCTTGGCAATTAGCAAATAACGACTACCACCATCAATAATTAAACGAAAACAATACTGATCAATTTCTTTCTGAAAAACAACCTGAGTATTAAGAAATCGCTCAAGTAATGCCTTTTCGGCAGCACGCGCTTCATCTCCGCCTAAAACGCTTGGAACGATCCAAAAATTCTTTTTCTCTATTGGCTCGACCAAATCATCTAGCTGCGCATTGACAGAAACCCAATCCCACACCGGGCCACGAATGAATTTCGTGATATTTATACTCACAATTCTACTCACCGAGCCTGCCAACAAGGACCCATCGAGTCCTGCTTAACAATCGCAGCAGTTTTTGTGAGCAATACCGAAAAACCGCGCTTGTACACAGTGCGTTGAAATTCACCAATACGGGTCGTCTTACCCGCCAAAACCTGATTTAGAGTTCCAAGATCAAGAAAAGCCAAAAGTTCCGGCTCGGTTTTTTTCTGTAAAAACTTCACAAGCATTTTTACATTCCGATCTAAAGTTGCAAATTCTTTTTTCGCAGCTTTCAAACTGTAATCAAAACCTGGCGCGCCAAAGAGAATTTCAGCGACAGCAACGATAAAACCGATAGTTCCCGGCGAGGAGGTAAAAATGTCACGTCCATTTTTTACCTTAACGACAGAATCAGACATCGCCCCTTTTTTAGTAGATCGATCAAATGCCTCATCGAGTTGAACCATAATTTTTATTGATTCAACGAATAGTGGCATAAACTCGCTTTGCGATGTCGCTTCTGTCATGTCAATTCGCGCAAACTCCTCGGCTACACGCTCTTTAATATCAACATCAATTGAGCGGGATGAAAATGCCAAGAACAATTCAACAATGCGAGTACTTCGATACTCACCTGCCTGCGATCGCCGAAAAGTCTCGTCGAGCCCGAATATACGAATATTTGGAACTGCACTTGAGATCAAACTCACAATCGGCCGATATAGCGTATCGAGCTGCCTCTTTAAATCCCATGGCACTTGCCCGGTATTCAAAACAAGCATCCGATAAATTAAGCTTTCCACCTTTTTCGCAATCCAAATTTCCACCCGAATATAGCTCGAATCCGGATCAATTTCCGCATCCAAGAGCGCGGTCGTCCTTTGCATCCCATCGATTATCGAGATATCAACCCCACTACTCTTCAAGCTTTTAACAAGCGAGGATGATGTTCGAGCGCTTTTAAGCTTCGTAACAATGCTAGAAGGACAGACCGCGCCTACAACAATAGGAGGTATCACCGCACCATGCTTAAGATCATCAACCAGTCGGGTTCTAATTTTCAAGCCAGATTTTGTCGTTATGGGCGCCCTTTGCCCCTCCAAGCCGCCTTGATCCTTGTAGGCATTCTCGATTAATGAAAGATAATCGCTTAATTTTACAGTAGCAAGAATAGATAAACAGTCACTATTTCGATCCTCGAGCAGAGAAACCGATGAGGAAGATAAAGTTGTCATTTTTTAGATAGTTTTCAAAAAGACGATTTATATGCCGACTTGAGTAAATAGTACGCTATTTCCTACTCTATCTGCAAGCGAGATGTGCTCTATGCGTACACTACCCACCCCCTGAACGCAAACCCCACGTAAAACATACGCGTATCGCTGAACCCCGCCTCGCGCAAAACCGCCTCATCCTCCTCCGGCGTCAACACGGCCAGCTCTGCCGCCACCTTCTCCCGCGCCCTGGCCGCATGCTCCGGCGGCACGCCGGACGCCACCTGAAACGCGGCATAGCGCGACAGCCACAGATCGCGCTCCCCTGCCCCGCCCTCGCCGCCAACGCCCTCCCCCTCCGCCACGCTCAGATGCGCCACCACCAGCGGCGCCCCGGGCTTCAGCCGCCGCCGGATCTCCACCAGCATGGGCACCCGTTCCTCACGCGGTACAAAGTGCAGAGTCAGCAGGCACGTAGCGCCATCAAACGGCCCGGCCGGTGCGGTCTGCACATAGCCGTGGTGCAGCGCCACGCGGTTGCCGGGCACGCCCGCGCTCTGCAGCCGCTGCGCGGCCAGGTCCAGCATGGGCTGGCTGGGGTCCACGCCGTAGAACCGCCAGCCGGGTTGCGCCAGCGCCATGTCTTCCAGCTCCAGCCCGCCGCCTGCGCCCACCACCAGCACGCGGCCGTGGGCGGGCACGCGCTCGGCCAGCAGGATGCGGACCATGGGCAGCAGGCTGTCGTAGCCGGGCACGTTGCGGCGCGGGCCTTCGGCGTAGCGGGCGATGGATTGGGGGTCGGTGAAGACGGTGGGGCTGGGGTGGGTCATGTGCTGCGGTGGTGCAGGTGTGTGCTGGAGGGCCGGTGGAAGCCGGGACGCGGGTTGCGGGTGCCGCGCTTTCGTCATCAAAATGGCCTCTATCGCTTTTCTGGCAAGCGCTAGCAGCTACCGAATCAATAGCAATACGCGGCGAAAGCATGGTTTCTGTCAGCATGCTACCATCACGCAACTTTGAATGTTGCATGAAGCGAGATAGCCGCCTTTCCACCGTCCTCCACGCGCTGCTGCACATGGCAGAGATGGATGGCCCTGCCACGTCCGAATCGCTGGCGCAGGCCATGCAGACCAACCCTGTGGTCGTGCGCCGCCTGATGGCGGGGCTGCGGTATGCGGGCTTTGTCACGTCGGCCAAGGGGCATGGCGGGGGGTGGGTGCTGTCGTGCCCTCTGGCGGACATCACGCTGCGCGACATCCACGAAGCGCTGGGCGCGCCCACGCTGCTGGCGGTGGGCAACCGGGTGGAGAGCCCGGGCTGCATCGTCGAGCAGGCGGTGAACCGGGCACTGTCCGACGCCTACCAGGCGGCGGAAGAAGTGCTGCTGGCGCGGCTGGGCGAGGTCACGCTCGCGCAGCTGTCGGCTGAGTTCCATCAACGCATGGTGGCCGGGTGCCACTCCCACCAGGACATTTCCCATGACCTATGACGTGATCGTGATTGGCGGCAGCTTTGCGGGCCTGTCGGCCGCGATGCAGCTGGCGCGCGCCGGGCGGCGCGTGTGCGTGGTGGACGCAGGCCAGCCGCGCAACCGGTTTGCCGCAGCGTCGCACGGCTTCTTCGGGCAGGACGGCGAGCCGCCGCTGGCGATGATCGAGCAGGCGCGCGCCCGGCTCGGCCATGCACGCGCAGCTGATTGCCGACTGGGGCCCGACCACCCTCTTCCTGAACGGCGACACCACGCTGGACGAAGCCGAGCGCGCGCGGCTGCTGTCGCTGGGCATCGCCATCGAGCCCGCGCGCATCGCGGCGCTGGAAGGCACGGGTCTGGCGCTTGTAGGGGTGCGCCTGGCGGACAGCCAGGGCCGCGTGGTGCCGCTGGATGCCTTGTACGTGGCCGCCGCCACGCGCCCCGCCAGCCCGCTGGCGGAGCAGTTGGGCTGCGCCTTCGACGATGGCCCCATGGGCCCCGCCATCCGCACCGACGCCAACAAGATGACCACCGTGCCCGGCGTGTACGCCGCCGGGGACGCCACACTGATGCGCCACAACGCCACGCTGGCCTCTGCCGATGGGGTGCTGGCCGGTGTGGGGGCGCACCAGGCGCTGGTGTTTGATACCTAGTCAGCAACAACGGCCGCTCTGCCCGGCCGCCGGATGGTCCACAGCGCCGCCGCCATCAGCGCCACGCCCGCCAGTTGCACGGGGCTGAGCGTGCGGCCGTACACCGCCCAGTCCACCAGCACGGCCGTGAGCGGGTACACGAACTGCAGCACCGCGATGCGCCCCAGTCCCAGCCGCGCCATGCCCGCGAAAAGCACCACGTAGGCCAGGCCCGTGTGCAGCACGCCCAGGCCCAGCAGCCAGCCCCAGGCGGCACCCTGCTGCGGCCAGCCCAGCGCGAAGGGCGCCCAGGCCAGCGCCACCGCCCCCACCAGGCACTGCCACAACGCCATGGCGAAAGGGCTGATGGCCTTCTGGGTGTTGGCCAGCAGGGTCACGGCGGCGTAGCATAGCGATCCGCCCAGGCACATCAGCACCCCCGCCATATAGCCGCCACCCGTGCTGGCGGTGGCGGCAGCACCGTCCAGCAGGCCGGTGGTCAGCACCAGCCCGCCCAAGGCGGCCAGGGTGGCGAGCCATTGCAGGGGCGAGACGGCTTCGCGCAGGAACAGCGCGCCGAACACGATGACCCAGATGGGCTGAATGTGAAAGATCACCGTGGCCACGGCGATGGACGTGCGCGGAATGGCCGCGAAGAACAGCGCCCAGTTCATCACCATCAGCACGCCGGTGGCGCAGGCCACCCACCGGGCGCGGCCGCGCAGCAGCAGCTCGCGCCCGCGCCCCGTGGCCAGGCACCAGGCCAGCAGCGCCAGCGCACCAAAGGCGCAGCGGAACCACACCGTCACCAGCGGGTGCTGGGCCGCCTCTTCCACGAACACGCCGATGGTGCCCAGCAGCACGCCGCCGGCGATGAGCAGCCACTGGCCGTCGCGCTCGCGCGTGCCGGATGGAAGCGATGAAGGTGTGGCAAGGACGGCTTTGGATTGCATGCCGCCGATGCTCAGGGATTCGCACCGGGGAGTAAAGCGCATAGTTCGAACGATTACCATTCGACAATCGAATAACCCAGCAAGACCCCGCCATGGCATACCCGGACTTCCAGATCGACTGGCTGCGCGCCTTCGTGGCCGTGGTGGACGCGGGTTCGCTCTCGGGCGCGGCGCCGCTGGTGCACCGTTCGCAGTCGGCGGTCAGCATGCAGATCAAGAAGCTGGAGACGGCGCTCGGCAGCCCCGTGCTGCTGCGCGGCCCGCGCCACCTGGAGGTGACGCCGGCCGGCGCCCAGCTGCTGTCCTACGCGCGCCGCGTGCTGGAGCTGCAGGCCGAGGCGCACGACACCCTCTTCGGCCCGCAGCTCGCCGGCCGGGTGCGGCTGGGCGTGCCGGACGACTATGCGTCCACCTACCTCACGCCGGTGCTGCGCAGCTTTGCGCACCGCTACCAGGGGGTGGAGATCGAGCTGACCTGCGAGCAGTCCACCGCGCTCATTCCGCGCGTGGTGCGCGGCGAGCTGGACCTGGCCCTGGTCTCGCGCGACAAGCCGCAGCGCGGGCGCTTTCTGTTCCAGGAGCCGCTTGTCTGTGTTGGCGCCGCGCAGTTCGAGGTGTGGCGGCGCGACCCGCTGCCGATCGCGGTGTACGAGTCCGCCAGCCTGGCGCGCATCGCCA
>JAMHVS010000061.1:0-234154 GCA_035911315.1 Xanthobacter sp.
CACGGCCGTTAAGCCACTGGCACCTGAAGCCAGCGCGTCTACCAATTCCGCCACCTGGGCCCCTGCGACCGCCAGGGCCGCTTGGAGAAGGCGATATTTATGGGGGTAAGCCGGCTTTGTCAATTCAGCCGGATGACTTTCTACAGGAAGCAGCTAGATGGCTGTGAATAACTCTCCATGCAACACCGCAAGCAGGCTTTCTGAAGCAAGTCAGGATGTGCAGGTTACTGTTATCTCTCATAAAATTCAGATGGAGCGCGCGCTTCTTTCTAGCGCTGGCAGCTGGCACAGAAAAAGGTGGAGCGGCCTGCCTGAACAATGCGCTGCACTTTTCCCTTGCAGCCCGGTGTAACGCAAGTGGCTCCTTCCCGGTCATAGACACGGAAGGTGTGCTGGAAATAGCCCAGTTGCCCATTCACCTGTCGATGATCGCGCAGGGAGGAGCCGCCGGCCAGAATGGCATCGCGCAGCACGTCTCGAATCGAGCTCACCAATACTTCGGCGCGGCGCGTGGGTTCACCGGTTTTGGTGGCCAGCGTGTGGGCGGTGCGGCGCGGGGAGAGACCGGCCCGGTGCAGCGCCTCGCACACATAGATGTTGCCCAGTCCCGCCACGAGCTTCTGGTCCAGAAGAGCGGTTTTTAGCGATGTGGTACGGCGCGCGCAGGCCTGTGCCAGATAGGTGGCGTGAAAGCTGTTCCCCAACGGCTCCGGCCCAAGATTCTGAAGCATGGGCAGTGAGTCGAGCCTGTCATAGGGCACAAGCAGAATGGCGCCGAAGCGGCGCGGATCATTGAAGGTGACTGTCGCGCCATTCGAAAGCTGAAGCACCACATGGTCGTGTGGCATGCTGTCCCGGCGCGGATGGTGAAACAGTTTGGGTCGTGCCATGCCCGGCTGGGTGCTGGCGGGCGCGCCCTCCACACGGATGGAGCCGGACATGCCCAGATGGAGGATCATCACCTCTCCATCGCTGAGATCCATGAGCAGATATTTCGCGCGTCGACCCAGAGCCTCGATCCGGCGTCCGACAAGACGCTCGCTGAAATGATCCGGCAACGGCCAGCGCAAGGCAGGGCAGCGCGCCTCCGCACTTTCAATGACGGCACCTTGCAGAGCAGGCATGAGGCCGCGGCGGACAGTTTCCACCTCTGGCAGTTCGGGCATGGTCTTGTGATCTTCAGCTTGGCCGGTGGACTGGGGCGAAAATTCGCGGGTCGTTTGAATTTAGGCCGGTTATGCTGCCATGCAAGATGCCATAGAGTTGCTTCTGATTTTATAAAAGGCAAATGAGCTTTGCTCTGGACGGGAAAATATTTGATGCCCCAATGATCCTGCGGCTCTCAGGCTCATGCGTTTCTTATGTTTTGATTCAGCGTAATTCGAAAACCTTATGACGACTGCATGTCTCCCGGATGCGCCGCGGTGCGTGCGTCATCGAATTCGAGTTGCTGAAGCCTTGCGCCGCGCCGGGCAATCTTGTCTGCGGAAATGGTGAGTTTGGCGAGGTCATCGCCGGCTTGTCCGAAATGGCGGCCAAGATCCACCACGCGCTCGCGCAGACGGCCGACATCTTCCACCAGCGCGCCCACTTCGGAGCGGATGCGGTGTGCTTCTTCCTGCATCCGGGCGTCACGCGCAATCGCCTGTGCAAGTTGCACCGCAAGCATCAGAAGGCTTGGAGAGACAAGCACAATGCGTGCGCGAAAGGCCGCCTGAATCACACTGTCCATATGTTCGTGAATGTCTGCGTGAACGGATTCCGAGGGCACGAAGATCAGCGCTATATCCTGCGTTTCACCTGCCAGCAGATAGCGCCCGGCCACATCATTCACATGCTTCATCAAGTCCGCCCGCAGGCGGGTGGCTGCGGCCTTTCTCGCCTCGGCCGTACGTGCCTCGCGAAAGAGGGTGACCGATTCCAGCGGAAACTTCGCATCAATAATCAGCGGGCGCGGGTCACCCGGGAGGAAAATGGCGCAATCCGGGCGCTTGCCATTGGAAAGGGTGTGCTGGAACGCATAACCGCCCTTGGGCAGGGCATCGGCGATGATCGCCTCCATGCGCGCCTGTCCGAATGCGCCGCGTGCCTGCTTGTTGGAGAGTGTCTCGCGCAGGCTCAGTACCTGCGAGGAGAGATCGGAGAGGCTGCGCTCGGCAGCTTCCACCATGATGAGTCGTTCCGCGATACGGGTCAGGCTCTCATGTGTCGCATTGGATGCGCTCGCCATTGTCTGGCCAAGGCGATGGGAGGTTGCATCCAGCCGCTCGGCCACCACGCGCGCCAGTTCACTCTGCCTCTGGGAAAGCACTTCCGCCATGCTTTGCACCCGGCCAGCCGTTTCGTGCTGGATGCGGGCGAGATCACGCATGCGCTGGTCAGCCTCCTGCGCGCGCATGGCCTGTTCCATGGCGGCATCATCACGCGCACGCCCCTGACGCCACAACACAACAGCCACACTGCCAAGTGCAAGCATCACGAAGAGCAAAAGCGCCTCGCCCAGCGCGAACGGGTAACCGCCAATGGTGAAGAGCTGATCCGACATCCTTCCTGTTTGCACGATTCGGTGCCGCGAACAAAGTGCGAACATGTTGACCGGCGGCGCGGCTTCACCTAAATCCTTCCTGTATGAGCACCCGACCCATTCTCATCATTCCCGAACCGAAGCTGCGGACCATCTCCGCGCCGGTTGGCAAGATCGATTCCGAAACTCGCAAGCTGGTGGAGGATATGTTCGACACCATGTATGAAGCGCCGGGCATCGGCCTTGCTGCCATTCAGGTGGGCGTGCAGAAACGGGTCGTTACAATCGACATCGCGCGTGAGGGCGAGGACAAGAAACCCGTTGCGCTGATCAATCCCGAGATCATTTCCGCCTCGGAAGACTTCTCGGTTTACAATGAGGGCTGTCTGTCCATTCCTGAATTTTATGGGGAAGTGGAGCGGCCCGCCCGTGTTGTTGTCCGGTTTCAGGATCTGGATGGCGCGGTGCGTGAGGTGGAGGCCGATGGCCTGTTCGCGACCTGCGTGCAGCATGAGATCGACCACCTGAACGGGGTGCTCTTCATCGACCATATCTCGAAGCTGAAGCGAGACCGGGTCGTGAAAAAGTTCAGCAAGATGGCCCGTCGCGAGGGCGCAATCTAACGGCTTGTGGTTTTGAGTCGTACGGGTTTCGATTGTAATTACAGGCATATCCGGTTCCGGGGGCATCCAGCTTTCGTTTCCGGACCGCGCGGGGCAGGCATATGCGGATCGTTTTCATGGGCACGCCGGATTTCGCGGTGCCCACCCTCACCGAAATTCTCGGCCAGGGCCATGAGGTGGTGGCTGTTTACACGCGCGCGCCAGCTCCTGCCGGACGGCGCGGGCTGGAGCTTGTTCAGTCACCCGTGCATCAGGTGGCCGAGCGCTTTGGTATTCCGGTGCTGACCCCGCGAACCCTGCGCACGCTAGAGGCGGCAGAAGAGTTCCATGCCCATGATGCGGATGCGGCTGTGGTGGTGGCCTATGGCATGATCTTGCCAACGGATATTCTTCAGGCCCCGCGGCGTGGCTGTCTCAACCTGCATGGTTCCCTTCTGCCGCGCTGGCGCGGTGCAGCGCCGATCCAGCGTGCCATCATGGCCGGAGACGCCGAGACCGGCGTAGCCGTGATGCGGATGGAAGAGGGGCTCGATACCGGTCCCGTCGGGCTTGTCGAGCGCATCGCCATCACGCCGGATATGACAGCCGGTGAACTGCATGACCGTATGATGCTGCTGGGTGCGGACCTGATGGTGCGGGCGCTTGGTGCGCTGGAGCGGGGCGGTCTGGCCCTCACCCCGCAGCCTTCAGAGGGTGTGGCTTACGCCGCCAAGATCGAAAAGGGTGAGGCGAGGATTGACTGGTCGCGCCCGGCACAGGAGGTGCATGACCGCATCCGTGGCCTTGCTCCTTTCCCGGGCGCATGGTTCCCGCTGGGTGAGCAGGAAACACGGGTCAAGGTGCTGCGCTCCACCCGTGTGGATGGGGCAGGCGCGCCGGGTGAGGCGCTGGATGACAGCCTGACCATTGCCTGTGGAGATGGTGCTGTCCGCCTGCTGGAACTGCAGATGGCCGGCAAGCAGCCGATGGCCGCGGATGTCTTCCTGCGTGGCCATGCGGTGCCGGCGGGCACCCGGCTCGCCTGAGCGGGCGCGGTCTTGCTGGCGATGCATCGCTATAAACTCATTATAGAATATGACGGCACCGCCTTCGCGGGCTGGCAGATTCAGGCCGACCAGCCCACCGTACAGGGGGTTCTGGCCGAAGCGTTTGAGCGCTTCTGTGGGCATAAGGTCTATGTCGCCGGGGCGGGCCGCACGGATTCAGGCGTGCATGCCACCGGGCAGGTGGCCCATGTTGATCTGCAAAAGGAATGGCGCACGGATACGGTGCGTGACGCCATGACCGCACAACTCCGCCCGCATCGGGTTGCGGTGTTGCGGGTTGAGAAGATGGGATCTGATTTCGAGGCACGCTTTTCAGCGGTGCGGCGGCATTATCTCTACCGCATCGTCAACCGCCGGCCGGATTTGTCGCTGGAGCGCGACCGGGCATGGCGCATTCCGCAGAAGCTGGATGCACAGGCCATGCATGAAGGCGCGCAGCGTCTTGTGGGCACGCATGACTTTACCACCTTCCGCGCGGCGGAATGTCAGGCCCTCTCTCCCGTGAAGACGCTGGAACAATTGGATGTGACGCGTGAGGGGGACGATATCCGCATTATCACCTCCGCCCGTTCATTTCTGCACCATCAGGTGCGCTCCATGGTGGGCTCCCTGATGCGGGTTGGGGAGGGGCGCTGGAGTGCGGATGACATGGAAGCGGCACTGAAGGCAGCCGACAGAACCCGCTGTGGCCCCATGGCACCGGCTTATGGGCTTTATCTGACCCAGGTGGACTACTGAGCCTGCCGGATGGTTGGGCCATCATCCATGCGTGGGTAAAGAGGGCCTGCACATGCAAGGTTCATGGTGCCCGGCCAGCAGGGGCCTGTTTTGCTGAAAGGCCCATCAGGTTCACCCGCGCCTGCTATACACCCATGATGCTGGCGAAAGGGCGGCGTGGCAGAACCAGCCGCCGCCCTTTCCGCTCTGGCGTTTATCCCTTGCTCTTCAGTGGAATGGGCTGGGCTTCGCCTGCCTCATCATGAATGGCAAAGCTGTAGCGCCCCTGTGCATCGCGCGTCACGGCATAGGAGAGGCGGCCTATCACGCGGTTGTCCCGGTCGAAGGTCAGCACTTTCGGGCGGATAGCGGGAATTTCATTTTCCTGCACATAGACCGAGTTGCAGATGATGACCTCATCGCCCGGCTGGCAGGTGCGCGCGGCCGCGCCGTTCAGCACGCAGCACCGCGAACCGCGTTCTCCCAGAATGACATAGGTGGAGATGCGGGCTCCGGAATTGCGGTTCCAGATTTCCACAAACTCCATCGGCAGAATGCCGGCTTCCTCGCAATGGTCCGGGTCCAGCGTGATGGAGCCGTGATAGTTCAGGTCCGCCCCCGTCACGGTGATGCCATGGAGCTTGCCGGCAACAATCTTGCGCATGGAAGACCTGTCCTTCTCGATTCATAAGCCTGTATCTGTCGTCGCACCGCGGGCTGACGATGCACTTCTGACAGGCATTTCAGGGGCATGCTTAATCCCCGGCAGGCTTGGGGATCAAGGCTTTTACAGCGCTGGACAAGGATATGCGCGTTCCGCAAGCAGGGGGTCGGTAACATGGGGATGTAATTCTTGAACGGGGACAGGGGGTGAGAAGCTGTTCCCCGCCTCGCTTCCTCCTTCTTTCTCGTGCTACAGCACGCACCGAAATATCAAAGACAAGAGGGTTGAGATGACTCAGCCGGCTGCGCCGCAGGAAGTGCATCCCCTACGCGTCGGAATTATCGGCGTTGGTATCATGGGTTCAAACCACGCCCGCGTGCTGTCCGGCTTGCCGGAAGCAGAGCTGGTTGCGGTGGCGGATCCGGATCACGCCCAGGCCGAGCGCGTGGCACAGTTTCTGGGCTGTCAGGCAGTGGCCGATCACCATGCCCTGCTGGCTCTGGGGCTGGATGCGGTTGTGATTGCCGCCCCCACCCATCTGCACCATGCCGTGGCGCTGGATGTGATTGCGTCCGGCACCTCCGTGCTGGTGGAAAAGCCGATCGCTTCCACGGCCGAAGAAGGGCGAGAGATTGTCGCCGCCGCCCGTGCCAAGGGCGTCACGCTCATGGTCGGGCATGTGGAGCGTTTCAATCCCGCCGTGCGCGCGGTGAAGGATGCCATCAAGGGCGAGCAACTGCTCTCCGTCGCCATCACCCGCGTGGGACCGTTCCCG
The DNA here is from genome assembly GCA_035911315.1 of Xanthobacter sp. Lineage (GTDB taxonomy): Bacteria > Pseudomonadota > Alphaproteobacteria > Rhizobiales > Xanthobacteraceae > Xanthobacter. Next base: position 6,350 of record JAMHVS010000061.1, read on the forward strand.
CCGCGCATGTCGAATGTGGGTGTGGTGGTGGATCTTGCTGTGCATGACATCGACCTCATCCGCTGGCTCACGGATTCCGACATCGTTGAGGTTCAGCCGCAGACCTCGGCTGCCATTGCGGAGCGTGAGGATATCGCGCTGCTCCAGTTCCGCACGGCATCCGGCGTGCTGGCGCACATCAACACCAACTGGCTCACGCCCTTCAAGGCGCGCACGGTGCATGTGGCGACTGCCCGCAAATATGTCATCGGAGATCTCATCACCCGTCAGGTGACCGAGCATTTCGATTACCGGCCGGATGGCTCCTATTCCACCCGGCACATGCCGGTGGCCTATGCCGAGCCGCTGCGGTCCGAGCTTCAGAACTTCCTTGCCGCCGTGCGCTCCGGAACGACCCCGGAAGTGACCGGCGAACAGGGGGTGGCCAGTATCGATATCGCCATGTCCTGCCTTCCGGGCCACGGCGCTGCGGCCAGTCGCAAGGTCAATGGCTGATCCTGTTGCCATGGCCGGGTGCCGTCACGGGTAAGCGCCAGCCGGGTGGCTGGATGCCATCCGTCGTGGCAACTGCATCGGCATGGTCCATCTTTTTTCGGGGATGATCCTCTCATGTCCACGTCTTCTGCCCCCATTCCGTTCATCGACCTTGCCGCGCAGCGTGCCCGCCTTGGGTCCCGCGTCGATGAGGTGGTGCTGGAAGTGCTTCAGTCCTGCCGTTTCATTCAGGGTCCGCAGGTGGTTGAACTGGAAGAGAAGCTGGCGGCATTCGCAGGTTCGCGCTTTGCCCTTGGCTGCTCCAGTGGCACCGATGCACTTGCCCTGCTGCTGATGGCATGGGGCGTGAAGGCGGGTGATGCCGTGTTCTGCCCGGCCTTCACCTTCTGCGCCACGGCCGAGGTGGTGCCATGGGTGGGCGCAACTCCGGTGTTCGTCGATGTGAAGGCGGATACGTTCAACATGGACCCGGCCAGCCTTGAAAGCGCCATCGCCACGGCGGTGGAGCAGGGGCTGACCCCGAAGGTGGTCATTCCGGTCGATCTGTTCGGCCAGCCGGCGGATTATGACGCGCTTCTGCCAATTGCCGAAAAGCATGGCCTGAAGGTGCTGTGCGATACCGCGCAGGGCTTTGGCGGCACATGGAACAATCGCCGCACCGGCTCTATCGGTGATGCCGCCGCCACGTCCTTCTTCCCGGCCAAGCCGCTGGGTGCCTATGGCGATGGTGGGGCGATCTTCACTGATGATGAAGAGCTGGTGGCCGTGCTGAAGAGCCTGCGTGAGCATGGGCAGGGCGTGGACCGCTACCAGAATGTGCGCATTGGCATGACCGCGCGCCTCGATACGATTCAGGCGGCCGTGCTGCTGGAAAAGCTGGCGATTTTCGAGGAAGAGATTGCCGCCCGCGAACGCATCGCACGGCGTTACAATGAAGCGCTGGCCGATGTGGCCGAGGTGCCATTTGTGGATGCGCGCGCCACATCCGTCTGGGCACAATACACCATCAAGCTGCCGGCCGGCGTGCGTGATGATCTGGCCAAGGCGCTGATGGCAGAAGGCGTGCCCACGGCGGTCTATTATCGCCAGCCCATGCATCACCAGCCCGCCTATGCGCAGTATCCGGTGGCTGCTGCCGGCCTGCCGGTGGCAGAGGCCCTGTGCGCGCAGGTCATCTCCCTACCCATGCATGCCTATCTGGATGAGCCGACACAGGATCGTGTCATCGCGGCCGTGCGCAAGGCGCTTGGGAAGTAAGGCGGGCGGGGTGCTGGCATTTATATGACGGGTGCTGAAGGCCTTCTTCGGAAGTTCATCAACCGGTTCGATACAATGAAAAAGGCAGGGCTTCGGCACCTGCCTTTTTCATTTCCGGATCAACACCCTCATGAGTGGGGAGACGTGCAGGCTCCGGTTATATGGTCCACCCGGCTGGCCAAGTTGTTTTGGCGGCCACATGTTCCCAGCTCCCAACCTTGCCTGTCTGACTGCAATCGTCACGATGGATGTGCGAGGTCATGATGTTGGGGCAACTTGTTGCCGGCATTCCCGCGCATCTTGGTTCATCATCGGCGCATCTGGCGCAGGGGTGGGCGCATCCGGCCGCTTGTTCGCCAGCGCGTGCAAGGGTACATCACAGGGGAACAGAGTTTCGTCTGATTGTTCTGCGCCCTCAGCGTTGCACCACCATCTGGCCCGTCATCAGGAGGCCGTCATGCCTTTGAGCCACGCTACCGTCGATCCCGAGGAAGTTGCGCGCTTTGATGCGCTGGGCAAGCAATGGTGGGATGAGAAGGGCAAAATGGCCCCGCTCCATGCGATGAACCCGGCGCGTCTCAGTTTCGTGCGCGATGCACTGGTGCGCCATTTTGGCCGCGATGCCCGCGCGCTGCGTCCGCTTGGTGGCCTTTCTGTGCTGGATGTAGGTTGTGGCGGCGGCCTGCTCAGCGAGCCGATGGCCCGCATGGGTGCAACCGTGACCGGCGTTGATCCGGCCCCCAACAATATTGCCGTGGCCCGCGCCCATTGCGAGGGGCAGGGGTTGGATCTCACCTATCTGCCGGTGACGGCAGAGGAGCTTCAGGCGCGCGGCGCACGCTTCAATGCGGTGGTGGCGCTGGAAGTGGTGGAGCATGTGGCCGATGTCGGCCTGTTCGTGCGCACTGTCGGGCAACTGGTGGATGAGGGCGGGGTGCTCATCCTTTCCACCCTGAACCGCACCGCCAAAAGCTTCGCGCTGGCGATTGTGGGGGCGGAATATATCCTGCGCTGGCTGCCGCCCGGCACCCACAGCTGGGAGAAGTTCATCACACCGGAAGAGCTTGAGGCCAGCCTCGCCGCCGCCGGTTATGAAGCGACCGAGCGCACCGGCATGGTCTATAACCCGCTTTCCAGCAGCTTCAGCCTCTCTGATGATCTGGACGTGAACTATTTCATGGTTTCAAAGCGCATCTGAGTTTTGGCACGCGGAATGGAAGCCGATCAGGTCTCAGACACCAGCACGGCCGGCCCATCTCAGCCATGGTGAAAGAGCTGAGCCCATCCGGCTCCGCCCGCGGGTTAGAACGTGGGGGGCGCACGACCCCCACCTCCTTCATTCATGCCGGTCGTTGATCCGTAGAGCGACCCATGCCGGGCCCTCGCATGCCCCGTTGAGGGCGCGCGGCATGGAGCATCATCAGTTCCCCCACATTCTCAGGGGTCAGCAGCCCCACAAGACGCCCGCCCGCATCACTGACACCCACGGCCGGCATCTGCGCGGTGGTGAGCAGTTTCAGGGCTGAATCCAGCCGTGAACGTGCGGAAACTACCGGCACATCCTTCTGCATCACCTCGATTACGGGAGTCTGCGGGCCCTGAGATTTCAGGGCGTGGATCATTGCATCACGGGTGAGAACGCCGCGCAGGTGGCCGGCCCCGTCCACTACCGGAAACTCCTTCTGGGTGGAGCGAATGAGCGCCTCCGCCGCGTCATCCACTGTGGATTGCGGGTTCAGGCTCTCGAAGTGGGTAATCATGGCATCGGCCACCAGAAGCCCGCGAGAGGCTTCCTTCAGCTGCGCCTGTCCAGCCTCGCCGGAGGCTGCCAGAAACACGAATACACCGATGACGATCAGCATGGGGCTGTAGAAAATACCGGCCAATCCCATCGCAACTGCAAAGCCCTGCCCGATGCTGGCGGCAGTGGACGTGGCAGCCGCATGGCCCATCCGCATGGCCAGCAGGGCGCGCAGTATGCGTCCGCCATCCATCGGAAAAGCGGGAATGAGATTGAAGACCACCAGAAACACGTTCGCCCCGGCCAGCTTCACCAGCATGGAGGTGCCGGGATCCTCGATCTTCGCCAGTTCGTTCATGTTCACCGTGGCGCCAAGATAGAGAAACAGAACTATGGCGATGATCACATTCACGGCCGGCCCCGCCAGCGCCACCACCAGCTCTTCCGATGGCTTCTCGGGAATGCGCTCAAGACTTGCAATGCCGCCAAAGGGCCAGAGCGTGATATCCGGTGTTTTCACCCCATAGCGGTGCGCGGCGAAGGCATGCCCCAGTTCATGCAGCATGACGCAGGCGAACAGCAGGGCCACAAACAGCACGCCCTCCCACGCGGCCTGCGCCCCGCCAGACTGGTAATAGGCTGCCCAGATCCAGATCAGAAACAGCAGAAAAGTCACATGGATACGGATGGCGGTTTCGCCGATCCGTCCGATGGTGAACGCCCAGGTCATGATGATCTCCCGCTCCGTTCCCTTTCACATAGAGCATTTTCAGGCTGAAAGGGCATCGGTTCGCAGCAGATGATGAAGTGCCGGCTTGTTAATAAGGTTGGCTTATAATATATATGCCTTTGAAATGAGCCAGAACACATCTCCTCCCGCACATGAAACGCCCCTCGGCTTCCTGCTGGTGGAGGTGGCGCGGCTGTATCGCGCCCGTATGGACAAGGCATTCGAGGCTGCCGGGTTGGGGATGACGGCGGGGGAGGCCCGCACATTGGCCTATGTCGATCGTCATCCCGGCCTGCGCCAGCGTGCGCTGGCGGTGAAGATGAATGTGGAGCCGATGACGCTGGTGGGCTTTCTGGACCGGCTGGAAGCACAGGGTCTGGTCACACGGCAGGTTGATCCATCAGACCGGCGCGCCAAGACCGTGCATCTCACACCCAAGGCCCCACCACTGGTGGCCCGCATTCTGGATGCCGGCAAACAGATGCGGCTGGAAATCCTGGCCGGGATTGGCCCGCGCGAGCAGGCGGTTTTCTACGATTGTCTCGGCCAGATGAGCGCCATGCTTTCCAATTGCGGGCGCGAGCAGGAGAGCTAGGCCATGAAGGCGCCGGAGGATCCGTTGCCGGGCGGCATGCCGGTTCGTGGCTCTGCCGCTGCTGCCCCCGTGCCGCTGATGTCGGAAATACGGGTGGCAGTGATCGCGGCTGTTCTGGTCACGATCGGTCCGGTTTCACTGGCCATGTACACCCCGGCCATGCCTGCGCTGGTGGAGGCATTCGGCACCACGGAGACGCTGGTGAAGACCACCATCACGGTGTTCTTTTTCGGTTTTGCTTTCTCCCAGCTCATCTGCGGCCCGCTTTCGGATGCCTATGGACGCCGCCCGGTGGCTCTGGGTTTCTTTGCGGCCTATCTGGCTGGCAGCCTCGTGGCCGTCACATCGACAACGATGGAGTGGCTCATCGCGGGCCGTCTTCTTCAGGGTATCGGATGTGCGGCTGGCATCGCCATCTCGCGCGCTATCGTGCGAGACCAGTATGTGGGGCAGGCCTCGGCGCGGATCATGAATCTGGTCGGCACCATGCTGGCCATCGCACCCGCCATCTCGCCCACGCTTGGCGGAATGGTGCTGAGCTTTCTGGACTGGCGCAGCATCTTCGCCATCATGTGCATCTATGGCGTGGTGCTGATGGGCATGCTGGCTGTCTTCGTACCCGAGACGAACCGCAGCAAGGATCCCTCCCGAGTGAGCCCGGCGGGTATGTTGCGCAGCTACGGCGAATTGCTCTCCTCGCGCAGTTTCATGCGCGCCGGGCTTGTGATTGGCGGTGTGCTGGGCGGCATCTATACGCTGGCGGCACTCGCTCCTTTCGTGCTCATTGATACGGTGGGGCTGAGCCCGGTACAGTTCGGCCTTGCCATGCTGATGCAGACCGGAGCCTTCATGGCCGGAACACTGGTTGCCGGGCGTCTGCTGAAGCGGATGAATGCCATGCGGCTCATTCTGCCGGGCTTGCTGCTGGTTCTGTGCGGGGCGGCCGGGCTGGGGATCGGATTGCGCCTGTTCCAGCCGACAGTGGTCACGGTGATGGGGCCGGTTGCGCTCTGGGCTCTGGGCGTGGCGCTGGTGATGCCTGGCTGCACCACTTCTGCCCTCTCCGGCTTCCCGCACATTGCGGGCGCGGCATCCGCGCTCACCGGCTTCATGCAGATCGGTGGCGGCATGTGCGGCACTTTCGTGGCGCTGATGTTTCCCTCGCCACTTGCCGCACTGATGAGCCTTCTGCCCCTGATGGGGCTGGTGGCCGTGGCGGCTCATATTCTGTTGCGTCCAGTGGAGGGCGGGCAGATCGCTGTCAGCGCGCCTGTGGACCCGACAGACATCGAACTGGCGGCAGATCCTCTGGGTGTTGTGGGGGCCGCGGGGGATGAAATCGAGGCAAAGACCTTCAACCAGAAGGGGTAAGCGGGTTTTATGACTGTCATCGCGGCGTTGGCATGCAGCACTATGGTGCCGCCAAACCGAAGAGGCGCTTGATTCGTGCGCCTTCAAGAGGCTCAGTGCGATGATCGGAAAACCCTCCATCCTGTTCCTGTGCCGTGACAATTCCGGCATCAGCCTGATGGCGGAGGCGATTGCCATGCATCTTCAAAATCGCCTCCACAAGCATGTGCGCGCCTTCAGTGCTGCCGTGGGGCCGACAGCTCCGGTGGATGCCATCGCCCTTGAATGCCTGCATGAAGCCGGTCTGCCGGCCGATGGCCTCTCATCCAAGCCGATCGAACTGTTCGCCCTTTCCGGCGCGCCGCGTGTGGATGTGGTGGTGCCGCTTCAGGCCGATGTGCACCACGCGGTGGCGGCCATGCCATGGCTGCATGTGCTGCCGATGCGTGTGCGGGTATTCGAGGATATCGCCCGGATGGCGGATAGCCATGAGCGCCGGCAGGCCTACCGCCGGTTGCTCCCTGCCTTGCGGAAGGCTGTTCTGGATATCATGGAAATGGAAGCGCCCGGTGCGGCACGTGTGGCGGCCTGAGGTGGTGCTTGCAGGCTTGAAGAGCGGCAAGCGTGGTTTTTGGCGGGCTTCGGCTTTGCCATGTGGCATGTGAACGATCCCGCCATAACGCCTTTCATTGCAGCTTGGCGGAATAAAATACCACTCCTGCTTGTGTTGTTGGCAGGGGTGCGGTTTCATGAGCACTGTTGAGCGATCATGAAAGGGGTGCTGCATGTCCTCCGATAAGGAGAAGACCTCCACCGCTACACCGGAGACGGAGCAGGGCGATGCCGCTCCGCAGGCGATCGTCGCCAGCCCGCAAGTGGTGATGGGCCCGCTGGTAAAGGCGCTGCAACAGGCCCTTTCACGGGTCGAGAGTGCGGCCGGGGAATCCGATACCACGGAAATGGTGCACGGTGCCCGCAAGGCTCTGAAGGAATATCGCGCCCTGTTGCGGCTGGTTGGCGGGGATGTCGCGGCAACCGCGCGTCGTGAAACCGCGGCAACCGCACGCGAACTGGCGCATGCGCGCGACCGCGCAACAGCGCTGGAGGCGCTGGAGATGCTGCGGCAGGCCGGTTTCGCGCGGGAGGATGATCTTGCCGCGGCAGGAGAGGCCATTGGTGCGGATCAGGCGGATGAACGCGAGCATGAGAGCATGCACCGCCTGCTGCATCAGTTTCTGGTAGATGCCCGTCAGGCGCTCTCATCCGGTCTGGAAGCAAAGGCCAATGCCGTCGATCTGGTGGATGGGCTCCGGCGTGGCTATCGCGCTGCCCGCAAGGCGGAACTCACCACGCCTGAGGCGATGCATGAGGTGCGCAAGCGGGTTGTGACCCATCGCTACCAGATGAGCTTTGTGGCGGACTGGTTCAGCGGCAAGGGCGCAAAGCGGGCCGCACGGGCCCAGCGCCTGCGTGATGTGCTGGGGGCCTATCAGGATATCGAGACCCTGCGCCCGCTGCTCCATAGCGTTGGTTCGGAGCTGGAGGATGGGGTGATCGCGCGGCTTGAGCGTGCCATGGCCCGGTTGCAGAAGCGGCTTGGCAAGCAGGCGCACAAGCGGCACGCCGCGTTGTTCCGTCGCTCTTCCCGGTCTTTTGCCCGTCGTCTCGGGGCGCTGGATACGCCTGTATCGCCTCTGGCCGAACGCACGGCGCAGACATGGAAGGTTTTGCCGCTGGAGGAAGGCGGGGAATAAGTATGGGCGCAGGAGTTGAAGGGGCGGGTGCAGCCGGCCTCTTCCGCGCTTTTGCCTGCTTGCACAGCAATATGGGCTTGTCATCGGCCATGAAAACCGCGCGGGAGAATGTGATGCTCCCGCGCGGTTTGTTTCACTTCAAGCGGGTGCGGTCAGCCCAGTTGGCGAAGCTGTCCGCGATGGTCTTCAAGAAGCCCAGAACGTGCTGGTCGCTCACCTTGCCATTGGCATCCAGCGCATCGCCAACCTTGGAAATATAGGCTTCCGGCTGCTGCATAACGGGCATGTTGAGGAAGACCAGAGACTGGCGCAGATGATGATTGGCACCGAATGCGCCCATGCCACCCGGCGAGATGCTGACAACAGCGGCCGGCTTTTCATTCCAGACACTGTGACCATAAGGGCGTGAGCCCACATCAATCGCGTTCTTCAGTGCACCGGGAACAGAGCGATTATATTCAGGGGTCACGAACAGGACGGCATCAGCCTTCGAGACTTCATCCCGGAAGGTCTGCCATGCGGCAGGGGGCGTGCCCTCATCCAGATCCTGATTGTAAAGCGGAAGATCGCCGATCTCGACGATCTCGAGATCCAGACGCGGGGCAGCAAGTTCTTTCAGGGCAAGCGCGATAGAGCGACTGAATGCGCCCTTGCGCAGACTGCCCACGATGACGGCAACGCGAATGGACATGCTGTTTCCTTATCTGGGGCCAGTTGGGCCCCGCTGCTGATGAGCTTGAGATAACGCCTGCACCATCTGCCGATCCCAAGGCGCCTTCGTGGCACATTGCCCGGTGGCAGCGAAAATATTCCCTGTTTTCAAAGGCTGTCCACCACGCCACCATCCACCCGCAGCGCTGCGCCTGTTGTTGCGGAAGACTGCGGTGAACAGGCGTAAACCACCATGCTGGCAACCTCTTCCACCCGCGCGGCCCGGCGGATGATGGAAGACGGACGGTTGGCGAGCACGAATTCAGCGGCCAGTTCCTCGATGGACTTTCCGGTTTTCTCTGCTTCCGGGGCCAGCATCTGTTCCAGTCCGTCTGAAAGCGTAGGGCCGGGCAGAACGGCATTCACGGTGACACCGGTGCCCGCCATGCGCTTGGCCAGCCCGCGCGAGATGGAGAGCAGGGCGGTTTTGGTGAAGCCGTAATGGATCATGTCCGCCGGAATATTGAGCGCGGATTCCGAGGAGATGAACACCACGCGCCCCCACCCCTCCTGCGCCATGACGGGCAGATAGGCGCGTGAGAGGCGCACACCAGACATCACATTCACCTCAAAGAATTTTTCCCACACCTCATCCGGTGTTTCGAAAAAGTCTTGCGGGCCGTATATGCCGAGATTGTTCACCAGAATATCGCAGGCGGGGTATGCGGCCAGCAATTTGGCGCATCCATCCGCGCGACCAAGATCTGCGGCCAGACCGCTGATGCGGGCACCCGGAACGGCTGCTTTGATCTGCGCACAGGCCCGTGTGACAGATTCTTCCGTGCGACCGTTCAACACCACGTTTGCACCGCTCGCCGTCAGTGCCTTGACGCAGGCAAGACCTATCCCGGCGGTGGAACCGGTGACTATGGCGAGCTTTCCGGTGAGGTCGATTTTCATGTGCACCACCCCTGCTTGTTCATGGCAGGGGCGACTTGTGTTCTCGCCCCGGCTGTCGGTGAGCGAGGGCCCGGACTATGCCTTTTCCGGTCCCAGGCCTGACTTCAGATCGCGTGACGGTTTGCGGATGACCCGAAATGCTCAACATAACGGGCGCTCAGTGCTGTGACAGGAAGCATCACGAGAACATCCGTCGTGCCGAACTGGTGGTCCACAACAGCGCCATCACCAACGAACCCTCCAAGGCGCAGATAGCCCTTCACCATGGGAGGCAATGCCTGAAAGGCAGCCTTGGTGGAGATCTGCTCCTTGGGCATGAGGTCCATGCTCACATAGCGGCTTTCCAGCGCCCGTGCGCGCCATTCTTCTGGCGCAAGGGCGTTGTGGTGCAGGAAGGAGAGCGGCAGAGCCAGTGCTTGCGGGTCGGTCCCCTCAAGGCTGGCGCAACCGAACATGGCGTCGATCTTGTTGCGCAGCACATAGGTCCATACCCCGTGCCACAGCAGTTCTACCGTCCGTTTGTTGCGGTAGGATTTCAGCACGCAGGAGCGGCCAAGTTCAAGAAAGCGCACATCGGGATGGGCATCAATGACGCTGTTCACGTCAAATTCGCTCTGGGTGTAGAAGCCGCCATGGCGCACCGCGACGTCCTGCCGGAGCAGGCGATAAGTGCCCACGACCTTGGGCTTGCGCCGGCCCAGAACAACCTTTCCGGCATCATGATCGAGCACGAGAATATGGTCGCAGATGGTGTCAAAAGCGTCCATGTCCCGCCGGGCCAGCCGGTTGGCGGCATCGGGAATAGCGGACATTTCCTCGTAGAAAACCTGATAGCGCAACCGCTGCGCTTTGCGCACCTCGCGGGCGGAGCGGGCAAGGCGCACTTCCAGCGGGCCAAGGCGCCCCAGAACCAGCGGTTCATACTCGGGCGGAAGGGCTTCGCGATGGCGGATGCCGGAATAGGTGCGCAGGTCCCGCACGAGACTGCGTGGTGCGGACGTTCCGGTCGCAAGGCCCGGCATCATCCCCCCACGTGCCAGCCCGCCACGCATCACATCCAGACCGCGCTCCATAAGGCCGGGCAAGTCAAAGGCGGACTGTGTCGTATTCAATCGCTTCATGAACGATACCCCCCCCCAGGCCGCCACGGATGATGTTCTTGTCATCACACAGGCCACCCGTTCCATGCCCGCCACAGACCTCAGGCCACAATCAGTAGCCTTGCCAGCGTGTGATGAACACGGACGAGACCGCCATCCGTCCCGACATGAACGTGACATTCACCATAGATTTCATACGCCCTTGTGACAATGCCTGCCGCAGCCTCCATTCAGACACACGTCTTTCGTGCAGGAAATGGTGCATGAGCGCGCATAACCGATTGTCGCAATGAGCGGGTAGATGCAGATTCCCTGATAGAGCAGCCATGTGGTGTGCTCCCAGCCTTTGGAGATCCATGATGATCAGGACACGCATGCTTGCAACTGCAGCTCTGGCCTCTCTGCTGCTGGGGACAGTTCCGCTCGCGGCCCAGCCGGCCGTGCAGCCGGCCCAGACGGACGTGGTCGTCTTCTCCAATCTCGGCACCGTCGAGGTTCTTGATTATCCGGCGGAGTTTGTCTCGGCTGACCTGAACACCCGTGAGGCGATCTTCGAGAGCGAGAATGGCAAGCGCTGGGAAGTGGTGATTCCCCCGGGTGTCGCGGATCTTGCTGCCCTGCAGAACAGCCAGAAGGTGACCGTGCGGGTGATGCCGACGGTGCTGACGGCTCTGGGCAAGGCAACGCAGGGCACACCCGGTGAAGTTATCGAGCAGGTTGCTGTCACGGATGGTCTGCCGGGTTTGCCGGAGGGGTTCGGTGTCAATGCCGTGACCATGACCACGATTTTCGTGGGGCTCGACAAGACTGCCGGTACCGTGACGTTTGAAGGGCTGGGCGGCAAGGTGCACACGGTGCGCGCCTTTGATCCGAAGGTTCTGGCCGACTTGCAGAAGGTGGAGCCCGGTGATCTGGCGAAAATCACCTATCTGCAGGCGATTGCCCTGACCACGCCGTAAGTTGCTTTCAAGCCATGGGGCTGTTCCTGCATCATGTCAGGAAAGCCCCATGGTCATGTTTCAGGCGGCCGCGCTGGTGCGTTCAGATGCTGCGCGATAGGCGAGAGCTTCTGCCAGATGTTCCCGATACACGGCCTCGGCACCCGCGAGATCCGCAAGGGTGCGTGCGACCTTCAAAACGCGATGATACCCGCGTGCCGTGAGGTGCATGGCGCTTGCCGCATCGCGCAGCAGGGCCGTGCCGGCAGCATCCGGGCGTGCGACCTGCTCCAGCAGCGGGCCGGAGGCTTCGGCATTGGTGTGAATGTCCGGACGTCCCAGTGCTGCATAACGTGCTTGCTGAAGCGCCCGGGCAGCCGCCACCCGCGCCGCCACTTCCCGGGAGCCCTCGACAGGGGGGGGTAAAACAAGATCCGCGGCGCTCACCGCCGGAACAGTCAGGTGCATGTCTATCCGGTCAAGGAAGGGACCGGAGAGGCGGGCCTGATACTCATCCGCGCAGCGCGGCCCCCGCTTGCATGTGAAACCGGGTTCGCCCGCCCGCCCGCAGCGACACGGGTTCATGGCCGCCACAAGCTGAAAACGTGCCGGGTAGGTGACCCGGTGATTGGCGCGCGCAATCAGGACTTCACCTGTTTCCAGCGGTTGACGCAGGGAATCCAGAACCTGGGGTGAGAATTCCGGCAGTTCATCCAGAAACAGGATGCCGTGATGGGCCAGCGAAACCTCTCCCGGTTTTGCCCGCGCGCCACCTCCAACCATCGCCGCCATGCTGGCTGAATGATGCGGAGCCCGGAATGGCCGCTGACTGACAAGCGCGCCATCCTCGATTGCACCCGCAACCGAGGCCACCATGGAAACCGCCAGCATTTCGGGTGGTGTCAGCGATGGCAGGATGGAAGGCAGACGCTGGGCCAGCATGGATTTTCCCGAGCCGGGTGGGCCGACAAACAGCAGGTTATGGCCACCTGCTGCCGCCACTTCCAGTGCGCGCTTCGCTGTTTCCTGCCCCTTCACATCGCGCAGGTCGAGCAGCATCTCTGCATGCGGGCGCACACGCGGCTCTGGCCGGGATAAGGGCTGGCGGCCTGTCAGGTGGTTCACCAGCTCAAGAAGGGTGGATGGCGCGAGAATCTCCATGTCCGGGCTGGCCCATGCCGCTTCCGCACCGCAGCCTTCCGGGCAGATGAGGCCATGGCCGCGTGCATTGGCCCCAATCGCTGCCGGCAGTGCGCCAGAGACCGGTGCAAGCGTGCCATCCAGCGCCAGTTCGCCCACAACAGTAAACCCATCCAGCGCGCCGCCGGGAATGGCTCCGATAGACGCCATCAGCCCAAGGGCAATAGGCAAATCATAGTGCGAACCTTCCTTTGGCAGGTCCGCCGGGGCAAGATTGATGGTGATGCGTCGCGCCGGCAAGGCGAGGCCAGATGCCGTCAGGGCCGCGCGCACGCGCTCCTTCGCTTCGGTCACGGCCTTGTCCGGCAGCCCGACAATGGTGAAGGCCGGAAGACCTGCTGCCACATGCACCTGCACATCCACAGGGCGCGCCTCTACCCCTTGGAATGCTACCGTCGCCACCCGCTGGATCACCGTCGGCCCCGACACTTTGAGAATGCATCTGAAGCTAGCGCATGGGTTGCAGATGTTCAAGAACGAAATAAGAACAAAATGGATTGCAGATCCTGCAGGGAGAGCTTAGGAATGAAAGCTGATCCGCCAAAACCCGGAGCTGTTCCGTGACTGATGCGCCAGAATCCGCGAATACTGAAAGCTTTCAGCAGCTTGTGGCACAGCAGTTTGGCCCTCAGGCGCAAGCCTATGTGACGAGTGCGGTACATGCGCGTGGGGATGATCTGGATGCTCTTTCCGCTCTGGCAGAGAAAGCGCGGCCAGAGCGTGTCCTGGATCTGGGATGTGGTGGAGGGCATGTGAGCTTCACGGTTGCGCCCTTTTGCGGGGCTGTCGTGGCTTATGATCTCTCGCAGGACATGCTGGCAGCGGTGGCCGGTGAAGCTGCGCGGCGGGAGTTTGCCAATCTCTCGACCCGGCAAGGCAAGGCTGAAGCATTGCCTTTTGAAGATGCAAGTTTTGATTGGGTTGTCTCGCGTTACAGTGCCCATCACTGGCATGATCTGGCCGCAGGCTTGCGCGAGGCGCGCCGGGTGTTGAAGCCCGGCGGCTCTGCAGTGTTCATGGATGTGGTCGCGCCAGGCTGGGCTGCCGCGGACACATTTTTGCAGGCTGTGGAACTTTTGCGTGATCCCTCACACGGGCGCGATTACACGCGCTCCGAATGGTTGGCCCATGCCCATGATGCCGGCTTCGTGGTTGAGCAGGAAACGCCCCGGCGTCTGCGGCTGGAGTTTTCATCATGGGTCACTCGCATCCGCACGCCTGAACTGCATGTGAGCGCTATTCGTGCACTGGAACTGGCCGCGAGTACGGAAGTGGCGCGTCACTTTGAAATCGAGCCGGATGGCACCTTCACACTGGATACGCTGACCCTGATTATGCGCGCCGGCTAAGAGGCCTCCCTCTGGGCTGGGCTGAGAGCCGCCTATTTCTTATCCAGCAGCAACTGGCCTTCCTTCTCAATCCGGGCTGTGGCCTTGCGTGCCAGCAGGTTGAGAAGGGTCGGCAGTTCCACGCTAAGAGTGATGCGGTCTTCACTCACGTCCAGTGTGCCGGTGGCGCTCTTGCCCAGCGCATTGATCCGGAAATCGAGGTGTGAGTCCGTCCACAGCTCCTCGGCGATGGTGATATGGCCTGAAAAACGGCTACGCACCGTGGAAAGCCCGGACTGGATACGCCGCGTCGCCTCATCTTTGCCGAGACGATGGGAGAGGGAAACGGTAAAGGGCTTGGCCATCATACGCCTCGCAGTCTTCCCCGGTTCCATGTGCCGGGCGTTCAGGTCGCTGATTGCGTGCCCGGAGGCGCGCAATGACAGGTCTTGTGTCTCAAAGCCGAGACCACGGTGGCCAGTGCCAGATGTAACCGTGCCGGTCACATGGCTGGATGCGGTTTCGGCTCGTAAAACTTGAATGCGAATGACGCAGGCCTGCATCTGGCCTGCGTCATGGCTCTGTCTGCTTTAAGACACGAGCCCTCAGCAGATGCTGTAATGGCGCTTCGAACGAGTGGGTCTGGATCAATCCCGTTCAGATGAGGTGATCTCGCCGGTTTTCGGGTCGATGCGAGCCTCAATCCGCTGGCCATCCTGACTGGTCAGTTCAGCTTCAAAGCCATCATGCTCAGTTTCCAGCTTGCGCACCAGATAGCCCTTGGCTTCAAGCTGGCTTGCGACCTGCGGCAGTGTCTTCCACTGTGGATCATTCGCCACGGTGGAGCGGCCACGGTTGCGGATATGTTGAAGCGCGCCGGAAACCGGGTTGATGTCCGCCTTCACCAGATTGCCGTCGCGGTCGACCAGTTCAGCCTCAAAGCCATCGCGTTCCAGCTCCAGTTCCAGCACCCGATAGCCATTCTCGGCAAGTGAGGTGGCAATGGTGGCGAGCGACTTCCAGTTGGTGCGATCGCCGTTCTGGGTAGCGGGCTGGGCCAAAGCCGGGCCGGTCAAGGCAATTGCCCCGGTTGAAAGGGGGAGGGCGAGCGCCAGGGGAAGGGCGAGCGAACGGATAAAACGCGATGCCATGAAGCTTGCTCCCTTTCGTGTGTGCTGCATCCGAACAGTCGGTGCATGGCACTTGCCTTGTGTGCGTGATTGGTCCGGAAGACAGGACTGCAGTTTTTGCTAATATGGAAAATGTCAGCCGGTTGGCTCAGATGGATCGCCATGAGCCGGGAAAAAGCCCCGGTTCATGGCGCATTTTCAGCCGCGCCGCTTCTCTTCGATCTTGTCCCAGATCTGTGCGGCGATATCGGGGCCGCCAAGACGCTTGATGGCGCGCAGGCCGGTGGGCGAGGTGACGTTGATTTCAGTGAGATAGCCGTCGATTACGTCGATACCGACAAAAATCTGCCCCATGTCACGCAGGGCAGGGCCGATGCGGGCGCAGATTTCCTTCTCCCGGTCGGTCAGGTCCGTGGGGTGGGCCGCACCGCCGCGCACCATATTGGAGCGCAGGTCGCCTTCACCGGGCACCCGGTTCACAGCGCCGGCGGCCTCGCCGTCCACGAGGATGATGCGCTTGTCGCCATGCTTCACCTGCGGCAGGAAACGCTGCACCACCCATTGTTCGCGGAAGGTGGTGGCGAACAGGTCATAAAGAGAGCCGAAGTTGAGATCATCAGCCGCAAGGCGGAACACGGCCGCGCCCCCATTGCCATATAGCGGCTTCATCACCACATCGCCGAACTCGGCGCGGAAGGCCTTGATTTCATCAAGGTCACGGGTGATCAGCGTCGGCGGCATTAAGTCCGGGAATTCGGTGACGAAGATTTTTTCGGGCGCATTGCGGACATGGGCCGGGTCGTTCACCACCAGCGTTTCCGGGTGGATGCGCTCCAGCAGATGGGTGGCGGTGATATAGGCGAGATCGAAGGGTGGGTCCTGACGCATCAGCACCACATCCATCTCGTTCATGGGCAGGCGACGCTTTTCGCCCAGGGTGAAATGGTTGCCGGGTTCATCACGCACATCCAGCAGTTCGAGAGATGAGAACAGCTCCCCATCGCGCAGGGCCAGCCGGTCCGGGGTGTAATGATAGAGCGTGTGGCCGCGCGCCTGCGCTTCCAGCAGCAGGGCGAAGGTGGAATCACCGGCAATGTTGATGGCGGCAATGTGGTCCATCTGGACCGCGACCTGAAGGCTCATGGGGCTGTCTCCGGTGCCCGCTATGCGGGTGTCTTGGTTCGCCCGGACGGGCGCGTGATGAACAGGATTGATTTTAAAAGCCGGCTATCCGTCACATTCAAATGCACCGCACAGATGATCCACCCCGCCGTCACGCGCGAACAATATGGCATCGAAGCGCATGTTCATCGTGGCATATTCGGGGTGGTCCGCCAGATAGCTTTCTGCCGCAGCAGCGATACGCCGGCGTTGCCGATGCGAAAGTGATTCTGCTGCAGCAGCCAGCGTGTCACGCAGCTTCACTTCACAGAAAATGAGCAGCCCCTCTTGGGCGGCGATGAGATCAATTTCTCCAGCTTTGGTGCGCAGGCGTTGAGCCAGAATGGTGAAACCCTGTGATTCAAGCAGCTGTGCTGCGCGCGCCTCTCCCACCATCCCTCGCGCATGCGCGGCACGGCGTTTCAGCGTGGCCCCGGATGGCGCGGGCGCGCTGCGCACAGGGGCTTCAGGCATCAGCATCCTCTGTCGGCGGTGACGTGCCTTCAACCGGAGATCTGGCGGTGTTGCGTTCCTCGCTCAGGGCCAGAGCGCGGGCATAGACCTCACGCTTCGTGCGCCCTGTGAGGGCCGTGACGGCCGCCACCGCATCCTTGAGCGAAGACTGGGCGAGGGCGCGGATCAGGGCCGCATCCACATCGGCATCACCGGCGGCTTCCTCCAGCGGCGGTCCAACCACCAGAACGATCTCGCCCTTGGGTGCATCCGCGCTGGCATAGGAAGCGGCGAGCTGGTCCAGTGTGCCGCGCCGCACCTCCTCGAAAGTCTTTGTGAGCTCCCGGCAGACGGCTGCCTTGCGGGGGCCGAGAGTCTGGGCCAAGTCTGCCAGACTCTCGGCAAGGCGCGGGCCGCTTTCGTAGAAAACGAGTGTCGCCGGAATATTCGCGAGCGCTGCCAGCCGGTTACGCCGCTGGCCGGATTTGGGCGGCAGGAAGCCATCGAACATGAAGCAATCGGTGGGCAGGCCTGCCGCCACCAGCGCCGCGAGCAGGGCGGATGCGCCGGGCAGGGGATGAATCTTGTGACCCGCTTCCGCCGCCTCCACCACCAGCTTGTAGCCGGGGTCTGAAACCAGCGGCGTGCCGGCATCCGAGATCAGCACGATCCGGTCTCCCGCCGCCAGCCGGGCCAGAAGGCGTGGGCGGGCGCTGGCGCCGTTATGGTCATGATAGGGCACCAGCGGGGTGGAGATGCCGTAACGCTCCAGCAGCCGGCGCGAGATGCGGGTATCCTCGCAGGCGATGACATCCGCCCCCGCCAGCGTTTCCAGCGCGCGGATGGTGATGTCACCCAGATTGCCGATGGGCGTGGCGACCACATGAAGTCCGGGCGTCAGCGCGCGGGCATGCACCCGTGTGCCAGCCAGAAGATAGCTGTGGGGCTGTTCGCCAGCAGGTTCGGGCGGAGAAATGGGGGAGGGCGCGGACGTGCTCATCTGCGCAGCATAATCCCGCACGGGAGCGGATGGAACGCCTTTGCGCGCATGGCTGGGGATAGTGGAATTTCGAGGCTGACAGTGCGGGCAGGGATAAGGTGCGCCGCTGGCGGAAGGGCCATGTCTGCTTCACCTGTTCCGATGGTAAAAGCCATGAAAGTGGTTCAAGGCGTTGGGTTCTTGCCCATCCATGGGCAGATGCAGAAAGCCTGTCTTTGCAGCCATGCAGTGAGCCGCAATGCGGGCCCAAACGGCCGGCTGTCTTCAAGGATAGTGGCAGGACTGGTTTTGGCGGCAGACCGTGCTGGTCATCCCGGCTTCAGCAGCGCGCGATTCATGCAAACGGCATGTGGCTGTTGTGCGATGTGAGGCGCACCGCGCGTTCATATGGTTCCACGCTTTCCAGTGTACTGGAAAACACAGGGCCTCATGTCGCGCGGGTGCCGTGCTGGAGATCTGTCCTCAGCGTCCGTCCACACCATCCCGGATGGCGCGCAGGCGGGGATAGATGTCAGGGAAAGCATCTGCCTTGGTAATGGCCACCATGCGCACATGGCCGGTCTGGCCAAAACGCATCCACTGCACCACCTTCACCGGTTCGCCGGTCTTGGCATCGACCGCATTGGCCATCACCTCGAATCCGTTGACCTGCCCGATGCGCAGTGGCTCGGCGCGCTCCAGCTTGATGTCACGCAGACCGTTGAGGCTGGCCATGGCGCGGATGGCGAACTGGCGCCGGTCATCCTCGCGCGGGGCACCGGGGGCAACGGTGATGACCATATAGGGCTGCTCCGCGCCCTTGATCACGTTCTTCGGGCCATCGGTGAGAATGGCGGTGTTGCCCGCCAGCGTACGGACCACCCGGAAACCGGCAAGATCATTCAGCGCGAAGGGCAGGGCCGCGACCTGATCCTGCGGGGAGCGGAAGGTGAGGGATTTGAGTGCATCCTTCACCTCCTGATCGGTGAGCTGGGTCTCGGCATTCTCCGCCGCCTGCACGGTCACCAGCGAGGTGAGCGTATCGGTGCCCACCAGCAGTACCCATTTGCGCACGGTCAGTGGTCCCGCTGTCTGGGTGCCCGTGACAAGGAAAGCCTTCGCATCCTTGATATCGAAGGGTTCACGAGTAACCACCTTGATGCCCTTGGAGGCCAGCGCCTCATCGGTAAAGCCTTCCTCGATCTGCGGAAAGGCTTCCGGCGGCAGGTCCACGATGAGGATGGATGCCTTGCGCTTTTCATCCTCGAAGCCGCTGAACTGGGTGCTTTCCACCATACCATCAGGCGGGGTGAGCCCGATAACCGAACCGCGGGGGAACTTCACCTCTTCGGCACGGGCGTGCACGGGAGAGAAGAGGAGTGCGACTCCAAGCGCAAGGGCGGCAAACACACGGCCAGAACGGACAGAACCACAACGCACAGAACCTGAAGGCATGGACAACTCCGGCTGAACACGTGAACCGGGGCCGATCATAGGCAGGCCCGGCGAGGTTGCATATCCATACGGCAGATTGCACCGCAATGGCTTTGTTTGGCCCAGCCTTGGCCGGGGCATGACCCCGCCCGCATCAGGCGCAGGCAAGACACATCAGGCAAGAGTGTGGCCTGTTCATGGTCATGCCACATTTGCACATGCGCCGGGTTGCACCCATCAGGCCACGTTGACCCGTCGCAGGGTGAGGTTGAAGCGCCCGCCCTCATCCAGCAGGGTGGACGAGCCGGCGATGATGCGGTCAACCCCGTGAAAGGCAAGGCGGCTTTCTCTGCCCAGAATGAAGACATCGCCGGATTCAAGCCGGAAGCTCTGGCTTGGCGCACCGCGTTCCAGTCCGCCGAGGCGGAACAGCGCGATGTCACCAAGCGAGACGGAGAGAACGGGGGCGGTGAGATCGTTCTCGTCCCGGTCCTGATGCAGGCTCATGCGGGCATCAGGGCGATAGTAATTGATGAGGCATGCCTCTGGCTGGAGTTTCTCCGCTTCTGGGAGACCACTGAAGCGGGACCAGATATCGAGAACCTGTGGCGGCATGGCGGGCCAGGGTTGGCGCGTATCAGGATGAAAGCTCTGGTAGCGATAGCCCTCAATATCTGAAACCCAGCCGAGCGGGCCGCAATTGCTCATGCGCACGGAAAGCGGCTTGCCGGTGCGCGGCATGGTGGGGGCAAACAGGGGGGCCTGAACCAGTATCTGCCGAATGCATGAAAGCAGTTCTTCCTGCGCCGCACGGTCAAGCGCGCCGGGAAACCAGTGTGCGCCGGGACGGATTTCGATCGGACTATTCCTCATTGTGTCAGGGTTGTGGTAGCCTCAACCAAGCAAACTTATACGCCATATCGTCGCCATATCGGAGCGGCGTATCGCGGAGTTGGGGGCGATGGCTGAGTCTGACCAACTGGGTAGAAAACTCCCTGTGTGGGCGGTTGTGCTGGTTTCTCTCATAGGAAGTGGGGGGCTTGCATCATGGCTTGTACCGATGGTGATCGGTACAAATACAACCCCGCAAGTTCATATCACTAATACTTTTCAACTGCCCGCAGGTCACTATCCCTCTGCGGCCGCCGTGCCGGAGCAGGTGCCCGCAGCACCCCGGCCGGAGGCTTCGCCCAGCGCGCGCGCATCCACCCCAGTCCTGCCTCCGGCATCCATCACTGAAAAGGCTGTGGAACAGCCGCAGGAGCCGGTTGTGACAGAAGGGCCAAGCCAGCTTGCATCGGAAACGCAGAAGGCTGCTGATCCCTTGCCAATCAATCCAACTTCCAGTGCGCAAGCCGTGAAGCGCACCATCGCTCGGGGGCAGAGCTTCACACTGTGCGGTGTGAAGGGCTTTGATCTGTCGCCATGGGTCAGGGTCTCAGGCCAACAGCGACAGGCGACCCTGCGTTCCTCCTCCTTGATCGACGGCGAGAGATTCGAACGGGTGATAACGGTGGATACACCTGAGGTCTTGTGGGCAGGGTGCCAGATGACATTGACGGCAATTCAGGACGGAGCGGTCCAGTCCCTGTCATTCGTCGAGACCCTTGTCGGTGAGGCCGACAAACTCTGATGGAGAGCGGAATAATGCTGCATCATCTGTTGGGAAAAGGCATCGCTGCGCTGGTGCTTGTCGGCTTTATGGCTTTTGCCGGAGAGGCGCGCGCCTGCCAGAGTTTCGCGCGCGTGGACAATGCGCAGGTGATGGCGCTGATGGCGCAGGTCAAGGATCCGAAGATACCTGAGCTGGAGCGTGGCCTCGCTCTTGAAACCCTTGTGTGTGATGACCGCCCCTATGTCCGCGAGCAGGCGACGCGGGATGCTCTTTCCGCTGCGTCCAGCCCGATGCTGCGCTCTATTGTGTTGACGCACATCATCCACGATCTGAAGTCCGTGAATCTTGAGCTTCAGGATTCACCCCAGCTCAATGAGCCGTCGAAGAACTTCTTGCGTGAGACAAAGGGAATTGTGCCCCTGAGATTTGACCGGCGCTTTCCTGATGTTGGCTGCGTCAATGTCAACTCCGATTACAATATTTCGAAAGAATGCACCGATGATCAGCGTATTTTGATCCGGGGGACAAAAATAAACCTGAAGAACGGCCGCGGGGATGGGGTTCTTGAATTGACTGATGGTGGGGAACTGATCGGCTACTACCGTCCGCGTAGCGATGCATCGCCCATTCCTGCCCGTATCAACCTGTTCTGATGGAGGCTCCCGGCTGTCCTGCTTTCCCGCGCGTTGAATATGCCGCTGCCTGATAAGGCGCATTTGCGTGGATGGCTATTTGACGTTGCCATAATGGCAAGACAGGGAAGCGGAAAGATGCTCTAACCTTCCTCAAGGCAAGCAAGATATGCGGGAGAGCGCATCATGGCCCAGCACGGCAAATTTTACTGGAACGAACTGCTCACGGACGACGTGGAAAAGGCGTTGGCCTTTTATGGCGAGACCCTGGGTTGGTCTTTTCAGGAAATGCCCATGGAAGGCGAAGAGGGCTCTTATTTCGTCGCCATGGTGGATGATGAACCGGTGGCCGGCCTGATGGACAAGACTGGCATGGTGCCGCCAACCGTGCCGCCGCACTGGTTCGCCTATGTCAATGTCGATGCGCTCGACGAACGCCTCGCAAAGCTTGAGGCCGCAGGTGGCCAGATTCTGCGTGAACCTTTTGATGTGCCCGGCATCGGTCGCATCGCCATCGTGGCCGATGCCACGGGTGCGCCAATGGGCTGGATGACGGCTGAAGAGGTCTGATTTCAGGACCGGCAATGCGCTGAACCTTGTGCGGAAAACTCATGCGATGAAGCAGGGCGGGGCCTTCCCGCCCTTTTTATTGGCTTGGGGATTTATGCAAATGAGAATGACTTGCATAAACATTGACGAACTTCGCCCCATTTTGTTATGCAAATAAGATGCATTATCAAAATAGGGCGAAATGATGCTTGTCAGAACAGGGCAGGGGCCGGTCGCGTCGGGGCGGGAAGCCGGGCAGGATGAGGTGGATGACCGGTGGTGGCGCGCCCTGACGGAAAAAGCCAA
Source organism: Xanthobacter sp. (assembly GCA_035911315.1). Lineage (GTDB taxonomy): Bacteria > Pseudomonadota > Alphaproteobacteria > Rhizobiales > Xanthobacteraceae > Xanthobacter. Next base: position 28,708 of record JAMHVS010000061.1, read on the forward strand.
CTCAGCTTTCAGGCACAAGGATTGTTTCGCAGCCCGCGCTTTGTACGGGGAGGCTCTGGCGGAGGCCGAGCGGCTGTTTCAGCTTGGCTTGCAGGGCGCGCACAGGGCGCAGGTTCCAGTCGCGGTCATTTATGTGATTGCCAGCCATAATCTGGCTGAGCTGGAGCTTTGGTGTGGCCGCGAGCGAGCGGCAGAGGTCCATTTTCGTCGCGCCTGCGACCGGCTGATGGAAGGGGCCGGCGATGTGCACGCCCCTCTGGCCGTGCGGGCCGGATGCATGCAGCATCTCAAGCCGGCGCTCAGCAGCCTTGTGGGCCATTATCGCGCCAGCGGCCAGCCGGAAAGCAGGGTGACGGACCTGCTCGCTTCAGCCCGGAAGGCCGTGATGAGTGCTTTCCATGCCGTGCGCCATGCGGAAATTGCGAGCCAGGCATGCGGCCATTGTGCGATAGCACTCAACTGATGCACGCCGTTCCACCAGACATCATCGGGGCAGGGCATCGCTGTGGATGCGGTTCACCCCGGCCCGGTTCATCTGCGTCCAGGCCCGTGCCATGGAACCATTGATATCGAGCCCGCGGCATCCATCCTCAATGACATGGGTGGTGAAGCCATGGACGGCCGCATCCTCCGCCGACCAGCAGACACAGAAATCGGTCGCCAAGCCGGCAATATAAACCGTGTCGATCCCGCGTTCGCGCAGATAGCCGGCAAGGCCGGTGGGGGTGATGCGGTCTGCCTCGAAGAAGGCGGAATAGCTGTCGATCTCGCGATGGTGGCCCTTGCGCAGGATGAGCTGTGCGTGCGGGATTTCAAGACGGGACGCCAGCCGCGCGCCGGGCGAATCCTGCACGCAGTGGTCAGGCCACAGGATCTGTTCGCCATAGGGCATGGCGATGGTGTCATAGGGCGCATTGCCGGGGTGGCTGGAGGCAAACGAGGCATGGCCTGCGGGGTGCCAGTCCTGTGTCAGCACCACATGGTCGAAGCGGGTCGCCACATGGTTGGCAAGGCCGATGACATGGTCGCCTTCCGGCACAGCCAGCGCACCGCCGGGCAGAAAGTCCACCTGAAGGTCCACCACGAGCAGCACCGCGCGCGTGCGATCCAGCCTGAGCCGTGCCGCGCTGGAGGGGGTGGAAAAGACCATGGCAAACGCCTCCGCACGGTTTTCACAAGGAAACGAGCGGGTTTTATAGGAAAACAGCGATGCGGCAACCCGGTATGTCTTGCAGCGCCAGATTGCCCCTCCTATATGCGCCTCGATCGCTGTGAAGGCAGCGAACCCCAATTTTTGGCAAGGGGGCCGACAGACTGTGACAGGTGGGGCCTGTGACAGTCTTTCAGACGGGTGCTGTATGGCCCGGTCGGTCTGCCGGCAAGGAGAAGCAAATGGCCAAGATCATCGGTATCGACCTCGGCACCACCAACAGCTGCGTTGCGGTGATGGAGGGGACCTCCCCGAAAGTTATCGAGAATTCCGAGGGCGCGCGCACCACGCCCTCCATCGTCGCCTTTACGGAAGACGGTGAGCGTCTTGTGGGCCAGCCCGCCAAGCGCCAGAGCGTGACCAATCCCGAGCGCACCATTTTCGCGGTGAAGCGCCTGATCGGTCGTCGCTTTGATGACCCGACCGTGGCGAAGGACAAGGACCTCGTGCCGTACCACATCGTGCGCGCCGACAATGGCGATGCATGGGTGGAAGCTGACGGCAAGAAGTATTCGCCCTCGCAGATTTCCGCCTTCACCCTTCAGAAGATGAAGGAGACCGCCGAGGCCTTCCTTGGTGAGAAGGTCGAGAAGGCTGTTATCACGGTTCCTGCCTACTTCAACGACGCCCAGCGCCAGGCCACCAAGGATGCCGGCCGCATCGCCGGTCTTGAAGTGCTGCGCATCATCAACGAGCCGACCGCTGCCGCGCTGGCCTATGGCCTTGACAAGAAGTCTGCCGGCACCATTGCCGTGTATGACCTTGGCGGCGGCACCTTCGACGTGTCCGTGCTCGAGATCGGCGACGGCGTGTTCGAGGTGAAGTCCACCAATGGTGACACCTTCCTCGGCGGTGAAGACTTCGACATGCGCCTCGTCTCCTATCTGGCGGACGAGTTCAAGAAGGAGCAGGGCATTGACCTGCGCGGCGACAAGCTGGCCCTTCAGCGCCTGAAGGAAGCTGCCGAAAAGGCCAAGATCGAGCTGTCTTCGGCGGCCCAGACCGAGATCAACCTGCCGTTCATCACGGCGGATGCTTCCGGTCCGAAGCACCTGACCATGAAGCTGACCCGCGCCAAGTTCGAGGCGTTGGTGGATGATCTCATCCAGCGCACCGTTGAGCCCTGCCGCAAGGCGCTCAAGGATGCCGGCCTCACCGCCGGGCAGATCGACGAGGTTGTTCTCGTCGGCGGCATGACCCGCATGCCCAAGGTGCAGGAAGTGGTGAAGCAGTTCTTCGGCAAGGAGCCCCACAAGGGCGTCAACCCGGATGAAGTGGTTGCCATCGGCGCGGCTGTTCAGGCCGGCGTGCTTCAGGGCGATGTGAAGGACGTGCTGCTGCTCGACGTGACCCCGCTCTCGCTGGGCATCGAGACGCTGGGCGGCGTGTTCACCCGCCTGATCGACCGCAACACCACCATCCCCACCAAGAAGAGCCAGGTGTTCTCCACGGCGGAAGATGGGCAGACGGCGGTGACCATCCGCGTCTTCCAGGGTGAGCGCGAAATGGCGGCGGACAACAAGATCCTCGGCCAGTTCGATCTGGTTGGCCTGCCCCCGGCCCCGCGCGGCGTGCCGCAGGTGGAAGTGACCTTCGACATCGACGCCAACGGCATCGTGCAGGTCTCGGCCAAGGACAAGGGCACCGGCAAGGAACAGCAGATCCGCATCCAGGCCTCTGGCGGCCTGTCCGACAACGACATCGAGAAGATGGTGAAGGACGCGGAAGCCCACGCCGACGAGGACAAGAAGCGCAAGGCGGCTGTGGAAGCCAAGAACCACGCCGAGGCACTCATCCACTCCACCGAGAAGGCTCTGACCGAGCACGGTGACAAGGTGGGAGCTGCCGAGAAGGGTGCGATTGAAGCCGCTCTGGCCGATCTCAAGTCCGCGCTTGAAGGCTCTGATGCCGAGGCTATCGAGGCCAAGACGCAGGCTCTTGCTCAGGCGTCGCTCAAGCTGGGTGAGGCCATGTATGCCTCGCAGCAGGGCGGCGATGAGGCTGGTGCTTCCGCCGATGCCGGCAAGAAGGCCGATGACGATGTGGTGGACGCCGAGTTCACCGAGGTGGATGACGACAAGAAGAAGTCCGCCTGAGACATCAGGGCTGCCTCTGGCGGTTCATGACGATATTGCCTCTCCGGGTTCAACCCGGAGAGGATCATGCATTTAAGTGCCCCCGTGACAGATCGTGCGGGGAACCGTACAAGGCACGCAGGCAGGCGGCCCATTTGGGGTTCGTCTCTTTCATAATGACAAAGAGCGATCAGCCCTCCACTTGCCCGCAAGGCGGGGCTGGTGAGATCGCTTCTGGAAACCACCGCCGGGCCCGGTATTCTGGCGCGCCATCTGGCGCAGTAAACCTGATGTGGGTGGGCGGCATTGCCCAAATAGGGCATTGGTGGCGACGGATGAAGACCGACCATGTCCAAGCGTGATTATTACGAAGTTCTCGACTGCGACCGCGGCGCGGATGAGGTTGTACTGAAAACCTCCTATCGCAAGCTCGCGATGAAGTGGCATCCGGACAGGAACCAGGGCAATCCGGAAGCGGAAATCCGCTTCAAGGAGGTCAATGAGGCCTATGAGGTGCTGAAAGACCCGCAGAAGCGCGGTGCCTATGACCGCTTCGGCCATGCGGCGTTCGAGAATGGCGGCGGCGGCGCGGGTGGCCCCGGCTTCGGCAATGATTTTGCCTCTTCTTTCGCGGACATCTTCGACGACCTGTTCGGCGGAAACATGGGGCGTGGGCGCGGCGGTGGCGGCAATGCCGGTGGCGGTCGCGGTCGCGGCTCGGACCTGCGCTACAATATGGATATTACGCTGGAAGAGGCGTATGCGGGCAAAGCCGCGCAAATCAAGATTCCAGCTTCCGTGCAATGTGAGGCATGCCATGGCTCCGGCGCGAAGGCCGGCACCCAGCCCAAGGCCTGCCGCACCTGCGGTGGCGCGGGCAAGATCCGCCATGCGCAGGGCTTCTTCACGCTGGAGCGTACTTGCCCCACCTGTCAGGGGCGCGGCAGCGTGATCGAGGATCCATGCGGAGCCTGCGGTGGTGCAGGCCGTGTGACCAAGGAGCGCACCCTTTCGGTGCAGATTCCGCCCGGCGTCGAGGATGGCACCCGTATCCGTCTTGGCGGTGAGGGAGAGGCCGGCCTGCGTGGCGGCCCGGCGGGCGATCTCTACATCTTCCTCACCATTGAGCCGCATGCCTTCTTCCAGCGTGAAGGGGCGGATCTTTATTGCCGTGTGCCGATTTCCATGTGCACGGCGGCACTGGGTGGCACGGTGGAAGTGCCGACCATCAGCGGCGAAAAGTCCAATGTGAAGATCCCCGAGGGCACCCAGTCGCAGAAGCGTTTCCGTCTTGCCGGCAAGGGCATGCCGATCCTGCGCAGCCATTCGCGCGGTGACATGTATGTGCAGGTGGTGGTGGAAACCCCGCAGAAACTGACCAAGCGGCAGAAGGAACTGCTGGCTGAGTTCGACAAGGAATGCTCCGGCGAGACGCATCCTGAATCGAGCGGTTTTTTTGGCCGGGTGAAGGAGTTCTTCCAGGGAGCGAACGAGGGCGCCTGAGCGCCCTGTTCACCTTCGGGTTTTGCACCATAAGCAGGTCTGCCATGCGGCCCATATGCTGTGTGGCAACTGGCCATAGGTGATACCTGCCTTCGGGTGGATCAGCTTGGCTGGTGCTCAGGGGAATGTCTTGACCCTGTCAATTTTCCCGTCTAATCGCCACTCGTCCGGCGATGACCGGGCGTTTGAGGTGCTGTTGATGTTGCATTCACAAGAGTCGCGCAGGTCCACCCCGAAGCCGCGTCTCAATGACCAGATGCGCTTCCTCCAGTCCTGGTTCAAGAACCCGCTGAAGACCGGGGCGGTGTCCCCCTCCAGCCCCGGCCTCGCCAGGATGATGGCCAGCTATCTCGACCCACGCTCCGATGGGCCTGTGGTTGAGCTGGGGCCGGGCACCGGGCCTGTCACCAAGGCGCTGCTTGCGCGCGGTTTCGCGCCGGAGCGGCTCTATCTTATCGAATATAATCCTGAATTCTGCGAGATGCTGCGGCAGCGCTATCCGGGCGTTACGGTCATCCAGGGCGATGCCTATGCGATGGACAAGACCCTGAACGGACGTTTGCCCGGCAAGGCCGCCGGCATCATCTCGTCTTTGCCGCTTTTCACCATGCCGGTGGAAGAGCGGCATCGCATGGTGAATGAGGCGTTTGATCTCGCCAATCCGGGTGCGCCCTTCATTCAGTTTACCTATGCGGTGGTGACGCCGGTGCCGCTGGTGCCGGGCCATATCGAGGGCAAGGTTTCGCCACGCGTATGGATGAACGTGCCGCCGGCACGCGTGTGGGTCTATAACCGTCCGTGAAGCCGTGATGCACGGATGATGTTGATTTCGGGCGGGTGCGGGAAGCCGCGCCCGCTTTTTCTTGCCCGCTCCTGCTGCGCAGTTCGGGTGATGCGGTTTCCGGTTCGTGTCCATGCACCGCACCGGCTGCGAAGCAAATACAGGAGAGGCTGATGGGTGAGGGGCAGAACAGGCTGGCGGCACGCGATCGTGTCATCGTCGCACTCGATTTTCCCCATCCCGATCAGGCCCGCGCCATGGTGCGCACGCTGGGTGACAGCGTGGGCTATTACAAGGTGGGGCTGGAACTCACCATCACCGGTGGTCTCGATCTGGTGAGCGAACTGATTGATGCCGGCCACAAGGTCTTCCTGGACCTGAAGCTCCACGACATCGGCAATACGGTGGAGAAGGCAACTGCCGCCGCCGCCGCGCGGGGGGTGAGCCTTTTGACCGTGCATGCCTATCCGCAGACCATGGCCGCCGCCGCGCGCGGGGCTGCAGGAAGCGCGCTGAAGGTGCTCGGTGTCACGGTTCTCACCTCTTATGATGATGCGGATCTGGCCGCTGCCGGTTATGCGGGCGGAGTGACGGAGATGGTGCGTCGCCGGGCGGCAGATGCGCGTGCGGCCGGTATTGCCGGTGTCATCTGCGCGCCCACCGATGCCACGATGGTGCGCACCATTCTGGGACCGAACGGGCTGGTGGTGACCCCCGGCGTGCGTCCGGCAGGCTCCGATGTGGGTGACCAGAAGCGCATTGCCACGCCCGCTTCCGCCCTGAAAGCAGGGGCGGACATGATCGTTGTCGGCCGCCCGATCATCGCGGCGCAAGACCCGCGCGCGGCTGCCGAACGCATCGTGGCTGAACTGTCTGGCGGCTGAACAAGCCGTCGGCCGGGCCGTGGAACGGGGCTTGCCCACAGGGTAGAGGGCCGTTCGCGGTGCCTGTATGGCGCTTTATCATATTGAATTTTATCGGTTTATTGTTTGGGCAAGTGCCCCCTCCGTCTCAAGGGCGGGTGGGGGTAGGGTCTTGCGCGTGGTCATGCTATCGCTTGCTCCGAAAGTTGGTCACTTGCGAATCACTGACCGTGTGGCCGACGGGCAAGGCAGCCCGAACAGCTTCCGGTTTTGACCGGATAGCAGGGAGCAGGACGCGTGTCTGATCTGCGCATCGTTATTGCCGGGGCCGGTGGCCGCATGGGCCGTACTCTCATTCGTGCCGTGCATGAGGCTGAGGATCTGGTTCTCGCCGGTGCTCTGGAGCACGGGGGCAGCAGCCATCTGGGTGCGGATGCAGGTGTGCTGGCCGGCCTCGGGCCGCTGGGCATCACGGTTGAAGCTGATGACGCCGCTGCGCTTGAAGGCGTGGATGCGGTGATCGACTTCACCTCTCCGGCGGCAACCGTGCGTCTGGCGCAACGGCTGGCGGGCACGAAGGTGGCCCACATCATCGGCACCACCGGTTTCTCGGCTGATGAAAATGCCGCCATCGCTCAGGCTGCCGGCAAGGCAATCATCGTCAAATCCGGCAATATGAGCCTCGGCGTCAATCTGCTGGCCGCGCTCACGCGCCGGGTGGCTGCGACGCTGGGCGAGGATTTCGATATCGAGATCGTCGAGATGCATCATAACCGCAAGGTTGATGCGCCTTCCGGCACGGCTCTGCTTCTGGGTGAGGCGGCGGCGGAAGGGCGTGGCCGGGCGCTGGATGAGGTCTCCGACCGGGGCCGTGATGGGCTGACCGGCGCACGCAAGCGCGGCGATATCGGCTTTGCCGCGCTGCGGGGCGGCACGGTTGTGGGAGACCACACTGTCATGTTCGCTGGCCCTGCCGAGCGGATCGAACTGACCCACAAGGCGGAGGATCGCATGATCTTCGCCCGCGGCGCACTTGCCGCTGCACGCTGGGCCAAGGGCCGTGAACCAGGCCTCTACAGCATGGCTGATGTTCTCGGCCTTGCCGATTTCTGATCAGACGCGGGAGTTATCAATGTCCGAACGCATTCTCGTGCTCGTCCGTCATGGCCAGAGCGAGTGGAATTTGCAGAATCTTTTCACTGGCTGGCGTGATCCGGACCTGACCGAGCAGGGCGTGGCGGAAGCCAAGCGCGCCGGTGAGAAGCTGAAGGCCGAGGGCCTGCATTTCGATTCCGCCTTCACCTCTGGCCTCGGGCGTGCACAGCGCACCTGCGGCCTCATTCTGGATGCCATGGGCCAGGCCGATCTGGTGCCCCAGCAGAGCGTTGCGCTGAATGAGCGTGACTATGGCGACCTTTCCGGCCTGAACAAGGATGACGCCCGCGCCAAATGGGGTGAGGATCAGGTGCATATCTGGCGCAGGTCCTATGACATTCCCCCGCCCGGCGGCGAAAGCCTGCGCGACACGGTTGCCCGCACGCTGCCCTATTATGTGCAGGAAATCCTGCCTTGCGTGCTGCGCGGCCGTCGCACACTGGTGGCGGCGCATGGCAACTCCCTGCGCGCGCTCATCATGGTGCTGGAGAAGCACACGCCGGAGAGCATCCTGAAGCGGGAACTGGGCACCGGTGCTCCCGTTATCTATCGGCTGGGATCTGACTCCACCGTGCAGGAAAAGCGCGATCTGGCCGAGTGCAAGTGAATGAAGCGGGGCCGGGTGCCCCGCTTTTTTATGGATGAGGGCGTCAATAGGCCCAACCTGACAAGACATGTGCGGCCGGTGAATGCGCTCTGGCCTGCACATGTCCTCTCCTGTTGCCATTGCCAATGGTCTCGCTGGCTGATGTCGTCCGTGCCGTGACAATGGACCCGGCTGGCACACGAGCGCATTCAAGCTGCATTTTTGCTCCGCAAGCAGACCATCATCCCTTTCAGGCATGCCAATGGCTGGCGTTGAGATGGTCTACATCAGGCCTCTCTCAAACTGCGCCACCTTGATGCCTGCGCTTTTCATTTCACAGATAGGCGCAGTGCCCCCCGATCAGGTGCTCCGGTGGCTTCGTTCCAGCCCCTCAGCCGGCAGATGAATCGCGCTGTTCGTCCGCGTCCCGTGCAGGCCGTGCGCAGATAGGGCTTTCGCACGAAATGTTTCCAGCCGCTGCCACACCTCCGGCCCATATGGGAAGGTGGCGGCGGACAGGTGCAAGAATTTGTGAAACCCACGCCTTCAGGCGGTTCAGGCCGGTCGGGGGCCCTCCGTCTCCAGCCCGAAAGGGATGCAGATTACCTTGCCTCCGCCCATGCGGCCTGTGCTGCCGGAATCGTGTCGTTCAATGCGCACGACAGGCAGGATCACGACGCGCGCTCCTGGCGGGTCCGTCTGCCATCTCTGTCGTGGGGGCGTATTGCACATGCTGCGTCCAGCTGCTGTGCGCGATAGCGGAAAGCGAATGATCGTGCTCATGCCCGTGCTCCTCCCGAAGGGGCGCATCTGGCTGTGCTCCGTTGCCACCGCTGGGGTGGGGGCACATATGTGCGCTTCCCTGTGGTATGCGCGTCCTTGACCGGCCAGTCATGGCCAGTGGACAGGACGATAACGCCGCAGGGTCGGAAATGGTTTCACAGCTTGTGAGACAAAATGGGCAAGAGACGGAGAAGGGGCATTCCGTTCAAGAACCGCAGGGCTCAGTCGGTCGCGATATCGAGAAAGTGACGGGCCTGACGATCCTCGATTTCCACGATATGGACATCTGGGTCAAACCGGATTTCCTTGGCGAGGCGGGCATCAGCATCAGCTTCAGGGCTGCCGGGGGGGATGATGATGCTGAACTTGCGGTCGACCGGGCTGGCCTCATCAAAGGCGGTCTGCGGCGCGGGGCCATAAAGGGCGGCGGTGCCATCCAGAGCCGAGACCTTGACAAAAATCGCGCCAGCCTCTTCCGCGCCACGCCGCACCACAAGGCCATAAGCCCCTTCCACCTGTGCACGACGCAGCAGGGCGGAAACGAAGATGGCGCTTTTCAGCCGCATGTTACCCTCGAAAGACAAGCGGGTTTCAATCCCGCGCATGACCGGTTCAGGCTGTCGCGGGCTTTGGGCGCATAAGCCGGAGGCAGACGCCTGACCTTCAGAAACTACTGCAACTTCATGCCGGAAACAGCAGAGAGTTCGCGCAGCAGGCGATCATTGATCTGCCCGTTGATGGGCATCTTGCGATCCTGCTGGAAGCGCTGGATGGCCTGGCTGGTCTGGGTGCTCTCCACCCCGTCCACCTTCAGCGGACCATAGCCCAGCTTGGCAAGCGCCCGCTGCACCGCCCGCGTGCGGGTGGAGGCGGGCAGACCCTGCGGCGGACGAATAACCCCGGCAGATGCCGTGGGCGGGCCGATATCTGCCGAGGGGCGCACGTTCGACATGCGTTTGGGGGCGGTCAGCCCCTTTACGTCGGTCTCATTGGGGCGCACAGGCACCATTGCCGAGGCCATGCCTGTCACCGGGGTCTTGGAGGCCAGATAGCCCAGATTGCCTTCTGCCGGCGCAGCTGTGGTGCGTGCGGATGTGGCGGCTGGCACGGAAATGGAGGTGAACTTCGGTGCGGCGGGCATGGTGCCCTCTGCGCGCACGGCTTCACCTGCTCCGCTTCCCACTTCACCGGTCATGGCTTCAACCAGTGCGCCCATGCCGGAAAGCGGTCCGCCCGCTTGCGTGCCGGTGTGGGTGCGACCGGGCTGGAACAGCAGCGCGTTTGCCAGAACCGCCAGTGCGGAGGCCGCCAGAAAAGCGCCGGCGCAGAAATCCAGAACCCGCAGGCGACGGTTTCCATGTGGACGTTGTGGCGCGAAGCCGTCATGCGGGTGCAGGTCCGGCGCGATCATGCCGGAGGTCTGGTCAAGGCTCATGCCATCCTCCTTGCCCGGTTTTCAAGTGTGCCGCGTGGAGCGGGGAAGGGGGCGACAACGCTCCCCGGTTCCTCTTTGCCGGCTTCTATGCTGTCGCTGTCAGTGCGGCCCGTATGCTGGGGCACGATGGTGGCAGCGGAAGCTGCTGCGGAGAGGGGCGCGGAAGGTTCCACAGCACCCGGCGGAGGCAGCAGAATGGAAACGCTGGTGCCCTTGCCGGGGGTGCTTTCCACCCGGAACGTGCCGCCATGCAGGTGGACCAGACTGCGCACGACCGCCAGCCCCAGCCCGCTGCCGCGCGCCTGCTGGATACGGTCTCCCGCCTGGAAGAAGGGTTCGCCCAGCCGTGCCACATCCTCCGGCTTCATGCCAGGGCCGGTATCGCGCACATGCAGCAGCAGAGCCTCTCCCTGCTTGCGGATGCCAACACGCACCCGCCCGCCCGCCGGGGTGAATTTCACCGCATTGGACATGAGGTTGAGCATGATCTGCCGCAGCGCCCGCTGGTCCGCCATCATGGCGGGCAGGTGCCGGCCAGCGGAAACCTGAAGCTGAACGCCGGCGCGTGCGGCATCCATCGCCAGCATGCCGGCGCAACCCGAGACCAGCGCGCCCACATCCACCGGCTCTGCTTCCAGCATGTAGGCACCGGCCTCAACGCGGGAGAGGTCGAGAATATCGTTCACAAGGCACAAAAGATGCTGGCCGCTTTCATGAATGATGCGGGCATATTCAGCCTTGCGGGCTTCATCCAGTTGCGCGCCGGTCTCGGTGGACAAAAGCTCCGAGAACCCGAGAATGGCGTTGAGCGGGGTGCGCAACTCATGGCTCATGGCAGCCAGAAAACGGCTTTTGGCGGCATTGGCTTCTTCAGCATCCGCCCGTGCGCGGGCATCAGCCTCTGCCTGATGGCGGGCAATGATGGCTTCGCGCCACACCACGCGCACCGTGCCATCAGCCTGTGGCAAGGCGCGGATTTCGAGCGGCAGAAAACCCGCGATCCCGGTCTCCCCGGCCTCTGCCCGCAGGCGGACTTCGCAGTTCACGGGCTCCGAGATGGCGCTGCGGATGGCGGCAAGGAAGGCGGGGCGGTCTGTCACCAGAACCCGTTCGAACAGGGATGAGCCCAGAAGGCTGTCTGGCGCGCTGCGGGCAAAGGCCCCGTCTTTCATTTCCACCCGGCAGGCATTGCCCAGCCGGTCATGGCGGGTAATCAGCACCGCACCGGCGCACTGCTGCGCCTCGCTGGCACCGCGCGCGGCACGACTCAGCCCGGTGGAAAGAACGGCCAGTGCCCCGCACAGCAGACCCACGCCGAGCAGAAAGAAAGAATCAACCGGGTCTCCCACCAGCAGACCGGAAGCCTGCCCCAGAAGCACCACCCCCGCGCTGGCCAGCGCCATGAGCCCCAGCCCGCCAAGCGTGATCGCCATCAGCCGGCCAAGTGTCGCCAGACGTGGAAAGCCTTCTCGCCCTCCATCCGCATGCGGATTGGCCGAGGGTGCCGTTCCTTCCAGACCATCGATGCCGAACTGAGCCACTACGCCCCCTATACGCGCCCTGGGAGAACATGCCGGCGGCAGGGCCGCCCGTGTTCCTGAAGTTGCCCCAAGGGTGGCATGGGCCGTTTAAGCGATTGCTAAACGGGGGCGCAGAGATAGCTGCCAGTGTTAACGATGTCTTGAAATGCCCCGCACATGCCCCGTTTCCGGCGCGATGCATTTGCTATGATGCAGGTGTCGCGGGGCGTCCGCGAAGAGCCATTCAAGAGGGCGTGATGTTTTTCCTGTTGCGCATGACCTTCTGGATCGCCCTGCTGCTGCTGCTGTTGCCGCTGGGCCTGAAGGGGACCACGGGTAATGATGTCAGCATGTTCGATGCTTTCGGAGCCATGCAGGCCGTGGTCTCGGATGCCGGTGGCTTTTGCCAGCGCCAGCCCGATGCCTGCGCCGTGGGCGGACAGATGGTGTCGCACCTGACGGAAAAGGCACAGGCGGGTGCACAGTGGCTTGCCGAGACGCTCAACAGCAGCGCGAGCACGGCTTCCGCACCGGGACATGACAGCCCGGAGAGTTTTGGCTTGAAGGCCGATGATCTCTCGCCCGAATGGGGTGGTGGAGACAAGGCAAAGCCTGTGGGGCCCGCACCCCACGCCAGCCCCGAAACCAGCCAGCGTCCGAGCTGAGCGCCATTTTTCAGTGAAGAGTATCCGCGACTTGACCCCGGCACATCGTTCTCTCCCAAGAGGGCGATTGGCCGGGTTTCTTTTGTTTGCGGAACAATGGCCCGGGCTTTTCATTGAAGCTGAGCAGCACCCTGATGGATGAGCCGTGTACATTTCTTCACGCGAACCGGTGCCCATTGTGCCCGAAAATGGTCTATAGGGCAGGCACGGATCGCACGCAGAACCCAGCACTGCGCCGGCTTTCAGGCCGGCGAATGGCCGAAAGGGCCGTTTCATGAATATCGACGAACTGGTCGCGGATTTCGAGTTTCTGGATGATTGGGAAGACCGCTACCGCTTTGTGATCGAACTCGGCAAAGGGCTGGCACCTTTCCCCGATGATGCCCGCACGGATGACAACAAGGTGCAGGGCTGCACCAGCCAGGTGTGGCTCATCTGTGAGCGGCAGGACACGCCGGATGGCCCGGTGCTGGTCTTCTTCGGCGATTCCGATGCGCATATCGTGCGCGGGCTGGTCGCGGTGCTGTTGATGCTCGTTTCCGGCCGGAGCCCGCAGGCGATTCTGGATATGGATGTGCTGGGCATTTTCCGGAAGATCGGGCTGGAAGGCCATTTGACACCGCAGCGCTCGAATGGGTTGCGCTCGATGGTGGAACGCATCCGCGCCTATGCCCGTGCGGCCTCCTGAGTTTCCCGGTTTCTGCTTTTTGGGCAGATGAGGGCAGAAGGCTGATGTGTGGGTAGAGTTGCCGCTATTTATGGAAGGTGGAGAGCAGGTCCGCACCGGCTTGCAGTCCGCGTGGCGCGCAGGCAGTGTGAGCCTCTTGCCCTGTGTTCATTCCTTGCCATCCCTGCCAAAGAGCATGCCGTGATTCTCAAGCAGGCTAGAATACTGACACTGAATGGACCGAAGGCCCCTGTTCTGCGCCTCGGTCATCTGCCGGGGAGGCGTGTGTTCAGGGCTCTGGGGGCAGGGCTGGTCGTGCTTGCGATGAGCACGGCGGGGGTGGCGCCTCTCTATGCGCAAGAGAATATGGGAGCGCCGGCAGGGGCTGCGCCGCGAAGTCAGGGGCGGGTTGAGGTCATCTGGCCCGCCGCTAAGGCAGATGGCACGGCAGCGCAGGTTTCCGGTGCTGGTGAACAGGCCGGGGCCTCCGGTGTTGCGGCTGCCACGGCACAGGCTGAAACCGGACAGATAAGCCAAACGGGCGCTGGGCCTGTGGCCGGGAATGAACAGGCGCGGCCCTCCACATCTCCGCAAGCTGTGGTGCCGCCCGCAGCAGACCTGATGGTGGAGGAGCCGTGGGAAGAAGAACCCATCTGCCCGCGCGATCAGGTTGCCCCCCGCGAATATAATCGCTGTCTGTTCGATGCCACGCGCGCCAGCGAGCAGGCGCTGGAGGCCGCGCTGGGGCGGGCGCTTGCGGTGATTTCCGGCCGGGCAGATCTGGCCTCCGCACAGCGCGCTGCATGGCGTACTTTGCTGGAGGAGGCGCAATATCGCTTCCTCATTTTCCGGAATTTCGATTGCCAGAGTGTCGCCCCGTTCGAAGGGCCGCGCGGCATCGGGAATTTCGAGCAGCGCTCATTGTGCCTCATCAGCACGAACCGTGCGCGGGCGGAATCTCTGGAACAGCGCTACGCAACCCAGCCCCGTCCAGCCACTGCCCAGCGCCAGCCGGCACGCACTGTTGCGCCGCAGATGACACGCCCGGCCACATTGGAGCGCCCGGCTGTGCCCGCGTCCACTGCGCCAGCCATACCTGCCGGCCCTGAACCCCAGATGGGTGTATGGACCTATCCGACGCGGCCGGTGGTGGATTAGGGGCTATTTTTTGGAAGCAGTCCAAGGGATAGGAGAGGTTTATCTATTCTGATGATGCAGTCCAATCCGAGAATATTTTTCCGATGGACAGGATTTCTTCAATAAATCATCATCTGAGTTATTCATCCGTCAGTCTTCTCTGATAATCCGGGGCCTCCTCAGAGGATCACTAAAATATGCTGATGAATATTGGGAGGGTAGCGTGACAACGCTCTATGGTATTGTTGGTAATCAGTTGCTACCCGCGAAACGTCGGGCGTTGACGAAGGAAAGCCTGATCGAAGATTGGCTGGCCGCCGATCCAGCGCTGGCAGGACTTGATGCGATTATTATTGGACGGCAGGTTCCAACTGACCATGGGAAGTTTATCGACTTGCTTGCCATGGACGCCACCGGGGCGCTCATTATCATTGAGTTGAAAAAAGATCGCACCCCACGAGATATTGTAGCGCAGGTGTTGGATTATGCATCTTGGGTGCATACGCTGACGACGCCCGAAATTTATGAGCGCGCAGAGAGATATCTGAACCAGCGTCTGGCTACATCTTTTCGCGAGAAGTACGGAGAGGCGATCCCTGAACAGCTTAATTCTACTCATTCTATGTTGATAGTAGCCAGTGAGCTTGATCCTGCATCCAAGCGCATCGTCGAGTATTTGTCAGAGCAGCATGGAATTTCTATAAATACTGTATTTTTCAATGTATTTGAGGCGAATGGACAAGAATGGCTAACCACAGATTTTCTGCTGGACCAAGAAGAAGTTGAGGAAAGATCAGAGCGTAAAGTGAGAGCGCCGTGGTCCGGCTACTTTTTTGCCAATGCCGGCCTTAATGAAAACCGCTCCTGGGAAGATTACAGGAAGTACGGCTTCATCGCCGCTGGTGGCGGGCAGTTTTACTCCAAGAGGCTCGATCAGCTCAGCATTGGGGACGAGGTATTCGTTTTCGATAAAGGCAAGGGCTACATTGGTTATGGCGTAGTGACGACCGAGAAGACTCTGGCTGCGGATTTCCAGACAGCTGACGGCCCTCTTCTGCAGCAAGCATTGATCGGGCAGAATCTTGGAAGGCACGCAGACAATCCGGAGCTGGCTGAGTACGTGGTCGGGGTAGATTGGAAGCTTACGGTCGATCGCAACGACGGAAAGTGGTTCAAAGGTGCCTTTGCGAACCAGAATATCGTCTGCAAGCTACGTGATCAGGCGACAGTAGACTTCCTGAAGTCTGAGTTTGGTGTGCCTTAAACTCAGAGCCTGCCGAACACCACATCGAGCACCATCTTGCCGATGAAATGCAGAAAATGTTGCTGGCATATCATCCGGCCCGAAGGCCGGATGAAACTCAATGTGCGCGGGAGAGGCAGAAGTCCACGGCTTCAGCCAGCGCGGCCTTTGCGGCGTTGTCCGGGCAGATCTCAAGCGCGGCCTTGGCCTTTGCGCCATATTCATGCGCCTTCACCACCGTATCGGCGATAGCGTCACGCGTGCGCAGCAGTTCGATGGCATGGGCAAGGTCGGCATCATTCGCCTCGCCGCGCTCCAGACATTTGCGCCAGAAGTCCTGCTCTTCCGCGTTGCCGCGCTGGAAGGCCAGAAGCACGGGCATGGTGATCTTCCCCTCGCGGAAATCATCCCCCAGATTTTTGCCGAGCTTGTCGGCACTGCCGCCATAATCCAGCGCGTCGTCCACCAGCTGGAAGGCGATGCCCAGATCCATGCCATAATCCCGGCACGCGGCCTGCTCCGCTTCCGGGCGGGCGGCGAGCACGGCGCTCACCTCGCATGCGGCGGCGAACAGCTCGGCCGTCTTGCCACGGATGATGGCGAGATAGTTCTCTTCCGTGGTGCCCATGTTCTTGGCGGCGGCCAGCTGCATCACCTCGCCCTCCGCGATCACGCAGGCGGCGCGCGAGAGGATGTCGAGGCAGGTGAGGGAGCCCACTTCCACCATCATCCGGAAGGCCTGCCCCAGAAGGAAGTCGCCCACCAGAACGCTGGCTTCATTGCCCCAGAGCTTGCGCGCGGCCAGCTTGCCGCGGCGCATGTCGCTCTCATCCACCACATCATCATGCAGCAGGGTGGCAGTGTGCATGAACTCCACCGCGGCGGCGAGGGTGATGTGCCCTTCGCCCGCATAGCCGCACAGGCTCGCACTGGCGAGCGTCAGCATCGGCCGCAGCCGCTTGCCGCCGGAGGAGATGAGGTGGTTGGCCACCTCGGGAATCATGGCCACATCAGACCCGGTACGGGCGATGATGGCCGCATTGACACGGACCATATCCGCCTGCACGAGGCGCACCAGCGTCTCGATTGACGGATCCTTGGACTCGAACGGAAGGACGAGGGACAAGAAACGCTCCCGCTTGTCATTCTTCGGGGCGCACCATAGGGATGCGGATAGGGTTCGCGCAAGGGCTGCATCTGCGGCGTAAGCGAATTTGCTCTTTTGGGGCCGGAATTTCAGGGGGCAGGGATGCGCGAACTGCTGCGAACCAATGATGTTGTGCTGCTGGGCGCCATTGAGGCATTTCTGACTTCGGCCGGGGTCGACTACCTTCTGGCGGATGTGCATATCAGTGCTGTTGAAGGCTCCATCGGCATATTGCCACGCCGGATTCTGGTGCTGGATGAGGATCTGGTGGAGGCGCGCCGGCTGTTGATTGGTGCGGGGCTGGATGAGGCCTTGCCGCCAATGCCGGAGGGTGGCGGCTACTGGTCTGGCCGGCCATGAGCGAGCGCATGAAGACAGATATACCGGCGGGGCAGGATTCACCCGACGACACAATGCCCCCTGAAACCACGCTGGACCATGTGCTGGGGGGGCGTCTTGTCCTGCGTCAGTCCGCGCACGGGCACCGGGTGGGACATGATGCGATGCTGCTTGCGGCTTTTGGTCCGCCCCGGTGCCGCCATGTGGTGGATATGGGTGCGGGCGTGGGGAGCGCGGGGCTGGCCTTCCTCACCCGGTGCCCGGATGCCCGGGGCACGCTGGTGGAACTGGAGCCGGCCATGGCGGAACTGGCTGGCGAGAATATCAGGCTGAATGGGCTTTCCGGGCGCTGTGATGTGGTCTGTGCGGACGTGACCACTATCGCCCACCCCAAAGGGCCGGCATTGCCTGCCGCCAGCAGTGCGGATTTGGTGTTGATGAACCCGCCCTACAACAGTGAGGCTGCGCACCGCACCTCTCCCCATGCCGGGCGGGCGCTGGCCCATATGGCTCCTCACAGCCTGTTGCGGGAATGGGTGGTGGCCGCCAGCCGCTGTCTCTCGCCCCAGGGCACATTGTGCCTCATTCACCGGCCAACGGATATTGTCGCGATTCTCGATGCCTTGGCAGGGCGTTTCGGGGCGGTGGAACTGATGCCGGTGCATGCGCGTCCGAATGCGCCGGCCCTGCGATTACTGGTGCGCGCCATCAAGGAACGGCGGACGGCGCCGGTCATTCTGCCCGGTCTTGTGCTGGCTGATGAGGCCGGCATGCCAAGCCCGGCTGCTGAAGCGATTCTGAGGGGGGCAGAGGCGCTTTCACCACGGGGCTAGGTGTTAATCTCACACGCACAATTGCCCGCCGTGAGATAATCTATTCCGAAGTCTGGCATGGAACCGCCGCACCACAGAGAAGCATATCTGGCGGATGACCCAATTCTTCCATACAGGTCTTCCATGCCCATATTCGGCATCCCAGCCGAATGGAACTCCTCCAACCTTCTGAATTCATGTCATTTTCCATCACATCGCGATAGGCCTGACCTGAGTTCGGCGCTATGCCTCTTCCTGAACAAGGGATGGCTCGGCGTGCTCATGCGCACACAAGGCGTGGTTGCCCAGAACCTCGATCACCCTGCACTCGGCAATGGTGCCGTGGGCGCACTGGTGCACCATGCGCTCCAGTTCCGCACGCAGGGCATTGAGACGGGTGATACGCGCTTCCACCTGTGCAAGCTGGCGCTGGGCAATGGCATCGGCCTGTTCGCAGGAGCGGGCCGGATCATCCGAGAGGCCCAGCAGTTCGCGGATCGCATCCAGCGGGAAACCGAGTTCGCGGGCATGGCGAATAAAGGCCAGCCGGGCGCGGGCGGCATCGTCATACAGACGCTGGTTGCCGCTGTTACGGTCTGGTGTGGCAAGAAGGCCGATCTGCTCATAATAGCGGATGGTGGGCACCTTCACTCCGGTCGCCGCCGCCAGTTTTCCAATCGAAAACATGAAATGCCCTCTTGATGCTCTAGTGACTAGAGCCTTTAGATAAGGCAGCGGATGGAACAGGCAAGCCGGAGGACCCGATGAACAAGCCTGTCAAAACGTGCGAGTGGACCGTGACGGGCATGGATTGCGGCTCGTGTGCGGACAAGATCCGCACCGCCGTTGAGCGCCTTCCGGGGGTCTCGGGTGTCGAGGTGGCGTTGATGACCGAGCGCCTGCGCGCCACGGTGGAAGACGGCACCACCGAAAACAGCACGATTGAAGCGACCGTGCGCAAGCTGGGCTATGATATTGCCCCACGCACATCCGGGCAGGCGGCGGCCGCCACATCATCCCAGCAGCACCATGATCATGCGGGACATGACCATAGTGGGCACGACCATGCCGGCCATGACCATGAAGGACATGACCACGCCGGGCACGATCATTCTGCCAACGGCCATGGCGAAGATACCGACGAAAGCAATGGCGGCCATGATCATGATGATCCGGCCGATCGTGGCAAGCGCTGGTATCAGACCCGAAAGGGCCATCTCGTCGTCCTTACCGGCGCGCTGCTGGTGGTGGCGTGGACACTTGAAATTCTCTGGCCGGTGCTGGGCCTGTGGCCGTTTGTGCTGGCCTGCCTTGTTGGCGTTACCCCGGTTGCACGCCGCGCCTTCGCGCTGGTACGCACCGGCCAGCCCTTCTCCATCGAAAGCCTGATGACCATTGCCGCCATCGGCGCGCTCTGGATCGGCGCGGCGGAAGAGGCCGCGCTGGTGGTGTTCCTGTTCGCTGTGGGCGAGGTGCTGGAGGGCGTAGCCGCAAACAAGGCGCGCGATGGCATCCGTGCGCTCGCAACCCTTGTGCCCAAGACCGCGCGGCTTGAAACGCCACAGGGCAACCGCGAGGTGCCGGCCGAAACACTTGAGATCAACCAGATCGTTCAGGTCGCCCCAGGTGAGCGCATTCCCGCTGATGGTATTGTGGTGGAAGGCACCTCCGGCGTTGATGAAAGCCCGGTGACGGGCGAGAGCGTGCCCGCCCTGAAGAAGGCCGGAGACACCGTTTTCGCCGGAGCCATCAACACCGAGGCCGTGCTGCGCGTGCGCGTGAACAAGGCGGCTTCAGACAACACCATCTCTCGCATCATCCGCCTTGTGGAGGAAGCCGAGAGCGCCCGCGCGCCCACGGAGCGCTTCATTGATCGCTTCAGCCGCTATTACATGCCGGCGGTTGTGGGGGTGGCGATCCTCACCATCCTCATTCCCCCGCTCGCCTTTGGGGCGGATTGGGATACATGGGTCTATCGCGGTCTGGCGCTTCTGCTCATCGGTTGCCCATGCGCACTGGTCATCTCGGTGCCGGCCTCCATCGCCTCGGCTCTTTCCACCGGCGCACGCCATGGCCTGCTGCTGAAGGGCGGCGCGGTGGTGGAAGCGGCCGCCAAGGTGAAGCATGTCGCCTTCGACAAGACCGGCACCCTCACGCAGGGCCGCCCGGAAGTGACCGATGTGGTGACGCTGGAGGCGGATGAAGCCGAACTGCTCTCCGTGGCGGCAGGTGTTGAGGACGGTTCGCGCCATCCGCTCGCACAGGCCATTTTGCGCCGTGCGGCTGAGGCTGGGGCTACCCCGCTGCCGGTGAAGGGCGCACGCGCCCTGCCGGGGCAGGGTGTGGAAGCACTGCTGGATGATATGCCGGTTTGGGTCGGCAGCCCCGGTTTTGCGGCGGAAAGTGGCGTGCTCAGTGCAGAGGCTCTGGCCCGTGCGGAAGCGCTGGAAGCCGAAGGCAAGACCACGGTCGTGGTGTTCCGCCCTGGCCGTGCCCTTGGCCTGCTTGCGATGCGGGATGAACCCCGCGCGGATGCCGCCGAGGCCATGCGTCAACTCAAGGAACTGGGCGTGAGCGCCACCATGCTCACCGGCGATAATCCGCGTACGGCTGCGGCCATTGCCGGCAAGCTGGGCATGGCCTTCCGCGCACAGATGATGCCGGAGGAAAAGCTCACCGCCATCCGTGAACTGGGCAGCGAGCATGTGATGATGGTGGGCGACGGCATCAATGATGCTCCGGCCCTGCGTCAGGCCTCGGTGGGTGTCGCCATGGGCTCTGGCACCGATGTGGCGCTGGAGACGGCGGATGCCGCCATTCTGCGCAACCGGGTGTTGGATGTGCCGGCCAAGATCCGTCTGGCCCGGCAGGCCATGCGCAACATTCATGAGAATGTGGCCATCGCGCTAGGGCTCAAGGCGGTGTTCCTTGTCACCTCCATTCTTGGCATCACGGGCCTGTGGATTGCCATTCTGGCAGATACGGGCGCAACCGTGCTGGTGACACTGAATGCCCTGCGCCTGCTGGCCTATAATCCCAGCCGCGAAGGCTGAGACGCGATGCCTGTGCGGCGTGTCATCCGAGCATCTCGCTGCCGGATCACCAACTGAAACAACAAGACCCCACGCCGGTTTCAAACCGGCGTGGGGTCTTGTTGTTTTGCAGCCATTTCGATGCTGCCTCATGGCCCGGGAAAGCTATCCTCGGCAATTTGGAACGCCTGTCATTCCGGCCCGCTGGTCAGGGCTTGGCTTTCAGGCTTCCGCGCCCAAGTGCACAGCCGGATTTCTTCTTGAGGCCATTGGGCTTGCCCCAGTCATTTTGAGGCAGATCGGCATATTTCCCGGTGAATTCCTGCTTCTTCATCTCGAACTTCGACGGCTTTCCGGTTTTCGGGTCGAAATCGATGATCCAGAAATAATTGTAGTTCGCGTCCGCCCATTCATCCGGCACACCCTCAAGTGCATCCAGACCAAGCAGGTTATAGAGAGTGACGGAGATGTCATCGGCCAGGTAGCGCGGGTGCTTTTCCTGCACGATGCGGGTGTTGTCCCATATCACGACAATGGTTTTACCCGCCCACTCCGGGAGATCCGCCATATCCCGCACGGCCTCACGCGTGCGGGGGCCGAATGCGCTGTACCATTCCTTGAGTCCATGGCCCTGCACCACGCTGTATCCGCGCACGGTCATCGGCCAGGTCAGCGCAATGGGAGAAGCGGTTTCGTTCGTGTGGGGGGTAATGGTCAAAATCGCGGCGGGCTTTTCATCCGGCCGGAACAGGGATTGGGTGGCATCCTTGCCCAGATATTGTTCGGCCAGTGCCTGCGCCCGCCTTTCACCCACCTTGCACAACTCATAGGGGCCGGCCTTCTCGCCATGACGCAGCAGAATGACGCGTGAAGGCATCGCAAAAGCCTGCGCTGCGGGCAAAACCAGAAGCAGCCCCGCAAGGCCACCGACACAGGCCGCCGAAACCACCCTTGCCCACCATGAGCGTGCCTTGCCGTCCGTCATCGCACCCACTCTCTCTTGCCACCGGTAAAATGTTGCAGATGGGGATATGCCACAAGGAAGGCCCTGATGGACAGATACAACCGCATCATGGAACAAAGGCTTTCACGCACTCTATGGCCTGCCAGCCTTCACAAATCCGGCAATCGTCGGCACCACTGCCGCATCCAGAGGTAGAGCCGGATTGACATAGGTTGCGAATGGCTGGCCCGGCTGGTCCGGCTTTAGCATATGGGTTGCGCCCGGCAGTATGTGCTTTTGCGCCTGCGGCATGGCCGCGGCCAGAAGGTCCGCATCCTGCGTCTTCACCTGCATGTCGTGGTCACCCTGCAGAATCAGTGCCGGCCCCTTCCATTTGCCTGCAAGTGCCGCTGGATCATAGCTGAACAGATCCATCATGAAGCGCTGCAGGCCGGGTGTGAACATCGGCTGCAGAGCCGCAGGAATGGTCTGCGGATCTCGTGGCTTTCCCGCTTCCAGATCCGCGACAATATCTCTGATCTGGGGGGCGAGAGCGGCGGTGGCGGGGTTGCTTTCCATCTGCTCCACCAGCAGTTTGCCCACCGGGCGGCCGGGCGCGGCCATGAGAATGATGCCGCAAATCTCATCCGGAGCTTGCGTTGCCGCCACCAGCGCCACCAGCCCGCCTTCCGAATGGCCGGCGAGCCACACACAGGGCGCAAGCGTGCGCGCCTTCGCCGCCCAGCCCCGCGCATCAGCCGCATATTCGGCAATGGTGACCTGATTGGGATCCGAGATTGCCTTTTCGCTGCCGAAGAAACCCCGCTTGTCCACACGCAGCGAGGCGATTCCCGCTTCGCCCAGCTGTTCCGCCAGCTGGCGATAGGCATCGGATTTCAGCCCCATGACCGGCGCATTTCCATCGCGATCAATCGGACCGGAACCGGGGATGATGACAACCGCATGAGCGGCGTCGGGCACGGCCAGCGCTTCTGCGGACAACGGACCGGCGGGACCGGGAATCTGGACCTCTTCCGCCATGGATGGCGCTGAGGCCAGCCCCATGCCCGCACACATCACCCCGGCCATGAGCATTCTTAAGACGTCAGAACGTGTCCCTGAAAGACACAGGCTGGGCACCAGCTTGCTGCGCATCTGTATTTCCTTGTTCCGGAGCGGTCTGAAGGCATGCGCTGGCGAGAGGCTGGCGCTAAAAAGCGTGCACGCTTTTCGTGCTTCCGTTCATAGACGCCCGGGGCCCTGCGCAAAACCCCAGGCGACGGGGTTGGGCAGGGGAAAGCCGGTGGAGCTTCCCGTTTCGGGCCGCATCGCATTGAGATGCTGATGCCGATCTGGCTGGAGACATCTGCCCGCCACTCTATAAATGCATAAACAGTCCTATTCACGGGTGCGCCGCGACGCGTGCCGCTCTATGGTCCATGGCCCATGATCGAGATCACCCCCCGCATCGCCATCGCCGAGCAGGAACTTGAGTTCGCCTATATCCGCGCTGCCGGTCCCGGTGGGCAGAATGTGAACAAGGTTTCCAGCGCCGTGCAATTGCGCTTCAACATGGCCGCCTCCCCCAATCTGCCGGAAGGGGTGAAGATGCGCCTTGCTGGCCTTGCCGGCCAGCGCCTCACGCGCGGAGGGGAGATCATCATTCAGGCCCAGCGCTTCCGCAGTCAGGAGCGCAACAGGGAAGATGCCATTGAACGGCTGGTGGAACTGATCCGCGCCGCCACCGTGGTGAACCCGCCGCGCCGCGCCACACGGCCAACCCTTGGCTCCAAAGAACGCCGCCTTGCCGCCAAAAGCCGGCGCGGTGAGGTGAAAAACCTGCGCCAGAACAAGCCTTCCGCAGATTGAGCTGCCGCACTGGACATCCCCCCTCACAGCCGGACATGAATGATGCAAGAGCTGGAGAAAGCAGCCCGTGGTGAGCTGTATGACGCCAATCATGATCCGGACCTTCTGGCTGCACGCAAGGCCGCCAAACGCATCCTGCATCAGCTGAACCATCTTCCTCCGGATGATGAGGCGCGCAAAGCGGACCTGCTCAAAACCCTGTTGGGCGGTATTGGCGCGCACGTCGTTCTCGAAGGCCCGTTTCACTGCGACTATGGGTTCAATATCGAGATTGGCGACAATTTTTACGCCAATGTGAATCTCGTTATTCTGGATTGCGCGAAGGTTCGTATTGGCAGCAACGTCTTTATCGGCCCCAATGTCGGCATTTACACTGCCGGCCACCCTCTGGATGCCGCACGCCGGAATGCCGGGCTGGAATTTGCCCTGCCCGTAACTATCGGAAATAATGTCTGGATAGGTGCAGGCGTGTCCATCATGCCCGGTGTAACGATTGCGGATGGCGCGGTTATCGGTGGCGGGGCTGTGGTCACACGGGATATTCCTGCGCACATGGTCTGCGCCGGAAGCCCGGCCAGAGTGCTGCGCAGCATCAATGAGGCAGACCGGGCGCACACCCGTTTCGGACGGGGATGAAAGAGGCATGCGAGGAAGATGGGGGCGTCAAGAACCCGCCCTTGCATTCGCATCTGCGGCTGTCGCCAGAGAGCGCAGAGATAAAAAGCGATCTTTCAATACATTTCCCCGGCGGGGACATACACCACCGCCTTGCAGCTTCACGCCAAAGCTCCTGCTTATGGGGCACGAGCCTTTTGTTCCGCCCACGCAGCGCTTGAATGAACCTTCAAGCTGAGGTCCGGAACTGCCCCGCGAAAAAACGGGACAATGCTTCCATGTCTGGCCCGATCAGTTCGTCGCCTCAGTGCTCTGCACTCAACAGGCGCTCTGCAGCCGCGCGGGCTTCATCGGTCACGGTTGCACCAGCCAGCATGCGGGCGATTTCCTCGCGGCGATGTTCCTGTGTGAGAGGTGCCACACGGGTCACGGTGCGCGGGGCATCCATATCCTCAACCCGCACCCCGGCGCTGCCGGAACTTTCCTTGGCGATAAGCAGATGATGCAGTGCCCGCGCCGCCACCTGCGGCGCATGGGTCACGCACAGCACCTGCACGGTGTTCGAGAGCCGGGCAAGGCGCTGGCCGATGGCATCTGCCACCGCGCCGCCCACAC
Source organism: Xanthobacter sp. (assembly GCA_035911315.1). Classification (GTDB taxonomy): domain Bacteria; phylum Pseudomonadota; class Alphaproteobacteria; order Rhizobiales; family Xanthobacteraceae; genus Xanthobacter. Next base: position 53,703 of record JAMHVS010000061.1, read on the forward strand.
CGGTGTCGATCTCGTCAAAGATCAGTGTGGGGGCCGAGCCCTTGTCCGCCAGCACCACCTTCAGTGCCAGAAGGAAGCGTGAAAGCTCACCGCCCGAGGCCACTTTCATCATGGGGCCGGGACGAGTGCCGGGGTTGGTCTGCACCCAGAATTCAACACCATCACAGCCATCTGCACTGGCGGAATCCGCCTCCGTCGTGACCTGCGTGATGAAGGTGGCATTGCCCAGTTTCAGGGGGCCAAGTTCCGCCGCCACTGCCGCATCAAGCGCCGCCGCAGCGGAACGCCGGGCAGCGGATATGCGCGCTGCAGCCGAACGATAGGCGGCCTCTGCCTCAGCAGCGGCCTTGTCAAGCTTCGCCAGCAGGTTCTCGCTCTGGTCGAGTTGCTCAAGCTGGGCGCAGAAGCGGGCGGTAACCTTGGCCAGATCATCCACCGGAACCGCATATTTGCGCCCCGCCGCACGCAGGGCGAACAGGCGCTCCTCGATCTGCTCCAGTTCGCGGGGCTCGAAAGCAGCTTCATCCAGTGCCGCTTCAAGATGGGCGCGGGCGGTTTCGAGCGCATCCAGTGCCCGGTCGATCGCCTCGACCGCGGGGCGAATCATGTTCTGGCCTTCATCCCCGGCGCGGCGCTCCAGCCGGCGCACGGCTGCCGAAAGGGAGGGGATGGGCGAAGACCCGCCACCCACCGAATCCAGCGCTTCGGAAAGATCACCCGCAATCTTTTCCGCATGCATCATGGCGGTGCGGCGGGTGGAGAGAACCTCTTCCTCGCCTTCCTCGGCACCAAGTGTTGTCAGCTCCTCCACCGCGTGGCGAATGAAATCGGCTTCCTTTGCCGCTTCTTCCAGCCGCTTGCGTTCGGTGCGCGCGGTGCCATGCGCGCTGCGCCATGCGCGCCACAAGGCCCCCAGCTTTTCCAGATCCGGCCCCAGCACGGCAAAGGCATCCAGCACCGCGCGATGCGTTGCCGGGTCCACCAGCGCGCGATCGGCATGCTGGCCATGCAGTTCGATGAGGCTTGCACCAATGCGACGCAGGGTCTGAACGCTGACCGCCTGATCATTGATGCTGGCACGGGTGCGGCCATCCGCCATCTGCACCCGGCGCACGATCAGTTCACCTTCATCCGGCAATTCGGCTTCCGCCAGAATCGCGTGGACGGGATGGTCGAGCGCCAGATCGAAGGCAAGTGTCACCTGCCCGCGTGGCGCACCATGGCGCACGAGAGATCCATCGCCCCGCCCGCCAAGGGCAAGGGAAACGGCATCCAGCAAAATGGATTTGCCGGCACCCGTCTCACCCGTCAGGACCGTGAGGCCATCAGACAGGGCGAGATCGAGCTTCTCGATAAGGACAATGTCGCGGATCGAGAGCGAAGTGAGCATTCAGACTCAGCTCCGTCCCCCGGAGAACGCCCGGCTGATCCAGGAGGACTTGTTCTCCTGCGGTTCAACCCCGCCCGATTGCACCAGCTTGTGCGCCTGCTTGTACCAGGGGCTGTCCGGGTAGTTGTAACCAAGCACCGCGGCTGATGTCTGGGCCTCGTTCACCACGCCAAGCGCCATATAGGCTTCGGTCAGGCGCATCAGCGCCTCTTCAGTCTGGCGCGTGGTCTGGTACTGGGTCACCACTGTTTTAAAACGGTTGATGGCCCCGGTATAGTTGTTCTGCTTCAGATAATAGCGGCCAACCATCATTTCCTTGCCGGCGAGCTGGTCGCGGGCGACCTCGATCTTCCGGCGGGCGGTGGCGGCATATTCGCTGTTCGGGTAGCGGTTCACCACTTCCTGAAGGGCATCGAGAGCCTGACGGGTCTTGCGCTGGTCGCGGGTGATGTCCGGGATGTTCTCGTAGAGCGCGGAGGCCACAAGATACTGCGCATAGGCTGCGTCCGCAGAGCCGGGATACATCGCCAGATAGCGTTTGCCGGATGAGATCGTCTCATCATAGTTCCCCGCCTCGAAATTGGCGAAGGTGTTCATCAGTAGCGCCTTGCGGGCCCATTCCGAATAGGGATGCAGGCGGTCAATGTCTCCGAACCGCTTGGCGGCGGCAACAGGGTCATTCTTCTGGAGAAGGGTCAGGCCTTCGTTATAAATTTTTTCTGCCGGCTCATCGGGGATGAGGACATCGTCCTTGTCCGTGCTGGCGCAGCCAGCCAGAGCCATGCTGCCCACCAGCAGGGCAGCCATCAGGCCTGCCCGGCGGCTGCGGCCAGCCGTGTTTGCGTGGTTCCGTCCCGTGAGGATCGCGCGCAAGCGCTCAGCCTTGTTCATGAATCGCATACCGTCCAGGTTCAGTCCCACGCCGATGGCGATGCTGTTCTAATGCAGGATTGCGGACAAGGAAACCTCACCCCGTTTCCTTCCGGCCTTTCCGCGCTTGCCCAGGATCCATCAGGTCACCATATCAGTGTCCCGTCCGGCCGCATGCAAGCGCAGCCCTTCATGTGGCGGTATCGCCCCAATCCGACCGCAATATGGCGCGGAGGGCGCGTTCGCTTTCCCCCGGGCGTCGATCATGCGATAGCTGGGGAGATCTGGCGAACATGCCATCCGCCTTTCTTATCGCCCGTCACATCTTCCAATCCGGTTTACGATGACGCAGCTTTCTTCCGACGACTGGTCCGACATTCTCGCCTTCCATCTGGAAGCCGGGGTCGATGTCGCGCTGGATGATGCGCCGGTGGATCGCTTCGCCCAGAGTGCGGCGGAGCCACGGCGGGCGCAGGCAAGCCTGAACAGAAGCAGTGCGGCGGCTCTCCCGCACTCTTCCACGGCAGGGGTGGCAGCGCAGACCGGCATGCAGGATGCGGCAAGAGCCGCGCCAGCGCCGGCCCGGCCGGTCAACCCCGCCATCACCACCAGCGCGCCGGATGAGGCGGAACTGGCGGCGCGTGAGGCGGTGCAGGCCGCGACCAGCCTTGAGGCCTTGCGTGCCATCATGGAAGCCTTTGATGGCTGTGCCCTGAAGCGCACCGCCAGCCGGCTGGTGTTCGCCGACGGGAATCCTGAAGCCCGGATCATGTTCGTGGGTGAAGCGCCGGGGCGCGACGAGGACCAGCAGGGCCTGCCCTTTGTCGGTCGCGCCGGCCGCCTGCTGGATTTGATGATGGCCAGTATCGGGCTCGATCGCACCAGCGCCTATATCGCCAATGTCATTCCCTGGCGTCCCCCCGGAAACCGTACGCCCTCACCGCAGGAAACCACCATCTGCCTGCCGTTCATCCGCCGGCAGATCGAGCTGGTGAACCCGGATCTTGTGGTGTGTCTTGGCGGGCAGTCGGCACAGGCGCTGCTGTCTTCCAAGGAAGGTATCACACGCCTGCGGGGCCGGTTCATGGATTACGATACCGGCACCCGCACCATTCGCGCCATCGCCACCTTCCATCCGGCCTATCTGCTGCGGACGCCCATCGGCAAACGCCATGTCTGGCGCGATCTGCTGGCGATCGAAGCCGCGCTGAACACAAAGGCGGAGTGAGAGCCTTACAATCCGGCACAGCTCGCGTCAGGTGACTGGCAGAGGCAAGCAGCAAGAGGGGCAATCCACCCGGAAGGCCTCAGGCAATGGCCCTCATGGTGCCATTGAGGACCCGCTTGCCCGGTGAGGATAGTGCGGCCCAGGCATGCAAGAGGCCGAGGCCTGCTGCTCAGCGCAGAATCACTCGCCCTGTGGCTCGGACACCAGCGAGGAATTGCGATACCGCGGATCGTAGGTCACTTCCTCACCCACCCATGAGGGGACGTCCACCACCTCATCCGGGCTTTTCAGTTCCACCTCGGCCATGATGAGCCCGGCATTGGCTGCCTCGAACACATCCACGGTCCACACCTTGCCCGCATAGGTCACGCTGTAGCGCACCTTCTCGATCAGCGGGCGAATGCACAGTTCATCCAGCATCGCCTGCGCATCGGCCAGCGGCACCGGATATTCGAATTCGGAACGCGACATGCCGGCGGTCTTGCCCTTCACCGTGATGAAGGCATTTTCGCCGGCAACCCGCACCCTCACCGTGGCATCGGCCTCCAGGCACAAATAGCCCTGCCGAATGGGGCAGGCATGCGCGCCTTCACGCCATCCATCTGAGACGACAAGAAATTTCCGTTCGACTTCCAGAGCCATGATCCTGACACGCCTGCTTGTTGCTGCAGTGCTTTAGAACCCGTCCAGCGCCGAGTCGTCCAGACAGATCCCAATGTTTTCTGCATCGTGGATTCGAAGGTGGAAGGTCAATCGCTGGCAAAGCAAATGATTCAACCCGGCGAAACACTGCAGCCCACCCGATCAATCCATTGAAAAATCCCAACCCCAAATTGGAAATGCAATGAATTTACCCTGTGAATTGAATTCATGGGTGGGAAAACAGGCCTGTATTATTTCCTCTGCGAAGCTTTTTGGAAAGATATGTTTTGCCAGCTCATAGACCAAAACGAGCCCACATTGCCCGCTCCTCGGCAGCGGCAAGCGCACCTTCGGCTCCGCGTCGCGCCACCAGAGATGACAAGCCGCCCGAACGACGCCAGGGTAGCGAGGAGCCGGCCTGAATCAGCGGCGTTTCCACTTTTTCCCCGTAACGGGCGCGCAACACGGAACGCACATCGCCCAGTCCGTCGACCAGCCCCAGCGCAAGCGCCTGCCCTCCGAGCCAGAATTCACCGGAGAAAAGCTGCGTGTCATCTCCTTCCAGCGCATCGCCACGGCGGGCGCGCACCAGATCGGCGAAAACGGTGTGGGTTTCTCGCAGCAGCGCATCAAAACGCTCCACATCTTCCGGCTGTTCGGGACGGAAGGGATCCAGTGTTACCTTGCGGGTGCCCGCAGTATAGACGCGCCGCTCCACCCCCAGCTTCGCCATCGCCTTGTCAAAGCCGAAGCTTGCGCTGACCACGCCGATAGAACCCACAATCGACATCGGGTCTGCGATGATCTCATCCGCCGCGCAGGCGATCATGTATCCGCCGGATGCCGCTGCATCCTCGACAAAGGCGAACACATGCCTGTTCTTTTCCTGCGCCAGCGCGCGGATGCGCTTGTGGATGAGATGGGACTGCACCGGCGCGCCACCCGGTGAGTTGATGAGCAGGGCCACCGCTGCCGCATCCTTCATCGCGAAGGCCTTATCCAGCGTCTTTGACACGCCCGCGAGCGTGAGGCTCTGGCTGAAGGGCAATCCGGCCCCGATCACGCCAGAGAGGCGCACCACGGGCACGACCACCCGCTCACCTTGAAGGCTGCGGGGCAGAAAACGGCGCACCGGCCGCACGAGGGAAGAAAGAAATCCAGACATGGCCGGATGCTAGCATCAAAGCACGGCGAAAAAGAGCGCCTTGAACACCCCGCTCATCCATGTCTTGGCGGCTCGAGGGGGCAAGTCATGTATCAGGCCAGAAGGCGGCTTGAATATTGTCACAGAACCTAGTTCTGTGGTCATGGGTTATCTGTCATGACCGGAACATCATTCTGGTGTCAGACAGTCATCATGCTGCACCGTCTCGCCTGCTCCATCCGGAAGTTTTGATGTCTTCGCCGAAAGCTGAAACCCTTTCTCCCAATATCCGGCGCAATCGGCCGGCACGTCCGCTGGCGGATTTTGTCACGCCCGGAATTGCCGAGGTGTGCGGGCGGGTCGGGTTTTCGGTGGTCGAGGTGGTCACGCACTGGGATGAGATTGTGGGGCCGGACCTTGCCCCCCATTCCCTGCCGCTGAAGCTGCAATGGCCGCGACAGGAAGATGGTGGCCCCGCAACGCTGGTGGTGCGGGTGGCAGGGGCTTATGCCATTGAAATGCAATATGCAGCACCCATCGTGCTGGAGCGCATCAATACCTATTTCGGCTGGCGGTGTGTCGGGCGTCTGATGTTGCGGCAGGGGCCGGTGCCGGCCCGCCATGCCCGTCCGCCGGCGCCTGTCGAGCCCGCGAAGCAGGAGATCGAGGCCGTGCGCCGCGAGATTGGCGCGTTCGAGGATGAGGAACTGGCCGCTTCTCTTGCCCGTCTTGGCGCCCTGGTGCGGCGTGAACGCGGTGGAACGATGTGAGCCTGGCTTTTCCCATCCGTTGAATTGCCATAATGCTCCAGCTTGTTCCCATGGCGCATATGCCTCATGGGAAGGCTGCCGCCGCGTTTGATATGCATCTGTGTGTCACCCGTGCCGCAACACTGCTTCAGGACCATTCGGAGAAAAGCATGTCTCTCGCTCGCCGCCATGTTCGTATTGGAACAAGCCTGCTCGCTCTTCTGGCGGTGACAGCCGCTTCCGGCTTCGCAGTTCAGCCCGCCATGGCGCAGGCTGCCGGCCAGTCCGTATCCGTGACCAAGCTCATGGCTCCCGCCGCGACCCCGCTGACGGTGAAGGCCGTCGGCAACCCGCAGGCTCCGGTCACCGTGGTGGAATACGCCTCCATGACCTGCAGCCACTGCGCCGATTTCCACACCAAGACCTTCCCCGAGCTGAAGACCAAATATATCGACACCGGCAAGGTCTATTTCATCCTGCGTGAAATGCCGTTTGATCCGGTGGCGACCGCCGGCTTCATGCTGGCCCGCTGCATGCCGGAGCAGGCCTATTTCCCCACCATCAGTGCGCTGTTCGAAACCCAGAAGAGCTGGGCTTTCTCGAATGATCCCGCGACAGGCCTGCGCGTCATCGCCAAGCAGGCCGGCATGACCGATGCCGCCTTTGAAAAGTGCCTGACGGATAATGATCTGGCCGCCAAGGTTCAGGCCAGCGCCACCTATGCCAACGAGCAACTGGGCGTGAACGCCACCCCGACCTTCTTCATCAACGGCAAGAAGATCAATGGCGCGATCGGCATCGCGGCATGGGACAAGGAACTGGAGCCGCTTCTGGCCGGCAAGGATGCCGCCCCTGCGCCAAAGGCCGAGTGATCCGCGATCTCAGGCCACATGCCTGATGCACACATGAAATGAAACGCCGGCCCTGGGGCCGGCGTTTTTGTGCATGCTGCGGGCAGCCGGATGGTCTCGATGATGTCCGGTCCCGCCTGGCATCAATGCAGGGGCATGCGAGCCACCGCATCGATGCCAGACCATAGGCGCTGGTTCTGTTAGTGCTTGCGCGAACCGCCTGCCGCCAGACTGCGGACCGTATAGGTCACGTCCGCCTTGCCGGCATTCCTGAATTCCAGCGTGCCGGAAACGGTCTCGCCTTCTTTCAGCGGCTCTTTGAGGCCCATGAACATGGCGTGGTAGCTGCCGGGGGCGAGGGTGATGGTTTGACCCGGCAGGATTTCGACGCCATCGGGCAGGGGGCGCATGGTCATCACCCCGTCCTTCACCGCCATTTCGTGGATTTCCATCCGCGCAGCACGTGTGAAGCTGCCACCCGTGAGCCAGTCTGGCGTGGTGCCGGTATTGGTGATGCGCATGTAACCGGCCGCGACCTTGGCCGCATTCGGGGTGGCGCGGCTCCATGTATCCTCGATCTGGAGGGGGCCAACCTTCACGATATTCTGCGTGACTGCGGCATGCTGCCCGCTCTGGTGGCCACTGTGACTGGTGCCGGCCTGCGCCTTTTCCGGGGCATTGCCATGGTCATGCCCATCCGGCCCGCAGGCGAGAGCGGAAGACAAGGTGAGCGAAAGGGTCATGGCCGTGGCCACGCCAGCAACAAATGTACGAAACATGGGATTCTCCTGAATAACGGTTCTGATGGCAGGATCAGGACGCAACAGGAGGTCCGCGGGGCTGGAAGGATGATGTGGGCGCACGGGGCTGGCCCGGTAAGGATGCTGCTGAAAGCCGCCCTTGTGCGGCATGCCAGCCGGGCGGTGCCAGAACCGGGCGATCTGGCGGCGTCAGAAGTGCGCCGCTGGCAAGACAGCCAGACAGGCAGCAGGCCATGTCATGGAGCGGCTGCCCTTCACCGGAGGATCTTTCCGCCGCGCCCTGGCAGATCAGTGCCGGCCGATCTGTGCCGATGGGGATGAAAAGCCCGCTCGCCGCCGCTCCGGTTATGCCCTGAAGCACCAGCACATAGGCCAGCATGATCCGGGCCAGCAGGGCCGGAAAGCTTGTGGCGGCATGAGCCGGTAAGAGGCGCGGGCAAGAAGCCATATCCTTGGCTTAAGCGGGCCGGGCGATGCGGGCAAGAGCCGGAATGCGCAAAAGAGAAGAGCCTCTTTGACCGGCGGGCTCTGGCAGGATGCGAAATGGTGAAAAGGCCCGTGCGGTTTGCGGCATGAGCATGCGTGGTGCGGAAAAGTCGCGGATGGCCGTTTTCAACCATGCTGCGGCGTACATCATGCGTCTCATCATACCGTGGTTGTTGGTGTGGGGAGTTGAGGCTGGCGGGGCGGCGTTTACGCCTTCTTCCGTTGTTCGATCCTCTCATGACGCATGAGGCAGCGGCATCCTGTGCTCTGGCGATAAATGTGCGCATCTGGCAGGCTGGGGTGTCCGGGAGGCGAGCCAGCCGGGCCGATCTGGTCCGCAGGCCCCAGGGGGCACGGCCGGACTTCGGCCCGATCAGCTTATGGTTCTGTTTGCGCAGGCGATGGAGCGAGGGTGAAGCGAAATGGTCTTCTGGGTTCCTGTGCTCAGCTGGGTAGCCGCCATTGCCTTTGCGGCCTTTACCATTGCGCGCGCACCGGCCACGCGTGGTTTGCGGAGCGCGGCGGAAAAGCTGCTCGGTGCCATCAATCTTTTCCCCGTGGGGTTGATGGGCCTGTGGGCGGCGCTCGGGCATATCGTGTTTGCCGAACAGGCCGCGCAGGCCATTGGCTGGGCACCCAGCCCGTTCCAGTTTGAGGTGGGTGTTGCCAATCTTGGTATTGGCGCGGCGGGCATCATCGCGGCTTTTTATCGCGACTGGGGCTTTCGTGCCGCCGTGGCGGTGGTGACCTGCGGTTTTCTGGGCGGTGCCGCCGTGGGCCATGTGGTGCAGATTGCCGAAACCGGGAACATGGCGACCGGCAATGCCGGACCCATTCTATATACGGATATTCTGACCCCGCTGAGCCTGCTGGTGCTGCTTGTGCTCACTTTCCGGCCCGTGCGGCGTGGAGCATGATGTGATGGTTGATGAGGAACGAAACCGCTTTTCCGCCCGTGCCCTGCGCTATGCCCGCGTGGGGGCGAATGTGGGCGGGGTTGCGGCGCGCATCGCCGGAAGCCGTCTGATTTCTGGTGGAGAAGGGCGCGATGGAGCCAATGCTGCAGCCCTTGCCGCAGCGCTGGGCGGCCTGAAGGGGCCGCTGATGAAAGTGGCCCAACTCATGGCCACGGTGCCGGATCTGCTGCCGCCCGAATATGCTGCGGAGTTGCAGAAGCTTCAGTCTGATGCGCCGCCCATGGGCTGGAGCTTCGTGAAGAGGCGCATGTCGGCAGAGCTGGGGCGGGACTGGGAACAGCGCTTCACGCATTTCGACCACACCCCTGCTGCTGCGGCCTCGCTGGGGCAGGTGCATCGCGCGGTGACGCTGGATGGCGTGCCAGTGGCCGTGAAGCTGCAATATCCGGATATGCAGGCGGCGGTGGAGGCTGACCTCGCCCAGCTTGACCTGCTCTTTTCCCTGCACCGGCGCATGAATGCTGCAATTGACACACGCGAGATCGCCGTTGAACTGGGCGAGCGGGTGCGCGAGGAACTCGATTACCGGCGAGAGGCAAAGCACGCGGCGCTCTATGCCCTCATGCTGCATGATGAATCTCTGGTGCGTGTGCCGGCTGTGCGAGGCGAGCTTTCCACGGGCCGCCTTCTGACCATGGATTGGCTGGAGGGGGAGAAAATCCTCACATTCGCCAATCATGGGCAAGACGAGCGCAACCTGCTGGCCCGTGCCATGTTCGCGGCCTGGTGGGGGCCGTTCAGCCGTTTCGGTGTCATCCATGGTGATCCGCATCTGGGCAATTATACGGTCTTCCGCATCGGCGATGAAGACAGCGGGCCGGGGGGGATCAATCTGCTGGACTATGGCTGCATCCGCATCTTTCCACCTGCCTTTGTGGCCGGGGTGGTTGATCTGTATCGTGGCCTGCGTGAGGGTGATGAGGCCCGCGTGGTGCATGCCTATGAGACATGGGGCTTCGTGGGGTTGAAGCGTGAGCTGATCGATGTGCTGAACATCTGGGCACGCTTCATTTATGGGCCACTGATGGATGATCGCGTGCGCACCATCGCCGATGGGATTGAGCCGGGCCAGTATGGGCGGCGCGAGGCGTTTCAGGTTCACACCGCGCTTAAGCGCCTTGGTCCGGTGACCGTCCCGCGCGAGTTTGTGTTCATGGACCGGGCCGCGATCGGGCTTGGCGCGGTGTTCCTGCATTTGCGGGCAGAGCTGAACTTCCACCAGCTTTTCGAGGCGGCGATTTCCGGTTTCGATCCGGAGCAGCTTGGTGCGCGGCAGAAAAATGCCATCACCGCGGTGGGGTTATAATCTGCCCTGTCACAGATGCGATGAATGATATGCTTGCGCTCCCTCACTCGCCCTTTGGCTTGAGGGGCTGTTCGCCTGAAGCCGAGACAGGAATGGGGCAAAGGACCGCTGAACCCAGCGCCTTCATCCGTTCCTGATACTGGATGCGCGCCAGCCCCTGCTGGGTGGGGGGAAACTGTTTCACATAGTCTCTTTCGGCCTCTGACATCGCGCCGCCTGTGACGGACGCGGCCTCGTCTTCCGAAAGAGCACGGCTGTTCTCATCCTGATGGGGCATGGGTCATCTCCATCCTGTCTGGGCTTGGGCGTGGCCATGTGGATGGCCGAAAGGTCATTCCCCGGAGGAAATCTTGCTGGAGAGATCGCCGATATCCGATCCGCCCGGCGCGATTGCGATGGGGCAGAGCGGGGACAGGGCCGTTGAAGCTGTGCTGGATTTGGTGCGGTTCTTGTGCAGAGCCTGCATCATGTTCTCTGTCAGGCCCCCGCTCACCTTTTCCATCTCGGCATCGGAAACGGCACGGCTGGTATCAGTGCTCTGTGTCATGGCCTGTCTCCCTGTCACGCTTGGGCTGTCGAGGCCCGCCCGTGTTCCATATGGAAAACCTACCGGAGATTGCTGGCGCTGACCTTACAGGCAAAGACCATGGGCAGTTTGCCCTGAATGCCTTAAAGCGCTTTTCCCTCGATCAGCAACGCGCCATCCTCCGTGCGTTGCGCTGGCAGCGGCGCGAGACGGCGGTGCAGATGCACCATGAAGGTGGTGCCCACCACCGGCATGATGAGATTGAGGATGGGCACGAACAGGATCGGCGCCATCAGCAGGCCTGCAACAAACACAGTGACAGCGTGGGCCTGCCGCAGATCCCGTGCTTCCTTGGGGGTGCGGTAGCGCATGGCCGCCATCTCGAAATACTCGCGGCTGATGAGATAGGCGTTCGCGACATAAAAGATGACGAGATTGACGCCTGGCACCAGCAGGAGCAGCAGGGCACACAGGTTCACCACCAGTACGAGGCCGAAAAAGCGCAGTGAGAACATAAGCTGCTGCGCGACAGGCTGCGGCACACCGGGGGGATCCTGCGTATAGGTGGCATTTTCTACCCGCTGGGCCACATCATCCAGAAACAGGCCTGCCACCAGCGCTGAAACTGCAGGGACCAGATAGAGCGCGCCAAAGACGATGCCCAGCCCGGCGACGATGGTCAGCGTCACCTCTACCCATGGGTAGGAGGGAATTTCCAGAAAATGGACGATGGCCGCTTGCAGGCCGAAGGCCAGCGCCACTAGCAGAAGCAATGCAAGCCCGATGGACTTCAGAAGCATGCCCCGCAGGAGCGGGGAAAAGGTTTGCTGAAGGGCGAGAAGGGCATCTGAAAACATGGGCTCATCCGGCGCTGATACCAGCAACAGGTAAGTGCTCCCGGCCCGTCTCTCAAGTGGGTAGAAACAACACCGCCACCCGTGCCCGTTTCAGGGCAGGGTGGCGGTGTTGTTTCAGGTCTGCGCTTTTGCAGGTTCAGCGGGCGGGGCTGTCATGCACCACCCGCCGGACATGCCTCAGCCGGTGATGACACGGGCCAGATAAACCCAGAACGGCGCGGCAATGATGAAGCCGAGCACGCACACAGCCAGAGAAGAGGTGCCGGTGCGGGTGTAAACCTGGAAGCGGCTGGCGATAATGATGCCCGAGAAGGCGGGAGGCAGCGTGACGCTGAGAACCAGCATCTGCAGGATCTGGGAATCGAGACCGCAGGCCCAGCCGGCGATCAGGAACACACCCGGCATCAGGATCAGCTTGAAGGCCGTATTGTAGGCGATTTCCCAGTCCAGCTCGATCTTGTACGCGGCCAGTGTCAGGCCGGCGGCGAACACGGCAACGCTGGAGTTGGCCTTCGCGATCAGGTCAAAAGACGGTTCAAAGGACGGGGGAACCTTGATGCCGATGACCACCAGTGCCACGGCGAGCATAGGTGCCCACACAACCGGCTCTTTCAGGGCGGAAATCAGCGCTGCGCCATTGGAGGTCTGGGTGGTGGAGCCATTGCCGCCACCGCCGGCATTCAGAAGATAGAGGCCAAGCGGGATCGTGACCGCATTCACAACGATGGCCACGATGGCGATGACCAGACCGGTTTCAACACCTGTACCAAACAGCGGGTCGAGCACGGCATAGCCGAGAAAGCCGATGGTGGGAGAGCCGGCAATCAAGGCGCAGACAGCACCTTCAGCCTTGGTGCGCTTGAAGAACCACTGAATGGTGAAATAGGACAGCATGAACAGGCAGACGAGGCCGATCAGCGAGATCAGGCTCAGCGTGGCATTCGCCACCAGCATTTCACGGTCTGCACGCACGATGGAAACAAACAGCGCGGCCGGCAGGGCGAAATCCAGAACCAGCTTGTTGAAGACCCGCGCCTGATCGGGTTCAAAAACATGCCGCTTACCGGAGATATAGCCGATAAGCATGATGACGATGATCGGTATCAGGTCTGCTATCAGCAGCTTGGACATAAATTCTTCCACAGGAGCCCCCTTACTGTGCTCTTGAGTTCTCCCCGCGAGGGGAGAACTCAATGGAATGTTTCATTTGCAATCAATTGCTTCGGACGGCTGTTCATCTGGAACAGCCAGACATTCTGCTTCTGGCCGGGTCTGTCACTGGAGGTCTGCCATGCATGCCGCTGGAACCTGTGATTGGGCCGGACTGGACATCAACTGTTTCTGCAGTCTTGAGGCTCGGAAGGTCTGGTGATCCTCGAGTCTGATGACTGAACGGATTGACATGTCTTGCTGCTGCGATGGTTCCCATGCGCCACCGCCGCAGAATGTGGGTGCCTCAGCCCTTGCTGAATTCCGCACGGATGTTTGCGCCATGCTCGTCCAGTGCCGGAGCGGCAGGGCGAACAGTGGGGTCTTCAAAGCCGCTGATCTTGATGGGATTGCCCGGCATCTTTACGCCACCGGCCTCGATCAACATGTTGCGGGCTGCTGTCTGCGGGTGTTCCACCGCTTCGGCCACGGTGAGGATCGGCCCCACGGGCACGCCGGCCTCATGGATCACGGTGAGCCAATGATCCGCCGGCTGCGTCTGGAGAGCATCCTCCATCTCGGCCTTGAGGGCGGTGTAGTTTTCCACCCGCTTCTCATTGGTGTCATAGCGCGGGTCGGTGCCCATCTCCGGCTTGCCGATGGCAACGCTTAGCTGCTGGAAAAGATGATCGTTGCCAGTGGCGATGACGAAGGGCTTGTCGGCCGCCTGAAACACATCGAACGGCGCCATGGAGGGATGGCGGTTGCCGAGGCGGGGCGGGGCCTTGCCTGTGGCGACATAGGCCATGAAGCCATGCTCAAGGAATGACATGGTGGCATCGAACATCGCGATATCGACATGCGCGCCCTTGCCGGTTTTCTCGCGCGCATGGAGTGCGGTCATGATGCCGGCATACATGAAGATGCCGCCACACAGGTCTGACAGCGAGGTGCCGACGCGGATCGGGGGATCATTCGGAAGGCCCGTGTCCAGCATGATGCCGCTCATGCCCTGCACGATGGTGTCATAGGCCGGATACTGCGCCAGCGGTCCGGTTTGTCCGAAGCCTGCGGAGGAGGCGAAAATGAGGCGCGGATTGATCGCGGACAGCTCTTCATAGCTGAAGCCGAGATGCTTCATCGTGCCCGGCTTGTAATTCTCGGTGAGAATATCAGCCTTGCGGACAATATTGAGGAAAACCTCACGGTCAGCATCATCCTTCAGGTTAAGGACGATGCTTTCCTTGCCGCGATTGACGAAATCGAAATACAGCGACTGGTCGCCCACGAACGGGCCATAGGTGCGGGTATCATCCCCATGGCCGGGCTGTTCCACCTTGATGACCCGCGCGCCCATGTCTGAAAGGATCATGGTGCCGAAGGGGCCATTCAGAATGTGCGTGAGATCCACAACGAGCAGGCCGGTCAGCGGGCCTGGGGGGGTCTTTACAGCGGAGTCATTCCGGGCGTCGGGCATGGGGTTTCCTTGGAAAAGGATGCACCGCCCTCCTGATGGAGGGCGGTGGCTGGACGTGGTGAAGGCCGAACTCAGCTGTGGCTGACAGAGCTCTGCGGGTTCAGGCTGGTCAGATGTCCGCTTTCCGTTCCCGCATGGGGGTCGATCACGCAGTTGATGAGGGCCGGCTTGCCGGAAGCCAGAGCCTCCTTCAGAGCGGCGGAAAGCTCGTCCTGCGTTTCCACATGGAAGCCGAGACCACCCACGGCCTGCATCATCTGGTCATAGCGCGCCACTTCCAGCGTGGTGGGTGAGGGGTCTTCGCCGCCGGCAAGGTTGACGTTGTCGCCGCGATAGATGCCGCCATTGTTGAAGATCAGGATCGTCACCGGCAGCTTGTAGCGGGCGATGGTCTCGATCTCCATGCCGGAGAAGCCGAAGGCGCTGTCGCCCTCAATGGCCAGAACCTGCTGTCCGCTGGTGACAGCCGCACCCACGCTGTAGCCCATGCCGACACCCATCACACCCCATGTGCCGACATCGAGACGGCGGCGGGGCAGGTGCATGTCGATGAGGTTGCGGCCGAAGTCGAGCGTGTTCGCACCCTCGCTGACGATATAGAGTTCTTTCTTGTCCTCGATCACGCCGCGCACGGCGTTATAGGCGGCATAGAAGTCCAGCGGCGCAGGAGTGGCGGCCAGATGCTTGGCCATCTTCTCGCGGTTGACGTCCTTCTTGTCCTCGATGGTCTTGATCCACTCCTGCTGCGGCGCGATGCCGGCGGAGGGCAGGGCCTTGAGGAAGGCCTCCATGGCAGATGCGATATCGGCCACGACGGGGGCATCAACCAACCGGTTGCTGTCCATCTCGGCGGCATGCACATCCACCTGGATGATCTTGCCATCAGCAGCCCATTCCGGACTCTTGCCATGGCCGAGCAGCCAGTTGAGGCGCGCGCCGAGCAGCAGCACCACATCGGCGTGCCCGAGAACGAGCGAGCGGGCAGAGGCGGCGCTTTGGGCATGGGTATCGGGCAGCACGCCCTTGCCCATGGACATGGGCAGGAATGGAATGCCGGTCTTCTCGACAAATTCACGGATGGAGTCTTCAGCCTGCGAATAGGCCGCGCCCTTGCCGATGATGACCAGCGGACGCTTGGCGCCAGCCAGCAGCTTCAGCGCGCGGTCCACGGCATCGGGGGCCGGAATCTGGCGCGGGGCCGGGTCCACCACCTTGATGAGGGAACGCTGGGCGGCATCCGCATCCAGCGTTGCGGCCAGCACGTCCGCCGGCAGATCCAGATACACGCCGCCGGGACGACCCGAAACGGCAGTACGGATGGCGCGGGCGATGCCGAGGCCGAGATCTTCCGGCTTGTTCACGCGATAGGCCGCCTTCGCATAAGGCTTGGCGGCGTTCATCTGGTCCAGTTCCTCATAGTCGCCGCGCTGCAGGTCGACGATGGCGCGGTCGGAGGAGCCGCTGATGAGGATCATCGGGAAGCCATTGGTGGTGGCATTCGCCAGCGCCACCATGCCATTGAGGAAGCCCGGCGCAGAAACGGTGAGGCAGATGCCCGGCTTGCCGGTCATGTATCCGCTGATGGCCGCCGCATTGCCGGCATTCGCCTCATGGCGGAAGCCGACATAACGAATGCCCTGTTCCTGAGCGAGACGCGCAAGGTCGGTGATCGGAATTCCGACGACGCCGAAGATGGTGTCGATATCATTGAGCTTCAGCGCATTGACAACAATATGCGCGCCATCGACCTGGGAGCCGTTTTCACCAGCCATTGCTGATCCCCGTTGGTTCTATGCAACCAGAGCGCTTCTTCACATCATGGGCAGAAGAGGCGTTCCAACCAATTGAATGGTGGCATCTTCGGGTGAAACGGCTTTCGTTTCACCCGAAGATGCATTGAGGTGTCGCCGGCCTGAAAATGCCGGCGACCTTTCTGTCATGATGAGGGTCAGATGACCTTGTTGGTCCGGAAACCGGCGATCTGCTCCGCCGTGTAGCCCAACTGGCCCAGCACTTCTTCCGTGTGCTCGCCCAGCAGCGGCGCGCTCTTGATGTCCGGCGTGAAGTCCGAGAACTTGATGGGGCTGCCCACGGTGAGGCACTTGCCACGCAGCTTCTGGTCCATTTCCACCACGGTGCCGCTGGCACGCAGGTCCGGATCGACCGCGATTTCCTTCATGCTCAGCACGGGAGCGATCGGGATATCGAACTTGCGCAGTTCTTCAACGGCCTCGATCTTGGTCTTGGTGGAGAGGTACTTCTCGATCTCGGCGAAGATGTCGAAGATATGCGGCTGGCGGGCTTCCGCAGTGGCATAGTTCGGGTCGGTCGCCCATTCCGGGTGGCCGATGGCCTTGGCGGTGGCTTCCCAGTTCTGCTCCTGAATGGTGAAGTAGACATAGGCGTTGGGATCGGTCTCCCAGCCCTTGCACTTCAGCACCCAACCGGGCTGGCCGCCGCCGCCGGCATTGCCGCCGCGCGGAACCGCATCGCCGAACGGGGTCTTGGGATACTGCGGATATTCTTCCAGATAGCCCACCTTCTCCAGACGCTGCTGGTCGCGCAGCTTCACGCGGCACAGGTTCAGCACGCTGTCCTGCATGGAGATGGTGACGCGCTGGCCCTTGCCGGTGCGCTCGCGGCCGATAAGGGCGGTGAGCAGGCCGATGAGCAGATGGTTGCCGGTGTTGCTGTCACCCAGCGCGGCTGCGCTGACGGTGGGCGGGCCATCCCAGAAGCCGGTGGTGGAGAGCGCGCCGCCAGCGGCCTGCGCGACATTCTCGTAAGCCTTGATGTCTGCAAAGCGGGAGACGTCATCAAAGCCTTTGATGGAGCCGAAGATGATGCGCGGATTGATTTCCTGAATGCGTTCCCAGGTCAGGCCCATGTGATCCATGGCGCCGGGGTGGAAATTCTCCACCAGCACATCCGACTCGCGGATGAGCTGCTCCATGATCTTTTCGCCTTCAGGCGTTTTCGTGTTCAGTTCTACCGAACGCTTGTTGGCATTCAGCATCGTGAAGTAAAGCGCATCCAGTTCTGGAATATCGCGAAGCTGGCGACGGGTCACGTCACCCACGCCAGGGCGTTCAACCTTGATTACGTCCGCTCCGTACCATGCCATCAGCTGTGTGCAGGATGGGCCGGACTGAACGCCCGTGAAATCAATAACCTTGATGCCACTTAGCGGAAGAGTCATGACGCGATCATCTCCAGTGCGCAATGTGCGGCATCATCATGATACCAACACTGTCACCAAACAGCCTATCGCACTACCATTTGGGAGACAAGGAAAAGACGTGGCGATTTTGTGTGCGAATACACAGGCATAAGTCTGTCCGGCTATTTTATTCGCTTTTCCGGCTGGGCCCTTGTGTATTCAGAGAGAATCTGGCGGGCAAGATCAGAATCAATCCAGAAATATATCTGGAGTCACAATATATTCTCTCGCCAGATTGCTGTTTGCGCGATTGGAGCGCTTCCTGAAGGCCGAAAAGGCGGCGCTATGTCGCGTTCACCGGGGTTGGGCGAACGCGACACTTCAGTCATAGGGCAGAGGGCTTATCAGCCGCCCAGTTCCTCACGCAGGATCTCGAGGCGCAGCCACTCTTCCTCCGCCGCATCCATTTCAGATTGAATGCGAGCCAGCTCTGCCGAGCAGGCTTCGAATTTGGCCGGGTCACGGGCATACAGGCCCGGATCAGCCATCACGCCTTCCAGCTTTTCTGCCTGGGCGCGCAGCTTGTCCATGGTCGCGGGCAGGGTTTTCAGCGCATGCTGCTCATGGAAGCTGAGGCGCTTTTTCTCTCCGCCCGAAGAGGCTTCCTTGGCTGGCTTGTCCTTATTGGATGTGCCTTTCTCTTCGGCCTTATCCGCGCTTTTCTTCGCTTCCACGCCCTTGCCGCGCTGGGCCACCATGTCGGCATAGCCACCGGCATATTCACGAAAGACGCCTTCGCCTTCCGCCATGATGACACTGGTTACAGTGCGGTCAAGGAAGTCTCGATCATGGCTGACAAGGATGACGGTGCCAGGATAATCGGCCACCATCTCCTGAAGCAGATCAAGGGTTTCAAGGTCAAGATCGTTGGTCGGTTCGTCCAGAACCAGCACATTGGACGGCAGAGCCAGCGCGCGCGCCAGCATGAGACGTCCGCGCTCGCCGCCAGACAGGACGGAAAGTGGCGAGTTGGCCTGATCCGGCGTGAAGAGGAAGTCTTTCAGATAGCCCATCACATGGCGCGGCTGGTCGCCCACCACAACGGTATCCGATCCACCGCCGGTCAATGCCTCGCGCAGTGTTGTGGTGGGAGCAAGGGCCGCGCGCTTCTGGTCAAGCGAGGCAATCTCGAGGTTCGTGCCAAGGCGCACGCGCCCGCTGTCCGGCTTCAGCTCGCCGGTCAGCAGCTTGATGAGAGTGGTCTTGCCGGCACCATTGGGGCCAACAATACCGATGCGATCACCACGCAGGATGCGGGTGGAGAAGTCCTTCACCACCGGCACCTCATCGAAGGCCTTCTCGATATTCTTGGCCTCGATCACCAGTTTGCCGGAGGTTTCCGCCTCGCTCACCGTGATTTTCACGTTGCCGGTGGAGCGACGCTCCTCGCTGCGGTCCTTGCGCATGGACTTGAGCAGACCGAGCCGGCGTACATTGCGTTTGCGCCGGGCGGTCACGCCATAGCGCAGCCAGTCCAGTTCCGCCACGATCTTGCGATCCAGCTTGTGGCGATCGGTCTCTTCCTGTTCGAGAACCTCATCGCGCCAGCCTTCGAAAGCGGAAAAGCCCTGTTCAAGCCGGCGGGTCGCTCCCCGGTCCAACCACACGGTGGCACGGGAAAGGTTTTCCAGAAACCGTCGGTCATGGCTGATGAGGACGATGGCAGAGCGCAGGCTGCGCAATTCCTTTTCCAGCCATTCGATGACAGGCAGATCGAGATGGTTGGTGGGTTCGTCGAGCAGCAGCACGTCCGGTTCTGGCGCAATCACGCGTGCAAGTGCGGCCCGGCGCGCCTCTCCTCCGGAAAGATGCGCCGGATCTTCCTGACCCGTGAGGCCAAGCTGTTCCAGCAGATAGAGCGCGCGATAGCTATCATCGCCCGGTCCGAGGCCTGCCTCGACATAGGCCAGCGTTGTCGCAAAGCCGGAAAAGTCCGGTTCCTGCGGCAGGTAACGCACGGTGGTGCCGGGCTGGAAGAAGCGCGTCCCGTCATCGGGCGCGACCATTCCCGCCGCCACCTTGAGCAGGGTGGACTTGCCGGACCCATTGCGCCCGACAAGACACAAGCGTTCGCCTGCCGAGACGGAGAGTTCCGCTCCGTCAAGCAAGGGCGTGGCGCCGAAGCGCAGATGAATATTCTGTAGCAGGATCAGCGGAGGAGCCATGATGCCGGATTAAAGCCCCTTGCGCCGGAACGCAAAGGGTTCAGCATCAACTCTCCCCGCCATCCGTTTCAGGCAGGCATGAAAAACCATCCCGCCGCGCCATTCAGATGGCACATCGGTGTGCTGCCGCAGTCTTGCGGAAGCTGAAACCGTCAATGAACCGTGACAGTTTCCCCGAGCTTTGTGATCTGTTCCTTGAGGGCAAGTTTCTTGCGTTTCAGCTCGACAACCCGTGCCTGATCCGAGGCGGGACGGGCGAGTTCCTGGCCGAGCTCCTGCTCAATGGCCGCGTGGCGTCGCTTCAATTCCTGAAGGTGCGACTGGATGGACATGCGATCCCACTCCTTGTCTACGTCACTGTGATTCAGTCTGTCATGGGACTGACAAGGTGTCGACCGCATTTCTTGCTTTGAAGGAGCGAAGATGCCTTGCACCGCATCATTTTGCGAGGTTTTGATGCGATCATGTGAAGGCTTCTGATCCTGTCATATGATTGTCAGCAGCCTCCTTTTCTGGTCAATCGCACGCCATGCTGCACTGCGAAAGGTATGGCTGCAGGCGTGACATTTCGTCTGCGTGCGGGGTATGAAACAACCTGCCTGTATCTGGCGCGCAGACAGTAAAAATGACGAAAGCAAGGCATATTATGCGCGCCCGGCATGCATTGTGTGCTGTGGTATCGGCGCTGTGCCGTCTATGATGAGCAATCTGTGGCGCTTGCACCTGCGCGCAGGAGTGGGGCTGACCGGGCACTGCCCGGCGATGATGGAAGTGGGCATGACCAGTGAAGAGGAACGGGAACTGCGGCAGCAGCTGGAGCGGCTGCGGCAGGAACATCGCGATCTGGACACCGCCATCGAGGCGCTCGGCGGCGTCATGGGGGCGGATATTCTCCAGCTTCAGAGGCTAAAGAAGCGCAAGCTCCAGCTCAAGGACCGCATCGGCCACATCGAGGACCAGCTTTTTCCAGACATCATTGCCTGAGCCGGTTCCGGCGCAGACAGCCCATGCATCTGCACGCACTCCATTTCCAAACGCGCTCAGGCGCGATACCTTATGGACATGATAGCGATTGATGATCCGCAGGGCCCGCAGCCGGGCTCCGGCTTTCTGGACGGGCAGATGCTGATCGCAATGCCCACCATTCGTGATGCGGAATTCGCGCGCACGCTGATCTATCTGTGCGCGCATTCCGCAGAAGGTGCGATGGGCATCGTGCTGAACCAGCCGGTGGAGAACCTTCCCTTCGCGGAACTGCTGGCCCAGCTCAATGTCGTAAATGATGGTGCCCGCATCATGCTGCCGCCCTCGGTGGAGCGCATTCAGGTGTTGCGCGGCGGGCCAGTGGAAACCGGGCGCGGTTTCGTGCTACATTCGGCGGATTATTTTGTCGAAGATTCAACCATGCCGATCCATGACGGCATCAGCCTCACAGCCACGCTGGATATTTTGCGCGCGATTGCTGCTGGCCATGGCCCACGCGATGCTTTGCTGGCGCTGGGATATGCCGGCTGGGGGCCGGGGCAGCTTGAGGCGGAAATACAGGCCAATGGCTGGCTGACCTCCTCTGCCAGCCCGGACCTGCTCTTCAATGACGAGATTGGCCTGCGCTATGAGCAGGCCCTGCGGCGGCTGGGCATCGACCCCGCCATGCTCTCCAGCGAGGCCGGGCACGCCTGAGGGCGAGGGTGCAGGCCCGGCGCACGTTGCAAGATGGTTCTCACGCCTTTGCGGGGAATATGTGGCTCGTGCGGATGGTGCGCCCTTATGAACTGGCGCACGCGCGTCTGATATCCTCGGTGTGACGTCCCGATGGCCCACGCCGTTCTTCCAGTTTGGAACGGCGTGGCGTCCTATCCTCATCCGCGCGGCTGCTTGAGGAGCCCGCGCGGCGAGATCATCACTCCGCAGCCACCTGCTTCTTCTTGCCCGAGGCCACAGGTGCGGGTGCGATAAGAGCGCGGCAGTCTTCCATGGTCAGCGGTTCGCCGAACACCAGCCCCTGTCCGTATTCGCAGCCGAAGCGGGTCATCTCATCCGCCTCGCTCTCGCGCTCCAGCCCTTCGGCGACCACGTCCATCCCCAGATCATGGGCCAGATTGACCAGCGAGGAGACAATGACCGGCCGGGCCGCACGCGCCGGGCCCTTGGAGGTGTCACGTACAAAACGCTGGTGAATCTTGATGGAATCGAACGGGAAACGCTGAAGATAGGCGAGAGAGGAATAGCCCGCGCCAAAATCGCCGAGGCAAAGCCCGCCGCCCAGTTCGCGTACCCGGCCCAGCACCACGGCAGCATATTCCGGATTTTCCATCACCATGCTCTCGGACACCTCCATCTTGAGGGAGCCCGGCGCCACGGGATGGCGGGTAAGCACGGATTTCAGATCCTGAATCAGCTCATGTCGCAGCAACTGGCGCGAGGAGACATTGATATGGATGAACAGAGGTGGGTCCACCCGCAGCATGCGCTGCCACTCGGAAAGCTGGGCCGCCGCCGTTTCCAGAACATGCAGGCCAAGGTCCAGCACCAGACCGGTTTCCTCCGCCAGTGAGAGGAACTCGGAAGAGGCCAGTTCTCCGAGGCGCGGATGGTTCCAGCGCATATAGGCCTCGAACCCGCCAATCGCCCGGTCACCCAGCCGCACGATGGGCTGGTAGCGCACGGAGATTTCGCCATTGGCCAGGGCCTGCCGCAGTTCGGCTTCCAGCGTGGAGCCATCGATCTTCTGCTGGCGCATGGCGGGGCGATAGACCTCGATACGGTCGCCGCCAATGCGTTTGGCATAATACATGGCCAGTTCCGCGTCTTTCAGAACCTCATCACGCTTGCCCAGTTCCCGGCCCAGCAGCACGAGGCCGATGGAGGCCGTGACGAACATCTCGCGATTGGCCAGCGTCACCGGCGCGCGCAGGGCGCGGCGCAATGTGTCGGCAAAGGTGGTGATGCGCTCCGCATCCCGCTCGGAGAGAAGGATAAGGCCGAACTGGTCACCCGAGAGGCGGGCCAGCGTGTCCTGCGGCTTCAGCAGGCGCTGCATGCGTCGGGCAACCGTGAGCAGCACGGAGTCGCCCACCGTCATGCCGACTTCCACATTCACCTGCCGGAAGCGGTCGAGGTCGATGATCATCACCGTGGGGCGCAGGCGCTCATCCTGACGGGAGAAGATAAGGGCCTGCTCCAGCCGGTCGAGAAAAAGCTCACGGCCGGGCAGGCCGGTGAGGTTGTCGCGCACCGCGTCATGCATCAGGCGTTCGCCCGCGATGCGCTCGCCGGTGACATCAAACAGCGTGCCCACACAGCGCACCACCTCGCCATCCGCACCCACCACCGGGCGGGCCTTCAGGTTGAAGGTGAGATAGTGGCCATCCACGGCCTTCAGGCGGAAGTCCTGATCGATGCGCCCGCGGCGCTGGTCGATGATGCCATCCAGCGTGGCGCGGAAGCGGTCGCGGTCGGAGGGGTGCAGAACCTCCAACCAGCCGGCAGCTTCCGTTTCCAGCGAATGGCGCTTGAGGCCCAGCGCCTCCTCGGCCTCCGGCGAGGTGTAGATGCGGTCTGAATCCACATCCCAGTCCCACACGATGAGCCCGGAGCCGGCCAGCGCCAGCGCGCGGCGTTCAAGGTCCGAGGTCGAGCCCTCAATGCCGCCTATGCCCGCAAAAGCGTGCTGCATCACCGTGAAGCCGATGAGCATGACGATGATGACAAGGCCACCGAGCAGCGCGGGTGCGGCAAGCTCATTGTTCACGAAGCCGGCCACGCACAGGCCGGCCATCACCACCCAAACCACCAGCAGTGACCAGGTGGGGATGATGAGCACCGCGCGGTCGTAATTGTGCTGAGAGAGCCACAGCACCACGCCGAACCCGCCCAGCGCCACGATGAGCAGCGAGAGTCGCGCGATGCCTGCCGCCACGGGCGGGTCCAGCAGCGCCACGACCACCAGCGCGCCGAGAAAGGTGAGCCAGCCGGCGGCCACATGCACATAGCGCACATGCCAGCGGTTGAGATTGAGATAGGCGAACAGGAACACCAGCAAGGTGGCGGTGAGGATCGCCTCACCCGCCGCGCGCCAGAACTGTTCCGCCACAGGGGAGAGGCCAAACACCTTCGACCAGAAGGCGAAATCCAGCCCGATATAACCCAGAACCGCCCATGCAAGCGCTGCGGCGGCCGGGAACATCACCGAGCCCTTCACCACGAACAAAATGGTGAGGAACAGCGCCAGCAGGCCGGCAATGCCGATAACGATGCCCTGATAAAGGGTGAATGCGTTCACCCGGTCCTTGTATGCGTCCGGTTCCCACAGATAGAAGCGGGGCACCTCATCGCCATTGATTTCCGCAACGAATGTGACGGTGGAGCCGGGGTCCAGCGTCACCATGAAGGCGTCGGCATCAGGGGCGTTCTGGCGCTCCGGCTTGAAGCCCTGGCTGGGGGTGAGGGAAAGGATGCGCCGGTCCCCCAGATCCGGCCAGAACACGCCGGAGCCCGCCATGCGGTAGTGGGGCGCCACAATCAGACGGTCAACCTGCTCATCCGTATCGTTGGAAAGGGCGAACAGCAGCCAGTTGCTTTCGGTTTGCCCCTCACTCGCCGTCACCTCGATGCGCCGCACCACGCCTTCGGAATCCGGGGCGGTGGAAAACTGAAAGCGGCCATCACTGGTTTTCTTGTGCTCGACCGCCGGCAGCAGGTCAGTCACCTTCGCATCGCCCCGCACAGCCACCGGTTCCACCGCCAGCGCGGGGAGAGGGGCGGCCAGCATGCCGGCGAACATCGCGAACAGAACGGTGAGGAAAATGCGTAACATATGGCCTGCGCACCCGGATTGGCCCTTCACGCGGGCATGATGCACCCTTTCCGGCATGCCGGCACAAGGGAAATCACACGCTGACACGCGAAGAATCATCAATTCACTAAAGGAGCCCTGCGGCTGGAGCAAGGCGGCCGGCCGGCACGGAGCCGGGCGATGGCGATCTATCGTAAGGGGATACCGCAAGGGCACCTGAATGGCCCTGCCCATCACAGGGGCGGACAGGGGCCGGTTTGGGTGTCAAGGCGGTATTTTTATGCCGTTGAGGTGGCGGATGTTCGGGTGCCGGGTGTTCACGACATTGTCAGCACGATTTTGCCAATATGGGTGCTGCTGTCCATGTGGGCATGGGCGGCTGCGGCATCCGTGAGCGGATAGCTGGTGTCAATCAGCGGGCGGAAGCGCCCCTCGCCAATCAGCGGCATCACATTTTTGGTGATGGCGGCAGCAAGCGCCGCTTTTTCCGCGATGGGCCGGGCGCGCAGGGTCGAGCCGGTGTGGGTCAGGCGCTTCATCATGACGCGCATGAAATCGACCTCGGCCTTCGATCCCATCTGGAACGCGATCTGTACGATGCGCCCGTCCACGGCGGCGGCCTCATAGTTTTTCTGGATGTAGGGCCCACCGATCATGTCGAGAATGACATTCGCGCCCTTGCCGCCGGTGACACTCTTCACCTCGGCCACGAAATCCTTCTCGCGGTAATTGATGGCCAGATCCGCGCCGAGCTTGAGGCAGGCCTCGCACTTTTCTTGGGAACCGACAGTAACCGCCACGCGCGCGCCAAATGCCTTGGCGAGCTGGATGGCGGTGGTGCCGATGCCGCTGGAGCCGCCATGCACCAGCAGCCACTCGCCCTTCGCCAGCCGGCCGCGCTCAAACACATTGCTCCACACGGTGAAGACCGTTTCCGGCAGGGCCGCCGCCTCGATGGCGGAAAGGCTGGAAGGAATGGGCAGGGCGGTTTCCACCGGTGCCGTGCAATATTGCGCATAGCCGCCACCGGTGACGAGCGCGCAGATGCGATCTCCCACCCTGAGGCTTGTGACCGCAGAACCCAGCGCGACAATCGTGCCCGCAATCTCCAGCCCCGGAATGTCGGATGCACCGGGCGGTGGCGGATAGAGCCCCTTGCGCTGCATCACATCCGGCCGGTTGACGCCGGCCGCTTCCACCTTCACCAGCACCTCGCCCGGCGCGGGGGCCGGTGTGGGGCGCGAACCGGGCACCAGCACCTCAGGCCCGCCATGGGCCGTGATGCTGATGGCTGTCATGTCGGCAGGCACACCAGCGGGTAGCGGGGAAGATGCCGGGCTGGATGACATGATGGATCTCCATGGATGACGCGCAATGGGTGAAGCGCACATGCTTCAGATGATTTTCAAATCGCCGCAGGAAGGGGCAATATGCCCACAGGACCGCACGGGTTGCTTCGCATAACTTGCCCGTATTGTCCCTGTTTCCCGTGTTTTATGTCGGGGGCAAAAGCGGGGATAGCGGGAGTTCGTGATGATGGTGTTCGCCCGATGCGGTGCGAACCTTGGTGCATGGAGGGGAGAATGGACGAGGAGATACGCCCTGCGCAACCGCAGGCGGCACTGGTGGGGGCAGATATTGCTCCGCTTTCGGAAGATGAGATCGTTGAACGGATTGCCGCGCTGAAGGCCGAGATTGTCCGGCTTGAAGACGCGCTGGCGAGCAAAAAGGCCTCGCGTATGGCGGCCGCGGCAGCTTTTCGCTTCTGAAACATCTGCTGCGGGTTGGGCGGCCGCATCAGCTTTTTCGGCATGTTCGGTGCGCCGAGTGCGGGGACGTGGCCTGTGCCTGAGGCTGTTGCCCGGCGCGGAGAGGACCTGTTTCGAACCGCTCTGCTCATCAATTGAGCGGTTTCTTTTGCGACGCACTGTGCCATAGTTCCCCTGAAATCCGGTGCATGATCCGGACAGCCTTGCGTGGACGCCTTTCCAGCAGGAACAAGGCTCCAGGGTGCGGGAGCTCGTATGGCACGCGTCGTTGATCCGTTTGTGAAGGTTTCGTCCCCGCGCATCTTTCTGGTGCGCATGGTGGTGTTTCTGGCCCTGTGTGCTGCGCTGGCAGCCGTGCTCTACCGGCAGATTTGGGAAGCCTTCCTCAATAATCCCGGGCTGAATGGCGTCATTTTCGGCGTGCTGGCCATCGGCATCATTCTGGCCATCCGGCAGGTGCTGAGCCTGTTCCCAGAGGTGGGCTGGGTGAATTCCTTCCGGCTGTCCGATCCCGGCCTTGCGATAGCCGAACAGCCGGTTCTGCTCGCACCTATGGCCGCTCTTCTGGGGGACCGGGTGGGCCGCATGGCCATCTCCCAGACCACCATGCGCTCGATCCTCGATTCCATCGGCACACGGCTGGATGAGAGCCGCGACATGGGCCGCTATCTCACCGGCCTTCTGGTGTTTCTGGGCCTTCTGGGCACCTTCTGGGGGTTGCTGGAAACGGTCTCGTCCATTGGTTCCGTCATCAGCTCGTTGCAGGTGGGGCCGGATTCCGGCTCCATCTTCGAGGATATGAAGAATGGCCTTGCCGCACCGCTCGGTGGCATGGGTACGGCTTTTTCCTCGTCCCTGTTCGGCCTTTCCGGTTCGCTGGTGTTGGGCTTTCTCGATCTTCAGGCCGGGCAGGCGCAGGCCCGCTTTTATACCGATCTGGAAGACTGGCTTTCCACCACGGTTCGGGATCTGGACCAGCCTGTGCGTGCCGCCGCGCCGCCGGTGCATGCCATGGGTGGCACAGAACCGCTTCTGGCATTGCCGCCACCCGGGCCGGACCATGAGCCGCTCATTGCGGCCCTCGCCCGGCTGGAGCGGGTGGTGGATGAATCCGGCTCCCACCGTGTCACGGGTGCCATCACCCATCTGGCGGAAAGCCTTCAGGGGCTGGTGACGCACATGCGCTCGGAACAGGCCCTGCTGAAGCAGGTGGTGGAGGCACAGGCCCGCCAGCAGGAAGACCTGCGCTATCTGGTCCAGCGGCTCGAATATGCTTCCCGCCAGACCGGAGGGCATGGCGCGCCGTCTTCCGCCCAGACCGGAGCACAGGATCCGGGCGATGGCGGCCCGCAGGGCCGGATGGGGAGGTAGCCCATGGCCCTCGGCCGCCGCGGACGCGACCGCACCATCAATTACTGGCCCGGCTTCGTGGATGCTCTGTCCACGTTGTTGCTGGTGTTCGTGTTCCTGCTCTCGGTTTTCATGCTCACCCAGTATTTCCTGACGCAGGAAATGACGGGCAAGGATAATGTCCTTCAGCGCCTCGAATCGCAGATCCGCCAGCTGACCGAGCTGCTGTCTCTGGAGCGGGCCACCGGGCAGGCCACGGGCGGGGAACTGGCCGCCCTGCGTGCATCCCTTGAGGAGACGCAGGCCGAGCGTGATGAACTTCGCGGGCGTCTCGCTGCCGTGCCTGCGGCTCCCACCGACAATGGACGCGAGACTGCACTGAACCGCGAGGTGGAGGTGCAGAAGGATGCCGCCGCGAGCGCGCTCGCCCGCATCGACCTTCTCAACCAGCAGATCGCGGCCCTGCGCCGGCAGATGGCCGCCCTTGAGGAAGCCCTGACCATTTCCGAGAAACGGGATACGGAAAATCAGGCCAGAATCGCAGATCTCGGGAAGCGGCTGAACGTGGCGCTGGCCCAGCGCGTACAGGAACTGACCCGCTACCGCTCCGAATTCTTCGGACGCCTGCGCACCATTCTCGGCAACCGCCCGGACATCCGTATTGTCGGCGACAGGTTCGTGTTCCAGTCCGAACTGTTCTTCGATCCCGGCTCCGCCGTACCCCGGCCGGAAGCGCGAGTGGAGCTGGACAAGCTGGCCGATGCGATTCTGGAGCTGGAAAAAGAGATTCCACCCGATATCGACTGGGCCTTGCGGATTGACGGGCATACCGATATCCGCCCCATTGCCAATGCCCAGTTTCCCTCGAACTGGGAACTTTCAGCCGCCCGTGCGATTGCGGTGGTGCAGTATCTCATCTCGCGCGGGATCAGCCCGAAACATCTCATCGCCGCCGGATTTGGCGAGTATCAACCGATCGATACTTCCGGCACCTCTGAGGCGCTGGCGCGGAACCGGCGTATCGAGCTGAAGCTGACCGAGCGTTGAGAGCATGGCTGCTGAAGGCATTGATATGAGTGAAGCTGCCTCACACGGGCTCCTTCTCCGCCATGGCCAGACGGCGGATCGCCCGGCCATGGCGGAGCTGTGGGTGGCGAGCTGGGCCAGAACCCTGCCGGAGATTGATTTTCAGACGCGTCGGGACTGGCTGGAAGGCCATATCGACACCTTGCTCGCGAATGGCGCGCAGCTGACAGTGGGGGTGATGGATGGGCGGGTCGCCGGATTCGTCATCATCCATCCCGTTACGGGTTATCTCGACCAGCTTGCCGTGCATCCCGATTTCTGGGGGCAGGGTGCGGCCGAGGCACTGATGGATGGTGCACGCGGCATCTCGCCCACTCTGGTGGCGCTGGATGTGAATCAGGAAAACCCGCGCGCCGTGCGTTTTTATGAGAAAATCGGACTGAAGGTGGTGGGTGAGGGAGAAAATCCCGCCTCCGGACGGCGCACATTCCGCATGGAATGGCGACCTTTGGCCTGAATGGCGCGCCAAATACAGGTGCCAGATGCACGGCGTGTCTTGTGTCGGGACATGGTCTCGGCTATAGACCCGCCACTTCCGTCAGGAAACGAATTTGAGCGCGCGTCGAGCTCGGCGATCAGCTCGACGCAGCGATAGAGGATTGAACCGATGAAAAGCGATATCCATCCCGACTACCACTTCATCAAGGTGGTGATGACGGACGGCTCCGATTTTGTGACCCGCTCGACCTTCGGCAAGGAGGGTGACACCCTTCAGCTGGATATCGACCCGCGCACTCATCCGGCATGGACCGGCGGCACCCAGCAGCTCATGGACCGCGGTGGCCGCGTGTCGCGCTTCAAGAGCAAGTTCGGTTCGCTGCTCAAGTGAGATCATGCGGGGTGGCATCAAGCCGCCCCGTCTGCCCGGCCCTGAGCTGTGGTGGAAAGACAAAACGCCCGGAGCCATGCGGTTCCGGGCGTTTTCATTTGGTGCATGGAGTTTGCGGAATCTGTTCGCCCGGCCAATGCGGGGCCTTGCTGCGTTTTGGGTGCCGGGGCTTATTCGGCGCGCGGCACGAGATGCAGGGCGGGTGCGGTTCGTACACCACGCTTTGGCGAAAGGGCACTCGTGGGCCGGTGCGGTTTTGCTTCGTCAGCAATGGCTGATTCTGCCAGAAGCGTGAGATGAGGGACCAGAGCCGCCTGTATGCTGGCCAGCTGATGGGCAGGTAACTGGAGCAGGGGCGGCAGCATGTGTGCGGGGCCTTGTTCTTCAGCTTCTCCGTTGGCCTGCATGGTTTTAAAGCGTTGCAACAGGTTTGCGGCTTCCCGGCGGGCAATGCTGGCGGGAAGGTGCCCTTCCTCTGCCGAACGCAGAAGCTGGAGAGCGCTGTTGAGCTCCATGGCGAGGGTCAGCAGCATCCGGTGCGCGTGAGGGGATTCTGTCTCCCATGCACAGTGCGGGCCGGGCAGTTGGCGCAGGCGTGTGGCCACGGCGGTCACCAGCTCAAGGCCCTGACGGAACATGAGCCCGGAACCGGCTCCGGGGGCATTGAGCCTCACCTCGCCGTTCATATGGCCGTTCACCTGTCCGTCTGGTTCATTATCGCGCTGACGCACCGCCTGAGTCTCCGCTGAAACTGTCGCCACAAGGCGGCAGGTCTGCGCAAAGGTAAAGCGCACGGGGGATAGTTAGGCTGGGGATATCGGGCAAAGAGAAGGCAGGCCATATCCGGGCTGCAAATGGCAAAAGATAAGCCGCCGAAGAGCGCGAGGCCTTGGCGGCTCACAGTCTGGCAGGGAGAATGCCGGTTGTCCGCGCGGGAAACGGCCTTGCGCGGACAGGTTCAAGTCTCACGCACAAGGGTTAATGACGGGTTAATTTCCATCGGCCATTGGAAGGCGCGCGGTGGTGGAGGCGCGTGCGACTGCACCGGGTGGCAGGCTATTCGGTCTTGCGGTGGCGTGGTTTCAGCGCTACCTCCTAGGCCATGTCCGAAGCCGATGGAAAGAACAGCCGCCTCGCCAGCGCCCTGCGCGCGAATCTGGCGCGGCGCAAGGCACAGGCCCGCGCACGTCGGAGCGGGGATGAAGCGCGTGCTTCTGATGGCCCGGATCCGCGGAGCGCTTCTCCGCACAAGGGGGCTGAACCTGAGGCCAGCGCCGGTGAGAGTGATCCGGCCCGCGTGGAACACAAGGAAAGAATTGTGCCGGAAGGCGAGGCGGGCTAGAGCCTGCTGTGACACTTCCAAAGCCCGAAGGGGTGCGGAAGGACTTTTTGCGCGATGAACGGCGAGCCGGATGAGAGGCTCTGTCGCGATTTCACGCCAGCCCGCGTTCGGCAATGCGTATGCTGGAGATGCGGGCATAAACAGGCAGGTCATGTTCTGGAGCTACGGGCCGCCAGACCGACCTGACGCATTTTCAACCAAGCGGGCAATGCCTGCGGCAGAGAATGCGGCCACATGACAGGCGATGGCGCTTTTGCTGGATTGACGCGAAGGCATGGCTCCATCCCCCGCTTGCGCAGCCTTTCAGAAGGGCGCGCGACATGCCGGTCGCCGGGAACAGAAGCAGTATGGACAAGATTCGCATCGTTGGCGGCCATGTTCTCGAAGGCATCATCCCCATTTCCGGCGCGAAGAACGCCGCCCTGCCGCTGATGATCGCCAGCCTCCTCTCCGAGGAGCGGCTGATTCTGGAGAATGTGCCGCGCCTTGCGGATGTGGCACTGCTCCAGCGCATTCTGGGCAATCACGGCGTCAACATCACCACCAATGGCAAGCGCGCGGGCGATGATCCCTATGCCGGCCAGACTCTGGAACTCGATGCACGCGTGATCGTCGATACGTTCGCGCCCTATGACCTTGTCTCCCGCATGCGCGCCTCCTTCTGGGTCATTGGGCCGCTGGTGGCCCGCATGGGCAAGGCGCGTGTTTCCCTGCCGGGCGGATGCGCCATCGGTACCCGCCCCGTGGACTTCCATCTGGATGCCTTGCGGGCGCTGGGCGCGGATATCGAGATTGATGCCGGCTATGTCATCGCCAATGCCCCACATGGCCTGAAGGGCGCGCATATCGTGTTCCCGAAGGTTTCGGTGGGTGCGACCCATATGGCGCTGATGGCTGCGACCCTCGCAGACGGCGAAACCATTCTGGAAAACGCGGCCTGTGAACCGGAAGTGACCGATCTTGCCGATTGCCTCATCAAGATGGGCGCGCAGATCGAGGGTGCGGGCACGCCCACCATCCGTATTCAGGGTGTCACCCGTCTGCGCGGGGCTCGCCATGCCGTGCTGCCGGACCGGATCGAGACCGGCACCTACGCCATGGCCGTGGCCATGACAGGCGGCGATGTGCTGCTGGCCGGTGCGCGCGCAGATCTGCTGGAAGGGGCACTGGATATTCTGCGTCAGGCCGGGGTGAGGATTGACGCTTCTGCCGAAGGCATTCGCGTGCGTCATGATGGCAGCCGTGTGCGGCCTGTGGATGTCAGCACGGAGCCCTATCCCGGTTTCCCAACCGATCTTCAAGCCCAGCTGATGGCGCTGATGATCCGGGCGGATGGCACATCACGCATCACCGAGACCATTTTCGAAAACCGCTTCATGCATGTGCAGGAACTGGCCCGCTTCGGCGCGCAGATCCATCTGGATGGCGACAGCGCCACCATTGTGGGCACCGAACGGCTGACAGGCGCGCCCGTGATGGCGACAGACCTGCGCGCTTCCGTTTCACTGGTCATCGCCGGGCTAGTGGCTGAGGGCGAAACACTGGTGCAGCGGGTCTATCATCTGGATCGCGGCTTTGAAAAGCTTGAGGAAAAGCTCTCCCGCTGTGGTGCGCAGATCGAGCGCATCAGCGGCTGAGGCCCGCTTGTGACGGGTGCGGGCATCTTGCCAGACATCCTGCACACTCACACGGGCGGTGCGGTTTGCCGGATGAGTGACACTGGGGCATTGAAACCGGCGGGTCGCGTGTCTATCTCCTGAACAGGTCACACCCTGGGTCTTGCCATGGCGTGCGCCCATGTTTCGAGGTCAGCAAGAGCAGGGCCATCATGTCCGATCTGAAGCTTCTCGCCGTGGACGAGGAAGACGTCGCCATCATCTCTGCCCATCTTCAGGATGCGGTGGTGAAGCGGGCGGATATGGGGTTCGTGCCCCGCGCCCAGCGCTTTGCCCTGTTGCTGAACCGTTTCGACTGGGAACGCAGCGTGCAGGAGAACACCCGGGTGCGCCGTCGGTCAGGTCTGCACTTCGAACGGGTGCGCGCCGTGCAGTGCCGGGGGATGGAACAGGCGCAGATCGAGGGGGTTCTGAGCCTTCTGGCCATCACCTTCCTGCCCGGTGATGATGCGCCCTCCGGCCATGTTCTGCTCACCTTCTCTGGTGGCGCGGAAGTGCGGCTGGATGTGGAATGCATCGAGGCCACATTGAGCGATCTTGGCCCGGCATGGGATTGCCCCAGCGCTCCGCAACATACCGAAGGCGTGGCCTGAGCTGCACCTTACCGCAATTGCATTATTTCCAGATATGAAGGCCGCCTGAGTATCGCGGCCTGTCGCCACAAGAACAGAAACATGTTTTACGGCCCGCCTGCTCCGGTTCTGCCCGCCTGAAGCAGATGTGCCAAAGCGCCTTGCCCCAAGAGCAGGGCTTCCCTCGGCGGCAATCCTGATTTAGCAAGGCACCATGCCTATTCATCTCGATATCGAACAGCCCGACTTTTCCGCCCGGTTTGAGGCGTTTCTCGGCTCCAAGCGCGAGGCTGCCGTGGATGTGCAGCAGCAGGTTGGTGCCATCATCGCCGATGTGCGCAAGCGTGGCGATGAAGCGCTGGTCGAACTTTCCCGCACTTATGACCGGGTCGATCTGGGTGCCCTTGGCATCCGTATCCGCGATGATGAACTGGATGCGGCGCTGGCCAGCATTGATGAACCGACCCGTGCGGCGCTGGAATTCGCCAAGGGGCGGATCGAGTCGCATCATGCCCGCCAGAAGCCGGCCGATGACAGCTATGTGGACTCCGCCGGCGTCCAGCTTGGCCACCGCTGGACCAGCGTGGATGCGGTGGGCCTTTATGTGCCCGGCGGTACGGCGGCCTATCCTTCTTCCGTGCTGATGAATGCGGTGCCGGCCAAGGTCGCCGGCGTGCCGCGCATCGTGATGGTGGTGCCGGCCCCGGATGGGCAGATTGCGCCGCTGGTGCTGGCTGCCGCCCGTCTCGCGGGTGTGGATGAAGTTTATCGTGTCGGCGGAGCGCAGGCCGTGGCCGCGCTGGCTTATGGCACGCAAACGATCCGCCCGGTGGACAAGATTGTCGGCCCTGGCAATGCATGGGTGGCGCAGGCCAAGCGGCAGGTCTTCGGGCAGGTGGGCATCGACATGGTCGCCGGCCCCTCGGAGGTGCTCATCATCGCTGATGGTGACGCGAACGCCGACTGGATCGCCGCCGATCTGCTGGCACAGGCGGAGCATGACACCGCAGCGCAATCCATTCTGGTGAGTGACAGCGCTGATCTGCTGGAGCGGGTGGAGCAGGCGGTGGAGAGCATGCTCAAGACCCTCTCCCGCGCACAGATCGCCGGTGCCTCATGGCGCGACCATGGTGCGCTCATCAAGGTGCGCACGCTGGATGAAGCCCCGGAACTGGTGAACCGCCTCGCGCCTGAGCATCTCGAAATCCAGACCGCGGATGCCGATGCACTGGCGGCGCAAATCCGCCATGCCGGTGCAATCTTCATCGGGGCCTTCACGCCCGAGGCCATTGGCGATTATGTGGGCGGCAGCAACCATGTGCTGCCCACGGCGCGTTCGGCGCGCTTCTCCTCGGGCCTGTCTGTGCTTGATTTCATGAAGCGCACCTCGATCCTGAAGCTCACCGCCGATGCGCTGGACAAGCTCGGTCCGGCTGCGGTGCGTCTTGCCGGGGTGGAGCGGTTGGAGGCTCATGGCCGTTCGGTTTCCATCCGCACCAATGCTGGAGGGATGTAATCATGGTGGAGAGATCTCCCGCCCGGCTCTGCGAGGTCACGCTGGATGAAGCCTCGATCGGCCATGCCGGTTCGGATATCGAGCATGAGCGCGCGACCGCGATCTGGGACCTGATCGAGGAAAACAGCTTCTGCCCATGCAATGATCCGGGTGTGGGGCCGTATCTGCTGCACATTTCGCTGATGGATAACCGTCTTGTACTGGACGTGAAGCGCGAGGGTGGCGATGCGGTGGTGCAGCACCATCTCTCCCTCACTCCGTTCCGCAAGGTGGTAAAAGACTATTTCCTGATCTGCGAGAGCTATTACGCTGCCATACGCACCGCATCGCCCAGCCATATCGAGGCCATCGACATGGGCCGGCGCGGGGCACACAATGATGGGTCCGAGCTGTTGCGGGAACGGCTCGCGGGCAAGATCGAGGTGGATTTCGATACCGCCCGCCGCCTGTTTACACTGATTTGCGCCTTGCACTGGAAGGGCTGATCCCATGCCCACGGTCGCGGATTCCCCGATAACGCAGAAGCGTTCGGCGCGGCCGCAATCGGTTTTGTTCATGTGCGGGCAGAATGTCGTGCGCTCGGTGATGGCGGCGGCACTCACCCGGCATCTGTTCGGAAAATCCGTCTATGTGGGCTCCGCTGGTGTCGTGGCCGGTGAGCCGGACCCGTTCGTGACCGCCGTGATGGACGAGATGGGGCTGGATGTCAGCAAACATCGCCCCCAGAGCCTTGAAGAACTTGAAGAATATGAGGGGTTGGGGTTCGATCTGGTGATCTCGCTCGCCCCCAGCGCCCATCATCGCGCACTGGAACTGACCCGGACCAATGCGCTGGATGTGGAATACTGGCCCACGGCCGACCCGACCCGTGAGGGCGGCAACCGGGAGCAGAGGCTTGAGGCCTATCGCGCCGTGCGTGATGAACTGGAACAGCAGATCCTGGCCCGCTTCCGCACCCGCCCATAAGGTTCCGCCCTGGGCTGAAAACGGGAACAGCAGACCCCGATTGACGGGGCTTTGTTAACCCGGCCTGATATTCACTGCACGCCATGGCCGCCCGGTTGGGGCGGGTGGGCCTTTTTCTTCTCAGCAGGGCGTCGTCCGCTTCCCATGTTCCGCAATATCCTCTCCGTTGGCGGTTTCACGCTGCTCTCGCGCCTTGCGGGTTTCATCCGCGATGTGGTGATGGCGGCTGTGCTGGGGGCCGGGCCGGTGGCCGATGCCTTTCTGGTGGCGTTTCGTCTGCCCAACCATTTCCGCGCCATCTTTGCGGAAGGGGCTTTCAATGCCGCCTTCATCCCCACCTATGCCCGGCTGAAGGAACAGAACGGCCTGCCGACTGCGAAGGGGTTCGCGGATCAGGTCTTCACCGCCATGCTGCTGGCCCATGCCGTGCTTCTGGTGGTGGCACTGGGCTTCACGCCCTCCTTCGTGGGCCTGCTTGCGCCCGGTCTCTCCGATGACCCGTTCCGCTTCGACCTTGCGGTGACACTGACCCGCATCACTTTTCCCTATCTGGCGCTGATTTCCATCGTCACCCTGATGTCCGGCGCACTGAATGCGTGCGGGCGCTTCGCCATTCCGGCCGCTGCGCCCATTTTGCTGAACATCTCCATGGTGGGAACGCTTCTGGCCGCGGCCCTGTTCGCGAATGCCGGGCATGCGGCGGCATGGGGCGTGCTGGCGGCCGGTGTGGCACAGGTGCTGTTCGTGGGGGTGGATGCCGAACGCAACGGCATCGGCGTGCGCTTTCGCCGTCCGAAGCTTGATCCGGGCACGAAGCGCTTTCTGAAGGCTCTGGGGCCAGCGATCATTGGTGCGGCCGGGGCGCAGATCGCGGCATTCGCCGATACCATCATTGCCTCATTCCTGCCCTCCGGTGCGCTGTCGGCGCTTTATTATGCAGACCGCATTTATCAGCTGCCGATCGGGGTGGTGGGCATTGCGGTGGGCACGGTGCTCTTGCCGGAAATGTCCCGCCGCATAGCTGGCGGCGATGATGCCGGCGCCGCGTGGTCTCAGGCCCGTGCGGTGGAACTGGCGGTGCTGCTTTCCATTCCGTTCGCAGCCGGTGTGCTGATTGTGCCTGATCTCATCATGCAGGCACTGTTTGTGCGCGGGGCGTTCTCGGTCGCCGATGCGACGGCCGCCGCTGATACGCTTCAGGCCTATGGTATCGGCCTTCTGGCGGTGGTGCTGATCCGCGCCTTTATCGCGCCTTTCCATTCGCGCAGCGATACCCGCACGCCGATGATCGCCTCACTGCTGGCACTCAGTTTCAATCTGGCGCTGAAAGTGGTGCTGGTGGGGCATTTGTCCCAGGTGGGGCTGGCCTTCGCGACAGCGGTGGGCGTGTGGCTGAACCTGATGCTGCTGATCTGGTTTGCGCGCCGGTTCGGATATCCCATTGGAGATGCGCTGCTGGGCCGGCATCTCTTGCGTCTGGGGGCGGTTCTGGTGCTGGTGGCGGGGGCGCTATATGGGGCGGAGCTGGGCGCGCGCCATCTGATTCCACAGGGTATGGCCGGCCGCGATGAGTTGACCCTGCTGCTTGTTGTGGTCGGCGGCGCGATCGTTTATGGCTGTGCCATCTTAATCCTTCTCGGTCGCCCGTTTATCGCCGGTGTCATCGGACGTCGCCGGCCGCCAGCGGTGACTTGAGCACAGTTTTTCCCTGATCAGGGTTTTGCTCGCATTCAGCCTGTGCTATCGGGACAGCCTTTCCGGTTTCGGCTCGTCGGTTGCGGGAGGCGCCGAACCCTCGCTCAGGATTTTTACGGATGCTTGTCATCCGCCAGGAGCCGGATGTGATGATTCACGCCAAGCGTACGCCTCTTGCCGCTCTCGCCCTTTTGTTGCCGCTTGCCGCCTGTGGTGAGCCAGCCGGGCAGCAGGGAGCTCCGCCACCTCCAGCCGTTTCCGTGGCCCTTCCCACCACGCAGACCGTGACCGACCACGACGAATATGTGGGCCGCTTTGTCGCGATTGATGAAGTGAATGTCCACGCGCGCGTGTCCGGCTATTTGCAGTCCATCCATTTCACGGATGGCCAGACAGTGAAGGAAGGCGACCAGCTTTTCACCATCGACAAGCGCCCCTTCCAGATCGCCCTGGAGCAGGCGCAGGCGAACCTGGCGCAGGCCAACGCCAATCTGGACTTCACCAAGGCAGACCTGCAGCGTGCCGCGACCCTGCTGGCGGACCCCAAGTCCAACGCGATTTCCAAGCAGGCCTTTGACCAGCGCACCCAGGCCGAGCGCACAGCCGCCGCCACAGTGCAGTCTCAGGAAGCCGCCGTACGTGCGGCCCAGCTTGATCTCGACTTCACGGAGATCAAGGCCCCCGTCACCGGCCAGATCGGCGACCGGCGGGTCTCGGTGGGTAATTATGTCACCGGCGGAACCGGCGGCACGCCCACGCTTCTGGCGGTGATTGTCTCCACCAATCCGATCCGCTTCGAGTTCACCATGGATGAGGCCTCCCTGCTGCGGCTCCAGCGCCGCGCGGGTGCCAAGGGCATCCAGAACGACAAGGTGAGCCTGAAGCTGCTGGATGATGCCGGCTTCGTGCATCAGGGCCAGCTCGACTTCCTCAACAATGTCATCGACCGCGAAACCGGCACCATTCGCGTGCGCGCCGTGTTCCAAAACAATGACGGCCTCTTCCGTCCCGGCATGTTTGCCCGTATCCGGCTTGATTCCTCAGATCCCTATGAGGCGGTCGTGATCCCGGATTCGGCCATTGGTTCCGAGCAGGTCAAGAAGTTTGTCTATGTGGTGGGGCCGGACAACAAAGTCGGCCAGAAGTTCGTGACGCTTGGTCCGCTGGTGGGTGAACACCAGCGAGTGATTGAGTCCGGTCTGGGCAAGGATGACCATGTGGTGGTCAATGGCCTGATGCGGGTGCGTCCCGGCGTAGTGGTCAACCCGCAGATGCAGGCCGCCGCGCCTGCGGCGGCAGCCCCTGCTGACCCTGCAAAGGCTGCCCCCGAAAAGGCTGGTGCCCCCGCAGAAACCGGCAAGTGAGGAGGGCGAGATGCGCTTTTCCCACTTCTTCATCGACCGGCCGATCTTCGCGTCGGTGGTCTCCATCGTTGTCATGATCCTTGGCGGGGTGGCCTATTTCTCCCTGCCGGTGGCCCAGTATCCTGAAATCGCACCGCCGGTCATCACCGTGTCCGGCCAGTATCCGGGCGCCTCGGCCGAGGTGGTCGCCGATACTGTGGTTGCGCCGATCGAGCAGCAGATCAACGGCGTGGAGCATATGCTCTACATCTCGTCCAACTCGACCGCGGACGGGCGCTTCAGCATCTCGGTGACATTCGATCTGGGCACCGATCTCGACACTGCGCAGGTGCAGGTCCAGAACCGCGTCGCCATCGCGGAACCGCGTTTGCCATCAGAGGTGCAGCAGGTGGGCGTGGTCACCGCCAAGTCCTCGCCGGACATGCTGATGGTGGTGAGCATGATCTCGCCCGACGGCTCGCGGGATGCGCTGTTCCTCTCCAACTACGCGAACATGCAGATCAAGGATGTGCTCTCGCGTATTGATGGCGTGGGCTCCATCACGGTTTTCGGCGCGCGTGAATATGCGATGCAGATCTGGCTGGACCCGAACCGTCTGGCCCAGCTCAACCTGACCTCCACCGATGTGGTGGCTGCCCTGCGCGGGCAGAACGTGCAGGTGGCTTCCGGCGTACTGAACTCGCCGCCGGTGCCCCAGCAGCGTGACTTCCAGATCGCGGTGCGCACACAGGGCCGCCTCAGCGACCCTGAAGAGTTCGCCAACATCGTCATCAAGCAGAGCGGGCAGGGGCTTGTCCGCCTGAAGGATGTGGGCCGGGTGGAAGTCACCGCTCAGGACTACACATCCACCTCCTTTATCGACCGGGACATCGCGGTTTCCATGGGCGTGTTCCAACGCCCCGGCTCCAACGCGCTGGATACGGGTAACGCCGTTCTGGAAGCGATGAAGGAGATGTCCGCGCGGTTCCCGACGGGCGTGACCTATGCGGTCTATTACAACCCGACGGAATTCATCTCCGAGTCCGTGAATGCGGTGGTTCACACCATCCTCGAGGCGGTTATCCTCGTGGTGCTGGTGGTGATCCTGTTCCTGCAGAGCTGGCGGGCGGCCATCATCCCGATTCTGGCGATTCCGATCTCGTTGATCGGTGCGTTCTTCGTGATGAGCCTGTTCGGCTTCTCGCTGAACAATCTGTCGCTGTTCGGTCTCGTGCTCGCCATCGGCATCGTGGTCGATGACGCCATCGTGGTGGTGGAGAATGTGGAGCGCAATATCGCCGAGGGCCTGTCCCCGCGCGATGCGGCCTACAAGAGCATGGATGAGGTGGGCGGGGCGCTGGTCGCGATCTCGCTCGTGCTCTCCTCGGTGTTCATTCCCACCGCGTTCATCACGGGTATTTCCGGCCAGTTCTATCAGCAGTTCGCGCTGACGATCGCCGGTTCCACCCTGATCTCGCTGCTGGTGTCGCTCACTCTGTCTCCGGCCATGTGCGCCCTGCTGCTCAGGCCGCACCGTGAGGGGCATCATGAGCCGGCATGGTATGCGCGCCCGTTCGTGGCCTTCTTCAATGGCTTCAACCGCATCTTCGATCGCATCAGCCATGGCTACGCATGGTTGACCTCACGTCTGGTGCGGGTGGTGGCGCTGATGCTGCTGCTTTATGTGGGCGTGGTCGTCTATGGCGGCTGGCTCTTCACTGCGACCCCGCAGGGCTTCATTCCCCAGCAGGACCGCGGATATCTCATCGTCGCTACCCAGTTGCCGCCCGGAGCCGCCATGCAGCGGACCGAAGCGGTGATGAAGGAAGCCGGTGAGATTGTGATGGGCACGCCGGGCGTGGGGCACATCGTGAATATCGTCGGCTTCTCCGGCGCAACCTTCACCAATGCCCCCAATGCCGGCGCGATGTTCATCATTCTGGAGCCCTTCGCCAAGCGTGGCGGCAACCCGCAGCTTTCGGCAGAGGCGATCCAGCGCACCCTGATCGGCAAGTTGTCCGGTATTCAGGAAGCGCAGGTTCTGGTGGTGCAGCCGCCGCCTGTACAGGGGATCGGCAATGCCTCCGGCTTCCGCATGATGGTGCAGGATCGTGATGGCGCGGGCTATATGGCCCTGCGTGATGCGACCTACGGCATGATGGGCGCTGCCGCCCAGACGCCGGGCCTGATGCAGGTCTATACGCTGTTCGAAACCTCGACCCCCCAGATCTATCTGGATATCGACCGGGCCAAGGCCCAGTTGCTGGGAATCGACATGGCGAATGTGTTCGCCGCGTTGCAGACCTATATCGGCTCTTCCTATGTGAATGACTTCAACATGTTCGGCCGTACCTTCCGGGTGCAGGCACAGGCCGAGGCCCAGTTCCGCCTCGATCCGAAGGACATTTTGTCGATCCGG
The DNA here is from genome assembly GCA_035911315.1 of Xanthobacter sp. GTDB lineage: Bacteria > Pseudomonadota > Alphaproteobacteria > Rhizobiales > Xanthobacteraceae > Xanthobacter. The sequence continues at coordinate 94,859 of JAMHVS010000061.1, forward strand.
GTGCGCGCGGGCTCCGGTGATACGGTTCCTCTGGGCTCCTTCTCGACCATCAATGATGTGTCCGGTCCCTATCGTGTGGCGCGGTATAATCTCTATCCAGCCGCGGAACTCGATGGGTCGCCCGCGCCCGGCTATTCGCAGGGGCAGGCGATGCAGATCCTGAGCGGGCTGGCCACTCAGGTGCTGCCGCAGGGCTTCGCCTATGAGTGGACAGGCCTTGCCTTCCAGCAGGAACGGGCCGGAAATACCGCCATCTTCGCATTCGTGCTGGGTGTGGTGTTCGTGTTCCTTATCCTCGCGGCGCAGTATGAGAGCCTGACACTGCCTCTGGCGGTCATTCTCATCGTGCCGATGTGTCTGGTCGCGGCACTCATCGGCGTGAATCTGAGGGGGATGGACAGTAACATCCTGACCCAGGTGGGCTTCATCGTGCTCATTGGTCTGGCGGCGAAGAACGCGATCCTGATCGTGGAATTCGCCAAGCAGCTGGAAGATGAGGGCAAGGATGTGCTGCATTCGGCTGCGGAAGCCGCCCGTCTGCGTCTGCGTCCGATCGTGATGACCTCGCTGGCCTTCATTCTCGGCGTGGTGCCGCTGGTGTGGGCCACTGGTGCCGGCGCGGAACTGCGTCAGGCGCTGGGGACTGCCGTGTTCTCGGGCATGATCGGCGTGACCCTGTTCGGGTTGATCTTCACACCGGTCTTCTATGTCTTCTGCCGTTGGCTGAATGATCTTGGGAAGAGCCGGAAGGGGCAGAACCCGCCGCCTCATCACACCGCACCTGCGGAATGAGAAAAACCCCGCGTGAGAGATCACGCGGGGTTTTTTCATGATGAAGACACAAGCGCTCAGCCCGGTACAAGCGTGATGCGCGCGCCGGGCTGAAGGCGCGCCAGAAGGCGGCGCATATCCGCGCGCCGCAGCGCTACGCAGCCTTCGGTGCCCATAAAGCCCGGACGGGCAAGGTGGATGAACACGGCAGATCCATGCCGCCGGATACGCGGCCGGCTGTTGTGGTCCAGAACCAGCACAAGATCATAGAGCCCATCTTCCCGCCACATGCGCTCATGCGAGGCCGGAAAGGGCAGTTTCACGGGTCGGTTGTAAAGCCGGTGGTCCGGGGCATCACACCATCCGTCATCCGGCCGCAGCGGAGCGCAGGGCAGGCGGGTGATGGGCCGTGGGCCATGGTCTGGCCGGTAGAGCACGCGCTGAATGCGCCAGGTGCCGGCAGGGCTGCGGCCATCCCCCTCCCGTTTCAAGGGCCAGATACCGCTTTTGCCGATGGCGACGGGAATCGTCAGTTTGCCGACAATGAGAAGGCCTTCATGCTGCCGTCCGGGGCGACGGTGGACCTGTATGCGGGAGATGCCCACAGAAGTTTCAGTCGCCATCGCGTACCCAGATACCCTAATAGCTGCCGTAACGGATGCAATCATTTTGCGCACTGACCAAGCCATGCTGTACTCACCCGATTCACGTGCCCGCAAGGGTACAGGAGGGTACGATGGCCAATGCGTGGAAAATTCTTGTGGTCGAAGATGACCGGGAACTGCGCGACGCCCTGATCGAGCAACTGGCGATACAGGCGGAGTTCGAGCCGATAGCTGTCGGCACCGCAGCAGACGCCATCTCGACCGCACAGAATGGTGCGGTGGACGTCGTCATCATGGATGTCGGCTTGCCGGACATGGATGGCCGTGACGCCGTGCGCCAGATCCGCGCCAATGGCTTCAAGGCCCCCATCGTCATGCTGACAGGTCACGATAGTGATACAGACACTATCATGGGGCTGGATGCGGGCGCCAATGACTATGTTGTGAAGCCTTTCCGCTTCTCGGTTCTGCTTGCGCGCCTGCGGGCGCAGATGCGCTCTCACGAGGCCAGCGAGGATGCGGTGTTCGCCATTGGCCCATATTCCTTCCGCCCCGGTGCGAAGATGCTGGTCACCGAAAGTGGTGTGCGCATCCGGCTGACAGAGAAGGAAACCGCCATTCTGCGCTATCTGTATCGCGCCGGGCTTGCGCCGGTGCCGCGCGAGATTTTGCTTCAGGAAGTCTGGGGCTATAATTCCGGTGTCACCACCCATACGCTGGAAACCCATATTTACCGGCTTCGGCAGAAGATCGAGCCTGATCCGGCGACCCCCAGCCTGCTGGAAACACATGCGGGTGGCTATCGGCTCGTGCCATGAGCGGCAAGAACCGCGCATCGCAGTGAGGATGAGATTGTGAGTCTGGAACAAAAACGCGCATTGCTGCACGCCATTCCCACTTTTGCGCTACTGGACAGCGCATCCCTGCGTGCTGTGGCAGAGCGTGCCGTGGCGCAGGAACTGGCTGCGGGGCAGATGTTGTTTCGGGCAGGAGATGTCTCTGATGGCGGATATGTGATTGTGGCCGGAGCGCTGGCGCTCACGCCAGATCAACAGGGCCACGAGGTGCGGCAGGTGGGGCCGGGAGCGCTGGTGGGGGAACTGGCGCTGCTGGTGGAAGGGCCTCGGCCCGCATCCGCACGGGCACTTGAACAGACCAGCCTGCTTCATATTCCAAGGCAGACCTTTATGGAGGTGCTGGAAAATGCGCCGCAGGCTGCTGAACGGTTAAGACGCAGCATGGCCGAACGACTGGAGGGGTTTCTGGACGATCTCGACCATGTGCGGAACGGGCTGGAGAATTTCAGGCCAGCTTCACGCCGGCGCTGAGGGGACGGGTGAACTTGCCCGTGCTGCTCTTGAATATCCCATGATCGCAAAAGCATCATGGAGTATCGATACCTGAAATCGGGATGACGTTTGTGCATGGCTTCTGGCTAGAGCTGATGTCGATATGGATGAGGGTGCGCTACTGTTCAAAAAAGGGCATCCGCAATTCTCGGATGCCCTTTTTCCTGATTACGATTGCTGCACGGTCTGGCGCTGTTCACCCAATTGGTCGATGCCCAAAGTCATCACATCCCCATTCTTGAGGTAGGTGGGAGGCTTGGCACCCATGCCCACGCCGGGCGGAGTGCCGGTGGTGATGACATCGCCTGCCTCCAGCTTCATGAAGCGGGACAGATAGGACACGATGCGTGCCAGCGGAAAAATCATGTCGCTGGTATGCCCGGTCTGCCGGCGTGTGCCGTTCACATCCAGCCACAGGCCCAGAGCCTGCGGATCCGCAATTTCATCCCGCGTCACCAGCCATGGGCCGAGAGGGCCGAATGTGGGCAGGCTCTTGCCCTTGATCCACTGCCCACCGCGTTCGATCTGATAGCTGCGCTCCGAGACATCATTGCAGATGCAGAAGCCGGCGACATGCTCCATCGCCTTGTCCTCGCTTACCTGATAGGCGGGGGAGCCGATGACCATGGCAATTTCCACTTCCCAGTCTGCCTTGGTGGCATCCTGCGGCAGGATCACAGGATCATATGGTCCGGACAGGCATGATGGCGCCTTGCTGAAGACCACCGGTTCGGTCGGGATCGCCATATCGGCTTCAAGCGCATGCTCCACATAGTTCAGGCCGATCGCGATGAAATGCCCAACCTTCGGTACACATGCGCCAATGCGCGTATCCTTCGGGACCAGAGGCAGGGTTTCCGGGTCCAGCGCGGCAATGCGCGACAGGCTTTCCGGAGAAAGGTGCTCAGGCGTGAAATCACGGATGGTACCGCTGAGATCCCGTATCTGGCCATTCTGGTCCAGAACCCCCGGGCGTTCATTGCCGATGGGGCCGAAACGAAGCAACTTCATCTTGTTTTCCTTTATGGGCAAATTCATCCTGCACGCCATGCATGCCGAAATCTGAGGGTCAGCGCTCCAGCATGTTCTTGGGCAGGGATTCGTTGAAATAGACCTTGTAGATCTCGTTGAGCTTTCCATTGCGCAGGTTGGAGACAACCCACTCATCCACCCAGCTCTTCAGTGCAGGTTCATTCTGGCGCAAGCCAATCGCCATGGGGAATGCAGAAATCTCATACTTCACGGCAAGATCCCGGCGTGGATTTTTCTTGGCAACAGATTGAGCTGTCGCCAGAGATGCGGAAAGGTAATCCTGCTGTCCTGTACCAACCGCCGTGGTTGCTGTTGCTTCATCCTCATAGCGCACGAGGCGGACATTGACGCCCGCTTCCTTTGCAGCCCGCTCCAGCTCGAAATCAGTCGTGGTGCCACGGGCTACGGCGACACTCTGGCCGTCCATCTCCCTGGTGCTGGTAACGTTTGCGCTCTTGGGTCCTAGAATGACAACCGGGATGACCCCATAGGGCTCAGAAAAATCTATAACCTTCTTCCGGTCTTCAGTAATCGAGAAGGAAGAGACAACGATATCCGCCTTTCGGGAAAGCAGGAACGGAACCCGGCTGGCACCGGAAACAGGAACAACCTGAAGCTCTACACCAAGGTCTTTCGCCAGAAGCTTGGCCGTATCGATATCAAGGCCAGTCTGCTCGGCCTTGTCATTCAGCATGCCATAGGGCGGGTGGCCGACATCCACCGCCACCAGAATGCGCCCGCGCTTGCGGATGTCATCCAGTGCATCCGCATGTGCCATGCCGATGGTGGATGTGAGACTTGCCGCTGCAAGAATGGCGAGTGCAAAACGACGGTTCATCTTGATATTCATGATTTCCTCCCTGTGTATTGATGTTCTGGTGCGGTGTTCTAGAGGCCGCTTCCAATGAACTGACGAAGTTCCGGAGTTGATGGCGCATCGAGCATAGTGCCCGGTCCGCTTTCCCAAACCCGGCCCTGATGCATGTAGACCACGAGATCCGCGACCTGCCGGGCAAAGGCCATTTCGTGGGTGACAAGAACCATGGTCATGCCGCCCCGTGCCAGATCTCCGATCACGCGCAGCACCTCGCCCGTGAGTTCAGGATCAAGCGCGGAGGTCACCTCATCGAACAGCATCAGCTTGGGGCGCATGGCCAAAGAGCGTGCAATGGCCACGCGCTGCTGCTGCCCGCCGGAAAGCTGTTCCGGGTAATTGTCCATCTTGTCGGACAAGCCCACTTGAGACAGCGTTTCGCACGCAATCTCGTGCGCCTGCTTCGCGCTCAGGCCATTCACCTTGCGCGGGGCAAGCGTGACATTCTGCGCCACGGTCAGATGGGGAAAGAGATTGTAGCTCTGGAAGACGATTCCGACTTCCTTACGCAGTTCACGCAGATCAAACCCCTTCTTGTGCAGCTTGTAACCGCAGACATCCAGTTCACCGGAGTTGATGTCTTCAAGCCCGTTGATACAGCGCAGGGCCGTGCTTTTCCCGGAACCGCTCTTCCCGATGAGGGCGACCACCTGACCGCAATTGATGTTCAATGAGATGCCATTGAGAACCTGAAGCGCACCATAGCTTTTGTGGACCTGGCTGAAGGAAACCAGAGGCATGGCGCTCTCCGTCGGTTCAAAAGGTGGGTTGAAAGGAGAGATGGCGGTCATGCGGACCTCCTGTGCAGGTTGTTTTCAAACCGCCGCGCCAGCATCGACATGGGAAAACAGATGATGAAATATAGAAGAGCGGCGGATGTGAAGACCACGAACGGGCTGAATGTTGCGTTGTTCAGTATTTTTGCCGAATAGGTGAGATCAAAGAATCCGATCACCACGGAGTAGGATGTATTTTTCACAATCTGAACCATGAAGCCCACCGTTGGAGGCACCGCGATGCGCAGGGCCTGGGGCAGGATGATGTAGATGAAGCGCTGCGCACGGCTCAGCGCGAGACATTCTCCGGCCTCCCACTGGGTGCGGGGTACAGCCTGAATGCAGCCACGCCAGATCTCTCCCAGATAGGCGCTGGAATAGAGGGTCATCGCCAGTGCGGCAGAAAAGAGTGCCGATACATCAAAGCCATAGATGCTGACGCCAAAATAGACGATGAACATGATGACGGGCAGTGGAATGCCCTGCACGATCTGCACATAAAGTCCGGCGAGGTGCGATAGCCACCTTTTGCGCGCGGTGCGCGCCAGCGCCACAGGCAGGCCAACGATGGTGCCACCCACAAACCCCAGCAGCGAGAGCAGAAGTGTCCAGCCCGCGCCTTGCAGCAGAAAGCCATATTGTTCTGCGGATAATCCAAGCATGTCTGGTCTTCCTCAAGATGATGCTGGTCGCAGCTCAGGCATGTGCCCGCAGCCGGCGCAAACGTGGGAAGGAAATCTGGGCGACTGCGAAAAGCAGGAAGCGCAAGGCTGTCGCGAGAGCCAGATAAATGGCGGCGATGACAAGATAAACGTCAAATCCCCGGAAGGTGATGGACGAAATCTGGTAGCCAACGCCAGTCAGCTCCTCCACAGAGATCTGGGACATGATGGATGTGGCAAGCATCATCAGGATGAACTGGCTGATGAGGGCCGGATAGACCATCTCTGTCGCCTGAGGAAGCTGGATATTGAAGAAGATCTGCCGGCGTGTCATCGCCAGGCAATCTGCCGCCTCAAGCTGGCCCTTGGGCAGGGCCTGAAGGCCGGCGCGCATGATCTCGGCAGAATAGGCGCCGGTATTGATGATGAGCGCAATAACGGCAGCGTTGAAGGGGCCAATTCGCCCACCCAATGCCGCAAGGCCGAAGAACAGCCAGAAGACCTGGATGACAAGCGGTGTATTGCGGATGGCCTCCACATAGAAGGTGCAAATCACGCGTATCCATCGCGGCCCATAAAGCCGCCCCGCCGCGCATGCCGTGCCCAGCGCAAAGCCGGGCGGGATGGTGAGCAAGGTCAGCCATACCGTAAGATTGATGCCTTCCAGCAGCTCCGGACCGAAGCTCCATAGAAAACTGAAGTCGAACCTGTAGCCCAACGTGCCGTCTCCCCAGACCGCCGGTTCGAGCCGGCTTTTGTCATTGACATAATGCTAAATCCAATGAAATGATTTTTGCCGACAATGTCAATTTGTTTCTGGGAGGATAATTCATGGCATCGCAAGAGCGTTCCGCAGTCGGCGGAGCGGCCGCTATCCGTTTGAATGAAATGGATAATGTGGCTGTTGCGCGTTCTCCCATGCCGGCCGGGGCGGCGTGCGGGGTTGGCGATATCGTGTCGGAAAATCCGATTCCGAGTGGACACAAAATTGCTATCCGGCCCGTTGCGGAAGGCGAGCCGGTGATCAAATACGGGCAGACAATCGGCATTGCGAGCCGTGCTATCTGCCCCGGGGAGCATGTGCATCTGCACAATCTTGCCATGCAGGATAGTGATGTGAAGCACAGCTTCTCTTCTCAGGTGCGCACAGTTGATTTTTTCCCGGAACATGAACGCCGCACTTTTCAGGGTTATGCGCGTCCAGATGGGCAGGTGGGAACGCGGAACTATATTGGCATCATCTCATCGGTGAACTGTTCCGCCACTGTCTCACGTGCGATCGCAGATCATTTCAACCGGGGCGGTGGGCTGGATGGATATGAGAATATTGATGGTGTTGTTGCTCTCACCCATGGTCAGGGCTGCGCAATTGGCACAGACAGCGAAGGCTATCGCTATCTCACCCGCACACTGAGCGGATATGCGCGCAACCCGAACTTCGCCGGTATCCTGATGATCGGTCTGGGTTGCGAGGTGAACCAGATTTCACTCATTCAGGACAAATATAACCTGAATGAAGGACCATTTTTGCGCACCATGACCATCCAGCAATTGGGTGGAACGCGCCAGACCGTGGAAAAGGCCTCCAGCATCATTCGTGAGATGCTTGAAGACCTGCGGGGCCTCGAGCGTACCACCCAGCCTCTTTCGAGCCTGCGTCTGGCCTTGCAGTGCGGTGGATCTGATGGATATTCCGGCATTTCGGCCAATCCGGCGCTTGGTTATGCGGTTGATCTTCTGGTGCAGCACGGAGGAACAGCGGTTCTGAGTGAAACACCGGAGATCTATGGGGCCGAACATCTTCTCACCAGCAGGGCCGTAAGACCGGATGTCGCGGAAAAGCTGATGGCGCGCATTCACTGGTGGGAAGAATACACGGTTCGCCATGGAGCAGAGCTGAACAACAATCCCTCCCACGGCAACAAGGCGGGTGGGCTGACCACAATCTTGGAAAAGTCTCTCGGTGCCGTGGCAAAGGGCGGCACCATGCCCCTGCAGGCGGTGTATGAATATGCCGAGCCCATCGACCAGACCGGGCTGGTGTTCATGGATACGCCCGGTTACGACCCTGTCGCCGTGACGGGGCAGATCGCTGGTGGATGCAATGCGCTGATTTTTACCACGGGGCGCGGCTCTGTCTCGGGTTTCAAGCCCATTCCCACAATGAAGATCGCCACCAACTCGCACATGTATGAGCATATGAGCGAGGACATGGACATGAATTGCGGCGGCATCATCACCGGTGAGGACACCATTGAGGGTGCCGGGACACGTTTGTTCGAAAAGCTTATTGCAGTGGCGTCGGGAGAGAGGACAAAAAGCGAGCTTTACGACTATGGCCACAATGAATTCGTGCCCTGGCAACTGGGCGCAATAACCTGAAGGGGGGAGGGGCTCGCGTTGGAACGGACACCGGCATACAGGCGGATTGCGGACCTGCTGGAAAGCGCCATCATGGATGGTGGCATTCCTGCGGGTGCGCTGGTCAAGATTTCCGATGTCGCCAAGCTGTTCGGCGCGAGCCGCTCGCCCGTGAAGCAGGCCTTCGCCATACTGGAGGAGGGGGGACTGGTGCACCCCCATGATGGGCAGGGCTTCGTGGTGGCGGGGGCGCAGGCCCCCATTCGCCATGTGCTGACCCCGGAAAATCTGGGTCTGGCGGAAGAAGACATCATGCCGGCCGTGAGCGCGGCGGATGAGCTTTATTTCAGGATGGAGCGGGAAATTATCCTGCACTCCATGTCGAATGCATTGCGTATCAATGAACTGGCGCTTGCCCGCCATTATGATATCGGCCGCACATTGGCCCGGGATCTTATTTTCCGCGCGCAAAAGGCGGGCATAGTCACGCGCGGTTCAGGGGGGCACTGGCAGATTGTGCCGCTGGATGAACAGCGGTGCCATAATCTTTACGAGTTGCGCCGGGTGCTGGAGCCCATCGCCCTGCGTGCGGCAGCCCCCTTTATTCCGGTTGCGAAGCTGAAAGCCATGCAGCGCCGGCTGGAGAACGCGCTGGATGCGATGCCGGATGTGTCTATCCGCGAACTGGACAGGCTGGAGAGTGACCTGCACGCCACCTGCCTGTCTTTTTGCCCGAATGGCGAGTTTCTGGAAGTCCTGATGCGGGCCTCACCCACCTATATCTGCGGCAAGTATCTGGAAGTGATTCTGCGTGATAACCCGATCATCGAATCCTTCATGCATGAGCATCTGGTTGTGATCGGCGCGCTGCTGCGCGGGCAGAATGATGCGGCGGCGCAGGCGCTGGAGCGCCATATTTCGCAGTCGACCGACCAGATCGGTGAACGTCTGAGCCGGTTTCTGGCGCTCAAGACCCCGCCCAATGTGCCTTTCATCCGCTAGGCGGGGTTGGGCTCAGGGCGCGAAGGTAATGGCCACAGGGACGTGGTCGGATGGCTTTTCCCAGCCGCGTGCATCCTGAAGCACCGCCATGGCACTGGCATGCGGGGCAAGGGCGGGGTTGGCCCAGACATGGTCCAGTCGCCGGCCGCGATCACTGGCCCGAAAATCGCGGGAGCGGTAGCTCCACCATGTGAAGAGCTTGTCCTGCGGGGGTACGAAGCGGCGCATGGTGTCCACCCAGCCGCCGGCATTTTGCAGGGTGGTGAACTTCTCCACCTCTACAGGCGTGTGGCTCACCACATTCAGAAGCTGGCGGTGGCTCCACACATCGGTTTCCAGCGGGGCGATGTTGAGATCGCCGACAACGACTGAATAATGGTCCTGCGCCGCTGCATCAGCTAAAAGCATGGAACTGCTGGTCATCTGATCGAGAAAAGCCAGCTTGTGCGCGAATTTGGGGTTGATGACCACATCCGGTTCATCACCGCCCGCTGGCACATAGAAATTATGGATGGTCACCGGCTTGTCGAGCCCGGCCGCCGTGCCCAGCGTCACGCCCACATGGCGCGCCTCGCCCTTGGTGCAGAAATCGCCGCGCGTGGTCTGCGTGAAAGGGTGCTTTGAGAGGGTCGCGACCCCGTGCCAGCCTTTCTGGCCGTTCAGGGCAATGTGCTCAAAGCCCAGTTCGCGCACGGCTTTCAGGGGGAACTTGTCATCCTGGCACTTGGTTTCCTGAAGGCAGAGCACGTCCGGCTTCAGGGTTTCCACCACCATGCGCAGCAGATCGAGACGGATGCGGATGGAGTTGATGTTCCAGGTGCAGATGGTGAGGGACAAGGCGACCTGCGTATGCTGAAAGAAAGGATGCCTTCGCTTACAAGTTGCCGGGTGTGGGGGCAAGCGAAGAGGAGGGTGAGGGAGAGGCAGGATCGGTTCGCGTCATCACCTCGAACAGGCCCACCAGCCAGTCCCGGAACACCCGAAAGCGCGGGGAAAGCTGGCGGTTTTGCGGGTACAGCAGAAATACAGGCGAAGGCGAGGGCGGGAATGCGGGCAGCACCTGTTCCAGTGTGCCGGCATTCAGCATGGCTTCCACATGATAATGCGGCACCTGAATGAGGCCGAGCCCCAGCAGGGCTGCCGCCACATAGCTTTCCGCTGCTGTCACGCTGAAACTGGATGGCAGGGTGATCTGGCGCAATTGTCCATCCACACTGAATTCCAGCGGCAGCAGAGCACCCGTGGCGGTGGAGTGGAAGCCCACCATGCGGTGCCCGCCCGCAAGGTCATCGGGATGTGATGGCCGGCCGTGGCGCACGAGATAGGCGGGGGCGGCAAGGGTGACTTCATCCAGCAGGGTGAGGCGGCGTGCCACCATTCCACTATCGGGCAGGTTGCCCACCCGCACCACGCAGTCGAGCCCCTCGCGCACCGGGTCCGCCCAGCGGTCGCCTTCGCTCATATGAATGTCGATATCGGGATAGGCGGCAAGGAAGGCGGGGAGGGCAGGCAGGATGACATGGCGCGCCAGAGTGCCGTGCACTTCCACGCGCAGATGCCCGGCAGGATGAGCGCTGGTGAAGGCGCTTTCTGCATCCTCGATCTCGGCGAGTATGGAAAGACAGCGCTGATAATAGGCCGCGCCATCCAGCGTGGGGCTCACATGGCGCGTGGTGCGCTGGAGCAGGCGCACACCTAGCCGTGCCTCCAGAGCACGGATGGCATCCGAGATCGTAGAGCGCGGCAGGTCCAGATCCTCTGCCGCACGGGTGAAACTGCGCCGCTCCACCACACGGGTGAAGACCTGCATGCTTGTCAGGCGATCCATCACACTGTTCGGCTTGCTCGGATAAAGATGGCGGATAGTGGCAGATTATCCGTTTATTGAAAGGGGGCATTCTCTGCTGCCAGAGCATTAAGGAGCGAAGTGGATAGTCCGGTTCGCATCAGGATCGTGCGGCCACTCAAGAATCGGCAGCGTTATTCCGGTTCTTGACGCCGACAGATGCTCTCGCAGCAGGATGGAAGAGCACGGCATGTCGATACAGGGTGAGCGCAAGGTTGCAATTGTCACCGGGGCTTCGCGGGGCATCGGGGCGGTGGTGGCGCAAAGACTGGCGGCGGAAGGGTTTGCCGTTGTCGTGAATTATGCCGGCTCGGCACAGGCGGCGCAGGATGTGGTGGCGGAAATCATCCAGTCTGGCGGGCAGGCCATTGCCGTGCAGGCGGATGTGGCTGATGCGAATGCCGTGCACCGCCTTTTTGAGATGGCGCAGGAAACTTATGGCGGGGTGGATGTGCTGGTGAACAATGCCGGCATTATGCAGCTCTCGCCGCTGGCGGATATGGCGGATGAGATGTTCTCGAAGCAGGTCGCCATCAATCTGCAAGGCGTGTTCAATGGCCTGCGTGAAGCCGCGCGCACGCTGCGTAATGGCGGGCGCATCATCAATTTCTCATCCAGCGTGGTGGGGCTCTATCAGCCCGGCTATGGCGTCTATGCCGCCACCAAGGCCGGGGTGGAGGCGCTGACCCATGTGCTGGCGAACGAGTTGCGGGGGCGCAATATCACGGTGAACGCCATTGCGCCCGGTCCCACGGCGACAGACCTGTTTCTCAATGGCAAGCCGCCAGAACTGGTGGAGCGCCTCTCCCGCCTCGCCCCGCTGGAGCGGCTGGGCCAGCCGGATGATATCGCCGGTGTCGTCGCCTTCCTCGCCGGGCCAGATGGAGGCTGGGTCAACGGACAGGTGCTGCGGGCCAATGGCGGGATTGTCTAGGGGCTGCACCGCGCATTCAGGCGGGCGGGAGGGACAGGGCTTGTCCTTCCGCCCGCACTTGGCAATCAGCGCAGGATGCGTTCGAAATTGATGACGAACAGGCGCGGGTCCGGATTGGTGTTCGGCTTTGACGTGTTCAGAACCACCTGCGTGTCATAGCCCTGTGGATCGGTGATGATCCATTGCTTGAGCGCGCCGCTCTTCACATCAAACAGCAGCAGCAGGCGATAGGTGCCCATCATCGGCACCTGCTGCTGCATCACCACGGTGACGAAGCGCTCATCCTGGAAGATGTCGGTGACATGCTTGTCGCGCGCCAGATCTACCTGCTGGGCAAGGAGAAAGCGCAGCGGGGTCTGGCCCAGCGGCGTGATGTCCTGCGTGTTCAGGCGGCGGTCACGCACCGCGACAGACTGGCCGTTGGCGATGAGTTCCACCGGGCTCGGATCATCATACTGGAAGCGCACGCGGCCGGGCTTCTGCATGTAGAAATCGCCGGTGCGGCGGCTTCCGTCCGGATCAGTCTGGGTGAAGGTGCCGGTCATGGACTGGACGGAATTGTAGTAATCCGTGATGCGCTGGACGGTGGCAGCGGTCGCGCGCCCATCCACGGCGGGTTGGACACCGCCACGGGCCTGTTGCTGCGCGGGCGGAGCCCCCATCTCCGGATTGCCGGTAGCCATGCCGCCACCGGCCACACCGCCGCCCGAGGCAACAGGGGCAGGTGCCGAACCGGGCCTGCGTGGCGGCAGGGGCACAGAACCGGGTGCAGCCTGCTGGGACATATCCTGAGCCGGTGCTGCAATGCCGCCTGGCATGGCGCCTGTGGGCGGGGGAGCGCCCGGTGCATTCTGCCACACTTCAGATGGCGTCTCCGGTTCCACAGGCTGCTGCTGGGCCTGTGGCTTGAAGAGCTTGTCGAGCGTGTTGGTGAGGAAGTCCTGTGCCTGCACGGGTGCGCCGCACGCAAGGGTCAGGGCGAGAATCAGCCCCCCGGTCAGGGCGCGTCTGGCGCGCGTGCGGTTCGGCATCATCTTGAAATCTCTGGCACGAGGACGGGTCACGGCGGCGGGGCACTCGCTGGTGAGGGGCGTACTGAGCTGTAACTGGCCCTCTCCTAGGGCAAGCCTATGGCAATCCTGTGGTTCGTTTGCGTGTGTGACACAAGCCGAAAGGGGCGCGCAAGCACCCCTTTCCTTTCATCTTCACCATTCGGCCTCCCCAAATGCATGGAACACGCCAAACCGGGCGCAGTCGCCTTCGTGCGCAGGCTCACTCCGCGGCTTCCTCCGGCAGAAGAATTTCGCGCTTTCCGGCATGGTTGGGCGGGCTGATGATGCCCTCATCCTCCATGCGCTCCACCAGTGAAGCTGCGCGGTTATATCCGATCTGGAGCCGGCGCTGGATATAGGAGGTGGAGCATTTGCGATCGCGCATCACCACACTGAGCGCCTGATCGTAAAGATCCCCTCCTTCTGCGCCGAAGCTGCCCTTGTCGAACACGGCGCCGTCTTCCTCGGTGTCATCATCCATGGCGGTGATGTCATCAAGATAGGCAGGCACGCCCTGCGTCTTCAGATGGGCCACCACCTCTTCCACTTCCTCATCGGAAACGAAGGGGCCATGCACGCGGGTGAGGCGGCCACCGCCGGCCATGTAGAGCATGTCGCCCTGACCCAGCAGCTGTTCGGCCCCCATCTCGCCCAGAATGGTGCGACTGTCGATCTTGGAGCTGACCTGGAAGGAAATGCGGGTGGGGAAATTGGCCTTGATGGTGCCGGTCACCACATCCACCGAGGGACGCTGGGTCGCCATCACCAGATGGATGCCGGCGGCACGCGCCATCTGGGCCAGACGCTGGATCGCGCCCTCGATTTCCTTGCCGGCCACCATCATCAGGTCTGCCATTTCGTCGACGATGACGACGATATAAGGCAGCACCTCGTGGTTCATTTCCTCGCGTTCATAGATGGCCTCGCCGGATTCGTGGCAGAAGCCGGTCTGAACGGTGCGGGCCATGGTCTCGCCCTTCTCGGCGGCATCACGCACACGGGCATTGAAGCCGTCAATGTTGCGCACGCCGAGCTTGGACATCTTCTTGTAGCGGTCCTCCATCTCGCGCACCGCCCATTTCAGGGCCACGACAGCCTTTTTCGGGTCGGTGACGACGGGGGCAAGAAGGTGGGGAATGCCGTCATAGACAGACAGTTCCAGCATCTTCGGGTCGACCATGATGAAGCGGCACTCTTCCGGCTTCATGCGGTAGAGCAGCGAGAGGATCATGGTGTTGATGGCAACCGACTTGCCGGAACCGGTGGTGCCCGCCACCAGAACATGCGGCATGCGGGCCAGATCCGCGATCATCGGCTCGCCATCAATGGTCTTGCCCAGTGCGATCGCCAGCTTGTGGCCGGAATCCCCGAAATCACGGGTGGCCAGAAGCTCGCGCAGAAGCACCTTGTCGCGCTTCGGGTTGGGCAGTTCGATGCCGATGACATTGCGACCCGGAACCACTGCCACGCGGGCGGAGACGGCACTCATGGAGCGGGCGATGTCATCCGCCAGCCCGACGACGCGGGACGACTTGATGCCCGGCGCGGGCTCCAGTTCATACATGGTCACAAGCGGACCGGGGCGCACATCGCCGATCTCGCCGCGCACGCCAAAATCTTCCAGAGTGGTGTGCAGCAGGGCGGCAGATTCCCTCAGGGCCTCCGGACTCTGTGTCGGGGCGCGCTGGGCCGGCGGTGGGGTGAGTAGATCCAGTGCCGGGAACTTGTAGCGCCCGGAGCCCTGTGCACCCCTGCGCGCGGTGCGTGCGCGACGGCCTGTGGCGAGCGGGTCCTGCGTCGCATCATCATTGTCAGGTTCGGAAAAGGCGATGGCGGCGGCTTCTACCGGGCTGGCCTTGCGGCCGCCGAGACTGGGCTCGACGCGACCGGGGGCGAGATTGACGGGTGGTTCCGCAACCGTCTTGCGTCGACGGGTGGGGAGCAGGCCCGCGCCAAACAGGCGGGCCTTGAGCATCAGCATGGTGTGGGTGAGCGCGCCAAGAGAGATGGTGGCGTTGTCTTCCTCGTCATCCTCCGCGTCGTCGTCCCCATCCTCATCCCATGTCTCCGAGGTGACGGGCAGGGGATTGCGCCGCCCGCCGGCCAGCGCGATGAACAGGCCAACGGCACCGGTTACGGCCCCGATGCCGCCGATAATCATGTGGCCCAGCGCGGCAGTCGCACCCGTACCGAAAATGTCCGCAATGCGCAGGAACAGGTCGCCAATCGCACCACCCATGCCGGTGGTGGTAGACCAGCTTCCGAAGGTTGGCAGCGCACTGAGGAAGGCGCAGGCACCCAGCAGCCCCACACCCCATGCGATGAGGCGCAGCCGTTCGGCGCTGAAGGGGCGATGCGTCACCAGCCGCCAGCCCCAGTAGAGCAGGGGCAGCACCAGCGCCAGCGCGCCGAGGCCGAAGAACTGCATCATCAGATCCGCAAGGATCGCACCCGGCCGCCCCAGCAGGTTGTGCACCTGCGCATTGGTGGCGTTGGAGAAGCTGGGATCGGTTGCTGACCATGTGCCCAGCGCGACCAGCGCCAGCAACCCGGCTCCGATCATTCCAAGCCCGACAACCTTCCGGCTGAGCCGACGCGCGGCCTGCCGCACGCCTTCGGGAATGAAGTCGAAGCGGGAGGTCTGCGGCTGCATGCGCGAATGCATCACGGCGTCCACTTGAATGCGGCGTGCCATGGGCCGGCTCTCCTTCAGTCCAGTGCGGCGATGAGGCGGGTGAGCACCTCTTCGCTGGTTGAAAGATCGTGCACCAGCGCCACCCGCAGCCAGTTCTGGCAGGGGTTCTCGCCGGTCAGGTCACGGCGGGCGAGGTATCCGCCCGGAACGGTGCGCAAGCCCTGCTCACGCCACAGCTTGAGGGCGGCTGCCTCGCCGCCGCTCTGTGTGGACGTGGCGAGGTGCGAGACATCAAGCCACAGGAAGAAGCCGCCACCGGGGCGCTCATATCCAAAGCGACCGGCAAGGAGGCGGTCTGCCAGATCAAACTTCGCGGCATAGAGGGCGCGCGAGGTCTCCACATGGGTTTCATCATCCAGCGCGGCGATAGCGACGGCCTGCAATGGTTCCGGCACCTGCGGCGCGGCCACCCAGCGGAAAGCGAGGAAGGCCTTCAGAAATTCAGGATCCCCCGCGCAGAAGCCGGCGCGCAGTCCCGGCAGGGACGAGCGCTTGGAGAGGGAGTTGAACGCCACGGCGCGGCTGTAATCGTCGCCCGCGACTTCCAGAATGCCGGTGGGCTTTTCCGCGCCCAGATAGATTTCCGAATAGCATTCATCCGAAAACAGATAGGCATTGTGCTGGCGTGCCAGTTCCAGAGCACGGGCCAGATAGGCCTTCGAGGCAATGGAGCCCTGAGGATTGGCGGGGGAGGCGATGAAAATCGCGACCGTGCGGGCCAGAAGTGCGGGGTCAAGCGCATCAAGGTCCGGCAGCCAGCCGGTTTCATGGGTTGTGGGCAGCACGATGGCTTCGCAACCAGCTGCTTCCGCGCCCGCCGCATAGGCGGCATAGAACGGGTTGGGCAGCAGCATTACTGGCTTATCCTTGCCAGCACCCGCCAGACGGCGGGCGACAAGGGCGGCCGAGAACAGCCCCTCTCGCGAACCGTTCAGCGCCAGCACTTCGCTGGCCGGGTTCACCGGGCGGGGGAGGGCATAGCGCTGGTTCAGCCAGCGGGCGGCGGCCTCGCGGAAGGCGGGGGTGCCTTCCGCGCGAGGATAACGACCGAAACCGGAAAGATTTTCCTGCAGCACAGGGCCGACAAAGGCCGGCATGGCGTGCTGGGGCTCACCCACCGCTGCGCTCAGGGGCGTGCGGCCGGGTTCGACCTGCGCCAGAAGATCGGCGAGGCGGATGAAGGGAGAGCGGCGCTCATTCTCGGGCGCGGATGTGGCAACGGTGGCGGACAAGGGCGGCAGCCTTAACTCGCAGCATGAACAATTATGCCTATTCTTGCCGCCTGCCGGTTAAGGTGTAGTTACCCATGTTGAAAATAGTTTTTTGACCTTTATAGTCAAGCATTTGATATTAAACGGGATATGAGGTCCGGGTTTCACGCGGTGGTGTTCTGCGGAGGCCCTGATCTGGTTCCCCCGGCGTCACCTTAACGGCCCGGCTATTTGTCGATACCGTGGCCGTCTGGCTATCCGCCCTTGCCCCTCGCTGCGGTTGTGATCTCATGGGTTTGAATGAGGCCGCATCCGGGTGGTTCATGCCATTCGGGTGATAGCGGAGAACGTTTCAGGACAGAGGATTTCGTGACTTAAATCTGGGTCACAATCTTGACCTGTATGCCGTTGCCAACTGCCCATCTCATGGAGCAGCGAAGCCGCAGGAAGATCAGAAATTTCAAAGTGATCTGAAAACCGGCCCCAACAAAGGGGAATACTGGAGCGGGCGAAGGGAATCGAACCCTCGTATGCAGCTTGGGAAGCTGCCGTTCTACCATTGAACTACGCCCGCATGCCCGGCACCATAGCCAAGCTGCCCCCCTGCCAGCAAGCGCTAATGCGCAAGGCACACAATCTTTGAACACTCCTTTGTTCTGGCACCGCCTTAGAAGGACGGGCGCCATCTGCTTTTCCTGTCCCAGAGCTTGAGCTTCACGCCCAGAAGTGGCACCTCATGGCCCGCATATGGCAAGGAGCGATCTCATGGCTGATGGCAGCAACACCCCGGTTGGCAGTATTCTGGAAGAGCAGAAGGCTCCGCCCCTTGTGTCCGGCCTGTCTGCCTTCGCTGATGATTATGATGTTATCCTGTGTGACATCTGGGGGGTGGTGCATAATGGCGTGGCTGCTTTTCCGGCGGCCTGCACGGCACTGCGCAATGCGCGGGATATCGGCAAGAGGGTGGTTCTGGTCTCCAATGCCCCCCGCCCCAACTCCTCCGTCGCAACCATACTGGATGGACTGGGCGCCCCGCGCAGCACCTATGATGCCATCGTGACCTCCGGTGATGTCACCCGCACGCTTCTGGCCGAACAACCGGCCATCAAGGTCTTCCATCTCGGTCCGGAACGCGACCTGCCGCTGTTCGACACTCTGGATCTGAAGCGCGTACCACTGGAACATGCGCAGATGGTGGTGTGCACCGGCCTGTTCGATGACACTGTGGAAACAGCGGATGATTACGCAGAGATGCTCGCCGCCATGAAGGCGCGGGACCTGCCCTTCATCTGCGCCAATCCTGATATTGTGGTGGAACGCGGTGCACAGCTCATTTACTGCGCGGGTGCCATCGCCATCGCCTATGAGGCGTTGGGCGGCGAGGTCACCTATTGTGGCAAGCCGCATCTGCCCATTTATGATGTTGCCCTGCGCACTGCGGCCCGGTTGCGGGATGCTCCCGTGGATAAAACACGCGTTCTCGGCATTGGCGATGCGTTGCGCACGGATATTCTGGGCGCAAGCCGGGCGGGTTTCGACAGCCTGTTCATCGCAGCGGGTATCCATGCGGGCGAACTGAATGCCGATGACCAGACCCCGCCGGATGCCGAAGCGCTCAAGGGGCTGTTCGCAGGCCAGCCGCAGCCGCGCGGGGTCATGTCCCGCCTCTCCTGGTAGCCTGAACGCACCTCCTGTGCGCCTTCCGGCTTGACGTCTGCGCCGGGGTGCGCCTAGAGCTTCTGCGTCTGGTCAGGTGCCGCATGGGTTCGCCCACAAGGTACCATGCCAGTTCGACATGAATACCGGCAAGGCATGGTAGCTGCCCACATGCGAGAACATGGCCATGCCCCAGGGTAGAATGATGCAGCGGGGGCTGCACGCGCGGGCGGAACATATCTCGCCTCGCCAGATGCTCCCTCTGCTCCTGAACCTCTCGTCTGCCCTTTGCCGGATTTGAATGCAGATGCCTTTGCCTCCTGCCCATGCACCGCTCCTGCTGCGCAATCCTGAAACCCTTCCGCCTGAATTTGCACGGCCAGTTCTGGCCATCGGCAATTTCGATGGAGTGCATCGGGGGCACAGGGCCGTATTCGCGGCTGCGCAGGACATGGCCGCGCGCAAGAATGTGCCGGCGCTGGCGCTGACCTTCGAGCCCCATCCGCGCAGCTTTTTCAATCCTCAGGCAGCACCCTTTCGCCTGACCCCCGAGGCAGAAAAGCTGGCGCTCATCCAGCTGAGCGGCCTTAACGGCACGCTCATCCTACCCTTCGACAAGGCTCTCGCCAGCATGGAGGCGGAGGACTTCGTACGGGATATTCTGGTGGCCCGATACCAGATCAGCGGTGCGGTCGTGGGATTTGATTTCCATTTCGGCCGGGCCCGGGCGGGCTCTCCCGCTTTCCTGAAGGATGCCGGGGCGCGTCATGGCTTCGAGGTGGGCGTGGTGGATGCCTTGCTGGATGAGGGCGACCCCATCTCCTCAAGCGCCATTCGCCGTGCTTTGGCCGAGGGACAGGTGGGCCATGCTGCGCATATGCTGGGCCGCCCGTTCCGGGTTTCGGCACTGGTGCGGCATGGACAGAAGTTGGGGCGCGAACTGGGCTTTCCCACCGCCAATCTGGCACTGAATGACGACGTGAACCTGGCGTTTGGCATCTATGCCGTGCGGGTACACACGCCGCAGGGACTGTTCGACGGGGTCGCCAGCTATGGTCGCCGGCCCACCTTCGACAATGGTGCGGCGCTGCTTGAGGTCTATATTTTTGACTTTTCCGGTGACCTCTATGACCAGACCCTTGAGGTGGACCTCATTGCCTGGCTGCGCCCGGAACTGAAGTTCGATGGCGTGGAACCGCTGGTCGCGCAGATTCATGAAGATGTGCGCCGGGCGCGCGAGTTGCTCGCTGATGGCTGATGCCGCTCGCGCATCATCTCACTCTGCAGCCCGAAGAAATCTGAAGAGATGATGAGAACATGCCAGTCTGTATCACTGGCTGTATCCTCCACGTCATTTTCAAAATTAGAATATTCAGATATAGATATTTATATTTATATATTCTATTCGAACAAATATCATCGAAAGATGAGAGAAAAGAAAAATTCATCTGATCTGTATTTATTTTTCGGTGCAATATGATTTGGAGTCGCTGCCACATAGTGCCGGGTTGAACAGGGATAGTACTGGTCCAATATGTCAGTTCTCAAATTGCACCGGCGTGAAAGCATAAGTTTGAGGCTTTCCATCATATTAATCAGCCGGACACTGTGATTTTGAATTATATTTTATATGTATTGATGATAATATGTAATTTGTAACAATTTATATTGAAGTAAATTATATTTATATATTTGTATTATTATTGTAATTTCGGTCTATATATTGTGTTGATATGTTTCCTGCTGGCGATAAATGCATGGCGGGCTCGCCAATCCTGCATCGCAATTGAAGATGCTCCGTTCTGTGTGGGGGCGTCAAACTGACTTGATGAAGGATGAAAAGATAATGGCACTACAAATCAAGCGGCTGGCTACATGCGCCGTTTTTTTTGCATCTCTGGTCCCCAGTGTTGCTCTTGCTCAGTCGGCGGCACGGAACCAGTGCGAGTTTTACGGCGAGAAACGATTTATCGGCATTGCCAACGGTGAGGCCGTCGCACTTGAAGGCCAGAAAGAAGTTTACAACACGATGGCATTCAAGACGTATCAGGGAAAACCAGCCAAGATCACGTCAGTGAAGGTCAAGAATGGCTGCATGGCTGGCGTCACAAGTGGGATTGGTACTGGCGCGTCTGAGTATAATAAAGATATTGCCGTCAATAAGAGCACAACAACCGGCCTCTACTGCATTTGTAAATAAGGAAAATGCAGTTCGTTCTTTGAATTTCATTTATGAATCATCCCCAGTATTAATGCGTGGGGAGGATTTTTGTATTGTTGGGGCTGGCCTGTGTCCGGGGTCCAATATTATGAGGCGCGCTCATCATCAGGATCTTGGGGGCTGGGTTACGGCGTAGGGGCGCGCAACCAATGTCTTGAACCGCCGCAGGTTTGCCGGAGACCGTTTATTTTAGATTATGTGGCGATGTCTGATGTATCCAGCATGGCTCCTAGGCCTCGGCTCGCCTGTCATTCGCGATAGAGAATGGACGCGTATTGTGAGCAGCAGTGAGCCGCTGCGTGTTTCATGAACCTGATCCTGTCGAGATGTCCACGAAATCGGCAGCAGCCCAATTTGTCGATGCCGGATCAGCGTAGGCGTTCTGTCCATGCAGCAAGGGCGACGAGGAGGTCGCGGATGAAGACCTGCGTCGTCTCGTCCGTCAGCTGGCCCTGGGCGTCGAACTTGTTCTGAGCGCCGCCGATCATCACCTCCGGCTTGTTGAGGGGGAAGGCGTTGAGGAAGACGAGCATCTGACGCAGCTGATACTGGGCACGCGCCGTTCCCAGTGCGCCGGCACTGGCGCCCATGATGGCAACAGGCTTGCCATCAAAGGGCTGGCTTGGGGGGCGGGAGGCCCAGTCGATGGCATTCTTCAAGACGCCGGGGATCGAGTAGTTGAACTCGGGCGTGACAAACAAGATGGCGTCCGCAGCTGACAGCTGGTCCCGGAAGCGCTGCACTTCTGGCGGGTATCCGGCAAGGCGGGTGTCGTCATTATAATGTGGCAGGTCGCCGATTTTGGCTTCCTCAATCACCATGCCCTCAGGAGCAAGGCCGATGGCGGCCTTCAACGCTGCTGTATTATAGGAATTCGCGCGCAGGCTGCCGGATATGGCAACCACACGGATTGGTCGGCTCGTCGTCATGCTTGTCTCCCTGGATCAGGTCAATGCCGGCCTGTCAGCCTTGGCGGCGGATGAACCCGGTGATGGAAATACGGTCCCAGATGCCGGCGGCATGGAAGGGGTCTGCCGCGTTGAAGCGTTCCACCGCCGCCTTGTCCGGTGCCTCGACCAGAAACAGGCTTCCGATCATGGTTGTCCCGTCTTCCCCGACCAGTGGGCCGGACATGACGATGGAAATGCCAAAAGCCGAGGTGTCAGCCAGAAAGGCCTTGTGCGCTTCATAATGCGCAAGGCGCGTTTCAAGCGCACCGGCCCGGTCCTGCGCATGGATTGCGAAAAGCATGGGTCATCCTTGAAAGGTGATGGTTCTGGGAAGGGGCGTGGCCTTTGGAAACGCAAGGTCACGCCACCGGTTTGCGGCAGGCGATGGGCTGTGCGGCCCGCCTATTTCTTGGTTTCCATCGCAGCGGCCTCTTCCCATGTCGGGCAGGTGCGCGCATCCAGCGCCACATCATAGGGCTGGTAATTGGAGGCGTTGATGACCGTGGGCTTGAGGACGACTTCCTTCACCACGCTCTCACCGCGCAGATCACGGATGGCGATCATGGTGCCGATGCAGCCCTGCAGGAAGCCGTTATAATCGCCCGAGGCCAGCAGCTTTCCGGTCTTGATGGCATCCACCGCTTCCTTTGTGCCATTGATACCGGCTACCTGTGCCTTGCGGTTTGCCCCATCCAGAGCCTCGATCGCGCCGATGGCCATGGCATCATTGGCAGCCAGCACACCATCAATCTGCGGATGGGACTGCATCAAATTCTCCAGAACCTGAAGACCCTGCAATCGCTGGTAATTTGCGGGCTGGCTGGCGACCAGCTTCACATCCTTGAATTCCTTGATGGCATCGTTGAAGCCGCGGACACGATCGATCGAGGTGAGCGACCCCTTCACGCCTTCCAGAATGACCACATTGCCCTTGCCGCCAATGGCATTCAAAAGAAACCGCCCGGTTTCAAGACCTAGGCTGTAGTCATCGGCCCCGACAAAGGCGACATACTCACCACCTGCACCGCGATCCGTGACATTCACCACAGGGATGCCGGCCTCATTGATCATCTCGACGCCCGGTGTCATGGCCTTGTAGTCGACCGGAACGAAGACGATGGCGTTCGGTTTTTTGACGATGACGTCCTCGATCTGGCTCAGCTGCTCGGGGATTGAGTCCGGCTTGGTGGGAATGTAGTGCACCGCCGTCGCGCCCATGGATTTGGCAGCGACATCCGCGCCCACGCGCACGGTCTGGAAATAGGGGTTGGTCTGGTTCTTGGTGAAGACGGCGATGGTTTCATCGGCCGCCCATGCACCGGTCGCCAGCAGGGCGGCGGGGAGCAGGGCGGCGAGATATGTCAGCTTCTTCATTGGGTTTTCCTCCGGTTTTCTGTTTTTTGATGTGGGCCGTTCAGGCCTTCTTGCGTCCGTACATGTCGAGCCACACGGCGAAGATGACGATGGCTCCGGTGACGAGGGGCTGCCAGCTGGCATTCACGGCCAGCAGGTTCATGCCGTTGAGAACGAGAGTCAGGATCAGCGCGCCGATGAAGGTTCCGAACACGCTGCCGATGCCACCAAACAGGGAGGCTCCGCCAATGAGCACGGCGGCGATGGCCGGCAGGGTCATGGTCTCGCCAATGTCACCCTCGGCCGAGTTGAGGCGGGCGAGGAAGACGATGGAGGCAACACCCGCCATCGCCCCTGAAAAGGCATAGACAAGGATGAGGCGTCGATCGACCGGGATGCCGGTGAGGCGGGCCGCGACCGGATTGGCGCCAATCGCGTAGATCTGCTGGCCCCACACCGTGCGCTGGGCAAAGAAGGTTCCGGCCAGCAGAAACACCACCATCAGATAGATGGGAATGGGAATGCCGAGGAAATAGCCGGACCCGATCTGCCGGAACTCTGGCGGGAAGCCGTGAATGCTTTCACCCGCCATGTAGTAATAGGTAATGCCGTGCAGAACCCAGAGCATGCCATAGGTGGCGATGAATGAGGGAATGCGCAGCTTGGCGACCATCAGCCCGTTGCACAGGCCGATGAGCAAGCCCGTGGCAAGGCCCGCCAGCGTGCCCAGAACCGGGGAGCCGGTGGCCTTGATGGCAGTTGCCGCCATGCAGGCGGAAAGCCCGATATTGGCCCCCACCGAGAGATCAAGCCCGCCGGTGAGAATGACCAGCGTGAGGCCGGATGCGAGAAAGAACAGAAGGCTGGCCTGCCGCAACACATTGAGAATGTTGTTGGAGGTGAGGAAGGCATCCGAGGCGATGCTGAGTGCAAGACACAGCAGGCCTGCCGCCAGCAGCCGGTAGACAAGCTGCTGCATGTCCTTGGACAGATGGATGCCGGAAGCACCCGTGGTGGGATTGTCCGTGATGCTCATGACTTGCTCCGCATGCCATCGAGGAGAAGGGCGAAGATGACGAGGACACCAATGCAGGTGACCTGAACCGAGGAGGGCACGGCCATCAGGTTCAGGCCGTTGCGCAGCACGCCCACGGTGAGCACGCCCAACAGCGTGCCGAGCACCCAGCCATTGCCTTTTTCGAAGGAGGTGCCGCCCAGTGCCACGGCGGCGATGGCATCAAATTCCATGCCGATGGCAGCGGTTGGATGGCCGGCATTCATGCGCGCGGTCATCAGCAGTGCGGCGACCCCCGCCATGGCTCCGCCCAGCATGTAGACGCTGATGAGCAGGCGTTTCCACTTCACGCCGGCCAGCGTCAGCGCATCCCGGTTTCCACCCAGCGCGCAGATATAGGTGCCAAAGCGCGTGTGATAGAGCAGCACATGGAACAGGGCGTAAAAGCCGATGCCGATGAGGATGGGGTTGGGAATGCCGATCACATCACCCGAATAGATCTGCCGGACATAACGCGGAATGCCCACCACGCTCTGCCCATCGGAAACGAGCAGTGCCAGCCCCTGCGCCGCACCCATGGTGCCGAGCGTTGCGACAAAGGGCGGAATGGAGAGCATCGACACCAGCCATCCATTCAGGAGGCCGAAGGCCAGCCCCACGCCGACAGCCGCCGCAAAGGCCAGAAGGAGCGAGCCGGTGGAGAGGATCGTCAGCGCCAGCACCAGTGATGCGAGGGTGAGCACCGCCCCCATGGAGAGGTCCAGCCCCTCTGTCATGATGATGAGGGTCATCGGCAGCGCCAGAAGCAGCAGGATGACCGACTGCACCAGAATATTGGAGAGGTTTCCTGTCGTCAGAAAGCCCGGGCTCAAGGCCGCGAACAGAATGAAGAGCAGTGCGAGCGCCATCACGACACCCGGAACCGAGGGCATCTTGACCCGTGCCGGTGCGGAGGGAGAAAGGGCCTGGTCACTCATCGTGCATCCCCATTCGAACGATATTTTCTTCAGAAAGGTCGGAGCGGGACAGTTCGCCAACGATGCGCTTGGAGCGCATCACATAGGCCCGGTCGCAGACATGGACGATTTCCGCCTGCTCGGAGGAAATCATCAGCACCGCCGCGCCTTCCGAAACGAGCTGGTCGATCAGGGCGAAGATTTCGGACTTCGCTCCCACATCGATGCCGCGCGTGGGCTCATCAAAGATGAAGAGGCGTGTGCCCGCCGCCAGCCACTTGCCGATGACCACCTTCTGCTGGTTGCCACCGGAAAGGACGCCCACATTCTGGTTGGGCGAAGGGGTGGCGATGCGCAGTCGCTTGATGATCTCTTCCGCCGTGCGCCGCGCTGTGCGCGGTGAGAACAGGTTGTTGGGGAACAGCTTTGGCAGTCCGGCAACGGCCAGATTGTCGCCCACCGTGCGGATCAGCGCGAGGCCTTCGGTCTTGCGGCTTTCGGGAATGAGACCGACCCCGGCGCGCGAGGCCGCATCCGGCCCGCCATTCTGCTGTTTGCCGAACAGGCGGATCTCGCCGGCGGTCACTTCATCTGCCCCGAAGATGGCGCGCGCCACCTCGGTTCGGCCCGAGCCCACCAGACCGCACAGGCCCACAATCTCGCCCGCGCGAATGGTGAGATTGATATCCTCGATGCCATTCTTGGCGCTCAGGCCCTTCACCTCCAGCACGACCTCGCCGGGGTCCGTGGTGAAGTGGCGGGGATAGGTCATGTCGATATTGCGACCCACCATCATGCGCACGAGTTCATCCGGCGTGGAGGTGTCGGGCATGGCGCGCCCCACCATCTTGCCGTCGCGCAGCACGGTGATGCGGTCTCCCATCGAGAAGACCTCGGCCATGCGGTGCGAGATATAGATGATGGCCACGCCCTTGGCCTGGAGCTGGCGCATCACCTCGAACAGGCGCTCTGTTTCCCGGTCGGAGAGCGAGGCGGTCGGCTCATCCATCACCAGAATGCGGGCATTCTGCGAGAGAGCCTTGCCGATCTCGACCATCTGCTGCTGGGCGACGCCAAGCGTGTGGACCTTGGTGTAGGGGCTGACATCAAGGCCAATGAGGTCCAGCACCGCCTGTGCCTCACGATACAGCCGGCCACGGTCCAGCAGTCCGGGGATTTTCGAGCTGAATTCACGGCCAAGGAAGATGTTCTGCGCCACATCCAGATAGGGAACGAGCGAGAATTCCTGAAAGATGACGGCGATGCCGAAACGGCGCGCATCGGCGGGCGAGTTGATCTCGACCTTCTCGCCATTGTGGAAGAACTCGCCCTCATCTGCCTGATAGGCCCCGCAGAGCACCTTCATGAGCGAGGATTTGCCGGCGCCATTCTCGCCCAGCAGCATGTGCACCTCGCCCGGCCAGATCGGGAAGGACACATCATCCAGCGCCTTCACGCCGGGGAAGGATTTTGAGATGCCGCGCAGTTCCAGCAGGGGAAAGCCGGGCGGGTCGGCGGGGATGGGCTGGACAGTGCGGGGCATTGTATCGGGAACCGCTCTCATGGCGTCTCTCCCTCGCTGGGCATTCGGAAGATCTTGCCGGGGTTCATGATTCCAAGAGGATCGAACGCTGACTTGATGAGCCGCATGGCATCCACGGCCTCACCCAGCTCCAGTTCCAGCAGCTTCATCTTGCCAAAGCCGATGCCATGTTCGCCCGTGCAGGTTCCGTCCAGCGCGATGGCCCGGCGGGCCAGCCGGTCGCAAAACGCCTTGGCGCGCTCCAGCTCCTGCGGGTTGTCGGGGTCCAGCAGCACCAGCAGATGGAAGTTGCCATCTCCCACATGCCCCACCACCGGGGCGATGACACCGGTTTCCGCAATATCCCGCGCGGTATCGAGCAGGCATTCGGTGAGGCGCGAAATGGGCACGCACACATCGGTAATCATGGCGCGCGCGCCGGGCCGCAGAGCGAGGCCAGCATAGAGCGTGTTATGCCGTGCAACCCAGAGGCGGGTTCGGTCTTCCGGCGTCGTGGACCACTGGAAACCCTGCCCGCCAAATTCGGTAGCGATGGCCTCCGCCATCTCGGACTGCTCTGCCACGCCGGCGGGGGAGCCATGGAATTCGAAGAACAGGTGGGGCTGTTCGGGCAGGCCCATCTTGGCGTGGATGTTCATGCCACGCATCATCACGTCATCGAGCAGCTCGACGCGTGCCACCGGAACACCGGACTGAATAACGGCGATGGCTGTATCGACTGCGGCCTTCAGGTCCGGAAAAGCGCAAACAGCAGCGGAGATCGCCTCGGGTTGCGGATGCAGCTTCAGCGTGATCTCGGTGATGACGCCCAGCGTGCCTTCCGCACCCACGAACAGGCGGGTCAGGTCATATCCGGCCGCGGTCTTGCGGGCGCGTTGTGCCGTGCGGATGACGCGTCCGTCTGCCAGAACCACCTCAAGGGAAAGCACATTGTCTTTCATCGTGCCATAGCGCACGGCGGTGGTGCCAGAGGCGCGGGTGGAGGTCATGCCGCCAATGGAGGCATCCGCACCCGGATCGATCGGAAAGAACAGGCCGGTGTCCCGAAGATGCGCATTGAGCCGCTCGCGGGTGATGCCGGGCTGGATGCGGATGTCCATGTCCTCGGCATGCACCGCCACCACCTTGTCCATGCGGCTCATGTCGAGACACACGCCTCCGCGCACCGCGGCGGCATTGCCTTCCAGTGAAGTGCCGGCCCCGAAGGGAATGAGCGGCAGGCGCAAGTCGTGGCACACGCGCACGATGGCCTGTACTTCCTCCGTGGTCTCGGGAAACACGACGATGTCTGGCGGCAGGGCGGCGTGATACGCCTCACTGCGCCCGTGATCGGCAAGGATGCCCTTCGCGGTGGTGGCGCGTGGTCCGACAATGGCGGCCAGCTGCTCCAGGGCACTTTCCAGCGATGGCCCGACAATGGGCACGTGAGCGGACATTTGATTTCCTCCATGTCGGCCCGTTTGTCGGGCTCTCGATTTGGCGGTCAGCAAGTAAGGGAAGTGGCAGGAATGAAGGGCGTGATGATATGGCGTGCTCACGCGTTTTCATTCACTCATGCCGCGTTCGAGACAGCCTCCTTTTGAGGGTTGAGGCTGAAATCATAGGTGAGGTGGCTCCATGTGCTCTCCATCACACGCCCGTCCGGTGCGGTGCCGGGCGGATGGTCGATGAAGGTGCGGATGAGGGAGTCCTTCACCCCAAACACCGCATCGCTGTCGAGATAGGGGTCACCGGCGACAAACACATGGGTGACAAGCTTCTCATGGCCCGGCGCCTCGATCATGAAATGCACATGGGCGGGGCGCCAGGGGTGGCGACCCTGCGCCTCCAGCATCTTGCCCACCGGGCCATCATGCGGGATGGGATAGGCCGCCGGCTTGATGGACCAGAAGCTGAACTGGCCCTTCTCGTCAGTGCGCAGGCGGGCGCGGGCGATGAGGCCTGCGTCCTCGTCCGTGCTCTGGACATCGTAATAGCCATCCTCGTCCGAGTGCCAGACATCGACAATGGCGTTGGCAATGGGCGCGCCCTCATGGGTGGTCACCGAGCCGGTGACGAACATGGGCTCACCGGCAAGATCGCCTGAAATCAGGCTGCCACAGTTCATTTCCGGCGGGCCTTCCACATAGAAGGGGCCGAGCACCGTGCTTTCCGTCACCGCATGCTGGTGGTCGTGATTGATGGCATCCACCAGCATGGACACGCCCAGCGTATCGGAGAGCAGGATGAATTCCTGCCGCGTCCCGGTGCACATGTGGCCGGTGTCGGTGAGGAAGGAGATACCCTGTTCCCACTCCGCCTGTGTCGGGCGCACCTCGCGCACGAAATTGTGCAGGTGGCGCACCAGAGCCGAGCTGATCTCCAGAATTCTCGGGTCGGGAGCATTTGCAATACGCTCAAGAACCGCGTCTGTGATGCTGAACTGGTCGAAATTTCTCATGCCAGCCTCCCGTCATTCTGGTTGAGTTCCGGCTCTTCAAGGCCGGCGAGCCATTCGGCGAGGCGCACGGTGGAGATGAAGTCCGCATCGCCTTCCCCGCGTCCGATGAGTGCGCCATAGATTTCGCGGGTCTGCGCCGCGAGCGGGGTGGACATCTGCGCCCCGTGGCCGGCCTCGATGATGAGGTCGAGATCCTTCGCCATCTGGCTGCAGGAAAAGGTGGAGCTGAAGTCACGCGTCTCAAGGCTTTTCGCCTTGTAGTGGACCATGGGAGAGCCGACAGCGCTGTTGGTCAGCACGTCCAGAATATCCTGCCAGGCCAGATTGCCCTTGCGGGCCAGTACGATGCTTTCTCCCATCATGGCGGCGGAGACCGCGATCATCAGATTGACCGCGAGCTTGGCAAATCGCGCTTCCTCCCCTACCCCGAGATATTTCTGGGCGCGGGTGAAATCTTTCAGCACCGGCAGGACAGTCTCAAAGGCTGCGTTCGGCCCCGAGACGAAGCAGGTGAGATTGCCGGTGTGGGCAATGGCGGCATTGCCGGAAACCGGAGCGCGCAGGCAGGCGATGCCGCGTGCGCTGGCCGCTTGCGCAACTGCCGCAGAGATGCCGGGGCTGACCGTGGAGGTCTCGACCAGAATGGAACCCTTGGCCATCTGCTCCAGAAGCGGGCCGTCCAGCATCACGGCGCGCAGGGCCTTGTCATCCGGCAGCGAGGTGAAGACGATGGATTGCCCGGCTGCCTCATCAAGGCCGGAAGCCGGAGTGACACCTGCCGCGACCGCTTCGGCCACGCGCTGCGGATCACGGTCATAGCCTGCGATCCTGTATCCCTGAGCGACAAGCCGGGTGGAAATGGGCAGGCCCATCTTTCCAAGGCCGACCCAGCCCAGTGTCGGGGTTTCAACCATGTGCGCCTCCTCCGGCGATCGTTGGGCCAAGCCCCAGTTCGTTCACGATACGCGTGCCCGAACGGACCAGCCGTGCACATTTCTCATCCAGGTTTTCAGCCAGAAGCTTGTGATTGCGCTTCATGAAGCGCCCGGCAATCATCACGGCTTCCACATCTGCGCGGTTGGCCTGCATGATGACGGTAGCAACCGGGTCATGCATCGGTTGCAGGTGCAGGGCGCGCGCATCAATCAGTGTCAGGTCCGCCTGCTTGCCGGGGGACAGGGAGCCGATGCGGTGGTCCTGTCCCAGCATGCGTGCGCCTTCGATGGTGATCCATTCCAGAGCCTGTCGGACCTTGACGGTGGATGTGGGCGGAATGGAGCCATGTTCACGCCTGCTCCCGGCATTGTCGAGCGCGCGCTGTGTGCCGAGCGCAATGCGCGCCACGCCCATCATGTCTCCGGCCAGAACGGATTCAAGGTCCACCCCCACGGAGGGCGCGACGCCCAGACGCAGCAGCCGGCCCGTGATGGGAAAGCCATGCCCCTGCGTCATCTCGTTTTCCGGGGTGACGGAAAATGACACGCCGAGATCCACGAGGCGGGACAGCATCGTGTCTGTCAGGTCATTGCCGTGCACGACATTGATGCCGGGGCCAACCAGCCCCTCATCAAGCAGTGCCTCCCAGCCGCCCGGAGCTTTCGCGGGGCCGCCACCCTGATGCATGGAGGCCACCAGCCCGTATTCCCGCGCCAGCCGGAAGTCCGACCGGGTGACCTCAAGGGTGGAATAGTGCGGCCCGAGAATGGCAAGGCCGAGGGTCAGCAGGCCATCCGTGGAGGAGAATGCCCCCCGGCGCAGGCGTTCAATCTCGGCCC
This sequence comes from Xanthobacter sp., assembly GCA_035911315.1. Lineage (GTDB taxonomy): Bacteria > Pseudomonadota > Alphaproteobacteria > Rhizobiales > Xanthobacteraceae > Xanthobacter. The sequence continues at coordinate 125,938 of JAMHVS010000061.1, forward strand.
GCGGATGCGGCACCTCCGAGAAGTGCGGCTGTCCGGGCTGCGGATCCGGCTTGGGGGAACCGTGGAAGAAGGCCGCGCGAATGCCGCTTTCCTTCAGGGCGGAAACGGCCGCATCGGTATGCTCGGGCGTGGGATTGTTATGGCACCAGTCAACCAGCGTGGTCGTGCCGGCATCAATCTGGCCCAGAGCCCCCATCAGGGTCGAGATGTTGATGTCTTCCGGTGTGAAGCGAGTGGCGAGGCCTGCATGCACCCACTTGAAATATTCGAGCAGGGTCCAGTTGGCCGCCACGCCGCGCAGATTGGTCTGCCATGTGTGCATGTGGGCGTTGATGAAGCCCGGAACGCAGATCCGCCCGCGCGCATCCACCAGTTGCGCATCATCCACCGCAAGTGCTGGCGCGATGGCGATGATGCGTTCGCCTTCAATCAGGATGTCACCCGTTGCAAGGTCGCCCAGCGCAGGATCCATGGACAGGATGGTTGCACCGCGGATGAGGGTTCGGGATGCGTGCTGATCGCGTGCCATCGCTCACGCGGCCTCCTCTGCGGGCAGGAAGGGGCGCTCGCCGGCATAGGCGCGGTTCAGCAGGGCGAATATGGCGTCGCGCGTGACAGGGCGCGGGTTCCAGTACGGGTTCTCAATCGCCAGATCCGCCGCATGTGCGATGCCATCTTCCGGCATGCCGAGGGTTGAGAGCGCATGGGGAACGCGCAAGGCGCGCACGAGATCATAAAGCCCCTGCGCCGCATCGGGAGCGCCAAGGGCACGCCGGACCGCGGCCATGGCTTCTGGTGCGGCAGGGGCATTATAGGCCACGGTGTGGGGCAGCATCACGGTGTGGGTTTCCGCGTGCGGCAGATCGAAGGTGCCGCCAAGCGTGTGGCAGAGCTTGTGATGCAGCGCCATGCCCACGGTGCCAAGACAGATGCCGCACAGCCATGCGCCATAAAGGGCCTTGGTGCGAGCCTCCATATTGGCCGGCTCGTGCACCAGAATGGGCAAAGCGGAGGAAAGCGCCCGGATACCGTCTTCCGCCATCAGCGAAATGACCGGATTGCGATCACGCGCATAGAGCGCCTCCACCGCATGGGCAATGGCATTGATACCCGAAGTGGCGGAGAGAGTGGCCGGCAGGCTCAGCGTGAGGTTCACATCGTAAATAACGACCTCTGGCAGCACATCCAGCGAACGGATCGTCGTTTTCCGGCCATCGCGCGTTTCGCCCAGAATGGGGGTCATTTCCGAGCCGGCATAGGTGGTGGGAATGACGAGCTGCGCAATACCGGTGCGCAGCGCCAGCGCCTTGCCAAGGCCAGTGGTGGAGCCGCCACCCATGGCCACTACGCAATCGGCATCCAGCGCCCTGAGCACCTCAAGTGCCCTCTCGGTGACATCGACCGGGGTATGCATGGTCGCATCGGAAAACAGGCCGGCGAAGCGCTCCCCGAGCATCACGCCAAGCTTTTCACCCTCGCCCTTCTGCTGGGGCGTTGTGAGAACAAGCGCGCGCCGTGCGCCCAGCTTTTCGACTTCGGATTCCACCTCCCGCAGGGTGCCGGTGCCGAACCGCACGCGCATGGGGAGCGCTTCATAGATGAATGTATCAATCATGGGCTTTCCCTTCCGGGTTGTGTTTGGCCCTGAACGTCTGTGCGCCTATTTGCCCGCAACCAGCTGTTCGAACGGATGCAGCCCGGCAGGGGCGGGGAAGCCGATATCCTCCGCCACATAATCCACCTGGAAGCGGGCAATGCGCAGGTCCGCCAGCTCATCGCGCACCCGCAGATGCTCGGGATGGGTGGCATAGGCCTCAAGGTCCGCGCTTGTGGCGAATTCGGTCACAAGAACGACATCGCAAGCATAGCTGACGTTCGAAACATCAAGGCCGACCTCAAGATGGGTGAGGCCGGGGATAAGCCCGCGCAGGCCTTCAAATGCCTCTTTCACCTTGGCGCGAACGGTCGCACGCTCTTCAGGCGTGTTGCCGCTCACACGCCACATCACAATGTGCCGTATGGGAGCCGTCATGGCGTTTCCTTGACCCTGCGATCATTATTGATCTTCTCTTTCTTAGACTTTTGACTTGCAGCTACAGGAAATAAACCCGCATATGCGGAACACTCTTTTGCGGTAGGTGGAAGAATGGATCGGCTGACCCAGATCGAGGTGTTTGTGAAGACGGCCGAGTTGCGCAGCCTGTCTCGGGCGGCAGAGGCGCTGGGCATGTCCAATGCGGCGGCCAGCCGGCATCTCTCCGCGCTGGAGGAGCGCCTTTCGGCCCGCCTGATCGAACGCAATACCCGCCGCCTGTGGCTGACAGAGGCCGGGCAGGAGTTCTTTCGCCATTGCGGTTCGGTTCTCAACGAACTGGCCGAGGCGGAAGAGGCGGTGACGGAACATACGGCCTCGCCACAAGGCACGCTGCGGGTCACAAGCTCCCTGTCCTTCGCCACCATCTATCTTGCGCCCATGTTGCCGGATTTGCGGCGGCGCTATCCAAAGCTCAATGTGCATATTGCGGTTTCAAACCGCTATCTCGATTTTATCGAGGCTGGTATAGATGTGGCCATCCGCACCAGACTGCATGAGCCGGATACAAATATTATTGTGAGACGACTTGGACGCATGCGGCGTGTTCTGGCGGCGTCGCCTTCCTATATTGCCGAGCGCGGATGGCCGCTGGAGCCTGCCGACCTCACGCGCCATGATATGCTGGTTTATAATCTGGCTGCGGACCCGTTCTCGCTCCGCCTCTCAAAAGGTGATGTGGAGCGCACGGTACATATCTCTGCGGCACTGGACTGTAATGACGGACAGGTTATTCGTCAGGCAGCCCTTGAAGGTCTCGGCATACTGATCCAGCCGCTTTACATTGTGCAGGATGATATTGATGCGGGTCGTCTGGTGCCAGTCATGATTGATTGGCAACTGCCCATGTTAACAATGAATATTGCCTATCAGAACCGGGAGCAGCTGCCTGCAAAGATCCGCGTTTTTACAGATCATCTCGTTGCCCATGTGCGCAAGTCATCGAGCAGCGAGATATGGTCTGTGTAGATGTTTCTTTTCATGAGGATTGAGGGGCGCAGAGAACGGGGGAGCCTGTTCTTTGCGCTGGGGGAGGCGATTATGCTCCCGTCTTGTCGATGGATGTGTGTTCCCGTGGCCTGCTTTCCATATGACTGGACAGCCGTGCAAAGACCTCATCGCAACGCGTGGCGAAGAGACGGATTTCATCATCCGTGACAATCAGGGGTGGAAGTATTCGGGTCACATTGTCGCCCGCTGCAATGGTCAATACATGCGCCTGAGTGCGCAGTGCTTCCACAATCTCCGATGAGGGCAGGGTGGTTTGGATGCCGAGCATCAGGCCGCGCCCGCGCACGTCACGGGCAAGGCTCCGATAGCGCACGGCGATGTCCTCCAGCAGCGTGCGCAGCAACGCGCCCTTGCGCCGGATGTCCGCGAGAAACGCATCATCCATAATGATGTCCAGAACTGCGTTGGCGATGGCTCCGGCCAGCGGATTGCCGCCGAAGGTTGAACCATGGGCACCCACAGTCATGCCGTAAGCTGCCTTCCGGGTGGCGAGGCATGCCCCGATCGGAAAACCGCCACCGAGCCCCTTCGCCAGACTCATGATATCCGGGACAATGCCTGCTTCCTGATGTGCGAACAGATGGCCGGTGCGCCCCATGCCGCACTGGATTTCATCCAGGATCAGCAAGAGGCCATGGGTGTCACACAGTTCACGCAACTGGCGCAGGAAGGCGTGGCTTGCGGGTCTTATCCCGCTCTCGCCCTGAATGGGCTCAACCATGATGGCGGCGGTCTGCGGACCGATACAGGCGCTTGCGGCCTCAATGTCTTCAAACGGGCATTGGTCGAAACCATCTGTTGTGGGGCCAAAGCCGTCGAGATATTTGCGGTTTCCGCCCGCTGCCATGGTCGCCAGCGTCCGCCCATGAAACGCACCTTCAAAGGTGATGATGCGCCAGCGCTCGGAGTGATTCATGGCGTGATGGTGACGGCGTGCGATCTTGATGGCGCACTCATTGGCTTCCGCGCCCGAGTTGGCAAAAAAGGCGACATCGGCGAAGCAGGCTCCGGTCAGGCGTTCGGCCAGTTTTTCGGTTTCTGTGCTGCGATAGACATTCGACAGATGCCACAGTTTGCGGCCCTGCCGTTCCAGTGCCGCGACCAGATGCGGATGGGCATAGCCCAGTGCATTGACCGCGATGCCTGCACCGAAGTCGAGATAGCGTTCGCCGGTTGCGGTCACCAGCCAGGCACCTTCACCGTGGTCGAACAGCACGGGTGCGGGCTGGAAGACAGGAAGAAGTGCACTGTTCATATTCTGTTTTCCAGTGTGTTCAAAGTGTTGAACGGAGCCGCTGCCCGTTCCTGTTTTGATGGACGAAGACATGGTGGCTTGATGTTTTCATTGAAGATTGGCATCGCGGATCAGGTTGAATGCTTCAGGGGCTCTGGCACGGTTGGTGTTTTGCTTTCGGTCCGTTCAGCGCGATGCGGAAAGCCGCCATTCAGGATGAGATAGGCGAACAGACCGATCACCAGCCCCCAGAATGCCCCGCCAATGCCGAGCAGCTTGATGTTGGCGGCAGAGGCGAGAAAGGTGATGAGGGCAGCTTCGCGCGAGGCCGGGTCCGCTACTGCACCGGCTAGGCTGGTGCCGATGGTGCCCAAAAGCGCAAGGCCTGCGAGAGTGGCGATGAAGGTGGCGGGGAACGCCATAAAGACCGCTGCGAGCGTGACCCCGAATACGCCGACCAGCACATAGAAGCAGCCTGCCGCAATCCCCGCGATCCAGCGTTTTGAAGGGTCTTCATGCGCTTCCCGGCCGGTGGCGATGGCTGCCGTGATCGCCGCAATATTGAACGCATGGGAGCCGAACGGCGCCATGATGAGCGAGCCAAGGCCAGTGACGGTGACAATGGGATTGGCGCTGGTCTTGAACCCGTCATTGCGCAGAACCAGCATGCCCGGCATGTATTGGCCGGTAAGCGTGATCAGGAACAGCGGCAGAGCGACCGAAAGCAGAGCATTCAGCGAGAATTCCGGCATGGTGAAAACCGGAACGGCGAATTGCAGGCTAAGGCCGGAGAGGTCCACACGGCCTTGCGTGAGCAGGAGGGCCAGCCCGAGAACGAGAATGCCGATAACCGCATAGCGGGCGCAAAGCCGTTTCAGGATGACATAGGCCATAATCAGCAGACCGACGAGGAGCGGATCAATGCTTGCGCTGGAAAATGCACCGATGCCGAACTGAAGCAGAATGCCGGCAAGCAGCCCCGAGGCGATGCCGGGCGGAATGAGGCGGATGACCCTTTCGAAACAGCCCGAAACGCCAAGCACCACGAAGGCTGCCGCCGAGATCATGTAGGCACCGATTGCTTCCGCATAGTGTGTTGTTGCCAGCGCGGTGACAAGAAAGGCTGCCGCGGGCGTGGACCATGCCGTGATGATCGGCTCACGATAGCGCCAGCTCAGGAACAGCCCTGTCAGCCCCACGCCGATGGACACAGACCAGACCCAGGATGCTGTCAGCGCAGGGCTAAGCCCCGCAACTTTCGCCGCCTGAAACACCAGAATGAAGGTGCCCCCATAATTCACGATGACGGAGATCAGCCCTGCGACAACGGGATGGGTGAGGTCGCTGAACCGGATGGGGGACGATGGGGGCCGGGGTGACATGATCCTGAGGTGTCTCCTGCAACGCGGGCAATTGGGCCGATAAGTTGCATTGACATCTAGATGAGGAATGGCTGGATATACCCATCCACTTTAATGAAAAAGGGCAGACCACTTGTTCCGGCATTCCCAACTTGAATCCGTGAAGGCCTGGATTGCTCACCCCGCCCATGCCGCCATGCCGCTGCATGCGCGGATCCAGCGGGCGATCCGGCAACTGATCGTCGATGGCGCGATCGGGGCGGGAAAGCCGCTGCCGGCCTCGCGCGCACTCGCCAAGTCGCTCGGTGTCTCTCGCGATACGATCGAGGCTGCCTATGCCCAGCTGCATGCGGAAGGTTTCATCGACCGGCGGGTGGGCAGTGGCAGTTTCGTGGCACAGATTACGGAATTCACGCCGGGGCATCGTCTGTCGCAGCGCGATGCGCTTTTGCGCAATCAGGCTCCGAACCTCAGCAGACGCGGTGACGCCATGTTTCGCAGTGGTGGTGTGCGCGAGCTTCTTTTCCCGCGCCCCTTCGCCCATGGCGTGCCGGAAACGCGTACCTTTCCCCTCCAGCTCTGGGAACGTCTGGAACGGCAGGTCCACAAGGAGGCCGGGGCACAGGCGCTGCTTCATGGCGATCCGCAGGGTACCGAGCCACTGCGCCGGGCTATCGCTGATTATGTGAACCTTGAGCGCGGCGGGCGTGCCACGACGGAGCGCGTGCTGGTGCTCACCTGTTCCCAGCAGGCCCTGTCCTTGTGTGCAAACATGCTGCTGGACCCCGGCGACCGGATCTTTATCGAGGATCCGGCCTATTATGGCGCGCGCAAGGCCTTCGATGCGGCAGGGCTTGAATGCGTATCGGTGCGTGTCGATAGCCAGGGGATTCTTGTGGACCAGATCGCGGCCGAACCCCACCGGGCCAGAGCCGTGTTCCTGACACCCTCCCACCAGTTTCCGACCGGGGCGACACTGACGCTCGAGCGTCGTCTGGCATTGATCGAGTGGGCCTCACGCCATCAGGCATGGATTATCGAAGACGATTATGACAGCGAGTTCCACTATGCGGGCAAGCCGACAGCCTGTGTTCAGGGGCTCGATCCACATGATCGCACGATTTACATCGGCACTTTCACCAAGTCGCTCTTTCCGGGCTTGCGGATCGGATATGTCGTGCTGCCACCCCAGCTTGTGAAGCCGATGACGGTCGCGCGCACCCTGCTGGACGGGCACACGGCCCCCATGGCGCAGCTGACATTGGCGCGGTTTATGGAGGGTGGGCATTTTGGCGCGCATGTGCGCACGATGCGCGGTGTGTATGCCGGGCGCCTCGATCTGTTGGCCAGCCTTGTGCGAACGCATCTCTCGGATTTTGTCGAACCACGCGTTCCCATCGGCGGACTGCAAATGCCGTGCGAGCTGATCTGCGCGCTCTCGGAACGCGATGCGGTTGATGCAGCGCAGCGTGTGGGTATCGACCTGCTCGGGCTCTCGGCGCTCCATGCGTCTGGCGATGGCAAGCCCGGTTTTCTGATGGGGTTTGCGGCCTATACACCTCTGGAAATCGAGGCCGCTGTTAAAAAGCTGGCAGCGGCATTTCGGATGGTGCTGAAACCATAGGCAGTCAGACAGGCTCCCGATAATTGGTCTGGCCGATGGCGGAGGAGTGGCAGGATATATCAGGCCATGGCCTGATATTTGCTTAACGCATAATCTCTAATTTTTCTCCGGAAGAAAGAGTTGCCATGCAGAAGACGGCACTGGTCATCCGCCATATCCACTTTGAAGACCTTGGCATATTCGATGCTGTCCTGACGGATGCAGGATATGTAGTGCGCTATCATGACCTTGATAGCACACCATTTTCCTCCATTGATCCGCTGGAGCCAGACCTGCTGGTTGTGCTTGGTGGACCGGTCGGGGTTTATGAGGATGATCTCCATCCTTATCTGGCCGAGGAGGGGGCCATTCTGGCGCAGCGGCTGGCGGCGCAGCGCCCCACCTTTGGTATTTGCCTTGGTGCCCAGCAGATTGCCAAGGCACTTGGCGCGCATGTGGGGCCGATGGGGCACAAGGAAATCGGATATAGCCCCCTCACCCTGAGCGAGGCCGGGCGGGCCAGCCCGTTGCGGCATCTGGAAGGCATCGACGTGCTGCATTGGCATGGGGATGCGTTCCAGATTCCAGAAGGTGCGGAAAATCTCGCATCGACTCCGCTTTGCGCCACGCAGGCCTTCTCGCTCGGCCGCCACGTGCTGGCCCTTCAGTTCCACCCTGAGGTTGATGTGAGCAAGGGGATTGAGCGCTGGCTCACGGGCCATGCCGCCGAACTGGCGGGTGCCGGCATCGACCCGCGTGCATTGCGACTGCGTGCTTCGCAGGTTGGGCCGGAACTGCGTGAAGGCGGGCAGAACATGCTGGTGGAGTGGCTACAGGGGCTGGACTGATTGATCGCGCACCGGCGCGTTGCTCTCTCTCTGCTCTCACTCTGCGAATGGTCTGATTCTATCCTTAAAAGTGGATGGAATGGGCAGTCCATACTCATGCTAGGTGCTGAACGATAATGGTGCGCGACGCCGGTAGCGCGCACCCATCAGTATCGTGAGGGAGAGCAGCCATGAGCATGTCCGCAGCCACGCACACGGTTCAAAGCGGCAGGAATGAAGGTGTGAGCGCAGCCAGGCTGTCTGCTGCCGATGGAGCCATTGCTGTTGCCATTGCCCGTGAGGAGGACCGGCAGCGCTGCTCCATTGAGTTGATCGCCTCGGAGAATTTCGTCAGTCAGGCGGTGCTGGATGCGCAGGGTTCGGTGCTCACCAACAAATATGCCGAGGGGTATCCCCATCGTCGCTATTATGGCGGCTGTGCACATGTCGATGTGGTCGAGGATCTGGCCATCGCACGTGTGAACCAGCTCTTCGGCAGCACCTATGCCAATGTCCAGCCACATTCGGGCAGTCAGGCCAACCAGTCGGTCTTTCTGGCTTTTCTGAAGCCCGGAGACACCATTCTGGGGCTGGATCTGAAGGCGGGCGGTCATCTCACCCACGGGGCGCCCGTGAACATGTCCGGCCGCTGGTTCAATATTGTCAGCTATGGGGTGGACCCGCTCACGCATCTGATCGACATGGATGAGGTGGCCGCCCTTGCCTGCCAGCACCGGCCGAAGCTTCTGATCGCGGGGGGCTCGGCATATCCGCGTGTTCTCGATTTTGCGCGCTTCCGCCAGATCGCGGACGATGTCGGGGCGATGCTGCTGGTGGATATGGCGCATTTTGCGGGGCTTGTGGCGGGCGGCGTTTATCCTTCACCCGTGCCGTTCGCCGATGTCGTCACCTCCACCACACACAAGACACTGCGCGGGCCGCGCGGGGGCTTTGTGCTGACCAATGATGCGGAGATGGCGAAGAAGATCAACTCCGCCATGTTCCCCGGTCTTCAGGGTGGTCCGTTGATGCATGTGATCGCCGCCAAGGCCGTCGCATTTGGTGAGGCGTTGCAACCATCATTCAAGGATTATGCGCGGGAGGTGGTCGAGAATTGCCGGGTTCTGGCGCAGGCCCTTGCCGAAGGTGGCCTCACCGTCACTTCCGGCGGAACGGATTGCCATCTGGCCGTGATTGATCTGCGGCCGTTCGGCCTCACCGGCGCTGTCGCCGAAAAGGCACTGGAGACGGTGGGCATCACCCTCAACAAGAATGCGATCCCGAATGATCCTGAAAAGCCCATGGTGACATCGGGCATTCGGGTTGGAACGGCTGCGGGAACCTCGCGCGGGTTTGGCGCGGATGAATACCGCGATATCGCCCGGCTGATGCTGGACACGCTTCAAGCCGTGCGGATGGGCACGCTGGATGAGGAGCAGCATCAGATCAATGCGCGCGTGCGCCTGCTTGCGGCCCGTTTCCCGCTGCCATACTGAAGGGAGGGGGCGTGATGACGCATATGCAACCCATCGCACTCTCGCCGGATGATATTGCCCGTTTTGGTGATGATCCCGCCTCCGCATTTGCCGCCAACTTACAAGCCGTTCAGCGGCGCATTGAGATGGCCTGCGCGCGCTGCGGACGACAGTCGGAAGATGTGCGCCTGCTGCCCGTTACCAAGACTGTTCCGGCCCATATCCTGCGTCTGGCGCATTCTGCCGGCATTGCCGATTTCGGGGAGAACAAGCTTCAGGAGGCGCGAGACAAGCAGGTGGAGCTTCAAGATCTGCCGATCCGTTGGAGCATTATCGGGCATCTCCAGACCAACAAGGTGAAGTATCTCGTGCGCCTCGCGCATGAGTTTCATGCACTGGACAGCTTGCGTCTGGCAGCAGAGCTGAACCGCCGACTGGACGCGGAGGGGAAAGACCTCGATATATTCGTGCAGGTGAATACATCCGGGGAAGCCAGCAAATATGGTCTTCACCCCGATGATCTTTTGCCCTTTGTGGAGCGCCTGCCCGAGTTCCCACGGCTGAAACCGCGCGGTCTCATGACCCTGGCAGTTTTCAGCTCTGATGAAGGGCGGGTACGTGCCTGTTTTCAGATACTGCATGGCCTGCGCGCGCGTGCCGTTTCCATTCACCCCGGTCTCACCGAGCTTTCCATGGGGATGTCGGGTGATTTCGAGATGGCGATTGAGGAGGGTGCTACAGTCGTGCGGGTGGGGCAGGCCATTTTCGGTGCGCGACCAACTCATGATGCGCTCTATTGGCCGGGTTTTGCGCCCGAGCCGGGCGAGCTGCCATCATGAAGGCAGCGCATCCGCGGGGGGTGAGCGGGGGAATGTGATGGTTTGGACCAGCCCGCCCTCCCGACGATTGGCGATCCGGATTGTACCGTCAAAGCGCTCGATGATTTCCTTTGCGATGGCAAGACCAAGTCCCGCCCCCCGGATCATCTTGCGACGGGCCTTGTCGACCCGGAAGAAGGGCTCGAACACCTGCCCGATTCGGTCTTCGGGTATGCCCGGGCCATGATCAATAATGATGAGCACGCCATGTGCATCGCGCTCCTCAAGGGCAATGATGGCACCGCCGCCATGGGTGGCCGCGTTGATCATGAGGTTGCGCAGAGCCCGTTTCAGCGCGACTGGCGCGGCCTGTACCGGCAGAGAGGCGAGAGACCGGGCCGAAACCTTATAGTCGAGATCGGCCAGCTCCTGCACGGTTTCGCGCACAAGCACCCCAAGGTCGAGCGTATCACTCAGGTCAGACTTCGCCTCCTCCTGAACCAGCCTGATTGCGCTGTCGGCAATGGCATCCAGCTCCTCAAGGTCATTCAGCCATTTGGCTTTTTCCTCATCATCGGTGATGAACTCGGCGCGCAGCCGCATGCGTGTCATCGGCGTGCGCAAATCATGCCCGGCTGCCGCCACAAGGCGCATGCGGCTTTCTATGGCGACCTTCAGGCGGGAGGACAGGCGATTGAGCGCGCGCGCCGTGGCACGCACCTCTGCGGGGCCAGCCTCGGGAATGGTGGGCAGCAGGCCATCCGGCCCCACCAGTGACACAGACCTTTCCAGAAATTCCAGTGGCCGGATGATCTTGGCTGCGGCGAAAACCGAGATGGCCGTGCTGCCGAGAATGATCATCGTGATCCAGCCGGCAAGGATCATCCCGCCCCCTGATGGCGGGCGCATATCGGTGATCCGGGTGATGAGCCATGCACCATCCATCAGCTGCACGGAGGCCGTCAGGGTTTCATCATCTGGATGCGCAGAGACGATGAGGGGCGGTGCTTTCCCGTTCCTTGCCATGGCCGCACTGAGGAAACCGGTGGCGCCAATGTCCTTGATGCCGGATGCAGGCGCGGCCTGCACATTCATGCCCGAGTTGAGCGCCAGCTTCCGGTCCTGTTCGGCGACCGAGACCAGCATTCTGAGCTGCTGTGCAACCGGTGCGAGAGTGTAGCCGGGTTCCGGTGGCCGCAAGGCCTGAATGGCCGCAAAGGTCGCCAGACCCACAACAGACACGATCGCAAAAATGAGCAGGGCGATGATGCGGGCCCGAAGCGAGTTCATCGCGGCACGGCCCTTCTGGTGACAGGAGCCGTCAGCTGATATCCGCCATTGCGCACGGTCTTGAAGAGCGGGGTATCATCGCTTGAACCCATCTTCTTGCGCAGGCGGCTCATCAGGACATCAACAGAGCGATCGACCGGATCATAGTCTCGCCCTTGGGTCAGGTCCAGAATCTGGTCGCGGGTCAGCAGGCGTCCCGGGCGGTCGAGGAACACGCGCAGAAGGTCGAATTCGCCTCCTGTCAGCTCAATCTTCTCACACCCGTCGCGCACCACGCTGCGCTGTTGTGTATCGACCTCGAATGTGGAGAAGCAGTAAAGCCGGGCCTCTTCCTCCGTGGCCTCATCATGGGAGGTCCGGCGTAGAATGGCCTTGATGCGGGCAACAAGTTCCCGCGGATTGAAAGGCTTGCCCAGATAGTCATCGGCGCCCAGTTCAAGGCCGATGATCCGGTCCACGTCTTCCTTCAGCGCAGTAAGGAGAATAACCGGGATTGCAGGGCGTCGATCCCGCAGGTTGCGGCAGATGTCGAGGCCGGAGCCGTCCGGCAGCATCACATCCAGCACGATGAGGTCTGGTCGCCCATCGGTGATGCGGCTCTCGCACTCACGCCGATCCGCGGCCGTGGTGACGCGGAACCCCTGTTCGCTCAGATACCGTGCGAGGAGCTGGCGTATTTCCTGATCATCATCAACAACCAGTATGTTTTCTGTGGGGCTCATTATTTCGGACCAGAATTGGATTGAGGCCAAATATACGCGCCTCCTTCACGCCCTGACATGGAATTTTGAAACGGAATGTTGCCTCTGGTCCGCGCGCAACCTTCGTTTACAAAAATCCGGATGCCGGAAAAGAAAAATAACCCTGCGGGCCAATGGCAGACAAGTGCGGCTCCTAACATCCCTCTCATTCAAGGAGTGTCAGAGATGCTCGAATATCAGATGATTTATACATCCATCAGGACTGCCTTTGTATTCCTGAAGGTTATCCCGGTTCGCTCCGTGCTGCATCACTTCAGCCTGAGATGCGTGGACCAGTTCCAGAGTGCATGGGGTTCTGCCGCTGATGTGGCGTATCAGGGGGCCGGAAAATGAAAACGGCCATTGTCCTGATGTTGCTCATGGGCTGCGACTGCGAGGGAGTGCAGTGCGAATATATCCATGCGGCCTCCACCAGCTGGCAGAGCGTGGAAGCCTGCCGGAGCGCGATCGACACGCAGATCAAGGGGGCCGAGAGCCGCTATCCCCTCGTCACCGCAAGCTGCCAGGTGCAGGAGGGCGCGCGGGACATGGTAGAGATAGTGGAGAGTAATGACTCCACACTCATGAAATATATTGCATCCACGAAGAACCAAATTCTCCATGTCAAGGATATGGTCTCTGTCCTGATTTACGATATGCCGCAAAAGACAGATCATGGTCGAGGACTGTTCTAGAAATAATGACAATGCCCGGATTATCAGCCGCTGTTCGCGCTGATTTGCCCCGCTTAGTGGGTGGACGCGCCATATCTTGTGGCTGATGGGCCGAAATACGCGTGAATCTCATGTCATGAAGCGCGGGTCTGGCGGGCGAGCATGTCCGGGGCCTGATGGATGGGTCATGCCCTCATGCAGACAAAACATATCATCATCACAACGCTGGTTATTTCCTTGATTGCAGGATGCGCGGGCCTGTTCCTGAGCGGAGCCTGGCCATGCTCATATTTTTTCCCGGCATCAAAAGAAATAAAAGAGCCGGACTTCATGCGAAAACATATTGATGCAATCGGAGATCTGCATGCGGCATTCCCGACATCTGCGGATGTCGTGTTTATTGGTGACAGTCGTGTCCAGATTCCTCAGTGGCAGGACATGTTTCCCCGGGCATACGTGGCGAACCGCGGGATTGGCGGGGATACGCTGGATGGGCTTTTGAAGCACGTCGACAATCTTGGAATGCAGAAACCCTCAGTGGTCGTGCTCGAGATGGGGGTCAATGATGTCTTGAGGCAGCGCCAGCCGGAATTTACAGCTGCTATCGCCGATAAGGTCATGAAGCGATTGAAGCCAACGGCAGGGCGCATGGTGATACTTGAGGTGATCGACTGCGCAGTGGAGGGATGCGACCGGAACAATGTCGCAGACCTGAATGCGAAATTCCGTTCGCTTTCAGTGCAGTATGGCGCACAATTCGTTCCGTTGAACGCCGATCTCTCGGGTCCAGATGGTCTGCTTCCGGCCTATTCATATGATGGGCTGCATCTGAATGCTGCCGGATATCGGGTGCTGTCTGGAATATTGTGTGAAGAAATCATGGAGCTGAAGTGCAGTCATACGCGTCGCTGATTCAGTCTTTACCAGTGGTTCCATCTGGGTCAGTCAGGACTGGTCAATAAAGATGTACATGAGGTTGGGTGTCCTTGATGAGGAGCACCATCGGGCAGCCGTGAGACTGCCCGTTTGAAGGCTTGAAAGCGCGTTCTTAACAGAGCCGCATATGCTGGAAGACAGGCCGGGCTCAGTGCTGATCCGGCTCCCCAATCAGCAGCACGCGTGCAGGGCCATGGGCTTTTGAGGCATGTTCCTGCCCCGCCCGGATCTGGAGTGAGGCACCCGTATGGAGCATGGTGCTTTGTCCCTCCACCAGCACCTCGACTTGCCCTGAAAGCACATAGGCCAGTTCGTCACTGGTGGCGCGGTGGGCGGGAATGTCTCCGTCCACATCCGCTTCCACCACGAGCAGCCCTGCTATTTGTGCGATGATACGACCACGAAAGCCCGGCATCTCGAAGTCATAAGGGGCGGATGCCGGATCGGGTTTGACGTGCGGGCTGTTCATGAAAGGCTCCCTGTGCCGGGTTTTTCGCTGATATGCAGAATGCCCCCCTTGGGGACAGGCAGAAGCTGGCGGAAGACAAGGCCGGCCTGTGTGGCCCACCCGGTCAGGTCTTGTGCGGAGTCAAAGCGCATCCGCCGTGCCACGGGACCAAAGACCAGACGCGCCATGCTTTCCATTTCCGGAGGGGTGGTCAGGATCGCGACTGTCGCGCCCGGTCTGGCAACGCGGGCCATTTCGCGGATGGCAGTTGCAGGGTCTGGAAAGAAGAAAAAGGCGTTCAGGCAAAAGATGCGGGTGAATTGGGCGTCCGGCAGAGGCAAATGGGCAGCATCACCTTCCAGCACATGCATTCGCCCGGCTGCAATGGCGTCAGCATGGGTCTGGCGCGTGGTGGCGAGCATGTCCGCGCTGTGGTCAACGCCCGTGCCCTTTGCGCCGGTAGCCAGCACGTGAGACAGAAATGCCCCGCCGCCGCAGCCCACATCCAGAACATTGTCCTGCGGGGTGATGGGCATTGCATCGAGCGCGATGCGAAAGCCGGCCTGATGGCCTGTGGCATGTCGATAGAGGGTGCGTCCAAGCCACCCGGAAGGACGGCGCGCGAAGATGTCGGTGAACTGGTCCATCCAGCCGGATGTCATGGCGGTTTTCCTTGATCTTGGATGGGAATAGGCGGTTCATCAGCGTCTGGCATGCCGGAGAAACTGGTGAGCGCCCACATTCCCGGTTACATGGACCGGGTTGGGATGTGTCAGGGGTCGCAGCCGCGCGCTGCCAGCTTCAGAAGACGTTCAGCATGGCGGTTCTGGGTATCGTCGACGGAGGCGCGCAACAGATGCGGCTATCCGTTCCTTTTGCGCATGTGCCCTACAGATCGTGCAGGGCCGGACGGCGCATCATCCGTGCCACCAGCAGCAGGGTCAGCAGCGTCACGGCGATAACCGCACCCAGCGCGGCGCCATAACCGGAGGCAGCGGCCAGCGCGACCGCAAGGCTGCCGGACAGCATGTCTCCGGTGACATGGGCACTTTGCAGCACGGTCATGTCTGTTCCGGCCTGTATACCGCGCGCGGCAAAGCGCATCGAGAGGGTGCCCGCCGCAACCGAGATGATGCCACCTGCTGTTCCCAGAGCAAGCGTTGCCAATGATGACAGAAGCATGTTCAGGGGCAGGAGGCCCTGCGCCAACAGTATCCAGAGCCCCATGGCGCTGATGGCCAATAACAGGCCGGCCGCGAATGTACGCCAGATTCCAAGCCGGGTGGTGAGGCGCGATCCTGCAGGTGCGCCGATGAAGATCATGCCCAGCCCGCCGGTGGCCGCCAGCATGCCGATATCTGCCAGACTCCAGCCTGCATCCGTCAGCATCAGCCGGGACAGGCTGAGGCCAGCCGAGTGGGCCGTGCCGTATGCAAGGCTGAGCAGCAGGAGCAGAAGCACGCCTTCGCGCTTCAGTGTGTGGCGCAGCCGGGCAGGCCGTGGCTTGCTGCTGCCATACGCTGGCACGACCGGGGGCGGTTCTCGCCACAGCAGCACGGGCACAAGGCTCAGCAGGGTCACAAAGGCAAGCATGGTCAATGCCCCGGCATAGCCTGCCGTATCTGCCACAATCAGCGCACCGGCACCGCCCAGCATGAAGCCCGCCATCATGCCCGCAGCCTGAAGGGCATTGGCCGTGACCAGCCGCGCGCCAGTCAGTGTTTCCGCAGCAAGGCCATCGGTGGCGGTGTCCTGCGTGGCAGCGGCCATCGAGCCGATGAAGAAGAGCACGATCAGCGTGAGCACATTTTCCGGCTCGGGCGAAAGCATCGCGCTGAGCAGAAGCGTGACGATGAGAATGGCCTGCATCGGCAGGATCCAGCTCCGTCGTCGTCCAAGACGCGCACCGCCGTGATTATCCACCAGCGGGGCCCAGAGGAACTTGAAGATCCAGGGCAGGGCCGTGATCGGTAGAAGGGCGATCAGGTCCAGTGAGGCGCCGTTCTGGCGCAGCAGCACGGGCAGGGCCTCGAACAGGAAGCCCAGAGGGAGCCCCTGCGTGAGATAAAGCGCGCCGATGAGGAGAAGGCCCGGCCCCTGCGCACTGGCGGCAGGGGCAAGCGATGGGGCGGGCAAGGGGGATGTGCGCGCGGTGGCTTTCATGGTGTCACCACTTCGCCTTCACGGTCAGGCCTACCGTGCGGCCTGGTGCCGCCACGCCCATATCCGTGCCGGAATAGAGGAAATATTGCTGGAGATAGGTTTCATCCAGCAGGTTCTTGGTCCACAGCGTGGCAGACCAGTCCTTCGCCTCCACGCCCATGCGGGCATCCACCATATGCGTGGGGCCTTGACGGAAGAGATTGTCCGGATTGAAGGAATAGGAGCTGCGATAGTTGTAGTCGAGCACCGCGACAAAGTTCAGCTGGTCGTTGATGGGGCTTTGCCAGCGCGCGCCGGCACCCACGCTGTGGCGCGGCGCGAAGGGCAGGGGGTTGCCCGTATAGACCACGCCCAGAACGTCATCGACAAAGTCACCATAGCTGGTGTCGAGATAGCCGTAATTGGCGGAGAGTGTGAGGTTCTCGCTGATCCGCGCGGCGGATTCCAGTTCCACACCCTTGGAAGTCGAGGCCGCGGCATTTCGGATGACCCGGGTGAAGGGGCTAGTATAGATGACCACCTGCTGGTCCTGCCAGTCGATATAGAAGAAGGTGGCATTGAAGGTGAGGCGGTTGTCCAGCCATGTGGTCTTGATGCCGGCCTCATATGTATCGGTCAGTTCGGGCTGGTAGACATTGGCCGCGTTGTTGACATCCAGAAACGGGCTGATACCGCCAGACTTGAACCCCTGCGCATAGCGCGCATAGGCGATATTGCCCTCCGAGAACGTATAGATCATGGAGGCTTCGGGCGAGAGATTGTCGAAGCTCATGTCACCGGAGTCATAGCCCGGCATGCCCATCATATAGGTGCCGCTGGGGCTGGCGGTGAAGGAGCTCGTATTCTTGGTCTCATATGTATAGCGCAAGCCACCCACCACCTCGAGCGCCGGGATGATCTTGTATCCGACCTCCGCAAAGGCAGAGTAGGTGTTGCTGGTCTGGTCAAAGACCGTCCGGCTCCAATCGGATTGCGGCACGGCTGTGGAGTCGAAGAACTGCGCGCCGTTGAAGTTCTCGTTCATGTAGAACAGGCCGGCCATCCAGCGCAGCGGGCCATCTGTTGTGGAGGTGAGGCGCAGATCCTGCGTGAACTGGCGCTGATGTTCGGTCTGCGCCTGCACGAGATAGGGTGCTGCCGTGAAATCACCATCCAGCTTGGTGTCCATCTCATGGCCACGATAGGCCGTGATGGAGGTGAGGCGCATGGTTTCGAAGTCATGGTCCACCCGGCCCATGATGCCGCCAATATCCATGTGGTTGGTGGGGCGGTAATCGTGCATGGCCTTGTAGTTCAGGGCCTGCGAGAGGGGCGCGTACCACAGGCCGCCATCGTTGCGGGTGCGGGAATAGTCTACGGCCAGCTTCACATGGGTTTGCGGGGCGACGTGGCCGGTCACGGTGAAGCGGGTGGCGAATGTGTTGTCGTCACCAACCTTGTCGCCATTGGCGAGATTGTCGATGTAGCCATCGTACCCGTTCCACGCCACATAGCCGCGCACGGCAAAGTCGCCCAGATTGACTGGCGCCTCAAAAGCCGCGCGCATGGTGCCGGAAGGGCCGGTGCCAAAAGAGCCTTCCACCTCCACGCCCGGCGTGCCGGATGGGTCACGGAACACCATGTTGACCGCGCCGCCAATGGTGTTCTTGCCATAGAGCGTGGCCTGTGAACCGCGGACCACTTCCAGCCGCTCGACATCCAGCAACTGGCTGGGATAGCCGAAGGGGCGGGCGATATAGACCTCATCAATGAACATGCCCACGCCGGGCTGGCGATCCACCCCGCCCGAGATGCCCAGATTGCCGACGCCGCGAATGGTGATCGGGCCGCCCTGTCCGCTAAAGACCGTATTGGGGCTGCGGAATGCCGCATCTTCCAGTGTCTCCACCCGACCCGGCCCGATGTCCTCCCGTCGGATGACCGTGACCGCAACAGGGGCATCCTGTGCCAGTTCCTCCCGTCGGCGGGCGGTTACGGTTATGGGGTCCAGCACAATGGCA
Source organism: Xanthobacter sp. (assembly GCA_035911315.1). GTDB lineage: Bacteria > Pseudomonadota > Alphaproteobacteria > Rhizobiales > Xanthobacteraceae > Xanthobacter. The sequence continues at coordinate 144,610 of JAMHVS010000061.1, forward strand.
TCATCAGCCACCGGCAATTCCTGAAGGCTGGTGGCTTCCTGCGCATGGGCCGTGTTCTGGTGGGCCGTCATGAGGCTGCCGCCAGCCAGAAGGGCAAAGGCTGCGGCCCGGGGCAGGCGCAACGGTGAGGGGCTGTGAAGAGACATCCCAAATCCTTGAGGTCGAATTCCGGCCGGCACTGTGCGCACTGTGGTGTCGTGCAAGCAATGCGTGGAGGTTTCGGATTCAGGCGTTTGAGTTTTGTGTTCCGGTTATTTCGGAATTTTGTGCACTATATTGTATTATTTCTAATTAGTGCGCTTGGAGATACACCAAAACGCTGCCGAAATGCCGTTGAGAAATGCGCGGGCTGATAGCCCAGCGCACGGGCGACACGTGTGATGGAGTTCTCGCCCGCCTCAATCATCCGGCGTGCCTCATCAAGCCGGTGTGCTTTGACAAAGGCGTAAACAGATGTTCCGAACAGGTCCGAGAAACCCTCGCTGAGCTTTCGAGCATTGGTGCCGACCCGGCGGGCAAGGTCCGGCAGGCTGGGGGGCGCGGCAAGTTCTGCCAGCAGGATGGACCGTGCGCCGTGGAAGCACTCCACATCCCGGGCAGACCAGATGCGTTGACCTGCAGGGCGTGCTTGTGTTTCAGAGTGAGGATGGCTGATGGCCTCGGCCATCATCTCCATCGCCTTGCCGGAGAGGTAAAGCCGCCGGGCCGGTCCTTCCAGAGCACAGGCACGCATTTGCCATGCGATTGAACGGGCGAGCTGGGTCAGCATGCTGATCTGGATGGGCTGCTTTTCCAGAATATCCATCGCCTCGTCATCCATCAGCTTCTGGATGTCATCCGGGGCGACCCGCACGAAAACAGCGGAAATGACCCCGTCACTCAGCGCCCGGTGGTGGGTGGGTACAGGGTCTTGCACATTGAAGCGCGTGGTGGAGCCCGCTCCCCATTTGCCGTCGATCCCGCTGCCGGTGGAGACCGCAACCTCGCCTTCCAGCACGGTGCCGAACCACAGACCCGGGGCTATGACCGTATCCCATGCCCGGCCGCATTCCGCATATGTGCTGTCCATCATCACGGTCATGCCGTAGCTGCTGATGATTTCCATGCCCCTGTCTCCTGCGCGCCGAGGCTGCAAGGTAGGGCGGCATGGGGCCATTATCAATTCAGCGGGAACACAATGGAGATGGTCAAAACTGAAGGTGGGAGCATTCGAACGTGAGAACAGCAATCCATGCCTTTAAAGGCATGTGCCGGCACAGATGGTAACTTCGAATATGCTACAGGTCTGTTTGCTTCATCTTCTGGATCGCGCAGGGAAAACTGCACTGTCCTGGGAGGAGTTGCTATCAGAATCTGCAGGTAAAAGGGCACGCAATGAATGCTTGAGCGGCGCCCATGCGCACAGGGATCATGGACCCGCAGAAGGGGGGCCAAACTGTAGCCCTCATGGGACATCGCCCGATGAGCTGGCCCCTCACGGGCGGCCTCACCGGGCGAGTGTCTTTCGTGATCAGGAACTGCGGGGCTTGCGGCCCTTGGGGGCACCTTCGAAGCGGTTCGGGCGACCCTGATCGGGCTTGCGCTTGGCCGGGCCACGGCTTGTCGACTTCGGATCACGGGGGCCGTCATAAGCAGGCTTGCCCGATGCCGGCTTGTCGCGGAAGCTTCGGCCGCGCGCTGGCTTGTCATACGGGGCCTTGCCGCGCGGTCCATTGCCACGGCCAGCATGGTCGGAACGTCCTGCTGGCGCGCCGCCTGGCAGAACCTCAATCACCACGTCAGAGCCATCCGGCTTGCGTGCGCAATCGGCGAAATGCGCGCTGGCTGTTGCGCTGACCTCGAATGCAGCCTCATCATCAAAGATGCGGATCGCGCCGATATCATCGCGGGTGACATTGCCCCGCCGACAGATCAGGGGCAGTAGCCAGCGCGGGTCTGCATTCTTGTTGCGGCCAATGTTCAGGCGGAACCATGTGCCGCCCAGAGAGCCAGAGCGCCCGCCGGGTGTGCGCTGGGTCGCGCGGTCCCGCGCACCACGCGGCTCGCCGGGGTCTGCCACTTCTTCCGGCGCAGGCAGGCCGGCGCGGTACAGACGCACAAAGGCCGCGACCAGATGTTCTGGCGGATGCTGTTCCAGCAGGGTCTGCGCGACAGAGACTTCCTCTTCGGTCGGTTCCCCCGTCAGCATCGGGTCCTTGAGCATGCGCTCATGGTCGAGCTTGCGGATGTCGTCAGCTGTCGGCGGGCCGGACCATTCGGCGGTGACGCCCATATCCCAGAGCATGCCTTCCACGCGGCGGCGGCGGAAGGGCGGCACCAGCATGACGCTGACACCCTTGCGGCCCGCGCGTCCGGTGCGGCCGCTGCGATGCTGCAGGGTCTCGGCATCGTTCGGCGTATCGGCATGGATGACGAGGCCGAGATTCGGCAGATCGATACCGCGCGCGGCGACGTCCGTGGCCACGCAGACGCGGGCGCGGCCATCACGCAGGGCCTGAAGCGCGAAGTTGCGCTCATTCTGGCTCAGTTCGCCAGAGAGGGCGACGGCAGAAAAGAGGCGCTCCTGAAGCGTCGCCTGAAGATGGCGCACGGTTTCTCGGGTGTTGCAGAACACGATTGCGCCCGGCGCATCGTAATAGCGCAGCACATTGACGACCGCGTGCTCAACTTCCTTGGGGGTGACGCGGATGGCCCGGTATTCGATATCGGCATGGCCGCCTTCGGCGCTGGTCACCTCAAGGCGCAGCGCATCGCGCTGGTAGCGCTTGGCGAGGGCCGTGATGCCGCGCGGCAGGGTCGCGGAGAACAGCAGGCTGCGCCGCTCTGCCGGAGTTGCATCGAGCAGGAACTGGAGATCCTCGCGGAAGCCGAGGTCCAGCATCTGGTCGGCCTCGTCGAGCACGGCCACCTGCACGGCCGAAATGTCGAGCCGGCCACGCTCCAGATGGTCCCGCAGGCGACCGGGGGTGCCAACGACGATATGGGCGCCGCGGCCAAGGGCGCGCTGCTCCTGCCGTGCATCCATGCCGCCGACGCAGGACACAACCCGCGCGCCTGTTGCGCCATAAAGCCATTCGAATTCGCGCTGGACCTGAAGCGCCAGTTCACGCGTGGGGGCGACGACCAGCGCCTGGGGAACACCGGGAGGGCCGAAGCGTTCCGCCTCTCCCAGCAGGGTATCCGCCATGGCGAGGCCATAGGCCACGGTCTTGCCAGACCCGGTCTGCGCGGACACCAGAAGGTCGCGACCAGAGGCCTCAGGGGCAAGCACCGCCAGTTGGACGGGCGTGGGGTCATTATAGTCCCGCTCTGCCAAGGCGCGGGCGAGGACCGGGTTTGTCGTCAGGAAGGGCACGGCTGGTTCTGCCTATCTTACAGTGTCGTCAGGCGTCGAACGGGAGCCATCGGAAGGGTTGGTGATTTCATTTGTCATCGAATTCCGCCCCTATATCACGATCACGGAGACATGAGCCAACGGTGAGCGCACCGCAGCAAAAGAAATTTAACCGTGGCGATCAGGGCCATTGCGCACGGGCGATAGGCGCATCTGGTGGCAGCATCATGTCCATGGGCGAGCGAGGACTACCGAAATGCCGCAGTTCCTCATCTGCCAAGGGTCTGGCGTGTCATGTGCGGGTTTCTGGAAACGTGGGTGGCGGATGCAGTTTTCAACAACTTTTGGAATATATTTTGATCGAATGCATCTCAGTGGTTGTATCCGGGTTGGTGTCCTGTTTGAATCGATGATTTGAAAAAAGCATTTATAAAACAGTCTTCTGCTTGATAATTCGCATGTGTCCGGCATGTCCCCTCTTGCAGGGGAGTTGTTTCGGTGGCCTGCATTTGAATGGTTGGCTTGTTCGGGTGTGTATCGTATTTAGCGCTCTTATAGATTGTGTCGGTCTCGGCTTTCGGTGCGCAAGGGTTCGGGGGCATCGGTGGATGCCTTTGCAGGCTGTTGCATCCGACAAGACTGAACGCGCTGTCGCGACGAGCATATGAATTCAAGGGCCTTGTGATGACCGATATCATTCATCCCGTTTTGCTCAGCGGTGGGAGCGGGACCCGTCTGTGGCCATTGTCACGCAAGAGCTATCCGAAGCAGTTTTCTCCGCTGATGGGGGAGGAGAGCCTGTTTCAGGCTGCGGCCTGTCGCCTGAGCGGGGCAGGTTTTGCTGCGCCCACAATTGTCACCAGCAATGATTTCCGGTTCATCGTCACGAAGCAGCTGGCAGCATCCGAGATCTCCCCGCAGGCGGTGGTGATTGAACCTGAGGGGCGCAATACCGCGCCGGCAGTGCTGGCAGCCGCTCTTCTCATTGCGCGCACCGACCCTGATGCCCTGATACTGGTTGCGCCATCAGACCATGTGATGCCTGACTCCGCAGCGTTCCGTGCGGCCATTATGGCGGCGGTTCCGCGTGCGCGGGCCGGGGATCTGGTCACGTTTGGCATCACCCCCACCCGCGCGGAAACCGGCTATGGCTGGCTTGAGCTTGCACCCGGGGCGAGCGTGCAGGCAGCGGAACCGCAGCCGCTGGCGCGGTTCGTGGAGAAGCCGGATATCGCCAAGGCCGAGACGATGCTCGCGGCCGGGCATTTCCTCTGGAATGCGGGTATCTTTCTGTTCTCGGCACGTAGCCTGATCGCGGCCTTTGTCGCGCATGCCCCGGACGTGTTGGCCCCGGTGAGTGCGGCAGTCGAGCACGCGAAGGGCGACCTTGGCTTCATCCGTCTTGACCCCGAGGCATGGGACAAGGTGCCGGATATCTCGATTGATTATGCCATCATGGAGAAAGCCGGAAATCTGGCCGTGATGCCTTATGGGGCCGGCTGGTCAGATCTGGGTGGCTGGGAAGCCGTCTGGCAGGAGAGCGGGCCGGATCATAACGGGAATGTCTCCTCGGAGCATGCCATCGCCATCGATTGCGAGGGCACACTTCTGCGTTCCGAGTCTGACCGGCTGGAACTGGTCGGCATCGGTCTTACGGATATTGTGGCTGTGGCCATGCCGGATGCGGTTCTGGTGGCACATCGCAGCCAGTCCCAACGGGTCAAGGATGCCGTGGCGGCCCTGAAGGCCAGAAATGTTGCGCAGGCGACCGCCTTCCCAACCGATCATCGTCCATGGGGCTGGTTTGAAAGTCTGGTCACCGGGCCGCGCTTTCAGGTGAAGCGCATTGTGGTGAAGCCCGGTGCGGCACTTTCCCTGCAGAGTCACCATCACAGGTCCGAGCACTGGATCGTGGTGGAAGGTACGGCCAAGGTTCTGGTCGGTGACGAGGTGCGGCTGGTGACAGAGAACCAGTCCGTCTACATCCCGCTCGGGGCCAAGCACCGGATGGAGAATCCCGGCAAGGTGCCCATGGTGTTGATCGAGGTGCAGACGGGCACCTATCTCGGCGAAGACGATATCATCAGATACGAGGATATTTATGCGCGGGGTTAAGGGGCAGGCCTTCTGGCGTATGCTTCTTCGCCGCTGATGGGCCGGGCAGGGCCGTGTCTGCCTCACTCGTTTCTGGCACCCATCCAGCGATACCCCACGCCGGGTTCGGTTTGAATTTCTGCCGGGCCTGTGGCTCCGTTTTCCAGCTTCTGGCGAAGTTGGCCGATGAAGACGCGCAGATAGGGCACATCATCCACATGGGCCGGCCCCCACACCTGCAAAAGCAGTTGGCGGTGGGTCATTACCCGCCCCGGATTCTGGGCGAGGGCGATGAGAAGCTCGAACTCTTTCGGCGTGAGCCGGATGGGAAGCCCGGCCCGTGTCACCTCATGTGCTGATCTGTCGATCAGAAGGCTGCCTGCACGGATGATATCGGAAGGCGGATTTGCCCGGCGTGGACGCAGGCATACCCGCAGGCGGGCCAGCAATTCGCCAATGGCAAAAGGCTTGGCCACGAAATCATCCGCGCCGAGATCCAGCGCCATGATCTTTTCCATCTCCTGATCCTGCGCCGAGAGGACAATGACCGGCAAGGCGGAGGTCAGCCGCAGGCGCTCGATCACAGCTTTTCCGTTCATGTCCGGCAGACCAAGATCGAGGATCATCAGATCCGGACGACGCGCCTCTGCCAGATGCAGGGCTTCTGCGCCGGTGGCCGCCAGACAGCATTCATAGCCTGCGGCCGAAAGGGCATGGCCGAGGAAGCGCTGGATCTGTGGTTCGTCATCCACGATCAGGATCAGCGGTTGCGGTATCGAGGAGGCAGAGGAGGGGGCGCTCATGAGAATATGCTCATAGCATCACCCGCGCGGCATTGCGTCTGAGGGCACGGGCAGATGAAGGGCGATCTGTGCGCCATGCGGTTGCTGTGTTTGCGCACTGAGCCGCCCGCCAAGAGCGCGGACAATGCCCTTGCAGATGGGCAGGCCGAGGCCTGACAACTCCGGCCCTGCGGCCAGACGGTCCGAGTTCAGCCACATGCGAACATTCTCGGGCAGGCCCGGTCCGGTATCTGAAACCGCGAAAACCAGTTCTCCGCCTTCTCGTCTGCCGGAAAGGGTGATGGGGCCGGGGGCGTATTTGGCGGCATTCTCCATGAGATTGAACAGCGCCTGCTCCAGCAATGCCGCCTCTCCCCGGATCATTGGCATTTCGGGCAAGTCACCCTGAATCCGTGCCTGCGGGAAAGCACGGGTCGCCCGCAGCATGGCGGCACGCGCGACATCGCCCGCATCCAGCCAGGACATCTGCGCGCCCAACCCGCTCTGGAGGCGGGTCATGTGCAGGAGGTTGGCAACATATCGGTTCAGACGCTGGGCCTCTTCCTCAATTGCCATCAGAAGGTCGCTGCGTGCGGGTGCGGGCAGGCTGGGACCCAGTTCGCGCAGGGTTGTCACGGAGCCGAGGATGGTGGCGAGCGGTGTGCGAAGATCATGGGAGAGGGAGGAGAGCAGCGTGGCCTTCAGGCTCTCCGTCTCGGCCTTGCGACGCTCATCATTGGCGCTCGCGGCAAAGGCCAGCCGTTGCAACGCCAGTTCGCTCTGGCGCACGATGACGGTGATCGCCTGTTCGCGGTAATCGAGATCCATCTGTGGCGCGCCGATGCGCTCATGCCCGATCACATAGTTTCCGGCACCCTCGGCCCGGATCGGGAAGAAGGTGAAGCGGGAGCCATCCCATCCTGGAGCCGTGGCGAATTCAACACCACCCCGCCGCAGGGCCTGCTGGGCGGCCTGAAGGTCATCGGCCCCGGGTACACGGTCCTCCGGGCGCGAGAGCAGTAGCTGTGCGCCATGACCGTCATCCTTCAGCACCATTCCGGGGCTGCGGGTCAGGCTTGTCATGTGGGTCAAAGCTGCATTCAGCACAGCCTCCGGAGTGGGAGCGGAGGCAATATCCCGGCTGACCTCTGAGATGGTCGCCAGCAGTGTGGCGCGCTCTTCCGCATCATCGCGCTGTCCGCGCAGCCGTCCGGCCAATAGTCCGATCAACCCCGCAACCAGCATGAACACCAGCAGCGTGACCAGACTTTCCGGCCGGGCGATATCGAAGCTGAAATGGGGCTCCACAAAAATGAAGTTGAAGAGCAGCACCGAAGCCGCCGCGCTGATGACCCCGACCCAAAATCCATAGCGCACGGCGCTGACCAGAACCGCGAGCAGAAACAGCATAAGGCGTGCTGTCTCGCTCAAGGTGTGATGGGTGAGGATCGCCGCACCCGCCGCCAACGCCAGCCAGAGGGCCGCCGACAAGAGGCCGCCAGCGCGAGGCGCGGTCATCCAGCCAAGACTGGCGGTGCGCAGCTGGGGTTCATCCATGGGGGGGTCGGCGTGTTTCATGGCCGGATTCCAGCGCGCGGCATCCACCTTGTCCACCGTCTTTATGCAATCCTTATGCGGCCTCTCAAATCCCGCATCGCATCCTTATTCACGGTGCGTCAGCTTCTGCCCGGCCGGAAACCCGGCGTTAAGGATGAAGCGAGATGACCGCTGTTCACACTTCCATGCACACCGTGGCCCCGAGTGGTGATGCCTGGCATGGGGCAACCCTGCCGCTTTCACTGGCGGCGCTGGGTGTGGTGTTTGGCGATATTGGTACGTCGCCGCTCTATGCCTTTCGCGAGGCGCTGCATGCGGCCGGTGCCGCTCATGGCGGGGTGACGCGGGAAGATATTCTGGGCCTGCTGTCCCTCATCGTCTGGGCATTGATGCTGATCGTGACGGTGAAATATGTCCTCATTCTGATGCGCGCGGACAATGAGGGGGAGGGCGGGCCGCTCTCCCTTCTGGCACTGGCGCAACGGGCCATGGGCCGGCCCAGCCTTGTTGTGCTGGGGCTGGGCCTGCTGGGAGCCGCACTCTTTTATGGCGATGCTGTCATCACCCCCGCAATTTCAGTGCTCTCAGCAGTGGAGGGTCTGAAGCTGGTGACGCCCGCTTTTGATCCTTACGTGCTGCCGATCGCGATTGCGATCATCGTACCGCTCTTTCTGGTGCAGCATCGTGGAACAGCGGCTGTCGCGCGCTTTTTCGGCCCCATCACTCTGGTCTGGTTCATTGTCATGGCGGCCGGTGGTGTGCACCAGCTTGTGCAGGCCCCGGAAGTTCTGGCGGCGCTGAACCCGTTTCATGCGATGATGTTTCTGGCCAGCAATGGCATGGTTGGCCTCATCGCGCTGGGGGCCGTGTTTCTGGCCGTTACCGGTGCGGAGGCGCTCTATGCTGATATGGGGCACTTCGGCCGCCGGCCGATCCAGCTCGCATGGCTGTTCGTGGCGCTTCCGTCACTGCTGCTCAACTATTTCGGGCAAGGCGCGCTGGTGCTGGTGAGCCCGGACAAGATCGACAACCCCTTCTTTCAGCTTTACCCGGAATGGGCCTTGCTACCGGTGGTTCTGCTGGCGACTGTCGCGACCGTGATCGCAAGTCAGGCTGTCATCACCGGTGCATTCTCGCTGACCCGTCAGGCCATGCAACTGCGCCTTCTGCCGCGCATGCATATCCGCCATACCTCTGAACACCAGCAGGGGCAGATTTATCTGCCGGTGGTGAATGCATTGCTGATGGTTGGTGTGCTGGCTCTGGTGATCGCTTTTGGCAGTTCCTCGGATCTTGCATCCGCCTATGGCATCAGTGTCACGGGCACGATGGTGGTGACGGCAACGCTGGCGATGATTGTGGCGCACCGCCACTGGGGCCTGCCCCTGTGGGTGGCTGTGGGCATGATGCTGCCCTTCCTTGCGATTGATATGGTGTTTCTGGGCGCGAACATGCTCAAGCTGATGGATGGGGGCTATCTCTCCCTCGCCATTGCGGGCGTGGTGTTGCTCACCATGTGGAGCTGGCGGCGTGGCACCAATGTGGTGCTGGAGAAGGTGGCCAAGACCGAACTGCCGCTGGCGGATTTCGTCTCGAAGATTGAACGCAAGAAGCTCCCGATTCTGCCCGGTACGGCGGTCTATCTCACCGCGACACCGGATCTCGTGCCCGTCTCCCTGCTGCACAATCTCAACCACTTCAAGGCGTTGCATGAACAGAATGTCATCCTCACCGTGGTGTCTGCTGATGTGCCGCGCGTGGCAGAGAAGAACCGGGTGCGGATGGAGCAGGTGACGCCGCGCCTGCGCCGGGTGTGGATGAGTTTCGGCTATGCCGAGGAGCCGGACGTGCCCAAGGCCTTGTTGCTGTGCCGCAAGATGGGGTGGCAGTTCGAAATCATGGCCACCTCCTTCATTCTGTCACGCCGGGTGATGCGGCTTTCAGTTCATAGTCGCATGCCGGTGTGGCAGAGCCGGTTCTTCATCTGCCTGTCCCGCAATTCGGCCAGTGCATCGGATTATTTCCGCATTCCGGCCGGGCGGGTGGTGGAGATCGGGGCGCAGGTTACGGTTTGAGGCCTGTTGCATCATCGGGAATGAAAAAGGCCGGGCAGTGGAGAACTGCCCGGCCTTTTGGTTTCCTAAGAGCACTGACCTCAGACAGGATGCGTGTATGCGGTCCTGTTGGACGTGAAGACATTTTTAGTGCTGGAGGATCTTCTCCAGGAACTCCTTGGTTCGGGGCTGGCGGCCTTCCGGGTTTCCAAAGAACTCATCGCGTGCACAGTCCTCAAGGATCTTGCCGCCCACATCCATGAAAATGATGCGATTGCTGACCTTGCGGGCAAAGCCCATTTCATGGGTCACGACCATCATGGTCATGCCTTCCTTGGCCAGGCCGACCATCACATCCAGCACTTCGCCCACCATTTCAGGGTCAAGCGCGGAGGTGGGTTCGTCAAACAGCATGACGATGGGGTCCATCGACAGCGCCCGCGCAATGGCAACGCGCTGCTGCTGCCCGCCCGAAAGCTGGCCGGGGAACTTATCCTTGTGCGCGATCAGGCCAACGCGTTCGAGCATGGCGAGCCCGCGCTTCTTGGCATCCTCAGGCTTGCGGCCCAGAACCTTGATCTGTGCAATCGTCAGGTTCTGGGTCACGGAAAGGTGGGGGAACAGTTCGAAATGCTGGAAAACCATGCCCACCCTGCTGCGCAGCTTGGGCAGGTTGGTTGCGGGATCGTGCACGGCGACGCCGTCCACATAAATCTCGCCTTTCTGAAAAGGCTCCAGCGCATTGATGGTCTTGATGAGGGTGGACTTGCCTGAGCCGGAAGGCCCGCACACCACCACCACTTCACCCTTGGTGATCTTTGCGGAGCAGTCGGTCAGAACTTGGTAGTCACCGTACCACTTCGAGACATTCTTCAGTTCTATCACAGTGTCTCTCCCCCTCAGCGGACGATGGCTATCTTTTTCTGCAGATGCTTCACGAGGAAAGAGAGCACAAAGCAGATGAAGAAGTAGATGACAGCCGCCATCAGATAGGCTTCAACCGGCCGCCCATACATTTTCCCGGCCAGATCCAGCCCCTTGAACAGGTCATATGCGCCGATGGCATAGACCAGAGACGTATCCTGAAACAGGATGATGCTTTGTGTCAGCAGGATCGGCAGCATGTTCCGCAGGGCTTGCGGCAGCACTACAATCCGCATGTTCTGCGAATAGGTCATGCCCAGCGCCTGCCCGGCAAAAACCTGCCCGCGGGGAATGGACTGGATGCCCGCTCGCATGATTTCCGAAAAATACGCCGCCTCAAATGCCGTGAAGGTGATGTAAGCCGAGAGTTCCGCCCCGATGGACTGCCCGATAATCATCGGAATAATCAGGAAGAACCACAGGATCACCATCACAAACGGGATGGAGCGCATCACATTGACATAGATCGTGGCAGGTGCCGCCAGCCACTTTTTTCCGGAAAGGCGCATGAGCGCCAGCAGAGTACCGAAGAAAATGCCGCCCAGAGTCGCGACCACGGCCAGCTGGATACTGAACAGAAGGCCACGCACGACATAGGACGAGAACATGTCCCATGTATAAAAGCTGAGATCGAGGGTCATGGTTCAGTGCCCTCCCGCGCTGCTGGCCGCGATGAAACCCGGCACGCTGGAGCGCTTTTCGATGAAGACCAGAACCCGGTTGATGGCAAATGCCGTAATGGCATAGAGCAAAGTCACAATCAGGTAGATCTCGATGCCGCGCCCCGTTTCTTCCTGCGATTGCATTGCGAACATGGTGAGATCACCAATCGACACAGCGAACGCAACAGATGAGTTCTTCACCAGGTTCATGGATTCAGAAGTCAGTGGCGGCAGCACAATGCGCAGCGCCATGGGCAGGATGACATAACGATAGCTTTGCACCATCGTGAAGCCCATGGCCTTGGCCGCATTGGTCTGCCCACTTGGCAGGGACTGAATACCCGAACGGACCTGCTCTGCAATACGTGCCGATGTGAACAGGCCCAGAGCCGCAACCATCAGGTAGAAGGTCGGCGTACCTTTCAGCACAGGTATGAACTCCGGCAGCACCATGTACCAAAGAAAGACCTGTACCAGCAGGGGGATATTGCGGAATACCTCAACCCAGACAGTTGCCAGCGGAGCCCAGAACCGGCTGTTCGGCAAGGTGCGCAATGTGCCGATGACGACGCCGAAAACCAGAGATACCACGAGAGAGCACAAGGCTATGGCAACGGTCCAACCCCAGGCTGAAAGCATCCAGTCGAGATAGGTCTCGCCGCCCCCGGTATCTTGAAATAAAAACTGCCAATCCAACGACATCACGCACCTCCAGAATGCTTTTCGTCAGATCTGCCGCCGACGCTCTTTTGTGTCAGCCGGCGGCAGGTCATGCATCTGGCAGTCAGTTCCTGTAGGCTTCAGCAGGCTTGTCGTTCGGGTTGGCCCACGCATCCTTGGTGGACTGCGACAGCGGCATGTTGATCACGACGCCCGTGGGTGGGATCGGCTGCATGAACCACTTGTCGTAGATCTTCGCCATTTCGCCGGATTCGATCAGCGAGGCGAGGCTTTCGTCCACCACCTTCTTGAAGGCAGGATCCTTGGGCATCATGATCGCAATCGGCTCAACCGCAAGGACTTCACCGACAATCGCGTAATCCTTGGGGTTGCGGGACTTGGCAATATTGGCAGCGAGAATGGAGCCGTCCATGACGAAGGCATCAGCACGGCCTGTTTCCAGCAGCAGGAAGCTGTCCGCGTGGTCCTTGCCGAAAACTTCCTTGAAGTTCACGCCCTCTGCCTGACGATGCTTGCGCAGGGTCTGCACGGAAGTGGTGCCGGTTGTGGTGGCGATGGTCTTGTCCTTCAGGTCTGCGATGGACTTGATGCCGGAATCCGCCTTCACAGCAATGCGCACTTCTTCCACAAAGGTGGTGTTGGCAAAGGCGACATCACGGGCACGGGCCTCGTTATTGGTCGTGGAGCCACACTCCAGATCAACGGTGCCATTGGCCACAAGTGGCACGCGGTTCTGTGATGTTACAGGCTGATATTTGACATTCAGCTTGTCGAGGCCAAGCTTTTTCTGGATGTCATCAATGACATGTGCGCACACATCATAATGGAAGCCGGCATATTTGCCATTTCCCAGCGTATAGGACAGGCCCGACGACTCACGCACGCCCTCGACAATGGTTCCGCTGGACTTGATCTTCGCCAGCACATCAACGCCCTGCGCCTGTGCGCCGCTGGCCAGCATGAGTGCGCTCACAGCGATCAGAAGTTGTTTTTTCATGGCTTCCCCTTGTCTGGTTCGTGGCCGCATGTCGCGTCTTGTCGAACGACGACAGCACATACTTCGGGTCGTTTTCTGCGGTTTTCCGCTGCAATCAACGCATACGAATGCCGCAGGTTCCAAATGCCGGTCTCAATCCATTTCGCATATCGCTCGAAATCCAGATCAAAACACTCATTTCGTGAGTTTATGTGCCTGATTTTCAAATTCAACAGGAAACAAGAATTATGACAATGACTTGCCCACACCGCGCTATGTTGCGGTGCACATGGGCAAGCCTATTCCAATTCTTGGCCGGATAATTTTTGAGCCGCGGCAAGGGATGGCGCTTCATCTTTCAGCCCAATCCCGCTCAACCTGTGCGCGCGGGCCATGCGTGAGAGCCAGCACAACTTTTGTGCCGCTTCGGTTGGGGATAAGCCGGCCGCATGAATGTTTGAAATGCAATTGCGCTCGGAATCCTTTCTGCCGATTCTTGGCTCATAGGTCAGATAGATGCTGAGGGAGTTCGCGACCGAAAGGCCGGGCCTCTCGCCAATCAGAACCGCAACCAGCGGCACACCCATATGCTGGCCAATCTCGTCCGCGATCGCCACCCGCGCCTGTCTTGCGCAGATGATGGGTGCGATCCGCCAGTCCGGCAATTGTTGCATGATGGCCGTGGCTGTCGGGGCCGACCATGACATGACCGCAGCCGAGGAAAGCCCATCCGCTATGACAAGCGCAAGATCCCACATGCCATGGGGCAGGCGTGCGGTGTCATCCTCTCGCAGCATGCGCCCAAGATCCGGGCGACGCAGATATGTGCTTCGGTCCACTGCCTTGCTGTGAACCTCGATGATATCCGTCCCGGGCAGAGCGGCCCGAATGGCGGGCCAGTCGACTTCCCCATGCACGGCATCGCGCGCCAGAGCATGGGCGGCCTGAAATTCAATGAGCCTGGCGGTGGGCAGGCTGTCGCCAGCGCGCCCTATGCCGATGCGGGCAGGTGTGAACCGGCGCAGCTCTGAAAACAGATCTCCCGGCGTGTCGTCCGCGTTCGCAAGACGGAGGGTCATGCCGCGCTCCTGTTTGCGATGAGACGGCGCAGAGGCTCTCCGGTTTGGTCTTGCGGCAAAAGTTGCCCGTCCGGGTCAAGAATGCCGAAAGCCTTCATCCATGCCTCGAATTCCGGTGCCGGATGCCGGTTCTTCAGGCGGCGCACGGCTGCGATGTCGTGGAAGGACAGGCTCTGGTAAGAGAGCATGACATCATCCGCCCCCGGCACACCGATCAGGAAGTTCACCCCCGCATCTGCCAGCAGAAGCGCCAGTGTATCCATGTCATCCTGGTCAGCTTCTGCATGGTTTGTATAGCAAACGTCCACTCCCATCGGCAGGCCAAGCAGTTTGCCGCAGAAATGGTCTTCAAGTCCCGCGCGGATAATCTGCTTGCTGTCATAGAGATATTCGGGGCCAATGAAACCGACGACCGTATTCACGAGCAGGGGCGGGAAGGCGCGGGCCACGGCATATGCGCGTGTTTCTACAGTCTGCTGGTCAAGCCCGTGATGTGCTTCCGCTGAAAGCGCGCTGCCCTGTCCTGTTTCGAAATACATCACATTCTGCCCCACGCTGCCGCGTTTCAGGGAGAGGGCGGCATCCTGCGCCTCACGCAGGGTGGAGAGTGAAATGCCAAAGCCACGATTGGCCTCTTGCGTGCCGGCAACGGACTGGAAGACAATATCAACCGGCGCACCAGCCTCAATCACCTTGATGCTGTTGGTGACATGGGTGAGCACGCAAGACTGGCAGGGCAGATCAAAGCGCTGGCGCAACACATCCAGCATCTCAACCAGAGCTGCACAGGCAGAAACACTGTCTGTAGCCGGATTGATGCCAATGACCGCATCGCCCATGCCGAACTGCAGACCATCGAAAACCGCAGCCGCGACACCCATTGGGTCGTCGGTCGGGTGGTTGGGCTGAAGGCGGGATGAAAGGCGCCCCGGCAGGCCCAGTGTGGTGCGGAATCCTGTCACCACCCGGCATTTGGCGGCGACCGTCACCAGATCCAGATTGCGCATGAGCTTGGATACGGCAGCCACCATTTCAGGGGTTAGCCCCGGCACGAGGCGGGTCAGCTTTTCGGGGGTGGCAGAAGGCGAAAGCAACCAGTCGCGGAATGCGCCGACGGTCATGGACGCGACAGGCGCGAAAGCTGCGCGGTCATGACTGTCGCAGATCAGTCGCGTCACCTCATCGGTTTCATAGGGCACGAGTGGCTGATTCAAAAAGATGTCCAGCGGCAGGTCTGCCAGAACAAGCCGTGCCGCAACCCGCCTCAGGTCTGTGTCAGCAGATATACCAGCCAGTTCATCTCCCGACCGGCGGGGGGATGCGCATGCCATGACAGATCGCAGATCATGAAAGACATGCCGTTCTCCTCCGATCTGCGTGACATAAGGCGACATCAGCGCACTCTTTCCCGCTCAAATGGGCGTCCCGGCATGTTTCATACGGGCTCATCCTGCCTGTTCGGATTGTCATGCCGGATGCTGTTTTCACGGTCCGTGCCGACAACCACAATGAAACGCCCCACCTTCTGCCGACAGGCGGAAAGGGGCAAAATCCCGGAGACAGACATGGTGAGCATGTCGATATGAAATTTCGTATCTAGGTTTGCGCGGCTGCGGCATTCAGACAAGAATATCATTTGAGCATGTGCCGCCCTCCGATTGGGCAGGCTCACAAAGCCCGGGTGTCATGCGTTTGCATCGCGCATCTGCAATGCGCCAAGGTCCGGTTCATGCCGTTGCCCGGTTAAATTCTGCCGGTCAAAGAAACCACCACCGCCGTGCCACAGCGGTGAGAATGTGGGCAGTGTGCCGCAATGTGCAGGTGGGATAATCCGGATAAGCCCGGATCGTCACACTTGCCCTAACGGGCCGGTGTCAGGCGCAGAAGGCGGCCGGGATTGCTGTCCTCAATCACCCATACAGCCCCATCCGGTGCAACGGCCACATCGCGGATGCGCGCGCCCATGTCCCAGCGGTCTGCTTCATCCGGCTGGCCGTCGGCCTCAAAGCCCACACGTACCAGTGCCCGCACCCGCAAGCCCCCGATCAATGCCGAGCCTTTCCATTCGGGGAACATCGCACCCTCATAGAAGGCCAGCCCGGCGGGTGCGATGACAGGGGTCCAGTAGAGTTTCGGTTCAGCAAGTTCCGGGCGGGTCGCATGGCGGGGAATTGGCGCGCCACTGTAATTGTCTCCGTTCGACACCAGCGGCCACCCGTAATTCTGGCCCGGCTCGATCAGGTTCAACTCATCTCCCCCACGCGGTCCCATCTCGTGAAGCCAGAGCCGGCCATCGGGCGCGAAGGCCAGCCCGTAGGGATTGCGGTGGCCGGTGCTCCATGTCTCGCCCGCCACGCCACCCTTTGCGGCCTGCGGGTTGTCTGCCGGGGTGCTGCCATCCAGATTGAGGCGCAGCAGCTTGCCCCGCGCCATATCCGGGTTCTGCGCGCTTTCTGGCCGCATTCGGTCTCCGACCGTGAGGAAAAGATGCTTTCCCTCCGGGTCGAACGCAATGATGCCGCCGGGTTGTCCTCCGCCCCCTGCCGGAGTCTGTCGCCAGATGACCCTGTGATCCTCCAGCGTTGCATTCCCCTGTGCGGTCGCCAGCTTCGCCCGTGCCAGAACCAGTCGCCCACCTTCGCCGGGTTCGACATAGGTGAAATAGACATGAGCGGTTTCCGGGAAGTCCGGCGAGGGGGTGATATCGAGCAATCCGTTCTGCCCGGATGCCAGAACCGCCGGTACATTCCCCACCTCGGTCTTTTCACCGGTCTGGGTGACAAGAAAAATCCGGCCGGGCTTTTCTGTCACCAGCAGACGGCCATCCGGCAGGAAGGCGATAGCCCATGGCGTATCAAAGTCCGCAATGGCCTGTGCGGTGAACGGACGTGTCTGGCTGGCGGCGCGATCGCCGGCATTGATGCTCTCGGCTTGGGCATGAGACAGGGAAAGCACAGGGAGGGACGGTAGGAAGACAGCCAGAAAGGCCAGAGCCAGAAAGGTCTTTCGCCGCATCATGTGTCTCCCTGAATGGGTGGCCGGAACCACTGCTTGTCCGGCTGAGGAGTTCAGCAATGCCCCATCATGTTCATGGGGTGGTGCCGCCAGATTTCGCGCATTCCGATGGGGGCCAGTGGTCCAGATCATTATGCGTACTTTGGCCAAAAAGATGCGCTGCTGAGCGCCACGCATGATGTGAGATCCGGCTGAGCCGACGGGCGGCATCCACCCGCGCAAAGGCATCGGCAGCGGTCAGCTTGCCGGGGACAACAGATGCCAGGGTTTCGATGCGATAGTCTTTCTGCATGGCGTCGAGATCATGCGCCGCCTGTGCCATGTCCCGAAGCCTTGTCTCGATTTCGGCCGGCATGGCCCAGCCGATCGGGGCAGCCTGCTCGCTGAGGGCGCATTCCTGCGTGATGGTGCTTCCCACCGCATGCGCTGCCTGCATGCTTCTGTCACACAGGTCTGTGGCCAGTCGGTCCTGTTGGCCGTTGGCCTGTTTCGGCAGAAGAGCCTCACCTCTCACCAGCGTGCCGGCCAGCCGGGAGGCATGATCGAGCGCATGAAGCGTGCTGGTCAGGCGCTGGCGTTCCGCCTCCGTCTCCGGCGGTTCTTTCAGATCGGATAGGAAATCGCGCACCTCTGCGAGTGTTTTGGCGGCGGCCATGGCGTTCTGCTGCGCCGTTTCACCTTTGCCGGAAAGCGCTGTGGAAACCGAGGAGGCGAGCGTCTTGAGCACATCCGCCACAACCCGTCGCGCAGCTTCCACCGCAATGACGGGATTAACGAGCGAACTGGGGTCCAGCGCCCGTTCAAGCGCTGTTTCTCGCGATGGCAGCATCCGCGATACAACACGTGTGAACCACTGCGTCGCTGGCAGCAACACCGCAACGCCAATCACATTATAGGCGGTGTGATAGGCTGCGAGCAGTGTCGTTCCCTCGGCAGATGCGGAGAAGCTCTTCATCAGCCCGACCGAGAACGGGAAGGTGATGATGGCGATGACCGCTGCAATGAGCTTGAACAGAACATAGGCCAATGCGAGCCGCTTGGCCGTGACGCTGGCACCGATCGCGGCAAGAGCGGAGCTGGTGGCGGTGCCGATATTTTGTCCGATGATAAGCGCCGCGCCTTGCTCCAGACTGATGGCCCCCGCGTAAAAAGCGGAGAGGGTGACAGCGATGGCGGCTGTCGAGGATTGCATCACGGCCGTCATGGCAAGGCCGATGACGATCAGGATCAGGAGGCCGGTTATACCGGTGAGCCAGTCGATCCCCGTCATGCCCAGAACGGCTGGCAGGTCTGAAGGCTGCAGGCTTTCCGCCAGCCCGCCCATGCCCTGCTGAAGTGTGGTGAGGCCATAGAGAACAAGGGCGAAACCCGCCAGCGCACCGCCCGCTGCCGCAATTCTTCCGCCCCCCAGAAGCCGCGCCAGCGCGCCGATGAAAATCAGCGGCAGGGCATAGGTTGCAAGAGAAACGCGCACCCCGATCAGGGCCACGAGCCAACCTGTTCCAGTGGTGCCGACATTGGCACCGAACACAAGGCCCAGCCCTTGCGGGAAAGTGAGAAGCCCGGCGCTGACAAGGCCGATGGTTGTCATGGTGACAGCGCTGGAGGACTGCACCAGCAGCGTGACAATCGCTCCCCAGAATGCCCCGGAGATCGGGGTCGCTGCCGCCTTGCCCAGCACGGTACGCAGCGCGGACCCCGCCAGCGCTTTCAACCCGTCTGTCATGACGGTCATGCCGAGCAGGAAGAGCCCGACGCCGCCGAGAATTGCAATGGCCGTCGACATCAAAATTCGTCCTGATAATCAATATTTAGGCGAGATCAATCTGGCATGCAGCATAAGTATATATGAATTGCGTCGTCAATAACGGCTATGGATGACGTTTCTGATCCGCATCTATGTCGGACTATGTGCGCTATATTTGATGCAACAAAGCGTGCAGACACGCCTTGTTGCATGCGGGAACTGTATATGAGTCACATTCATTGCTGCATGAATGTGATGATATGCGTAACCCACAAGACACTGTACCAGAGCAGGCAGATTGGCTCCATATCCTGTGGGCTTCATCATTCCTGAGGGGGCAGATGGCTCAGTTGTGCAGGCCCGCGCTGTTGAAGCGGTAGTTCAGAGTCATGGTCACCACATCCATCCGCAGGTTGCCGGGTGCAAGATTGACCCCGGCAAGGGAGGCTGGCGCAGTTGTGATGAAGCTGTCCGATGCTCCGAAATCATAGTGCTTGTAGTCCAGCCCCAGTGACAGCTGCGGCAACAGCGCATATTCAACACCGCCACCCAGCGTCCAACCCTTGTTGGTGCTGGTATTGTGGTAAATCTGCCCGGTGAAATTGTAGTTGTTGAACATGTCCTGCTGCTGGTTCCACGCAAAACCGCCACGGGCATAGATCAGTGCTTTATCAAATGCATAGCCCACACGGCCTGTCACGGAGCCAAGCGAGCGCACCGTGCTGCCACAGTCAAAACCTGAAACTGCTCCCGCTGGTGCCGTTGAAAAACAGGTATCCGTACCGGCAACATTGGCCCAGGCGAATGCCGCTTCCGCGCCAATGACATAAGCACCCATCTGGTAATCCGCACCGATCTGGCCACCTGCGATCGCCCCGCCCAGCCGGGCGGCATCTCCGGAAACCGGCGGTATGAAGGGCGAGGCATAGCTGGAGTGCCCCCTGGCGCTGCCCAGCGCGCCGCCCACATACACCCCGCTCCAGTTCGCCGGGGTCACAGGCGGCAGCGTCTCCTCGTCTTGCACGCTCTTCGGCAGGTCACCAAAGCGGTAGGAGGCCTGCAGGAAGGCACCATAACGTTCACTATAGAAAGTGAGGGGCGAACGGGCCGGGAAGCCGGGAAACTGTGTGTAGGCCGTATCGGTCTTGTAATACCAGTAGCGCGCGCCCAGACCGAGTTCGAGCCGATCTGTCATGGCATAATTGAGCACGGCCTCAATCTGGCTTCCCCAGCCGCGACCGGATTCAGCCTGCGGGTTGATATCAGACCGGAACCAGTGATTATCCCGGCTCATGCGCGTCACATAAGGCAGATAGGCGGCATCCACGTCCAGCCGCAGCTTCCGCGAGAGTTGCATGCGGCTGTTGAAACCAATTGCGATGCCCTGCCATGACTCCGTCTCGCTCAGCACGACATTGTTCGGTGTGACCGCGCTGCATGTCCGGTCTTGGGCGAGCTGGTTGCAGCCAAAGCCATTCACGCCCTGAAACATGCCGCGATAACCGATAAAGGCGCCAAGACTGCCGCCATCCGTGCGCAGGACATCATAGCCCACATCCAGAGCGCCATAGGCCAGCTGGCCATCACTCATGTCGGACAATGTGTTGGAGTAGACGATCTCGCTGGGGAAATCCTCGTCATTCAGGCTGCCGCCAAACTGGGAACCAAGGCCGGCATATCCTTTCAGGAACAGGCCGGACTCATGCTGGAGTCGGAAGAAGGTTTCCACCGCATGCGCCGTGCTGTTCGCGTAAATCAGGCGGGAATTGATGCGCGATGGGGCATCCGGCGCCATCAGATCCTTCTGGATGCGCCCCCGCGAGGCGAAATAGCGCCCGCCGATTTCAGCTGTCCACCCGGCCGGCACAAGGCTCTCACGGCTTGCCGTATCTGTTGCCAGCAGCTGGTCCGGCTGTCCCCATGCAAAGCGGTAGTTCAGACCCATACGCACGGCTTCCAGCCGCTGGCGGAAGCTGGCCGTGCCCACCTCGACCCCATGGGTGAAGGTGAGGCCCTGATTTCCGAAGTCGTAGAAATTATACTCAAGGAACGCGGACAGCTTCTGTGTGAGGGCATATTCCACACCGCTGCCCAGCATCCAGCCCCAGCGGGTTCCGCCTGTCACTTCATGGGCGCCGAAAGCCGCCGGACTATAGACGGCGCTGGAGCTGTCGATCCACGCCGCGCCGACTTTGCCATAAAGCAGTACGTTGCCCATGCTGCGCCCCAGCCGGGCCGAGACGGAGCCAATCGAATTGACACCATTCTCGCAGACAAAATTGCCCCGCGTGGCATTATTGATCCCGCATTGGGCATAACTTGTCAGATGCACCGCGCTGATGGAGCCTTCAAGGCCAGCCACCCATGGGCCATACTGAACATTATAGCCAAGCTGCGCACCGCCCAGCAGGCCCATGGGCGCGCTCGCGCCGGGGAAATGGCCCATCAGGACGGACTGGGTGAAGGCTCCGCCGCCATTGTCCCATTCGTTACGTCCCCACATGCCGCCAGCATGCAGGCCTCCATAAAGGCCGCTCCAGTCCTTGCCGGGGCTGGGCAGTGCCGGTGCATTGCCCGGCAAAGGCGCACCCCATGGCCGCCAGTTCAGCCCCAGTTTCACCATCTGGATGGAACTGGAGAGCGGCACCGCACTGGTGGAGAAGCCATTGGCCAGCGAGACATCCGACGAGCCGAAGCCCAAATAGGCGTATTCCGCCTTGGCCGAGAGCGTGCTCGTCAGCGGCATTTCCACACCGGCTCCGACTGTCCAGCCGGTGCGAAACTGGGAGCCGGTATATTCACCCGCATAGTTTGAGCCGGTCACGGTGAAGCTGTCCCGCGTGAATGCGGCACCAGCCTTGGCATAAAGCAGAAGGGCATCAAACGTATAGCCGAGACGACCCGTGAGGGTCGCTATCATGTCTGTCTTGGCTTCACACACAGATAGCCAGTCTGTCAGACACCGCGCCTGGCTGGTGAGGAAGCCCGCGCCGATATCCCCTTCTACCCCCAGCACATAGGGGCCTGACTGGAAATTGTATCCGATCTGCGATCCCACAACTGCGCCGGAAGCAAAGCTTGAAGCGTCCGATATGGGAAAATGCCATGCAGAGAGCGGCCCGCTGCCTGGTGACCATGTGGAGTCGACAATGGCGGATCCGACATAGCTGCCAATATAGAAGCCGGTCCACGTGCCCGGCGTGGACAATGGGTGAGTGGCAGGCGCGCCGGAGTTCAGCTCCGCACCAAGAGAAGGAACGGCCAGTAGTGTCGCCAGAACAGAAACCGATGCCAGAAGATGTCTGTGCGCCACCGGACTCACCTCAAATCAAGTACCATCTATCTTGTACTTAAAAGAGCATAGTCACACATGAAAGCAACTCTGGGTATGCATGGGCATAAAAGGCGCATTTTATCATCGCATGTGAGGGGCATGGCGCAGGCCATTCGTCAGACATCATTACCGGTCAGATGCCGGGCACGCCTCTATATTGAAAGATATACAAGTCACGTATCCAGTATAGTCTATCTGTATATTTTATAAAGGTTTTTCTTGCCGATCAGCACCAGTCCAAACGGATGGACTGGTGTGAGTACATGGCGCATGCATCCTGTAAACCTCTTCTGGCCTGAAATCCCCCGCCGGACTGACTGGTGCGGCGCAGCACAACCGGATTGACAGCCATAGGGAACTGCCGCACCCTCGAAGAGATCTGGCGGACACGGCCATCAGGCTCAATAATCATCTGGATTCCAGTCTCGGGCGCGGCTGGAACAGGAGCCTCGGTGGGGATCGTGCAGCAGAGCGGTTGCGGGATACTTTAAGTGCATATTTCAGAGCACAAGATATCCGACATTATTGGCCGTATTTATGAAGCCGGCTGCGATGACGATGCGTGGGCCGATGTCATCGAGCAACTGCGTCTCGCATTTGATGGATCCCGAGCCTGTCTGACGCGCTTCATGGATGGCGCAATGGATACGATACAGACGATCGATGATCCCGAGTTCCTGTGCGACCGCGCTCTTCAGGTGTTCCGCAATGACCCGCTGTGTCGCAAGGCCAGTCTTGTTCCCGGTGGGCAAAGCTATTTGCAGCAGGATATCGTGGACCGGGCCGATTTTTGTCACGGCGAGCTCTGGAATGACTGGTATGCGCCGCGGGACATGTATAGCGGCCTCTCCGCCAATCTGCGTGCGGATGATGGCGGCTACTGGTTTCTTGATGTCCAGCGGGGGCAAAGGGAGGCGGAGTTCGGCCGCGCCGATACCCGGCTGATGGACCTCTTCCTGCCGCATATTCTGCGCGCCGGGCGGGTTGCCTCGATGGCGTATCAACGCAGTCTGGAAACCACGGTCTCTTCTCTGGATCACGGCACGTTCGTTCTGGATTCCGGGTGCAGGATTATCGTTGCCAATGCCATTGCACGGCGCAACCTTGCTGCATCAGACTGGCCCCTGCATGTCGTGGCCGACCAACTCTGCGCCAGTGCGGCAGCGGGCAATAGCCAGTTGCAGCAAGCCGTGCGTCGTTGCATCCATCATAATCCGCAAGCCTCATCCGATGATGTGGAGACGCTTCTGCTGCCCTCGCTGGATGAGCCCGCGCAATCGGATGGCCTGGCGAGGGGCGTGTTGTTGCGGATCAGTCCATTGCAGGCCCGTTACGACTTCGGCATATGCGGGCGACGGCTGGTGGTGTTGAGCGTGCGCGAACTGGGCCGTCCGCCGGAGCAGGATGTTCTTGGGCAGATCGGGCGGAGCTTCGGTCTCACCCCGGCTGAACTGCGTCTGGCCGCCCGGATTGCGTCAGGTCAGAACCTGAAGGAAACTGCCGAAGGCCTCGGTATCTCCATCACCACTGCACGCCATCATCTCCAGCAAATCTTTGGCAAGACGGGCACACGCCAGCAAAGCCAGCTTGTGGCCCTATTGCGCCCATTCTGATCCCCTGCAAAACCTCATCCTTTAAATGAAGGATGCGCCACCGCACCGCCCGCTTACGGTCTTCTGCTGAAACCATGCGGGAGAACATTCATGCGGCAAATCCTGATCGGATGTATTTCGGGAATGATCGGAGGTACCCTGATCGGCGCGCAGATCATTGCGCCGGCAGAAGCGCAGGCGGAGAAGCCCACGCGGATTCAGGCCCCGTTCCATATCATCGGCAGTGCGGGGCAAGTGTTGGCGGAGTTTGATGAAACCAATTATGGCGGCATCGTTGAACTGGCTGCCAATAATGGACAATGGCTGCGCATGGGCGGCGGGCCGGATGGCATGACGTTTGCCATGGCAGGGCAGGGCGGTGACCGCTTTCAGGCTTCCGTGGGGGAGAAGCAGAGCAGGCTGGTCCTGAGCCGTGCCGGCACCTCTGTTGAAATCCGGATAGACAGCTCTGGAGCGCCCCTCATCGTCCTGCACAAGGATGGGGAAGAGCGTGTAAGCCTGGGCGGGACACCGGGCGGTAATACGGCGCTCTCCATCAACAATAACCGGGGCCAGATGGCGGTCCAGATCGGTGCGGATGGAGAGACCGGAGCCGGCAAGGTGGTGACGGCCAATGCGCAGGGCGATGTCACGGCCTATCTGTCTTCCGCCACGGCGGGTGGCGAAGGGGAGATCGGCATCCGGATTGGCGGAGCAACGGTCGGCGTTCTGCATGCCAACCAGAACAAGTCCGGAGGTATGCTCACCATCGGTACAACAGGGGGCGGTGTCGCCTTCAAGGCCGGCGTTGGAACAGACAACAAGGGCGGTGCTTGCGCGGATACCAGCAAGGGAACGGCCTGCCTCTCGGCTCTGAGGATGTTCCCGTAAAAGATATGCCTCACTTCACACAACCCCACTCAAGGCTTGGCGAGCTCGACACGACGGTTTTTTGCGCGCCCTTCATCACTGTCATTGCTGGCGAGGGGGG
Organism: Xanthobacter sp.; assembly: GCA_035911315.1. Taxonomy (GTDB): domain Bacteria; phylum Pseudomonadota; class Alphaproteobacteria; order Rhizobiales; family Xanthobacteraceae; genus Xanthobacter. The sequence goes on from JAMHVS010000061.1 coordinate 169,432, forward strand.
TGGAAAAGCCCATGCCGATGGGAGAAAGCCGCGCGGCATCAATCCCGAAATCCGCCGCAAGCGCGGACACCACGGCTTTCGCACGGCGTTCCGACAGGTCGGCATTGTAGGTCTCTGCACCCTGATTGTCGGTATGGCCGATGACGTTTAGCCGGAGCTCCGGGTTTTCGGTCAGCAGGGTTGCAATGGCCTCCAGCTGTGGGCGGGATTCCGGCTTGATGTCCGCCTTGTCGAAATCGAACTGGATGCCGTAAATGTCGACCTTGCCCTCTGCGTTGAGCTTGCTTGCCAGATCGCTGGCCTTCGTCACCGCAAAGCCTGTGTGTTGCAATTCGCCGGTTTCGATAACCTTGGCGATGACGAAACGCCCGCTTGCTTCTGAATCGGAAAAGGCTGCGCTGACATAGATGGTCCCCTCCGGGCGGTTCAGCGTCGCCAGAAGATAGCGCCCGGTGCCCTTGTAGAACAGGTTCCGGATGTAATCCGGGGCCTCAAGCCGGGGCATGTCAACCGTGCCGTCGAGCGCCATGCCAAGCGCCAGCCCGGCTTCTCCTCGTCCGCTTGTGAAGCAGGTTCCGGCCTCCGTGTTACAGGTGAAAGCAATCTCGAAGCCCTTGCTTTTCAGATGCTTCTCATAACTGCGCAGGGCGGCGAGGCTGGTGAGGCCATCCGGGAAGCGGTGGTAAATGTGGAAGACCTTGCCCTCCACTGTCTTCCAGCCCTCACCGCGCTGCGTAAAGGGCATCTGGTTGGCGATGGGGCCAACAATGATATTGGTTTCATCGAACTCGGCAACGCTGAAGCCCGCCGGGCTAGCGCCCTCCAGATGACCGATCAGCGGGTGGTCCTGTGCATGAGCCTGGGGCGGGAGCAATGATGCGAGCAACAGCCATGCCGCAACTGCTCCAAGCCGCACAATGCACTTCATCTCGCGTCTCCATCGCCTGTCTTCCGATACGCTAGAAGTCCCGCTGGCGGCACACATCCTTCAAATGAAGGATGTGCAGGATCAAGCTGGCGCGATGTTATGATGGGCGGTACCAAAACGGACAAGGATAGGGGTCAGTAAGGGCTTCAGCCCATAGGTCGAGTTATGGGGCGTGCGTCAGTGCCGCCGCCAGACAGCGAGGGGCCGATGTGATGGAGGTGGGGCACATGGCAAGGTGGTTTTTCGCCGTTCTGGTGTTCATGGGCTTGCATATTTCTGCCGCACAGGCACAGCAAGCGCCCGGCGCAGCCCCACTTCAGGGGGACGCCCTGATAGATAGCCACAAGCTGCGAAATCCGCGCCTGCCACCGCCTGAACAGAGAGGTCCCTTTCCTCCACGCAAGATGCTGGGGTGCACCTTCTATGAAGATGCGGACTTTCTGGGGCGATCGAGGAAATACACGGTCGCCATCGGCGTGAAATCGGGAACTTACACGCACGCTGTGTCTTATGTCGGGGATGATTTCAACGACAGGATATCCAGCTTCAGGTGTGACAACAGCTGCCGTGCGCAACTTTATACAGATCGCAATTTCGATGGTCATCATTCACCCGATGATACACAGGTGAGCGATCTCAGGCATGTTTTAAGCCCGACCAAGGGAGGCTTCGATGATATGGTCTCCTCTCTCAAGGTGATATGCCGCGTATACTAGGTAAATGTTGCGGCCGGCCGCGGTTTATGGTCTCAGAGCCGCACCTCTACTGGACGATAGACACTGTCTCGCTCTGCCGCATCAAGCTGGAGCATCGGCTTCACCTGAAAATTGTGATAGGACGCGATGTAGTTCCATGGGATTGAAAGAACGCGCGTGTTGTAGAACTCGACATTGCCGTTATAGATGCGGCGCGCGGCGGCAATCTGGTCTTCCGCTTCTTCAAGCTGCCGTTGAAGAACCTGTATGTTGGTTGTCGCGGTGATCTCCGGGTTGTCTTCCGCATAGGCGAAGAAGCTGCGCAGACTGGTGGTCAGTTCGGATTCCGCACGCTGTACCGCTTCAGGCTGGTGGGTTTCAAACGCCAGAAGCGCAGCCTTGCGCGCCTCCACCACCTTGTCGATGATGGATTGTTCATGGCGCATGGCGGCCGAGACAGCATTGAGCAGGTTCGGAACCAGGTCATGGCGGCGTTTCATCTGTACCTCGATGCCAGCCCAGGCTGAATTCACCTTCTGGTCGGCAGCAAACAGGCTGTTTCGCGCCAGAATGTAGAGCGCAATGGCTGCAATCACGGCAAGGATGATTATTTCCATGGGGATCCTCTTCTCATCTAGTCCAGATAGGTCTTGATGCGCGCCATCCCGGCAATGGCATCTCCCAGTGCGGCTTCGATCCAGAGCGCGATTGGGATTTGGGCCTCTTCATCGGTCTGAAAATCCACGGCGCTGACGAAGGCCGTTTCATTCTCCACAATGAGATTGACCAGCCAGAAGCGTTCCGAAAGGTCCAGCAGCGTGGATTGCAGTGCCGGCGTCAATGCGCGGTGCAGCTCAACCTCATCGGCAGTGCCAAGCGTCGCGACAAGGAAACGGTTGTTGAAGACAGTCGATCCAGTGTCGATCGTGCAGGCGATACGCGCGAACATCACCTGTATGATGCGGTGAAGGATTTCCAGACGGAAACGCCGCCTGCGCCTCAGCGGGAAGGCCAGCACTAGCACAAGCATTGTGGCTCTGGCCTGAGGGGTGGCCTGTGCACCACCACGAAAACTCTCCGGCACGGCTGCAAGCGCGGTCCTGCTGCTTTTCATCAGGCACCAGAATGCGCCATCGTTCGGTAACGTGCCGCGAAACTCCTCAGGCACTTCACCGGCAGGGTCAACCGGTGCTTCATCGGGAAGGCCGAGCGCGCGATAGACATCTCCCAATGCGGTGCGCAACAATCGCAGGCGTCTGGAAGCGATGGGCCCGCGCGGATCCAGCCCAAGAGCGTCGCCCGCCGCCATTACAGGTGCACGGATGGCGGGTGCGCGAAAATGGCCAGTGGATGCCTTGCGAAAGCTTCTGAAGCCCTTTGTGCCAATCAGGTAAAAACCGGTGAGCATGACAAGCAGCAGGGCAATATGGCCAAGTGCCGGCAGCCCGCCACCAAGTGCCATCACCAGAAGCGCGATCAGGATTTGTGGCACAACAAATACGGCGATCAGGAGGAGAACTGCTATGCGGGCATAGCGGCCGGGAATTCCAAAGCGCTTTGCGGCATCAGATGTTGCAGCACTGGCGCGTATGGTTTCCAGCGGATCCCATGGCGGCTCCATTGTGCCGGCTTTCGACCGATGGTTCAGCATGTGCGCGCATGGTGCCCTGTCTCTCATGGGCTGTTTTTCCGCTAAACAAATGCGCCCGGCATCCTCCATTTGAAGGATGTCGGGATGCGACATCACTCCCATCCTCACCTTTAACTTATCGGCTCGCGCGTATGGCGCCCTTGTTCGGGCAGGAGTGCACAGCACGCGATCGCAAAGAGCCGGGGATGTTTCTGGTGGAGTTGCGCACGTTTGCGTGGCGTGACCCTGCGCACGAGAAGTGGAGAGAAGTCATGTGGGGTTCACGCTTTGCGCTGCTCGCGGTCCTTGTTGGAGGCGTGCTTTTCATAAGCCCGGCACTTGCCGAAGATTGTCCCTATGGGCTGGTGTGGCGTTCTGCTGCGGCGGGAGACCGGATTTGCGTCACGGCGCAATCGAGAGAGCGTGCCAGGCAGGATAATGCAGCAGCGGCGAGCCGGCGTGCACCTTCGCAAAAATATGGCCCCATGGCCTGCAAGCAGGGCTTTGTCTGGCGTTCTGCCTTTCAGGGCGACATGGTCTGCGTGACCCCGCAGGTGCGCACCGAAACCAGACGCGAGAACGCGGCCGCCGCCGAACGTGCTGCGCAAAAAAAGAGCTCGCCACTCAACAAGAAGAACGTCAGCTCTTATCAGAGGCCGGCACCTGATAGCTGCAAGCAGGGCTATGTGTGGCGTTCTGCGGCGGCTGGTGACAAGGTATGTGTCACGCCCGCATCACGCCAGCGCGCAGCACAGGAAAATGCCGCAGCGGCGAGCCGGCGTGCGCCTTCGGCTGCCTTTGGCCCAATGGCCTGCAAGCAGGGGTTCGTCTGGCGCTCCGCCTTCCAGGGCGACATGGTGTGTGTCGCGCCAAATATTCGCGATGCAGTAAAGCGCGAGAATGCAGCCGCGGCATCCAACAGGGTTGGCGGATAGGGGCTGTGGGCAGGCATATCCGAGGCTGCTTCTGGTGCGCGCTTGCGGCGCGCATCACTGATTTCGTGGGCTGAAGACTTTTGTGAGAAATCCGCCGCTGACTTGGAATGTCCATGCCGCCGGCCTTCGGGCTGCATGCCGTTCTGGTTGAATGCGCGCTCATCAGCATCAAAAGACGGGCCGGGAATATCCGGCATCATGACGCGATGGGCATCGCTCAATTCTATCTGAATTAAAAACTAGTGCAGATGATTATTCATCCGGGTGTGCGCTGTCAGGATTTTAGACCTTCCCGACTTCTTGGCCTGATACATCGCAGTATCAGCGGATTTGAGAATGTCATCCACCTGCTCACCCCCGCTTGAGCAGGTGACACCAATGCTGGCGGAAATCTGAACGACAACGCCTTCAAGATGAAATGGCGTATTCATCGCATCCAGAATGCGCGCGGCAATGGTTTGGGGTATCTGCACATTTTCCAGCATTGGCAGCAGGATAACGAACTCATCGCCGCCCACACGCGCCACGGTATCTCCAGCTCTCACACAGGCTTGCAGGCGACGCGCAACCTCCTGAAGCAGAAGGTCGCCTGCGGCATGGCCATATGTGTCATTGACCGGATTGAAGCGATCCAGGTCCATGAACAGCACCCCAACGACAAGGTTTCGTCGTTCCGTCTGCGCAAGGGCCTGGCGAATGCGATCATTTAGAAGAGTTCGGTTCGGCAGCTCGGTTAGGGCATCGAAATTGGCTTGCTTCCACATTTCCTTTTCTTGCCGCTTCCTGTCCGTGACATCTGAGAACAGGCCGACATAGCGCAGCAGGCGTCCATCGTGGCTGTAAACCGCAGCGACCCGCACAGCGCCGGTGAAAGAACGGCCATTCTTGCATCGCACGGGAAGTTCGCCAGACCAACTTTTCCGAACCTCCAGACTCTCGATAATTTCGGTTTCCATGCGTGCCGGGAAAAGTTCCGGGGCAAATTGCCAGATGCTGCGACCCGCCACATCTTCAAGGCTGTAACCCGTAAGTTCTTGAAATGCCGGGTTGACCTGAATAACGGTCGCCTCTGGAGTGGTCACGAGAAGGGCTTCAGTCGTGACATCAAAGACAGATTTACTGATGAGGGCAGACTCTTCCAGCGCGACGACATGCGTCATGTCGGAGAAGATGACGACAGCGCTGGTTTCCCTGTTCTTGCCCATGGGTGGCAGCCGGCAGCTGTTGGCATAGATCCAGTGGCGCTCCCCTGATGCCATCTCGACAATATAAAGGTCACTGTTGGTTTCGCATGTAATGGCGCGAATGGTGGGATACTGGTCTTTTGGCAGTCTTTCACCCGTGGGGCGATAGAGAACGGAACTGCGTGCTTTCAGCCCTTCCTCATCGACCTGCAAAATGGCAAGGGCAGCTTCATTCCACTCCACGATAGCCCCATCCGAACGGGCAATTATTGCGCCTTCCGGAATGGCTTTGAAAAGTGTTCGGTAGCGGGTTTCGCTGTCCTCGAGGCGACTGGCGAGAATGCGCTGCTCCGTGATGTCGTGAATGATGGAATAGAGCAGATCCCGGCCATCTATTTTCACATCTCCGGAATAAACCTCAACTTGACGGATCTCTCCCGATGCCAGCCGGTGTGAAAACAGGAAATAGCCTTTCTGCCCAGTTCTCGCCTGCTCCATGTTCTGATGTAATTCGCCTTCAGGCAGGCAGTTTATCTGTGAGATATTCATGCCAACCATCTGGTCATGAGTATAACCATAGAACTGGCATGCGGCAGGGTTGGCCGCGACGATGCGGCCATCCGTCGGGTCCATGATCAGCTTGATGGAGATGTTATATTCGAAAAGACTGCGATAGAGCGCTTCACTTTCGGCAACGCGCTGGCGGGAGATGGCGACGTGGTGCCACAGATATGTCAGCGCGAGGCCCGCAGGAATAAGAATACCCAGCAGTATGCCATTGTGCATGAGGCTGTTGAAGCGTGCCTTGTAAACGGGCTCCAGTATTTCTTTCTCCGCCAGCCCCACAAACACTACCAGAGGTAGCTTGGGGAGGCGTCGCCATGCAAAGATGCGCCTTACAGGCTCATAGGATGCCTGATCAATAAAAACACCCTGATCCGGTGCGCCTTTTAACAGATAGGGCCGGTCACTTTTGACTTTTCGTCCCAGCAGGGTGTCAATGCCCTCATTGCGGGCCAGATAGGTGCCATCGGAGGCCAGAAGCAGTCCTGCACTGTCATTCGGGCCGAGTTTAAGGCCTCGCAGAACCTGCGAAATATAGCCGGGGTCCACGCTGAGAACAATAATTCCAGCGAAGGTTCCGTCTTTCTCGAGGCGACGCGCAAACTGCAGATACCACTTGTTGGTGAAACGGCCCACAACGGGGTGGCCAACGAAAACATCATCGGTATTGGAGGTGATCAGGTGGCGATAATACTCTCGATCCGCGACAGATTCCGGTTTCCATGTCGGGGCTGAAGAGTATGTGACGATGCCATCTTCATCAGCAACAGTGACCTGAACATTCACCAGAGCGGGAAAACTCTGCACGGCCGCCTTGACGGCGCGCGTGAAGTCCTCTGGCCGGTCCAGATAGTGCTGGGAGAGGCCGCGCAATGCAAAGTCGATCTGGCGGATGGTCGCGGTTGTATGTTCTGCCATGGCATAGGCCAGTTGCTCGGCAGAAGCCTCGCCAGCCTCAATCGCCGGGATCTCCATCTGGTCATGGGAGCGATTGAGATAGGTCCAGTACACACTGGCGCAGGCAAGCATGACCAGGCCGGAGGTCACAAGGACACCGAGCCTGCTCCGCAGGATGCGTTTCATGACACGAACCCGGTATCACATCCTGACTGGATCAGGTGCGTGGATCTCGCGATATGATCTGAAATTACAACCGGCTTCATAGTCGCGAAATGGCCCTGATATCGATTCGGTAAAAGGATATATCAGCTTCAACGGGCTTTATTACGCAAGGGAATCCGGTAATTATCAGCCCTCTTTTTGGCCGGTGTGTGTGAATTGATGACGACCGTGAAAATGAGGTCAGCACTGGTCCAGGCGGTGTGAGGCTGCATCTGGATGCGCCTGTTCGGCGCTGCATCGCTACCTCTGCAGATTCATGGTTTCCGACTGTTTTTATTGCTGTTTTTGGGGTCGAAAAAGCTTTTCGTGAACGATCGCGAGTAAGTTTGCGTTTTATAATTATTATAAATAATAAGTTTGCATTGCTCTTGTTATCAAATTGCGAGCCTTTTCATTTCGATATATCGAAATTGCCAGCAGTCTCTTACGGGCCCGTTCATCATGCGTGAGTTCTCCGGGAAGCATAAGCATAGTGGCAAAGCCGAGCGTCGGCACGGCGGCGGCAAGCATAAAGGCGGATCCGGAAAGCATGACCGAGAGCGGGGGCGCGGCCATCCGGCAGGCGGGCGTGATGAAGGTACCCATCGCCATGCTCATAGCCGGGGCGGCGGGCACCATGCCCATCATGCCCATCACGGTGGCCGTTCATCCCAGATCGAGCACTACATCATTCGTGGCATCAACATTCTCGGGCTGCTGGTCGAATGGGGCCTGAGCAGGAATTTTGATGCAGCAGCTCCGGGCAGCGCCTCATCTTCCCCAAGACAGGAGGGCATGAACGGGGCCGGAGCCGGTTTCACTGAAGGCTATGGGAATGCGTGGCCGGGCAGAGCTCCGGAGCCTCCGCCCTCATATCCCGGTTATGCGGGGTCGTTTGAGACAGGCCGCATCGTGGTGTGCACGGGCAAATCCTGCCAGCGCCGGTGGGAAAGCGGAAACCTGCTCGCGGATCTGCAGCGTGAGGCCGCCATGCGCGGTGTTCAGGTCGAAATCACGACCTGCGGGTGCATGGATTTCTGCGACGAGGCCCCGCTGGTGACCGTTTCCTCTCCGGCAGGGGCGGGGATGTCCTCCAGTTCGCAGCCGGAACGCTATTTCTCCGGGGTTGGCACGCGGGATGTGCCGAATATCATAGATAGCATCATGTATCGCAGGGGATGATCCGGACGTGTCGTCTTCCAGGCCGGATTCCTCGCACATACATCAGAAGAACTTCGGCACGGATGCCGATGATGCTCATGAGATGTCCGGGCTGCGCAAGGGGCGTGGCCGCGGTGGCCGTTTGGGTCGCCTGTTCGCGCATGGAGATCTGCATCTGCTCATGCTGCATCTGATCTCCCGGCAGCCCCGCCATGGATATGAGCTCATCAAGCAGATCGAAATCATGGTCGGGGGTGAATATACGCCAAGCCCCGGCACAATATATCCGGCCCTGACCCTGCTGGATGAGCAGGATTATGTGGTGGTTTCACGCGATGAACGGGGCAAGAAGATCTATGCGATTACAGATGCAGGGGTTGAGTATCTCTCTCATCACGCGGATGCCGTGCGATCCATGATCGAGACGATGTCACAGGTCAGCCGGCATGGAGATCACGGTCCTTCGGAGCGTCTGCGAGGAGCGGTTGGTGGCCTGAAGGCGGCCCTTCATCAGCGGATGGAGCAGGGGCCGCTTGCGCGAGATGCGGAGGAGCGGATTCTTCAGATTATCGAACAGGCCGTGCAGGATGTGCTGAAAGCCTGATTGTCACACGGAATATGGCTTCACTTTATTGAAAGATGTGAACAGCATGGAACAGAACAAAGCCGCTCATGCGCCAGAGCGCATCCGCTTTGAAATCAAGCGGCGGGTCATCACCGTTTCTGCCGTGTTCGATATCACACCCCGCATGCGGCGCATCACCTTTACCTGCGCGGATCTGGGCGGCTTCCAGAGCCCTTCCCCGGACGACCACATCAAACTTTTCTTCGGCAAGGAGCCCAGTGGCGAAGATTGCATGAGGGATTATACGCCGCGATACTTTGATATTGAGCGCGGTTTTCTTGTCATCGATTTTGCCCTTCATGAAGCCGGTGTCGCCACTGGCTGGGCCAAAACTGCAAAAGTGGGAGACAGCATCGAGGTTGCCGGGCCGCGTGGCTCTGTCGTGGTGCCGGATGATTATGATTTTTACCTGCTGATCGGCGACGAGACGGCCCTGCCTGCAATCGGCCGCCGTCTTGAAGCCCTGCGCCCCGATGTACCTGTGAAAACAGTCTGCATCGTGCAGAGTGCAGCAGAGGTGCAGAAGTTTCATACTCGCGCTGCTGTCGAGGAAAGCTGGGTGTATCGCAAGGGAAGCGGTGTTGATGATGCACAGCTTGTTCTTGCGGCTCTTGAGAAGTGGAAAGCGCCGGCAGGCGAGGGCTATGTCTGGATCGCGGCCGAGGCCCGCGTTGCGCGTACATTGAAAACCTATATGCTCACAGAGCGAAACCACCCTGCAACCTGGCTGAAATCTGCCGGATACTGGATCGAGGGAGCTGCGGGCGAGTCGGAAAAATAAGCCGGACTGACGTTCTGACTGGAAAGCGCGGCTCAAGTCGTTCGCGCTTTCCTGTTCGCCCTCTGCCTGTTGAACTCATGCACGCCAATTTCGTGCATGAGTTCCAGGAATAAGCGAAGGATGATGCCAGAGATGAAGTGATATGTGTTTCGCGTCTTTGAGTGTCATGTATTGGATGGGCTGAGTATCCACTAAATGATTTAATGTATCATTTGTGTTCTAAGCTGGCACAGCACATGAGTTGCAGAAGTTTTTGTCTGGTTGTGTTGTGGAACTGACATATGCCCCGCCTATGGTCCGGCCCGCCGGCAGCGGGCACCTGTGGCTCTGCTGGTGGTTCCTCCGCGAGACATCCAGAAGGCCGCCATCATGCGTCATTATTGGCTGGCAGGCGTTGCGCTTGCCGTGACTTCCGCCATCACTGTTGCTCCGCACGCCGTTTATGCGCAGGCACCGCTGACTGCCGCCGAGAAAGCCCTGGAATTTGATGGCGGCACCGGCACGCAAATCTTCCCCATCAACCGCGCGACCCTGCTTTCCGGCGGAAAGTTCGATCTGAAGGTCGAGTTTCCCGCCATCATCAAGGAAAGCGACATCACGCTGACGGTTGAAGGCAAACCTTTCAGTGAGGTTTTCTCCGAAAAGCCGGTTTATATCGAGAACGAGAACGGGGCGGATGGGTCTTCGCTCGTCCTCAAGCATGTCTCGATCGAGATTCCCGGCCATTACACCATCGTGGCTGAGGGCAAGGACGCGCAGGGCAAAACCCACAAGCGCACCGTGATGTGGGACGTGCTGGGCACCCCGAAGGAAGCCCGCGCCAAGAATGTCATCTTCCTGATTGGTGATGGCATGACCGTTTCGATGCGCACCGGCGCGCGCATAATGTCCAAGGGCAATACCGAGGGTAAGGCCAATGGCAAGCTGAACATGGACAGCCTGCCGGCTATGGCCTTTATCGGCACCTCTTCCACCGACTCCATCGCGGCAGACAGCGCCAACACCATGTCTGCCTACATGACCGGGCAGAAGTCTGCGGTGAATGCGCTGGGCGTCTATGCCACCCGCGCCAAGAGCTCACTCGACCAGCCGCGTCAGGAAACCATCGCTGAAGCCATCCGCCGCATGGCACCCGGCAAGGCGATTGGCATTGTCTCGAACGCCGAGCTTCAGGATGCGACCCCGGCCGCCGTTGTGGCCCACACCCGTCGCCGCGCGGACAAGCCGGAAATCGTCGGCATGCTGTTTGATGTGAAGCCGGATGTCATCCTGGGTGGCGGTTCGGCCTATTTCCTGCCCAAGGGCACGCCGGGCTCCAAGCGCAAGGATGAGACCGACTATGTCGCGAAGTTCCGCGACGAGGGCTATGCCGTTGCCACCGACAAGGCCGAACTTGCAAAGGCTGCCGCAGAAACCAATTCCGGCAAGGTCCTGGGCCTGTTCGCTACTGGCAACATGGAAGGCACGCTCAACATGAAGCTGGGTGTTGGGGATGCCAAGAAATTCCCAGACCAGCCCAGCCTGCCAGAGATGATGACCTCTGCCCTCAGCGTACTGGAAAAGAATGAGGACGGCTTCTTCCTGATGGTCGAGGGCGCGCTCATCGACAAGTATGAGCACCCGCTCGACTGGGATCGCGCCATGATCGAAACCATCACCTTCGACAAGGCGGTGGGCATTGCGCAGGAGTTCGCGAAGAAGCACCCGGATACGCTCATCATCGTGACGGCGGACCATACCCATGGCGTGTCCATCATCGGTACCATCGATGATGACAAGCCCGGCACCGAGGTGCTGGAGGTGAAGGACAATGCGCAGGTGACCGGCACCGGCACCATCGAGCAGTCCTCGCCCATGCGGGAGAAGGTGGGCACCTATCAGGCCGGTGGCTTCCCGAACTATGTGGATGCCGATGGTGACGGCTATCCCGACACGGTGAATGTGAGCCGCCGTCTGGCTGTCTTCTCCAACAACTATCCCGATTATTACGAGACCTTCCGCCCCAAGATGGATGGCACCTTTGTGCCGGCCGTGAAGAACGAGAAGGGCGAGTATGTGGCCAATGAGGCCTACAAGAATGTGCCCGGCGCGGTTCTGCGCATCGGCAATATTCCGCGCTCGGAAGATACCGGTGTGCACGCGGTGGATGATGTGGTGCTGCAGGCGCAGGGCCCGGGTTCCGAGAAGCTGCGTGGCTACATGGAAAACTCGGATGTGTTCTTCGTGCTGGCTGACGCGTTCTCGCTGGGCAAGGTGAAGACCGACAAGTGAGGTGTTGACCCATAACGCTTGTGAACGCGGGGTGGAAATGACCCCGCGTTTATTCTCGAAAACGGACATGAACCGGAGAGTGCCATGATGGACAATGCCCGGCCCCTGAGCCGCCGGCGCATTCTGGCTGCTGGCCTGATGGGGCTTGTTGCCACCTCTGCCGGTCTCTTTGTGCCACACCCGGCCCAAGCCGCAGATGAGCTTGGGTTTGATGAGCTTTACGGAAAGATCAGCCCGCTGGGCCTGACCTTTTCTGGAAAACTGGAGCGGTTGAAGGGCCGGCAGGTCAGCATGCGCGGTTTCATGGCTCCGCCGCTGAAGGCAGAGGCGCAGTTTTTCGTGCTCTCCTCCACGCCCCTCTCCATCTGCCCGTTTTGCTCTTCTGATGCCGATTGGCCGGAAGACATTGTGGTGGTGTATCTGAATAAAAAGCAGACCTTTGTGCAGTATAATGCCGGTATTGTCGTGGAAGGCGTGCTGGAGGTCGGCTCCTGGACTGATCCTGAAACCGGATTTGTTAGCCTTGTTCGCCTCACGCAGGCGCGGTTCTGGCAGGCCTGATGTCGTGACAGACCTGAATCTTCAGAACCTGCGCATCAGCTATTCCGGCCTTGGGGCGCCGGTGCTGGATATTGCCCATCTGTCCATTGCGGGCGGGGAGAGTGTGGCCATCACTGGCCCGTCAGGCTCCGGCAAGACAACCCTGCTGAATGTTTTGACAGGGCTTGAACGGCCCAATGAAGGAAACGTGCGCTGGGGGCATGTGGACCTTGCCGCGCTGAATGAGCCGCGTCGCGATGCCTGGCGTGCGCGGCATATCGGGCTGGTGATGCAGGATTTTCACCTGTTCTCCGGCCTCAGCGCACTGGAAAATGTGCTGCTGCCTGCGCGGTTCCGGGCCTTTCTGCTCCCGGCCGGTGTGCGTGCGCGGGCCTTGGCGCTGCTGGCGCGGGTGGGGCTTTCGCGCCCAATGCAGACGATTGAAACCATGTCGCGCGGGGAGATGCAGCGTGTGGCTGTAGCCCGTGCATTGATTGCGCGCCCGGATATTCTGGTCGCGGATGAACCCACTGCGAGCCTTGATGAAGCCAGTGGTGCGGTGGTGGCAGACCTGTTGCTGGAACTGGCGCGCGAAGAGCAGGCCACTTTGATTGTCGTCACTCATGATGCCCGCCTTGCCCCGCGTATGGCACGGCAGATCCGGCTGGTTTCAGGGCGCATCAGCGAGGGCGCGGCATGATCCCGTTTCGCTTCATTGCGGCTGACCTGCGCCGGCTCTGGGCGGGTGCGCTTGTCATAATCCTGCTGATCGGCTTCGCCACAGCGCTGGGCATTGCGGTGGGCATTCAGGAACGTGCCCTGCGGCTGGGCAGCGCGCGGGCGGCGGACCGGTTTGATCTGGTCATCGGGGCAGCGGGCAGCGATACGCAGCTGGTGCTGAGCACTGTTTTCCTGCAAACGGCGCCTCTCACCCTTTTGCCGGGCACTGTGCTGAAGACACTGGCGGAAGATCGGCGCGTGGAATGGGCCGCACCCGTGGGGTTCGGGGATTCATACCGTGGCCTGCCCATTATCGGCACAACGCAGGAGTTTTTGTCCGATAAAGGCCGCAAGCCACTGGCCGAGGGGCGCGGTTTTGAGGGCATGCGCGATGCCGTGATTGGCGCTCTGGTTGATCTGCCGCTGGGAGATACGGTGCAGCCGGTGCATGGCCTGCCGGGTGAGGCCGGCCATGTGCATGAAGAGCAGGCCTATATCATCACGGGGCGGCTCTCTCCCACGGGAACACCATGGGACAAGGCGATTTTCGTGCCCATCGAGACGGTCTGGAATACCCATGATCTGCCCACGGGGCATGAGAGTATGGCAGGCCACGCGCACGATCATGACGGGCATGCGGCCGTGCCGCGCGGGTTGGGGGATTATGGTCTCGTTGCGAAGACTGGTCCCGCCCACGGTCCATCTGCCAGTGAGGCGCTTCCCGCCGGCGTTTCCCATCTTGGCCCGCCATGGGGAGAGGGCATGGCGGGGGTGCCGGCCATTATCGTGAAGCCGAAATCCATCGCCAATGCCTACCAGCTTCGCCAGCAATATCGCACGCAGACCACGCTGGGTGTGTTTCCGGCAGAGGTTCTCACCCGGCTTTATGCAACGCTGGGTGATGCGCGGCTGGTGCTGGCGATGATCGCAACCGGAACGCAGATACTGGTGGGGGCGGCCGTGGCGCTGGTTTCGGTGGTGCACCTCTCCCAGCGCCGCCGGCAGATCGGTGCCTTGCGGGCTCTTGGCGCGCCGCGTCTGGCGATCTTCGGCGTGGTCTGGATCGAGCTGATGCTGCTGATCGGGCTGGGTGTCGCGCTCGGACTGGGGCTGGGGTATCTGGGCGCGCAGATCGCGGCTTCTGCTTTTACGGCGCAGAGCGGCATCGCCTTGCCCGTGACGCTGGAGGCCAGTGATCTCTGCTTTGCGGCGCTGCTGCTCGCCGCCGCTGCCATCATTGCGCTTGTGCCCGCGTGGCTGGCCTACAGGCAGTCTCCGGCTGCGGCCTTGAGAGGGTAGGGCCGCGCCGGAGATCGTCTCGAGATCAGGGAAAAGAAATCACGAATTCACGCACGCCAGAGGCAATAAACTGCACGGCCACGCAGGTGAGCAGGAAGCCCATGATCTTGGTGACCGCCTGAATACCGTGCTCTCCAAGGAACTTCGACAGCCAGTTCGCACTCACAAGCGTGAGGCCCGCGATGGATGTGACGATGAATATTCCAATGAGGACAACAATATATCCCAGATAATAATGATCATCGGGAATCTGTGAGCCATAGCTCATCACCACCGCGATCGAGCCGGGACCGGCAAGGCTGGGCATGGCCAGCGGCGAGAAGGAGAAGTCGATCTCCGCATGCTTGATTTCTGCAGGATCGGATTCAATCGATGCCGCCTCACCTTCGCCGGAAAACAGCATGCGGAAGGCGAGCACGAGGATGATGAGGCCGCCGGCGATGCGAATGCCGGGCAGGGAAATTCCGAACAGCGCAATGATGCCATTGCCCATGAACAGGAAGGCCGCGAGCACGCCAAACGCATAGAGCGAGGCGCGGATGGCCTGCTGTCTTTTTCTTTTGGCGGACATTCGTTTGGTGAGCGCCAGAAACAGGGGCACGGTGCTCAGTGGGTTCATGATTGGCAGCAGACCAATCGCGACAAGCGGAATGAATTGCGCAGCAAGAAGAAGATTATGCATGCGCGATACCTAGCAAACAGGGCAGATGAACGAAACCCCGTTGCGGCATATATCGGGCGCAGCAGCGCGCATTCTGCTCTTGTAGATGCCCGGCTCATATCCTGAGCCGGGCATCTCCTGTTTATCAGGTGCCGGTTATGGCTTTCGCTTCCTTGCGCCGCATGAACATGTAGGCGACAGCCAGCAGCACGAACCACAGCGGGGTCACCAGAAGGGCCTTGGCGGTATCCGCTTCCTGCGCCAGCGCCCAGAGCACGAAGGCGAAGAAGGCCAGAACCATCACTGCGGATGCCCGCCCGCCCGGCACCTTGAAGTTCGACTGCGCATGCAGGTCCGGCCGCTTGCGGCGGTACTGGATGTAGCTGATGAGAATGATGGACCACACGAAGATGAACAGCAGCGCTGAAACGGTGGTGACCATGGTGAATGCCTGAATGATGCTGTCTTCCGCATAGAGCAGCACCACGCCCGCCAGCAGGAAAATGCAGGAGAAAAACAGGGCATTCACGGGCACATGCCGCTTGCTCAGCTTCTCGAAGGCCTTTGGCGCAAACCCAGATGTGGCGAGGCCAAACACCATGCGTGATGTGGAATAAATGCCCGAATTGGCGCTGGATGTGGCCGAGGTGAGCACCACGAAGTTCACCACATGGGCGGCAATGCCAAGCCCGCTGAGTGCGAACATGGCCACGAACGGGCTGCTGCCCGGGTCCACCTGATTCCACGGAATGACGGTGATGATGACGAACAGTGCGCCGACATAGAAAATGACGATGCGGATCGGGATGGAGTTCACGGCACGCGGCAGGTTCACCTTCGGGTTCACGGTTTCTGCGGCGGCCGTGCCGACCAGCTCAATGCCCACAAACGCGAACACCGCGATCTGGAAGCCGGCCACAAAGCCGAAGAAGCCATTGGGGAAGAAGCCGCCATAATTCCACAGGTGCGACACCGAGGCCTGCGTGCCGTTCGGCAGGGTAAAGCCCGAGCCCAGCATGAAAATGCCGGCGATGATGAGTGCCACGATGGCGATGATCTTGATAAGGGCGAACCAGAACTCGATCTCGCCGAAATTGCGCACGCTGGGCAGGTTGAGCGCGAGCAGCACCACCACGAGACCCAGAGCCGGGATCCACAGCGCAAGCTCCGGATACCAGAATGCAACATAGCCGGAGACGGCGACCACATCGGCGATGCCGGTCACGATCCAGCACAGCCAGTAGGTCCAGCCGGTGAAGAACTGAGCCCATGGGCCCAGATAGTCGCCGGCGAAATCCGCGAAGGAGCGGTATTCGAGATTGGAGAGCAGAACCTCTCCCAGCGCCCGCATCACGAAGAACAGCATGAAGCCGATGATGGCATAGACCAGAAGAATGGAAGGTCCGGCCAGCGAGATGGTCTTGCCTGACCCCATGAACAGCCCGGTGCCGATAGCACCGCCAATTGCGATGAGTTGCAGATGGCGGTTTGAAAGGCTCCGTTCCAGATGCGGATTTTCTTCGGGAACGGCGGGCGTTTCCCTTTGGTCGGCTGTACTCATAGGGGGGACTCGCTCTTTCGTGTCACATTTCAGACACCATCTATAGCGCGCCGCACCATTCAGGCGAGTGCGACTTGTGTCGCGTCCCGCCTGAATATTTCCGGTCTCTTGTCTGCTCTCAGCGCGAGAGCAGGGCGCGCCCCAGCCCGGAAGGTGAGGTTTTTCCCAGCAGGGCATAGGTTTCAAGGCCAACAGCGGCCAGCGCCTTCAAGTCGATGCCGGTGTCCACACCAAGCCCTTCCAGCATGAATACAACCTCCTCGGTCGCGACATTGCCGGTCGCGCCCTTGGCATAGGGACAGCCGCCGAGTCCGCCGACAGAGGCATCAAAATTGCGCACGCCGAGTTCATAGGCGGTGAGAATGCAGGCCAGCGCCTGTCCATATGTGTTGTGCTCATGCAGGGCCAGCGCTTCCTGCGGCACAATGCCGGAGAGACCATCAAATACATCGCGCACCTTGCGCACGGTGCCGATGCCGATGGTGTCAGAAACCGCCACCTCATAGCAGCCGCGCTCATAAAGGGCCTTCGAGACGGAGACGACCGCCTGCGCCGCGATCTCCCCCTCATAAGGGCAGCCAAAGGCGCAGGAGACATAGCCGCGCAGCTTCACGCCATCTTGCGGGGCGCGCTCGAAAATGGGGGCGAAGCGCTCAAGGCTTTCGGCGATGGAGCAGTTGATGTTCTTCTGCGAAAAGCTCTCGGAGGCCGAGGCAAACACTGCCACTTCCTTCGCACCGGCCGCGACAGCTGCCTCATAGCCCTTCAGGTTCGGCGCCAGCACGGGAAAGTCTATCCCCGCATGATGGGAGACACCCTGCAGCACGGCATCGGATCCCGCCATCTGCGGCACCCATTTGGGCGAGACGAAGCTGCCAACCTCGATGATCTTCACTCCGGCCCCGATCAGCCCTTCCACCATATGGATGCGCTGCTCCACGGAAAGCGGGCTGGTCTCGTTCTGAAGGCCATCACGCGGGCCAACCTCGATGATGCGCACGGCGTCAGACATTCATGCTCCTGTTTGGCACAGCGGCACGGTCTGCCGCAGGAATTCGATCAGAGCCGGGTCGGCTCCATAGGCGACATTGATGCGCAGCCCCTGTGGTTTGCGCTCTGCTTTTTCGGGGTAGAACACGCTGGAAGGGGCCAGAAATATGCCCTGCTTGAGAGCAGCGGCATTCAGCGCGGCTTCATTGGTGGTGTCCGGCAGCGGCAGCCACACATAGAAGCCGCGGCCACCGGGAACGCCGGGTGAAAGCCCCGCTTTGGTGAGCGCTTCCAGCGACGCCTGATGCCCGGCGCGCACGCGGGTGATGAGCTTCTGGAGGTGGCGCGCATATTGGCCGCGCAGAACGCAATCCAGCACCATCTGCTCCACCTGTCCGGATGACGAGACCATCGTCACCATCTTGAGGTTCACCAGATCATGCACCTGCCGGGCATCGCCGCAGATATAGCCGCAGCGCAGGCTGGCGGAGAGGGTTTTGGAGAAGGAGCCCAGATACAGCACCCGGTCGCGCAGGCCAAGCGCGGCAAGGCGGGGCAAATTGCCGGGCAGGATGTCGGCAAAGACATCATTTTCCACGAGAATGAAATCATGGGCCTCTGCCGCCCGCATCAGCAAAAAGGCATTGGCGGCACTCAGCCCTCCGCCGGTGGGGTTATGGGCTTGGGATTGCATGAAGAACAGGCGCGGCGTTGCGCGGGCCAGCGCGGCCTCAAGCTCATCCATGTCTGGTCCATGGGGACCGCGTGATATCGGCACCACCTGCACTTGCGCCAGTGCCAGCTTGGCGAACAGCGGATAATAGCCGGGGCTCTCCACAAACACCGTATCGCCGGGTTTCAGGTGCTGGCGGATGATGAGATCAAAGCCGTGATTAATGCCATGGGTGAGCATCACGCCATCCAGCCCGGTCTGGATGCCGCGTTCGGCGAGGCTGCGCACCAGCCATTCACGCAGGGGGCGCAGGCCCCAGGGCGATCCATAGCCATGCTCATCCACCGCCCGCCCGGCACGGTTGCGCGTGCTGGAACGGCGGAGCTCCATTTCCTCCATCCATTCGGGCGGCGGGCGGCCATCTCCGGGACGCAGGGCATAGTTCTGGTCGAGCTGGGCGCGCAGAAGCGAGACGATGCTGATGGCTTCATCCACATGGGGCGCTTCCACGCGCTCGGGCGGCATGCGGTTGCCGGTGACATAGACACCGGACCCGCGCCGTGATTCCACCAGACCGCGTGCGGAAAGCTGCTCATACACCTCGGATATGGTGTTCTTTGAAACGCCAAAAAGTTGCGCGGCCTCACGGATGGACGGCAGACGTGTGCCGGCATGGTAACGCCCGGCCAGAATCTGCGATTTTACTTCATCCGCAATGGTTTTTGCCCGGCTCACAGGCGCTCCCATACAAAGATAGGGGACAGTTTGTGGCATTAATTGGCCCAAACTGTCCCTTGTTTCGGGCGTTAATTTTAGGACAGTTTGGGGGCAATGCAAGCGTCTTTGGGAGAAACGCAGTGGAGGACAAAGTGCAGGTTGTGAATTCGCGCCTTGAGAACATGCGGAACCTTTCCCCGGCCGAGCGGCTGGAAAAGCTGGCCGAGGCGACAGGGATCGACACCGCCACCGCCGCACGCCTTGCTGGCGATGCGCTGCCGATCGATCTGGCCAACGGCATGATCGAGAATGTCATCGGCAAGTTCGAGTTGCCGCTGGGCGTGGCCACCAATTTCCAGATCAATGGCCGTGACTATCTGGTGCCGATGGCGGTGGAAGAGCCCTCCGTCGTCGCAGCGGCTTCCTTCATGGCTAAGCTGGTGCGTGAGTGCGGCGGCTTTGAAACGTCCACCACCGCGCCGATCATGCGCGCGCAGATCCAGATTCTCGGCCTGAGCGACCCTTATGGCGCGCGCCTCAAGATCCTCGCCGGCAAGGATGAGCTGATCGCGGCCGCCAATGCCAAGGATGCCGTGCTGGTTGGCTTCGGCGGCGGGTGCAAGGACGTTGAGGTCCATGTGTTCCCCACCTCCAGCCGTGGCCCGATGGTTGTGGCCCATCTGCTGGTGGACGTGCGTGACGCCATGGGTGCGAACACCGTCAACACCATGGCCGAGACCGTCGCGCCGATGATCGAGGCCCTCACCGGTGGCACGGTGCGTTTGCGAATCCTCTCCAACCTCGCTGACCTGCGCATCGCCCGCGCCCGCGTGGAGTTGACCGAAGAGGTGCTCACCACCAAGGCTTATGAAGGTCGCCGTGTAATTGACGGTATCGTTGATGCCTATGAGTTCGCCGCCATCGACCCCTATCGTGCCGCGACCCACAACAAGGGCATCATGAACGGCATTGACCCGGTGGTTGTCGCCACCGGCAATGACTGGCGCGCGATCGAGGCCGGTGCGCATGCCTATGCCGCCCGTAATGGTCGCTACACCAGCCTCACCACCTGGGAAGTGAATAATGCCGGCAATCTGATTGGCACCATCGAGATGCCGATGGCGCTGGGCCTTGTGGGCGGTGCCACCAAGACTCATCCGGCCGCACAGGCCGCTCTGAAGGTTCTGGGCGTAACCTCCGCCACCGAGCTGGCTGAAGTCACCGTGGCTGTTGGTCTTTCCCAGAACATGGCGGCCCTGCGCGCACTGGCAACCGAAGGTATCCAGCGCGGCCACATGGCGCTGCACGCCCGCAACATCGCTATCGGCGCTGGTGCAACCGGTGTGGAGATCGACGCCGTGGCCCGTGAGCTGGCCTCCAACCACGATGTGCGCGCGGCCCGTGCGCAGGAAATTCTGGCCCGCCTGCGCGGCGAGGCCTGATCTTCCCCGCAGGTCGCGCTCAGCGTGCCCTGCGGCTTGACCCGTGCATGCCGGTTTGACGCCCAATGGTGCAACTGCGACAGGATGCAGCTGTGGCATGGGGCACCCGGGCTGAGGGTCGAACGTCATCGCAAACGGGGGGAGACAACGCCCCCCGAACAACGACAATTCCTGGGAGGACCATCATGTCTCTTGCCGAGAAAACACCGGCGAAGGAAACGGACCTTGCCGAAGTGTGGGGCGATATCGTTTCGCGCCGTCAGCTGGCCATCAGTCTCATCATCGGCGGCGCTGTCAGCATCGCCTTCTATTTCGCCGCGCTGCGCCTTCTGGCCGGTGCGGGCGCCACGCCTGCCATTGATCGTGCGCTCGCCATGCTGGTTGGCATTGTGGGCTGCATCGTGGGTGGTTTCATCTGCTCCCGCCTCTTCAAGCCCAAGCGCCATCTGAACGAGGATGCCGCTGGCTCCGATGCCTGGCGCATGGAAATCGTGCAGCAGATCGAGGCTGAAGAGGGCGAGATCGGTGATGCCCGCGCCCTGCCGCCTGTGGTGCAGCAGGAAATGAAGGAAGTGGGGCTGTTTGACCTGTTCGACCAGTACCACCAGAACCAGCTGAAGCAGAAGGCGCACTGAGATGGACGGATTGATGTATGAGATCCTGATCGCAGTCGCCATGGGTGTGCTGGGGTCAGTGCTGTTTTCTCTCATCGGGCTGGTATCCGGCACCGATGAAACCACCACCATCGCGCCCATCACCCTGCTGGTCGTGCTGCTGGGCACGCCGCCCGCCGGTGTCTTCACCTTCTGGATGGCGGCCGCCATTTCCAAGCACATGACCCATGCGGTGCCCACCGCATTGCTGGGTATTCCCGGAGATACGCTGGCGACGCCCCTGCTTCAGCAGGCCACCGCTTTGCGCAATCTGGGTGCGCCGCATATCGCGCTGCGCAAGATGCTGGCGGGTGCTGTCATCTCCGCCTTCATCGCGGTGCCGATGGCGGTTCTGTTTGCGGTCATCCTCGCCCCGTTCGGCAGCTATATTACAGCCGCTGCGCCGTGGATTTTCCTGGTCGCCGCTATTTTCATCGCCTTCTCCTCGGCTGGTCGCTGGGCCTCTGTGGTCGCGCTGGTCCCGTTTATTTTCATTATACTTGCCATGCAGGCCTATACCGGCGTGTTTAACACGAAGCTGGCCATCTGCTACTTCCTCGGCATCGCCGTTGGGCCGCTGGTCGCGGAGATGATCTCCATTCTCTCCCCGGTCGAAGCCAAACGCATGGACCGCGATGCCTATCGCGAAACCACCATCGCGCCGGACGTGAAAAGCTGGGGCGGCTATTTCCCCAACCCGTTCAAGGTGCTGGATCGCAGCCAGACCGCCAAGGTCGCGGCGGCTTCCGCTGTCACCTCCGCCACCTTCGTGTTCTCGCCGGTGGCGATGACCGTGCTGGCGGGCGAGATCGTGGGTGCGCGGGTGAAGCATGCCTATCATCGCCTCACCTCGGTGTTGGCGGTGAAGAATGGCGTGACGGAATCCACCTATATCGCCGAAGCGCTGATCCCGCTCATCGCGTTTGGCCTGCCGCTGAGCCCGGTTGCGGCCGGCCCTGCCGCGCCGCTGTTCAACGCCCCGCCGCGCTTCACGGTGGATGCCGCATCCGGCACGGTGAACAACCTGCACAATCTGCTGAGCGTGCCGGAGTTCCTGCTCTATGGCCTGCTTTCTGTGGTGATCGCCGCTGCTGTGGCCTACCCCTTCGCCATGAACTATGCCCGCACGGCTGCGGCCTTTGTGGCCCGCAATATCAGCCATGAGGCCATTATCGGCACCTTCTTCGGTCTGGTGCTGGTGATTGGCCTGTGGGAAGGCGGCATCATGGGTCTGGCGGTCATCATGACCATTGGTCTGGTGGGTGGTCTGCTCTACCGCATCATCGGTTTCAACACCGGCGTGCAGTTCATGGGCTATTATGCGGCCGTGCTGTCCATGCCCGCTATTTTGAAATTGCTGGGCTGATCTGTCAGCGATAGAAAAGCAGATAGAATAAGGGGCGGTTCTGAAACAGAACCGCCCCTTTTTATGTGCAGATACCGGCGTGTTGCTTACCCACCCAGATAGGCAGCCTGCACATGGGGGTCATCAATCAGCTCTGCACCGGTGCCGGATTTCACGATGCGTCCGGCTTCCAGCAGATAGGCGTAATCACACAGCTCCAGCGCGGCGAAGGCGTTCTGTTCCACCAGCAGCACCGTGGTGCCGGCATCGCGGATGCCGCCGATGATGTCGAACATCTGCTCCACAATGTTTGGCGCCAGCCCCAGCGAGGGCTCATCGAACAGAACCAGCTTTGGACGGGACATCAGCGCGCGGCCGATCGCGAGCATCTGCTGCTCACCGCCGGAAAGCGTGCCGGCCATCTGTGCCCGGCGTTCCGCAAGACGGGGAAAGCTGGTGTAGATGCGCTCATAATCGGCTTTGAGTTCCGCATCATTGGGGCGCAGATAGGCCCCCATGGCGAGATTGTCATAGACGCTCATATGCGGAAACACGCGCCGGCCTTCCGGGCAGTGGGAGACCCCCGCCCGCAACATGCGCTGCGGCCCGGCGCTGGTTACATCCTCCCCCGCCAGCCTGATGCTGCCGGAGCGGGCGGGAACCAGACCGGAAATGGTGCGCAGCGTGGTGGATTTTCCAGCCCCGTTCGCCCCCACAAGAGCCACAAGCTGGCCCTGTGCCACCTTCAGCGAAATGCCCTTGAGGGCAGAGACATGCCCGTAGCCGCAGACAAGATCGGTGATCTCAAGCATGGGCGCTCTCCTTGCGTTCAAGCTTGCTGGCGCTCTTGCCGAGATAAGCCTCGATGACATCCGGGTTATTGCGGATTTCGTCCGGCTTGCCCTCGGCGATGAGGCGGCCATAGTTGAGGCAGACTATGCGGTCGGAGATTTCCATCACCATCGGCATATCGTGTTCCACCAGCAGAATGGTGACGCCCGCCTCCCGCCGCACCTTGCGCAGAAGCTGCACGAAGGCTTGCGTTTCCGAGGCATTCATGCCGGAGACGGGTTCGTCCAGCAGCAGCATTTTCGGTTCAGTTGCCAGCGCCAGTGCCACCCCCACTAGGCGCTGTTCGCCATAGGAGAGGGAGCCGGCCTTCTCGTTCATGCGGTGCGCAATGCCCACCAGATGAAGAATGTCCTTCGCCCGTGCCCGCACTTCCGCCTCCTGCCGGCGGGCGGTGGGGGTGGGCAGGATGCGGTGGAGAAGACCGCGCTCCTCATAGCGGTGGAGACCGATCAGCACATTGTCCAGCACCGTATCATCGGCGAACACGCTGGTGCGCTGGAAGGTGCGGGCAAGGCCGAGACGGGAGATCTCATTGGGCTTGGTGGAAGCCAGATCCTCGCCATCGAACAGCACCCGCCCGGAGGTGGGGCGCAGAAAGCCGGTGATGATGTTGAAGGCGGTGGTCTTGCCCGCCCCGTTGGGGCCGATGAGGCTCAGGATTTCACCCGGAGCCACTTCGAAATGCAGGTCGGCGATGGCGGTGAGGCCGCCGAACTTCATACCTACATGCTCGACACTGAGAATGGCGCTCATGATTGTGCTCCCGCTTCAGCCGCCTTCTGCGGGGCCTCGGGTTTGGGGCGGCGGTTCATGAAACCGGCCAGCGTGGGCACGATGCCGCGCGGCATCACGAACAGGATGGCGATGAGAACCGCGCCATAGACGATCCACTGGGCTTCAGGCGCCATCACCGGGCGCAGCGCCACCGGCAGCAGGCCGAACAGCAGTCCGCCCACCAGAGGACCTGCCAGTGAGCCCTTGCCGCCCGCAACCACCATGATGACCATGGTGACGGTGTAGGAGAACAGGAACACGTCCGGATCAATGATGCGGATATAGTGGGCATAGAGGCTGCCCGCCGCACCCGCCATGGCCGCCGAAATGGTGGCGGCGATGGTGAGGGTGCGGGTGGCGTTCACACCCAGCGACAGGGCGAGCGATTCATTCTCTTTCAGCCCGCGCATGGCCCGCCCGAATCGTGAGTTCACGAGCTGGCCGATGAGCAGATAGCTGAGCGCCGCCACCACAAGCACCAGATAATAGTTCTGGATCTTGGTGCGCAGCGTCACATCGCCAAGGCCGGGCAGGGGCAGGGTGATGTTGGGAATGGCGGTAAGGGCGAGTGGCCCCTGTGTCAGTTCCACCCAGTTCAGCGCCACCAGCCGCACCACTTCGGCGAACGAGATGGTGACGATGACGAAATAGGCCCCGCGCACCCGGAATGACAGCCGGCCGATGAGAAATCCCATGAGGCCGGTGATGAGAATGGCGAGCACAAAGCCGACCAGCGGCGAGCCACCCTCATGGGTGATGCGCCAGCCAAATGGCAGGCTCACATCAAAGCCCAGCGCTGTCAGGGCGCTGACATAGGCCCCGATGCCGAAGAAGGCGACATGGCCGAGCGAGAGCTGCCCGGTGAAGCCCAGCAGCAGGTTCAGGCTCATGGCGCAGATGGTGAAGATGCCCGTGATGATGAGGGCATTCAGCAGATAGGGGTCTTTCAGGCCGAGGGGAACCAGGGCCATGATCGCGAGGAGGAGGAGGGGAAGATAGCGTGTCATCCGATACGCTCCGCACGGGCGAACAGGCCGGTGGGCTTCACCAGCAGCACCGCGATGATGATGAGAAAGCCCATGGCGTCGCGATAGCCGGAGGAGAGATAGCCCGCGCCCATCTCTTCCGCGAATGCCAGGATGAAGCCGCCGATGGTCGCCCCCGGAATGGAGCCGAGACCGCCGAGAATGACGATGGCGAACGCCTTCACGGCTGCCAGATCACCCATCTGCGGAAACACCACATAGACCGGCCCCAGCAGCGCACCGGCAGCTGATGCAAGGGCAGAGCCGATGGCGAAGGTGGCGGTGTAGATAATGGAGACATTCACACCCATGAGGGCGGCAGTGTCGTGGTCCTGAAAGGTGGCGCGCATGGCGCGGCCAAGGCGGGTGCCATTGATGGTGAGATAGGTGATGGCGATGAGCGCCAGCGCCGCCGCGAACACGAACAGCCGCACCCAAGACACCGAAACCGGGCCGATGACGAGGGGCTCCATCGGGAACGGCGTCGGCACGGATTTGGCCACGCCGCCGAAGATCCACAATGTGCCGGATTGCAGGATGATGCCGACCCCGATCATCACCAGCATGGTGGTGTCGATATCGGCATTGCGCAGCGGGCGCAGCAGGACCAGCTCGATGAGCGCACCCAGCGCTAGCCCGGCCACCAGCGCCACCGGCAGCGCCACGAAGAAATTGAGGCCAAGGGCTACGGCCGCCAGATACATGGCATAGGCGCCGAAGGTATAGAGCGCCCCGTGGGTAAAGTTCACCACGTTCATGATGCCGAAGATCAGGGTGAGGCCGATGCCCAGAAGTGCATAGGTGCCACCCAGCACCAGTGCATTGACGATATGTTGCAGGAGTTGATCCATCTGGCCTGTCCGTTTGCTGTGTGGGCAGGTCGTCGCGGTAGTCAGCGACGCTGAAAGCTTGGGCGCGCCATAGGGTGTCTCATACGGCGGGCGATAGATCCCTCCCGCCCCGGCAGGGGGACGGGAGGGGGCGTTTCCATGCGGGACGGGGGGCGGCCCGCATGGAAATGGACGCCCTGCTTCCAAAGGGGTTGAACGACCTCATGAAAGCAGGCTTCTGCCGGAAGCTCAGAGCTTGGGCTGTGTGATCTTTCCGTCCTCGATGGCGATCAGATACACCTCAGGCTGGGTCTGGCCGCTCTCCGCGCCTTCCGGGCCGTCCTTGTGGAACTTGATCGGACCGTTGAGGCCAACGATGTCCACATTCCAGAAGCCCTTCTGGATGGCGGCCGGGTCGGCGCTGCCGCCGGCCTCGATCGCCGCGGCGATGGTGCGGATGCCGTCATAGCCGCGGAAGCTCTCGGTGGTGCCGGCAAAATCATAGCCGCGCTTCTTCCACTCCTCGAGGAAGTAGGCGGTGGCTTCCGGGTTCGGGGTCTTGTCCGGCCACCAGGGCAGGAACAGGGTGAGATGCATGGTGCCATTGGCGGTGGGGCCGGCCTGCGCGATGATCTGGTCCGGGTTCTGCGAGCCGCCGGTGGTGATGATGCGCTTCTTCAGCCCCAGCGCCGCCATCTGCTTGAACAGCAGGGTGAGCTGGTCCACCGCCGCCGTGATCATGATGGTGTCGGCATCAGAGGCCTTGAGCTTCGCGATCTGCGCGCTCATGTCCTGCGAGGTCTGGTCCATGGTTTCCACCAGTCCCACCTCGACCCCCTTCTCCTTCAGCATCTTGCTGAAGTCGCCTGCGGCACCCCGGCCCCAGTCATTGTTGATGACGAGGAAGTCCACCTTCTTCAGTCCCAGCTTTTCAGCGATGGGCAGGAAGGCTTCCGCCTCTACCGAGGAGGGCGGGGCAATGCGGAAGACATAGGGGTTGCCGGACTTGGTGATCTTGCCGGAAGAGGAGGTCTCCACCAGCATCGGCACGGAATATTCCTCAAGCTTCGGCATGGTGGCGAGCGTGAGGGAAGACCCCCACGAGCCCATCAGCACCGGCACCTTGTCGGAGGTGATGAGCTTTTCCGCGACAGCGGCCGCTTCGGTCGGGTTGCTCTTGTTATCCTCGATGACGAGTTCGATCTTCTTGCCGAGCACGCCGCCCTTGGCGTTGATCTCGTCTGCCGCGATCTTCGCACCATTGGTGACATAGGTGCCGGAGGCCGCAAACGCGCCGGTGAGCGGCTGGTTGACGCCGATCTTGATCGCATCCTGCGCAAAGGCGGAGGTGGAGGCCATCAGCGCGAAGGCCATGGCGGCAAGCGTGGTCCTGCGGGTCATCTGCATGAGGAACTCCAGTGGTTCGGGCTAAACGGTTCGGGTTCAGGTCTTCTCAGGGGAAGGGTGAGAGCTCAGGTCCGGCCCAGCAGGGCACGCAGGCGCGCACCCAGCAGGGAGAGGACAAGGCGAACGGGGTTGAGGCCACCCGACTGGGCGGCAGGAGCGGGCGCGCCTTTCAGGTGTGCCTCCAGATTGGCGGCGAAATCCGCGATCAGCCGGCTGGCCACCTCGCGCACAAGGCCGGGTCGGCTGAACTGGGCCAGCGGCCCCTTCAGCGTGTAGCCAACGGTGAGTGAGACCATGGCGGAGGAGGTGTCTGCCCCTTCTCTCACGCGATAGCGGATCTCGCCCTGCGTGCTGGAGCGGCCATCGCCGCCCGCACCCAGAATGATGCCGCTGAAGCTGGCCTCATCGCGGGTCACGCGCGCCGTGCCGCGAAAGGTGGTGGAGATGGGGCCGAGCTTCACCTTCATGCCGCCTTCCACCAGTTCCGGTGTCGGCATGGCCTCCACCAGCGCACCGGGTAGGCAGGCCGCAACCGTGCGGACATTCGCGAACAGGGCGAAGACCTCATCCGGTGTGAAGGGCAGGCTGAAGCTTTGTTCAAAGCTGTGGGCGGGGGTGAAGTCTTCGGCGTGAATGGTGGCCGCGCGTGCAGGCACCTGCGCTGCAGATACAGCCGGGGCGGTGATTGTCTGTACGTTGGCTTCCGCCACACGGGCATGCGCACCAACCGGCCCTGTCGGGCGCTGGGCCGGGGCAGGGGCGATGCCGCGCGCACGGCGTGTGGCGATGACCGACATGATCGCCTTCACGATGCCGGCATAGCCGGTGCAGCGGCACAGATTTCCGGCCATGCCCATACGGACGCGGGTCTCGTCCGCTTCCGGCAGGCGCAGCACCAGATCGCGGGCGGAAACCAGCATGCCGGGCGTGCAGAAGCCGCACTGCAAGGCGTGTTCCGTGTTGAAGGCGGTGCGCAGTTCGCTGGCGATCTCGTCTTCGTCCAGCCCCTCAATGGTGGTGACCTCGGCACCCGCACAGGCGGTGGCGAAGGAGAGGCAGGCGCGGGCGGGTTCGCCATCCACCAATATGGTGCAGGCTCCGCACACGCCGTGTTCGCAGCCAATATGGGTGCCGGTGGCGTTCAGCGTGTCGCGCACGAAGTCCGCCATATTGGTGCGCGGCTCCACCATGGCGGAAACCGGGCGGCCATTCAGCGTGAGCGCGACCGCTTCAGTCGTGCCGGAATGCTTGAGGGGCGCGTTCATGCGGCGCTCCTTGTCTCGGGAAGGGGAAGGCTGGAAACCTGCTTCACGGCCCGGCGCAGCACCTCCACATGGATGTGGCGGTCCACCTCATCGCTGAGGCCGAAACCGACGAGGGCGGCGTTGGCGGCATCCGCATCAAAACGCATGGCGAGTTCGCCGCTGCTGCGTGTGGCGAACAATATGCTGGCATCCGCAAACACCAGCGGCGGGGCATCCAGCGCGCCGATCAGTGCCCGGCCATGCCCGGTGGCGGGGTCTACCAGCAGCGCGCCCACAGCATGGGCGAACTCGCCCACCTTGCGGCAGTGCTTGGCATAGCCGAAGCGCAGGCTCTCCTGCACTTTCGGCACCTTCACGGCCACCAGAAGCTCGCCCGGTTCCAGCGCGGTGGTGAGGGCGCTGGTGAGGAACGCGGCAAGTGGCAGCGTGCGCCGCCCATTGGAGCCCGCAATCTCGATGTCCGCTCCCAGAACTGAAAGGGCGTTCACCCAGTCCGCCGCCGGGTCCGCATGGGAGAGGCTGCCGCCCATGGTGCCGCGATTGCGCACCGCCCGATAGGCGATGCCACCCGCCACCCGGCGCATGATGTTCGCGCCGACATCCGGCACGCGCCCGTCTTCCACATCTGCATGGGTGACGAGCGCGCCATAAGTGATGTGGCCTGCCTCTTCACGCGCGGTCTTCAGCTCGGCAATGCCGGAGATGTCGACAATCACGCCGGGGGTGGCGAGGCGCAGGTTCAGCATGGGGCCGAGCGACTGGCCGCCTGCCATGATTTTTGCATCATCGCCAGCACTGGTGAGCAGGGCCACAGCCTCTGCCACCGTGCGCGGGCGCAGCATCTGGAAGGGCGCGGGCTTCATGCGGCCCTCCTGTTCGCGGCGCGGGCGGCGAGCACCTTTTCCACGATGCGGCGGGGGGTGACGGGTGAATGCAGCATCTCCACCCCCAGCGGGCGCAGTGCATCATTGATGGCATTGGTGATGGCGGCCGGCGGCGCGATGGCCCCGCCCTCGCCAATGCCCTTCACGCCGAAGCGTGTATAGGGCGAGGGGGTCTCCATATGGCCGATGAAGGGCGCAGGCACTTCCGGCGCGCCCGGCAGCAGATAATCCGCCAGCGTGGAGGCGAGCGGCTGGCCGGAACTGTCGAACCGCATTTCCTCATAGAGTGCGGTGCCGATGCCCTGTGCGAGACCGCCAATAATCTGGCCATCCACCACCATGGGGTTCACCAGCGTGCCGCCATCCTCGACGATGACATAATCCAGCAGCTCGACATCACCGATCTCGGGGTCCACCGCCACCACCACCGCATGGGCGGCATAGCTGAAGGTGCCGCTGTCGCGCACCGGCTTGTAGCCAGCCGTCACTTCAAGGCCGCCGCCATCGACATCTGCCGGAAGGTCCTGCGGGCGGCGATACCAGGTGTAGGCAATCTCCTCGATGCGCACATCGCCATTGGGGCCGATGACGCGGCCATGCTCGAAGCGCACATCTTCCAGATTGGCCTGCAGCATGTGCGCGCCAATCTTGCGCACGCGCTCGGCCAGTTCCGTGCAGGCGGTGGCGACCGCGCCGCCCGCCATCACCATGACGCGCGAACCCCAGCTTCCGGTGGAGTAGGGGGTCATGGCCGTATCACCATGCACCAGACGGGTGCGGGCGACCGGAATGCCCAGAATTTCGCACGCCACCTGCGGCAGCGTGGTTTCAAGGCTTTGCCCGTGGGAATGCGCACCCACGCGTAGTTCCAGCCCGCCATCCGGGGTGAGGCGCGCGCCGGCCTGTTCATGGCCGGGCACCATGGGAATGCCCCAGCCGGAATAGACCGAGGTTCCGTGCGCCGACTGCTCGCAATAGATGGACAGGCCCAGCCCGATGCGCCGCCCGTCTGCCTCGCCCGCCTGCTGGCGCGCACGCACCTTGTCCGGGTCGATGATGTCCAGTGCGCGCTTCAGTGCCTCGGGATAATCACCGCTGTCGAAATGCTTGTTGGTGATGTTGTCGAACGGCATCTGTTCGGGCCGCACGAGGTTTTTCTCACGCACCACATGGGGCGGCAGGCCAAGTTCCGCGGCAAGGCAATCCAGCGCCACTTCCAGCGCGAAGCACACGCCCGTGCGGGCCACGCCGCGATAGGGCAGGATGGGGCATTTGTTGGTGGCGACCGACCATGTGCGGCAGCGATAGGCCGGAAAATCATAGGGACCGGGCAGAATGCTGGCCACCTGCGCCGCCTCAAGGCAGGCGGAGAAGGGGTAGGCGGAGTAGGCCCCGCTATCGACGGTCGCCTCGCACTCCACCCCGCGCAGTGTGCCGTCACGATCCGCATAGAGGGTGAGCTCGTAATGATGCTCGCGGCAATTGGCATTGGCGGTGAGGTGCTCGCGCCGGTCTTCCAGCCAGCGCACCGGCTTGCCCAGCTTGCGCGTGAGCCATGCCAGGCTCACCTCTTCCGCCAGCAAAATGGCCTTGTAGCCGAAACCGCCACCGACATCGGGGGAGATGATGCGGATCTGCCCTTCCTCAACCCCAAGACATTCGGAAAGACCGGAGCGCACAATGTGCGGCATCTGGCTGGCGGTGTAGACCACCAGCTGATCGAGCCGGTGATCGAAATGAATGACGGTGCCGCGCCCCTCGATGGGGGCCATGCACTGGCGCGCGGTGGAGAGGGTGCGGGTGATCTTCACCGGGGCATCGAACGCCTGTTCGATGTTCACGTTCACCTGTGATTCCAGATAGATATTGTCGCCCCAGTGCTCATGCACCAGCGCCGCGCCGGGCTTGCGTGCCTCCAGCATGTCATAGAGGGCCGGCAGCTCTTCCAGATCGAGTTCCACGCGGGCGGCGATGTCCTCGGCCTCGGCGCGGGTGGGGGCGAAGCACATCGCCACCAGCTCACCCACCTGCCGCACCTTGTCTTTCGCCAGCACGGGCTGCTCGGACACCTTGAAGCCGGGCAGGCCGGAGACCGCGCGGATATTCTTCACGCCCACAAGGTCGGAAGCTATGAACACCTGCGAACGGATATCTTCCGGAATATGGATGGCGCGGATGCGCGCATGGGCCAGCGGGCTGCGCACATAGGCCACATCCACCATATCCGTCAGGCGGATATCGGCGATGAACTGGCCGCGACCGCGCATCAGCCGGTCGTCTTCCTTGCGCGGCAGGCGGGCGCCCACCCCCTCATTGCGTGGGGCGGCGGCAGTGATGGCGGGCGCGTCACTCATGCGGCACCTCCGGGAACAAGATCGAGAACCGCGCGGGTCAGATGACCATCCGGCCGGCGCAACTCTTCGAGAATGGAGAAATGGTCGGCCCCCAGAATGGGCAGCAGCGCGCCGGGTGCGGTGGCGGAGACGCGCCGGGCCGAAAGGGTGCGGGTGTCATGCACCAGTGCAGGCACTTCTGCCGTGCCATAGGAAAGCACCAGTGGCTTGCCGGACGGCACATGACGCAGCGGGGAAAGGGCCGCGATTTCCGCGCTGGAGAGGTCCAGTGCCGCATTCAGGAAGGTGTCGCGGATCGGCCCCAGCTCATACACGCCGGAAACCGCCAGCCCCGCCACCACGGCGGGGTGGTCCAGATGCATCACGGCGAGCTGCGCACCGGCAGACCAGCCGGCAATTACCAGCGGCCCGGCAATGCCATGGGCCGGGCCATCTGCGGCCAGAAAATCCAGCGCCATGCCGATTTCATCGACAATCTCGCCAAGGCGCGCATCCGGGGCCAGCGAATAGCTGGGCAGAACCACGGACCAGCCATGGGCCAGCAGCCCTTCTGCATAATGGGCGAACACCTCGCGGCTGTTCTTCTGCCAGTATCCTCCATGGATGAAGACGAGGCAGGGCGCGGCGGGGTTTGCCGCAGCGAAGATGTCCAGTTTCTGCCGTTCACCGGGGCCGTATGCAATATCAAGACCTGCCGGATGCGCCGCACGAAACGCGGCTGCCGCCACATCGCGTGCCGCTACCCATGCCGCGCTGGTCGGCACCGCGGCATTGTTGTTGTAGGCAGCATCCCGCTCGGTCTGGGAGAGACTCTCCCAGACCAGTTGCGGGGCCTGTGACGTGGCAGCAATGCTCATGCCGGCACCGGAGCAGGCAGGATGGGGGCATCTGCCTTGAAATATTTGCCTGCGCGCAGGCAGAAAGCCGGCGTGAGCAGATATTCGGTCTCGACCTTCGTGTCCTCATTGTCGCGCAGGATGAAGCGGCCGTGGTTCTCGTCCAACACCGAGATGTCGGCCACACGGCCCACCTTCAGCGCGCCCAGACGGTCTGAAAGGCCCAGCATCTGCGCGGGGTTGGAGGTCACCATCTCCACTGTCTTCTTCAGCGGCACACCCAGCGCCATCATCGAGCTCATGGCCTGTGTCAGGCTGAACTTGGCCTGCCCGAGGAAGGGGTGGTTTTCATCATCCGGGTGTTCTTCCGGGGTGCCGGCGGGGGCGGGCACATGGGTGTTGTAGCCATGCATGTCCGCGCCCAGCGTGTGGGGGATGACACCGGCGGCCATGCCCTTCTTCGCAAGGCGATAGGAAAAGTGGCTGCCATGGCCGACATCCACCTTCAGGCCCCGGTCCAGAGCAGCCTTGATGACATCATGCACCTGCCCCTCGCGGTTCACGAAGCCGCCGGGGTGGCGGGTGAAGGGGTGGGCGAGAATGTCGCCTTCCTTCAGCAGCGGGATAACGCGTTCCAGAATGGTGTCGGCATCCTCGCCATTGGTGCCGCTCTCTGGCAGGCCCCACAGCGCGCCGAAATGCACATAGAGCGGGATGTCCGCGCGGCGGGCGATGTCTGCCGCCATCTGCATCACGGCAATGCCCCAGCGGGCGAAGCCGCCGATTTCGGCATGGCCCTTGATGCCGCGCACGAGATCGCGGTTGGCGATGGCGGAGCGCACGGTTGCGTCCACATCCACGCAATCGGGGCTGTAGAGATTGGGGTAGAGATGCCCCTCCAGCCCGCCAACCAGATAGGCGGAGAGGAAGGAGTAGACGCGGGTTTCGGAGGGTTCCACCATGAACTTGCGGAAGCCCGGCAGCGTCATGCAGGATGCGCCACCCTGATCGACCACCGTGGTAACTGCCGAATGCACGCCGACCATGTCCGGGTTCATGCCGAAGCGCCCGGTGACATACTGATAGACATGGCCGTGGGTATCGATCATGCCCGCAAGCACCAGCTTGCCGGTGACATCAATGGTCTCAAGGGCGGCGCTGGCGGGAATGTCGGCCTCAATGGCCGCGATGATGCCGTCGCGCACCGCCACATCGAAAGTGCCGTCCAGACCATCTGCCGGTGCAAGGACGCGGCCGCCCTTCAGGATGATGTCGTAACCTGCATGTTCAGCCATAAGGGTCTCCGTCCTGCAGTGCGCGGTTCTGGTCTCGCGCAAAATATGAAGTATGCTTCGCATTTCCCTATGCAGGGGGCGTGCCAAAGTTTGATCTGTATCAATAAAAAGAAGCGCCACAGGCTGGCGGAGCGACGGGTGAATGATGGAAAAGATCAATAATTCAATTGGATATTCCAATGTCTCCGACGCGGAGGCAGACCCGAGCTGGCAGCTGTTCCAGCGCCCCGGCTTTCTGGCGCGGCGGGTGCACCAGATTCATGTCAGCCTGTTTTCTGAGCTTTGCGGGTCTTTTGGCGTGACGCCGGTTCAATACAGTCTGCTGTCAGCCCTCGCCCAGCTGGATGAGGCAGACCAGACCACACTCGCGCGTGCTGTTGCGCTGGATCGCACCACCACCACTGGGGCGTTGAAACGCCTTGAGGCACGGGGCTTTGTGCTGCGTGGAACATCACCCACCGATCGCCGCGCCCAGAGTTGTCGGCTTACAGATGCGGGGCGGAGCATTCTGGCTGAAATGGAAGAGGCGGCACGAGGCGCGCATATGGCGACCGTTGAAATGCTGAGTCCGGATGAACAGACGCAACTCATTGAGGCCATGAAGAAAATTGTCTCATTTCATGAGGGTCGGAGCTTCAGTCTGAATCTGCTCTAATCTTGCGCAGTGTGCTTCATAATTTGCCAGCTTGCGGGTGTGGATGCTGTGCTGTGCGCAGGGACGGCAGATGCGCGGCTTTGTTTCTGTCACTGTGCGCGTGCTAAGACCTGCATGGGCGGCTCAAGCCCGTCTGCCCCAATCTGAGGAATGATCCCTTGAAGAAAATTCTCATCGCAGCCCTGCTGGCATCAGTCGCTTCCCCGGCTCTCGCCTGCACCGCACAGGATGTGCAGACCAAGGCGGCCGAGGTTTCTGCCGCGCTTCAGCAGGTGGCAGCGGCGCATCCGGACAAGATGGCCGAGATCAACCAGCGGATGGCAGCGGCGCAGGCCAACATGCCGACCGACCCCAACGGTGTCTGCAAGTTCTATGATGAGGTTCTTGCCAAGCTGAACGAGCTGAAGTGATCTTGCATGCGGGCGGTGCATTGCGGACACAGACCGTGATGCCCTGACCTCTGCTGTTCTGGTGCGACCTCAGGCCTGACGCGAGATGCGCTCCGTCATCGGGGTGAGACCACATATGAGCGTGGCTGGACCTGCACAGGGCAGAACTATCTTTCAAATGGACTGAGACCACCCCGGATATAGAGCCGGGGTGGCCTCAGTTTTATGGATCATGAACTGGATCCCGTTGAGCGGGCGCCGTTGTGCCGCCTCAGAACACGGCTGGCTGCCCATCCCGGCGCGGGTCGCTTACCACCACATAGCGCGGCGTCTCACCCGCTTGTCGCCAGATGAACTGGCCGGCGCCGAAATTCTCATACGGGTTGGCGTCCACATTCAGCACATGCCCGCGCGCGGCCAGCGCCTCTATGGTGGTGGCCGGCATGGTGGCTTCCATATCCAGCCCCAGCCCGGCATTGAAGCGCCAGCGCGGGCCATCGCAGGCTGCCTGCGGGTTCAGGCCATAATCCAGCATGCGCACCAGCGTCTGCACCTGCCCCTGCGGCTGCATGTTCGCCCCCACCACGCCAAAGCTCATGACCGGTGCGCCATCTCTGGTAAGGAAGCCGGGGATGATGGTGTGGAACGGGCGCTTGCGCGGGGCCACTACATTGGGACTTGCCGGATCCAGCACAAAGCCGTGGCCCCGGTTCTGGAGCGAGATGCCCCATTCCGGCAGCACCACGCCGGAGCCAAAGCCGTTAAAATTGCTCTGGATGAAACTCACCATCATGCCGGATGAATCGGCGGCGGTGAGATAGATGGTGCCGCCCTTCACGGGGTTGCCTGGAGCGAAGGGCTGCGCTCGGGTCATGTCGATGAGCCGGGCGCGGGTGGCCAGATAGGCCGGATCCAGCATCTGTTCGGCGCTCACCTCCATATGGGCGGGGTCAGCCACATAGCGATAGACATCGGCGAAGGCGAGCTTCACGGCCTCGATCATCAGATGGTGCGCATCCGGGCCATCCATCTTATGGGCGGCGATGTCGAAATGGGAGAGGATGCCGAGGGCGATGAGGGCGGTGAGGCCCTGTCCGCTCGGGGGAATCTCGTTCAGCGTGTAGCCGCGATAGGTGCGCGAGATGGGCTCCACCCATTCCGGGGCATAGGCCGCCATGTCTGCCGCGGTGATGGCCGAGCCGCCCGCCTTTGCGGCCTGCGCCAGAGCCTCGGCAATCTCGCCACGATAGAAGGCCTCTCCCTTGCTCTCGGCAATGGCCCGGAGCGTGCGGGCCGCACCGGGCATGGAGAATGTCTCACCCACAAGCGGTGCACGGCCTTTTGGCAGGAAGGCTTCGGCGAAACCGGGCTGGGATGCGATGGAAGCCAGATTGGCAGCCGCTTCCCATTTGGCCTGAATGATGGGCGGCACGGCATAACCGCGCTCGGCGATTTCAATCGCGGGTTCCATCAGGTCGGCGAAGGGCAGGCGACCGAAGCGTTCGGAAAGGGCGGCCCACCCGCCCACTGCACCGGGCACAGTCACCGCATCCCAGCCGCGCTGGGGCGGGCGCTTGGCATCCGCGCCATAGCGGGAGGTGAAATAATCCGGGGTCCATGCAGCCGGTGCCCGCCCGGATGCATTGAGGCCATGGAGGCGTTGCCCATCCCACAAAATGCAGAACGCATCGGAACCGAGGCCATTATTGTTCGGCTCCAGAAGCGTCATGGCAGCAGCAGTGGCAATGGCGGCATCCACCGCATTTCCGCCCTTCAGCAGCATCCGCAGGCCGGTCTGGCTGCCCAGCGGATGGGAGGTGGAAACCGCATTGTTGCCGAAGGCCGGCATGCGACGGGAGGGGAAGCCGGCATTCCAGTCAAACTGTGTCATGGCGAGGTCCTGGGCAGATAGGAATGATGAAGGAGCGGGCATCAGGCGCGGGCAGGCGGACGAGCAGATGTGAGAAGGCCGGTGACCATATCCACCACCTGTTCCCTGCGGGTGGCCAGCCATTCAGGATCACCCAGATCTTGTCCGAACAGGACAGAAAGGGTTTCGCGCTGGGCCACATGGGTGATGCAGAGCGCAAGAATGGTGAGATAAAGATCCACCGCCGGCAGCCTGGAGGTGAAAACACCCGATGCCACGCCGCGTGTCATCACATCATCCAGTGCGGTTAGAAGCTCCCGGCCCGCGCTCTGGATTTCCGGCATGTCGCGTGCAAAGGCCGCGCCAGCCATGTTCTCATTGCGGATGATGGCGACGAATTCCGGCGTCTCGCGCATATAATCAAATGTGAAGCAGACCAGCCGTTCAATCGCGTCCAGTGGCGGCGTGGTGGTGAGGTCCAGCCCCTGCTCCAGTGTGCGGACATGGCGATAGGTCGCCTCCAGAACGGCGCGGTAAAGGCCATCCTTGTTGCCGAAGTAGCGATAGATCATCTGCACATTCGTGCCCGACGCGCTGGCGATGCGCTCCACACGGGCCCCGGCGAAGCCCTCATGCGCAAAAGCATCGCGCGCGGCTGCGAGAATGCGCGCACGCGTGGCGGCTGAATCGCGCTTGCGGGTGGGTGGAGCGGCGTCCGCCATGGAGAGGACGGGTTCCATCAATGCGGTATTGCGGCCTGCTGCCGCGGAAAGATCCGGGGTGTTTGTGCGGGGCGCAGGGCTTTCCGGTTCGGGCAAGGCGGATCTGGCGATCGTGGTGGATCGGGCCTTCAGGTCAGTCTTGGCCATGGCTCATCCTTTTTGCGCGTGTGTCCCGCCGGTGAGTGCCAGCTGCCGCGGAAACATTCTCAATCTTATATGCAAAAATTTACTTACATGCTATCGAGGAGATGAAACAGGCCACGCCTTTCTCTCCTCACGCAGGTTGAAGCTGCCATGTCTTTCTCTCCTGATGCCCCTCAGGTTTCCTCTGTTCCCGTTTCTGATGCCAGCATCGGCGCTTTTGTGCCCGGCCCGCGCGTGCATGTTGAAGGTGCTGCGCAGGGGCCGCTTGCCGGGCTCTCATGTGCCGTGAAGGACGTGCTCGATGTTGCGGGCTTCGTCACTGGCAATGGCAATCCTGAATGGGCCAACACCCATGCCCCGGCGAAGCGCCATGCGGGTGCGGTTGAGCTCGTTCTTCAGGCGGGTGCAACAGTGGTGGGCAAGACCATTTCTGATGAACTGGCCTATTCGCTGACCGGTGAGAACGCCCATTACGGCACCCCCCTCAACAGCGCCGCGCCGGAGCGGGTGCCGGGGGGCTCTTCCAGCGGTTCGGCGGCAGCGGTGGCGGCAGGGCTGGTTGACTTCGCGCTGGGCTCGGATTGCGGCGGCTCGGTGCGTGTGCCTTCCAGCTATTGCGGCCTGCTGGGCATGCGTCCCACCCATGGGCGCGTGCGTGCAGATGGCATCGCCCCCTTTGCGCCGAGTTTTGATTGTGTCGGCTGGTTCGCGCGAGATCCGCGCGTCTTCGCGGCCGTGGGCAGTGTGCTGCTGGAGGAAAGCCGCCCCGCCATCCGTCCGCGCCGTTTGCTGATCGCAACGGATGCCTTTGATCTGCTGGCCGATGATGTGCGCGCCGCCCTGATGCCCGCCGTTGCGCGGGTGGAAGCGCTGCTGGGGCCGGCAGAGCCGGTGGTGCTCTCGCCGGATGGGTTGGCGCAGTGGTCCGCCGCTTTCCGTGCCCTTCAGGCCGCCGAGATCTGGCAGAGCGTGGGCGCGTGGATTGATGAGGTACAGCCCCAGTTCGGCCCCGGCGTGAGAGAGCGGTTCGAGGCCGCATCCCGTCAGGATCCGTCAGAGGTTGCGGCGGCGCAGCCGGTGCGAGATGCGGTCATCGCCCGCATGGCCGAACTGTTGCCGGCCGGAACCGTGATGGTGCTGCCCTCCACACCGCGCATTGCACCCCTTCGGGGCTCGGCGGTGGCGGATACAGAGGTGGCATACCGGCATCTGGCCATGAACCTCTTGTGCACGGCCGGTCTTGCCGGGCTGCCGCAAGTCTCCATGCCGCTCGCGACCGTGGATGGCGCGCCGATCGGTCTTTCCATTCTGGGGCGTCGCGACAGTGATATGGAACTGGTGACGCTGGCGACCGCCGTGTGTGCAGCAGGCTGAGGGGCTGGTTTCTCCCGATCACGGCTTTGGGGCCCGATACAGGCAATTGAGGCAGGCGGCTCTTTTCCGGGCACCTGCCCTTAACGCGCTGTGCACCGGTCGTGAGCGTACAGGTGGTGGAGCATGCGCGGCAGATCTTGTGTCGCGGAGACGCGTCTTTTTCCGGGCTGTGATCGCTTCACATCGTGTGGAGGGCCTTTCCCCTCATGGGAGGGGGGAAGCACAACAAACTCGCCACCGGAGCAATGCTTACGGACAACCGAGCATCGGTCACAATGCGAGGGTGGGGCCAGTGCTGTCCCCGCTAGGGCTGTCTTTCCCCTATGTTTAAACAGCCTGCAGGGCACCCTTGGCGGGAACCAGCCCCGTGCGCACCACATCTGAATGACCAATGATTTCGGCCAGAACCGAAACCGCAAGTGTGCGCGGATCTCGTGATGAGGGGATAAGGCCGATAGGACCACGCACGCGGGCCATGGCTTCCTGGCTCACGCCCATCTCCGCAAGACGCATGAGGCGTGTGCGCTGTGTGGAGCGGCTGCCCTGCGCGCCGATATAGAAAGCGGGCGTGGTGAGCAGATATTTCAGGATGGCCGGTTCGTAGTCATGGTCATGATAAAACAGCACGGTTGCACAGTCGGCATCGATCTTCAGTGTGTCGAGATCTGTCACTTTGCTGATTTTCATCACCTCGCAGCCCAGCGCGCGGGCGGCATTCAGGCTGGTGTCTTCGTGGGAAACCAGAAGCTGCTCATAGCCAAGGCTGCGCACAAGGCTGGCAAACAGGGATGCTTCCGGCCCTGCACCGAATACCACAAAGCGCAAGGGCGGGCGGAAGCCGACGCTGAAACCGTGCGCAGCATCCGGTCCTGTCTCCCGCCAGTCGGCAAGCGAGAAGCGACCTTCGGGTGAAATCCTCAGGGATACGGCCTGCCGGGCGCGACGGGCGGCAGCCAGATCGGCCAGAACATGGTGGTCCTGTATGCGGACCAGATCAATCTCGACAGCACCACCACAGGGCAGGCGCATATCAATGAAGGGAGAGCCCTCGCCATAGCGCAGATGCTTGGGCTGGCCGCTGGCGCGCACTTCCTGCGCATGCAGCACAAGGTCTGCCTCAATACAGCCGGAGGTGATGGCACCCACATAATGCCCATCGGGGAAGATCGCCATGGCCGCGCCGGGATTGCGATAGGCCGGGCCATGGGTGGCGGTGAGAAGAGCCAGAACCGTGCCGGTGCCACCCCGCTGGGCGGCATCCCACGGGTCAACCAGAGCAGGATGTGTGACAGACAAAGTCATCCGCGTCTTCCACTCACAAGCCAGATCATGCCCTTTATCCCGGCCCTGTCTTTTACATGGTGCCCCGCAGGCTTGCCCTCAAGGGGCGCTGACGGGGAAGCATAGACAAGTTCGAACGGGCATTCGGCAAAGTCTATCGCAGCTTTTGCTGCGAATGAATGGGGTGCCTGCAAGAATGACGGGCACGTGATGTGGTTTTTATGCCCAGATCGGCCGCATATGGGCGAAAACGGCTCTGTTGCGATTGAGAGGGGCTGGAGCCTCAATCTGCGCGCGCATCCTTGGATGCAGAGAGGGGAGCCATGAGGTGCAGATGCACCTGATGGCTTGGGGCAGGACGTTCGCTGTTTTCAAGAACAGCGAACGCTTCAGGGCATGAGAATGCCGGTATGCGTGGTTCAGCCCAGCGGCGCGGTGGTGGCGTCGTAGGAATAGACCCATGCCGGATCTTCCGGCTGCTTCAGCCAGGTGTTGGCGTTCGAGATGGTCTGCACCTTGGTGGCGCGCTCGCGGCGGGTGTCTTCATAGACCTTGAAGGCCGTGGCGTAATCGGCGGTGCCGGTTTCCTTCAGGGCGCGCGCCAGAATTGCGGCATCCTCGATCGCCATGCACGCGCCCTGCGCCATGTGCGGGCGCATGGGGTGGCAGGCATCGCCCAGCAGGCACAGGCGGCCGCGGCTCCAGATGCTCATCGGGTCACGATTCCAGAACGGCCACTTGGTGATTTCCTCGGTGGCATCGATCAGGGCCTGCACCACGGGATGCGAGCCGCCGAAAATGCCTTCCATTTCCTCGCGGGAGGAATCGACAAAGCCGGTCTCGTGCTCCCACTCGCCACCCACCGGCACGCCGGTGACATAATAATATTCGCTGCCATCATGCTTGGTGGCATAGGCCATGATGTGGCGCGAGGCTTCCCACCACCACTTGGTGCACAGCTCGAAATCCAGCCCGCTGGCGGCCAGCTTGTCCATGTTCAGCAGGGCGCGATGGCCGACCCAGCCGGAGAAGCGCGGCTTTTCAACGCCCAGCAGCTTCTCGCGGATGACAGAATTGATGCCGTCCGCACCGATGACCAGCTTGGCCGAAACGGTCTTGCCATTGGCGAAGGTCAGCAGCACGTCGTCGCCACGGTCCTGAATGTCGGTCAGGCGGTGGTCGAAATGGATGCGGTCCTGCGGCAGGGCATTGATCTGCTCGGCATGCAGGTCACCACGATGGATGGTGATGTAGGGCGCGCCATATTCCTTCAGGGCGAATTCGCCGAGCGGAATGCGCGAGAGATAGTCGCCGGTGCGGCCATCACGCGAGAACCAGAAGTCCGGGTGCGCGCCAATCGAGGCCAGCTTGTCCTCAAGCCCGATGGTGCGGAAGATCTTCATCACATTGGGGCCGATGTGAATGCCGGCGCCAAGGCGGGTGAAGACCGGGCTCTGCTCGAAGCAGTGCACCTCGAAGCCGGCATTCAGCAGCAGGCTGGCCGCAGCCGCGCCGCCAAGGCCCGCGCCGATGACGGCAATATCCACAGTATCAACGGAACCATTCACGACGGAACTCATGGGGCAGACCTCATTTAGCTGTTGGAATATTGTTTGCGTACAAACAAACTTTTTGCAAGCCGAAAAACCAGTCATAGCGCCGTTTTGGTGGGCTTTTCGGGGGGTGTTGTTCCGGGCAGCCGGATGCACTGCCCGGAAAGCCGGCCAGTGTTGAAAATTGGCACTCCAGCCCGCGCCGGAGCGCGGGTCGGAAGGGGGAAGTTTGAGCGGGAGGGGTCCGCCGGTGGCCCTCATCACCCGGGTTTCGGCCTTTGACCGACACCAGGGGGGCGCTCAAGCGCTGCGCGGGCCTGCCCCGTCCGGCCATTCCCGCGCAGGGCACCGTGTGATTTCTCCCGCGGGCTCCTGCGAACGCCTCTGAGGGTGTGCATTTGGGGGCGGAGCCATGGCCCAGCGGAAAAATGCCTCTGGCATGCGCTTTACTTCCATGCCGGAAGGTCCGGCGCGTAGCGCGCACGCACATAGCGGGCCAGCTGGTTCAGCTCATCTTCCGAGAATTCCTTCCGGAAAGAAGGCATGTCGCGCAGGTTCAGGCCGGATGGAGCGGTGATGCCTTCGCGGATTACGGTGCGCAGGCCTTCCGGCGTGGGTGCGCGAATGGCGGCAGAGGCGGAAAGCGGCACCTGGGCGGCTGTCACCATGCCATCCAGAGCCGGCTCATGGCAGCTCGCACAAGCTGATTCGAACAGGCGCGAGGCGAAGCCGGGTAAAGGTGGAGCTGCGGTGGCGGTCGCCGTTGCGGTTTGCATGGCCGCGGCTGGCGCTGGTGCCACCAGAGAGGCGAGATAGACCGACATCGCGCGGATATCGGCATCCGGCAGGTCGCTCAGGCTGTGCACCACTTCCGCCATGGGGCCGGAGGCGGCGGCAAGGCCGGGCGCAAGGCCGGTGCGCATATAGGTGAAGAGCTTCTCCTCATCCCATCCGCGTGCGCCGGCGGTGGTGCCGGCAAGGGCGGGTGCCCACCAGCCATGCACATCTGCGCCGCTATAGGCCGCCGCGCCGCCCTTCTCGCCACCCAGCAGGTTGCGTGGGGTGTGGCAAGCGCTGCAATGGCCGGCTGCCTCCACCAGATACTTGCCGCGATTCCAGATCTCGGATCGGGCCGGATCGGGCGCAAAGGCGCTGGAATCATGGAACATGAGGTTCCATGCGGCATTCACCGGACGCAGGTTCACGCCCGCCAGCATCTCGGCCCGTGGCGTTGGCGCATGCACCGGCTCCAGCGTCTGGAGATAGGCATAGAGCGCGAACATGTCGTCTTCGGAGATTTTCGCGAAGGCGGTGTAGGGGAAGGCCGGGTAAAGATGCTTGCCATCGCGGCTGATGCCCTGCCGCATGGCGCGCGAGAAGGCCTCATAGGACCACAAGCCCAGCCCGGTTTCGGCATCACGGGTCAGATTGGTGGTGTAGACGGTGCCGAACGGGGTCTCCATCGGCTTGCCGCCGGTATTGGCAATGCCGTCTTCCTTGGTGTGGCACACGGCGCAGTCACCGGCGGCGAACACCAGACGGCCCTGTTCCAGCAGTTCGGGTGAGAAACTGGAGGCGGCAGGAGCCGGAGTTGGTGGTAGAGCCTTGGCAATCGGCAGCGCCATGGCCCCGAGCGTAATCGCGCCGCCCAGCGCGCCAGCTGCCCCCAGCATGCGGCTTGTGGTCAGGTTTCTGAACCATCCGGAACGGGTGCGGCGGGGCGGGGCATCGGGAGAGGCCAGCGCACGGGCCTGCATGTCCGGCCCGCGCAGGCCCGCTTCATCCAGTGCCGCACGCACCTTTTCCGGGGTGAAGGGGGCTGCACGCAGGCGCACGCCGGTTGCGTCGAAAATCGCATTGGCGATGGCTGCTGCCGAAGGCACCGCAGCGCTTTCACCCACACCGAGGGGCGGATCTCCGGGCCGCTCGATCAGCATGGTTTCGATCTGCGGCA
This sequence comes from Xanthobacter sp., assembly GCA_035911315.1. GTDB lineage: Bacteria > Pseudomonadota > Alphaproteobacteria > Rhizobiales > Xanthobacteraceae > Xanthobacter. Next base: position 213,372 of record JAMHVS010000061.1, read on the forward strand.
CCTCGGGGAAGGTCTGGATGGGATAGGTGCCCCAGCTCTTCGCCGTGGGGGTGATGGAATCGAAGGTCACTTCCTCGCGCAGCACGCGGCTGGCGGTTTGCGCCACGCAGCCATGGATCTGCTGGCGCACGCCATCCGGGTTGATGACCAGACCCTGATCCTGCCCCACAAACACGCGGGTGAGATGCACCTCGCCGGTCTCGATATCCACCGAGACATCACACACCCATGCGGCAGAGGCCGCCGCCGTGCCGGGGAAGGTGCCATGCACATAGGTGGCGAAAGCAAAGCCGTGCCCATAGGCCATGCGCCCCTCGCGGCGCAGGCGCGGACCGACATGGGGTTCCCAGCCGGCAGCCTCCGCCGTGCGGGTGACCAGTTCGGCCTTGCGGGCATCATCCAGATGCTTGAGGCGGAAGGCGACGGGGTCTTCCTTCGCCTCATAGGCCATTTCATCCATGAAGCTTTCATGGGCGAAGGTGTTGGGCAGGGCCGAGACGCCGCGCATCCATGCCGCCCGCACCAGCGGGGCCATGTCATGCACGGTGATATGCAGATTGGGGATGCGATAGGGCGGAATGGAAGTGCGGTCGCCCATGTCGGAGGGGCGCGGCTCGGGCGAGACGCGCCCGGTGAGCAGCAGCGCCAGATTGGGGCCGCGATTGGAGGGATACCAGGTGTCCAGTTTGTAGGCGTGCAGGAAGCCGTCTTCGGAAAGGCCGCCTGCCGCATCCATCAGCTGGGCTGCGCCTTTCGGCTCCCACAGATGCTCCTGCTCACGGGTGAGTTGCACCCGCACCGGGCGACCGACTGCCTGCGAGAGCAACAGCGCATCCCCGCACACATCATCGGCACAGTTGCGGCCATAGCAGCCAGCCGCCTGAAGCCTGCGGATCTCGATGCTCTCCGGCGGCAGCTCCATGAGGTTGGCGAGATCGCCCCGCAGCATGTGCGGGTTCTGCGTGCCACTCCACACGATGGGGTTGCCGCGGTTCCAGTCGGCAATGGCGCAGGAGGGGCCGATGGAGCCGTGCTCGTGATAGGGCCACACATAGGTGCGTTCCAGCCGGAACCGGCTTTCCGCCATGCCGCGCGCATAATCACCCCGGTTATCGAGCAGGCGGGGGGTGGAGGGGGCGCTGCGCAGTGTGCCGGGAATGTCGCTCATGTCCGGCAGGTCGGGCGGCATGCTCCAGCGCACATCCAGCGCTTCGGCGATGCGCTGGGCCTGCGCGGCCGTGTGGGCCACAACGCCCAGAAAATCGGCACGGCGCACCACAGCCACAAAACCGGGCATGCCGGAAACGGAGGTCTCATCGAACGAGATCAGGCTGCGGCCGATGAAATCTCCCGAATCGCGTCCGGCATAGATGGGGCGCACCATGTGGCCATGCAGCAGGCCATCGACCTTCTGGTCATGAATATAGGTAAATTCGCCCGTGACCTTTGAGCCGAGATCACGCCGTCCGGTCTTGCGGCCCACAATGCGGTAGTCGCCGGGCTTTTTTACCGGGGTGGTCCGGTCCAGCTTCAGCACCTGCTGCTGGCCGGCCACCAGTTGTCCAGCCTTGATCGCGCGTTCGCCGGTGCTGAAGACGCCCTGTGCGAAATCGACCTCTTCTGGCGCCGCGTTCAGACGCAGGCCGGCTTCCGCCTGAAGCAGGTGGCGCATCTGCGCGGCGGCAAGGCGCAGGGGCACGGCGGCGACCTGAATGGTCTCCGAGGCAATGGTGGGGCCCTGATCCGGCGTCAGGGCGGTGTCGCCCAGAATGATGCGCACGGATGAAAGCGGCAGATCCAGTTCCTCGGCCACGATCTGGGCGAGGGCGGTCTCAATGCCGGTGCCAAGGTCCACATGGCCGTTGAAGCCGGTGGCGATGCCCGTATCGTCAATCTGCAACAGGTTGGCCCGGCCGGTGGGCAGGTCATCATAAATCGTGATGAGGCCGCGGGTGCGCTCAGACATCGGCACTCTCCCGGCCAACCGCCATCAGTTCCGCCGCGCGGCGGACAGAGGCGATGATGTCCTTGTGGGTGCCGCAGCGGCACAGATTGTGGCGCAACGCTTCGCGAATGCGGGCTTCATCCGGGTCCGGCTCGCGCGCAAGCAGCGCCACCGCCATCATCACCATGCCATTGAGGCAATAGCCGCACTGTGCGCCTTCGGCTTCCACAAAGCCCTGCTGAACGGGATGCAGCTTGCCGGTTTGCGGATCCGCCAGCCCTTCCAGCGTGGTGATGGAGCGCCCTTCAACCTGACAGGCGCGCAGCACGCAGGCGCGCGCCGGCGCACCATCCACCAGCACCGTGCAGGCACCGCACTGGGCAAGGCCGCAGCCATATTTGGGACCGTGCAGGCCAAACTCTTCACGAAGCACATCAAGGAGAAGGCGTCTTTGATCGACCTCAACCTCAACAGCCCGCCTATTGACGGTGAGTTGAATGTTCATGTGGCGAAACCTGCCTCCCAACAGGATTTGGCCGATGTTAGCGGATGTTCAGATTGAATGTATACAAATGAATTTATGTCTCGATCACGGGCATGGGAGCAAGCATGAATCTGCGCGTGACGCCATTATGTGCAGTCGCCCGCCAGATGGGCAGCTTTATGATTCGCACAAAGGCAGGCGACAATTATCGCCTTGCCCCGCAACGCACGGGAGGTAAAACTCCCGGCCGGTACCGGTGAGGCGAAGAGCACATGAATTATGAACTGGATGATCAGGTCGGCTTTGTTTTGCGCAAGGCCTACCAGCGACATCTGACCATCTTCGCGGAGCATATTGCCGGTGAACTCACCGCCATGCAGTTCTCGACCCTGTTTCGTCTCGTGCGGGCGCAGGGGCCTGTGTCGCAGAATGCGCTGGGGCGTATGGTGGCGATGGATGCGGCCACCACCAAGGGCGTGGTCTCCCGGCTGGAGGCGCGTGGCCTGATCCGCATGGAGCAGGATCTGGTGGACCGGCGGCGCTATCTTCTTTCCGCGACCCCGGAAGGGCATGCGCTGGTGGAAGAGGTGATGCCGCGCATGGAGCGCGTGAGCGCAGATACATTGGCCCCGCTCAATGCGCGCGAGCAGAAAACCCTGCTAAAGCTGTTGCAACGCCTGTGCTGAATGGCGCTGAGGTTCATGCCGAGAGAGAAAGAGACGCCGCGTGAAGGACGAGACTGCCGAACGACGCAAACCCGGCCGCCCGAAAGATGGCAGCGACCTGCGTGACATCATTCTCGACCATGCGGAAATGGCCTTTGCCGATGTGGGTTTTGCGGGTGCGCGGGTGCGTGACATCGCCGAGCGGGCCGGGGTGAATCAGGCGCTCATCCGCTATTATTTCGGCTCCAAGGCCAATCTGTTCGATGAAGTGGTGCGCCGGCGCGGCGGCACCTTGTCTCTCCATCGTCATATGTTGCTGGACCAGCTTCTGGCCAAGACAGCGCAGCCTGATGTGGCGCAGATTATCCATGCCTATCTCAAGCCGCAGTGGGACATGAAATATAGCGGGCCGGGGGGCGAGGCGTTCGTGCGACTACAGGCGCGCCTGCATGCGGAACCCGAGGAACACGCCCTGCGCCTGCGCCGCGAGGTCTATGATGAATCGGTGAAGCGCTTCATCGCCGCACTGGCCGATGCCCTGCCGGATGTCCCGCGTGATACTGTCAGCCTGCGCATGGCCTTTCTGGTGGGTACCTATCTGTTCATGCTCAACGATCTTGGCCGGCTGGATGACATGAGCGAGGGGCAGATCGGCGCTGTTGGCAAGGGTGAGATGCTGGACCATCTGGTGCGCTTCCTCACCGCCGGCATGAGCGCGCCGCTGGCCTGAATCTCCGCTCCCTCTTGATATCTCTGACCCGGCTGCGGCGCCCAAAACGCCCGCTGCACGGAGTGTGATGCCTTTCATTTGCGCAGTTGTTTGGGGTGTGAATGCCAGTTTGCGATTGAAATTATACAGAAGCATAATTTATGCTGGAGTCAGCACGGCCCCGCTGAAACGTTCACGCACCAGGGCTGCAAGTGACGGGAACAAGAGGGAGGATCACGATGGATCACGCCAGTTTCACCCAGATCTGTCTTCACCAGCTCAAGATGTCCGGTGTGCATGAGGGCGAGAAGCTCGTCGTGCTCACACAGGGCAATGAGCGGCTGGATTATGCCGATGCATTCCTGGCTGCCGGCCAGCTTCTGGGCGCGCGCATGTATCATATGCGCCTGCCTGCCCCGCCGCCGGTTGGCGCATGGGCGGTGGGTGTGAACGGCCTTGCCGGGTTGCCGGATGCGGTGGAGGCTTTGAAGCAGGTCGATATGCTGATCGACTGCGTGTTCCTGCTGTTCTCCCCCGAGCAGATGGCCATTCAGGCCGCCGGCACCCGCGTGCTCACCGCTGTTGAGCCGCCGGAGCTTCTGGCCCGTATGCTGCCCACAAAGGAGCTTCGCGAGAAGGTTGAGATAGCTGGTGAAATCCTCGCCAAGGCCAAGGTGATGCGCATCACCAGCCGTCATGGCACGGATGTCACCTATAAGCTCAACACCTATCCCACCATGACCGAATATGCCTGCACCGATGAGCCCGGCCGTTGGGATCACTGGCCCTCCGGCTTCGTGTTTACGGGTGGTGATGATGATGGCGTGGATGGCACCATTGTGGTTGCCCCCGGCGACATCCTGCTGCCGCAGAACATGTATGTGCGCGATCCCATCACGTACACCATCGAGAAGGGCTGGATTCAGGACATTCGCGGTGGTCTCGACGCGGATCTCGTGAAGTCCTACATGGCTGACTTCAATGACGAGCGCGGCAAGGGCATGAGCCATGTGGGCTGGGGCATGAACCCCAATGCCAAGTGGCACAATATGGTGCCGGGCGCATTCCCGGGCGGCATGGGCATGGAGCCGCGCAGCTTCTATGGCAATGTCATGTTCTCGACCGGCCCGAACAACGAGCTGGGCGGCCCCAACGACACCGCCTGCCACCTCGATATTCCAATGCGTGACTGCTCGCTCTTCCTCGATGATGAGCCGATCGTGATCGACGGTGATATCGTGGTGAAAGAGATCCAGATGAAGCGCGGCTGAGGCTGCACAAACGCTGGTTTGGTTTTGGCCGCCCCTTCACCGGGGCGGCTTCTCCATGAATGGGAGAGAAGAATGTCTCAGGCAGAAGTTTATAATCAGGCCGGGTTTGGCCGCCCCGTGCCGCGCGGGAAGCGCCCGGCTGTTGTGGTGGTGGATTTCACCTATGGCTTCACCGATACGCAATATCCCACCGCCGCGGACATGACCGCGCAGATCGCCGCCACCCGCAAGGTGACGGATGCGGCGCGCGCCAAGGGTTTTCCGGTCATCTACACCACCATTGCCTATCATCCCGGCGAGCTGGACAAGCTGGCATGGCTGAAGAAGGCCGCCGGCATGGCCGCGCTGGTGGAAGGCTCAAGGCTGGTGGAGATCGATGCCACCACCGGCATCCAGCCGCATGATGCCATCATCACCAAGAAGGGCGCCTCCGCTTTCTTTGGCACCAATCTGGCGGGGCTTTTGGCCAGTGCGGGCGTGGACACGCTGATCGTGACGGGAGCAACCACTTCAGGTTGTGTTCGTGCAACCACTGTTGATGCCGTGCAGGCCGGCTTCAATGTGCTGGTGCCGCGCGATTGCTGTGCGGACCGGGCACAGGCCCCGCATGACGCCAACCTTTATGACATGCACCAGAAATATGCCGATGTGACCGATGCACACGACATTCTGGCATGGCTGGGCACGGTGCCTGATCAGGCATAACCAATCATAACCTATTCAAAAGGGGCGCGTTCCGGCTGGAATACGCCCCTTTTTCATGTCCGTTCTGGTGATTGCCTTGCCAAATCTCACTTGGTCTCGAGCTTCGGCCGCTTCATGGCGAAGACGGTGTCAATGGAGGCGAAGTCCATATAACCAAGCCGGGTCAGCGGGCGAAAACGGGTGACATCGAACCGGCCTTCCGGGGTGATGCAGTCATCGCGCAGATGAATGGCTTCCACCCGCGCAAGCACCAGCAGATTATGCGCCCCTTCCAGCTCGATAATCTGGGTGAGGCGGCATTCCAGTGATGCCGGTGCATGGGCGAGGCGCGGGCAATCGATGCTCTGGCATTCCGCCATCTCAAGACCCAGTGCCTCGAACTCGCTCTGCTCGCGCGGATAGTCGGCGGAAGAGCTGTTCAGTGCCTCACGGTCGTCATAGCCAGCGATATTCACGCAGAACACGCCGGTTTCCGAGATATGGGAGAAGCTGTCCTTGCCGCGCGCGCGGTCGGCCTTGGGGCCGATGGACGAGACCATGATCTGCGGGGGCGTATAGGCCACGGCGTTGAAGAAGGAATAGGGCGCCAGATTGGTCGCGCCATCTGTGCCCCGGCTGGAAATCCATGCAATGGGGCGCGGAGAAATGATGGCGGAGAAGGGGTCTCGCGGCAGGCCGGGGCCATCCTTGGTCAGATAGAACATGCGGCGTCCTCCTTCATGTGCGCAGGCTGCCAGCGCGGCGCCCACCTGCTCATATACAAAGTCCGGCCCCTGTGAAGGGGCCGGACCTCAGTTCGAAAGGGCGCTGTGGCCAGATCAGTCCAGAACGCGGTTCTTGGACTCCACGTCGATCATCCATACCGAGAAGGCAGAAAGAGCGAGCAGGGCCGAGATCATGCCCAGGGCCATGTTGAAGTTCGAGGCCATGAGCGGTGCGATGAGCGAGGGGGCAAGCAGGCCACCCACGCGGGCAATCGCGCCGGCCGTACCCATGCCGCTGGCGCGCAGGTTGGTGGGGTAGATCTCCGGGGTGAAGGCGTAGATCGCACCCCATGTGCCCAGCAGTGCAAAGCTCATGAGAAGGGTTGCGCCCACCACGATGAAGGAGGTCTGGCCCAGCGAGTAGATGAGACAGCCAACCGCGCTCAGCAACAGGAAGCCGACCAGCGTGGGCTTGCGACCCCACTTCTCCACGCCATAGGCCGCCAGCGCAAAGCCGGGCAACTGCACAATGGCGATGATGACGAGGAACAACTGGCCTCGCATAAAGCCAAAACCCTCGCCCGAGAGGCGAACCGGCAGATAGACGAAGATGCCGTAATAGGAAATGGAGATGAGGAACCAGGCGGCGAACAGGAACACCGAGCGCCGCAGCAGACCGGGCGAGAAGAGCGCAAGGATGGACTTCTTCACCATGGAGCCGGGTTGCAGTTCGCCAATGCCGGCCGGGCGTCCATTCACCTTGGCCACGCGCTCCAGAACTTTTCGGGCTTGTTCCGATTTCCCGCTATTGTTCAGGAAGTGCGGGGATTCCGGCACATAGAAACGCAGCACCACACCCACGAGCGCCGGAATGCCGGTGACAAAGAAGATGGTGCGCCATGCATCCGGGCCCATGCCTTCGGCAAACAGGGCCAGCACGGCAATGGCGATGGTGCCAACTGCCCAGAAGGACTCCAGCAGCACCAGCCAGCGACCGCGACGGTCAGACGGCAGGAACTCGGCCATCATGGTGTAATCGACAGGCAGGGTGCCGCCGACGCCGATGCCGGTGAGCAGGCGCAGGAAGAACAGCCATTCAAGGCTGGGGGCGAAGGCCGAGGCGATGCCGCCGACAGCGTCGATCAGGATCGCGATCATCAGCACCGGGCGGCGGCCGATCCGGTCCGCCAGACGGCCGAACACGAATGCGCCGATCAGCATGCCGATGAAGAACATCGTGCCGGTCTGGAGCGCGGTGGGGATGGAAACGTTGAAGGTCTTGGCAATGGACGGCACGGAGAAGCCGATGGCCAGCACCTGCATCGCATCCGCAGCCCACACAAGGCCGAAGATGATGAACAGGCGGTACTGGAACTTCCCGACCCCTGCGGCTTGTATGCCTTGCTCCATAGTCAGTTTGGCGGATGACACTGTGCGGCTCCCTTGAATTTTGAACATTAGCGCCAGTTCCGGGAGCAGAAGCTTTCCGGGCTGGAGGGCAGACGGGCAGGGGCGAATGGCCCCGACAGGGGCGGTTCAACCCGCTCAGGTGAATATGAAAGGCTTCAGGCAAGTTCCGGGCCAGAATTTCTGAAGTTATCCCGTGCCGTTCTTGCTCAATTGAAGTCTTCCAAAATGGATCCAGACCTTTGCGGGTCCTCGCTGGTGTTCAGGCGCAGGTTTCCCGTCGCAGCTTCTCATGCGATTGCATGCCGCGTCCGGGTCCGCATCGTGGAGTGTGCGGGCCTGTTTCATGTTGTGTCATCTGTTTGCTCCCTTGCGGGAGCTTACCACCACCTTGCAGCCGCGGGAGCGGTTTTCACCGTCGGGACGCGAGATGGTGCCTGTGGATCATCTTCTCGTTCTCATCCATGCGATATGATGGTCATGGCTGAGAACGCTGCACTGCATCCCATGCGTGACGGGGTGCAGATTTCCGTTTGAGATGATGGCGATCTCCCGCCATCATCTCATGTCACGGGGCGTGCTTGCGCTCAGGCTTGAGGCTCAGTACGCGCCGGAAAGCAGCGCACCAGCGCCGGGAACGATGGGTTCCAGCTCCAGTGCCCGCAGCATCTGGTAGGTGGTGGCGACAGCGGCCGTCAGGGTCGGCTTGCCGGTAAGGGCTTCCACCTTGGAAACGCTGGCCAGAGACGGCATCTGCACGCAGGCGGAAAGCACAATGGCATCGACATTCGAGGTGTCGAGTTCAGCCACGATGCCCGGCAGGTTTGCCGGATCGTGCGCCGCAACCTTCAGGTTGTCGGAGATTTCCAGCGCGCGGTGGGTGACCACCTCCACACCTTCGGCCTGAATATAGTCGATCACCATCTTGGTGAGCGGCTTCATATAGGGTGCAACAACGGCGATGCGCTTGGCCTTCATCACATCCAGCGCCTCCACCAGTGCGCCGGCGCTGGTGACAACGGGGGCGGGCGCGCCATTCTCGGCTGTCACACCCTGAAGGCGCTTCTGGCTTTCACGGTGATAGCCATGGCCCATCGACATGATGGCGACGAGGCAGGCATAGCCGAGCACGTCGACGCGGGCATCGGAAAGTTCAAGCGCGCAGCGGTCGGACTGGGCGTCCATGGCCGCCAGCTCTTCCTTTGTCACATGCTTCATGCGCATGCGGGCGGAATGGAAGGTGAAGCGCTCAAGCGGGCGAATCTGCTGGCGCAGATTGAGCATGGCGGGAATTTCCGTCTCCATCGTGATGTTGGAGCTCGGGACAATCTGGCCAATGCGATAGTTCTTGATCATGGTGCGATCACTTCTTTCCGAAAGATGTGCCAAGAAGAATGTCGAGGGCATCAAAGAAGCCGTCGAAGTCATCCCATGGAATCATGTGGCCGGCGTTCGGCACGCGGGTGCTGCGAATGGCGGGATTGAGCGTGGTGATCTCGGCTGCATCCACATCTTCAATCACGCCGCCGCGCCCGGCGATCATCAGGGCTGCGGGAAGCTTCAGCTTTGGCAGGTCCTGATGAATGTCGTCGGTGTGGAAGCCCTCGAAGGCGGTGACGATCGCCGGTTCAAAGCAGGTGTGCAGCCATTCGGCGCGCAGCGCACGCTGCTCTTCGGTCCATGTGGGGCAGAAGGCGCGCATGGCTTCCGCATCCATGCCTTTTTCCGCGAGGCGGATGGAATCCACATACCAGGGCAGCTTGGAAGGATATTCGCGACGGCCGGGGCCGGAGACCGGCGGGTCCACCAGCACCAGCCGACCCATGTTCGAGGCATCCTTGGCAGCCGCGCGAATGGCAATGCGCGCGCCCATGGAGTGGCCAAGAATAACAGCGTTCTCAAGCTTCAGCTCGGCAAGAATGGCGACGAGATCATCCGCCATGGCGTCCAGGCTGTAGTCGAGGCCGGGGCCGCTGGAGGAGAGGCCGCGCCCGCGGGCATCAAACACATAAGTGTCAAATGCCTGCGCCAGACGTTCGGCGACAAAGCCCCATGTGATGGCCGGGCTGGTGATGCCGGGGATCAGAACCAGCGGTGCACCGGGGCCGGGATAGCGCAGGAAATGGTGGCGAATGCCGTTGGCCGATATGTTGTGGCCGGTCGGCTGAACTGTGGTCATGCTGCAAGCCTCACTGGGTTTTCCACAAGAGGACATGTCCGCGCCGGGCAGTGCCCGTCGCGACCGCTGCAATGCAGGGCTTTTTTGACATTGATCATCCTCCCGTCCTGGCGTTTATGGGAGAGTGTGGGTTTTGCTCTCCTCTCGCCTTATTTGATATATTGTATGCACTATTTATTCATCTGCGCAAGAGAGTGATATGCTGCGCGCTTGCGATCAAATGCCAATAAAATGAGCGCATTGATGCCTTTTCATGCGCCTTTGGTTCGCGCTTTCCTTAAGGCATTAATAGTGCATGCATTATTTCTCGGGGGATGAGATTGTTGCGCCTGCAATTCCGGCTGGACGCTGGCACCGCATCACAACCCGTCAGTGAGCACTACCGCATCTGCCCGCTTTTTCAGGACCATGTTTCTGTTGTGCGGAGACCGGATTTGCCCGCGCGTGGACGAAGCTGGTAGGCAGAGATCATGATGATGGAACAAGGGGGCTGAGCCGGTGGATGAGCCTGATTCCGCCACGCGGAGGCATGAGGCCGATGCCGGCTATGTTTTTTCCGATCAGGTCGGCTATCTGCTGCGCCGCGCCTATCAGCGCCATCTGGCGATTTTTCAGACCCATGCCTGTGATGAGCATCTCACCAGTGTGCAGTTCTCCACGCTCTGTGCGCTGCGCGATGGGGGCGCGCAGTCCCAGGGCGAACTGGTGAAGGCAACGGGGGTCGATCAGGCCACCATTCGCGGGGTGATCGACCGGCTCAAGAAACGCGGCCTCGTGGCCCTGTTCAAGGATGCGCAGGACGCCCGCAAGGTGATGACCGCCCTGACAGATGCGGGTGCGGCATTATTGGAGCAGATGATTCCCTGCGCTTCCGAAATTACGGAACTCACCTTTGGTCCGCTGACAGCGGTGGAGCGCACAGCTCTGCTCTATACGCTGCGCCGGATGCTGGAAGATGAGACGGGCGAGCCATGAGAAACATCGGCGTGGTGCTGGCCGCCGGGGCATCACGCCGCTTCGGGGCCGATGACAAGATGCTGGCGCCATTGCGCGGCCGTCCACTGGTGACATGGGCCGCAGAAGCGCTGATGCAGGCGGGATGCGATGTGACGGGAGCCATCATTTCCTCCCCTCAGGTCGCGCAGATATTGCCCTGCGCCATGGTGCCGCGTTCCATCGCGCCCGGGCAAGACATGGCGACATCGTTCCGTGCAGCAGTTGCCTTCGCACGGGAACAGGGGGCGGACCGGTTGCTGCTCTGCCTCGGTGACATGCCGAATGTGACGCCGCAGCTTCTCCGGCTTCTGCTGCTGCGCGAGACCAGTTCCGTCTGCTGCTGTGAGGGGGTGCGCCTGCCGCCTATCCTGCTTGTGTCAGCGGATTTCGAGCGGGCCAGCCTGCTGGCGGAGGGAGACAGGGGCGCGCGCGCCTTTATCATGTCTCTGCCGCCTGATGCGCTGGTGGAGGTAAACCGCCTTGCCGGTGCGGATGTGGATGTGCCGGCAGATCTGGCACAGGCCATGCCAGATGAGGAACAGTCCTGATACCTTGCTTCCAGGGGCACGGGGGGCATGTCGGACGCGGAATGACTGCGGAAATGTTATCTGGCTGCTGAAGCCAGCATGATCGATCTTATGTCACTGACCTTGCCGGAGATGATGATGCCCGCCTCAACTCCCGACATCCGCGTAAAACGGATCTACGAACCCGCCCAGCCCGACGACGGCGCGCGGATTCTTGTGGATCGCCTGTGGCCACGAGGCGTGAGCAAGGAGAAAGCCGCGCTTGCCCTGTGGCTGAAAGAGATCGCTCCCACCACAGAACTGCGTGTGTGGTTCGACCATGACCCAGCGAAGTTCACGGCGTTCTCAATTCGGTATCGAGCGGAACTGGATGGAAACACTGCAGCTCTTGCTCAGGTGATACCCTTTCTGGAGCAGGGACGGGTGACGCTGCTCTATGGCGCGCATGACGAACAGCACAACCACGCCCAGGTGCTGGCCGGTTATCTGCGCGGGGATGTGACGCCACAAGGCCGACCTTGCCCCTCTTGATGCGCCCTAGGCGTGCTGTCCGGCCTGTTTGGCCCGGCTTTCCTGCCGGCTGGCATAAACCATCTTGGGCACGATGAGCCCCACCGTCATTGCCAGAACGATGAGCAGGGCATTGATGCCGCTCACCGCGCCTTCCACCAGCAAGGTGGGCGAGGCGCTGTTGCCCTGTGCAGTGAGTTCAACCAGCGTTGCCGCAGCATCAAACAGGAAGACGCCGGGCACCATCGAGACCACGGATGAGAAGGCAAATGCCGCGAAGGGATGGCGCAGCCGGTCTGCCAGCGGGGAGATAAGCACGCCCACGATAAAGCAGGCGGCCAAGCTGGCGCTGGCGATGCTCGTACCCCAATCCAGCAACAGCCAGTGTGCGCCATGGGCTGTCATGCCCACTATGATCGGCACCGGCAGCATGCGCCAACTCATGTTGAAGAAGGTGCCATAGGCGGCAACCGCGATGCCGGCGGCGATCACATCATACAGCCATGGAACAGTGACCGGGCTTGATGTGGTCGGCAGGTCGATATCCGCCACGGTAAGGCCCAGCAGCAGGCCGGCGCAGATCATCAATACCAGCAGGCCGGCAAAGGTAAGCCGCGCGGAACCGATGGTGAGGCGCGCGCGGGCCAGATCAATCGTGCCGTTCAACACGTGCGGTCCGGGCACCAGCACCATGCAGGGGCATACCAGCACAAGGCGGGGATCGACCCCCAGCCCGGACTGGATGGCGAGCGCACCAACCACACCGGCCAGCAAGGCCGCGACAAAAGGCTGGAGCAGCGGATTGCCCGAAACATGGGTGACGGCACGCCGCAGGAGTGCGCCAAAAAAGGCGCTGGCGAAAATGATGCCGATGGTTGCCGGATCATGCGCGCCGAAGATCACGCCCAGTGCACTGGCACCCGCCCCGGCAAGGGTGGCAAAGCGGACAACATTCACCGGCGGCATTCTGGATATGGCCTCAAGCGCCGCATCTGCCTTCACGATATCCATGCGCCCGGCTTCCACCTCGGCGATGACATCGAGCACCGCATTCACCCGTCCCATATCGACGCCGGTTGGCTTTGCCTTGCAGATGATGGGGGCGGGGTGACCTTCAACGAACAGCACAACCTCGCCCCAGCGCAGCAGCAGGTCTGCCTTTACCCCAAGCGCTGCCCCAAGACGGGTGATGCAGCCGCCCGTATTCTCTGATGACTGGCCATTGATGAAGAGCAGGCAGGCCGCCTTGGCGAGCAGGTCATGGGTGGCGATGGGAAGCTGGTCGCGCACATGGACCTCATCTGGTGCAGGGTGGCGGGAGCCGCGAAGGGCAGGGACGTGTGTTTACAGGTCATGCATTCTGCGAGTGCAGGTGCCATTGCACTGGTTCTGCCATCCGGCAGGTCGTGTTGGAAGCCCGGATATGGGTCTTTGCCCAGAACAGGGGTGTAGACATGCGGAAAACGGGTTGTGCTGTGCCCCTGCGAGGATATCCACATCTGATTTCTGCATTTCATGATGCAGTGCGGTGAGTCATTTGCTTGCCGGCTCCGGACCGGCTTCGGCGCAAGACGGGATGAAAACTCGATTTTCCCGTCTATCGGCTGTGGTTTGCGGTGCGATATAAAATGAATAATCGAAAATATCGATTAAACGTAGAAATATGGCAACATTGATTGATGGGTTGCCTGCGTCAATCTTGCGCACAATGTCGCAGGAGCACGTTATGTCCAAGGATCAACTCGCTGCATCGTCCGGGGCTTCGGCGGCGGCGAAGCAGGGCAACCCTTCAGCCCCGTTTCTGTCCCGTTTTTGCGGTGGCATCCTGCCCGGACTGGCGCTCACCATCGCCATAGCCGGCTGTGCCTATGGCGTGCGCATGGTGCCGGGGCTGGATTTCTTCAGCCCGTTGGTTATCGCCATCGTCATCGGCATGGCCTTTCATAATCTTGTCGGTACGCCGGCCATCGCGCTGCCGGGGGTGAAGTTCTCCCTGCGCCGCATCCTGCGTTTCGCGATCATTCTGCTCGGGCTTCAACTCACCTTCGAGCAGGTGCGCATGGTGGGGGCCACGGGCTTTCTCATTGTCGCCGGGGTGCTGTTCGCCAGTTTCTTCTTCACCCGCTGGGTTGGTCGCCTGATGGGTGTGGATGCCAAGCTCTCTGAACTGATCGCTTCTGGCACAGCCATTTGCGGCGCTTCCGCTGTTATCGCCACCAATACCGTCACCCGCGGTTCGGATGAGGATGTGGCCTATGCGGTGGCCTGCGTCACCGTGTTCGGCTCTCTCGCCATGCTCCTGGCACCGGTGCTGCTGCCCTATACCGGCTTTGATGCACAGGCCTATGGATTGTGGACCGGTTCTGCCATTCATGAGGTGGCGCAGGTTGTGGCGGCCTCCTTCCAGGGCGGGCAGGAAGCTGGCGAGTTCGGCACCGTGGCCAAGCTCTCCCGCGTGATGCTGCTGGCCCCGCTGGTGATCGGCCTTGGCGCGATGGCGATGTGGCGTGCGCGTGGCGATCGCTCTGCCGGCCATGCCAGCCCGCCGCTGCCGTGGTTCGTGTTCGGCTTCATCGCGCTGGTGTTCGTGAACAGCCTTGGGGTGATTCCGGCCGAGGTGAAGCCGCCGATGGCGACCCTCACCACCTTCCTGCTGGCGGTGGCACTGGGCGCGATGGGGCTGGAGACCGATGTGCGCAAGCTGCGGATGAAGGGCATGCGTCCGCTGGCATTGGGCGCGGTTGCATGGGTGTTCATCTCCGCACTGAGCTTTATTCTGATCTATCTGTTCATGAACTGAAGAGGCGCTGGACCCGACGATGACACTGGAACAATTGCGCGTCTTCGTCATGGTCGCGGACCAGCTTCACATGACCCGTGCCGCCGAACGGCTGAACATGACGCAATCGGCGGTCAGCGCCTCGGTGGCGGCGCTGGAATCAGCATGCGGTCTTCCGCTCTTCCACCGCATCGGCCGGCGTATCGAGCTGACCGAGGAGGGGCGCGTCTTCAAGGCCGAGGCCGAGGCCATTCTGGCACGGGTGGCTGCGGCTGAAACCGTGCTGGCGGACCTCTCCGGCATGCGGCGTGGGCGGCTGGTCATTCATGCCAGCCAGACCATTGCCAACTACCGGCTGGGGGCCCTGCTGCATCGTTTCCACAGCCTCTATCCGCAGATTGGGCTGAAAGTTGCGCTGGGCAATACGGCGCAGGTGGCTGCCGCCGTGCGTGAGGGGGGAGCCGATCTCGGCTTTGTGGAAGGTGATGTGGCCGAGCCGCAACTCACCCGCCTTGCCATTCCCGGAGACCAGCTGGTGCTGGTGGTGGGGCGCAACCATCCGTGGAAGGGCCGCACGCGGATTTCTCCCGAAGACCTGCTGACCGTACCCTTTGTGCTGCGTGAGGCGGGCTCCGGCACGCGGCAGGTGTTCGAGGATGCCTTGCGCACGGCGGGGGTGAACCCGGCCTTGCTGCATGTGTTCCTTGCCCTGCCATCCAATGAGGCCGTGCTGAGCGCGGTTGCAGCCGGCGCGGGTGCGACCGTGATTTCGGATCTGGTGGCAGCGGCGGGGTTTGAGGCCGGCACGCTGCATCGTCTGCCGCTGGCTTTGCCTCCGCGCCGCTTCTATGCCCTGCGCCATGCAGACCGCTACCATTCGCGCGCGGCACGGGCGCTGCTGGATCTCGTTCGAGGCAAGGAACTGGAGCCGGTGGGAAAAGCGGGATGATTCGTCTTTTCTCTCATGCCGGGTCACATTTCGTGCCCGGGTGGTATCCAAACCCGTCCTGCCCGGAATTTCGGGTGGGCTGCGGGCCCCGGCTTGCATCTATCCGCTTGTCGCTGCCCCAAGCCGATGCTATGCGGCCAAGATGACCGCCAGCGCCCAAAAGAACATCCGTAATTTTTCCATCGTCGCTCATATCGATCATGGAAAGTCCACCCTTGCCGACCGGCTGATCCAGATCACCGGCGGGCTCTCTGCCCGCGAGATGACCGATCAGGTGCTCGACAACATGGATATCGAGCGCGAGCGCGGCATCACCATCAAGGCGCAGACCGTGCGCCTCGCCTACAAGGCGAATGATGGCGAGACCTATACGCTGAACCTCATCGATACCCCCGGCCATGTGGACTTCGCCTATGAGGTGAGCCGCTCGCTCGCCGCCGTGGAAGGCTCTCTGCTGGTTGTGGACGCCTCGCAGGGCGTTGAGGCGCAGACATTGGCCAATGTCTATCAGGCCATGGACAACAATCACGAGATTGTCCCGGTGCTGAACAAGGTCGATCTGCCTGCCGCCGAGCCGGAAAAGGTGAAGGCGCAGATCGAGGACGTGATCGGCCTCGATGCATCTGATTCCATCGGCATTTCGGCCAAGACCGGCATGAATGTCGATCAGGTGCTGGAAGCCATCGTGACCCGCCTGCCAGCCCCCGTGGGAGACCGCGAGGCCCCGCTCAAGGCCCTGCTGGTGGATAGCTGGTACGACACCTATCTCGGTGTGGTGGTGCTGGTGCGCATCATCGATGGCGTGATGAAGAAGGGCCAGCGCATCAAGATGATGGGCTCCGGCGCTGTCTATGATGTGGACCGGGTGGGTGTGTTCACCCCCAAGATGGTCGCGATGAGCGAGCTTGGCCCCGGCGAGATCGGCTTCCTCACGGGCTCCATCAAGGAAGTGGCGGACACCCGCGTGGGTGACACCATCACCGAGGACAAGCGCCAGTGCACGACAGCCCTGCCGGGCTTCAAACCGGCCCAGCCGGTGGTGTTCTGCGGCCTGTTCCCGGTGGATGCCGCAGACTTTGACGACCTGCGCGCCGCCATGGGCAAGCTGCGCCTGAACGACGCCAGTTTCTCCTATGAAATGGAGTCTTCGGCGGCATTGGGCTTCGGCTTCCGCTGCGGCTTCCTCGGCCTGCTGCATCTGGAAATCATTCAGGAGCGACTGGAGCGTGAGTTCAATCTCGACCTCATCGCCACCGCGCCTTCGGTCATCTACGAGATCTCCCTCTCGGACGGCACCACGATTGATCTGCACAACCCGGCGGACATGCCGGATGTGATGAAGATCACCGAAATCCGCGAACCGTGGATCCGCGCCACCATCATGACGCCGGATGAGTATCTCGGCTCGGTGTTGAAGCTGTGCCAGGACCGTCGCGGCAACCAGATCGAGCTGACCTATGTCGGCACCCGTGCCATGGTCACCTATGACCTGCCGCTGAACGAGGTGGTGTTCGACTTCTACGACCGGCTGAAGTCCATCTCCAAGGGCTATGCCTCATTCGATTACAACATCACCGATTACCGCGCCGGTGATCTGGTGAAGATGTCGCTGCTGGTGAATGCCGAGCCGGTGGATGCGCTCTCCATGCTGGTGCATCGCACACGCGCCGAAGGGCGTGGCCGCGTGATGTGCGAGAAGCTGAAGGATCTCATTCCCCAGCACATGTTCCAGATCCCGATTCAGGCGGCAATCGGCGGCAAGATCATTGCCCGCGAGACCATCCGCGCCCTGCGCAAGGATGTGACCGCCAAGTGCTATGGCGGCGATATCAGCCGCAAGCGCAAGCTGCTGGACAAGCAGA
Source organism: Xanthobacter sp. (assembly GCA_035911315.1). Lineage (GTDB taxonomy): Bacteria > Pseudomonadota > Alphaproteobacteria > Rhizobiales > Xanthobacteraceae > Xanthobacter. The sequence continues at coordinate 231,064 of JAMHVS010000061.1, forward strand.
AAGAGGGCAAGAAGAAGATGCGCCAGTTCGGCAAGGTGGAGATTCCGCAGGAAGCCTTCATCGCTGCACTCAAGATGGATGAGTGAGGCTGGGCGCGCCTGTTTTATAAGCCCGGTGGGTCAGTACGAGCGTTGCTTGATGCCCCACCGGTCCTTCTCATATGTAACGACCCACATGTTGCTGTGGGCACTGGCAATGGAACCATCGCTGCGGTTGCGCGTGTAGTCGAGCACCAGATGGACCTTGCGCGGGCTGACGAGCACGGCGGCCTTGCGTTGATATCGTGTCTCGGCCCAGCCGGTTGTGCGCTGAAGATCCTCGAAGAAGGAATCTGGCAGCTTTCCCGGCCCGTCCCAGATCACAAGCTGCTCAGCTGACAGAATGATGTGCGGGAAGTGAAGCAGGGCATCCATGCCCTCCAGATCGCGCGCATTGAACCGGTCTGTGAAGGCTTCCACACATGCCAACGCGGCTGCAATCATCTCTGCTTTAACGAGAGCAGGGTCTGGCTGGGGCTGGAAAAGGGTATCGGTTGTTTTCATGGCGTGATGATAGGGCATTTCCCGGCGCAACCGGAGTTTATATCCGTACTCAAGGTGCCGGAACTAAAGCCCTTCGCTTTCAGGCATGCCAGGCGAAATCGACCTGAAAATGTGAAAAACCCCGCCTGTTGCCAGACGGAGTTTCATGGTCATTCCTCACGCCATGTGTTGGCAGAGGGGGCCGGGCCTGAAATCAGGGGCAGCGCACATAGATCATGGTGCCGTAGCGGCCCGAGACTTCCGGGTCCACCCACTTCAACACCATCACATTGTTGTCCAGCCGCAGAACCTGACGGTCACGCGGGCCGCCGGCCGGATCATCGGCAGGGCCGAGGAAGGTGGGGCCGCCATTGGCCTTGGAGACCACTTCGGTCAGCTTGTTGTCGTCGGCCAGATACATCATCACGCCACCCGTGGGGCCGGCGGTGATGATATAGGGGTTGGAGCACTGGGCGCGGGCCTGTGTCTCGGTGCGCTTGGCATCATCGGGGCGATGATAGGCGGCAAGGCCCCAGCGGCCGATCATCTGGTCAGGAGCGATCGGGCTGGTGAAGACCGGGCGCGCCGGCGGGGGCGGCTCTGTCGGGGTGGTGCTGCATGCGGCGAGCGTCAGGGCGAGAGCGGCGATCGTCGCGCCGGTCATCAGGCCGGAGAAACGTTCTTTCCGCGTGTTCAACCGTGCAAGCATCAGATTCATAGGTAACTCCGAGGCCTCCGCCATCTCGTTCCCGGGCATCTTGTGCCCAGGCTCATGCCAGCGCCCGAAGGCCGGTTTCTGGAGCATAAAGGGTCCATGCCACCGCGTCGATTCCCGGCGCGCTTTCTGTCTTTACCATAGCGCACTGTCCGTTACCGCTTCGTATCACAATGGAGTGCTGCGGATCAGTCCATGAAAAATGGCGTGTGCTGCCCGGTGCATGGCAGTGGATATGGGAAATCGTGTCACGCGCGCCTTGACGGGGCGGGGAGGGCTGCTTATCTCCGCCGGGAGCTTGGCACTCGGCCTTAGAGAGTGCCAGCACAGCGGGTGTGAACCCGTATTCCAGTTCGAGAGGAATTGACCCATGTCCTTCCGTCCCCTGCATGACCGCGTGGTTGTGAAGCGTATCGAGGCCGAGCAGAAGACCGCTGGCGGCATCATCATCCCCGACACCGCCAAGGAAAAGCCCCAGGAGGGCGAAGTTGTGGCCGTGGGCCCGGGCGCGCGTGACGATGCCGGCAAGCTGGTTCCCCTCGATGTGAAGGCTGGCGACCGCGTGCTGTTCGGCAAGTGGTCCGGCACCGAAGTGAAGATCGACGGTCAGGACCTGCTCATCATGAAGGAGAGCGACATCCTCGGCGTTGTCGGCTGACAACGCGGGTGATTGTCGGCCCTGATGGGCTGGATCTGACAAAAACATCAAATTCAGGAGGCCACTATGGCTGCAAAAGACGTCAAGTTTTCTGCCGATGCGCGTGAGAAGCTGCTGCGCGGCGTGGACATTCTCGCCAATGCCGTGAAGGTCACGCTCGGCCCAAAGGGTCGTAACGTTGTGATCGAGAAGTCCTTCGGCGCCCCGCGCATCACCAAGGACGGTGTATCGGTTGCCAAGGAAATCGAGCTCGAGGATCGCTTCGAGAACCTCGGCGCGCAGCTCGTGCGTGAAGTGGCCTCCAAGACCAACGATCTGGCTGGCGACGGCACCACCACCGCCACCGTTCTGGCCCAGGCTATCGTGAAGGAAGGCGCCAAGTTCGTCGCTTCCGGCATGAACCCGATGGACCTGAAGCGCGGCATTGATCTGGCCGTGGCTGCTGCCATCAAGGACATTCAGGCGCGCGCCAAGAAGGTCTCCGCTTCTTCGGAAGTCGCTCAGGTTGGCACCATCTCCGCCAATGGCGATTCCGACATCGGCGAGATGATCGCCGCTGCCATGCAGAAGGTCGGCAACGAGGGTGTCATCACCGTCGAGGAAGCCAAGACCGCCGAGACCGAGCTCGACGTCGTCGAGGGCATGCAGTTCGACCGCGGCTACCTGTCGCCGTACTTCATCACCAACTCCGAGAAGATGGTCGCCGAGCTCGACGACCCCTACATCCTCGTCTTCGAGAAGAAGCTCTCCTCGCTCCAGGCGATGCTGCCGATTCTCGAGGCCGTCGTGCAGACCGGCAAGCCGCTGCTCATCATCGCCGAGGACGTCGAGGGCGAGGCCCTGGCCACGCTCGTCGTCAACAAGCTCCGTGGCGGCCTGAAGGTCGCGGCCGTCAAGGCTCCGGGCTTCGGCGATCGCCGCAAGGCCATGCTCGAGGACATCTCGATCCTGACCGCCGGCCAGATGATCTCGGAAGACCGCGGCATCCAGCTCGAGACCGTGACGCTCACCAGGCTCGCCCGCGCCAAGCGCGAGCGCATCGCGAAGGAGAACACCACGCTCATCGACGGCGCCGGCAAGAAGAACGACATCGAGGCTCGCGTCGGCCAGATCCAGGCCCAGATCGAGGAGACCCCCTCGGACTACGACCGCGAGAAGCTCCAGGAGCGTCTGGCCAAGCTCGCCGGCGGCGTCGCG
>JAMHVS010000062.1:0-20909 GCA_035911315.1 Xanthobacter sp.
GAAAGCCTGCTTGCGGTGTTGCATGGAGAGTTATTCACAGCCATCTAGCTGCTTCCTGTAGAAAGTCATCCGGCTGAATTGACAAAGCCGGCTTACCCCCATAAATATCGCCTTCTCCAAGCGGCCCTGGCGGTCGCAGGGGCCCAGGTGGCGGAATTGGTAGACGCGCTGGCTTCAGGTGCCAGTGGCTTAACGGCCGTGGAGGTTCGAGTCCTCTCCTGGGCACCAAAAATTTCTTGAAAGCCGTGTAACTTGAAAGTTGCGCGGCTTTTGTATTTTTAGCCCCCCCCTTTATCGCCGCTCTCCCAACACACGGCAGGCGCTACGGCCATGCAGACCGGTAGCCCGCACTGAAAAACGGGACAGCAAGATCGGTTTTCATAAGCTGCGCTGGCCCATTATCAGGGCCGCACTCACATATGGCTGGGCACCACTGCATGAATGCCCCCTCCCCTGCATCAAGCGGGCATAGGGTGCGGGTTAAGCGGACCGCATACGGGGTCTATGCTTGCGGCCATAGGCCAGAATAATTGGCGAGCAGGACAGCAGTTTTCAGACCGGTCGCAGGATCTGCGCGCATGACAGCCCCTATGATGAGAAACCCTTTGATTTATGATTTTCTTCAAGATTCAGGCTCACTGAGGAGACTGGTCATGAGCTACCCGTATTGGCAGTTGACAAAGCCGCAGGTGGAACGGCTCTCGCCATACTTACCCCAGAGCCACGATCGGTGCGACGAAATCCGCGTCGCCTCCTCGTCAGATGCGCCAATCCTGTCGCACAAAGTAGCTTTGGAGCAATACTGCAACAACCAGCCAAGCTGTGCCCACGAAACCAAACTTCGCAATATAAATCCGCAATAGCCCTACCACTGCTCTGACGGCGTACGCGGTCGTGGCGTTTGCGTAACGCAGTTATCCTGTAACACCCCCCTCCAACATTTAGAGAACACACCTAAAAACGACCCGACAGAAAAAACAATAAATAAAATAAAATATAACAACATGTTTCATTTATCATAATAAATTTGTTATTTTTTAAAAAATATTATCAGACTTATTCCCCCAAGAATTGCAACTGAAGAGATTAACAAGCGAAGGTCAATCTGTTCATTGAGGAGGATCGTTCCGGCAATAGCTGTAATAACAGGAACGCTCAACTGAACCGAAGCCCCTTGAGCAGGCGTTAAGCCCGGCAAGGCCGCATACCATATGGTGTAGCCCACGCCGGATGCAACGGCTCCGGACAGAACGGCATAAGTTACACCAGCCGGCGTCATCACGGCATCCATCCCGATAAAGCTCAGCGCCATGAGAAGGCCGGCAATGGGGAGTGCGCGCACGAAGTTTCCGGTGGTTGCAAGAACAGGGCTCTTGCTGCCCCGTCCCAGCAGGGAATAGCCTCCCCAGGCCACTCCCGCCAAGATCATGAGACCCGCTCCAACCAGAGACGGCGCAAAGCTTCCCGGAGCGACCAGAACCGCCAAACCCGCAAGTGCAAGTATGAAGCCCAGGCACTGAAGTGCTGTCAGGCGTTCGCCTCGCATGATACCAGCAAGAACCATGGTGACCTGAACAGCACCAAATAGCAGGAAGGCTCCCGTTCCCGCCGAGAGGGATATGTATCCGAATGAAAATGCTGCGGCATAGGCAAACAGGGCGATAGCGCCCAGCCATGACCCCTGAGACAGCGAGGCGCGACCACTGACGAGCAGGATGAACCACAAGGTCAAGGCACCGGATGCAATCCGCACAAATGTGAAGCTGGCGGGGTCAATTGCACCATCTGCCAGAGCCAGACGGCACAAAATGGAATTCGCGGCAAAGGCCAGCATCGCAATTATGGTGAGCAAGGCGGTGCGCATGCCCAGCCTGTACGAGATCTGAACGTCTTTCATGGGAGATGTCCGATTTTAAGCCAGCTGGATCAGGACTTATCACAAGCAGAAGGGCCGGCCCGAAACACAACGGGCCGGGCCAGCTTTAGTGCGAAGATGCAGCGGCAATGCCGATACCTGTCTCGGCACGCACCTCTTGTCCGACATAACCGGCCCTGTCTAGCGTCGCACGTCTGGATGTATCCATTCTGGAAACCAGATAGGCGACAACAAATGCGAGCGGCATGGAGAACAGGGTCGGGTAATCATACGTAAAGATGGCCTGCTCGAAGCCCAGAACCTTGACCCAGACAGCAGATGAAAGAATGACCAGCGCGACAGCACTTGCAAGGCCGCAAATGCCACCTGCAAGAGCGCCTCGGGTTGTCAGGCCCGGCCAATAGAGAACCATGAGCAGGACGGGGAAATTTGCCGATGCGGCAATGGCAAACGCCAGCGCAACAAGAAAGGCCAGATTCTGGTCCCGGAAGGTCAGGCCGAGAATGATGGCGGCCAGCCCAATCGCGAAAGCGGAAAGCCGGTTGACCAGCATCGCTCTTTCCGGCGTCACGTTTCCACGTTTGATAACCGTTGCATAGAGGTCATAGGCGATGGCCGAGGTGCCAGCCAGCGTCAGCCCCGCAACAACGGCGAGAATGGTGGAAAATGCGATAGCGGACAGGAAGCCGAACAGCAGGTTTCCGCCCAGCGCCACGGACAGATGCATCAGCGGCATATTATTGCCGCCCACAATAGCGCCGCCCACACGTCCATCCACATAGAAAGCCGGGTTCTCCGGCAGAATGGCCATCGCCGCCAGCCCAAGGAAGCATATGGAGATGAACAGTATTCCTGTCAGACCGGTTGCGATGAAAACCGAGCGCCGGGCTGCTTTTGCATCAGGGACCGTGAAAAAGCGCATGAGAATATGCGGCAGCCCCGCAATGCCAAAGATAAGCGCGAGAGCCAGGGAAATACCTGAAATGGGGTTGGAGAAGAGCTTCCATGGGCCAACCACGTCATCTCCCGCCTGATGATAGGCGATCGCACGTGAAACGATTGCACCGAAATCAAAGCTGAAGTGCCACAAAGCCAGGAAAGACAACAGCAAGCAGCTGAAGATCATCAGCACGGCCTTGATAATCTGCACCCATGTTGTGGCAATCATTCCGCCGAAGATGACATAGACCATCATCAGCGCCCCGACGCCACAGACCGCATAACTGTACTCGACATTGAAAAGCAGCTGGATCAACTGTCCCGCGCCAACCATTTGCACTGTAAGATAGAACAGCACGATGATAAGCGCACTGATCGCCGAGAATATCCGCATGGACCGCTCATCAAGCCGAAACGCGATGATGTCGCTCATCGTGTAACGCCCCAGATTGCGCAATCTTTCTGCCAGCAGGAACATGATGATTGGCCAGCCCATGAATGCACATGTGGCATAGAGCAAGCCATCGAAGCCATTGAAGAAGGTGAGACTGGATACACCCAGCAGTGCTGAGGCAGACATATAGTCGCCCACGATGGCCAATGCATTCTGCCCGCCAGTAATACCGCCACCGGCTGTATAAAAATCATCAGATGAGCGGGTCCGCTTGGATGCCCAATAGGTGATGCCCAGAGTCAGCACCACAAACACGGCAAAAATGGAAATGGCCCCCATATTCATGACCGGGCCTCCGCAACAATACGGCTTTGCAGCTCATCCAGACGGTTGTTTGCTATGGAAGTGTAAAGACCTGTCATGAGCCAGCTGAGGATGAAAACCACAAGCCCCATGGCCATACCCACGCTTAAGCCCCCACCCGCACTTACGGGTTCGGCCAGCAGGTTCGGGTTTATAATAGCTATTCCGATATATATGGCGAGGGGCAGAAGACATCCCATGGTACAAAACATCATGATCTGGCGCCGGGAGCGCCTCAGGTTCACATATTCAGATTTATTGACTATTATATCGTTATTCATTTATTCCTCCCGATTATTATATTATTTCATGCACCTACCGCCTTGGATTCCAGATTCCATGAATGTCATGAGCGCCTTTTCTGTCTTCTAGCGATCGGGGCTGATCAGTTCACGAATGCCGGCGCGGCGCGCCTTTCCTGTGGGCCCGGTTGGCAGCGCTTCAACGAGATGAATGACATCAGGAACCTTGAAACGCTCAATGCGGCTCACGCACCACATGCGCACGGCATCAGGATCAAGGGCCTTGCCCTGGCGAGGAACAACCACCGCGTGGATTGCCTCTCCAAGGCGCGTATCAGGCGCGCCCGCACACAGGGCTTGAGCAATATCATCATGCTGCATCAACAGAATTTCAATTTCTGCGGGTGCGATCTTGTTGCCGCCCCGGGAGATGATCTCCTTGATCCGCCCGACAATCTCGACAAATCCTTCAGGCCGCAGGCGGGCCAGATCTCCAGTTCTAAAATCATCGCCAAAGTAGGACTGTGACGTCAGTTCCGGATTATCGAGATATCCCAGCATGCTGAAGGGCGTATCAATCACCAGTTCTCCGGGCATGCCTGCAGTCACCGGCTTTCCGAGAGCATCGACGATACGATACTTCACCCCTTCGGTCGGACGTCCCACAGAGTCTGCACCCGCCATGCGATCCTCTGGCCTGAGGCAGAAATCGCAGGAGCCTGTTTCCGTCAGGCCATAGAGATCAAATACCTGTGCCTCTGGAAGATTCCGCGTGAGTTGCGCAGACAGGAGAGGCCCCAGTGCCTCGCCGCCGGTGAGGATCGCCCGCAGGTCGGGGGCCGAGACCTCGCCTTCCGCGAACATGGCGCGCATCATGGAAGGTACGGTCGCAAACACGGTGGAGCCCGACAGCATCTCATTCATGGCCAGTGGTGTGAACTTCGTGACCAGCCGCAGCCGCGCTCCGTGTGCAAGCGTCAGAAGGCTCACCCATATTCCAAAGATAAAGATGAGATGCAGCGGCAGGATAATCGTGTCGCCTGCGCCTATGCGTAACAGCCTGTTCAGCACATCCAGCTTCGCAGCCATTCGCGCATGGCCGATCACAACGCCTTTCGGGCGGCCCGTTGAACCGGATGTGAAGATGATCAGCGCGGCTTCCCGCAGCATCTCGCGGGGGGCTGGCGCACCATCCGCAATTTGTTGCACCACGTCACCATCCAGCGCCAACCGTGCCCCGGTCTGGCTGCGAATTTCCTCCCTCGTATGCTCAGAGGCCGTTGCATGCACCGGCACCACGACGCCCCCGGCTTTCCAGACGCCGAAAAAAGCGGCGATATCCATCGCCCTGTTGGCCACGTAAACCAGAATGGGTTCACCGGCCTCTATTCCCGCTGCGCTTAGATGTGCGGATATGGCATCTGCAGACTGGCGCAACGATGCGCAATCCTCGAATGTGCTGCCATCGCCACCAAGAATACGTGCGCTCTGTGCGGCGGGATTCTCAAGAAGGTTGAACAGGGATGCTGTCATGACATGCTCTCCGGAAAACGCGCATCCCGCCATGTGATGGCAGCGCGCAGGCCTTCACTGCGGGCGATATCAAAGAAAGCCGCCTTGTCGGGGGACCCTTCACCCTCAATGGTGAGGGCAATATCCAGCGCACGCTCAAGTGAAGGCAGCAGGCCCTGTGCCTCAAACGACTGGTTTATTGCCCGCTTCGTATGCTTCAGAAGTTCTGGATCAATGGCGGCCATATGCTGGGCGATGCGCTCGACCTCACCTTCAAGGGCATCACCGGACACGACGCGGTTGATCATTCCGATTTCAGCAGCCCGTTGCGCCGGAATGCGATCCATCCCGAGCAGAATGATCTCGCGCGCCAGCTTGGGTCCCACAATCCAAGGCAGAAGCATCACCACGATGCTTGCGCCGAATTTCAGCTCCGGCTCACCAAAGAAGGCATCGTGCGAGGCGATCGTCATGTCGCAGGCCAGTGCCAGTTCGCAGGCTCCCGCCAGACACGGCCCGCGAACGACGGCAAGCGTCGGCTTGGGGCAATGCCAGAACCGCATGACGGTATCGAAATCCTTCCGCAGCAGGGGCCGCCAGGCCTGTACTCCGCTGGGGCGCGTATCCATCTGCGCCTTGAGATCAAAGCCGGATGAAAAGGCATGCCCGGCCCCCTGAACAATCACCACCCGGATGTCATCATCAGCTTCCGCCAGATCCATCGCGGTATTGATTTCCTCAAGCATCGGCTGATCGAGCGCATTTGTGCGCTCAGGCCGATTCAGGATGATGCGGGCAACACCAGCGTGGGCCTCATAGAGAATTCTGGAAAACTCCATATCAGCCTCTCCTGCAATGCGCCCCAAAGGGGCGAGAAGCTGCATCTGGTCCGGCAAGGCCCGCGCACCGGATTGCGAGGCAGGAGTGATGCCAAGGCAGGCTCCTCCTGTTGAACATCATAAGGGCATGGCGCATTTCTTGTTTCCGATGTTGCCTCCCGCCACGGCAGTCTCACTGTGGCAGACACACCAAATGCCGCATACCTACATTTGTCAAACAAATATTTTTTGATTGATTTCCCTCTCATTGTTTGCGACCAAGGCCATGTCATTGCGGATGGAAGGCGTGCATGGAACCGGGTTACGGCCAGATCAACACACGAAGTGCGGCAAGTCAGATCGCGGACCAGCTCCAGCAGGCCATCATTGATGGGCGGCTGAAAGTGGATGAGCGCCTGCCCACTGAAGAGGAACTGGCAGCCCAGTTCGGCGTTTCGCGCCCCACGGTGCGCGAGGCTCTGAAGCGCCTTGCAGCCCGGCATCTCATTCGCTCCCGCCGTGGCCCCACCGGCGGCACCTTCGTCTCCGGTCCCTCGCCCGAGGAACTGGCGACAAGCCTGAGCACCTCCATCACATTGCTGGCCGCAACTGGGGGCTCCGATCTGGATGACATGGCGACGGCGCGCCTTGAGCTCGAGGCCATTTGCTGTCGGCACGCTGCGGAGAACCGCACGCAGGAGCATCTTGATGAACTGCGCTCAGAACTCGCGCTACAGCGGGATCCATCCATCTCCGATCAGGACTTCTGCGCCTCCGATGTCCGCTTCCACCGCATCATTGTGCATGCGGCCGGCAATGCATTCATGCGGTTCCTGATGAATGCCATCCTCGAAGTCCTGATGCCGGTCAGCAACATGATCATCTTCCGGGTGCGGGACCGAAAGGAAATCATTGCCTACCACACCCGCATGATCACCGCGCTTGAGGCACGAGACCCGGATATGGCCGTGGCAACGCTTGCCGATCTCATCGACTACATCCGCACGCAATATGAAAAAGCGGAACAGCAGAATGGAGCGCGCACAAGCTGAACGCGCTTTTCCAGGGAGAAAACAGAATGAGTGAGACCTTTAACGCTCTTATGGCCAGAAAAACGGATGCTGGACAAACGATTGCGCTTGAGCAGATTACAGAGGCCGATCTCCCGGAAGCTGATGTGACGGTTGATGTCGAATATTCGTCTTTCAACTACAAGGATGGTTTGGCCCTAAAAGGCGCCAGCCGGATTTTGCGGAACCTGCCCATGGTTCCCGGCATCGATTTCGCGGGCACGGTACGCTCCAGCGATAGCCTCGCCTTCAAGGCCGGAGACAAGGTTGTCCTCACCGGCTGGGGGGTGGGCGAAAACTGGTCCGGCGGCTTTTCCCAGCGGGCGCGCGTCAAGAGCGAATGGCTTGTCCGGCTCCCTGAAGGTTTCTCGACCCGACAGGCCATGGCCGTGGGAACGGCTGGCCTTACCGCCATGCTGTGCGTGAATGCCCTGGAGCGTCATGGGTTGCCAGCGGGCGGCGATGTCCTCGTCACCGGCGCATCGGGTGGTGTGGGCAGCGTTGCGGTGCGCCTTCTGGCTCGCCTTGGCTATAAGGTGCATGCGCTGACAGGACGCGCCAGCGAAGCGGACTTCCTGCGTTCCCTCGGTGCGAGCGAAATCGTCTCGCGCGAGATATACCAGCAGGTTGGAAAGCCCTTGCAGAGTGAGAAATGGCAAGGCGCAGTGGATACTGTTGGCGGCCCGATTTTGGCGAATGTGCTCGCCTCTACCGCATATGGCGGCGCCGTTGCGGCATGTGGCCTTGCAGGCAGCACTGATCTGCCCACCACCGTATTCCCATTCATCCTGCGCAATATCGCACTGCTGGGCGTGGATTCAGTGATGTGCCCCACAGCGACCCGTGAGGCGGCATGGACGCGCCTTCATGACCTGCTCACAGAGGAGGACTTCGCGCTGGTGACAAGTGAAGTCCGGCTTGAGGATTTGCCTGCCCTGGCTGACACGATCCTGGCTGGCAAGGTCCGCGGGAGAACTGTGGTAAAACTTTAGACGCGTAGACCCCAATATCGCCCCAATAAATGAGAAATAAAATCCGGAGATTCTGAAGGACTCTCCGGATTTTTAATAGCTCATGCATTTACATCAAGAGATACAACTCAATAGCGTGCGTCGGAAGGCTTTTTGTCCTTGGGCCAGTCCTTCACCTTCGGTGCAAAATCCGGCCGGGGCTTGTGGCTGAAAAATTCGGCCACATCAACCGCTTCCTGATCGCTCAATCCCCCCTGTCCCAGCGGGAAACGCTCATGGAAACCGATGGGCATGTTGCGCTTGACGAAAGCCGCCGCAGTATAGGTGCGGGCCATGCCGGCACCTATATTGAAGGATTCATCCCCCCACAGGGGTGGGTAGATGAACTTGCCGGCACGATCCTTCAGACCCTCGCCATTCTGGCCGTGGCAAACGGCACATTGGGCCACATAGATGCGCTCACCATTCACCGGGTCTGGCTTGATGTTGCGGTCGATCTTGCCGATGCCGCGCCCTTCCACCCGGTCTTCTGGCTTTGTCTCACACTCCATCCAGTTGAAATAAGAAATCATGGCTTTCATATCGACGCCATCCACGGGCAGGGCCTTGCCGTTCATGGAGCGCAGGAAGCAGCCATTGATGCGGTCTTCCAGCGTGATCTCCCGGCCTGCACGCGGGGCATAGCTGGGGAAGAAGGCCGACACACCTACATAGGGCGAGCCATCCGCCACGGTACCGGCATTGAGGTGGCAGCTCGCGCAGTTCAGCACATTGCCGACATTCTTGGGCAGAAGCTCATGCGTTTCCGTGTTGAGACGCATGCCCCACACCAGTTGCTCCGCATTCGGCTCTTTCAAAATATCGGCGATGCGGGGTGTTTCAAATCTGGAGTTGTCAATCTGGGGGTCCAGAATGGCGCGGGCTGTCTTGACCTCGCGGGCTGTGACCGCAGGTGCGCCCCGGCCCCAGTTGGCGCGGACAAAGGAGAGAAGCTCTGCCACTTCCTGATCGTCCAGACGGGCAAAGGACGGCATGGTGAACACGCGCGGATAGGCATGTGTCTTGGCCGTTTCCCACCCTGTCAGGGTGATGTGGATCAGGGTCGAGGGATCTTTCGAGGCAATCGACGGGTTACCTGCAAGCGGGGGAAACACTTTGGGAACGCCTGCCCCATCCAGCCGGTGGCAATCCGCGCAGAACTGGGCATAGGCCAGCCCGCCGCGCGAGGTGTACATGTCTTCCGGAACCGGGGTCGGATCACCGGTCGGCTCGACATAGGGATGGTCTGAAGGCAGGGACTTCAGATAGGTCGCGATGGCAATCAGGTCTTCCGGGGTGAAATGCTGGGTTGAATTGTGGATGACCTCCGTCATAGCGCCTGTCACCGTCGAGAAGCGGTTCTGCCCGGTCTGAAGCAGTTCCACCATATCCGGCACGGGCCACAGATCTCTCAAATTGAAGGCGTTCCACTCCTCGACTTTCGAACCGGAAAGGAACTGTGCGCCATCAGATCCCTTGTCTGACATCGCAACTTCCTGAAAGCCGATGCCACGCGGCGTATGGCAGGCCCCGCAATGGCCAAGACCCTGCACAAGATAGGCGCCACGATTCCAGACCTCATCCTTGTCCGCGTCCGCCTTGAAGGGCGCATCATCAAGGAAAGCGAGATTCCAGAAGGCCAGCCCCCAGCGCTGGTTGAAGGGGAAGCCGATATCCATCGGCTTGTTCGGAGCATCAACCGGCTCCACCCCCTTCATGAGATAGACATAGAGGGCATACATGTCGTCCGGCAGTACCTTTGCGTAGGACGGGTATGGCATGGCGGGGTACATATGTGTGCCATTTGCCGTCACGCCCTTGCGCATGGCGCGGTCAAATGCGCCGAAGCTGTATGCGCCAATACCGGTCTTTTTGTCCGGCGTGATATTGGTGGAATACAGCAGGCCAAAAGGCGTTTCCAGCGGCAGTCCGCCCGCCATTGGCGTGCCACCCGGTGCTGTATGGCAGGCAACGCAATCTCCCGCCTGCGCCACATATTTGCCGCGGGTGATGAACTCGGCTTCTGTGAGATTTGACGGATGAACGCGCGCATCCTGAACGGATGGAGGCGTGACAACCCACCAGAAGAATCCTGCGCCCACAAGGCCCGCGGCTCCTGCCAGCAGGCCCAGTCTTTTCCATAGTGAGCCGCGCGTCGTTGCAGCATTGTCTGCCATAATCACCCCCTCGCATGAGGCTGCAATCAAGGCTGGCCACCGTGTCAGGGCAGACTCTGTGGCGGGCGAGCACGGATTACAGCTCTTCCAGACTGGAGAGCGCCGCCAACCTTAAGGCAGGCTTAAGGGGCCATAGACCAGCAGGCAGGTATCAGGTGGCATATGTGCGCAGATGGTGCACCAGTTCGGATGGCTCAACCTTGCCGACCATCCGCGTGTTCGCATATTCGCGGCCGGATGCGGTCTCCACCACGAAAAGAGTGGGCGGGCCGATGACAGCAAACCGGTACAGCAGCGCCTTGCTGTCCGCATTCATGGCGGTGACATCAATTTTCACAAGGGCAATGGACTGGAGCAAGGCGCTGACGTGATGATGTTGCAAGGTCCGGCGCTCAATTGTCTGGCAAAACGGACACCACTGCGCTCCCACATAGACAAGCGCAGAGCGGGTCAGGCGACTGGCATAGGACAGGGCCTGTTCATAACCAGCCTCATCCTCAACCACATAGGCGACAGGTGCGAGGCTCATAAAATCTGCCCGCACCCGTTCCGGCAAAACACACAGGGCCGCACCAGCGCCCATGCCGGCGAAAAGGCGACGGCGGGTGATCGGCCGGGCGCGGTGCAAAAGTGTGGTGTCGCCCCTCATCGCACGACCACCCTCGAGCCTTTCGGCACACGGCCATAAAGATCGATAATGTCCTGATTGAGCATGCGGATGCAGCCCGATGACACGGCATGGCCAATGCTTTCAGGCTCGTTCGTGCCATGGATGCGGAAAAGCGTGTCCTTGCCGTTTTTATAAAGATACAGCGCGCGTGCACCGAGCGGATTATCCAGACCGCCCTTCATGCCGCCAGCCCACTTCTTGTTCTTTTCCGGCTCGCGCGCGATCATGTTGGGTGTTGGCGTCCAGCTTGGCCACTCGCTCTTGCGCCCGACATTGGCGCTGCCGGCAAACTCCAGACCCTCAAGCCCAACGCCGACACCATAGCGCATGGCCTTGCCGCCTTCCTGAACAAGATAGACAAACCTGTTCTTCGTATCGACAACGAGCGTGCCCGGCTGTTCACGGGTGGAATAATCGACCAACTGGCGCACATTGCGATCTTCAATGCTGGAGGCCTCCACGGCCGGCAGGGGGAATTTTTCCTCTGGCCGGGCTCCATATGCCTTTGCCACAAAACGGTCCTGCCACTGCCGGGACAAGTCGGCAGGTGAAGGCGTGTTTGCGGTGGTGCAGCCTGCGGCGAGCACACACAAAAGCATTGCAACAGAGAGGTTGCGCGGAACAGAAGACGTCATCTCATTCCCTTGAGGATATGCCCGCGCCACATCTGGATGTCGGGTCAGGCGTTTCAGGCAACCCGGCCTTATTGCTACTCAGCCTGCCGGGCGCGCGCATCCGCGATGGCTTCCCTGAAGCCGTCATAATCGAGAGCCGGGGTGCGGAACGGGCCGATCAGGAAGCTTGGCGTGCCGGTCAGCCCGATCGCATCCGCCTGTGCCATGTTGCGCTTGATGAGGTTGAGAATGTCATCCTCACGGGTCGCGAGATCCCGGTCGAGGCGCGCCATGTCCACGCCGGCCTTGCCGATGGCCGTGCGCATCTGCTCCTTGGTGAGATTGCTGCCGGGCAGCTTCATCAGGGCATCATGTGCGGCCTTGTATTTACCCTGATATTTGGCCGCCAGAACAAGAACCGCCCCTTCGATCGAGGTCGGCCGGATAACGGGCCAATCCTTGTAGACAACGCGGATCTGGCCATCCTCACGCACCACCCGCTCCAGAACCGGCGCGACTTTCTTGCAATACGGGCAGTTATAGTCGGTGAAATTGACAATCGTGACATCGCCCCTGGGGTTGCCACCGACCGGGGCCTGAGGGTCTCTCAGGATCATTTCAGTTGAAGTATCGGCCTGTTGCGCATGAGCAATGGAGGCCGGTCCGAAAAAGGGGAGTATCAGGCCCGAGGCCATGACTGCAAACATGATCTTGCGGCGTGTCTGCACATACATCCTGCCTCTCCTTGGCGAAACTGCATCATCAGGCGAACATGAAGGTGCTGGCTTTGGGCGATACGGACCTTAAGGCTGGCTTAAGGCTGGTCCTGTCCAGAAGAGGCGGGTCGAGATCAGCGGTGTGTGATGAGAATTCTGGTCGTTGAGGATGATGAGGTTTTGCTGAATGGCCTGCAGGTTGGGCTGGGCTTTGCGGGCTTCAGTGTGGATGTCGTCTCGGGATGTGCGGATGCCGCCATAGCCCTGCGCACCTCGGCCTTTGATGCCATTGTGCTGGATCTGATGCTGCCTGACGGGTCAGGTCTCGATCTTCTGTCACATTTGCGGGCGGGCGGTACGCAAACACCCGTGCTGCTTCTCACGGCCCGTGACAGTGTCATGGATCGCATCACCGGGCTTGATGCCGGGGCCGATGACTATCTGGGAAAACCCTTTGATCTGGATGAGGTTGCAGCGCGGTTACGTGCATTGACCCGTCGCGCGGCCGGACATGCCAGCGCCCATCTGGTCTGGCGTGATGTGGTTCTGGACCCCGCCAGCATGGCCGTGACCCGTGATGGCGTTTTCATTCGCCTCTCCCGCCGGGAGTTCGCCATTCTTCATGCGCTAATGGAGAGGCCGGGACATATTCTCTCTAAGATCCAGCTTGAAGAACGTATTTATGGCTGGCAGGAAGATGTGGAGAGCAATGCCATTGAAGTGCATGTTCATAATGTTCGTTCGAAACTCGGATCCGGTGTGATCGAAACTGTACGCGGTGTGGGGTATCGACTGGCAGGAAGCGGCACATGACATCCATCCGCGCACGTCTTTTCCTGATCCTGCTCATCACGACAGGCATTGTCTGGCTCTCAGCCTTTGCGTGGATTTATATGAACACGCGCGCAGAGGTGGAGCGCGTGCTGGATGCGCGATTGATCGAGGCTGCACGCATGGTCAACTCGCTGATCAACAGTCAGGAGATCAGCCCCGGCAAGGCCGCCGCCTTGCCAGACCAGACGCCAAAGGCACACACGCCCTATGACCGGCAGTTGTCATGCCAGATCTGGGCCTTGGACGGCACACTGGTTGCCCGTTCCGAAAGCGCACCCGGCCAGCCCTTGACCGACAGCACGGCCGGCTTTTCCGAAACCGTAGTGGATGGGGAAACCTGGCGCGTCTATGCGGTGGAGAATGACGCGCTGGGTGTGCGTGTCATGGTGGGCGACAATCTGCGGGTGCGGGACCGCCTGGTGCGCGATGTGATCCGCGGCCTTGTGCTGCCCGGCCTGCTCACCTTGCCCGTTCTGGCGGCGCTGATCTGGTTCAGCGTGCGCAAGGGGCTGGCGCCTCTCAATGATATGGCGCGCGCACTGGAACTGCGCCCGGCATCGGATCTCAGCGCGATGCCGGACAGCAATAGTCCGACAGAGATCAAGCCGATGATCCGTTCGCTCAACGGCTTGTTCGCGCGCGTGAACACAGCCCGCGAACA
Organism: Xanthobacter sp.; assembly: GCA_035911315.1. Classification (GTDB taxonomy): domain Bacteria; phylum Pseudomonadota; class Alphaproteobacteria; order Rhizobiales; family Xanthobacteraceae; genus Xanthobacter. Next base: position 13,897 of record JAMHVS010000062.1, read on the forward strand.
TGAGCGTGACTTCACGGCCTTTGCCGCCCACGAACTGCGCACGCCCATCTCGGGCCTCAAAACGCAGGCGCAGATTGCACTGACCAGCGATACCGATGCGGTTCGGGATCAGGCGCTGCGGCAGATCATTGTTGGTGTTGACCGCACCTCACGGCTGGTGCGGCAGTTGACGGACCTCACAAACGCCGAAAATGGCGACATGGACAGTGGTGGCGGCGCAGTCAGCGCAGGCATGCTTATGCGCAAGATTGCTGAAGATATTCAGCATCATCACCCCACTGCCGCGCGCATTGCCATAAGTGATGAACTGGAGAATACGCCTCTTCGCGCCAATGAAACCCTGTTCATGCTGGCAACCCGCAATCTTCTTGAAAATGCCGTCCAGCACTCCCCCGCTGACCAGTTGGTGACATGCCGCGTGGAACGAGGTGCACACAGCATCCGTGTCCTGATTGAGGATTGCGGTCCGGGCATTCCGGAGGATGAGTTGCACAAGGTCTGCAATCGCTTTTTCCGAGGACGCAACAAGACTGTACTTGGCAGTGGTCTGGGCCTTGCCATCGCTGATCTGGCCCTCAGGCGCATGAGCGCGCAACTGCATTTACAAAATAGGGCAGAAGGCGGGCTGCGCGCTCAAATGCGGTTTCAGATTTAGGTTGAACCTTTTTGTGAAAAATTATTTATCCTGAAAAGCATATAAATGCTTTTTGTACTCACGCCTGAGTGAGGTAATGACCGAATTTGAAACGGAATATGAATACTGGGTTTCCAACGATTTTCCCCAAAACCGGACAATCTACACCTACCCTCTCAAAATTATCTGAAACAGCTACTGCGTCCGAAGATTTTCAGCCACAAAATCAATAAAAGCTCTCACTTTTGGCGTGATCCGACGGCTGGCGGGCCAAAGAATATTGAATTGATCAGACTCGCCCACCCACTCATCCAGAACGGAAACAAGACGGCCATCAGCGACCTCGCTCCGGATCGCAAAGGGTGGAAGGCAGGCGATCCCGAAGCCTTTGATCGCCAGTTCGATGAGAGGATCAATGGCAGTCGCGCTCATCCGCTCAGGCAGGATAAGCCTGGGCTGCAATTCCCCACGAACAATTGGCCATGGCCGGGTTTTACCGGTGCTGGGAGATCTCTGAAGTAGACAATGATGGCGAGCCAGATCATCGGGATCTTCAGGCACGCCATATCTTGCCAGATATTCAGGTGAAGCAACTATTTTCAGTTTGAAACGGCCGAGATTGCGACTGATGAGCCGGCTGTCTGATGGGTGGCCGGTGCGAATGACCGCGTCGAAACCTTCCTCCACCACATCTACCAACCGATCACTAAAATCCAGATCGAGTTGAACGTCCGGCCATCTGCACATGAAGCCGGAGATAACCGGGGTTAACAGCATGCCAACCAGTGGAAGACTGATCCGCAACCGTCCACTTGGCGTCCGGCTGGCGCGTGCAAGCTCAGCTTCAGCGGCCTCAACCTCCTCGAAGATACGACGACATCGTTCCAGAAAAAGCCGCCCTTCTTCGGTGAGTGTCATGCTGCGCGTATTGCGGTGGAACAGGCGCACGTCCAGCTGCTGCTCCAGTCGTACTACCGTTTTGCCAACTGCCGACGCGGACAAGCCAAGTTTGCGACCGGCCGCAACAAAGCTTCCGGTTTCCGCAGATTTCACAAAAGCATCGAATGCGCCGAGCTTATCCATAAACTGACTGATACAGGAATTTATTTCCGCAGTCATCGGAACAGAAGCTTGTTTTTCCGCAATAAGCCGCCGGCTATGCCTTGGTCTCCTCATACCAAGGAAAAAACATGTCACCCGCCTTTATGCTCAGCCCGACCCCGACGACATTCATCGTCAATATCATCCATGTTCATCCCGGAAAGCAGGATGAAGCTTTTCGTCTTATTCAGAATGTTGTTCACTATGTCGCCGAGCAGAAGCCCGGCTTCCTTTGGAGCAATATTTCCAAAAGCACAAATGGTCTAACCATCGTAAATATCGAGGCGATTTCAAACCCCGGAGATGTCGATATTTTCTTTTCCGACCCGGTATTCCTCGAAAAATTCCGAAAGCTCGATACGGTCTCGTCCAGCGAGTTTCACACATACACCGTTGGCGACCTCGTGCTTCCGAAAGTCCCGGCATGAAGGAGCGTTCGGATCGTTTGCCGGTAACGGCACTCTGCGCACTGGCCGTTGCCGGTTTCGTCACTATCCTGACAGAAGCCCTGCCTGCCGGGTTGCTCCCGCAGATCGGCGGCTCTTTGGGTGTGAGCGAGGCCATGGCCGGACAATGGATTAGCATCTATGCCCTGGGCTCACTCCTCGCAGCAATTCCATTGACAGCAGCGACACGAAGCTGGCGCCGGCGACCACTCCTTCTCTGTGCCATCATCGGCTTTGCCATTGCCAATCTGGTGACGGCCGTGGCCACGAGTTTCATGGTCGCGCTCGTGGCGCGTTTTATCGCAGGCATGTCGGCTGGCCTGCTTTGGGCATTACTGGCCGGCTATGCGGTGCGCATGGCACCCTCTCATCTTGAGGGGCGCGCGATGTCTATCGCCATGGCCGGGACGCCTCTTGCCCTGTCCATCGGCATTCCGGCCGGGACATTCATGGGCATTTATACCGGCTGGAGACTGACCTTTGGTCTGCTCAGCATCATCGCGATCCTGCTGGCGGGCTGGATCATCGCCAGAATGCCGGATTTTGATGGCGAACCCGCCACAGAACGCGCCTCTCTCATAGAAGTTTTTGCGGTTCCGGGTGTGCGACCTGTGCTGGCTGTGACGCTCTGCTTCGTACTGGCCCATAACCTGTTGTACACTTACATCGCACCACTTCTGGCCGATCGTGGCTTAGCTGACAGGATCGACAGTGTCCTTTTGGTCTTCGGAAGCAGCGCACTCGTCAGCATCGGCCTGACAGGAGTATTGATCGACAAGTGGCTGCGCGCGCTCACTTTCACGGGCACAGGCCTCTTTCTTGTTGCAGTTCTCACACTGGCACTGACGGCTGGATCTCCGCTGATGGTATATGGAGCCGCACTTATCTGGGGTCTGGCGTTTGGCGGGGCAGCGACTGTCTTTCAGACAGCATCGGCAAGAGCTGCCGGTCCTGCAGCCGATGTGGCACAGGCAATGATCGTCACTGTATGGAATATCGCCATTTTTGGCGGCGCTGTCATGGGCGGTATCATCATCGAAACCACTGGATCGCACCTTTTGTTGTGGACCGGGGTCGTCCTGCTTCTCGGCGCCATAGTATCAGCGCTGTATATGGCGCCGAATACTTGCACTCTACCATCCCGCTCCTAAAGCCAATAGCTTAACCCCGGCCAGAACCTCCAGATCCACAAAACTGAAACCTATAAGGCGATGTGAACAAAAGGCACCCACAGCATTGCTGAGGCAAGCGTGACAAAGCGGAGGTGTGAGTTTTTGCTTTTGTCGTAGCGGGTAGTGACACGCTGTCATCTCTTGAGCTTGTTGAACAGGCGCTCGATTTGGTTGCGCAGGCCGTAGTTCCAGCGATCAAGCAATGCTGGCGATAGCGATCTCGGCACGAATTGCATCACCGTCATAACTGCGGTCGGCGATCATGCGGAAATAGGACCAAAGCCCCGTACATTATGTGCCTGCCCGGGCGTCAGGACACAGCCGAGCGGGAGACCTTTGGCATCGCATCGGGTTTGCAGAGCTAGGTGATGAAACCGCTGCAACGGGCCAAGCACCTCGGTTTGCTGCGGTCCCTTTTATGCCCATCGCAGAATGGTGCACCCGTACAAACATGCTGTCGATCATATCGGAGATGCAAGCCCGCCCGGCCATCTCGGTCAGCATCTCCAGCATGCCCTGCAATCTCGACCCAGCGCCGGAACACGCCGTTTCACTTGCTAGACTTGTCGGGCATGCGGCACCATTGGAACTGGTTCGGCGGTCCTCATCATGCCTTCAAAATAGATCCGGTGTCACCCGCATGACAGCATCCTTGTCCGCGCTCTGGTGGCAGCAGCAGCACAATTGGTGTCTATTCCCATCCGATACGCCAATCCGCTCGCCAAATGCCACATCACAGAAGTATCTTGAATCAATTCTATGATAACCAGACAGAACCGACCGCGAAACATATTATTAATTACATGGTTTTTATATGTATAAAAGTGCACTATATATGATATAAAATAATATCACATTCATATCATATCGTATTTTCGAGAATCCTCCACTGCGAAATCAATCAGCGCACGCAACTTACGCGGCATCGTGCGCCCTTCCAGATACACCATGTTCAGCGGGTGACGGGGCGCTTCATAGCCCGGCAGCAAGGCAACCAGCCTTCCATCTTTCAAATACTCGCTCACCACGAAATGCGGACAAAGGGCGATCCCCAGCCCCTCGCCCGCAAACTCCGCGGCTATCTGGGCATTATTGACGGAAAATCGCCCCTGCACGACCGCTGTTTCCGTCACCCCGTTTGCAGACAGGCTCCAGCGCAAGGGATTCCGGCGATTGGTGTCGATAATGCAATCATGAGCGCCAAGATCTGAGGGATGAAGCGGAGGGGTTCTACTTGCAAGATAGCCGGGTGAAGCCACCAGAACAGAACCCAGCATGCCCAGACGCCGCACCTTGAGAGACTGCAGGTCCGGTTCACCAATCCGGAAAGCGATGTCGATGCCATGCCGCGCCAGATCGACATAACGGTCATCCAGTTGCAGATCCACCGAAACGCCCGGATATTTGGCGAGGAAACGCCCGAGCATGCCCTTGATATAGACCGCCCCGAACGTAATCGCGGCACTCACCCGGATATGCCCTGAAAGCTGCACGGGATCTTCCGCAACACTGGACAGCAGATCATCGAGATCTTCTAGCAGCGCAGGCGCACGGGCGAGCAGATCCTGTCCCGCGCTCGTCAGGCCCACGGCACGTGTTGTGCGCTGGAAAAGCCCCGTGCCGAGCCGCTGCTCCAGTTCCGCGACATATTTTGAGGTCAGGCGGTTGGAAATGGCCAAACGTTCAGCCGCAGCTGTGAAGGAGCCGGTTTCAGCGGTGGCCACAAAGGCGCGGATGCAATCCAGCAGATCCATTTATTAGGAATATTTCATGGATAGTGAAACAACAAAATATCCATATCATTCTGAATAAGGAGGCGCAATATTCACCTCAACAAAACGGCGGCTGAAACGGCCGCCCAGAACAGAGGTGAAGCAAATGACCATCGCAATTATCGGAACCGGAAACATTGGTGCAGGTCTGGCACGTGTCTTCTCCCGCACGGGGCATGATGTGGTTCTTGCCAATGCCAATGGCAACACGGAAGTGGCCACACAGCTTGGCGTGCGTGCTGCCAGTGTGAGCGAGGCGGTGAAGGCTGCTGATACGGTCATTCTGGCAACCCCCTATGATGCCGCGCGCAGCATTGCCAATGCCGCTGACTTCACCGGGAAGGTCGTCATTGATGTCTCCAATCCGGTCACGGCAGATTTCTCAGCCCTTCAACTGGGCCAGACCAGCTCAGCGGCTGAGGAGATTGCCCACCTTCTGCCCGGCGCGAAGGTGGCGAAGGCCTTCAACACGGTTTTCGCCCAGCATTATGCTGGTGACCTGACCCTTGAAGGCCGCAAGATCCAGACTTTCGTGTCCGCAGATGATGACACCACCCGCCGCACTGTTGTGGCGCTCGCTAACAGTGTCGGATTTGAAGGGGTGGAATCCGGCCCGCTTTCAAACGCCCGCTATCTGGAGGCGCTTGGCTACATGAACATCCAGTTCGGCTTCATGCTGAACCGGGGCACAGGTATCACGCCGGTCTGGCTCGGCTGAACAACGCGGCACACCGCTGGAATTTCGAGGAGAGGAAAGATGAGCACGGCACAATCTCTTGCACAACTGAAGGATGGGCTGAAGACATCAGACCGGATGCCGCTCGTCTTTCTTGGCCATGGCTCGCCCATGAACGCGATCGAGGATAATGCCTATTCGCGTTCATGGATCGAGCTGGGCAAAACCCTGCCCCGCCCGCAGGCCATTCTGGTGATATCGGCACACTGGATGACTCATGGCTCGACGCTGGTCGATGTCTCGAAACTGCCGCGCACCATCCATGATTTCTACGGCTTTCCGCAGGAACTACATGCGGTGCAATATCCGGCACATGGAGACCCGGAACTGGCGCGGGAGGTTATCAGCCTTCTGGCCAGCCACCATGTGGAAGGCGATGAGACATGGGGTCTAGATCACGGGGCATGGTCGGTACTGGCCCGGCTCTATCCCGAGGCGGATGTGCCGGTCTTCCAGCTCTCCATCGACATGTCGAAAGATCTGGACTGGCACCTGAACATCGGCCGGGAACTGGCAGAACTGCGCCGCAGGGGCGTCCTCATCCTCGGCTCGGGCAATGTGGTGCACAATCTGCGCACCATGCGCTGGGGCGGCCAACCCTATGACTGGGCTGTGGAGTTCGATACCTTCTTTGCCGAAAAGCTGGAAGCGCGCGATATGGCTGCACTGGCGGACCGCACGGCCATGGGCAACCTCTTCCGCATGGCCCAGCCCACCCCGGATCACTATCTGCCGGCCCTCACCATCGCCGGTCTCGGCGAGGCAACAGACAAGCTGACCTTCATGAACAACGCGATCGATATCGCCTCGGTGTCCATGCGCAGCTTCATCTTCCATTGATAGAGAAGAATTGGCCTATTCTTCATGCAGAAGAATGGGCCAACCGAAAGGTCAGTTGGCCGGCGCCCTCAACTTGCCGGGGAACCGCGCCCCGGCCCTCGAAGGAGAACAATGAGCTGCAGCCGGTTTAGTGGACACCTCGATAAGATCGTGTCCTGGAACCGGAGAGCAGAAAATGACAAGACGGACCTATAGCCGTGAGTTCAAAACCGAGGCGGTGAAGCTGATCACAGAACGTGGCGTTGGCGTTGCCCAGGCCAGTCGTGATCTGGACGTTGGGGAAAGCGTTCTGCGCCGCTGGGTGCGGGAGCA
>JAMHVS010000063.1:0-263396 GCA_035911315.1 Xanthobacter sp.
TCAGATCACTCGATGATGGCGGCGACGACGCCGGCGCCAACGGTGCGGCCACCTTCGCGGATAGCGAAGCGCAGCTTTTCTTCCATGGCGATCGGCACGATCAGCGCCACTTCCATGGAGACGTTATCGCCGGGCATCACCATTTCGGTGCCTTCCGGCAGCGTGCAAACGCCGGTCACGTCCGTCGTGCGGAAGTAGAACTGCGGACGATAGTTGTTGAAGAATGGCGTGTGACGGCCACCCTCTTCCTTCGTCAGGATGTACGCTTCAGCCTTGAACTTCGTGTGCGGCTTCACCGAACCCGGCTTGCACACAACCTGTCCACGCTCAACGTCTTCACGCTTCGTGCCACGCAGCAGCACGCCAACGTTATCGCCAGCCTGGCCCTGATCGAGCAGCTTGCGGAACATCTCAACGCCGGTCACGGTCGTCTTCTGGGTCGGACGGATGCCGACGATCTCGACTTCCTCACCAACCTTCACGATGCCGCGCTCAACGCGACCGGTCACCACGGTGCCACGGCCCGAGATCGAGAACACGTCTTCGATCGGCATCAGGAAGGTCAGGTCAACCGGACGCTCCGGCTGCGGGATGTAAGCATCGACCTGGGTCATCAGCTCAAGCACGGCATCGTGGCCAAGGGCCGCATCGCCATTCTCGAGCGCAACCAGCGCCGAACCGCGCACGATCGGGATATCGTCGCCGGGGAAGTCGTACTTGGACAGAAGCTCACGAACCTCAAGCTCAACCAGCTCGAGCAGTTCGGGATCATCCACCATGTCGCACTTGTTCAGGAACACCACCAGAGCCGGCACGCCGACCTGACGGGCGAGCAGGATGTGCTCACGGGTCTGGGGCATCGGGCCGTCAGCAGCGGACACCACCAGAATCGCGCCGTCCATCTGCGCCGCGCCGGTGATCATGTTCTTCACATAGTCGGCGTGACCGGGGCAGTCCACGTGCGCATAGTGACGGTTCTGCGTCTCATATTCCACGTGCGAGGTGGAAATGGTGATGCCGCGGGCCTTCTCTTCAGGCGCCTTGTCAATCTGGTCATATGCCGTGAACGACGCGCCGCCGCTCTCTGCAAGAACCTTCGTGATCGCTGCCGTCAGCGACGTCTTGCCATGGTCAACGTGACCAATGGTGCCGATGTTGCAATGCGGCTTCGAACGGTTGAACTTCTCTTTGGCCATGGGACGCTCCGTTGGGTCTCTCTGGCTGAACTAAAGGGCGAATTGGAAACTCAGGCGGACGCTCACGCGTACTTGGACTGAATTTCCTGAGCTACGTTCGACGGCACCTGCTCGTAGTGATCGAACTGCATCGTAAATGTAGCACGGCCCTGACTGAACGAACGCAGTGTGTTCACATAGCCAAACATGTTGGCCAGCGGCACCATTGCGTTGACGACATTGGCGTTGCCACGCATGTCCTGACCCTGAATTTGGCCACGACGTGAATTCAGATCGCCGATGACGGAACCGGTATAATCTTCCGGTGTCACCACCTCGACCTTCATGATGGGCTCGAGCAGCATGGCTCCACCCTTCTGAAGGGCTTCACGGAACGCTGCACGAGATGCAATCTCGAACGCGAGTGCCGAGGAGTCCACTTCATGGAAGGCGCCGTCGATAAGCTGCACCTTCACGTCGACCACAGGGAAGCCTGCCAGAACGCCAGCACCAAGAACGCTCTCGAGGCCCTTCTGGACACCCGGGATGTATTCCTTCGGCACCGAGCCGCCGACAATGGTGCTTTCAAACTGGAAGCCCTTGCCAACTTCATTCGGCTCCACAATGAACTTCACCCGAGCGAACTGACCAGTACCACCGGTCTGCTTCTTGTGGGTGTAATCCACTTCGGTCTTCTTGCTGAGCGTCTCGCGGTAAGCCACCTGGGGCGCACCGATATTCGCATCAACCTTGTAGGTACGACGCAGGATGTCGACCTTGATATCGAGATGCAGTTCGCCCATTCCCTTAAGAATGGTCTGACCGCTTTCGAAATCAGTGGACACGCGGAAGGAGGGATCCTCAGCGGCCAGCTTGGAGAGAGCGATACCGAGCTTTTCCTGGTCCGCCTTGGACTTGGGCTCGATAGCAATCTCGATAACAGGCTCAGGGAATTCCATTTTCTCAAGGATCACGGCCTTGGCCGGATCGCACAGGGTATCACCCGTACGAACATCCTTGAGGCCTGCCAGAGCGACGATGTCGCCAGCATAGGCTTCCTTGATGTCTTCACGATTGTTGGCGTGCATCAGCAGCATCCGCCCGACGCGCTCGCGCTTGTCACGGGTGGAGTTCAGCAGACCCATACCGGTTTCCATCACGCCCGAATAGACGCGGCAGAAAGTGATCGTACCAACGAAGGGGTCGTCCATGATCTTGAATGCAAGAACGGACAGCGCTTCGGAGTCAGAAGGCTTACGATCGGTCTCTTCTTCAGTCTTGAAGTCGATACCCTTGATCGCCCCACGATCGATAGGAGAGGGCAGGAAGTCCACAACTGCGTCGAGCAGCGGCTGAACACCCTTGTTCTTAAAAGCTGAGCCGCAGAAAACAGGATTGAACACGCGCCCAATCACAGCCTTACGGATTAGCGCCTTCAGGGTCGCCTCATCTGGTTCAACACCGTCAAGATACGCTGCCATCGCGTCATCATCGAGCTCAACAGCAGCTTCAATAAGCTTGCTGCGATACTCAACCGCCTTATCGGCGAGGTCCGCAGGAATTTCTGCATCGTGGAACTTGGCGCCGAGCGCCTCGTCTTCCCACACAACAGCCTTCATACGGATAAGGTCGATGACGCCCTTGAAATCACTCTCGGCACCGATCGGCAGCTGGCAGCACACAGGATTGCCAGCCACGCGGTCAACAATCATGTCGACGCAGCGATAGAAGTCAGCACCGATCTTGTCCATCTTATTGACGAACACGATGCGCGGCACGTTGTACTTGTCAGCCTGACGCCAAACGGTCTCAGTCTGAGGCTCAACGCCCTGGTTGCCGTCCAGCACGCACACCGCACCGTCCAGCACGCGCAGAGAACGTTCCACCTCAATGGTGAAGTCCACGTGGCCGGGGGTGTCGATGATGTTCAGACGGTGACCATTCCAGATCGCAGTCGTCGCGGCAGACGTAATGGTGATGCCGCGTTCCTGCTCCTGGGTCATCCAGTCCATGGTGGAGGCCCCATCATGGGTCTCACCAATCTTGTGGTTCTTGCCCGTATAGAAGAGGATCCGCTCGGTGGTCGTGGTCTTGCCAGCATCAATGTGGGCCATGATGCCGAAATTACGGTAGTCCTCGATCGCGTGGCTGCGCGGCATTGCTCAGTCCTCGGTTCCGGTCACCAGCGGTAATGCGAGAAGGCACGGTTGGCTTCCGCCATACGGTGCGTATCCTCGCGCTTCTTCACGGCGGAGCCGCGATTGTTGGCAGCATCAAGAAGCTCAGCGGAAAGACGCTCCACCATGGTCTTCTCATTGCGCGCCCGGGCAGATGCAATCAGCCAGCGGATAGCCAGAGTCTGGCGACGCTCGTTGCGCACTTCCACCGGCACCTGGTAGGTGGCGCCACCAACACGGCGAGAACGAACCTCGACCGCGGGAGCGACATTCTCAAGCGCCTGAATAAAGACCTCTACCGGGTCATGCTTGGCCTTCGCCTCGACGACATCAAGCGCGCCATAGACGATGCCTTCAGCAACAGACTTCTTACCATCGCGCATCACGGAATTCATGAAGCGAGACAGGACGGTCGAACCGTACTTCGCGTCTGGAATAACTTCGCGGCGCTCGGCCTTGTGACGACGAGACATATTTAATTCCTCACTTAGCCAATCACTTCGGCCGCTTCGCGCCGTACTTCGAACGGCGCTGCTTCCGGTTCTTGACGCCCTGCGTATCGAGCACACCACGCAGAATGTGATAACGCACGCCGGGAAGATCCTTCACGCGGCCACCGCGGATCATCACCACGGAATGCTCCTGAAGATTATGGCCCTCACCCGGGATGTAGCCGATAACTTCGAAGCTGTTGGTGAGCCGCACCTTTGCAACCTTACGAAGCGCCGAGTTCGGCTTCTTCGGGGTCGTGGTATAGACGCGTGTGCAGACGCCGCGCTTCTGGGGGCTCGCCTGAAGCGCAGGCGCCTTATCCCGCGCCTTCTGCGCTTCCCGCGGCTTACGGATCAGCTGGTTGATCGTCGGCATGTACGCCTTCGCCTCGTCCTGATCTGCGGCCTTGGCCGCATTCTTCGTTTCAACGACCCACAAGGATCGCCATGACTAACCCCGAAGGGTCTGCGAATTCTCTGGAGCCAAAGGAAACCCATTGGCCACACCACGAAAGCAATGGCGCATCCCAAACCGAAAAGCTTGGGCACACCATGCCGCGACAGAGGATCACCGCGCTCAGCACACCCTTGGTAAAGGGGAACAGCGTTGCGATCATGCACCTGAAGTTATCGCAGTGCTCTTTCTAACAGCGTCTTGAAACCCGGGAATGCAAGGAAACCAGTTGGTTGGCGATTTCCGTGAACTGCGATTCCCGTCATGGCGTTGACTGCCTGCCGCGAAAGTGGGCTGCTTTTACCCAGAGAGTCGCTCTACGTCAAGTGTTTGCAGGCATTCAAGCCAAGAAAAGCGATCATCCCTGGGATTCACATTCCGGCCGCGCTACCACCCACTTGATACAATTATGAAAAAGGCGCGACACCGGGATGTCGCGCCTCATAAACCATATTTAACTTTTATCAGCCCAGCAGGCTGGCAACGCCATCGCGCTCTTCCAGAAGCTCGTTCAGCGTAACGCCAAACTTCTCCTTGGAGAACTCGTCCATCGGCAGATCCTTAACGACTTGATAGTCGCCATTGGAGCAGATGGCCGGCACGCCAAAAACGATTCCCTCTGGCACGCCATAGGAACCATCAGAAGCCACGCCCATGGAAACCCAGCCACCATTGGTGCCATGGATCCAGTCATGCATGTGGTCAACAGCTGCATTGGCCGCAGAGGCGGCTGACGACAGGCCGCGCGCCTCGATGATAGCTGCACCGCGCTTGCCCACCTTGGGAATCAGCGTGTCGCGATACCAGACCTCGTCGTTCACCAGATCTGGCAGCGGCTTGCCGTTGACCGTGGCGAAGCGATAGTCAGCATACATGGTGGGGGAGTGGTTGCCCCACACGGCCAGCTTCTCGATATCCTGAGACAGCACACCGGCCTTCTTCGCAAACTGCGAAAGGGCGCGGTTGTGATCCAGACGCAGCATGGCAGTGATGTTGCGGGCCGGCAGATCAGGGGCGCTCTTTGCCGTGATGTAGGCATTGGTATTGGCCGGATTGCCAACCACCAGCACCTTCACGTCACGCTTCGCGGCTTCATTCAGGGCGCGGCCCTGCACCTTGAAGATCTCGGCATTGGCGGAGAGCAGGTCAGCGCGCTCCATGCCCTTGGAACGTGGGCGTGCACCCACCAGAATCGCTGCATCAACATCCTTGAATGCCACCTTCGGATCATCGGTGATGACCACATCGGCGAGATTCGGGAAGGCGCAGTCTTCGAGTTCCATCACCACGCCACCCACGGCGGCCTGGGCCTGGGGCAGATCCAGAAGCTGGAGGATGACCGGCTGATCCTTGCCGTACATGTCGCCATTGGCGATGCGGAACAGCAGCGAGTAACAGATCTGACCGGCGGCGCCCGTGACGGCGACGCGAACGGCGGGTTTGGTCATGAGATTTAGCCCTTTGCCTTGAGTGAGCCCCCTAAGGCTCGGCCGCAATCTAGGCTGCCGCGCCGCTCTTGGAAAGCCATGAGGCCATGCCGGGGAAGAGAGGAAACAACATGGGGGCTACGATGTGCCGTTCCCGTTCGCCCTTCCCTTTCATATGCCCTTCCTTGAGAAGTCCTTTTATTCAGCCGGTCAAAGAATAATGACGCGGTCATCCAGTTCATTCAGCCCACCCGGCTGGGGCGGCAGAATAACCGCCAGCTGTTCACCTGCGAAAGCCACTCCAGTCGCAAGCCCTTCACCCAGTTGCCCGGAACTGGCATGCCTTGCAATGCTAGCGCAGATTTCTGCCCATGTGGACGGGCCAAGATGACTGTGAACACCTTCATCCGCCACCACTTCAACCATACGTTCATGAGCCGCGACAAAAATCAGCACACCCGTTCGTCCGGCTGTCTGCACCATGCCGTGCGCGAGAAATGTCTCGATTGCCGCAGTCCGCACTGCGGATTTGAGAGCCATGCGCGGCACAACATATTCAGACAGGCTTGGCAGCATGAAAAGGCCTGCCGAAACCATGAAGATGATCGCCTGAACCTGCAGAATAGACAGGCTGGAGAAGTTACCGAGAAACTGGATGCCCCAAGGCAGAATCAATGCCGCCAGCCCGGCCCAGAGCATGGGAAAGAATGGATGAGTCACTACAGGGGCTCTGGAAACGACCACGCGGATTTCAGCTGATGTCTTCTGCTCCGCTGCTGCGATAGCCTCTGCGACATGCTTGAGGTGCTCAGGTGACAGGCCTGCACTTGCCGCAGCTTTATCCCGCTCCGTATTCATGACAGGCGACATATGTCATTCCTTCAATGTACGCGACTCTGTCCCATCAGCAGGCGGAAGAAAAACTTCATTGCCCGATGTAGCTCTGACCTAATTCAGGGAAGAATCAAGTCACGCTCGTCATGAAGAAAATTTCAATCGATTGAGCCAAATCTGGAAGGGCACCCCTACCAGCTCCCTGATGCGCCGCCGCCGCCGGATGAACCGCCGCCACCAGACCACCCTCCTCCACCGGACCAGCTGCCCCCCGAGCTTCCAGAGCCCCAGTCCCAGGTCGAAACCGAGCCTCCGGCAAGAGCATCACCAACGCGCCGGCGTCGACGCCCCCCCGGCCCGCCGCCCCCAGAGCGCCGGATGACAAAGATGATGAAGCCGATAAAGAGCAGAAACAGGATGATATCCAGAAAATCATCATCCGTCAGGCTATCCTGATCCTCCTCCAGCGCCCGCGCGCGGGCACGAGCCTCATCCGGGTCCATATTCAAAACCTCAAGAATCGCCTGAGCGCCCTTTACGGCCCCCTCCCCCATGTTTCCGGACTTGAATTCGGGAATAATGGCATTGCGGATGATGGTGCTGGAAACAGCATCCGTCATGATGCCTTCCAGACCATAGCCAACCTCGATACGGACCTTACGCTCATTGGGCGCGATCAGCAGAAGAACGCCATTGTTCTCCTTGCTTTGCCCCAGCTTCCACGCGCGAAACAGACCGTTCGCATAATCTTCGATGGGCAAACCGTCGAGAGAGCGCACAGTGGCGACCACGATTTGATCGGAGGTATTCTTTTCCTGTGCCGCCAGCTCAGACTCCAGATTGGCGGCGGTCACTGGGTCGATGATGCCCGCCTCATCCACCACCTGTCCTGTAAGTGCAGGATAATCAGGGGCGGCCCGAGCAATGACGCTTCCCGAAAGCATCAACACAAACAGTGAGAACAGCATGCACAGGCAAGGCTGCATCATTGATCGCAACCGGATGACCCGAGAATTGCAGCTATGCTCGTTCATACCCCTGCCCCGCTCACATCGCGCCCCGTATCCTGACAGTGTTCACCATCAGGATACGGGTAGCGGCGCCTAACCCGAATGGGCCCGGCAGCCTAAGTTCAGTTGAACTTCACCTGCGGAGCCTGCCGCTGTTCCTCAGAGATGGTGAAGGTCTCCATCGGCTTGTAGGAGCGATACAGGGTTGAGGCCCAAAGCACGCCGGGGAAAGTCTTCAGCTCGGTATTATAGACCCGGACCGCCTCGATATAATCGCGCCGCGCAACGGCAATGCGATTCTCGGTCCCCTCGATCTGCGACTGAAGAGCGAGAAAATTCTGGTTTGCCTTCAGGTCCGGATAAGCCTCGGTAATGGCAAGCAACCTTCCCAATGCACCAGAGAGGCGGGACTGCGCCTCCTGAAACTGCCGGAACTGTTCTGGATCGGTGATGGTCGATGCATCAACGCGCACAGCAGTAGCCTTGGCACGCGCCTCGGTGACTTCGGTCAGCACTTCCCGCTCATGAGTGGCATACCCCTTCACCGTCTCGACCAGATTCGGGATGAGATCGGAACGGCGCTGATACTGGTTCAGCACCTCGCTCCAGGACGCCTTTGCCTGCTCCTCAGCGGTTGGAATCGTGTTGATTCCGCAACCCGCCAGAAACAGCGACAACAGAACCATGAATACTGGAGCCTTCAGGCGGCCCACACCCTGAACCATTGCAGTCATTGCCTTCTCCTGATCCTCTCCAGCTTCAAGTTCGCGCCTTCTCCTTGCGCGATCTGGCACCGCCCCGCCCGAGATACCCCGGAAGATCCTGCGCCTCTTCATTTCGTGAGAGCTTTACGGCCAGCTCTCTCGCCATTTCTATATCGCATTCCAGAAGGCGCGGGGTCATGAAGGAACGATAGTAATCCCCCCATTTGAACTCCTGAAATGGCGTGTCCTCATTCGAATACGCCTCGCCACGCACGGAGCGGGCGATGGTACGCCATGGATTGTCCGTCAGTTCACGAACATGGGGCGGTATCTTGGAAAAGGGGCGCCGGTTCCCATTCACATCGATGGGCCAGCAATAGCTGTGCGCCTCCATCCGGGCCCAGAATGACTTGAGATCGAGGTCTGACCAATCCTCAAGGCGCGTGCCGAGAATCACCTGCTCATATCCTGCTTCCAGCAAGGCTCGGCAAAGATGGTGGTGATCAATGATATAGATGCGCCCATGTGGCCCGATCACATGGGGCACAGGCTTGCTGGCCACAAGCTTGTTCAGATCATCCGCAGAACTTGAGCGCATCGCCTTTGCGCGTGCCCTCACTTCAGAAAGCCCCAGAGTCAGCTGTGTGGGGTGAAGGTCGCCGATATTGACCGACTGATCCATTTTTCCCCCATCCATCATGAGACTCCGGCAATTGGCAGACAGGCGCAGAACCTACCGGACAATCTGACTCCACAAAAGAAAACGACGCCCCGATTTTCATCGGGACGCCGCTTTCAGAACCACTTTAAAAGCGGATCAGTTCGGGGAGATCATCTTCTCGGGGCGAACAACCTCGTCGAACTCCTCATTGGTCACATAACCGCCACCCACGGCTTCATCGCGCAGGGTCGTGCCATTCTTGTGCGCGGTCTTGGCGATCTTGGCCGCATTGTCGTAGCCGATCTTCGGGGCCAGAGCGGTGACCAGCATCAAAGAGCGCTCAAGCGCAGCCTTGATGTTGTCCTCACGGGCCTCGATGCCGACAACGCAGTTATCGGTGAAGCTCACAGCCGCATCCGATAGCAGGCGCACCGACTGGAGGAAATTATAGGCCATCACCGGGTTGAACACGTTCAGCTCGAAATGGCCCTGGCTGTCGGCGAAGGTCAGCGTGGCATGGTTGCCGAAAATCTGCGCGCAAACCTGCGTCATAGCCTCACACTGGGTGGGGTTCACCTTGCCCGGCATGATCGAAGAGCCGGGCTCATTCTCCGGCAGGGACAGCTCGCCAAGACCGGAACGCGGACCCGAGCCAAGGAAGCGAATATCATTCGCGATCTTGAACAGCGAAGCTGCAACCGTGTTGATCGCGCCATGCGTGAACACCATGGCGTCATGCGCGGCGAGCGCCTCGAACTTGTTCGGAGCCGTGGTGAAAGGCAGGCCGGTGATGGAGGCGATATGCTCGGCCACCTTCTCTGCAAAGCCCACCGGCGCATTCAGGCCAGTGCCGACAGCCGTACCGCCCTGCGCAAGCTGCATCAGGGCCGGCAGCGTCACTTCAATGCGCTGGATGCCATTGGCGACCTGCTGTGTATAACCGGAGAACTCCTGACCAAGGGTCAGTGGGGTCGCATCCTGCGTGTGGGTGCGGCCGATCTTGATGATGTGTTCCCATTCCTTGGACTTTGCAGCCAGCGCCGCATGAAGCTTGCGCAGGGCGGGAACGAGCCGGTGCACCACCTCTTCCGCGCACGCCACATGCATGGCGGTGGGATAGGTGTCGTTCGACGACTGACTCATGTTCACATGGTCGTTCGGATGCACGGGCTTCTTGGAGCCCATCTCACCGCCCAGAATCTCGATCGCGCGATTCGAGATGACCTCGTTCGCATTCATGTTGGACTGGGTGCCGGAACCGGTCTGCCACACCACGAGCGGGAAATGCTCATCCAGCTTGCCGTCGATCACTTCCTGTGCGGCTGTCACGATGGCTTCGGCGAGACCCGCATCGAGCCGACCCAGATCTCGATTGGTTTCGGCGGCTGCGCGCTTCACGATCCCGAGAGCCCGAACCACTGGCAGGGGCTGCTTTTCCCAACCGATCTTGAAATTGCCCAGCGAGCGCTGTGCCTGCGCCCCCCAATAACGGTCCGCAGCAACTTCGATGGGACCAAAGGTATCAGTCTCGGTACGGGTGGTCATCAGCTTAACCCTTTCATAACCGTAAAACGCGCGGCGGCTCCTTAGCACATCTCATAGCCGTGCGGGGAGAGTGCGTTTCATCAGGGTGAACGCAAAGAGCCGGGCAAACTGTCAAAACGGTAAAATTATTACAGGGAGGTAGCCGGCGGAGGTTCTCTGGCATGCAAATCGCCATATCCTCGCCACCCTTGTAGAGGTATCCTGTTCACAGGCTGCAACAAAACTTGAGCACTTTGCCGGTTTTATCACACAAGTCGGAGTGGACATGCTGTCTACCCGCTCGTGTATACAAGTCTAACCGGTCGGTTTGGGGGAACCGGCCATTCCAAGAGGTGCAAATTGGGCGACGTGATTAGTCTTCATCGTGAGCGCAAAATGCGAGCGCGCCAGGCATCACAGGCCAAAGCGGAAGAGAACCGCGTTCGATTCGGAAGAACCCGCTCAGAACGCGAAGTCACAGCCGATGCACTGGAACGTCAGCGCCGCCTCCTTGAAGGCCATGCCCTGACCGAAAGGGATGAAAATGAAAAGCCCCGTGGTTAAGCGATCCATTGTTATCGCCGGCCATAAAACCAGTGTGAGTCTGGAAGATGCCTTCTGGGATGCACTTAAAGAAGTCGCCAGCGGACGTCGCCTGACCCTTTCTGATCTCGTGGCGAGCATCGATGCCGCGCGGAACCAGGGCAACCTTTCTTCCGCCATCCGGCTCTTCGTTCTCGATCATTACAGGGCGGCTGCGCAAAATTCCCGCAATGCAGCGGGGCAGGAACGCAGTGGAGTTACATCCCCTCCCGTTGCGTAAACCGATAGAGCATCCTATTTGCATGATGTGGGCAGGCGGCCCCCGCGTTGAAAGGCGGGGGCCGCTTCCCTATAACCGTCTGGTCGGTGGCCAAGGCTGCGGGCGGTGGATTTCAGACAGCTTTGAGCCGGGTCTGTCATCCTGTGCGCGATATTCTTGAGAAGCTTGCCACCCGGCAGGCTTCTGCTGGCAAAGCGAGATGTGTGCGACTGCACGTTTCGCCATGTCTAGCGCCAGGACAGGACACGGTGTGATGCGGTCGCCTACCGGGCGCCGCCGGGGAGAGACACGGATGTCATGGAAAAATCAGAGTGGCGGCCCATGGGGGAGTGGGCCGCGCGGCCCATGGGGAAACGGGCCATCCTCCAACGGACCAACGCCACCTGATATCGAAGACATCATCCGCCGCAGCCAGGACCAGCTCCGCACCATGATGCCGGGCTCGTTTGGTGCGAAGGGGATTATTCTGATCATTCTGCTGGTGGTCGCGGGCTGGCTTCTGTCCGGCTTTTACCGCGTGCAGCCGGATGAGCAGGGCGTGGTGCTGCGTTTCGGCAAGTTCGTGGGCATCACCCAGCCCGGCCTGAACTATCATCTGCCCTTCCCGATCGAGACCGTGCTGACCCCCAAGGTCACACGCGTGAATCGCATTGATATCGGCATGCGCGTTGGCGAAGAGCCCCGCCGTGGCGCAGCCATGCGTGATGTTCCGGAAGAAAGCCTGATGCTCACGGGTGACGAAAACATCGTCGACGTGGACTTCTCGGTTTTCTGGGTCATCTCGAATGCTGAACAGTATCTGTTCAACGTGCAGAACCCTGAAGGCACCATCAAGGCCGTGGCGGAAAGCGCCATGCGCGAGGTTATTGGCCGCACCAACATCCAGCCGATCCTCACGGGTGCGCGTCAGAACATCGAAACCGCAGTTCAGGAACTGATGCAGCGGACAATGGACCAGTATGCCGCCGGCGTGCGCATCACTCAGGTGCAGTTGCAGAAGGTTGACCCGCCGAGCCAGGTCATCGACTCGTTCCGCGACGTGCAGGCTGCCCGTGCAGATGCCGAACGCTCCCAGAACGAAGCGCAGGCCTACGCCAACCGGGTTCTGCCGGAAGCGCGCGGTGAAGCCTCCCGCATCGAGAATGCGGCTCAGGCCTATCGTGAGCGCACTGTGGTGGAAGCCCGCGGTGAAGCGTCCCGCTTCCTTGCCATCTATGATGAGTACCAGAAGGCCAAGGACGTGACCCGTCAGCGTATGTATCTGGAAACCATGGAGCGTGTGCTTGGGCAGGTCGATAAGGTTGTCGTCGATCCCGGCACAGGCCGTCAGGGCTCGTCCGGTGTGCTGCCCGTACTGCCGCTGAATGAATTGCTCAACCGTCAGCCGGCTGCCGGCCGTACCACGCAGGGAGGTCAGCAGTGAGGAATCAGATTCTCGGCGTCATTCTCGCCGTCCTCGTCGCAGTTGGCCTTGTGGTCCTCTATTCAGCGGCATTCATTGTGAGCCAGACCCAGCAGGCTCTGGTTCTGCGCTTCGGTGAACCGCAGGAGCCCATCACAACTCCGGGTCTGCACTGGAAGGTGCCCTTCATCGACAGCGTTGTGTATCTCGACAACCGCACGCTGGATCTGGAAATGCCCTCTCAGGAGGTGATTGCATCAGATCAGAAGCGTCTGGTGGTCGATGCCTTCGCACGTTACCGCATCACCAATCCGCTTCGCTTCTATCAGGCCGTTGGTACTGTTGAGGCCGCGAATTCCCGCCTTGCCACCATCCTGAGCTCGGCCCTGCGCCGAGTGCTGGGTGAGAGCACCTTCATCTCGGTTGTCCGCGATGATCGTGAAGGCTTGATGCGCCGTATCGCCGAACAGGTGAACCGCGAGGCTTCTGGCTTCGGCATCACCGTGGTGGATGTTCGCATTCGCCGTGCGGACCTTCCGGAAGCCAACAGTCAGGCGGTATTCCAGCGCATGCAGACCGAACGCCAGCGTGAAGCGGCCGAGATTCGCGCGCAGGGTAACGAAGCCGCCCAGAGGCTCCGCGCCCGGGCCGAACGTGAAGCCACGATCGTTGTTGCCGAAGCATCATCCAAGGGTGAGCAGGTGCGCGGTGAGGGCGATGCGGAGCGCAATGCGATCTTCGCCGATGCTTTCGGTCGTGATCCGGACTTCTTCTCCTTCTACCGTTCCATGCAGGCATACGAGGCCAGCATGAAGGCAGGGGACACGAAGCTCCTTATCAGCCCGGATTCGAGCTTCTTCCGCTATTTCCAGAACCCCGTGGGTACGCCCAACCCAGCTGCCCCGGCGAACTGAACGCTCTTAAGCAGCAGAAATATGAGAACGGCGGGGTGTGGAAACACACCCCGCCGTTTTCTTTTCACGCATTTATACAGCCGGGCATGTGCAGATATTCCCCTGCGAATAAGATGCATGTCCACAGAACCGCCAGTTTCAGTCTGCTAGAATCAGGCACATTCCGGCGCGTGCTGTATCGTGGCGCATCGGAGGCCGAGGCCGAATTGAGGAAAGCCATGCTGTCATATCGCCGTCGCTCATCCGGCCATTCTCCTCTAGCCGTCCTGACTCTGGCTTTGGCCTGCACGGTTACGCCCCTGAGCCTCTCGGTCAGCTTTTCTGTGCCCGCCCATGCCGCCACATCCAAGGGCCCGGATTCGGTTGCTGATGTCGCCGAGCAGGTCATGGATGCGGTGGTGAATATTTCCACGGCACAGAATGTGGCAGCCTCCCGCAGCGTACCCGTCCCGGATTTGCCCCCCGGTGCACCCTTCGAGGAATTTTTTGAAGACTATTTCAAGCAGCGTCAGGAAGATGGTGGTGAAAATCTGCCTCGCCGGGTGTCTTCTCTCGGATCAGGTTTTGTGATTGACCCCACAGGCCTCATTGTCACGAACAATCATGTCATTGCTGATGCTGACGAAATCTATGCCAACTTCAATGATGGCACGAAACTCAAGGCGGAGTTGATTGGCCGGGATACCAAGACAGATCTGGCCCTGCTGCGGGTGAAGCCGGAAAAGCCACTTACTGCCGTTCGTTTTGGTAATTCAGATGGACTGCGGGTGGGTGATTGGGTGATGGCGATTGGCAACCCGTTCGGGCTTGGCGGATCGCTCACTGTGGGCGTCGTCTCTGCCCGCAACCGCGACATCAATGCCGGTCCCTATGACAACTTCATTCAGACAGATACCGCCATCAATCGTGGCAATTCCGGCGGTCCGCTCTTCAATATGGCGGGCGAGGTGGTTGGCGTAAACACGGCCATCATTTCCCCCTCGGGCGGCTCAATCGGCATTGGCTTTGCCGTACCGGCCTCAAGCGCACAACCCGTGCTTTCCCAGCTTCAGGAGTTCGGGGAAGTACGGCGCGGCTGGATCGGTGTCCGCATCCAGCCGGTGACCGACGAAATCGCGGAAACGCTCGATCTGAAGAGCGCCCAAGGGGCGCTAATTGGCGTGGTGAATGAGGGCGGCCCGGCAGCGCTTGCCGGTCTGCAGGCTGGAGATGTCATCCTCAAGTTCGACGGGAAGGACATCAAGTCGGTCCGTGATCTCACCCGGACGGTCGCCGATACCATGGTGGACCGGACGGTACCCGTGGATATCATTCGCAAGGGCAAACCACAGACACTGCGTCTGAAAATTGCCCGCATGCCTGCGGATGAAACAGAAGCAAAGAACGAGCAGCCCTCAGCGACAGCCAAGGCAAAGCCGGCACCGCATCAAAAGGCGCTGGGCATAACCCTATCACCCCTCACAGAAAAACTGCGAGAGCAACACAAGATCGGTCCTGCCATCAAGGGCATGGTGATTACCGAGGTGGTTGAAAATTCACCCGCAGCAGAGCGTGGCCTGCGACCGGGTCTTGTCATTGTGCAAATCGGGCAGGAAGCGGTGGATAGTAATGATGCCGTGGAGCGCCGGATTGAAGCGATGCGCAAGGGTGGACGCAACGCCATACTCTTGCTCGTGTCTGATGGAGAGGGGCAGCAGGAGTTCGTGACCCTGCCTCTGGAATAAGGGCAAGCACAGAGCTTGGTGACCAAAAAAGAGCTTCCGCGCATTTTAAAAGCGCGGAAGCTCTCACAGACAGAAGCCCCCGGATAATCCTGCGTCCTTCACTCAGCCCTGACGAAATTCATCATGGGTATAACCCTGCACATACAGCAGCGCGGTTAGATCCCCATGATCAATACGGGCATGAGCGGCGGCAGCGACCTGCGGCTTTGCATGGAATGCCACGCCCAGCCCGGCCTCTCCCAGCATCGCAAGATCATTCGCGCCATCTCCGACGGCCAGAGTCTCTGACGGAGCCAGATGCATACGATCACGCAGTTCTACCAGCGTGGCATATTTGGCTTCTCGGCCCAGGATCGGCTCAGCCACGGCACCGGCCAGAACATCCCCCTCAACCAGAAGAATATTTGCCCGGTGTTCATCGAAACCGATTTTCCCGGCTACAACTTCCGTAAACAACGTGAAACCACCAGAGACCAGTGCGGCATAAGCACCATTCGCCCGCATGGTCGCTACAAGCTCCGGCCCTCCCGGCGTGAGATGGATACGCTCCCGCAACACATCCGCCACGACACTGACCGGCAGATCACGCAGCAACCCGACTCGCTCCCGCAGGGCCGGCTCGAACTCGATCTCGCCCCGCATCGCCCGCTCGGTAATGGCAGAGACATGCGCCTTCAGACCCGCCCAATCCGCCAGTTCATCAATGCATTCCTGCCCGATCATGGTGGAATCCATATCGGCAAGGAAAAGACGCTTGCGCCGGCCGGCCTCAAGCTGCACCACAACATCAACGGGTGCCCCATCCAGAATCTGGCGCACCTCTTCTGCGATGGCGCGTGTGTCTGCCCCAAGAGTTGGCTTGAAATGGATATCGGCAGCTACATTCTGATGCAGCACCACAGGTTCCTGCGCGCGGGGCAAAACGGCCTTTGCCTTGTGAAGAACCTCCCGCGACACTGCGGGCGAGGACGGATTTGAGATCAGCGTTGCAACATAAGCCATGATGATACCGGAATATGAAGGAATGAGAGGGCTGGTGGTGCTCATCGCTGGCCCGACAGCCAGCGGAAAGTCAGCACTGGCACTGGCGCTGGCGGAACGCCTGAATGGTGTCGTGATTAATGCAGATTCCATGCAAGTCTATGCCGACCTTCATCTACTGACGGCGCGGCCAGATGTCGCAGACATCGCCTTAGCACCTCATCAGCTTTATGGCCATGTTGATGCTGACAGCGACTATTCCGTTGGCCGATGGGTGGAAGATGCAAAGGCGGCACTGCATGATGCCTGGCAGCAGAGGCAGATCCCCATACTGGTCGGCGGCACAGGGCTCTATTTTCGCGCTCTGACACAAGGTTTGGTGGAAATTCCCTCCATCCCGGAGACAATCCGCGCGCCTCTTCGCGCTTGGGCTGAAACGAAGTCCAGTCTCGACCTCCACGATCAGCTTTCCAAACGTGATCCAGAGATTGCAGCCCGCCTGAACCTGAACGATCGACAGCGTATCCTGCGGGCGCTCGAGGTGGAAAGGGCCACGGGTCGGCCACTTTCGCAATGGCAGCAAGACATTCAAATGCCGTTCCTAAGCCGCGCCCAAACTGTGCGCATGGTGCTTGAAGTGGATAGAGATGAATTGTGTGAGCGCATTGATGCCCGCTTCCTTGGCATGCTGGAGGCAGGCGCGCTGGATGAGGTGAAGCGTCTGGCGCAACGCCATCTGCCAGCATCCCGCACGGCCCTGAAGGCTCATGGTGCCCCTGCCCTTACCCGTTATCTGGCGGGACAGATCGGACTGGATGACGCCATTGCCGAAGGGCAAGGAGACACCAAACGTTATGCCAAACGGCAACTCACCTTCTTTCGCAACCAGATGTCAGATTGGCTGCGCAGTTCCCCCCAGATGGGTCTGGATGGGTTGATTACTGCGATCAATGAAATAACGATACGCTGAAAACCACATAAAAAGCCTGGTCGCACAAAGGCCAACCGGGCTTTTCATTTATCGCTTCGTGGGAAAACGAACACGCATCACATAAGTCTCATACAGCAGGGTCTCATGCTGCGGCCAAATCCGAATCCAACTGCGCTTTCAGTGCCGGATCGATCCCGAGACGGGATGCAAGATCAGTGAGATACTTCTGTTCGTCTGGATGATCTGGCTGGATAGCCATGAGCGAGGCGACATAAATCGCGCTTGCCGCCTGCGGCGTAACAGCAGCTGAAACCAGAATCTGAGGATCCACCGGAACAGAGAGATACTCGATCAGCGCCTGCTGATCCGCACCGCTTGCACCGATTTTTTCAAGGCCGCCAACGATGCGGTTGAATTCGTCCTGATCGATCTGACCATCGGCCTGTGCAGCGGCCACCATGGCGGCCAGAAGCACATTGGAGAACACCTCGGGGCCACCAGGCACGTTTGCTATGGCGAAACCGTTTTGTCCTGCTGCAGGGTCGGAAACGAAGTTGGAACGGCCCTGCGTCCCCTGTGACTGCCACTTGCGGAAAGCATTGAAGGCCAGCATTCCGATAACCGCAAGGCCTCCGTATTTGACCAGATCATTGCCACCGGCCGGCTGGGTTCCGCCTGAAGGAGCATTGCTCGGCGCGGGTGCCGGCACATGTGAGGGGCTTGAAGACGGCACAGACCCGGAAGAGCCTCCGCCCAGAGCAGCCCCTGCCAGATCACCAAGACTACCTCCCAGGCTTCCACCACGCGGCGCGCCACTCTGGCCGCCACCCTGTGCGGCGCCACCGCCGAGAACCTGACCGAGAATATCTCCCAAACTACCACCAAGCCCACCGGAAGGGCCGCTCTGCGAGGTGCCACCACCCAGAACTTGACCAAGGATATCTCCGATGCCGCCATTTACGCCACCGGAAGGCCCGCTCCCGCTCTGTCCGCGGCCAGAACCTCCGCCCAGAACCTGCCCCAGAAGGTCCCCAAGCCCACCGGCACCGCCCGAAGAACCACTGGTTCGAGATGCGCCACCACCGAGAACCTGGCCAAGCACATCACCCAGCGCACCGGGCAGCCCATTGGCAGCATTATTGCCGCCCTGCCCGCCACGCACGCCGCCATTGCTAAGCGCAGCACCAAGCAACTGACCCAAAAGGCTTCCTGCGTCGGCCATCACGTTCTCCCTGAAACTATGACCCTGAAACATCGAGTCCGATGAAGTCAGACTGACACAAGTTCGTGACAAGAGCACGCCCGGAGAATGTTCAGGTGATGATTACGTGCCCTACACCGCAACAGGAGCCCTGATGGCAGGCCAGGGATCATAACCTTCAATTGATATATCTTCGAATTTGAAAGCGAAAAGATCATCCACCTGTGGATTCAACTTGAGCTGCGCCAAACCGCGCGGGCTGCGCTGAAGCTGCTCACGGGTCTGATCCAGATGGTTGAGATACAGATGCGCATCTCCCAGCGTGTGGATGAAATCCCCAACCTTCAGCCCTGTCACCTGCGCCACCATGTGGGTCAGCAGCGCGTATGAAGCGATATTGAAAGGCACTCCAAGAAACACGTCAGCCGAACGCTGGTATAGCTGGCAGGAGAGCTTTCCATCCGCCACCGCAAACTGGAACAGGCAGTGGCAGGGGGGCAGCGCCATCTTCGCGACGTCCGCCGGGTTCCATGCCGTGACGATCAGCCGGCGGGAATCCGGGTTGCGCCGAATCTGATCGACCACATCGGCGATCTGGTCGATTACGCCGCCTTCCGGGGTCGGCCATGAGCGCCACTGGTGGCCATAGACAGGACCAAGATTACCCTGTTCATCCGCCCACTCATTCCAGATGCTGACCCCATTTTCCTGTAGGTAGCCAATATTGGTGTCACCCGCCAGAAACCACAGCAGCTCATGGATGATGGAGCGCAGATGCAGCTTCTTGGTGGTCACGAGCGGGAATCCCTCGGCCAGATTGAAGCGCATCTGATGACCGAACACGGAAAGAGTGCCAGTGCCGGTACGATCCTCCTTGCGCACGCCTTCATCCAGAATACGCCGCATGAGATCGAGATATTGCTGCATGGTGCAGAAGCCTTGCATGGCAGCGGAGCCCCTCGAAACGGGCTGCCGGGGAAAACAGGTCCGTCTCCTTACATCGAACGCGCAACAAGATCACTATGCGCTGCACATAACGGGTCATCGCGCCTTCGGACCGCGATGGGATGTATTCGACAAGGCATTGACTTTGTCCCCCCGGCTTCCCACACTGTGACTGTTCCAAGGGGGGTCCCGTGAAGGGGCTGAGATTTCGTTTTGCCTGCTGCCCAGGTGGCTCAGGCACCGCGATGACCCTTCGAACCTGATCCGGGTCATACCGGCGAAGGGATCGGAACCTGCATGGCCAAGGCACAAGTGTGCCTGCTTTGCCCTCCTCCTGTAGCTTGAATCCCGGCTCTCACTATGCCCGCGCATGCTTCTGCATGTGCCAGCCTGATGGAGAACCGACAGTGCTTGATGAAGCCTCCACCTCGTCACTGAAAGTGACAACCGGCCCCCTGCCCCAATCCCGCAAGGTTCATCTGGAGGCCGGCAGATCCGGCATCCGCGTCGCCATGCGCGAGATCACCCTTTCAGATCCCGAAGAGCGCCCCCTTCGCGTCTATGACACCTCCGGCCCCTACACGGACCCGGACGCCATCATTAACCTGACCAAGGGCCTCTCTCCCTTGCGTGCGCACTGGATTCGCGCGCGTGGCGATGTTGAGGAAGTGGAAGGCCGCGTCATTCGCCCGGAAGATAACGGGCTGAAGGAGGGGCAGGAATCCACCCTGCCGCAGTTCGACCTTACAGGCCGCAAGCCCCTGCGTGGTAAGGCTGGCAAGCGCCCCACCCAGATGGCCTATGCCAGAGCCGGCATCATCACACCCGAAATGGAATATGTAGCGGCGCGCGAAAATCTGGCCGCCTATAATGGTGGTGCGCATCCCCGCCACAAGGCCATGGGGCTCGGCGCACATATTCCTGTCGAGATCACGCCGGAGTTCGTACGCGAGGAAGTGGCGCGCGGCCGTGCCATTATTCCCGCAAATATCAATCACCCCGAAATTGAACCGATGGCGATTGGCCGGAACTTCCTTGTGAAGATCAATGCCAATATCGGCAATTCGGCTGTCACGTCCGGTGTTGCGGAAGAAGTGGACAAGCTGGTGTGGGCTACCCGCTGGGGTGGCGACACGGTGATGGATCTTTCCACCGGCAAGAACATCCACACCATCCGCGAATGGATCATCCGCAATTCCCCGGTGCCAATCGGCACGGTGCCAATCTATCAGGCGCTGGAAAAGGTGAATGGCGTTGCTGAAGACCTGAACTGGGAGGTTTTCCGCGACACGGTGATCGAACAGGCAGAACAGGGCGTCGACTATATGACCGTCCACGCCGGCGTGCGCCTGCCCTTCATCCCGCTGACGGCAGACCGCGTGACGGGCATTGTTTCCCGCGGTGGCTCCATCATGGCCAAGTGGTGCCTTGCCCACCACAAGGAGAGCTTCCTCTATGAGAATTTCGAGGAGCTGTGCGAGATACTCGCGGCCTATGACATCTCCTTCTCACTCGGCGATGGCCTGCGCCCCGGCTCTATTGCTGACGCCAATGACGCCGCCCAGTTTGCCGAACTGGAGACACTGGGGGAACTGACCGAAATCGCCTGGAAATATGATTGTCAGGTGATGATTGAAGGCCCTGGCCATGTGCCGCTTCACCAGATTCGGGAGAATGTGGAGAAGCAACTGAAGGTGTGCCACGAAGCGCCCTTCTATACGCTTGGCCCGCTGGTGACCGATATCTCCCCCGGCTACGATCACATCTCCTCCGCGATCGGGGCGGCGATGATTGGCTGGTTTGGCACGGCCATGCTTTGCTACGTGACACCCAAGGAACATCTGGGTCTGCCGGACCGTGATGATGTGAAAACCGGCGTCATTTCATACAAAATTGCGGCTCATGCGGCAGATCTTGCCAAGGGGCATCCGGCCGCACGCATTCGCGATGATGCCCTTTCGCGCGCGCGCTTCACCTTCCGCTGGCGTGACCAATTCGCCCTCTCGCTCGACCCGGAAACAGCCGAGCGGTTCCATGATGAGACCCTGCCTGCGGAAGGCGCAAAGGTTGCGCATTTCTGCTCCATGTGTGGCCCCAAATTCTGCTCCATGAAGATTTCACAGGAGCTGAAAATTGAGGCTGGAGATATTGCCCGCGCAGAGGCCGACAATACAGCCGCCAAAGGCATGGCGGATATGGCGCAAAAATTCCGCGATACAGGCAGTGAAATCTACCATCCGGCGGCTGAGCTTGCGCCGCCCCCGGCAGCGGCTGAATAATTCGGCTCTATATTTGAGTTGATAAAGGCCGGCTCTTGCAAGAGCCGGCCTTTATCATTTGAGAGCAGGACGTTCCGGGAATCAAAGCCAATCAAGAGGCTGTGTCTCGGATTAACAATGAAGGTGAAGGTGATTCCATGCGGAAGTGCGAAAGATTATCAGCGAGAGAACACGCACATACTTCCATGTGAGATCCGGAATTGCCGAAGTAAGCCATTTATTTTCAATGATTTACGAAATTATCATGTGGCGCGCGAGGATCGGTATTTATTTTCAAAAGGCTGTGGAGCTCTCACGAAACTCCTCTTGAAATTCAGAATAAGGCCGAGTAGGTTCCGCACTCACTCAGAGCAAACGCATTGAGTGTGATGCAGGTGTAGCTCAGTTGGTTAGAGCGCCGGTCTGTGGAACCGGAGGTCGGTGGTTCAAGTCCACCCACCTGTACCATTTCATGATTTCTTCAATACAAATTGAGAGTATCAGAGCCGCAGAAGTTGCGGCCTCCTGAAGCTAATGCTTGGGAAGAGACTACTCCCATATCACTTCTTAAATGGTTACATCTTCAAAGCCTCATGTCGCTTTTGAAGCTATGCCAATGCTCGAGCAGTGACCACCAATCCGTCATTCATTTTAAGTCTGCTAGAGCATGCCTAATGGATACATAGTATCCAGAAAACAGGCTGCATTGATCAGGCATGGGGAATTACTCATGCTGAACTACATGCATATTACGCGCGGGTTATGAGACGAGGCTCAATGCACTCCAGTCGCGCTTGAGCGCTTTGGCTGCACCACGGCAGGCGAAGCTTCTGCCTGCTTCTGTGCCCCACGCAGGCTCTCCAGAATCGAATCTGAAAGCAACTGTGCCAAGCACGCATAGCCGGCATCATTCATATGAAACCGGTCCCATGCCAGAAGCTTGCGAAACCCTTCAGGGTCCTGCTCTGACCACGCCTTCATCATGGCATAGCGTGGCAGAATTGACGCGCCATGCGCACGTGCGGTCTGATCGACAGCGCTGACAAAATCTTCATAGCGGTGGCGATTCAGGATGAGCGGATAATATTGCTGATCAATGATAATCACCGGAACCCCTGCTGCCTTCGCCGTAGAAAGCCCCTTGTTCACCGTCTCTGCCAAGCGACCCGGCTGCCCACCAAAGACAGAGTCGTTGGTCCCAACCTGCCAGATCATTAAATCAGGCTTTTTCGGCTGAGCCATAAAGGCTTCAAGACGGCGCAAGGTCGCCGCGCCCCGTTCACCGGAAACACCTGCATTGGTGACCTCAACAGCATGAGGCCCCAACGCAATGGAAAGATGTCTGGCGAGTTGTGAAGGATAGGTATTTTCGGTTCGAGATGCCCCATAACCTGCCGTGCTGGATGATCCAATGGCGAGTATGGAAATGGGGCGCCCCTGCGTCAGAGCAGTCTGGGCGCCCCCCAAAACCGGTACCGGCATTGGCCGCGCAGACACTGGACAGGCAAGAGCCTCAGGGATGAAAACGCCAGACAGCACGGTCCCGATGCATGCTGCAGCAATGAGACGTCGCACCTTTTGAATCGGCATCATCAAACTCTTCATGGCTTCACGTAACGACAGGTGTGTCCAACTCTTTCAAACCTGATGTCACGGCAGAAGCAAGGCGAGAGTACGATCAACCGATAGGATGCGGAAATAACTTAGGTTTCAAGCAGGCCACAGCATGGAAGTGGACGACCAAGCCCGGAAGCCGAACAATCGGCTCCGGAAAACCCAGGTCAGCGAATATTCCCGGTGACACGCTCAATTTCCGCGCGCACCAACCGCTCGACGATCCCAGCCAGATTCTGATCCAGCCACTCCTTCAGCATCGGGCGGAGAATCTCTTTCACAAGATCTTCTACGGTCCGCTCATGCTGAGGCAGAACCAGATCGCCAAGGGACTGGAAAGCCGCACTCACCGCAGCATCGACAGCAGGAGACAGAAGGTCGCGGCGAGGCAAAGGTGCACGCACATCCGTGGCCTGCTGCTCATTGCTCTGTGGCGCAGCAGAGGCGCGCGGACGCACATTTGCATTTCCCCCGAAAACGGGAGGCACAGTATTCTCCATGCGATCATCTCCGTGTTTGGAGGGAGAGCTATTGGGCTGCCGGGCTACATTCATCCCTCCAGCTCCGGCCGAAGGTCGCGCCTCGGCACCATACCCTTCCTGACGAGCGGGTTCACGAGCCGGCTTCTGGACAAGCCCGGACTGCCGACGAGGCTCAGGCTCGCGAACAGGCGGGTTCACAACCCGTGCAGCAGGCTTGGTCTGCTCAACAGAGCGATAGCGCGGCTCAACCAAAGCAGGCTCTGACTGGACAGAAGAGACTGGCGCGTAACGCACGCCCCGGTCCGCACCGGACACTTGCGGGCGAACAACACGTGCGACCGGCACAGCCTCTTCGGCATGACGCCTATCAGGCTGCACGCCAGATCGCAGCTGAGGCGATGCTTGAACAGCGGCGGGATGTTTATAGGCCCGATTGACCTCTTCCGACATATCAATTGCAAGATCTTCATCCGCGATAATACGACGGATAGAATCCAGAATTTCATCAATCGATGGTTCTTGTGCCTTCGGGCTCACGGACATATCGCTATCTCATTGCATATGCCGCCCACCTGCCTTTGGCGCAGCGCGACACTTAAAGCGCGGGAATCATCCAACTCTTTGAAAGTACGGCATTCACACCAGCTGTCGCAATGCTTGCGGTGTGAATGCCCACCACCTATTGGCCGTCCGGCGTCCGCACGCCAGCCCAGCTGTCCCGCACCTGATTGTAATGCACTACAGGATTATAGTTCTGAACCTTCAGGCGCAGCGATGTTGAGTCGAGCCGGCCCACAGTGGCAACGAGCGAATAGGCAGCGACCACCCGGTCACGCTGCGCAATCACCAGACTTGACCGCGAATTGGTAAGATCACGCTGTGCATTCAACACATCGGTTGTGGTTCGCTGACCCACCCGCCATTCTTCTCGCACGCCCTGAAGAGCAAGGGTGTTCGCAGCCACAGCAGCCTGAGCTGCCCCGATCTGAGCCTTGGACGCCTCCAGCGAGCCCCAGAACTGCACAGCCTGTGCACGCACCGTATCGCGGTTCACATCCACCTCGATCCGCGCCTGTGTGAGCAATTCCTTGCTCTGGCGGATATTGGCGTATTCAACACCACCTTGATAAATCGGCACAGAAAGGTTCAGTGAAACAGCAGCATTCCCGAGGCGGCTCGTGTTGATGCTGCTGGCGTTGGACTGGGCAACCTGCCCTTGCAGACTGAGGTTCGGCAGAAGCGCACCTTCTGCCACTTTCACCTGAAACAGGGCCGTATCAACAGCGAACTGGGACGCCTTGATGGCAGGATGATCCGCAAGCCCGCGAGAAATCACACTCGCAACCTTGTTAGGGATCATGCGCTCAATGGAACTGGGGAAAGACAGCTTCCCAGGTTCCACACCGATCACCTGTCGGTAAGCAGCACGGGCAGAACTCAGATTCGCGACGGCCTGGCTCACACCATACTGGGCATCAGCAACACGAGCCTCAGCCTGAGCGACGTCGGTGCGCGTAACCTCGCCCACATTGAAGCGATCGCGTGTTGCGCGCAGTTCCTGCTCAAGAGCCCGCAGGTTTTCATTCTGAAGGTCAAGCAGGGCAATCGCCTGAATGACATTCATATAGGCGGTCACAGACTGGAGAAGAACAACCTGCTCTGTATTGCGAAGGGTTTCACGAGACCCGCGCACCTGTGATTCTGCCGATTCAGTTGAATTCGCGGTCTGGAAACCATCAAACAGGCTCTGGGCGACAGTGAGCGAGAAAGAGGTTGGCCAGGCATCAGCATATGTATTGACGACGCCCTGCGAAGTTGCTGTTCGCATATTTGTGGCGTTGAAGCCTGCACTGACAGCCCCTGTCACGACAGGACGATAACCAGAGAGCGCCTTGGGGACGTTCTCATCCATGGCGCGCGTCCCTGCGCGCTGAGCATTCAGCGTTGGGTTGTTGACGTAAGCAGCTGCGAGAGCGGCATCAAGCGGCTGGGCCGCTGCACCGGAAACCGAAAGGGCCACGCCCCCAAGACCCGCCAGGAAGAGAGCTACGTTTCGACGAATGCTTGTCGCAAGCGACATCTAAATCTCCTGGACCGGCATAAAACAAAAAATGACGCGTCGCCCCCGTCGCGTAACAACGGACCTGAACACTATTCGAACCTGCCGCTTCACGAAACCGACCGGTTCGATTGTTCGCCCCTTTTTTTGGGCACCGCGGCAATCCCGCCACATCTCCCTCAGAAAACAAAGACTGGCTTGCTTTCAAAACCCGGCAGCGCAGGCACGGCGCCATTGAAACCCGGCATCTCACCGATCTTGCCAGCCACATTGGTAAAGACTGTTGCACGGGCAGAGCCACCGCGCCCAACGATGCAAACGAGTCGTCCGCCATCCTTCAACTGGTCAAGAAGCGCCTGCGGCACCTCATCAACCGAGCCGTTCAGGAAAATGACATCGTAGCTTGCATCCGGGACCCAGCCTTCATTCAAGGGCCCCTGCATCACCGCCACATTGTCTACATCCAGATCGCTCAGCGTCTGCGCGGCAGTAGCGGCAAGCCCGGCATCTTCTTCCAGCGCCACAACCTGCTGAGCCAGACGAGACAACAGAGCCGCCGAGTAACCGGTGCCTGTGCCGATATCGAGCACGTGGTTGTCCGCCTGCACATCGGCAAGCTGCACCAGTCGGGCAAGAATCATCGGTTCCATGAGATGGCGGGCAGGCTTGCCATCAGCAGCAGGACGAATGGCGAGATCGTCATCGATATAGGCAAAGGTCCTGAGAGCTTCAGGCACGAAGCGCTCACGCGGAATTTCCAGCATGGCGCCGACAATGCGGAGGTCTGTCACGTCATTGGCGCGGACCTGACTGTCCACCATACCGCGACGCAGCTCGACGAAATCGGTCATCTCATCCCTCCGGACCACTGTCCCCAAAGACCGCTGCTGCCGGGGCCGGCCCAGCCTGTCAGCGCCCGGTTCAAGAGCCACATCGCTCGCGTTTTTGCAAGGCGGGGCTTGGAAGAGTTCAGAAAGAGTCACTTCAAAAAGACAGCGATCGCGCAAAGCGGCCGATGTACACCCCATGTGGCAGCGGGTCGCACCAACCTTCATGTATATTGCGCGCGTCGGTAAAAAGCCCACCTTCATGCCAATGGCTGCGTGCAAATAAGGAATAAAAGATATGCCCACGGCGTTTCATCCCGGGCCAAACTCCATCGGCACCTCAACGGGCGAAACCGATTCCATTGATGAGCAGGCCATTCGGAATCTCGTTCACGGCTTCTATGATGAGGTGCGCGGCGACCCGCTTATCGGCCCGATGTTTGACACGCACATCGCCAGCGAGGCATGGCCGGCACATCTTGCCAAGATGTGCGACTTCTGGTCTTCCGTCGTGTTCAAAAGCGGGCGCTACAATGGGCGACCATTGCCGCCTCACATGGCCATCGGCAACATCTCCGACACACAATTTGAACGCTGGCTGACCCTGTTCAGGCCGGTCGCCCGTCGCACCCTGCCCCCGCAGCATGCAGCACGCGCCATCATGCAGGCCGAACGGATGGCAGACAGCTTCCGCCTGTCTCTCGCCTTCAACCGCGGAGATGACATCACCAGCCTGAAGCCACTACCGCGTGAGACACGCAGCTGAGCAAAGCTTGGCGTCTTCCATGTGCGGCTTTATAGAAGGGCACCCTTGTGCCGGGTTCGGATGCCTTTTTACGGGGCGTCGCCCTCAGGCACACATTAGAGTCAAAGATGCCCCGCCCCACTCTCGTCATGCCCGCCCCCATGCAGGCAGACACACCTTCACAGGATGCGCGCCACACGCTGCGCAGTGCGGATGATCTTTTGACAGCGGGCCTGATACCGCAACATGCGCATGCAGATGCGGCCACTGTCGGCCAACGCTATGCGATTGCCGTGACACCAGATCTCGTGGACATGATGGACCCGCACGACCCCGCGGATCCCATCGCATTACAATTCCTGCCACAGGCCGCGGAACTTGAAACCGCCCCGGCAGAACTGACTGACCCGATTGGCGACCACGCCCACTCTCCCGTGCCCGGCATTGTCCATCGATACCCGGACCGGGTGCTGCTGAAGATCATAGGTGTGTGTGCTGTTTATTGCCGGTTCTGCTTCCGGCGCGAGATGGTGGGGCCGGGTGCGGAAACTGCCCTTTCACCCACCGCTCTGGAACAGGCTTTTGCTTATATCGAATCCCACCCGGATATTTGGGAGGTCATTCTCACAGGTGGTGACCCGTTCATGCTTTCTGCCCGGCGCATGCGGGAGATTGTGGGACGGCTGAACCAGATTCCCCATGTCCGCATCATCCGCTTCCATACGCGTGTGCCCATAGCCTCCCCGGAGCGGGTGGATGCCGCGCTGGTCGCCGCACTGCAGGCTCATGACCTGACCAGCTATGTCGCCATTCATGTGAACCATGCGCGTGAACTTACACCCAAGGTTCGATCGGCATTGGGGCGAATGGCAGATGCAGGCATTCCCCTGCTATCGCAAACTGTTTTACTGCGCGGTGTGAACGATGATGCGCAGACATTGACACATCTGTTTCGAAGTCTCGTTGAGTGTCGGGTTAAACCCTATTATCTGCACCACCCCGACATGGCACCCGGCACCGCACATTTCCGTCTTTCCATTGCCGAAGGACAGGACTTGATGCGCGCCCTGCGCGGGCGACTTTCCGGCCTGGCCATGCCCACCTATGTTCTTGATATTCCTGGCGGCGCTGGAAAGGTTCCTCTCACCCCAGATTATCTTAGCCAGAATGGTGGAGATTTTACAGTTACAGACTATTGCGGCGGCATTCACAGTTACCCGCCACCAGAGTGACATGCACCCGACATCTTTGCGAATGCAAATATATGTCATTGTTCCAGCGTCAAAAATCTGCACACTACAGTCACGCCCATTGATAAGCGTCAATGCCTCAACTTCATGGCCTGATAGCTTTCGAGAAGGCATTATAAAGGGAGGTGCAGAGCATGTCCGATATTCTGGAGAAGGCCTCAGCCCAGGCCGGCCGTTCTAGCCCACAGAAGAAAATGATGAAGGCCGCCATTTTCGTCGACAAGGGCCGCATCGTTCTTGATGAAAAGCCTGTTCCTGATGTCGGCCCGCTGGATGCCCTTATCCGCGTGACCACCACAACCATTTGCGGCACAGATATCCATATTCTCAAGGGTGAGTACCCTGTCGCCAAGGGCCTCACCATTGGTCACGAGCCTGTTGGCATTATTGAGAAACTGGGCTCTGCCGTTGAGGGCTTTGAAGAAGGTCAGCGCGTGATCGCAGGCGCGATCACCCCTTCCGGTTACTCCAATGCCTGTCTGTGTGGCTGCGGTTCGCAGGATGGCCCACGCACCAAACATGGCTTCAAAGTTGCCGGCGGCTGGCGCTTCGGCAATACCATTGATGGCGCGCAGGCTGAATATCTGCTGGTGCCGGATGCCATGGCCAATCTCTCACCCGTGCCGGACAATCTGAGTGACGAACAGGTTCTGATGTGCCCGGACATCATGTCCACCGGCTTTTCCGGAGCAGAAAGAGGCAATGTCCGCATCGGCGACAGTGTCGTGGTCTTTGCGCAAGGCCCCATCGGCCTGTGTGCGACAGCGGGCGCGAAACTGATGGGCGCGACGCGAATCTTCGCTGTTGATGGCCTTCCTGCCCGCCTTGAGGTCGCCCGCGCCATGGGGGCCACAGATCTGATTGATTACACCAAGACCAACCCGGTTGAAGAAATTCTGCGGCTGACAGACGGGCGCGGTGTGGATGTCGCCATCGAAGCACTGGGAACCCAGCAAACCTTCGAGAGCGCCCTGCGCGTTCTGCGGCCCGGCGGTACGCTTTCTTCTCTGGGCGTCTATTCCACAGACCTCAGGATACCACTGGATGCCTTTGGGGCCGGGCTGAGCGACACCACCATCGTCAATACGCTCTGCCCTGGCGGCAAGGAACGCATGCGACGGCTGATGGAAGTCGTGGCCTCTGGCCGGGTCGACACGCAGGCTCTCGTGACCCATCGGTACAAGCTGGATGACATCGAAAAAGCGTATGATCTCTTCGGACATCAACGCGACGGCGTTCTCAAAGTGGCAATTACGCCGTAAAGTACCGCTAAGTCTTCATCTGAAATGACATCAACAAGGAACGGTGAGCATGTCTCCTCTTCTCTTTGCGCGCGGCGGGTTTCTTCTTGGCCTTGCTCTGGGTGCCGGCGTCATCGCCGTGGCTCCCAAGCTGGCACGCGTGGCACGACCGGTGGCCAAAGACGCCGCCAAGGCTAGCAAAGCCGGTTATGATGCTGCTCGTGATGCCGTGGTCAAGGCCGGGGGCGAGGTGAAGGACCTGCTCTCCGATACCGCGACCGGTATCAAGTCTGCGGCTGCGCGCGTAACGGACAAGCTCTCTGATTCGCCCGCAGAAGATGTCGCTGAAGCTGTTGCAACTGCAACCGCCGTTGTTGCCAGCGAAACTGCAGATGCTGCCGAGAAGGTCTCTGAGGAAGTCAAGAAGACGGCCTCTCGCGCACGCCGCTCGACGGCACGCGCCACGACCGCGCGCGCATCTGCCCGCAAGCCTGCGGCACGCAAGACGACCGCACGCACGCCTGCAGCCCCCAAAGAGGCTGCGGCTCCGGTAGAGGCCGCCCCTGCTGTAACCGCAGAAGAGGCAAAGCCCGTGCGCCGTCGTTCATCTACCCGCAAGCGCGCATCTGCTGCCACGCCCGCGCCGTCGGAGACCACTCCGCCGGAGAGCACCTCTGAAGGCTGAGGATTAGATGTCTGAGCCCATCCAGATGCGGATCGCCCACCAAGTTGCCGGGCGAACACGCCTTGTTGCGATTGAAGCGGTGTCCTTTGACACACTTGCTTCTTGTCGGGATCGGCTGGCAGGAACCGAGGGCGTGCGTGTGGAAGCGCGCCCCGGCTCCCGCAGCCTGGTGGTGAACCATGGCCAATCCTGGGATTCTCTCGCCGGCGCGCTGGGGCAGGCAGGTGTTTCCATCACAGCACTTGCCCCTCATTCGCCGATTGACCAGACCAAGGCACTTCTGACCACCCTGAACGACACCATGGGCCGCGCAACTGCAGGGCGATTTGATCTCATCAACATCGCGTTCGTGGTTCTTGTCCTTGGTGGGCTGCTGCAAGCCTCCAGAGGCAATCTGGGTGGCCCTGCGGCAACCCTGTTCACACAGGCGCTATCCATCGCGCTTCTGTGCGGGCGGCGGGCGTCTTAGAACTGAAATCGCAGAGCTGAGACGCATTTGCCTCAGCCCATGAAGAACAACCGCGCCACGAGGATGCGATGGCCACTCCCTCGGCCCCAGCCGGGCATAGCCATGTTATCGCCGATCAGGGCGCGGTTTTTTCATTTCTAGCCGATCCGCAAACGCATGATCTGCCCCCCGATGAGAAGGTGGTGCGGATTGATACGCATGGTGCCGTTGTTTTTCTGGCCGGCCCTTTAGCCTACAAAGTAAAGCGCGCGGTTCTTTTTCCCTTCATGGATTTTTCCACGCTCCTGAAGCGCCACATGGCCTGCGACGCCGAGTTGCGCATTGGGCAGATCAATGCACCAGAGCTTTATCTGGATGTGGTTCCCCTCACGCAATCCTCAGGGATGATGGCACTTAACGGGAATGGTGATGTCATCGAATATGCTGTGCGCATGCGCCGCTTCGATACATCATGTACTCTGGATCAGGTCGTAGCTTCTGGCGAACTGCCTACCCCCCTCATCAGCGAACTTGCACAAGTCATCGCCGCAGCGCATGCACGTGCTGAAGTGCAAACGGACCACGATACGGCCAAGTCTTTTGCCAGCTACATTTCAGATAATCGCGCTGAGTTTTCTGCCCATCCGCATCTGTTCCCGACAGATCAAGCGCAAACTCTATGTGATGCAGCGCAGAATGCCCTTGAAGAACTGACTCCAATCCTGCAAGCAAGAACTATGTCCGGCCATGTGCGGCGCTGTCATGGCGATCTGCACTTGCGCAATATTGTAGTTCTGGAAGGTCATCCTCGGCTCTTTGATGCGATCGAATTCAATGATGACATCGCAACCTGCGACATTCTTTATGACCTCGCCTTCCTTTTGATGGATGTATGGGAACGAGGTCTCCGCCATACTGCGAATGGCATCTTCAACCGCTATATTCGCGCTCATGATGATGCCACCAATATCGATGGCATCGTCGCCCTGCCCTTCTTTTTGAGCATGCGTGCTTCTATCCGGGCCAAGGTTGAGGCTGCGGGGCTGGAGCATTTATCCGGAAATCAAAAACTCGCAGCCCAAGAGCGCATACGCCGTCTGTTTCAAATGGCCTGCGCGTTCCTCATTCCAAACCGAGCGGAAAATGCTGTGCTTGAGGCCGGGACACCGGACTTTCTGCCTCTTCCACCAGCATCTATCACCACGGGAGAGCAGAGGCTCATTGCCATTGGCGGCCTCTCGGGGTCCGGAAAAAGCACATGTGCCATGGCGTGGGCCCCCTATATTGGGCGGGCACCGGGCGCTCTGGTTTTACGTAGCGATGTTGAACGCAAACTCATGTTTGGCATTCCAGAAACCCAAACTCTGCCGCCAGAGGCTTATGCTCCAGCGATCACGCAGAAAATATATAGCCGG
The DNA here is from genome assembly GCA_035911315.1 of Xanthobacter sp. Taxonomy (GTDB): domain Bacteria; phylum Pseudomonadota; class Alphaproteobacteria; order Rhizobiales; family Xanthobacteraceae; genus Xanthobacter. Next base: position 32,403 of record JAMHVS010000063.1, read on the forward strand.
CTATTGGATCTTGCAGCCCGTGCGCTTGCATCAGGCCAAAGCGTAATTGTGGATGCCGTTCACTCTCGTATGGCTGAACGCAATGCCGTGGAAGAGTTGGCCCGGCATCTGGGCGTGCCTTTCTCTGGCATCTGGCTGGAGGCAGGCCTTGGTGTGCGGCTTGACAGGGTGGAACAGCGCGTCGGCGATGCTTCCGACGCCAATGCAGAAATTGCCCGTAGCCAACAAGCCTATGACATCGGCCCACTTGGAACATGGCAACGCCTGAAGACAGGCTGAAGCCTCCTTCCAAGAAAAAAGCCGGCCCGCCACATCTGGCGGACCGGCCTTTTCAAAAGGCAACAGAAGAAAGCACGGCTTTCTCCCTCACATCTCAAAGCCCAAGCTTGGCTTTCAGAATATCATTCAGCGCCTGCGGGTTAGCCTTGCCACCAGATGCCTTCATGGCCTGCCCCACGAACCAGCCCAGCATCGTCGGCTTCGCCAGCACCTGCGCCACCTTGTCCGGATTGGCGGCGATAATCTCGTCCACCACCTTCTCGATCGCGCCGGTGTCGGTCACCTGCTTCATGCCGCGCTCATCCACCACCTGACGCGGATCACCGCCCTGGGTGAAGACGATCTCGAACAGATCCTTGGCGATCTTGGAGGAGATCGTCCCCTCCGAAATCAGGTCAATAATCGCTGCAATCTGCGCCGGCGTGACCGGAGAGGCCGAGATATCCTTGCCTTCCTTGTTCAGGCGGCCAAACAATTCGTTGATGATGAAGTTCGCCGCAGCCTTGCCGTCGCGCCCCTTCGCCACAGCCTCGAAATAATCAGCAGACTCACGCTCCGCCACCAGCACGCCAGCATCATAGGTGCTCAGGCCATATTCGGAGATGAAACGGGCCTTCTTCTCATCCGGCAGTTCCGGCAAGGCGACTTTCAGTCCATCGACCCAACCGGCTTCCAGCACAAGTGGCAACAGGTCCGGGTCCGGGAAATAGCGATAATCATGCGCTTCTTCTTTGGAGCGCATGGAGCGGGTCTCGCCCTTGTTCGGGTCGAACAGCCGGGTTTCCTGATCAATCTTACCGCCATCTTCCAGAATCTCGATCTGGCGACGGGCCTCGATCTCAATCGCCTGCCCGATAAAGCGGATGGAGTTGACGTTCTTGATCTCGCAACGCGTACCCAGCCCCTCGCCGGGGCGACGCACGGAAACGTTCACATCTGCGCGCAGATTGCCCTTCTCCATGTCGCCATCACATGTGCCCAGATAACGCAGAATGGTGCGCAGTTTGGTCACATAGGCCTTCGCCTCTTCCGAGGAGCGCAGGTCGGGGCGCGAGACGATCTCCATCAGCGCCACGCCGGAGCGGTTCAGGTCCACAAAGCTCTGTGTGGGGGAGAGATCATGGATGGACTTGCCGGCATCCTGCTCCAGATGCAGCCGCTCAATCCCGACAGTGAAGCTCTCACCGTCCAGAAGATCGACCACCACCTCGCCCTCACCCACCACAGGCTGCTGGAACTGGCTGATCTGATAGCCCTGCGGAAGATCGGGATAAAAATAATTCTTCCGGTCGAAAACCGAGGTCAGGTTGATCTGCGCCTTCAGCCCCAGTCCGGTGCGCACAGCCTGTGCCACGCACTCCTTGTTGATGACCGGTAGCATGCCCGGCATGGCGGCATCCACCAGTGCGACATGGTCGTTTGGCTCACCACCAAAGGCTGTGGAAGCGCCGGAGAAAAGCTTGGCCCGGGAGGCGACCTGGGCATGCACCTCCATGCCGATCACAACCTCCCAGTCGCCAGTTGCGCCAGAGATGAGCTGTTTGGCATCAGCGACCCGCGTGTGAAGCGTCATCGTCATCCTGTTCCGTCTGGCGGCGTCGCGCCGCATATCCTTGCAGTGACCTACTCCCCCCGGCCATGCACTGGCAACCTTGCCCGTAGAGGAACCACAGGAGAGCCAGCCATTCAAGGTCACCAGAGACGCTCCACGGGCGGGAAAAAATCTCTCATACACTTAAAGATAAACGAGAATTTCCCTCTACTAAATGATTGGCCTGCTGATCGTGACGAACCCTCGTCTCAATAAAAAAGCGCCGACAAAACGCGGCGCTTTATAATGAGGCAAACCCGGTAGAATCACCCTGCCCAACATGGTTTACCCATGAATGGGGCTGGCGATTTGCGTATCGTCCGTCGTCATGCCCGGCATGGGTGTTGGCTGGTCTGCGACCACACCGCGAGATGCGGTTTCATCCATCTCACGCGCAAGGTTGAAGTCCCGCATCGTAACACCCCCGGCCTCATAGGTCTGGAGACGGACTTCCACCATTCCATAAGAGACTGTCAGTTCCGGGTGATGCCAGGCAGCGTCTGCAAGCTCGCCAATGGCGTTCACCATCAGCAGCGTCGCATTCCAGTCACCGGTTCGATAGGTGCGTCGCAACCAGCCATCCGCGTAATGCCAACATGGCAGTTCTGTCCGCAAGCGCCATTCGATCTCAACAGCGGAAAGGGCCTGAGTGGATTCGGTGGTCATGGGCGGCTCCCTTGCATTTCCCTTTCGGGCGGGCTCACCTTCTGCAAGAGTAACCTGAGGCCACACTGCGGGGAACCTTCACCCGAAACCCGCAAGCTACCATTCATGGCGGCATGCGGTGTCATCCACGCATCATGCCGCAAAACCTGTCAGCCGGCGATGGAAAAACATAATGCACCGCAACCACAGCGCGCATTGCGATGCAACATGATACTTCTGCCAGAGACCTAAAGGCCTGCCTGACGCCGCATGGCGGTCAGCGTGTTTTGAAGCAGGCAAGCAATGGTCATCGGCCCAACGCCGCCGGGAACGGGTGTGATGTAACGCGCAATGCCCTGCGCTTCAGCATAAGCCACATCGCCCACCAGACGGGTCTTTCCATCTTCCCTCGGCACGCGGTTGATACCGACATCGATGACCGTTGCTCCGGGCTTGATCCAGTCACCACGCACCATTTCCGGACGCCCGACAGCAGCAACCAGAATATCTGCCCTGCGGCATACAGCCGGCAGATCCTTCGTGCGTGAATGTGCCAAGGTCACGGTGCAATCCGCCTGCAAGAGAAGCTGGGCGATAGGTTTGCCCACAATATTGGAGCGCCCAACCACCACAGCCTCGAGCCCGGCAAGCGAGCCCAGACAGTGCTTCAGCAGCATCATGCAGCCCAGTGGCGTGCAGGGCACAAGCGCCTCAAGCCCCACGGCTAGACGGCCGGCATTCACCACATGAAAGCCGTCAACATCCTTGGCGGGATCAATGGCCGAAAGAACACGAGCTGTATCTATCTGCTGCGGCAGCGGCAGCTGAACAAGAATACCATTCACGGCGGGGTCTGCATTCAGCCTGAGGACAAGCGCAAGCAGATCTTCCTCAGATGTTTCCACCGGCAGCTTGTGCTCGAATGAGGACATGCCGACCTCAAGCGTCTGCGCAGCCTTGTTCCGCACATAAACCTGACTGGCGGGATCCTCTCCCACCAGAACAACGGCCAGACCGGGCTTGATGCCATGCTGGGCACCGAGGCTTGCCACCTCAGCCGCGATGCGGACACGCAGGTCTGCGGCGAAGGCTTTTCCGTCGATAGGAGAGGTTTTGATCACAGCGCATGTCCCGTCTGACTGAACGTTGGCAATCAGGTATCCGGTCAGATACATGCCAACACTGCGCCCGTATGGAATTCAGGCCCCGATTGCAAGCCCTGAAAAGGCAGCCCTGATCCGCGAATATCACTTCGTCTGGTTATGGGACGCACGGGCATCAGCTGTGCCGGGCGCTGCAGCGGCAAGAGCTGGCGATATTGGCCACTCAGGAGATTTACGGCTTTCAGCCTGGTGCTGCAGAAGATTGGCAGCAACAGAAAGCGGCAGAGGCGGCGCAAACAGATAGCCCTGCGCCTGATGCGCCCCAAATGCGCGCAGGAAACGCAACTGCTCGCGCGTTTCCACGCCTTCCGCTGTCAGGATAATACCTAGAGAGCGCCCCAGCCGGACAACATACTCAACAATTGATGCAGCTTCGCGCTGCAGTCCCAGATTGAAGATGAAGGACTTGTCGATCTTGATTTTGGTGATGGGAAAACGACGCACATGTACCAGCGAGGCATGGCCGGTGCCGAAATCATCCAGCGCGAAGCAGACCCCCAGATCCCGTATCAACTCCAGCATTTCCATGCTTTCGGTACTGGTGTCCAGAATGGCGCTCTCGGTCAGTTCCAGTTCCAGCCGTGCCGGATCCAGCTCCGTCTCCTGCAATGTTTTGCGGATGTTCTCAACAATATAGGGGTGGCGCAGATCCAGAGGTGACATGTTCACAGAGATCATCACGCCCGGCAGAGCCTGCGCATCCCGGCAAGCCTCTCTCAGCACATAAGCATCAATCAGATGAATGAGACCCGCGCGCTCTGCGATCGGAATGAATTCATCCGGCCGGATACGCCCTCTTGTGGGATGGTCCCAACGCACCAGCGCCTCAAACCCAACCACCATCTCGCTCTCAACATCAACCTGGGGCTGATAGAGCAATGAGAGCTGTTTCTTATCCAGCGCCACGAGCAGTTCGCGCTCAATCCGGCGGCGCTCCTGCTGCTCTTCCTCGAAGCGTGGCTCGAACTCGCGGCATGTGTCGCGCCCCTCCGCCTTGGCGCGATAGAGGGCAATATCCGCACGCCGCAAAAGATCGCCAGTTGAGCTGCCATCACGCGGGGCATGCGCCCGGCCGATGGAAACGCTGACGCACAATTCGTCATCCTCAACCGTTATCGGGCGGCCAATAGAGGAAAAAATCGTCTGCGTAAGTTGCTCGAGTTCCTCAACATCTTCAAATGCCACAAACAGAACGAACTCATCACCACCGAAACGCGCCGCCTGTCCTCTGCTTCCAATACAGTCATTCAGGCGTGTGCCAATCTCACGCAGGATTTCATCGCCAACCGTATGTCCGCTTGTGTCGTTGATGTCCTTGAAGGAGTCGAGATCGATAAAGAAGAGTGCAACCTTGCGCTGTTCACCGACCGCACCCAGAGCCTTCTCGAACTGGGTGAGGAAATACTCCCTATTGGACAGACGCGTCAGTTGGTCGCTCTGCGCAAGCTCACGCGCATAAGCCTCCTTCGTCTTGAGGGCCTGCGCCAGATTGCGGAAACGCATCATAAGGGCGAAGAACAGCAAGGCGAACAAAGACGCAACGATCGCCAAAGGCAACATGAACTTGGAGAGCAGATCACGCTTGGCATCACCGCCATGCCATGACAGCCAGAATGGAGAACCGCCCGACAGGTTCGGCATCTGCAAAGCCGGTTGGTCTAGCGGCTTTTGATCGACGAGTTGAAGGCTATCTGCTTTTGCCTTGTCAGAAATGGTGCCGAGCAATTCGGAATCCACCATATCCCCCACATAGACGCGCAAGGGCTGGGGCAGTTTAAGTCCCGGATCAGTCTGCCGGAAAACATGCATCACCAGCATCGCTGCACGGCTTGGGCCCGCAACAGCCAGTCCGGCACCTCCCGGCGGCACTTCATGTGCCAGACGCTCCAGAGCGGATGTCAGCAGCCCGAAATATGACCGCGCGCCCTCGCGGCCGAATTCGGAGCTGTACACAAGCTTGCCGGCTGCATCCGTGACATAGACAAACTCAAACCCGAACTGCTGGCCCAGCGGCTGCCCCAGCGTCTCGTGGATGCGCGCGTAATCCTGATGAACAAGACTGGCCAGTGTTTCCTTCTCGGCGGCGGTTTCCATGGCCGCTCCCACCATGGCAGAGGCATGGCTCGAGAGGGCATAGCGCACAGAGGCCTGCTTGCGTGCGGCGGTCTCGACATCAAAATAGCCGGCAATATGCTGCAGGCCAATAGCCGCCCCGCCCAGCAGCATTGCAAAGACGACGACCCCAGCAACAATGGGTTGGCACAAAAGAGCCTGTAATCGTCGTAAAATGATACGACCCCCTTAACCGCCCGGCTCATCCGCTTGCAAGCGGCGGTCTGCCGGAACCAATGCGCGCCAATTATGTCCAATAGTTGCCATGCAGGTGCAAGCGCTTAAATGGGCACTCAGATATTTTGCCGGTGCATAAAAGCAATATGGATAATTACACATCCAAACTCGTCACAACTCCAGATAGGCCTTATCTCTCAACGCCATGTGAACCACAGGGTCGCCAGCCCCAGAAAGGCTAGAAAGCCCACGACATCGGTGACCATGCTCACAAACACCCCGGACGCCACCGCCGGATCGAGCTTGAGCCGCGAGATGACGATGGGAATGAGAATGCCGAACAGACCGGCTGAAACCATGTTCAGCACCAGTGCGGCCGAGATGACGATGCCCAGATCGATGCTGGCAAACCACAATGAGGCGATGATGCCCAGCAGGCAGGCCAGCACCAGCCCATTGAAGAGCCCCACCAGCACCTCACGCGCAACCACGCGCCGCGCATTGTGACTGCTCAGATCGCGCGTCGCGAGCGCCCGCACGGCCACAGTCATGGTCTGCGTTCCCGCATTTCCACCCACTGAGGCAACGATGGGCATGAGAACCGCCAGCGCCACCATCTTCTCGATCGTGCCCTCGAAGAGCGATATGATCGACGACGCAACAAAGGCCGTACCCAGATTGATCGTCAGCCATGGCAGACGACTGCGCGCGGTATAGCCCACCGTATCTGAAAGCTCTTCGTCGCTGCCCACGCCGGCCAATGCGCGCAGGTCTTCGTCAGCCTCTTCCTGAATGACGTCCACCACGTCATCGATGGTGATGACGCCGACAAGACGGCCCGCCTCATCCACCACCGGTGCCGAGACCAGATTGTAGCGCTCGAACATACGCGCCACATCTTCCTGATCGTCGGATGTCTGAACCACCTGTTGCTGGTGCTCGCTCTTAACCGCTGTCATCAGCACCGGACGGCGCGAGCGCAGCAGCTTATCCAGAGAGACAGACCCGATCAGGCGGTAGGCGGGGTCCACAACGAACACCTCATAAAAGGTATCCGGCAGGTCAGCCGTTTCACGCATGTAGTCGATCGTGCGGCCGACGGTCCAGAAAGGAGGCACGGCGATAAAGGCGCTTTGCATGCGCCGGCCCGCGCTCTCTTCCGGGAAATCCAGAGAGCGTTGAAGCGCCACCCGTTCCGGCGCAGGCATGTGCTCCAGAACCGCAGAGACATCTTCCTCGGGCAGATCCTCAAGAATGTAGACGGCATCATCCGATGCCAGCGCCCGCAAGCCCTGCGCCACTGTTCCCGGAGAGAGGCCGTGCAGAATCTGCACGCGCACCGTCTCATCGATCTCGGTCAGCGCCAGAAAGTCAAAACTTGCTCCCAGAAGCTCGATCAGCCGGCGGCGCTCTTCGCCATCCAGCGTCTCCAGCAAGCTGCCCATATCGGCTTCGTGCAGGTCTGCAACGATGGCCTTCAGCGCATCCACATCCCGTGCCTCAATGGCCTCAACCACATGGTCGCGGAATGCCCCGGTGATACTGTCCTCGTTATCCCGCAGGTCAGGCATGGAATCGACGCGGTTCGCGTCGGCGGGATCAAGCTCCTCGCTCATGTTCGCTCCTGATGCGGAAAAGGGTGGGCGCGCTGCGCAACGGGGTCACACCCCATGAATAGGCGCATGACCGGCGAGGCGGGACACTGCGCCTGCGTCTAATCATCATTCCGGGTTTAGGGAAGTCACATCCGCGCGGGTCAGTCCCGCGATCAGCAAGAAAAGCGGGGCGTGGCCCAATGGCCACGCCCATTTGTTCATACTGGCACCTAAGAGCCAGCCTGCAAATCAGAGCTTTTTCTTCTGTGAAAGAGCCGCCAGCTTTTTCAGCACATCCAGCGTTCCCTTCAGCCGAGCCTCGGCCGAAGCCCATTCGCGCATAAAGACCACCTTGAAATCCGGCCGCACCTTGGCTGCCGCGCCTTCATTCGCTATCAGCTTCACAAGCCCCGATGGATCAGCGAACTCATTCTGGCGGAAGCCCAGAACCACACCCTTCGGCCCGGCATCCACCTTCTCCACATTGGCGGCACGCGCCAAGGCCTTGATCTTGGCCAGTTGCAGAAGCTGCGCCACCTCCGGCGGAGAAGTTCCAAAGCGGTCTGTCAGTTCCGCGCCGAAGGAGTCGATGTCCTGATCTTCCTGCAAATCGGCAAGACGACGATACAGCGCCAGCCGCACATGCAGATCCGCCACATAATCCTCAGGGATGATCACAGGGATGCCGATGGTGATATTGGGCGACCACTTGTCATCGACATAATCGGTGATGCCGGCCTTGAGGTGCGCAATCGCCTCCTCCAGCATCTCCTGATACAGTTCGTAGCCAACTTCCTTGATATGGCCGGACTGCTCATCGCCCAGCAGATTACCCGCGCCGCGAATGTCCAGATCATGGCTCGCAAGCTGGAAGCCTGCCCCCAGCGTTTCAAGAGATTGCAACACCTTGAGCCGCCGCTCCGCCTGCGCCGTCATCTGCTTCTTCTCAGAAACAGTGAAGATGGCATAGGCGCGCGCCTTGGCCCGGCCCACACGCCCCCGCAACTGATAAAGCTGGGCAAGACCAAACATATCCGCCCGATGCACGATCAGCGTGTTCGCATTGGGCACATCAAGCCCGGATTCCACGATGGTGGTGGAAAGCAGCACATCATACTGCCCGTCATAGAAGGCGGTCATGATGTCCTCCAGCGCGGTTGCCGCCATCTGCCCATGGGCGACGGCGACCTTCACCTCCGGCACAGCTGCGGCGAGGAAGTCGCGTACCTCGGCCAGATTCTCGATGCGCGGCACCACATAGAAGCTCTGCCCACCGCGGTAGCGCTCGCGCAGCAGCGCCTCGCGCACGATCAGCGGATCAAACGGCGTCACGAAGGTGCGTACAGCCAGACGATCCACCGGCGGCGTGGCGATGATGGAGAGCTCGCGCACACCGGTCATGGCCAGTTGCAGTGTGCGCGGAATGGGTGTCGCGGTCAGCGTCAGCACATGCACTTCAGCGCGCAGTTGCTTGAGGCGCTCCTTGTGCGACACGCCGAAATGCTGCTCCTCATCCACGATGACAAGACCGAGGTCACGGAACTGCACGGTCTTGCTCAGCAAGGCATGGGTGCCGACAACAATATCGACTGTGCCGTCCGCCAGCCCTTTCTTCACTTCGGTCAGCGCCTTGCCCGTGACCATGCGCGAGGCCTGTCCCACATTCACCGGAAGGCCATGGAAACGCTCGCTGAAGGTCTTGAAATGCTGGCGCGCGAGCAATGTGGTGGGCACCACAACGGCCACCTGTTTGCCGGAAAGCGCCGAGACAAAGGCAGCCCGCAGTGCCACCTCTGTCTTGCCGAAGCCGACATCGCCACACACCAGCCGGTCCATCGGATGGCCGGAGGCCAGATCATCCAGCACCGCTTCAATCGCAGCGTCCTGATCATCCGTCTCCTCATAGGGGAAACGGGCGCGGAATTCGTCATAAAGACCGGTCGCCGGCTCAAGCCTGGGTGCTTCACCCAACTGGCGCTGGGCTGCAAGCTTGATGAGGGCAGACGCCATCTCAAGAATGCGCCGCTTCATCCGCGCCTTGCGCGCCTGCCAAGCCCCGCCACCCAGCTTATCGAGCTGGGCTTCTGTTTCCTCCGAGCCGTAACGGCTCAGCAGTTCCAGATTTTCAACGGGCAGGAACAGCTTGTCACCACCCGAATAGTGAAGCTCAAGACAATCGCGCGGCTCACCCACGGCCGTAATGGTTTTGAGGCCAATGAAACGGCCGATGCCGTGGTCCACATGCACCACGAGATCGCCAGCCGTCAGAGCCGTGAGTTCAGAAATAACGTCCTGTGGCTTGCGGGCCTTGCGCTTGGGGCGCACCAGCCTGTCACCCAGAATGTCCTGCTCACCGATGACAGCGAAGTCTGGTGTCTCGAAGCCTGCCTCCACACCGAAAATCGCCAGTACGGCCTGATTGCGCGGGATGGCACCAAGCAAATCGAACCTTGAGATCGGCGTGGAATTGGTCAAGCCGTGGTCTGCCAGAACGGTGCCCAGACGCTCGCGCGAGCCCTCGGACCAACCGGCGAGGATCACCTTCTTGCTCTTCTGAAGCTCGCGCACATGGGCGACAGCCGCATCGAAGACATTCCCCTCAGGATCAGCCCGCTCCACAGCGAATGATCGGCCCGTGCTGCCTTCAAGATCGATGACAGTCCCTGCCCGCCCCTCTGGCGCGGCAAAGGGGCTGATGGAAGCCAGACGGCAGGCTGCGACATGGGCGCTCCACTCATCTCCGGTGAGATAAAGCTGCTTGGTCGGCAGTGGATTATAGACCGTACTGCTCACGGCCTGCTCCAGCGCATCCTTTCGGGCGCTGTAATAGTCCTTGATCTGCGCCACACGCTCGCCGACAGCCTCTTGCGCCAGCGAGTCAAGCAGCATCGGGCCGCCATCCAGATAGTCGAACAGCGTGTCCATGCCCTCATGGAACAACGGCAGCCAGTGCTCCATGCCGGCATGACGGCGGCCTTCGCTCACCGCCTCATAGAGCGTATCGCCCTTCTGCGCGGCACCGAACTGCGCCACATAGGCCATGCGGAAGCGGCGCATCGTATCGGTGGTGAGCTGGAACTCGGCCATGGGCACCAGATCCAGCGCCCGCAATTGCCCCGTGGTACGCTGGGTTTCAGGATCAAACGAACGAATGCTTTCCAGCGTATCGCCGAAGAAATCGAGACGGATCGGGGTCTCATAACCGGGCGGGAACAGGTCGATCAGGCCGCCACGCACCGCATATTCGCCGGTATCGCGCACCGTGGATGTGCGCAGGAAGCCGTTTCGCTCGGCCCACTCCGCCACACCATCCAGCGCGATAGAGTGTCCGGGTGCGGCGGAAAGTGATTGCGCCGCAACCAGTGCCTTTGCCGGCACCCGCTGCACCGTGGCATTCACCGTGGTGAGCAGCACACTTGCCCCGCCCCCCTTCACCCGTGAGAGCCGCGCCAGCGTCGCCATGCGCCGGGCGACAATGGCCGGGTTAGGCGAGGCCCGGTCATAGGGCAGGCAATCCCACGAGGGGAAAGAGAGCAGTTCAAGCTCTGGCGCAAAAAAGGCAAGCCCGCGTTCCAGAGCGGCCAGCCGCTGCCCATCCCGGCACACAACAGTAAGGCTGGGCCATGGTGCATTCTTCTCTGCCGCGATGGCCCGGGCCAGATCCGCCACCACCATCGCCTCCATCCCGTCCGCAACGCGCGAAAACAGGACAGACCGGCCTTTGACCAGCGCTTCGGCAAGCTGACGGGGGCGCTTCACAGGGCAGACTCCGGGGCAAATAGGCGGCTGGCACCTGCCATGCCGCCTCATCATCAGGATCGGGCGGATAAAAAGGGGCGCTGACTATTCCACCAGACCGCGGCCGGAATAATGGAAGTCTTTCATCTTGTGGAACAGAGGCGTGTCATATTCGGCAGGCAGCGGCACAGTCTCACTCACCCATGAAAAGACATCATGATCCTGCGCATCCACCAGATGCTCAAACTGGTCCAGCTCGCTTTCCGAGAGGTTGCCGATTTCAGCATCGGCAAAACGCCCCATCACAAGGTCCATTTCCCGAATACCGCGATGCCAGGCCCGATACAGCAGACGGCGACGGCGCGGATCGAGTTCAGCGCTAGAGCGCGGGGAGCCGTTCATGAAGACACTCTCCAAAGCAGAAAAGCGGCCGGGCCTTGGCCCGTCCGTGGTAGATGCTTATAAGTGCGGAAGGCCAGTTTTTCCAGAGCCCAGCCCTTACAGCAAGCCGAACCGGCCCAAGCCTTATTTCTTGGCAAAGGCCTGCGCGAGCTTGGTCATCTGCGGCTCATCCGTCATGTCCAGCCGCAAGGGAGTGACCGAAATCCGGCCTTCCTCAAGTGCGCGCAGGTCTGATCCCGGCGCCGTATTCGGCGGATGGCGATCAAAGGCGATCCAGTAATAGGGAATGCCGCGCCCGTCATAGCGCGGATCAATCTTCATGATCTGCTGGTCACGGCGCCCCTGAAAAGTCGCAACAACATCTTTCACATCATCCGGCGCGCGGTCGGGAAAGTTCACATTCATGATGATACCGGGCGGAATGCCCTCATCCAGCAACATGCGAACAACACGCGCACCATGTGCCTGCGCCACATCATAAGTGGGGTTGGAGCGGTTCGCGAAGCTGTGCGCCTGCGAGAGTGCGATGGAGGGAATGCCCAGAATCGTACCCTCGATAGCCCCTGCAACCGTTCCTGAATAACTCACGTCTTCCGCGATATTCTGCCCGCGATTGACACCCGAAAGCACCAGATCCGGCGGGTTGTCACGCATCAGGTGGCGCACGGCCAGAATAACGCAGTCTGTCGGCGTGCCCTTCACCGCGAACCGCTGTGAACCGATCTGGCGCAGGCGCAACGGGTCTGACAGGGACAGGGAGTGGGCCACGCCGGACTGGTCCGACTCCGGCCCGACCACCCAGACATCATCCGTAAACTCACGGGCAATACGGGCGCAGACATCGATGCCGGGTGCGTTGATGCCATCATCATTCGTGACCAGGATACGCATGGTGCGCCCGCCTTTTCGTGGTTTGATCCGTGCTCAGGAGAGCTTTTCAATGAGCTTCAGCCCGCCCATATAGGGCGTCAACGCATCTGGCACAGCAACCGAGCCATTTTCCTGCTGGTATGTTTCCAGCACCGCGACAAGCGCCCGGCCCACGGCAACGCCAGAGCCATTCAGTGTATGCACGAACTGCGGCGCCTTCTCACCCTTCGGGCGGAAGCGGGCATTCATGCGACGCGCCTGAAAATCACCGCACACCGAGCACGACGAAATTTCGCGATAGGCCTGCTGGCCCGGCAACCACACCTCGATGTCATAGGTCTTGCGCGAGGCAAAGCCCATGTCACCGGTGCACAGGGTCATGACACGGAAGGGTAGATCAAGCTTTTTCAGCACCGCCTCAGCGCAGGAGAGCATCCGCTCCAGTTCATCCAGCGCGCTCTGCGGCGTGGTGACGGACACCATCTCAACCTTGCTGAACTGGTGCTGGCGGATCATGCCCCGCGTATCGCGACCGGCAGACCCCGCTTCGGCCCGGAAGCACTGGGTCAGCGCCGTAAAGCGCAGCGGCAGTTCCTCTTCAGCCAGAATGCTTTCACGCACCAGATTGGTGAGCGGCACCTCAGCGGTAGGAATGAGCCACAAACGATTGCCAAGCTGGGCGCTGCGGACATGAGCCGCAAGGTTGGCTTTTTCCAGCGCCGTCTTGGGGTCAACACCGGTCGCGATCAGCGCGCCCACATGCTCGGCCACCGCTGCCTGCGCCTGTTCGAGCGCGCGCTCAAAATCCTCGGTGCGGAAGGTGGGGAACTGATCGTTCTCGAATTTGGGCAGTTGGGCCGTGCCATACATGGCATCGTCACGCACAAGCACGGGCGGATTCACTTCCAGATAGCCGTGCTCCTGCACATGGGTATCCAGAAACAGCTGACCCAGAGCGCGCTCCAGCCGCGCCAACGGCCCCTTGTTGACCACGAAGCGCGCACCGGAAAGACGGGCTGCTGCTTCGAAATCCATCTGACCTAGCCCTTCACCCACCTCAAAATGCTGGCGAGGCGTGAAGCTGTAGCTGCGTGGTGCACCGAAACGGTGATCCTCGCGCTCCACATTGCCCGCTTCATCTGTGCCCAGCGGCACCTCGGGAAGGGGCAGATTGGGGGTGGACGACAGGACGCTGTCGAGCATCTTTTCCACCGAGCGCACTTCGTCCTCGAGGGCCGGCAGTTGCGCCTTCAGCTGTGCCACCTCTTCCATCAGAGATGTGGCGCGCGCATCATCCTTCGCGGCCTTGGCCGCACCAATTTCCTTGGATGCCGCATTGCGCCGGGCCAGCACATTTTCCTGCGTGGTCACAGCCGCACGGCGCTGCTCATCCAGCCCGATCAGCTTCTTCGCCAGCAGATCAGCCCGCATTCTCGCGTCTTCGGAATCACCGCCACGCCGGGAAAGACCCGAAACGAAATCTGCCGGTTGCTCGCGAATCCACTTGATATCGTGCATGGCCTCACTCCGCCGTCGGGTAGCCCTCCAGCCAGAGGCCGTCAGGGCGCGTGCATATGTGCCGCAAGCCCTCCGCAGAGCGGAAGACACGGGGCGTTTTCAAATAATGAGGGAAACCAGTCCTCAGTCGGCGTCAGGAGCGCTCGCGTCGTCCGCGTCGTCCTTCGCCTTCCGGCGCTTCTCGACCACCCCCACCAGATAGACCGATACCTCGTAGAGAAGGAGGGTCGGAAGGGCAAGGGCGAGTTGGCTGACAACATCCGGCGGCGTGAGAATGGCCGCCAGAATGAAGATACCGACAATGGCGTATCGACGCGCCTTACGGAGCATGTCCTGTGTCACAACACCGATCTGCGCCAGAAGGGTGAGAACAACGGGAAGCTGGAAGCACAATCCGAATGCGAGGATAAGGGTCGTGATCAACGACAGATATTCGGACACACGCGGAAGAAGCGAAATCTCCGCCTGCCCGTCTCCGCCCGCCTGCTGCATGCCAAGAAAGTACATCATCGCCATGGGCATCGCGATGAAATAGACGAACGCGGCTCCAATCAGGAAACATATGGGTGTCGCAATAAGATAGGGGCGAAAAGCCGCTTTCTCATTCTTGTACAGCCCAGGTGCCACGAACATGTAAATCTGAATGGCGATGATCGGGAATGAAAGAAACGCCGAGCCAAACAGCGCCAGTTTGATCTGCGTGAACAAAAACTCCTGTGGCGCGGTATAGATGAGCTTCATTCCCGGCGCGAAATCCGTGGCGAACTCATATGGCCAGAGCAGGATATTGTAGATCTTCTTTGCGAGCATGAAGCACACAAAAAAGCAGACAAGAAAGGCGATCACGGACTTGATCAGCCGTGAGCGCAATTCAATCAGATGCTCGATAAGCGGCGCCTTGGAGGCATCAACCTCATCCTCGGCAGAAACGTTATGCTCGTTCATGGAGTGCTGGCCGCTCATGATGCCGTGTTGGATGGAGCGGCCCCATTTACAGGCTGGGCCAGCGTATCAGGTTCCGTTTCCCCTGTGCGCGCAACATCCGTTTCAGACGGAAGCGGGGGGGGAAGTTCCGTGCGTTCCAATGGCGAAGGGGGAACAGGTGGCAGAAGATCGTGCACATCCTGCTCTGCTTCGGGCAATGCCGGAGGTGTTACGGCAGCAGCCGGCAAAGCTTTAGCGACTGATGCACGTATTTCATCACGCACACTCTGAAGCGGATCATACTGTGCAACCTCCGCAACACCAGCCGGCTCTTTTGCAGCGGCGGGCGTTTCAGGAAGCGCCAAAGCCGCAGTCGCACCTGTCACGCTAGCGCGGATTTCATCTCGCACGCTGCGCAATGGATCGAACAACTCTTTGGCCTTGTCCGGCATGGCTTTTTTAGCCACGTCCGCAACCTTGCTGATTTCATCGCGCATTTCAGCCACATCGGCGTCGCGCAATGCATCCTGAAACTGCCCCTGGAAATCACTGGCCATTCGGCGGACGCGCGTCAGGGTCCGCCCCACGGTGCGCAACACCGTGGGCAGTTCCTTGGGGCCAATGACGATCAGCGCAACAATGCCGATCAGCATCAGCTCCGACCAGCCGAGATCAAACATGCATGCCTCGGTCCTGCGGCCACGCCGCCCGTTTCAGAAGATCGCGAACAACCGGAATCAGACCGGCTTCTTCTCCGCTTCGGCACTTGTCGTGGCCTGATGCGAAAGCGGGCGCGGCGGCTCGGTTGTGCCAGCTGCAGGCTTGGTGACGTCTTCGTCCTCAGCCATGCCCTTCTTGAACGATTTGATGCCCTTTGCCACGTCGCCCATCAGATCCGAAATCTTGCCGCGACCGAACAGAAGGAGCACCACAACAAGCACGACAAGCCAGTGCCAGATGCTCAGTGAACCCATCTCGCTACCCTCCGAGAGGTATCTCTCTCCCGCCGGGGAACCGGACGGGACTCTTTATCAATAACGACACTATGCATCTCAGGCGGCGAAAACAAGGACGCACCCGCACCGCAATGGCGCGGTACACGACAAGATGATGCGCATGCCCTCTTTCAGTCTTCCCCAGCGTCATCGGATGGCGGAGAGATGAGCGTGAAATCAAGAGGTGTCTCCAGCGGTTCCTCATCCTCCATGGGCTCCAGATCATCGGATGGCATGGGAATGGTGAAGCCGGGTGGGATACGCCCATCCAGCAGGCCTGCGCCCTTCAGTTCGTCTACACCGGGCAAATCCTGCACAGAATCAAGCCCGAACTGAATGAGGAAAGCGGGAGTCGTTCCATATGTCACAGGCCGGCCGGGCGCGCGGCGACGGCCACGCAGACGAATCCAGCCTGTTTCCAGCAGCACATCCAGTGTGCCGCGAGAGGTGGAGACGCCGCGAATCTCCTCAATTTCAGCCCGTGTCACAGGCTGGTGATAGGCGATAATGGCCAGAACCTCGACCGCAGCGCGCGACAGCTTGCGCTGCTCAGGTGCAAGATCCGTCAGCACAGGCGCCAGATCCGGAGCGGTGCGCAGCATCCAGCCACCAGCCACGCGCAAGAGGTTCACGCCGCGCGGCGCGTAATCCTGAACCAGCGCGGCCATCAGCGCATCAATGTCTGCTTTTGCGGAAAGGCTGGGCTTCAGGATAGCGGCCGTGACGGGCCCGGATGCTGTGAAGAGCATCGCCTCGATCACCCGCAGATCCTGCGCAAACACGAAGGCACGCTCATCATCCGGGCGCACATCAAACAGATCGATCCGGGGGGCGGGACGCTTCATGCCCCCTCCCCTGATGAAGGCGTCCCAGCCGGGCGTGCACGCAACCAGAGCGGCGAGAACGGTGCATCCTGCCTTATATCGAGCACCCCCTCACGTACCATTTCCAGACTTGCTGAGAAGCTGGAGGCCAATGCTGTCGTGCGCTGATCTGGCCGTGCGGTATATTCAAGGAGAAACTGGTCCAGCCGCATCCAGTCCATCAGAATGTCTGATCCCAGCAATCTTTCCAGCCGTGCACGCGCATCAGCCAGAGACCAGACCGCTCGAATTTTCAGGGTGACGGCGGAGAGTGCCTGTGTCTGGCGCTGAACGGCATAGGCGCTAAGCAGATCATAAAGACTGGCCGTATAAACCACCGGGCGCGCGGGGGCGCCCCCCACTTCCGGGATGGTGCGCGGGAAGACATCACGACCAAGTTGAGCTCTGCCCATCAATCGCGCGGCGGCAATGCGAATCCGTTCCAGATGGCGCAGGCGGCGCGCAAAAGCTGCAGCCAATTCCTCGGCGCTTGGCCCCTCTTCCTGAGGCGGTGACGGCAAAAGAAGGCGGGATTTGAGGTAGGCCAGCCACGCCGCCATCACCAGATAATCCGCGGCCAGTTCCAGCCGACCGCTGCGGGCCTGCTCAATGAAAGCGATATATTGATCCGCGAGGGCGAGGATGGAGATGCGGGTCAGGTCCACCTTCTGGGTGCGGGCCAGAGCGAGCAGCAAATCAAGCGGCCCCTCGAAACCATCCACATCAACGACGAAGGCATCCGTATCCCCTTCTTCAGGGGAAACACCCCCTGGAAGTTCGAAGCTGTCTTCGTCGATTGTCATGCTCAGGCCACGAAGCCGATGCGGCGGGCCACTTCGGCCCTTAGAGCCGCCGCATCAACAGCACCAGCAGGCTTGCGAAGAGCCAGCGCCCGACCTGCGCGCTCAGCGGCGACGCCGGAAAGCACAGGGGCATGTGCGGCGATGATCTCCATCTCATCCATCCGGCCATTGCAATGCAGCAGCATATCGCACCCGGCAGCGATGGAACTGGTGCAGCGTGTGGCCATATCCCCGGCCAGCGCGCCCATGGAAAGATCATCGCTCATCAACAGGCCATCAAAGCCAATCTGCCCACGAACGATCTCGTCGATCATCAGCTTTGAGGTGGTCGCCGGGGCATGCGGGTCAAGGTCCGCATAGACCACATGGGCGGTCATCGCCATGGGCAGGTCTGCCACGGCGCGGAAAGCAGCGAAATCGGCCTGCTCCAGCTCCGCGCGCGGGGCATGAACCACGGGCAGTTTCTCGTGGCTATCCACCGGCGCACGTCCATGGCCAGGGATATGCTTGATGATGGGGAGCACGCCGCCATCCAGCAATCCTTCTGCCGCTGCACGCGCCAGCGCGGTAACCGCCTCAACCGTTTCACCATAGGCACGGTTGCCAATGATGCCATGACCATCGGGATGGCGCAGATCAACCACCGGCAGGCAATCGACATCAATGCCCAATGCTGCAAGATCGGCGGCCAGAGCGCGGGAGTTCAGCCGCACCGCCTCAAGCGCCCCCGCCTTGTCGTGCAGATAAAGAGCGCCGAAAGCCTCGCCGGGCGGATATGAGGCCCAGTGAGGAGGCCGAAGACGCTGCACGCGCCCGCCTTCCTGATCGATCAGCACCGGCGCATCCCAGCCCACGGCATCGCGCAGCGCGGAAACCAGCGCGCGCACTTGCTCTGGCGTCTCCACATTTCGGGCGAACAGGATGAAGCCCCAAGGCTGGCTGGCGGCAAAAAACGCCTTTTCCTCACCCGTGAGAGTGAGGCCTGAACAACCTGCGATGAAAGCCCGTGATGTCATGTTCTGATCCTGCGACGCCGCAGCCCGAGGAGGTGTCAGGCTATGGCAAAGACTGCAATGCCGGGGGCTGACCCGATCAGCAGATGGTTTCAACGGTGGTATGAAGTGCACCCATGCGCCCCGTCAAGCAGGGTGAGCGCAGGCAAATTCCTGCGAGTCTCACACAGGGGCGTGGTCTTAAAAAAGAAAACGGCCGGGAGTGACCCGGCCGCCCTGATATTCATATGACACGAACCGGGTCTATCAAAGACCGGCCACATAGCTGCTGGGGTCCACCGGCGTAGAGCCCTTGCGGATTTCGAAGTGCAGCTGCGGAGACTGAACATTGCCGGTCTGCCCCGCCTTGGCGATGATCTGGCCACGACGCACGGTTTCACCGCGCTTCACTGTCAGCTCACTGTTATGGGCATAAGCGGTCACGTAGCCATCCGCATGCTTCACGAGCACGAGATTGCCATAGCCCTTCAGCTCGTTACCGGAATAGGCAACCACACCGTCTTCCGCAGAACGGACGGCCGTGCCGGCCGGCACCGCGAAATTCACACCTTCGTTGCGCGTGCCACCCGGCTTCGGTCCGAACCCGGCAATGACACGGCCACGCACTGGCGCGCGGAACTGTGGCCCGCTGCCAGCCTTGCGCGGCTCATCATCCACCTTGTCTACGGCATCAGCCACAGATGTGGGGGCAACAGGCTTTGCCGCTGCTGCGGCCGCAGGTGTGGCTGGCGGCACAACCGCAGCCACTGAAGCCGCTGCAACCGGAGCGGAATTGGCGGCAGGAAGAGCTGCGGCAACAATCGGACGTGCTGCGGGTGCCGGCACGGCTGCCGCCTGAGCCTGAAGGGTCGTGGGCTGCAGAGCCGCATTCGTAAGGGCAGAAGCCTGTCCAGACGGAAGATTCGCGGCCGCGACACCCTGTGCAACAGCAGAAGCCTGGGGAATCGTCAGCGACTGACCCGTGCGCACGGTATTGCCGGGCGCGATGCCATTCGCCGCCGCAAGGGCCGCTGGCTGCACATTATAGCGCTGGGCCACGGAATTCAGCGTCTCGCCGCCCTCCACCACATGGGAGCCCATGCGGGATGCGGTCTGCACACCTGAATTGTAGGTTTGCTGCGCCGTGCCATAAAGCTGCTGGCCAGAAGCGGCATAAGAGGCTGCCTGCCCCGCATATGGCTGGGCGGCGCTATATGCCTGGTTCGCCGCGGCACCATAGGCCTGGTTGGCATAAGGCTGCACGCCATAGCCCTGCCCCGCACCGACCGGAGCCGGCGCACGGCCTGCCATGGAGCCGAGAGAGCCGGTTACATCCGGTGCTGCCTGCTGCCCGCTGAAACGACCGACATCGGAGCTGCATCCGGCAAGCGCGCCGGAAACGAGTCCGAGCACGGCCACTCGCGCGAAGACGTTACGCCCTCTGGTCCCGCATGAATTACGCATTTGCTCGCACTCGCACGCCACATATGAACATGAGGCCATTAGAAGGGGCAGGCGTAAATGTGACCTTAAGGGAGCGGGGTCGTTTTCAACTCTTCACGACTTTTGGAAACTCGTTGCATGAATGTCACACAATCATTCCTGCCTTGACCATGCCGCCATTTCCAGCCCTAAGGGGCACGCGTTTGCGCTGCGACACCTCGCAGATAGCGCGGCCATGCCTCACCACGGAATTGACATGACGCTGGATCAGATCGCCCAGGACCTTTTCGCCGCCCTGCGCTTCTATTCCCGCCTTCCAACCCCGCGCCCGGCGGATGAGGCGAAGGCGTGGGCGCCACCGGATATGGACCGCATGGCCTATGCCATTCCACTGGCAGGCACCGTGATGGGCCTTCTGGGCGGTCTGGCTCTTTATATGGGAGCACTGGCCGGCTTTCCGGATTTCCTTTCCGCCACATTGGCCCTCACCGTTCTGGTGCTGGCCAGCGGGGCCATGCATGAGGACGGGCTGGCGGATACCGCGGATGGCTGGGGCGGCGGTCGCGACATCGCGCATCGCCTCACCATCATGCGGGACAGCCGCGTGGGCAGCTATGGCGCACTGGCGCTTATGCTTTCCCTGATGCTGCGTGTGGGCGCATTGATGGCGCTGATGGAAGCTTTCACGCCTATTCAGGCCGCATTGGCACTGGTAGCGGCCTCCGCCTTTTCGCGCGCCACGGGCATTTTGATGCTTCGGGCCCTTCCGCCCGCCCGTGTGGATGGTGCTTCGGCCGCATTTGGACAGCCCTCGCACAAGGCCGCGCTCAGCTGCACCCTGATGGCAGCGCTCATCGTCGCCGTCATCCTTATTCCGTCATTCGGGGTCGGCGCGACCTTCGCCGGCATCATCGCGCCTCTGGCGGCTCTTTATGTGATGATGCGCGCCTCTCAAAGGCTACTGGGTGGACAGACTGGCGATGTCGCCGGGGCTACACAGCAGATCAGCGAGATTGTCTTCCTGCTGGCAGTGCTTATTTTTGCCTAAGGTAACTGCTGGAATGTCGAGCACACCTCTCATTTGAAGAGGCCTCACGCATCAGCATACGGCACACAAAACTCTATGGCGCCGGATAACCCGTGCCCCGGTGCAAACTCCAGCCTGAGCAGGGAGAGATGTCCATGTCCACCCCGCACAGTCCGCCCATGCCCAGCATGAAAACGCCGTGTGTGCGCGTGTGTGTGCTCGCGCCAAATGCTGGCCCGTGTCTGGGCTGCGGACGCACGCTGGATGAGATTTCCGGCTGGCCCTATTTCACCTCGCAACAGCGCGAGGACATCATGGCAGACCTGCCCGCTCGGCTCATCGTCTTGAGAGCCGAACACAAGGCACGCAAGGAGCGCGGCTCATGAGAGGCGGAAACACCCTGCTCGTCATCCTGCTCGTGGGCCTTCTCCTTGGCCTGATCATTCTGGTCACGCATCACGATCAGGGTCAGGTGGCAGGTATCAGCACCGAGCAGTTCGGCCAGCTTGTGGTCCTGCTCTCCATCGGCATCTTCATTGGTGCGGGTGTATGGAGGAGCACGAGGGGCAGACTGCCCCAATCGCTCACGGCCATCGTGTTCTGGCTTGTGGTCGCCCTGCTGCTGGGCATTGCCTATTCCTATAAGGATATGTTTCCGCAGTTCAGCAATGTCATGGAGGCGGGCTACTGGCTCGCGAGCGCGGCAGCCAACCTCCCTTCCCTGAGCATCAGCTGAACGCACCTTCCACACCGGAGGCTGAAGTCTCTTAGATCATCTCCAGCGGGCGCTTGCGGCCGGGTGGCGGGAAAGCCGTATCGATGGCCGCGAGATCATCCGCATCCAGCCGAATTTCAAGGGCCCCCGCATTTGCATCCACATGGGCGAGATGGCTGGCCTTGGGTATGGCAATCACATCCGGGCGACGTAGAACCCACGCCAGAGCCACCTGAAAAACACTCACGCCATGCTTGCGTGCGATGTTCTCCAGCGCACCTGCCCTGGGAAGCATAGCCTGCTCCAGCGGGCTATAAGCCATTACTGGAATGGCTTGCGCCTGCATCGCGGGAAACAGATCAAACTCCGGCCCCCGGCGCATCACATTATAGAGTACCTGATTGGTGGCGCAGGCCTGACCACCCGCTTCAGCCAGATCAGCCATGTCCGCAACATCAAAATTGCTGACACCCCACCTGAGAATCTTCCCGGCAGCCTTCAGCGCCTCGAAACCACGCAGGGTCTGCTCCAAAGGAACATCTTCGCGCCAATGCAGAAGATACAGGTCCAGCCGGTCTGTTCCCAGCCGTCGCAGGCTGCGTTCGCAGGCCGCGACAACGCCTGCATTGCTCGCATTGTGAGGATAGACCTTGCTGACAAGAAACACCTCATCGCGGCGGCCCGAGATCGCCTCACCCACCAGAATCTCGGCTTCGCCCTCACCATACATCTCGGCCGTGTCGATCAGGCTCAGCCCCAAATCAAGCCCCCTGCGCAGGGATGCGATTTCCTGCGCGCGCAATGTCGGGCTCTCCGCCATTTTCCATGTACCCTGACCAAGCGCAGGAATTTGCACCCCATCTGGCATTTGAACGGAGCGATGCATCGCGCTCTCCCTGAATCGATTCCAGTTTTTGGGTAGTCTGATCGACAAATATGGGCGCGAATGGACGATCTGGGAAAAACTCCCGAAAAGTCTTCCTGCCCAGAAACATAGAGCTTGCAACGAACGGGAGAGGATATCCACAAGCCATGCCGCTCATGTGACAAGACCTGCTTGACGGAAAAAATCGGCTCCTATATCTACCACATCACTCCGGCGGCGCTGAAACGCAGCGGCCGAAACGGGGGTGTAGCTCAGTTGGTTAGAGCGCCGGCCTGTCACGCCGGAGGTCGCGGGTTCGAGCCCCGTCACTCCCGCCACTTTATCTTGAAATCAAACTCACGTCATAATGACCATACTGCTTCTGGATGGAAGCCTCGTCATTGGTTTGTTTCTCCCTATCAAGAACCTTGGATCTATAGCGGCAAACCACCTTGCCGCCCTGCCATCTCATTGCGAAACTGATGCCCCGGGCCAAGGCCCGAACAGGACAGAAACGCAATGGCATCGATCTTCACTGGGCTCTCCGCATTTTCTCTCACGCCAGCACATGCTGATGGCAGCGTAGATGTAGATGCCCTCACCATTCTGGTCGATCGCCTCGCCTCTGCCGGCGTGGACTCCATCGGGCTTCTCGGAAGCACCGGCATTTATGCCTATCTTGATCGGAATGAGCGCAAACGCGCACTCGCGGCGGGGCTGGAAGCGGCAGCTGGGCGTGTACCAGTCATCGCTGGCATCGGCACACTGAGAACCATCTGGTCGGCGGAACTTGCACGCGATGCAGAACAAGCCGGAGCCGCCGGCCTCCTTCTCGCTCCCATGTCCTATACGCCCCTGACACAGGACGAGGCTGCCCAGCATTACCGCGCAGTCTCCAGCGAAACGGGGCTCCCGCTCTGCATCTATAACAATCCGGGCACAACGGGCTTTCGCTTCACACCGGATCTTGTCGCACAACTGGCCAGCATGCCCGGCATTGCAGCGATCAAGATGCCATTGCCCGCAGATAACGACTTTACCAGTGAACTGGCGGCATTAAGCCAGCGCACACCGCAGACATTCAGCATTGGCTACAGTGGCGACTGGGGCGCGGCCTCGTCACTTCTGTCCGGTGGGGCCGCCTGGTACAGCGTGGCCGCAGGTCTCCTCCCCGACATCACGCTGCGCCTCACACGTGCGGCGCAGACCGGGCGCAAAGATGAGGCCAGACGCCTCAATACGGCCCTTGCGCCACTTTGGGAACTGTTTCGAACCTATGGAAGCCTGCGCATCATGTATACGATGGCAGACCTGCTGGGCCTTGAAGTCGGCGACCCGCCCCCTCCCCTCCAACGGGTGGGTACAGAAGTGGCCGCGCAGGTTGATGCTGCGCTGGGCAACCTCGCAACGCTCTGAGCATTGCTATAAAGCCGGGAAAGAGGGCGGCTAAGCTTCAGCAGCTTCCGCCTTCTTCTCTGCCATGAACTGCGCACGGGCCAGACCCGCGAAGCGGCCATCCTGGGCCACCAGCTCATCAAAGCTGCCTTCCTCTACCACACGGCCGTGCTCGAACACCAAAATGCGGTCTGCATTGCGGATGGTTGCCAGACGGTGGGCGATGACAAAGGTGGTTCGTCCACGCATCACCTCATCAAGGGCGGCCTGCACCTTCACTTCCGTCGCTGCATCCAGCGCGCTGGTGGCCTCATCCAGAATCAGGATTGGCGAGTTTTTCAAGATGGCCCGCGCGATGGAGAGACGCTGGCGTTCACCGCCGGAAAGCGCACGACCACGCTCACCTACAAGAGCATCCAGCCCCATCGGATTGCGCTCCACCAGCTCCAGCGCCTGTGCCCGCCGCAGAGCATCGCGAAGCTCGGCCTCGGTAGCATCCGGCTTGCCAACGCGCAGATTTTCCGCGATCGAACGATTGAAGAGCAGTGGCTCCTGAAACACCACGCCAATGGCTGAGCGCAGGGACTCAAGCGTCACCTGCCGCAGATCCTGCCCATCAATACGCACCGCCCCCGATTGCGGATCGAACACACGGTGCAGCATTGCCAGCGCAGTGGATTTACCCGCACCGGTGGTGCCTACCAGCGCGAAGGTCTGCCCCGGCCGCGCATGCAGGTTCACATTCTCAAGGGCCGGGCGCTTGCCATCATAGGAAAAGCAGACCTGATCGAAGACCACATCGCCCTTCACATTTGCCAGTGGCTTTGCGTCTGGCGCATCGCGCACCGCACCCACCGTATCCAGCACCTGAAAGAACTGTGCGAGACGCGGGCCGGACATGAGGAGGCGATTGAAAAAGCCGACAGTGGAATCCAGCTTGCCAATAAGAAGATTGGCGAAAGCCACATAGGTGACGATCTGGCCGATATTGGCCAGCCCCTGAATATAGAGCCACGTACCCACTAGCAGGATAACCAGAATAGTGAGCGTGGTGGCCGCTCTGGTGGTCATGGACACCACCGCCCACCAGGAGAGCACTGGAATCTGGATCGCAAGCACACGATTCGCGGTTGAGCGCAGATCGTTCACTTCCGCCTCGATGCGGGTGTAGCTCTGGATCACGGCCACATTGCCCAGTGCATCAGCAGAGCGTTCCGCGAGGCTGGAATTGTGCTCCTCCACCTCCCTCTGCATGGTCTCGGTGCGGCGCACCACATAGCTGGTGACAAGGCCGAATACGATCATGAGCACAATGAGAATAAGGCCCAGTCGCCAGTTGATATAGATGCCGACCGGCACCAGCACGATCAGCGAGATGATGGCTGCGCAATCCTCGCGGAAGAAGGAGAGCCACAGGCCCCACAGGGCATTCACCCCTTCCAGCATCACCTTCAGCAACCGGCCGGAATGGGTTTCTCCGTGATAGCTGAGGGGCAGCTTGAGCACATGTTCGAAATACTGGGTCAGCACACCGAGGCGACGACGGTGCGAGAGCCTGTCCGCATGCAGGGAAACCGTGACCCCGACAGCAATATTAAACAGGCCAAAGCCCACCCATGCGGCCAGAAGTGGCATCATTTCGCCAAAGGTGGGGATGCGCGCAGCAGCTTGAGCCTGTACCAGCGCCTCAATGATGCGACCGAACAGAATCGGCTCCGCAAACTGGGCCATGGCCAGCGCCAGATTGGAGAGCGCCAGCACCGCGCCCATTTTCGCCTGTGGGCCAAGCAGCGCCAGTGCGCGCCAGTAAATTTGCAGCATGTTCATGTAATGAGTCCGACCAGAGTTGGCCGGAGATGAACCAATTGCAGCACAGCATGCAAGGGCAGTTTGGGCACAGGTGCCCTGCCCTTACCGATCCCGCTCCAATGAGGCATTTAAACGGGCCTCCCGGCGCAAGGCGGGAAGCCCGCAGCTCAATCACCACGCGGGCAGAACAGCCCCCTTGAAGCGGGTTTCAAGAAACGCCTTAACATCCTCTGACTGATATGCGGAGACAAGCTTGCGGACATTCGGCTTCTCCTCATTGCCCGCCTGCACCACGATGATGTTCTCATAGGGATTATCCGTGCGGCCTTCCTGCACCAAAGCATCCTTGCGCGGGTCCAGCTTCGCGCCCAGCGCGTAGGTGGTATTGATTACCGCCCCATCCAGATCCGCCAGTTGCTGCGGCAGAAGAGCGGCATCCAGTTCACGGAACTTCACCTTCTTCGGGTTCTCGACAATATCCAGAACCGAGGGAGACAGCCCCTTGCCCGGAGCGAGCTTGATGAGCCCCTTCTCCGCCAACAGGTTCAGCGCACGCCCGCCATTGGAAGGATCATTCGGAATGCCGATCCGCGCCCCATTCGGCAGATCATTGAAGTCCTTGATCTTCAGCGAATAAAAGCCGATGGGCTGGACAATGGTGACACCGGCGGGTGCCAGCTTGTAGCCACGCGAGGCGATCTGCGCATCCAGATATGGCTTGTGCTGGAAGGCATTGGCATCCAGATCCCCGCGCGAAAGCGCCTCATTCGGCAAGGTATAGTCCGCGAAGGTGATGATTTTCACATCCAGCCCATCCCGCGCGGCCACCTTCTTCACCACATCTGCGATTTCCTCTTCATCGCCACCAATAACGCCCAGCTTGAGCGCCTCACCCGCATGCGCAGGCACGAGGGCGGTGGTGGCCAGAAGGACACCGAAAGCGGCACTGAACCAACGACGGGAAACGGCACTCATGCTTTTCTCCTGGCTGCAACAGGGCTTGAAACGCCGCTTTATATCAGAAGCGACCGCCCGCATATTAGAATACTAATTTTATAGACTTAAAACCAAAATCGTGCACGACCACCGTGTGACGCATTGAAATTGTTCAAATCCGATAGTCTACCAGAATGATTGACTTTAGGCGGATACCTGTTAAGGATATGGGTGTCCGGCAGAAATGAACCGCTGGAACGCGGCATTTGATACCCAGCAGCTTGCACCGCGTCACCAATGCTAAAGCGCCACGGAGAGACTTCGTGGTGGGGCAACATAAGGAGTTGCGCCATGACACTTTGTCAAAAGCGCCCTGTACGTCTCTAGACGACCTTCATTTCCGACGCACATTCCGGATGGATGCGCTTGTGACGCAAGTCTTGCGCACGTCCGCTTCAGGGACAAGAACCATGACTTCCGTGAACCCAGCACACAATGCCCGCCCTCATCTCTACGAGCCCACGCTTGACGAGATACTGGCAGACCCGATAATCGGCCTCATCCTTCGGCGTGATGGCCTTACCGTGAATGCGGTGCGGGCCGCGCTTGACAGCGCACGCCAAACCCTTGCTGACCGCCCCTCGACGCAGGACCTGTTCCAGGCCGCTTGAGTGGCCCTGCCACACCGGCCATTGGAACATGATGCCTCAGGCTGTCGCCGCCGCCCCTTCCCCTGCCTTGCCTCTCTCAATCGCGAGGCCATCTGAACCGGAGAGGGAGAGCGGCGGTGATGCCGCCATCGTTCTTGATCGCGTTTCACATAGCTTTGCGCAACGCGGCACGGGCGCTGCCATTCCCGCCCTGAAGGACATCAACCTTCGCATCGCGCGGGGGGAAATATATGGCATCATCGGCCGCTCGGGTGCTGGCAAGTCCACACTCATTCGCACCATTAACGGGCTGGAACGCCCCAGCACCGGCGATGTGATTGTTGGCGGCATCACTATCAACCGCCTCAACGCACGGGATTTGCGCGCTGAACGCCGAAAGATCGGCATGATCTTTCAGCACTTTAACCTGCTCTCCTCCCGTACAGCCTTTGACAATATCGCCCTCCCCCTCGAACTTCTGAACCTGCCGCGCGCCGTCATACGGGCCAAGGCTCTTGCCCTGCTGGATCTCGTTGGCCTCGCCGACAAGCAGAACCGCTATCCGGCCGAGCTTTCCGGCGGCCAGAAACAGCGCGTTGGTATCGCCCGCGCCTTGGCGACCGATCCGCAGGTTCTTCTTTCCGATGAGGCCACCAGCGCGCTGGACCCGGAGACGACGGCCTCCATTCTGGCTTTGCTGGCCCGGGTCAACGCAGAACTGGGTGTGACCATCATGCTCATTACCCACGAAATGGCTGTCATCAAGGACGTCTGCCATAGCGTCGGCGTCATGGAAGCGGGAAGCATGATTGAGGAAGGGCCTGTACAACAGGTTTTTGCCCATCCGCGCACGGATACGGCCAAATCATTCATTGGCAGCCTGCCGGGGCGTGATCTGCCGGTTGCGGTGGTGAAACAGGCCATTGATGACCCCAACACCGCCCTTCTTCGCCTGACCCTGACAGGAGAGGCTGCTGGCCAGCCCATCATCACCCGGCTGGGGCGTGAACTGGGCATCGACATCACGCTCCTTGGCGGGCAAATCGATACGATCGGCGGCGCACCTTTTGCTCTGCTCTATATCAGCATACCTGCCGAGGCCTGGCACAGCGGCCGCCTTTCCCATGCCCTTGCCGGCGAAGGCGCAACGGCGGAGTTGATCAGCCATGTCTCCTGAATTGCTCAGCCTGATCTACGACGCCACGCTTGAAACACTTTACATGGTGGCAGCCGCAACTTTGATCGGTACCGCCATCGGTCTGCCGCTGGGCATTTTCCTTGCCACCAGCGGCAAGGGCGAGTTGTTTGAAGCCGTTTCAGTGAATCGCATTCTGGGGCTGGTGGTGAATGCGACGCGCTCTACCCCCTTCATCATTCTCGTAGTGGCCATCATTCCGCTCACCCGCCTGATAGCCGGCACGTCTATCGGCACCACGGCGGCCATTGTGCCGCTTTCCATCGCGGCGGCACCCTTCATTGCACGGATTGTGGAAGCGGCTGTCCGCGAAGTTGACCAAGGGTTGGTGGAAGCCTCACTGGCCATGGGGGCCACACCATTCCAGATCGTGCGCAAGGTGCTGATTCCAGAGGCCCTGCCCGGCCTTGTTCTGGGCATAACGCTGGCTGTCGTCAGCCTGCTCTCGAATTCCGCTATGGTGGGTGCGGTCGGTGGCGGCGGGCTGGGCGACCTTGGCATTCGCTATGGATACCAGCGTTTCATGCCCGAAGTGATGCTGGTTGTCGTGATTGTGTTGATTGCATTGACTCAGGCCCTGCAAAGCCTGGGGGAAAGCGTGGCACGTCGCGTGAACAGGCGCGTACGGCAGCACTGAATGTCGGCACGCTTAGCCTGAGCCTGCCCTACACGCTCTATACATAAAGAATCTTGCAGCCGTAACATGCAAGATATGCAAATATGCAAACAAGCTTTCCCGCCTTCGTCTAAGGTGGGAAAGCTGAGATGCGCATATCATCTTGCGGGAGGGTCAATCTTCAGGCCATCAGGACCGAGCTGAATCTCAAGTGTATTCTGGTCCTTCTGGTAGGCGTCATATGCGAAATAGCCCGCAACGCCAACCAGTACAATAATCACACCATAAAGCACACCACGCGGCATGTTCGTTCTCCTGTTCTGAATGAGAACGTGACAGACGCAAAATGGTTCCCGCGAATACCTGCAGATTTGCAAGGCGGTGCGGGAATCTACGGATGCGCTATAAACCGGGATCAACGGTCAGAAAATACCAACGAGTCCACCTCATAGGGCGGCCGCTTCAATTATCGGGTTGGGCACATCAGCTTTAGCTTGCTGCACTATGCCACCCGCGGGCGCCTCATGGACCATGTCGTGCAGCACATAAGCGCACATCTCATTCCCACGGAAAAGAAGCGCCAATTCTAATAATGTCTTGGAAAATTCGTGGTGCCCGGGGACGGAGTCGAACCGCCGACACTGCGATTTTCAATCGCATGCTCTACCAACTGAGCTACCCGGGCATCCGCCTGAGGAACAATGTCCTCGGGGGTGGAGGGGTGTATAAATAGAATCTGGCAGCGTGTCCATACCCTTGTCATATTTCCATACTGCCTGTGGAAAAACCTGATCCGTTCGCCTCTCTGTCAGCACAAGCACTTATGGTGCGGCCATGGCGCTCATATGCGGCATGTCGCCGAGTGGTTATGGTCGAACAAGCACAGAGCATGCGCCCACCAGAAGGAAGCCGAAAGGTGCCAAACCTCACCTTCCAGAACAA
Organism: Xanthobacter sp.; assembly: GCA_035911315.1. Taxonomy (GTDB): domain Bacteria; phylum Pseudomonadota; class Alphaproteobacteria; order Rhizobiales; family Xanthobacteraceae; genus Xanthobacter. The sequence goes on from JAMHVS010000063.1 coordinate 62,663, forward strand.
CAAGTCCGCCATCCCGTGCCGTCATGGGGCGCATTATTCGCAGGCTTCTGCACACCTGAACGCGCGAGGTTGATCGCAGCGCGGTGCGCGCCCTTCTTCATCATTTCATTTCCGCCATGCGGCGATCCGCGCACGGCTTTCCAGTACAAGGCTGATTCACGTGACCACTTCTGCCGATCACTTCATCCTCACCCTCTCCTGCCCCAATCGCCCAGGCATCGTGGCGGCCGTCTCCACCTTCCTGTTCGAGAATGGCTGCAACATTCTCGAAGCCCAGCAATTTGATGACACAGAGAGTGGGCGCTTCTTCCTGCGCATGGTCTTCAACATCGTGCAGGGTGAAACAGATGTGGAGCGCATTCGCATCGGCTTTGCCACTGTCGCTGCTCCCTTCTCCTTTGACTCGACATTGCGCGCGAAGGCTGAAAAGCGCCGCGTGTTGCTGCTGGCCTCGAAATTCGACCATTGCCTTGCCGACCTGCTCTATCGCTGGCGGATTGGTGAAATCTCGATGGACGTCGTTGGCATCATCTCCAACCACCCCCGCTCGACATATGCGCACCTCGACTTCTCGGATGTGCCTTTCCACCACCTTCCCGTGACCCGCGCCACGAAAATGGAACAGGAAGCGCAGGTCTGGGAAGTTTTTCAGTCCAGCCAGGCAGAACTGGCGGTGCTCGCGCGCTATATGCAGGTGCTGTCGGACGGCCTTTCCGCCAAGCTTTCCGGACGCTGCATCAATATCCACCATTCCTTCCTGCCGGGTTTCAAGGGCGCCAAGCCCTATCATCAGGCACATGAGCGCGGCGTGAAGCTGATGGGCGCCACGGCCCATTATGTGACATCCAATCTCGATGAAGGCCCCATCATCGAGCAGGATGTGGAACGCATTTCCCATCAGGATTCGCCGGAAGACATGGTGCGCAAGGGGCGCGATATTGAACGCCGCGTTCTTGCCCGCGCCATCTCATGGCATGTGGAAGACCGCGTGCTGCTGAATGGCAACCGTACCGTCGTGTTCCGTGACTGAGTGCCAGCGCAGCCGCTGAGAGGATGAGAGGTCCGGGCCGTTGTGTCCGGACCTTTTTAATGCCTCACAAGAAGCGCGGGGGTGCTGGACGGCAAGTCCGATACACTGTATCAAACATTGCAAGGATGGAATCCCGATGTCCCTGCAGGTCGCACCACTCTCGCCAGTTCAGCAGACGCATCCGCCAGCGGATGGGTTGGCTGCTGCACGCGATGCGCATGGCCACAGCCACCGTCATGACCATGCAAATGCGCGCCCCGCATTTCGTGTCGGTATTTCCGTATTGCGCATGTCCGTCGCCACGCGACTGGCTATTGCCCTGCTTTTGCTCGCGCCGCTCTGGGCGGCCGTTGCTCTTGTGGCTGGGTAGGCCATGACAGCACGACTCTCCTTTCAGGATTTGACTCTGGGCTATGAGCGCCATCCAGCCGTTCACCATCTGGATGGCGAAGTGCTGCAGGGAGATCTGCTCGCGATATGCGGCCCGAATGGTGCAGGCAAATCCACCTTGCTGAAGGGCATTTGCGGCACTCTTCGCCCATTGGGAGGCAGCATAAACCTGCATGGCCTCTCCACGCGTGAGATCGCCTATCTGCCGCAAAGCGTGGAGGTCGACCGCTCCTTCCCCATTCATGTCTATGATCTGGTCTCCATGGGGCTGTGGCGGCGCGCCGGCCTGTTTGGCGGCATTGGCCGTGAAGACAGGGTGCGGATAGAGACAGCCATCGCCACTGTCGGACTTGAAGGCTTCGAGAACCGCCCCATCGGCACTCTTTCTGGTGGGCAGATGCAGCGCGCCCTCTTCGCCCGCCTGTTTCTGCAGGACGCGCAACTCATCCTGCTGGATGAACCCTTCAGCGCCCTGGATACCCGCACAACGGCAGATCTGGTGGCACTTGTGCAGCAATGGCACCGGCAGGGCCGCACCATACTGGCCGTTCTGCATGATTTTGACATGGTGCGCAGCGCATTCCCCAAAACCCTGCTCATGGCCCGCTCTGTGGTCGCTTGGGGAGAGACAGCGCAGGTGCTTTGCGAAGAGAACCTCCGTAAAACCCGGCTTAACAGCGAGGCCTGGCGCGATGATGCCCCTTTCTGTGCAGCCTGACCCCATATTGTCTCACGCCATGCTCTTGTCCGGACAGAGCGCATGACCCTCTACGATGCTCTCATCGCTCCCTTTATGGAGTTCGAGTTCATGCGCCGGGCACTCATCGGCGTCTTCGCGCTTGCTCTGGGTGCAGGACCGCTCGGTGTGTTCCTGATGCTGCGGCGCATGTCTTTGACCGGGGACGCGATGTCCCATGCCATTCTTCCGGGCGCGGCCATCGGCTTCCTGTTCGCCGGGTTGAACCTCTATGCCATGAGCCTCGGTGGCCTGATTGCCGGGCTTCTGGTCGCCGTGGGCGCGGGTGTGGTGGCACGCGCGACAGAACTGAAGGAAGACGCCTCAATGGCGGCCTTCTATCTCATCTCCCTAGCGCTGGGCGTGCTCATCGTATCGCTGCGCGGTTCGAATGTTGATCTGCTGCATGTGCTCTTCGGCACGGTGCTGGGCATTGATGACGCTACCCTGCTGCTGATTGCCGGCATCACCACCATCACCCTCGTCACCCTCGCCATTATCTGGCGGCCATTGGTGATGGATTGTGTGGACCCCGTGTTTCTTGGTTCTGTGAGCCGGGCCGGCGGGCCAAGCCACATCATTTTTCTGGCGCTGGTGGTGCTTAATCTGGTGGGCGGGTTCCACGCGCTTGGAACCCTGCTTGCCGTGGGACTGATGATGCTGCCGGCAGCGACCAGCCGCTTCTTCGTGCGCGACCTCTCGGCGCTGGTCGCGCTCTCCACCTGCATTGCTTTTTGCAGCGGCATGGCCGGGCTGCTGCTGTCCTATCACATGGGCACTCCATCCGGCCCATCCATCGTTCTGGTGGCCGGCGTTGCCTATGGGCTCGCTGTCATTTTCGGTCCGGCCGGGGGGGTGCTTTCACGCCTGCTTCCGCGCCGTCATCTGGAAGCCTGAAGGGAAACACAATGTTTTCAAGACGTTTTATGCTGGCTGCAACGCTGGCAGCCTTTGTCGCGCCCGGTCTCGCGCGCCCTGCTTTTGCCGATGACGGCAAAATGCCTGTCGTCGCCACGTTCTCCATTCTGGGAGACTTCGTGAAGCAGGTTGGCGGAGACCGCGTGGATGTGACCACCATCGTGGGACCGGATGCAGACTCCCACGTCTACCAGCCAACACCGGCAGATGCGAAAAAGCTGACCACGGCCAAGATCATTTTCGTGAATGGTCTTGGTTTTGAAGGCTGGGCAGATCGTCTCGCCAAGGCCTCCGGGACCAAGGCAGAAATCGTGGTGGCCACCAAGGGCATCACCCCGCGCAAGGCGGATGATGACGAGCATGAGCACGACCATGACGCCAAGGGTCATGAACATGACCACGATCATGGCAAGAAGGGTCACAAGCATGATGATCACGACGATCACAAGCATGCAGGCCATGACCATGGCGATCAGGACCCCCACGCGTGGCAATCTGTTGGCAATGCCAAAATCTATGTGTCGAACATCCGCGATGCGCTGATTGCCGCCGATCCCGCCGGGAAAGACAGCTACACTGCGAATGCAGCTGCCTACACCGCAAAGCTGGATGCCCTTGATGCCGAAGTGAAGCAGGCCATCAGCAAGATCCCGCAGGAACGCCGCCGTATCATCACCTCGCATGATGCCTTCGGATATTTCGCGGATGCCTATGGCGTCGCCTTCATTTCACCCGATGGCGTCTCAACCGAGAGCGAGGCTTCCGCCAAGGATGTCGCCCGCATCATCCGCCAGATCAAGGCTGAAAAGATTCCCGCCATTTTCATCGAGAATGTCAGCGACCCGCGCCTGATGGAGCGTATCGCCAAGGAGACCGGCGCGAAGGTGGGTGGCGCGCTCTATTCTGATGCCCTTTCGGATGACAAAGGCCCCGCGAGTACCTACATCGAGATGATCCGCTTTAACGCGAACGCTCTTTCCAACGCCCTGTCGCAGTGAAGACGCGCTCCGGCGGGCATTTCAGGGGTGACCGACTTCATCGGCACTCCATCATCAGCGTCCCGCCCCGGTTGCGTGCCGGGGTGGTTCAGATCAGGTGAGACTCATGGCTGACACACAGTCCCGGAAGATCCCCGTTACCGTGCTGACCGGATATCTCGGCGCGGGCAAGACGACGCTGCTTAACCGCATTCTTTCCCAGAACCATGGAAAGAAGTTTGCTGTTATCGTCAATGAGTTTGGCGAGATCGGCATCGATAATGACCTCGTGGTGGGTGCCGACGAGGAAGTCTTCGAAATGAACAATGGATGTGTGTGCTGCACGGTGCGTGGCGACCTCATCCGTATCATTGACGGCCTTCTGCGCCGCAAGAACGACTTTGATGGCATCATCGTCGAAACGACCGGCCTTGCCGACCCTGCCCCGGTGGCGCAGACCTTCTTCGTTGATGAAGACGTGCAGACCAAGACCAAGCTGGACGCCGTAGTGACCGTTGCGGATGCCAAATGGCTCTCAGATCGCCTGAAGGACGCGCCAGAGGCCAAGAACCAGGTTGCCTTTGCCGATGTCATCCTGCTCAACAAAACCGATCTGGTGACGCCTGAGGAGCTGGAAGAGGTGGAGGCCCGCATTCGTGGCATCAACCCCTATGCCCGGCTCCATCGCACCCAGCGCTCCGAGATCGACATCAACAAGGTGCTCAATCAGGGCGCTTTTGATCTGGACCGCATTCTGAAGCTTGAGCCCGCCTTTATGGAGGTGGACGAGCATGATCATGAACACCACCATCATAGCCACGATCATGGGCATGGGCACGACCATCATGAGCATGGGCCGGATTGCGGCTGTGGCCACGATCATGGTCATGACCACAAGCACGACCATGGGCACGACCACCATCATGGCCTGAAGGCCGTGCATGACAATGAGATGCAGTCTTTCTCCTTCTCTACCGAGAAGTCACTCTCACCCGACAAGTTCTTCCCCTGGGTGCAGAATCTGGTGGCGACGGAGGGGCAGAACATCCTGCGCTCCAAGGGCATCCTGTCCTTCAAGGATGACCCGGAGCGGTTCGTCTTCCAGGGCGTACACATGATCCTTGATGGTGACCATCAGCGCGCCTGGAAGGATGATGAGGCCCGCCTGAGCCGCATCGTCTTTATCGGTCGGCACCTGAATCAAAAGGCACTGGAAGAGGGCTTCCTCTCCTGCGTTGCCTGAAGGAAGCAGCCATTCAAAACAAGAAAGCCGGGGCATGCCCCGGCTTTTTCTTTGTGGTTATAAAGAGTACCCGTTTTACAAAGGGAAAGATTCATTTCAGCCCATTAACACGCGACCTTCATGCGTGTTAATGGCGGCATGTCTTCTTGTCATCACTCTACTCGCGCTCATGTAAAGCGGCGAAGCATCATATCATGCTGTAAAAACAGGGTTCGCGGGGAATATTCATTATCTGAGCGTCAACGCTCATCGCCGCTCTGGCCCGTAACTGGCCCCGCATTTAGGGCCACACTATCTAACCCTTGAAAGATATGGTGGGCAGTGACGGGCTCGAACCGCCGACCCTCTCGGTGTAAACGAGATGCTCTACCAACTGAGCTAACCGCCCGAAACTCAAATCACAGTTGCGTTCTAAACACTGCCACCGCATGGCAGCAAGCAGAACATGTGAACTGCCAACAGTTCGTTCTGCCCTGTGGGAAACTGGAGCACCCAAACCGGCTCCAAAACGGAAGAAGGGGCGGCAAGCCGCTCCCCGCTTCTATACTACCGGACGTCATACAAACTGCATGACGCCCGGAAAGAGATCAGCTGTTGACAGCTTCCTTCAGACCCTTGCCGGGGGTGAACTTCGGCGCCTTGGAAGCGCTGATCTTCACAGGATTACCGGTACGCGGGTTGCGGCCCTCGCGCGCAGCGCGGGTCACCACCGAGAAGCTGCCGAAACCGATCAGCTTGACTTCCTCACCCTGCTGAAGCGCCTTGGCGATGATGTCGAAGGTGGCGTCCACGGCAGCAGCAGCGGCCGTCTTCGTCAGCTTGGCCTCTTCGGCCACCGCGGCGATCAGTTCGTTCTTGGTGGTCATCTGACCATTCCCTTCCTTGTCAAATTTCGAATCGACAGGAGTTCACTCCAGCGATCGGCGCGAGATTCATGGAAAATGCGGCTTTTGCAAGTACGGTTCTCGACAAACCCGCACCAATGCACGTTTTCTGACATCTCTTGTGTCAAATGAAAAGGGCGACATGACTATCATGCCGCCCTTCACGATCCAATTGTGTCTCTTGAGCGTCAGTGCGCCACGAAACCGGAGCCCTCTTCACCCTCAACAGGTGCGGAAACCGGCTTTTCTTCCCACGTGATCGGCTCCGGATGACGCACCAGCGCGTGGTGCAGCACCTCGTCCATGCGCGAGACCGGAATGATCTCCATCGCATTCTTCACGTTGGCCGGAATATCAGCCAGATCCTTCGCGTTCTCTTCGGGAATGAGAACGGTCTTGATCCCTCCGCGCAGCGCAGCCAGCAGCTTTTCCTTCAGGCCACCAATCGGCAGAACCCGGCCACGCAGGGTGATTTCACCCGTCATGGCCACATCGCGGCGCACCGCAATGCCGGTCATTACCGAGACGATGGCGGTTGCCATCGCCACACCGGCCGAAGGTCCGTCCTTCGGGGTTGCCCCTTCAGGAACATGGACATGGATGTCCCGACGCTCGAACAGTGGCGGCTCGATGCCGAAGTCCACGGCACGGGAGCGCACATAAGACGCAGCCGCAGAGATGGACTCCTTCATCACGTCCTTCAGGTTGCCAGTCACCGTCATCTTGCCCTTGCCGGGCATCATCAGGCCTTCGATGGTCAGCAACTCGCCACCCACCTCAGTCCAGGCAAGACCCGTGACAACACCCAGCAGGTCTTCCCGCTCGATCTCGCCATAACGGTAGCGCGGCACGCCGAGGAATTCCTCGACATTCTTCGCCGTGACCTTGACCGACTTCTTCTTCGTGAGCACCAGCTCCTTCACCGCCTTGCGGGCCAGGGTGGAGATCTCACGCTCCAGATTACGCACGCCCGCCTCACGGGTGTAGAGGCGGATGACGGCCATCAGCGCATCATCATCGATGGACCATTCCTTCGGACCCAGACCATGCTTCTTCACCGCATTGGGAATGAGGTGCTTGCGGCAAATCTCCGCCTTCTCATCCTCGGTGTAGCCGGCGATACGGATGACTTCCATACGGTCCAGCAGGGCCGGTGGAATGTTCAGCGTGTTCGCCGTGGTCACGAACATCACGTTCGAAAGGTCGTAATCGACCTCCAGATAGTGGTCCGCGAAGCTGTGGTTCTGCTCGGGGTCAAGAACCTCAAGCAGCGCCGAGGACGGATCGCCACGGAAATCGGCACCCATCTTGTCAATTTCATCCAGAAGGAACAGCGGGTTGGCCTTCTTGGCCTTGCGCATGGACTGAATGATCTTGCCGGGCATGGAGCCGATATAGGTGCGCCGGTGACCGCGGATTTCCGCCTCATCCCGCACGCCACCAAGGGCAACACGCAGGAACTCACGCCCGGTCGCCTTCGCGATGGACTTGCCGAGCGAGGTCTTGCCCACGCCGGGCGGGCCGACAAGGCACAGGATCGGGCCGGAAAGCTTGTTCGCACGGGTCTGCACCGCAAGATACTCGATGATGCGGTCCTTGACCTTGTCCAGGCCATGGTGATCTGCATCAAGAATCTGCTGCGCGAACGGCAGGTCCTTCTTGATCTTGCTCTTTACACCCCACGGAATGGACAGCAGCCAGTCCAGATAATTGCGCACCACGGTGGCTTCCGCCGACATGGGGGACATCTGGCGCAGCTTCTTCAGCTCATGGGTCGCCTTCTCACGCGCTTCCTTGCTCAGCTTGATGCGCTTGATCCGGTCTTCCAACTCCTGAAGGTCATCCTTGCCGTCCTCGTCGCCGAGTTCCTTCTGGATCGCCTTCATCTGCTCGTTCAGATAGTATTCGCGCTGGGTCTTCTCCATCTGCCGCTTCACGCGGGAACGGATGCGCTTTTCCACCTGAAGCACGGAGATTTCACTCTCCATGAGGCCGAGCACCTTCTCCAGCCGGTCAGAAACCTTGATGGTTTCCAGCACGTGCTGCTTGTCAGTGATCTTCACTGCGAGATGAGAGGCAATGGTATCCGCCAGCTTCGAGTGATCCTCGATCTGACCGACAACACCAACAACCTCAGGCGAAACCTTCTTGTTGAGCTTCACATAGTTCTCGAACTCGGTGACAACCGAACGTGCGAGAGCTTCCTCCTCAACCAGATCGCCAGCCTCTTCCTCTATGATAGCCGCTTCGGCTTCATAGATGTCGGTGCGCTCGGTGTGGCGCGAGATGCGAGCACGGCTCACACCTTCCACCAGCACCTTCACCGTTCCATCCGGCAACTTCAGCAGTTGCAGAACAGTCGCCAGCGTGCCGACATTGTAGATCGCCTCAGGCGACGGATCATCGTCAGATGCATTTTCCTGCGTGGCGAGCAGAATATAGGTGTCGCCCTTCATCACCTCTTCCAGAGCGTGGATAGACTTCTCACGCCCCACGAAGAGGGGAACAATCATATGGGGGAATACCACGATGTCCCGCAGTGGCAGCACCGGGTAAGTCTGCGACACGCCGGCAACGAGCGGAGGACGCGGCTTCGGGCTCGTCATGACCTAATCCTTTCAAAGTGCGCACGCACGAACGCGATGCCGCGCGTGCACGCAGCCGGATACCGGGACGGCTTTTCAATGCTGATACCGCGTTTGTCGCAGGTCGCATGAGGTCCGAGCGCGGAGACCGGATCTTTCTCAACCAAGATGGACATCCACCCTGCCAGTTTCAAGGGTGCGGTCCGGTGCGGTGCGGAAATGAAGTGGGGAAAAGAAACAGCGTCTTGCTTCAACAAGTCAGCCTCCCCCGCACGCATGGCGCGGGGGAGTATTCTGGAACTCTCGCCCTCAGGCACTTGCGCCCGCGTCACCCACGCGGTCCGCATAGATATAGAGCGGGCGAGCCTTCTGCTCGATGACCTCACGGGAGATCACAACCTCTTCAACGCCCTCAAGGCCCGGCAGGTCATACATGGTATCCAGCAGAATACCTTCCATGATGGAGCGCAGGCCACGTGCGCCAGTCTTACGCTCGATAGCCTTGCGGGCGATGGCACCCAGCGCCTCCTCATGGATGGTGAGTTCCACATTCTCCATCTCGAACAGGCGCTGATACTGCTTCACAAGCGCATTCTTCGGCTCCGCCAGAATCTGCTTCAGCGCTTCCTCATCCAGATCCTCAAGCGTCGCCAGAACCGGCAGACGACCGATGAACTCGGGAATGAGGCCATACTTCAGCAGATCCTCGGGCTCCACCTCGCGGAACACTTCGCCCAGACGGCGATCCTCGGGCGAGGACACCTTGGCCGCGAAGCCGATGGAGGATGAGCCCTGCGCACGGGACGAGATGATCTTGTCCAGACCTGCAAACGCGCCGCCGCAGATGAACAGGATGTTGGTGGTGTCCACCTGCAGGAACTCCTGCTGGGGATGCTTGCGCCCACCCTGCGGGGGAACGGAAGCCACCGTGCCTTCCATGATCTTCAGCAGCGCCTGCTGCACACCTTCGCCCGAGACATCACGGGTGATGGACGGGTTATCGGCCTTGCGGCTGATCTTGTCGATTTCGTCGATATAGACGATGCCGCGCTGGGCCCGCTCGACATTATAATCCGCCGCCTGAAGCAACTTCAGGATGATGTTCTCGACATCCTCGCCCACATAGCCGGCCTCGGTCAGCGTAGTGGCGTCGGCCATGGTGAAGGGCACATCCAGAATGCGCGCGAGCGTCTGGGCCAGCAACGTCTTGCCGGAGCCGGTGGGGCCGACCAGCAAGATGTTGGACTTGGCCAGTTCCACGTCACCATTCTTGGTCGCGTGGCTGAGGCGCTTGTAGTGGTTGTGCACGGCAACCGAGAGGACCTTCTTCGCATGCTGCTGGCCGATGACATAGTCATCCAGCACCTTGCGAATTTCCTTCGGTGTCGGGATTCCATCCCGCGACTTCACCAGCGAGGACTTGGACTCTTCCCGGATGATATCCATGCACAGCTCGACGCACTCGTCGCAGATGAACACGGTCGGTCCGGCGATGAGCTTCCTGACCTCGTGCTGGCTTTTGCCGCAGAACGAGCAATAAAGCGTATTCTTGCTTTCGCTGCTGCTGCTTGTGCCGCCGGTCTTGCTCATCTTCGTCTCCTACGACCTATCGATACGGACACATATGCGCCTGTGTCGTACGGATCACCAGTTGGGGCCAAACCTGCAAGAAGCCGGCCAGACCCGAATATGGTGATTGGCAATCATTTAGCCAATCACCGTCCAGCAACTTGATCAAGGCATTTACGGCGAACCAATGGAGTTCCCCACATGCCCGAACCATCCTTCCGCACCCGCACCGGAGGCGGAAAAGCGGATGCGGATGCATTACCCAGCCACATCATACGCCGGAAAACTTGACTGAAAGGTTCCCAAACGCAAAAGCCCCCGCCTTTTTCAGGCAGGGGCCGACACGCGGCATATGATGCCGGCTATTGTGCCATGCAAGCGCGATAACGCACTGTACGCAAGGGAAATCGGCAGGGATGAACCGCGTCAGCCCCGCCAATGAACCTCACTCTGCCTTCGGCTCGTCTTCCGTCGGGCGCTTTTCAACAACCGTATCGATGAGGCCAAACTCCTTGGCGGCCTGCGCCGTCATGAAGTTGTCGCGCTCCAGCGCATCCTCGATCACGGCGAGATCACGCCCCGTATGCTTCACGTAAATTTCATTGAGCCGACGCTTCAGGCTCATGATTTCTTTCGCGTGCAGCATGATGTCCGTCACCTGCCCCTGGAAACCACCAGAGGGCTGATGCACCATGATTCGCGCGTTCGGCAGCGCAAAACGCATGCCCTTCTCACCTGCGGTCAGCAGCAGCGAGCCCATGGAGGCTGCCTGCCCGATGCACAGGGTGGACACCGCAGGCTTGATGAACTGCATGGTGTCGTAGATCGCCAGACCCGATGTCACCACCCCGCCGGGGGAGTTGATGTACATCGAGATTTCCTTCTTCGGGTTTTCCGCTTCAAGGAAGAGGAGCTGCGCGACCGCAAGGGTCGACATGCCATCTTCCACCGGCCCGGTGAGGAAAATGATCCGCTCCTTCAACAGGCGCGAAAAGATGTCATAAGACCGCTCCCCGCGGGAGGTCTGCTCGACCACCATGGGGATGAGATAATTCATGTAGGTATCGACGGGATCACGCATCTTCAGTCCTCAGGAGCGGCGGCGGCACGCTGGAAGCATGCCGCCCGGTGTCGTCTTGAGCCCGGCTTTCGGGCGACGTCAGAAAACGTCAGGCCTCGGCCGACTTCTCGTCTTCCTTCTCTTCCTTGTAGAGCTCGTCCTTGGTGACCACCTTCTCGGTCACATTGGCTTCGCCCAGCAGGAAGTCGATAACCTTTTCCTCGAACAGCGGGGCGCGCACGGAAGCCATCGCATCAGCATTCTTGCGATAGTAGTCCCACACCTGCTGTTCCTGGCCGGGGAACTGGCGCGCACGCTCCACAAGAGCGCGGGTCACTTCCTCGTCCGTCACCTGCACCTTGTTCTTCTCGCCGATCTCGGCGAGCACGAGGCCCAGACGCACGCGACGCTCGGCGATCTTGCGGTAGTCCGCCTTCGCCTCTTCCTCGGTGGTGCCTTCATCCGCGAAGGTGCGGCCCTGCGCGGACAGGTCACGCTGCACCTGCTCCCACACGCCGGCGAACTCCTGCTCAACCAGACCTTCGGGAACGTCAAACTTGTGGGTCTCGTCGAGGGCGTCGAGCAGAACGCGCTTCACCTTCTGACGGGAAATGGCGGCATGCTCACCAGCGGTGCGCTCACGCACCATTTCCTTGAGCTGGTCAAGGCCTTCAAGGCCGAGGCCCTTGGCGAACTCATCGTCTATGGCCAGCTCACCGGGAGCAGCCACGGACTTTGCAGTCACTTCAAAGGTGGCAGCCTTGCCGGCCAGCTCGCGGGCTGCGTATTCCTCGGGGAACGACACCGAGATGGTGCGGCTCTCGCCAGCGGAAATACCAACCAGCTGCTCTTCGAAGCCGGGGATGAAGCCCTTGGAGCCAAGCACCACGTCGATGTTCTCGGCCGAACCGCCTTCGAACTTCTCACCGTCGATAAAGCCGGCGAAGTCGATGGTGATACGATCGCCATCAGCAGAAGCGCCTTCCTTGTCCTCGAAAGGACGGTTGGAATCGGCGAGACGATTGATGGTCTCTTCCACTTCGGCATCGGTCACTTCAACAACCGGCTTCTCAACCGAAATGGACTTGAAGTCGCCGAGTTCGATGGTCGGCAGAATCTCGATCTCGAGATCATAGGCCAGATCCTTGCCGCCCTCGAGCAGGGCCTCGGCCTCGCTCTCGTTGGTCAGCTTGACCTTGGGGGGCAGCGCGAGACGCAGGCTGCGCTCTTCAACCACCTTGCCATTGGTCTCGTTGATCGTGAGTTCGATCACTTCGCTCATGATGGACTTGCCATACATGCGCTTCAGATGGGCAGCGGGAACCTTGCCCGGGCGGAAGCCGTTCAGCTTCACCTGGCCCTTGACTTCATCGAGCCGCGCCTCGGCCCGTGCGCTCAGATCGCTGGCGGGCACCACAACATGGAACGCGCGCTTGAGGCCTTCGGCCTGGGTCTCGGTCACCTGCATCGTCTTGCCTTCACATCCTCTGCCGCACTGAATGCGGAAATCCGTTCAACTCCGGGCGTCCACGACATCAAGCCTGCATGCCGCCCCACCGACCAGCGACGCACGCAGGCTGGAGAATCGGCAAGGTGGTGCGGGCGGAGGGACTCGAACCCCCACAACTTGCGTCACGGGAACCTAAATCCCGCGCGTCTACCAATTCCGCCACGCCCGCATACCGCAGCAAACGCCTTTTGGCGCCCGCCATGGGAGGCTCAACCAGTCGCATGAATGTCCCGGTCGGGTCGGGGCTTATATCATGACCGGACAAAGGTACAGCAACAAAATACAGCCCCTGCCTTGCTTTAAACCAGGAAAGAGGACCACTTTCGGGCAAATTCAAACTTTCCACATGCAAGATGCCATAAAACCCGGTCGCAACAGCCCTTGCCAGTCACTTACAGCCCAGCACCGAGAGCGTGTTGCAGTTCGCCATATATATGCGGCAGAGCCTCAGGCAGATCATCCGCAACAAGGCCCGGTCCGGTTTCGTGCGCGGCCTCGCCATGCAGCCATACGGCGGCAGATGCCGCCTCAAAAGCAGGCATGCCCTGCGAAAGCAATGCACCGATAAGACCAGCCAGCACGTCTCCGGCTCCAGCAGTCGCCAGATAAGGCGGCGCATTTTCGGCGATCGTGGCGCGGCCATCTGGCGAGGCCACCACCGTATCTGGCCCTTTTAAAAGCACCACACTACCCAGGTAAGCCGCTGCAGCACGGGCGCGCGCCAGCTTCCCCGGGGCGCTCAGCACCGTCTCCTCATTGCTGAAAAGACGGGCAAACTCACCGTCATGCGGAGTGATCACCATGGCCTCGGCCTGCCGCGCCCACCGGGCAAGCGCTTCGGCATCCCCTGTGAAGGAGGTCAGGGCATCCGCATCCAGAACCAGCCGACGGCCGGGTGCTGCAATCGCTACTTTCTGCCGCGTTTCCTCACCCACACCAAGGCCCGGCCCGAGCACAACGGTGTGCAGGCGCGAATCCGCGAGCAGATGCGCCAGATCCTCCGCATGTTCCATCGGCCGCAACATCAAGGCTGCGTATGAGGCCGCATGAAGGGGCAGCGATTCCTTTGGGCAGGCCACGGTCACCAGCCCTGTCCCACCCCGCAGCGCAGCGCGAGCTGCCAGACGCGCTGCGCCGCAGGTCCAGGCCCCACCGCTCACAATCACGGCATGTCCCCGGTCATATTTATGCCCGCGCCGGCGCGGCACCGGAAAAAGCCTACCCCAAAACTCGGGGTTGTTGATGAACGCATCCGGCGTCACGGTCTCCAGCACGGCATCAGGAATACCGATATCGGCCACATGAATTTCCCCACACAGGCTCCGACCCGGCTCCAGCAGGTGCCCCGGCTTGCGTCGAAAGAAGGTCACCGTTGCGACAGCGGGTGCCGCTGCACCGCGCACCATGCCGCTTGCACCATCCACGCCCGAAGGCAGATCCACAGCGATGACCGGACGGCCGCTTGCAGCCAGCCGCTCCACCAGCGCCCGCCCCTCTCCGTCCAGATCACGCGCAAGCCCTGCTCCGAACAGGGCGTCAACGATCACGTCTGCCTGAGAAAGGTCGAGCGCATCGGGAGCTTCAACCGCGCCGTCCCAGCGTTGCGCATTCTGCGCGGCATCACCCGTTAGCGTACAAACATCTCCGAGCAGCGCGAGCCGGATGGTTAATCCTTGTGCAGCCAGCAATCGGGCGACCACAAACCCGTCCCCACCATTGTTCCCCGGCCCGCACAGCACGAACACACGCACCACCCGGTCTTCGATATTCAGGCTTTTCACCACATCAATCACGATGTCGGCGACAGCCCCCCCTGCCTTCTCCATAAGCACCAGAGAGGGCACGCCCATCTCCGCCGCAAGACGATCGGCCCTCGCCATCTGTGTCGGATCAAGCAGTTGGTACATTCTAGCCCCCATAAAATCGGCACCGCCGTGTTGCCGACTGCCTAGTTGATATACAGTGATCCCAGCCTTTACGGGCCCGTTTTGGTCATATATTGGGCATATAGCCCATTAAACGTGCAATTTAGGCTGGAAACCGCACTCTCAATGCGGCTCCGGCGCATGAACAAGCAGCTGGCACGCATCCTGCTTTACACTTTTCGGCTCGACCATGCGGCATAGAGCCGAGCCCGGGAGACGGAGCGCATGAAGAAGATCGAGGCAATCATCAAACCCTTCAAGCTTGATGAAGTGAAAGAAGCCCTGCAAGACGTCGGTCTTCAGGGCATCACCGTCACCGAGGCGAAGGGGTTCGGGCGGCAGAAGGGCCACACGGAGCTGTATCGCGGCGCCGAATATGTGGTCGACTTCCTGCCCAAGGTGAAAATCGAGGTCGTTCTCGCCGACGAGATGGTTGAGAAGGCCGTGGATGCCGTCCGCCGTGCAGCCCAGACGGGGCGCATTGGCGATGGCAAGATCTTCATTTCGCCCGTCGAGGAAGCCATCCGCATCCGCACCGGCGAGTCCGGTCTCGACGCAATCTGACATTTCCGGTTTTCCACTTTTCTCCAGAAAGGCAGAAACTCTCATGACGACCAAGACGGCACAGGACGTCCTCGACAAGATCAAGAGCGATGACGTGAAGTATGTCGACCTGCGCTTCACCGATCCGCGCGGCAAGTGGCAGCATGTCACGTTCGACATCCGCATGGTGGACGAAGAGTTCCTGGCTGAAGGCACCGCCTTCGACGGTTCGTCGATCGCTGGCTGGAAGGCCATCAATGAATCCGACATGCTTCTGATGCCGGACCCGACCACGGCGACCATCGACCCCTTCTTCGCCGAGACCACCCTTTCGCTGGTCTGCGACGTGCTTGAGCCCACCACCAACCAGCCCTATGGCCGCGACCCGCGCTCCATCGCCAAGAAGGCTGAGGCTTATGCCCAGTCCACCGGCATCGGCGACGCCGTGTTCTTTGGTCCTGAAGCTGAATTCTTCATTTTTGATGACGTGCGCTTCAAGGCTGATCCGTACAACACCGGCTTCAAGCTCGACTCCACCGAGCTGCCCACCAACTCCGACACCGATTACGAAGGCGGCAATCTCGGCCACCGCGTGAAGACCAAGGGCGGCTACTTCCCCGTTCCCCCGATCGACTCCGCGCAGGACATGCGTTCCGAGATGCTCGGCGCGATGGCCGGCATGGGCGTGGACGTTGAGAAGCACCATCACGAAGTGGCTTCTGCCCAGCATGAGCTTGGCCTGAAGTTCCAGTCCATGGTGACCGCGGCTGACCACCTGCAGATCTACAAGTACTGCATCCATCAGGTCGCCAACATCTATGGCAAGACCGCAACCTTCATGCCGAAGCCCGTGTTTGGCGATAACGGCTCGGGCATGCACGTGCATCAGTCGATCTGGAAGGACGGCAAGCCGCTCTTCGCCGGCGACAAGTATGCCGATCTTTCCGAGCACTGCCTGTGGTACATCGGCGGCATCATCAAGCACGCCAAGTCCCTGAACGCCTTCACCAACCCGCTGACCAACTCCTACAAGCGTCTGGTCCCGGGCTATGAGGCTCCTGTGCTGCTGGCTTACTCTGCCCGCAACCGTTCGGCTTCCTGCCGTATTCCCTACACCAACAACCCCAAGGCCAAGCGCGTTGAGGTTCGCTTCCCCGATCCCGGCGCGAACCCCTACCTCGCCTTCGCTGCCCTGTTCATGGCTGGCATGGACGGCATCCTCAACCGCATCGACCCCGGTCAGGCGATGGACAAGGATCTCTATGATCTGCCCCCGGCAGAACTGAAGGAAATCCCCACCGTCTGCGGTTCGCTGCGCGAGGCTCTGGAGTCCCTGGCTGCTGACCACGACTACCTGCTGAAGGGCGACGTGTTCCAGAAGGACTTCATCGAGTCCTACATCGACCTCAAGATGGCCGAAGTGATGCGTTTCGAAATGACGCCGCACCCGGTCGAGTTCGACATGTACTACTCGGTCTGATGCAAGGTTGTGGTCCGGGCGCGCACCGGGCCACGCTTCCTCGCACAGAACATGATAATGAAGGGCGCCCCATGGCGCCCTTTGTCATTTCCCCGCACACTGGAATGGCCGTCTGCAGTGCTGTGTGTCGAAATTCCCCCCGCCTTTCATCGTGGAGACCCTCTCTCCATGTGCGCTGCGTTGGCGGATGAGCCATGGCTCGCCTTTCTGGACAGCAGCGCGAACGGGGATCCGCGCACGCAGTGGTCTTATCTGGCTGTAGACCCGTTCCGCATCATCACAGCGAACTGCGAGGGCGTGCAGATAGATGGGCAGAGCGTGGATGGCTCGCCCTTCGATATTCTGGAACGGGAACTCGCCGCCCATGCGATGACGGGTTCTGACGCGCATGATCATGTGCCGTTTCGCGGTGGCGCAATCGGTTTTCTGGGATACGAACTCGGACGCCATCTGGAGCGCCTGCCCGCTCCGCAGCCCACCTCCACGCCCCTGCCAGACATGGCGATGGGCATTTACGACACGGTGATTGCCTTCAATCACACGCAGGGCCGCGCCTTCATTCTTTCCTCCGGTGTTCCGGAATGCGAGCCAGAGATCCGCAAGGCCCGCGCCCGGCAGCGGGCGGACCTGCTGCTTCAGCGCCTGACAACTGCACCATCCAAGACAGCGCCGGACTGGCGCCTGTGCACGCTTTTCCAGCCGGATCAGCCCCGTGCGGCTGTTGAAAGCTCTATTTCCAGCGTCATCGACTATATTCGCGCCGGAGATATTTTTCAGGCGAACCTCACCCAGCAGATGCGTGCACGCAGGCCTGAAGGCCTGAGTGACTTGGCCCTATATCAGCGCCTGCGCAGCCTCAGCCCCGCCCCCTTCGCGGCCTTTCTGCGCTGTGGGCCGGATATCGCCATCATGAGCGCCTCTCCGGAGCGCTTTTTGAAACTTTCACCACAGGGCACCGTAGAAACACGCCCCATCAAGGGCACGCGCCCGCGCGGCAACTCATCCGCGGTGGATGAGGCGCTTGCCGCAGAACTCATGTCCTCGCCCAAAGACCGCGCCGAAAACCTGATGATCGTGGATTTGATGCGCAATGACCTCAGCCGCGTTTCCCAGATCGGCAGTGTGAAGGTGCCCGTACTGTGCGGGCTGGAGAGCTTCTCCAGCGTTCACCATCTGGTTTCGGTCATTGAAAGCCGGATGCGACCGGGGCTCGGTCCGGTGGATCTTCTGCGCGCGACCTTTCCAGGCGGCTCCATCACGGGAGCGCCCAAAATCCGCGCACAGGAAATCATCCATGAACTGGAGCCCTTCCCGCGCGGTGCTTATTGCGGCTCCGTGGCATGGATCGGATTTGACGGCGCAATGGATTCCTCCATCATCATCCGCACCATCACCCGCTCTGGTGAAACGCTGTTGACCCATGCAGGCGGCGGCATTGTTGCGGATTCCGATCCCGCCGCAGAATATGAGGAAAGCATGGTGAAGCTGTCCCCCATGCTCCGCGCCCTTTCAGGAGACCATTCATGAAGTGCCTGCTGAATGGTCAGCTTCTGGATTCCGCCGCAGCCAATATCCTGGTTACGGATCGCGGCTTCACGCTGGGCGATGGCCTGTTTGAAACCATACGCGTGCGCGCTGGGCGAATGCAGCGCCTGCCCGCGCATATCGCTCGCCTCACGCGTGGCGCGCATCTGCTTGGCATTCCCATGCCCGATCAGGACGTGCTGGAAGCACTGGAGATGGTGCGCACCGCGAATGCTCTGGATGATGGCGTGCTGCGTCTCACCCTCACCCGTGGCAGCGGCCCGCGCGGCGTGCTGCCGCCCGCAAACCCGGAACCGACGCTGCTCATCACGCCAGCCCCCATGGCCCCTCTGCCACCGCCTGCCCGGCTTATCATTGCCACTGTCACCCGGCGGAATGAGATGTCACCCCTCGCAGGGGTCAAATCCCTGAACTATCTGGACAACATTCTCGCCCGTCAGGAAGCCGCCACAAGGCAGACGGATGATGCCCTGCTCCTCAACACACAGGGTCGCATCGCTGAAACCAGCATCGCCAACATCTTCGCGCTTATTGAGGGGCGCCTGCTGACCCCACCCCTCCAGGATGGTGCATTACCGGGCGTGATGCGCGCAGCCATGCTGGGCCAAGGCGCACAGGAACACCCGCTTGCGCCGGAGGATCTGGCCGGGGCAGAAGAGCTTTTTCTGACCTCCAGTCTTGGTATTCGTCCGGTCAGGGAACTGGAAACCAGCACGTTCACTAGCTTCACGATTGCCGAGCGTCTCAGCCAGAGGCTGGGAGAAACCCTGAATGTCGGCTGAGCTTCCCCTGTTCAACACGAACCGCCTGCTTGTTCGCCCGTGGCGGGAAAGTGACAAGGCCGCTTTCTGGCGCATGAATGCGAAACCAGAGGTCACGCGCCACCTTCTGCCTGTGTCAGACAAGGCGGGCAGCGACGCACGCGCGGACAGCATTATCCAGCACTTTTCAGATTACGGGTTTGGTCTCTGGGTGGTCGAGCTTCCCGGCATCTGCCCATTCATTGGGTTCACGGGGCTGCGGCATGTACCGTATCAGGCCCCGTTCATCCCGGCAGTGGAGGTTGCGTGGCGTTTCGACCCCGCCTTCTGGGGCAAGGGCTATGCGACAGAGGCGGCCCGAGCCTGCCTTCAGTTTGGGTTCAACACCCTGAAGCTATCCGAAATCGTTGCAATCACGCGGCCAGACAACGTGCGGTCCCGTGCTGTCATGACACGCCTTGGCATGACGCACGAGCAGGCTGATGATTTCGAAATGCCCTTGCCACCCGAACAAGCCCATATGCGTATGCATGTGCTTTACCGGACTGGACCTGACGTCACAAATCTAAAGAACTGAACGCACATCAGTCCCGTATAGACTGGCAACAGGCATTAAGCTCCAGCGCACCACCGGGATAACCAGAGTACCCCCGAGGCATATGCATCTGCGCACAACCCTCAGCTTACCCGCATCACGCCAGATTCAGAGATCATGAAAAAGCCCCGCGCATCAACGGCGCGGGGCTCTGTTTATCACACCTTGGCAAGGGGCATTTTCGGTACGGGACTGCCCGAACGCCCACCGTTTTTCGGTGTCGGACGTCCGCCAGTGTCTCCACCGCCATCCCCTTCCGGTGCCGAACCACCTGCATCACCCTTGGGCGGCTTGCTGCCGCCAGAGGGCTTGCGACGAGAACGAGGCGCTGCGGCCTTAGGCTTGGCGGCTTCTGGCATCGGTTCGGGCTGCGGATCGGCAGGCCCTTCGGGAAACTCGAAGCCAAGGCGCGACTCCGCCCCCTCGCCTTCCACCACCACCCGCACATGCCCGCCCTTTTTAAGGGCCCCGAACAGAACCATGTCCGCCAGCGGGGTCTTGATGAACTCCTGAATCACCCGCGCCATCGGGCGGGCACCCATCTGCTCATCATAGCCACGCTCAACCAGCCAGTTGGTCGCGGCATCAGTCAGCTCAATGGTCACCTGACGGTCAGCCAGTTGCGCCTCAAGCTGAAGCACGAACTTCTCGACCACATGCTTGATGACATCCGCCGAGAGATGGCCGAACGGAATGACAGCATCCAGACGGTTGCGGAACTCAGGCGCGAAGGTGCGGTTGATCGCCTCCGTATCGTCGCCCTCGCGCTTGGCCCGCGTAAAGCCATAAGCCGCCTTCGACAGGTCAGCCGCGCCCGCATTGGTTGTCATGATGAGAATGACATTGCGGAAGTCGATCTGCTTGCCGTTGTGGTCGGTCAGCTTTCCGTGGTCCATCACCTGCAGCAGGATGTTGAACAAGTCCGGATGGGCCTTCTCAATTTCATCCAGCAGCAGCACGCAATGCGGATTCTGGTCCACACCGTCCGTCAGCAGGCCGCCCTGATCGAAACCGACATAGCCGGGAGGCGCGCCAATCAGGCGGCTCACCGTGTGCCGCTCCATATATTCGGACATGTCGAACCGCAGCAGTTGCACACCCAGCGTTGCCGCAAGCTGTTTGGCCACCTCCGTCTTGCCAACCCCAGTGGGGCCGGAGAACAGATAGCTGCCAATCGGCTTTTCCGGCTCCCGCAAGCCCGCACGCGCCAGCTTGATGGAAGCGGAAAGAGCCTCGATCGCCTTGTCCTGCCCATAAACCACACGTTTGAGCGTGGTCTGGAGGTTCGCGAGCACCTCGGCATCATCCTTGGAGACGGATTTGGGCGGAATACGCGCGATGGTCGCGATGGTCGCCTCAATCTCCTTCAGGCCGATGGTCTTTTTGCGCTTGCTCTCCGGCAGCAACATCTGGGCCGCGCCACTCTCGTCGATCACGTCGATCGCCTTGTCCGGCAGCTTGCGGTCATGGATGTATCGCGCAGACAACTCCACCGCGGCCTTTATGGCCTCATTGGTGTAGCGCAGCTTGTGGTGCTCCTCGAAATAGGGCTTCAGCCCCTTCAGGATCTCAATGCTGTCCGCCACGGAAGGCTCCGCCACATCGATTTTCTGGAAGCGCCGCACCAGTGCGCGGTCCTTCTCGAAATACTGGCGGTATTCCTTGTAGGTGGTGGAGCCCATGCAGCGCAAAGCGCCTGAAGCCAGAGCGGGCTTCAGCAGGTTGGAGGCATCCATCGCCCCGCCCGAGGTTGCACCCGCACCGATCACCGTATGAATCTCATCGATGAACATGATGGCGTTGGGGTGCGCCTCAATCTCCTTCACCACCTGCTTCAGGCGTTCTTCGAAATCACCACGATACCGGGTGCCCGCCAGCAGTGCGCCCATGTCGAGCGCATAGACGGTGGCTGAAGAGAGCACTTCTGGCACGGTGCCATCAATGATGCGCTTGGCCAGCCCTTCGGCGATCGCAGTCTTGCCCACGCCGGGATCACCCACGAACAACGGGTTGTTCTTCTGCCGGCGGCAAAGCACCTGAATCGTGCGCTGGATTTCCTTGTCGCGACCGATCAGCGGATCGATCTTGCCATCGCGGGCCTTCTTGTTGAGGTCAACACAATAGGCCTCAATAGCATTGGCCTTCTTGGCCTTTTCCTCGCCGCCCTTGGTCTCCACCTCTTCATCCGCCCCGCGCACGGGCCGGCTTTCAGACATGCCGGAGCGCTTGGCAATGCCGTGAGAGATATAATTCACGGCGTCATAGCGCGTCATATCCTGCTCCTGCAGGAAATAGGCGGCATGACTTTCCCGTTCAGCGAAGATCGCCACCAGCACATTCGCACCGGTCACCTCTTCCCGGCCGGAAGACTGGACATGGATCACCGCGCGCTGGATGACGCGCTGGAAGCCCGCTGTCGGCTTGGAATCATCGGAGCCCGGCTGGACCAGATTTTCCAGCTCCGTATCGACATATTCGACCAGATTGCGCCGCAACTTTTCCAAGTCGACATTGCAGGCGCGCATCACGGCAGCAGCATCCTGATCGTCGAGAAGCGAGAGCAGCAGGTGCTCAAGAGTCGCATATTCGTGGTGGCGCTCATTCGCGAGCGACAGCGCGCGGTGAAGCGACTGCTCGAGGCTGCGAGAGAATGTGGGCATCGGCACCTCTTGTGCGCACCCTTCCCGAACCTGCGGAGGCACCGCAAATCTCTGGGTCATGTGCACCATTGGTACAAACTTCGTACCTGATGCCCCGGTACGCAAGCCCCCATACGCATGCATCGGCATTCACCATGCCGCGAGCAGACATGGCAAAAGCAGCAGAGAGTCTACATTTTATGTTTACTTACAATGTGTTGCCAAGATCGCGGCACACAAAATCATTGCAAGCGCGCCCTGTTTCAACTGGTTCAAACATAGCCGGCAAGCCTGTCTGCCACCAACTTTTTAGCCTTCCACCACACCCAGGGCTGTTCCTCAGGTGAAGAGGACGCGCGCATGGGAGCCCGCTCAGTTCTTCTCCATCACGCACTGCAGCGGATGCTGGTTCTTGCGGGCAAAATCCATCACCTGGGTCACCTTCGTCTCGGCCACCTCATAGGTGAAGACCCCGCACTCGCCCACGCCCTGATGGTGGACATGAAGCATGATGCGATGCGCCTCATCCTCATTCTTGTTGAAGAAGCGCTTGAGCACATGCACCACGAATTCCATGGGCGTGTAGTCATCGTTCATCAGCAGCACACGATACAGGTTCGGCCGCTTCGTTTTCGGCTTCGTGCGCGTGATGACGTCGGTGCCATTGTCCTCGTCTCCGCGACGAGGCCTGTCATCTCCGGCCATGATGGCAGGAAGATATGTGAATGTAACGCTCTGCATTCTGTCCATCGCGCCCTGGCCCTTGCTCCAGCCGCATCCCCCGGCTTTCAGCCGGAGCGCCGACGCAACTCACGTGGGTCTTTACCGGAGCTCCAGAGCCTGTAGGCCACGGCATCTGCTCCACCCGCACATGCGCTGTTCCCTTGCACATTGGCGCGCGAATTTCCAGCCTGTATGACCGGATAAGAACGGTTGAAGATCTCAAAAATAAAGAGGCCCGGCAAAATGCCGGGCCTCTTCTGATTGTTTCCTGACCATAAGACAGATCCGGAGATGGGGCAGCAACCCTGCGCGCGGTTCTTCACCGCCGGCGCAAGGCAGGCAGCATCAACCCTGGAACTTGCCGAAAGAACCGTCGAAGGGCTTGAACGAACCTTCGAAAGGCTTGAAAGAGCCTTCGAACGGCTTGTAGGCTTCCTTCGCGAGTTCGGTGTACAGCTCGCCGAGCTTGGTGGCCTGCGCCACGGCACCCTCATAAGCGGTCTTCAGATAGGCCTGCTGGATCTCAACAGCCTGTTCGACGCTCTTGGCACCGAGGATCTTCTCGAGAGCTGCGGTGCTCTGCTCGAAAGAGGTCTTGGTGTAGTCTGCGATCTCGACAGCAATAGCCTGTGCATTCTTAGAAAGAACGCCGAAGCTCTTCACTGCGTTCTCGACATTGTCCTTGCTGAGCTGCTTGAACTCTTCAGCGGTCTGAACCATGGGATGCCTCATTTGCTTGCCGATACCGCATCATTGCGCCATCGGTACTGCCAACTCCGGATGGCCTGTCTAGTTCCATCCATGCCTGAATAATATGCAACGCAACATGAGAGTCAACTCTTTTTGTGCGGTGCACAATTATCCCGGCTCGCAAATTTACGACCTGGTAACCGGCCGCTCCTACTCTGGCATCGGTCATGCCGCGTCACCTTTCTGCATGCCTGCCTGCAACCGTGCTGGTGGGCATATGCACCATGGCGCAGGCCCTCAAGACAGCGACCGACATACGGGGCATTGTTTATGCGTTCTGCTTCTGCGAGCCTTTCGCTCCTGACCAAAGCCCTCGGCACAGCCCTGATCGCAGGGCTCGCCTTTGCCGCACCTGCACAGGCACAGTCTTCGCAGCAGTGGCGCTATGGTTCGGCTTCCATCATGGTGGATGCCAATACGGGCAAGGTTCTGCATGCGCAGAATGCTGATGCCCTGCGACACCCTGCCTCGGTCACGAAGGTCATGACCCTTTATCTGCTGTTTGAGCAGATGGAAGCCGGTCGCCTTTCCGCCAACAGCCAGTTGCCAGTTTCCGCCAAGGCTGCGGCCCAGCCACCTTCGAAGCTGGGCGTGCGCGCTGGCTCCACCATAAAGGTGGATGATGCAATCCAGTCGCTCGTCACACGCTCTGCGAACGATGTCGCCGTTGTCATCGCCGAGGCGATTGGTGGAACCGAATCAAATTTCGGAGCCATGATGACCCGCAAGGCACGGGCTCTGGGCATGCATCGCTCCACTTTCGTGAATGCCTCTGGCCTGCCAGACCCCCGGCAGGTGACGACTGCGCGGGACCTCGCCATTCTCGGCCGCGCGATCCAGGATCGCTTCCCCCGGCAGTATGCATATTTCGCAACCCGTTCCTTTTATTATCGCGGCCAGAGCATCGCCAACCACAACCGCCTTCTCGGGCGTGTTGAAGGCGTGGATGGCATCAAGACAGGCTACACCCGCGCTTCCGGCTTCAATCTGCTGACATCGGTGAAGCGGGACGGACGTTATGTAATCGGCGTCGTTCTGGGCGGACGCACCGGCCGGGCGCGTGATGCACGCATGGCGGAACTGATCTCCGCCAATATTCCCCGCGCCTATGCTGGCCGTCGCACGGCACCGCGCGTCACCGAGAATGCCGTGGTGGCCAGAGCCCCGCTGCCGGAGCCGGTGGAGCGGGAGGAAATTCCCAACCACAATGTGGCCCCGCTTCCCAAGCCCGAATATATCGTTCTGGCTGATGCACAAACGGAAGAAACCGGCTCGGTTGAACCTGATATGACCGGCTCGACAGCGCCGATCCAGCCGGTTGCCGTGCGCACCGCCGCTATTGCCCGTCCATCTGGTCGGGTGCAGCGCGAGGAAACTGCCGCTGCCTCGCAGGAGCAGGCCGGCCGTGGTTTCACGACACCTGCCGGAGTGCTGGGTTATCTGGGACCGAATGGACAGCCCGTCTCACCTGTTGCCGAGACAGCCTCCGCTGCCATGGTGGATAGCGGCTCGTTTAATGCACGGGATGCCGTGCAGGATGCCTCGCAGTTTTCCGCACCCGCCCATCAGGCCCGCCAGCAGGTGCGCACTGCATCTCTTGGTGCAGCACCCATCCCGGCCCCCACACGCAGCACACAGACTGAATCTGCGCGCCGCCCAAGTGCCGCAGAATCGGGCTGGAGCATCCAGATCGGTGCTTTTGATGCGGAAAGTCAGGCCCGTGCCAGTCTGAATCAGGCGCGCTCCAAGGCCTCCTCTGTGCTCGGCAATGCAGATCCCTACACCGAGAAAGTCACGCGGGGCTCCACCGCCCTCTATCGCGCCCGCTTTGCCGGGTTCGACAAGAAGACCGCCGAGGCAGCCTGCCGTTTACTGAAGCGTAACGCCTTCGCCTGCATGACTGTTCGCAACTAAGTGATGCCGGGAGAATCAGCCATGTTTGCGCAGGATCGCATCTTTAGCCTGGTTGATCCGCGCCGCCAGGTAGTCCGATCCTCCATGGTCGGGGTGGACTTTCTTCATCAGGGCACGATGGGCTTCCCGAACGCGCGCGGGCTCCGCGCCCGGTTCAAGCCCAAGGATCTCATAAGCCTCCTCTTCCGTCATCGCGCTGCTGCCAGCGGGCGGGCGACCCATGCCGCTCCCCCCACCCGCATCGCCCTGCGCGTGTTCACGCCAGGCGGGCGCCCTGCGGTCGAGATAAGCTTCGAGTAAGGCCAGAGACTGCGCGTCACACTGCGCGCGCAGGGCCAGAAGATCGGGCACGGCAAGTTCGTCCAGCGCCCGCCCGGCATGAACGCCGCTCAAAATACGGCCCCGCATATCGCCGGATGCGTGGTCGAGTTCCATCTCCAGCAGCGATGTCTGGACGTGAGAGGTCTTCGGCGCGCTACCCAATCCACCAAGACTGCCGCCAAGCCCACGGAACAGCCCGCCCAGACCGCGTCCGCCGCCATTGCGGCCCAGCAGGGCAAAGCCAAGCATGCCGAGCCCCATCGCCATTGATACCCGCCCCATCACCAGCGCCCCGGCTGCCCCGACAAGGGACACCACGGCCAATGTGCGCAAGGCGGTGCGGATCAGCACTTTCGGATCGGTCTTCGTCCACACCGACATCCCATAGAGGCCGATAAGAAGCAGAAGCCCGCCTGCGAGTAAGGCTACCAAGTGCCAGATCCTTTCAGGGCCAGATGCGTTTTCGAACGCACCGGATATCGGTTTGCGAGTGGAAGAAGCGGCCCATCAGCATTGGAGCACGTCTCCGGTTCAATGAGCCTACGATAGCCCAAAAGATCAGTTTTTGAGTGCGGCAAGAAGCAGGCGCGCACCGTCATCGCGCCGCCCTTCCAGCGCCATCCGCCCGCCCGCTGCATAGGCCGCGACGGCCGCAAGCAAAGCACGCAATTGCGCCGCCGCGCGTGGATCAAACCGGCAATAGGCACCACCGGTAATTTTGGCCAGAGCCCGGAAGGTTTCTTCCACCTGCCAGTCTGTTCCCTCCTGGAACATGAACAGGCGCACACCGCGCAGCGCAAGCTGTC
This sequence comes from Xanthobacter sp., assembly GCA_035911315.1. Classification (GTDB taxonomy): domain Bacteria; phylum Pseudomonadota; class Alphaproteobacteria; order Rhizobiales; family Xanthobacteraceae; genus Xanthobacter. The sequence goes on from JAMHVS010000063.1 coordinate 89,567, forward strand.
CGGCTGCGGCATGAAGCGCATCCGGGTCTTCCTCCAGCGCATCCCCCACGAACACTGCGGCTTTCAGACCAGAACGCTCGGCTTCCTTCTCGAAATGCCCGAGAACGCGGTGAATCTGGGTCAGCCCGCCCACACAGCGGATCTTGCTCATCAGCCGCTTCAAGGTGTCTGCATCAGAGACAAAGGGCGAGGCGCGGCATTCATCAATGCCGCGATAATAGACAATCTGCATGTCCAGGCCGCCATAGGCGGCGGCGGCTGAAAACATGTCCGCCTGAATATCACAGGCCAGAGACCATGTCGGCTGGCGAGAACCCGTGGCATCCAGCGCGAAGGCCAGACGCCCGCGCCCGGCCGTGGGGCGTGCAGATGGCGTGACCTTGGCAGCCTGCAAGAAGCGCGCGACATCATCTGCGCTGGAAACCGGGGTGGCCGGAGAAGGGCGGGATGAAACGGAGCCACCGCCGCGCGAAACATCTCCCGCCGGACGCACAGGGGTCTGCGTGCGTCTGTTATCGTCCGATGTCGCCATTGTGCCTCACCTCGCTGCCTCCCACAGATAAGCTGCATGGACTTCTTAACCAAGGGGCAAGAGCGTTGTTGCACGCCCCTTCTGCTGCTTCCCTCCGGCACGCAGCCGTTTTAGGCTCGCTTTCCCCGGAGCGCTGCGGGCGCAGAGTGAAGACAGGCGCGGGACGAAAGGCGCAAGGAACATGGCGAGCAAGCCGCTGGTTGTGAATACCGTGAAAGACCTGAGAGCGCAGGTTCGCGCTTTTCGTGCCGCTGGTGAGCGCGTGGCTCTTGTGCCAACCATGGGCGCACTCCACGAAGGCCATGAGGCACTGGTGCTCAAGGCGCGTGAAGTGGCGGACCGGATTGTCGTCTCTATCTTCGTGAATCCCGCACAATTCGGCCCGAACGAGGATTTCGACCGCTATCCCCGCACACTGGACGCCGATGTGGCCCGCCTCACCGCGCTGGGTGTGGATGTGGTTTATGCGCCCAAGGCCTCGGAAATGTACCCACAGGGCCATGGCACCCGGATTTCCGTGGATGGCCCCTCGGCGGGTCTGGAAACCGATTTCCGCCCGCATTTCTTCACGGGTGTCGCGACCGTGGTCGGCAAGCTCTTCATCCAGTGTGGGCCTGACTATGCTGTGTTTGGCGAAAAAGACTACCAGCAGCTCAAGGTCGTCACCCTGCTCGCACGCGATCTCAATCTGGACATTGAAATCGTTGCCACCCCGACCCTGCGCGAAACCGACGGCCTCGCCCGCTCTTCTCGCAATGCCTATCTCACAGAACAGGAGCGCGCGGTTGCGCCGGTCATTTATGAGGCGCTGAGCAAAGCTGCCGAATCCATCCACGCCGGCACAAACCCAGAGGAAGCCGTGGTGCGTGCCCGCCAGACCATCGCCACACGCGGGCTGCGGGTAGACTATGTGGTGGCCCGCAATGCTGAGACGCTGGCTCCGCTGAAGGAAGCAGGTGAGCCGGTGCGTCTGCTGGCCGCTGCCTGGCTTGGCGATACCCGGCTTATCGACAACCTGCCTGCCTGATCTCGTTTCATCCGGGAGGGCGCGGCTCTCCCGGATGCCCTACTCCTGATTGAAGAGCTCGCTTCAGGTGCCTTGAAGCACGCCCGCGCATTTGGCACGACGCCGGTAAGCTTGCCCCTCTTCAGCGCAGAATCTGGCTGAGAAACAGTCGCGTGCGCTCATGCCGGGGGGCCGTAAAGAAGGGCTCCGGGGCATTCATCTCAATAATCTGCCCCTCATCCATGAACACCACCCGGTCGGCCACCTGTCGGGCAAATCCCATTTCATGGGTCACGCACAACATGGTCATGCCATCTGCGGCCAGTTCCACCATGGTATCGAGAACCTCCTTGACCATCTCTGGGTCAAGCGCCGAGGTCGGCTCATCAAACAGCATGATGCGCGGACGCATGCACAGGGCCCGCGCGATGGCGACGCGCTGCTGTTGCCCGCCTGAAAGCTGGCCCGGATATTTGTTAGCCTGATCGGGAATGCGCACCTTCGCGAGAAAGTGCATGGCCAGTTCCTCGGCCTCGCGCTTCGCCATCTTGCGCACCCAGATGGGGGCAAGCGTGCAGTTTTCCAGAATGGTCAGGTGCGGAAACAGGTTGAAGTGCTGAAAGCACATGCCGACTTCGCTGCGAACCTGCTCGATGTTCCTGAGGTCATCCGTCAGTTCAACCCCATCGACAATGATACGCCCGCTCTGATGCGCTTCCAGCCGGTTGATGCAGCGTATGAGGGTGGACTTGCCAGAACCGGACGGCCCGCAGATCACGATCCTCTCCCCCTGCGCCACGGCGAGGTTCACATCCCGCAGCACATGGAAATCACCGAACCACTTGTTGACGTCGATCATCTCGACCGCGACAGGCGCGCTCATGTCCGCTGCTCCCGGTTCAGGTGCCGCTCCAGCGCCATCGAATAGCGGGACATACCGAAGGAGAAGGCGAAATAGATCAGCCCAGCAAAGCCAAAGCCGGTGAAGAGCGTTGTGGGAGTGGCCCAGTTCGGGTCCGTAAAGGCGGCGCGCATTGCTCCCAGAAGATCGAAAATGGCGACGATCAGCACCAGTGTCGTATCCTTGAACAGGCCGATGAAGGTATTCGCGATGCCCGGAATGACCACCCGCAAGGCCTGCGGCAGTACCACCAGTCGCATTGCCAGCCCCTGCCCCAGCCCAAGCGCCTCCGCCCCCTCATATTGCCCTTTCGGAATAGCCTGAAGCCCGCCGCGCACCACCTCTGCCATATAGGCGGAAGCGAACAGCGCCACACCCACCAGCGCGCGCAGCAGCGCATCAATGCTCATGTCGCCGGGGAGAAACAGCGGCAGCATATAGGTGGCGAAGAACAGCACCGTTATCACCGGCACACCGCGCCAGAACTCGATGAACACCACCGAGGAAATCCGCACCAGCGGCAGCCGGGAGCGCCGCCCGAGCGCCAGCACAATGCCCAGAGGAAGAGACACGCTCACACCGACAAGGGTGATAACCAGTGTCACCAGCAGCCCGCCCCACAGGCGCGTTTCCACGGGCACAAGCCCGAAATCCACATCAACAGCCAGTAGCACTAAGGCGGCCACAGCAACAGGCACCAGCAATTGGCGGGCCACCTCACGCGCAGCCAAAGCGCCGTTGCGCAGAGCTGTAAAACCCACCGCAGCCGCAAGCAGTATAAAGGCGCAGAGCAGCGCATCTCCCCAAAACCCCAGCCCCGGAGACAGAGCCCCGAGAAAAGCCGAAAGCCGCAGGTTTCCGCCTGTGAGCAACACAAAGGCAATGACCGGGAAAACACCAAAGAACAGCATCATGTTCAGCCGCTTGCCCGGCAGGCGCGGAACCAGCAATGGCAAAAGAAGCAGCGCGCCCAGCCCATAGGCAATATTCACCCGCCAACGTTCATCTGCCGGGTAGAAGCCATAGATGAGTTGATCGAACTTGGCGCGAATGAAAGGCCAACAGGCCCCCACGCTCACTCCCTCCTGCGGCGGCAGGCATGCGGTGCGGTTCTCTCCTGTCCAGATCGCATCCGTTATGAAGAATGAGAGAAGCGGCGGCACGATCATATAGACCAGCCACAGGCCGAAGAGCGTCAGCACCACCTGCAGCACGGAACCTGCCAGATTGCTCCGCACCCAGCGCCAGCCCTTGCCCTGTCCCTGCGGCGGCATGCGTGCCGGCACCAGTGCAGTGGCCATATAGGGCGCATTGTTTCGCCCGGATGTATCGTGAAGCGAAGCCATGGATCAGCGCTCCACCAGAGCGATGCGCTTGTTATAGAACGCCATCGCTCCCGCCGTGAGCAATGAGATGGTGAGGTAGACAGCCATGATCATGACAATGATTTCGATGGCCAGCCCTGTGCGCTCCAGCACGGTCCCCGCGAAGAGCGACACCAGATCCGGATAACCGATCGCCACACCCAGCGTGGAGTTCTTGGCAATGTTCACATACTGACTGGTCAGCGGGGGCACGATGACCCGCATCGCCTGCGGGATAACCACAAGACGCAAAAGCTGTGGCCCACGCAGCCCCAGCGCCCGCGCGGCCTCCACCTGCTCTCGCGGTACGGAGGAAATGCCCGCGCGCACGATCTCCGCAATATATCCCGCCGTATAAATGGAGAGCGCCAGCAGCAGCGCCACGAATTCCGGGATGATATTGACCCCACCGGCGAAATTGAACCCGCGCAGTTCAGGTTGCTCAACATGCACGGGAAAGCCTGTGGCCACGGCTGCAAGCAGGGGCAATACCAGCAACAGCGCCACCACAGCCAGAGCAACCGGGAAAGGTTGGCCTGTTCTCTCCCGTCTCCGTCTGGCCCAGCGCCCAAGCACAACCGAGAGCAATACCGCAAAAACCAGCGCCCAGAAAACGACACCGGATCCCGGCTCAAATACCGGACGCGGCATCACCAGTCCCCGGTTGCTCAGGAACACGCCGGGCGCGCTCAGTTGCGCCGCCTGCGCCATCAGCCACCCGCCGACAGCAGAAAGGCCGAGCTTCTCCAGCCCTCCGCCGATCCACATCATGAGTGGCTGAAGACCGAAGCTCCAGCTTTCACGCGGGCCGGGCAAAACCGCCAGAGCCGCCAAATACCAGAACATGATCTGGAACAGGGGCGGCAGGTTGCGTGTCACTTCCACATAAGCTGCAGAAAGCACGCGGATAACCGCATTTCCGGAGAGGCGTGCCACCCCCATCACGAAGCCAAGCACGGTCGCCAGCATAATGCCGCACACCGCCACCAGCAGGGTATTGAGCAGGCCGATGAGAAAGACCCGCCCATAGGTCATGTTCTCATCATAGGGGATCAGGCTCTGGCTAATGGAAAAACCGGCATGCTGGTCCAGAAAACCGAAACCGGATGTCACCCCGAGCCGGGCCAGATTCACCTGCGCATTGTCATAAAAAGACCAGATCAGCCACAGGATAACCCCCGCCAGCACAAGCTGGATCAGCCCAGAGCGCACCTTCGGGTTGGTCAGGCTCCAGCGCCGTGCAGGCGGAAGCAAGCGGTGTGGCAGATGCGCATGCGGCTGGCGGGCCTGCGGCATGAAACCCCCGAAAGCAGAAAAGTCCCCCGGCCTGCGCCGCGGGACCTTCCGAAACATACGATGCTATTGGCCAAACACTGGCCACGCACCGGCGGAAGAAATGACCGCCCCTGAAGCAGAAGCGAACCAGATGGACTCAAGCTGACCGGAAACTGCGTCATCTTTCGTCCAAGAGCAATGAGCCGGGCTATCCTGCATGAACAGCCCGGCTCCGCATGAAACGTTCCCCATGGCCTCATGAGCCTGGGGAGGCATTTCGCAAAAACCCATCTTCCTCAATGGCACGAGGCGGTGTGGAAGGCGCCTCAGCGCACGGGCATGCCGTAATGCAGGCCGCCCTTGCTCCAGACATTATTGATGCCGCGCTCAATATCCAGCGGCGTACCGGGACCGACATTGCGGTCATAGATTTCGCCGTAATTGCCCACGGCCTTCACCATGCGCACGACCCAGTCGGTGGTCAGGCCAACATCCTCGCCATATTTGCCTTCCGTACCCAGCAGGCGCTTCACCCGCGGGTCAGCGGATTTCTGCATTTCTTCGACGTTTTCCTTGGTCACGCCCAGCTCTTCAGCATCCACGAGCGTGAAATAGGACCACTTCACCAGATCGAACCACTGGTCATCACCATGGCGCACCAGCGGGCCCAGCGGCTCCTTGGAAATGGTTTCCGGCAGCAGTTCATGGTTCGAGGGGTTGGTCAGCTTCAGACGCATGGCGGCAAGCTGGGAACGATCCGCCGAGAAGACATCACACCGGCCGGACTCATAGGCCTTAATGGCTTCATCAAACGTGCCGAAAGCCACAACCTCACGATACTTCATGCCCTGCGAACGGAAATAATCGCCCACAGTCACCTCGTTCGAAGTGCCGGTCTGCACGCAGATGGATGCGCCCTCCAGCTCCTTCGCCCCCTTCAGGCCGAGGGACTTGCGCACCAGAAAGCCCTGTCCGTCATAATAGGTGACGCCGATGAAATTGAAGCCTAGCGTGGTGTCGCGCGAGAGGGTCCAGGTGGTGTTGCGCGAAAGCACATCAACCGCACCCGAGGAAAGCGCCGTGAAGCGGTCCTTTGCCGAAAGCGGCGAGAACTTCACCTTGGTCGGGTCATCAAAAATGGCGGCGGCAATGGCGCGGCAGAAATCCACGTCAAATCCGGCCCATTCGCCCTTGTCATCGGTATAGGAGAAGCCGGGAAGCCCCTGGGTCACACCGCAGGTGAGCGTGCCTCTGGCCTTCACATCCTCGAGGGTGCCGGCTTGAACAGCACCGGCCAGAAACAGGGAACCAACTGCGGCGAGCAGGAAGCGTTTCACGGAATAAGTCCTTCGTCCAGATCAGATCTGCATATGTCTGGTTGTGCTGCAGAATCGGGCCGGTTTCGAGGCAAATCGGCTCCTTTGGGCAGTTTCCACGCAGCTTATGCATACTGAATGACACAATGCCGCACCGCCATACCCCCATTAATCGCGCCTCCAGATAAAAGCAGTGGTCATTCGGCCTCAAAGATGTTGAGCCTCATGGACCAGACGTTATCCTGCGCCGCGCCGGACAGCACAGGAGGCCGATATGGCAGACAACAAGCACAACTCGCCCCCCCATGCTCCGGCCACCGATGTCGTGCATCTGGGGCGTGACCCGAAGCGCTTCGATGGTTTTGTGAACACCCCTGTTGTGCGCGGTTCCACGGTGCTGTCCGCCAGCTATGATGACCTCGTCCACCATCGCGGTCGCTACAGCTATGGCCGGCAGGGAAACCCCACGGTTGAGGGACTGGAGCAGGCGCTTCAGGCGCTGGAAGGCAGCGATGGCGTAGTGCTCACCCCTTCCGGCCTTTCAGCCTGCTCGCTGGGCCTGCTCAGCGTGCTGGGGGCTGGCGATCATCTGCTGATGGTCGATACGGCCTATCGCCCCACCCGCAATGTCTGTGACACTGTTCTGGCGCGCATGGGTGTTGAGACCACCTATTATGATCCGCTGATCGGTGAAGGCATTTCTGCCCTCATCCGCGAGAACACCCGCGCCATCTTCATGGAAGCACCGGGCTCGCAGAGCTTCGAGATGCAGGACATCCCCGCCATTGCCGCGATCGCACGGGCACGGGGCATCACCACACTCATTGACAACACATGGGCCACGCCGCTCTTCTTCCAGCCGCACAAGGTGGGAGTGGATATCTCGATCCATGCCGGCACCAAATATATTGGCGGCCATGCCGACCTGAACCTAGGCACCATTTCAGCCATTGGGCCGGCATGGGGCAAGGTGAAGGCCACGCACCGCACGCTCGGCATCACGGTCAGCCCAGATGACGCAGCGCTGGGCGCGCGTGGCCTGCGCACGCTGGCGGTTCGTCTGGCCCACCATGAGCGGGCAGGTATCGAAATGGCGCAATGGCTGAAGACACGGCCAGAGGTGGCGCGCATTCTCCACCCCGCACTGCCGGATGATCCGGGCCATGCCATCTGGAAGCGGGATTTCTCCGGGGCCAGCGGGCTTTTCAGCCTCATTCTCAAGCCGGTTCCGGAAACCGCAGTTGCCGCCTTCTTCGATTCCCTGAAGCTGTTCGGCATGGGCTATTCGTGGGGCGGGTTCGAGAGCCTCGCCATCCCGTTCAATTGCAGTGAATACCGCACGGCCACCCAATGGAAGGCGGAAGGGCCGGCTGTACGCCTGCACATCGGCCTTGAGGATCTGGACGACCTGAAAGCTGATCTCGATCAGGCCTTCAGACAGATGCAGGCACGGGCGGAAGCCGAAGCCCCAAACACCTGACCGGACAAACCAAGCCTGAGGTTCCTGCGCATGTCGCCGCTTCCTGAAAAGGCTCACGCGCGGGCTGAACCAGACGGACCAGCATCATGATTGTGCGCAAGCGGCCAAACCTGCTGCAGCTGTTTCTTATTCTGAACGGCTCCGTTCTCACACGGATTTACCCGCAGGTTCTGATTGTGATGCTGCTTTCAGCCTTTGTGGTATTTGCCCACGGCTGGTGGCCCGGCCTGTTTCCCACTTTCTCGGGCGCACCCTTTGCGCTCCTGGGCATCGCGCTGTCCGTGTTCCTCGGCTTCTCAAACAATGCTTGCTACGACCGCTGGTGGGAAGGGCGCAAGGCTTGGGGAAAAGCCAGTGCCGGATGTCGCAATCTGGCTCGGCACGGCATGCTGCTTGAAGAGAGAGGCGCTGAAGGCATAGCGGGTCGAAAACGTCTTACCTGCCTCGCCATCGCCTTCTGCCATGCCCTTGTGGTGCATCTGCGTGACGAGGCGCCGCGGACCGAACTGGAACGCACAGTCCCTGAAGACATCACGTCTGCCGTGATGGCCAGCGAGAACAAACCGGATGTCCTGTTGCGCGCGATGGGGCAGGAACTGGCACGGCTGCATCGGGTGGGGGTGATCTCGGATATTGAATATCAAACGCTGGATACCAGCCCTGCCATCATGACCGAGGCGCAGATCATTTGCGAGCGGATCAAGACCACGCCGGTCCCGTTTGGCTACACGCTGCTGCTGCACCGCACGGCCTATCTTTTCTGCTTTCTGCTGCCATTCGGCTTCGCTGATGTGCTGGGCTGGACCACCCCGATAGCCGCAGCGATCGTGGCCTACACCTTCTTCGGTCTGGATGCGCTGGGCAGTGAACTTGAAGAACCCTTCGGCACGTTACCAAACAACCTGCCCATTGCGGCTCTCGCAGCAGGGATAGAGGCCAATCTGCGCGAGGCCTTGGGGGAAGCGCCTTTGCCCACAGCCCCGCTGCCGGTTGAGCATATTCTGCAATAGGGCCGGCTGCTGAAGACAAAGTCAGAGCTCGACCGGTTCGCGCATTTCAAGATGCACGGCGACAGGATGCGCCATGCATGTCTGATGACAGAGACCTCCCGGGCTCACCCGTCCTCAGGTCACAGCCCGCTTTGCCCGCCGCTCCCGCAGGGCGAACTGAAGGTTGCGGACATAGATGAAGGTGGAAAGCCCCTGCCCGGCGATGAACACCGGGTCCCGCCGATGAATGGCATAGAGCAGCAGAAGCGTGCCGCCACCGAGGGAGAAGGTCCAGAACGCGAACGGAATGACCGAACGCTGCGCGCGCTCGCTGGCCACCCACTGCACCACAAACCGCATGGTGAACATGAACTGGGCCACAAAGCCCAGAATCATCCAGCCATCAATCTGGGTCAGGAAGACCTCGTGCAGGTAGTCCCCGACAGAACGGGCAATCTCAACCAGCATCGGGGAAACGCTCCACAATCTTCGGCAGCTTGCGCCGCCTCACAAGCCACCACACGCCAAACAGGTCGAGGATGCCTACCCCAAGCCGGTTCCAGAAGCCATATTTGGAAGTGCCGTGCCAGCGTTCCCGGTCCACCACCTTCACGGTGAGGATCTCATAGCCTTCGCGGCGCAGCAGTGATGTCATGAAACGGTGCTGGCCATCAAACATCGGCATGCGCTGCTGGGCGGAGCGACGCACCACCTTGAGCCCGCAGCCTGTGTCGCGCGTGCCATCATTCAGCATGAAACTGCGCACCCGGTTGGCAAGGCGGGACTGAAAGCGCTTGAAGCCGGTATCCTTGCGGCCCTGTCGCTCGCCCTGCACCATGCCCACATTGGGACCAGCAGCGTCCATCACCCGCACCATCTCGGTCAGATAGGCCGGGTTGTTCTGCCCGTCTCCGTCCAGATGCAACAGCAGATCACCGCGCGCGGCCCACACACCCGTTTCGACACCGGCAGATTTTCCGCAAGCCTGTGCATGGCGGATGATGCGCAGATAAGGTCGGGTGAGAGCCGCCTTCTTCAGCGCCGCCAGCGTGCCGTCGGTTGAGCCGTCATCCACGAAGATCAGCTCAAAAGGTTCAAAGGCCAGTGCCGCATCAATCTCGTCGATGAGGGGAGCAATATTCTCCTCCTCATCCTTCACGGAGATGATGACGGACAGCCGTGGCGCGGCCGCACTCTGTTCTGGAAAGGTCACTTTATCGTCTCTTCAAGAGGAACCGGGGTGTTACGGGCCACGCCCGGCACCAGACAAGCCAGCCGGCGGGCCGAAGGACCAGCCATGGGCACGGCATAGCCTTCATCGCTGACAGAGAAAACCACCCGGCGGGCTGCAAATACCTTCACCATCCACACCACATATACGGTGGCGACAACGGCCCCGGCGATCACATCACTGGGATAATGGGCATTCAGGATAACCCGCGTTGAAGCGGCAACAATGGCTATGACGATGAGCGGCCAGCGTGCCTTGGGAAACAGCGCGCCCAGTGCCACCGCCGTTGCGAAAGCCGTTGTGGAATGGCCGGAAGGGAACGACGCGAAACTGGCGTTCCACACCGGCAGATCAAAGGTGAGTTGCGCGTTCGGTCCCGGCAGATGCATCGCCATATAGGGACGCGCGCGGCCGATGATGTGCTTGACGATGGCGACACCCAGTCCAACCGGCGCGATGGACAGGAACAGAAAGCCCAGCCGGGCAAAAACACTGGAAGCCACCAGCCGCTCACTGCCGAAAAGGCGCAAGCGCCGCGCCAGCACATAAAGAATGGCGAGACCGATGGGCCACAGGATCACGCCACCGAGCCCAAGATCTGTCAGGCGTTCAGAAAGCACCACCAGCCAGTTCGGCAAGCGTAGCCTCAGGCCATGCACCAGCGGGTCCACCAGCAGCATGCAGGCGGCGATGATGCCGATAGCCAGCATCAGCAGGGCAAATACCTCTCCCCGTCCGGCAAAACCCACACGCGGATATGGCGCACGAACCCGCCGCCGCCACAGATATCCAAGCCCCGTGAAAAGGGTGGCAAGTACCTCTCCAGCCCCATGCAATGCACTTTGGAGAGCAGTGCGGGCATCAGGCTTCGCAGGCGTGCTCATGGGCGTTGCTCCTGCGACGGAACGGCCGTTTCATCCGCTTTGTAAACAGTAATCGAGACCGGGCGCCCACCATTATAGGCCAGCCCCTCAACCTTGGTGATGGGCGTGTAGTTGAGGCCGATCTGCTTGGCGCGCAGTACAAAAACCTGATCCAGCGGCTTGCCGATGAATGCGAGCGCACAACCGCCCTTCTTGAGCAGATCCGCCGCCTTGATGGGGTCTATATACTGGATGTCCGTACCGGCAAGAAAGACAAGGCTGGGCTCCTGATAGGGGAAGGAGGCCACATTCTCGACCGGACAGCCATTATCAGCGATGATTGCGGCAATCTGGCCTGAAATCCAGATAGGCTGAATGCGCGGCAAAATGAGCTGATAGGCTGCAAAATACAGCACCAGAACCCCGCATGACGCGGTCAGAAATGCCCCTTCCGCGCCAACGCGTGGGAAAGCCCGTGCAGCAGAGAACATCAGCACAGGGGCAATCGCCAACAGCGGCCAGACGACCCAGTTCACGCCCTGCCCCATCCAGATGGCACCACCACCCAGCGCCAGAACCAGCAGCACCGCGAGAACAGGCCAGAGCCATACGAAGCCCTTCAGCCGGCTTTCAGGTCCGGCGAGCGTTCCGCGCTCCATTGCCAGTGCGGTGATGATGGCCAGAGCCGGATAAAGTGGCAGCACATAATGCGGAAGCTTGGTGGCGGCGATCTCAAACACCAGCCATGTCGGCACGAGCCAGGCCAGCAGAAACCGCATGCCCTTCTCGCGCCGCGCGCGCCATGCAAAAGGCGCAGCCATGGCCGCCAGTGCAATACCGGGCCAATAGGTACCCCAAACGGCCAGAATATAAGTTCCGGGTGGACCCCAATGCCCTTCCTGCCCTTCAGTGACCTTGCCGAGCATATCCACGCCCACGGCATGCCGATAAAATGCACCATCCGTGACATAATAAATCGCCACGAACCACGGCAGCACCAGCAGCAGACACCACAACAGGCCGGGCAAGGGCTTCAAGGGCTTCATGAACCGGATTGAGCGGTCTGCAATCGCCAGCGCGACAATGGGCAACACCAGAAACAGCGGCGCCATCGGACCCTTGACCAGAATGCCGATGCCCATGGCGGTCCAGAAAATGGCGGGCAGCTTCCAGCCTTCCAGTTTCTCCGGAGGCAACAGATATGCGCGTGCCAGTGCGCCAAACGCCGCCATGATGGTGAAGACCAGCATCGCATCCGTCTTGGCAAGGCGCGCTTCCACACCAAGCAACACACAGGTGCCGATCAGAAGCCCTGCCAGAACGGCCCCACGGCGCGCGACAAAAACCAGAGATGTCCAGTATGTCAGCAGCACCACGCCAATAGCCGCAAGCAGCGATGGCAACCGGTAATAATAGATGGATTTGCGGGCATCCGGCCCACTGATGGCTTCACCCAGCTTCACAGAAGCGGCCTGCATCCAGTGGATGCCAATGGGCTTCTTGTGGCGCGCTTCTTCCTGAAAGCGAATATCCACATAATTTCCGCTCTCAAGCATCTGCTTGGTGGCCTGCGCGAAACGGGATTCGTCGCGGTCAATCGGCGGAATGGAGAAGAAGCCCGGCAGGAACGCCAGAAGTGCCACCGCAATCAGAAAGAACGACGCACGTCCATGACTGCCCGATGCCCAGTCCAGCAATCGGGAAAGGCGACGGGGAAAGTCGGAGGCGAAGGTCCGGCCCATTTGGGGCGCGGGCTCTGAGATGGCCATGCTTCAGGTCTGATCCGGTCAGAATTCGGCGCGGACAATAACAGAAACGCCCGCTTCGAAAAGAGCCGGCAGTGCTGCTGGCTCTCAAACCATGCATACCTGCTCCACGCCGGGTGCACATGCACGTGGATCACGGCAAAGGCATGGCGCACTCTGCGCCGCCAATGCGCGAAGACGAAAGAGGCTATTTGGTGAGGATCAGCTTGTTCTGTGCGGTGAGTCGAAGCTGATAAATCTGGTCCCCATGAGCAATTGTGATGAGACGGCCGGCAGCGAACAGGTCACGACTGTCCAGACGATCATCCACCATGGGAATCGCGCGGCTATTCGCCGAGCCACCCTCAGGCGCGCTACTTTCCTGCGCGTCTCGCCCCCCTTCGGCTTCAACCAACTCCATACCATCCCGCCTTGTCATTTTTAATTATTCCAGATTAAAAATTACAATATTCCTACAAATATTCAGGAAATCGCTTTTTAGAAAAATTCAATATTATTGGCACCTATTATTTGATGCTGATAATACATGTCGATACATGAGGCAATGTCATCATGCATATAGGTAGATTGCGCATGGCAGCTCCGCATTGCATTGAGAGCTGCCCGCCTTTGGGGCCATGGCCCTGAAACCGCAAAATATGCATTGCGCACATAACGCAGAAGTTGGGCACCGCCGCCATGAGTACAGGCCTTCCGGTGGACCCAAAATCCCAGTGGACACCAAGAAGGGGCTCCCCACATGGTCAAGGCTCTTCACACCCTGAAGCGAACATGCTTCAAGACGGGTGCTCAATGACCAGCGTGAGGCATCGGCATGCTTAGAATATCAATCGGATCAGGCTGCTGTGGCGCCGCCCTGATGGTGGCCAGCCTTGGTATCTTTTCCAGCGCGAGCCTTGCACAGGATTCCCGGCCGCATGTGGTGATTACCTCACCACAGGAAGTGAAGTTCCCTGTCATTCCCCAAGGCAACTATCTGGATCCCGGCCCCGGCGCACCGATCCGGCCGGATGTGGGAAATGCCCGCGGGCCGAATGATGATTATGCGTTCCCGCCCAATTTCAATGCAGGATACGTTGAAGGACCTCCCGGCGACCCGACTGTCGATGGTCAGTGGGACCCTCTGCCCGGCGTCGGCAATCTGCCCAGCTTCTGAACAGCATTTGAAAATAAAAAACGGCGGGGAAATCCCCGCCGTTTTCTTTTGTCCGATGCGACCGAAAAATCAGCGCTTGGAGAACTGGAAGGAACGACGTGCCTTGGCGCGACCGTACTTCTTACGCTCAACCACGCGGCTGTCGCGAGTCAGGAAGCCAGCCTTCTTGAGCGGGCTGCGCAGCTCGGGCTCATAGAAGGTGAGCGCGCGGGAGATGCCGTGACGCAGAGCGCCAGCCTGGCCGGAAAGGCCACCGCCGGAAACAGTGCAGATCACGTCATACTGGCCTTCACGCACCGCAACCTGGAAAGGCTGGTTGATGACGAGACGCAGCACCGGACGGGCGAAATACACCTCGATGTCCCGGTCGTTGACGGTGATCTTGCCGGTGCCGGGACGAACCCACACGCGGGCCACAGCGTCCTTACGCTTGCCGGTGGCATAAGCGCGGCCATACTTGTCCAGCTTCTGGACATGCACGGGAGCAGCTTCCTGCGCGGAAACCTTCACCTCGGCCAGAGCGTCGAGGGACTGGAGAACTTCAGCCATACTCAGTTCCTCACGTTCTTGCGGTTGAGGGCAGCGACGTCGAGGACGGTCGGCTGCTGGGCCTCATGCGGATGCGCTGCGCCCTTGTAGACACGCAGGTTGCCCATGATCTTGCGGCCAAGCGGACCGCGAGCGAGCATGCGCTCCACCGCCTTCTCGAGAACGCGCTCCGGGAAGCGGCCTTCGAGAATGAACTTCGCGGAGCGTTCCTTGATGCCGCCCGCAAAACCGGTGTGGTGATAATAAACCTTCTGGTCGCGCTTGCGGCCGGTCAGCACCACCTTGTCGGCATTCACGACGATGACATTGTCACCGCAGTCGACATGGGGGGTGTAGATGGGCAGATGCTTGCCCTTCAGGCGCATGGCGATGATCGAGGCAAGGCGGCCGACAACGAGGCCGCTGGCATCGATCAACACCCACTTCTTCTCGATTTCGGCGGGCTTGGCCGAATAAGTCTTCATGGGATCGTTTCCGATTGAGAATCCGGTGGAGCATGTGAGACAGCTCACATGCCAAGCCGGCGATGGAGGTGGCTTGTACTGGAGGCCCGCGACCGCGTCAACGGCGCGCACATCTAAAAATTCCATAAAATACAAACACTTATAAAAATGGTATTATATAACCATAAAAATAGTGCCTGTTCGGCAGCGATTTCAGGCCATCGCAGACACGCCCTGCACTCAGGCCGCCGCCTGATCGAAGGTTGAAACCTCAACCCGGTTCCGCCCGCCGCGCTTAGCGAGATAAAGAGCGGAATCAGCATCTGCCAATACGGCCGCATGCGCCCTGCTGCCATCCCTGCTGGCTGCGACACCGATGGAAATGGTCGCGTGCACCTCGCCCTCTGGCACAAGGGTGATGACTTCGGAGAATGATTTGCGGATGCGTTCCGCAATCATGCGCGCCACATCTCCATTCACACCCGGCAAAAGGCAGACGAACTCCTCCCCGCCGAACCGATAGAGCCGGTCGCTCCGCCGCAGCCCACGCTCAATCGTGCGCGCCGCCTGGATAATAACCTCATCGCCCACATGATGACCAAAGCTGTCATTGATCTTCTTGAAATGGTCGATATCGATCACCATCAGCGCATAAGGCCCCGTGGGCACAGAGGTTTCATCCGCCAGATGCGCGTCGAATGTCAGGCGATTGAGAAGACCTGTCAGGGGGTCATGGATAGCCAGCTGGTGGTATTCTTCAGCCACGCGCTCACGGAACAGCGCGATCACCAGCATCGCCATGGAGAGCGCGAGGAAAAGCACCTCGGCATTATAGACCACGACCGCCCAGGCCGTGACCTCCTGCACCCCCAGCGGCGCGGGCAGAAACGGTGAGAACAGGTGGATAATGGCCTGGAAAAGGGCATTCACAACAAGAATGAACACCACAGCCATGCGCGAGGGCAAAGGCTCCTGTTTCCGACCACGCCAAAACTCGTAGGCCGCCCCCGCATTGAAAAGGGTAATCAGCGCACCGCGGGCCAGATTGCCGAAATAAATACCGCCGCCGAAATGTCCAAGCGCAACCGATAACGCCAGCCACCCTGCGGCGAGAACCAAGACCGGCAGCATCACATGGCTGCGACCTGCGAACACGCGCGCCGCCTGCCAGAGCCCGCCATAGGCCAGAATAATCAGCAGAGTGCTGCCCCGTTCGCCCCAGAAGGCAAATGGCATCGGCCGCATCAGCACGGAAAAGGCGGCCAGCAACCCGAACAGAAATGGAAGATACCACCAGAACAGGCCTGCTGAACGGCTTTGCCATCCCCAGTAGAGCAGGAAAATGGCTCCGACCAGAGAGAGGGCAACCCCATTCCAGAGAATCACCGTTGGAATATCAATCATCTGCACCGCGCGTGATCTCACGCCTCCTTTTGCCCCTCTTATTGGCACGCCGGCAAAGGGAAAATGCGGCAGATCAGATTCATTGGAAATAAGTCGTCATTTCCGTCTCAAGGCTATACCGCCGCTTTCCCACTCATCTCGATCCTCAGCTCAAAAACATCCGATCCATGAACAGGCCACATCTCACATGGAAATTAGGGTATTTACGCCCCATGCTTCATGACAAGCCTGCGGGTACAACAGAACACGCACGCACCAATCAATAAGGGGGAGAACGCTATGGCTGATTTGGTGAATACCAATGAGGTGCCTGCCGTCCAATGTGAACAGGCGAACGGCATTGCAACGCTCACCCTTGCGCGCCCTGCCCAGCGCAACAGTCTTTCAGAAGACATGATGGGCGCTCTTTCCGCCACTCTCTCCCGCATCGCGGAAGACGGGAGCGTGCGGGCGGTGGTTTTAACGGCAGAGGGGCCGGTGTTCTCCGCAGGTCATGACCTCAAGGAAATCCAGAGCCACCGCGATGACCACGACCGCGGCCGCGCCTATTTCGCAGAGGTTCTGGCCCGTTGCTCGGCGTTGATGACCTCCATCGTCCGTCTCCCGCAGCCTGTGATCGCGGCTGTTGAGGGTATGGCCACAGCGGCGGGATGCCAGTTGGTTGCAAGTTGCGATCTGGCGATTGCCGGCTCTCATGCGCGTTTCTGCACGCCCGGTGTAAATATAGGTCTCTTCTGTCATACTCCCATGGTGGCTCTGAGCCGCAATCTCTCCCGCAAGCATGCGCTTGAAATGCTGCTGCTGGGCGAGTGGGTTGAGGCAGAAGAAGCGGCGCGGATGGGGCTGGTGAACCGCGTCGTGGAAGCCGGCACGGCGCTGGCGACGGCTCAGGAACTTGCCAGCCGCATCGCAGCGAAGTCACAGGTTCCGGTCAAGCTCGGCAAGGCGGCCTTTTACACGCAGATGGAAATGGGACTGGATGCCGCCTATGCCTATGCCTCGCAGGTCATGACAGATAACATGCTGGCCCGCGATGCAGATGAAGGCATAAACGCGATTCTCACCAAGCGCACGCCGCAGTGGGAGGACAGATAATGCACGCAGGGCGCATTCTTTAACCTTCTCTAAACCATAAATGGAGTTTGCTGACGGCTCAGGCTGCGGCATTGCGCTGCGCCATGGACAATGAGGGCAAACATGGCCCCGACCGTCGCGACCCGGCGCGCAAGATTGCGCGCAACAATTGCCGGCCTTCCGCTAGCCGGCAACCCTTCCGTGCGCCGTTTTTTTGGCAAGGTATCCGACACCTGCCAGACCGGCCTCAAGACACTGCTGCGTATCGGCCTGCAATGGGCCGGCGCGCGCTGGACTCCATGGGTCGCTCTTGGTCTTGCTGCTGCCTTCAGCATGCTCCCTCCCCGCTTTGCAGGCGAAGCGCGCCTGATGTTCGAGGTGGGTGCACAGCCTCCGGCGGCGATTGTGAATGGCACCGCCCAGCTTCTGGCCTCGCGCGAACTGGCGAGTGAAGCCATTCGACGGCTGTCAGCACAGGATGTCGCGCGGCTGGCCGCATCCGGCATGTTCGATTTTTCTCCGGCCCCAGCCCAGACAGATGCAGCGGATGCCGCTCGCAATCTGCGTGCGGCCATGCATGTAGAGCCCATTCAGGGCGGACGTGGCCTTGAGATCACCCTCACGGCCTCCAGCCCTGCCCTCGCGGCTCGTGCGGCTGATGCCTATGTGAC
The DNA here is from genome assembly GCA_035911315.1 of Xanthobacter sp. GTDB lineage: Bacteria > Pseudomonadota > Alphaproteobacteria > Rhizobiales > Xanthobacteraceae > Xanthobacter. The sequence goes on from JAMHVS010000063.1 coordinate 107,587, forward strand.
GGCCATGCTGGAACTGGATTCCGCAGCCCGCGCGCGCGCTGTGGAACTGCACCACATGCCGCTGCCGCCGGTGCGGCGGGATGCGCAGGCCACCAGCACATGGATGCCGGAACTTCCCTCACCCCTCACGCTGCTGCTGTTGGCGCTCGCTACCGGAACGCTCGTTTTCATTCGTCGCCAGCGTTCGCCAGAGCCGGAACTGCATGGCATTGTGGACCGCAATGAGCTGCCGCAGGAACTTCACCTGCCATCTCGCGTGACGTGGGTCGATGACAGCATGGAGAGTGGTCTGCCACTCGCAACCGCGGTCCAGCGCCTGCAGTCGCGTCTGCCGATCCGGCAAGACGGTGCGGAAAAGGGCCGTCTCACCCTTTTCACCGCTGAGAATTATGCGGAGGGCGCGGCGCGGACCGCTCTCGCCTTTGCGCGCCAACAGGCGGAGGGCGCAGGCGTCGTCATCGTGTTTCTGGAAGATACCCCGATAACGGCGGATACTCTCGACAGCGAATCCAGCCTGCTCGGGCTGCATGATCTTCTGTGCGGGAAGGCCGATTTCATTGATGCCACCAGCCGCGACCCGAAGTCTCGTGCCCATGTGATCCGTGCCGGACATTTTCTGGATGAGCAGATGCTCTCCACCCATGATCGGCATCTGTGCACCCTGCTGGATGTGATGAGCCAGGCCTATGAGGAAGTGGTGGTACTTGCGCCATCCTTCTCCCGGCTGCCATCACGCCTTGCCCGGCTGAAGCCTGTAACCATATGTGTGCAGGACGCAGCGGCACCACCCACAACTGGCGTGGAGAGCTGCGCGGCTCTGGCAGCCCTGAACTATTCCCAGCTTGCCATTCTTCGGCTTGTCCCAGAGGAGAGCGGGGCAGAAAGCGACGATGATCGCCTGCCATTGCCGTCATTGGATGCAACCGCGCGCCAGCGCACGGCCCTGCCCGCGCTGGCTCCGAGTCAAGGGCCAGGCTGGCCCTTCCCGGAACTGGTCCGGGCAGCTTGAAACCGGGGCTTGCGCCGGCCCGGTGCGCTCAGGCGCGCTTGTCCGGCCGCTCCATCCAGCTAATAAGCAGACCGGCCGGGATCACCCACAACACGCCGAGCAGAACGTAGCAGACGAACTGCCAACCTGCGGCAAGGGTCGTCACACGCCCCTGCGCGAAGGCCATAGCTGAAAGCGCCCATACGATCACGAGCAGCAGCAGCAGAACCGTGCCGATCAATTTACGCATGCGCTGTTTCATCAGGAATACCTTCACCCACATTCTGCCGGAGCAACTGAAGGGCCGTATCCGCCCATCATGTGCCCTGTCTGGACCATGGCTCTATAACGGATTGTCCGTGAGGGCCATGGAAGAATGAACGGTGAGTGAAAAGCTCATATGAATGCCGTGGCATGAAATCGCCCTGTGCCATAGCCCGGATGTGCGCGAAACCTGCCACCAAAGCTTTGGCTCCGATCAGGGACCGGAGCCGCAGCAATTACAGCACGACCTGCGCAATCAGCGGTGCCATCAGCACATTGAACAGGCCGGCCATCACCATCACCAGCCCGGCGATGGAACCTTCCTCGCCGCCAAGCTGGTGCGCCTTGGCAACGCCTGCTCCGTGCGCACCCATGCCGAACAACGCACCGCGCGCCATGGAGGTGCGCAAGGGCATGACCTTGAGCATCATCTCCCCCAGAACCGCGCCGATAATCCCCGTAATGCAGACAAAGGCTGCGGCAAGTTCAGGCCGGCCACCAATATTTCCCGCAATAGACATCGCGAACGGGGTGGATGTAGAGCGGGGCATCAGGCTCATCTGCATGGCTTCAGACAAGCCCATCCATGAGGCCAACTGGAAGGCCGCCACCATGGAAATGGAACTGCCTACCAACACGCCCAGCAGAAGAGCCGGCCAATAACGGCAAATGACCTCCCGCTTTTCATAAATCGGCACGGCAAAGGCGACCGTGGCCGGCCCCATCATCAGCACCAGCCAATGCGTGCTGCGGCTGTACTCCGCATAACCGGCATGCAGGGACACGGCGACGACACCCACAGCCACCGGCACGACAAGAAGTGGAGAGAGCCATGGACTGGACCAGCGACGATGCACCATCCGCGCACCGTAATAACAAGCGATGGTGACAAGCGACCAGAACACAGTGGCCAGAACGGGATCATGCATCGACATGGCGCTGCTCCCGTCTCATGCTCCAGCGCAGGAATAGATCAACAGTGAATGCTGTTCCGCCCATCACCAGCACAGTGCCGATCACAATCACAAAAGCGATTTTCAGGCCTATAAGGCCCGCAAACTCCTGATGATCGAGCAGTACCATCACCGCCGGGGCAAAGAACAACAGCATTTCGGCCAGCAGCCAGTAGGCCCCGCGCCGCAGCACCCCCGGGCGGATCCAGCCTGCGCCCAGAAATGCCAGCACCAGTGCCAGCCCGATCACGCCGCCCGGCACGGGCAGACCTGTCAACCGCACCAGACCTTCACCAACGGCCCAGAACGAAACCAGCAGGCCGATCTGCAACAGGCGAGAGCGCCATACCATATGCCGCAGCCGCACAAGCGCAGCACTCAGGCCGGAGCGACCTGTATGCATCGGCAGCTTGTCCTCGGCTTCATCAGACAAAAGCGAGGGTCTTTGAAAAGAAATGCGGAAACGGGACATGGCAGGCACCTCCTGTGCCAGTGCTGTCCTGTAAGGATAATATGACGCACTTTATTATGAAAATGAATTGACTGAATTCAGTTCATTCCATTATCGAATAGATATGGAACTGCGAACGCTCAGAGCCCTTGTGGAAGTTGTGCGCCAGGGTGGCTTTTCCAATGCCGCCAAGGTCATGCACGCCACCCAGCCCACCATCTCCAAAGCCGTGAAACAGCTTGAGGATGAACTCGGGATGCCGCTGCTGGACCGGGTGGGTCATCGCAGCGTGCTTACGGCGGCGGGTGAAATCGTTTATCGGCGCGCTCTCACTATGTTGAGTGAGCGCGAAGATCTGATGGCGGAACTCGCGGACCTGCGTGGGCTGAAAACCGGAGCGCTAAGGCTCGGCCTGCCTCCATTGGGGGCGAGTACTCTTTTCGCACCCATGTTCGCGCTGTTCCGTGCCCGCTATCCGGGCATTGAAATCCGCCTCACGGAGCATGGCTCAAAGCGGCTGGAGGAAACAGTTCTGGCAGGAGAGGTTGAACTGGCGGCCTCTCTTCTCCCAACAAGCGAGGATTTCGAAGCCCAGCCCATTCGCTGCGAGCCGCTAATGGTGGTGCTGGCAAAGGATCATCCGCTGGCAGAGCAGGAACGGGTGGGCATTGCTACCCTTGCGCAGACGCCATTCATTTTGTTCGAGAGCGGCTTTGCGCTGAACACCGTGCTGGTGAACGCGTGCATGCGAAACGGCTTCACGCCGACTGTGGCGGCACGCAGCGGGCAGATCGACTTTATTGTGGAACTGGCGGCCGCAAAGCTCGGCATCGCATTCCTGCCACAGACCATTGCCGAACAACGCCGAACATCTGCCGTAAGCCTCGTGCTGCTGGATGAACCGCAAACGGCCTGGCATATGGGAATGGTCTGGCGGCGCGGCAGCTATCTGTCTCACGCCGCCCGCGCATGGCTGGACCTCACACGGGAGTTCCACAGGCTGGAAGCCCCATAGAGCAGGCAATGCTTCCGGGCGCCCAGACGCCCGGAAACAGTTTCTGCAAGCCTGCTCAGATCCAGCGAACAGACAGGATTTCGAAGGAACGGGCACCCTTGGGAGCCACAACCTCAACCGAGGCACCCTTTTTCTTACCAATTAGGGCGCGCGCCAGTGGTGAGGAAATGGAGATGCGGCCAGCTTTGGCATCCGCCTCGCTGTCTCCCACAATCTGCCAGGTCTTCTCTTCTTCCGTGTCCTCATCCACGAGGGTCACGGTTGCGCCAAACATCACCACATCACCGGACATCTTGGAGACATCGATCACATCGGCGCGGGAGAGCTTGTCCTCAAGATCAGCAATGCGACCTTCGTTCAGCGACTGCTGCTCTTTCGCCGCGTGGTATTCCGCATTCTCGGAGAGGTCGCCATGCGCGCGCGCCTCAGAGATGGCATTGATGATGCGCGGCCGCTCTTCCTGCTGGCGGTGCTTCAGTTCCTGCTCAAGGGCGGCATGGCCTGCGGCCGTCAAAGGAATCTTTTCCATGGGTCCTTTCAAGACCTCCTGAAATACTCAACGCGCCGGCGACCCTTTGGGCACCAGCGGCTGAAACTCAGCCGGTGGGTGGAATACTTCCACCTCGCGACGCCATATCGTCCCTGCGGCCATCTCCGGCGAAACCGCCAGCCGCCGCCCAAACGGAGCAGGAGCAGATATAGCGATGGCGCGCGATGCCGGAGGGCAACCGCGCGCCATGAAAAGCCGCTGTGAACGTTCAGGAGAACGGGGCCACCGCCCCTCACGCCCTTGCGCTCTCACGGCTCGTCATAATCATGAACGAGCCGCAAGCGGCATCATGCGTGAAAATAATCCTGCAACGGGCGCACTTCCAGATCTCCGCCCACATAGGCATTGATCCCCTGCGCCGCCGCGACGGCTCCAGACAAGGTGGTGTAATACGGCACTTTCTGCAAGAGGGCCGCACGCCGGAGCGAACGGCTATCTGCAAGAGCCTGCGCGCCCTCAGTCGTGTTGAACACGAGCTGAACCTCACCATTCTTGATGGCATCCACAATGTGCGGACGACCTTCCAGCACCTTGTTGATCTTGCTCGCCGCCACGCCATTCTCTTCCAGGAAGCGCTGGGTGCCGGAGGTGGCAATCACCTTGAAGCCGAGCTTTTCCAGCATCTTGATGGAAGGCAGAATACGCACCTTGTCATCATCGCGCAGGGACACGAACACCGTGCCGGACTTCGGCACCTTGGTGCCGCCGCCGAGCTGGCTCTTGGCGAATGCCACGCCAAAATCAGTATCCAGCCCCATCACCTCACCGGTGGAGCGCATCTCCGGCCCAAGCACGGTATCCACACCGGGGAAACGCGCGAAGGGGAAGACAGCTTCCTTGATCGCGATGTGCTTCAGGCGCTCCCACTTCAGGCCGAAGCTCTCCAGCTTCTCGCCTGCCATGACGCGTGCCGCGATCTTGGCGATGGGCTTGCCGACCACCTTGGCCACGAAGGGCACCGTACGCGAGGCGCGCGGGTTCACTTCCAGCACATAGATGTCGTTGCCCTTGATGGCATACTGCACATTCATGAGGCCGCCGACGCCCAGAGCCAGAGCCATGGCCGCTGTCTGCTTCTTGAGCTCGGTAATGGTCTCATCGCTGAGCGAATAGGGCGGGAGAGAGCAGGCACTGTCACCCGAATGGATGCCGGCTTCCTCGATATGCTCCATGATGCCGGCAACGAACACATCCTTGCCGTCGCACAGCGCATCCACGTCCACCTCGATGGCGTCGGAAAGATAGCGGTCGAACAGCAGCGGGTTCTTGCCAAGAACGGTGTTGATCTGCCCCGTCTTGTCGTTGGGGTAACGTGCCTTCACCTCCTGCGGCACAAGGCCGGGCAGGGTTTCCAGCAGATAATCACCAAGCTGGCTCTCATCATGCAGAATCTGCATCGCACGGCCGCCCAGCACGTAGGAGGGACGCACTACCATCGGGAAGCCGAGCTCGGAAGCCACGATCCGCGCCTGTTCCACCGAATAGGCGATGCCATTGGCGGGCTGGCGGATCTTCAGACGCTCCAGCAGGCTCTTGAACCGGTCACGGTCCTCGGCCAGATCGATCGCATCGGGAGAGGTGCCTAGGATCGGGATATCCGCGTCCTCCAGCGCCTTCGCCAGCTTCAGCGGGGTCTGGCCGCCGAACTGCACAATCACGCCCTTCAGCGTACCGTTGCTGCGCTCGCGCTCCAGAATTTCCAACACGTCTTCCGCCGTCAGCGGCTCGAAATAGAGCCGGTCGGAGGTGTCATAGTCGGTGGATACGGTCTCGGGATTGCAGTTGACCATGATCGCCTCGTAGCCCGCATCCTTGAGGGCGAAGGCCGCATGGCAGCAGCAATAGTCGAACTCGATACCCTGACCGATGCGGTTCGGGCCACCACCAAGGATCACCACCTTCTCGCGATCGGAAGGGCGGGATTCATCCGCCAGCGCACCAGCGAAAGGTGCCTCATAGGTGGAGTACATATAGGCGGTGGGTGAGGCGAACTCCGCCGCGCAGGTATCAATGCGCTTATAGACCGGGTGCACATCCAGCGCGCGACGCTGGTTGCGCACTTCCGCCTCGCTCTTGCCGGCAAGAACGGCAAGACGCGCATCCGCAAAGCCCATGCTCTTGAGCTTGCGGAACTGGCCAGCCGTCTGCGGCAGCCCAAGGCGGCGCACCTTCTGCTCGGCCTCGATGATCTCCCGCAACTGGGCGAGGAACCACGGATCGATCTTGCAAGCCGCGTGAATCTGCTCATTGGTCAGGCCAAGACGCATGGCCTGCGCCACATAGAGCAGGCGATCCGGCGTGGGCGTGCCAAGAGCGGCGCGAATGGCATTCTTGTCATCACCCTGCCCCAACCCCTCGATCTCGATATCGTCGAGACCCGTCAGGCCGGTTTCAAGCGAACGCAGCGCCTTCTGGAGCGACTCCTGGAAGGTGCGGCCAATGGCCATTGCCTCGCCCACGGACTTCATGGCCGTGGTCAGCACCGGATCAGCGCCCGGGAACTTCTCAAAGGCGAAGCGCGGAACCTTCGTCACCACATAGTCGATGGTGGGCTCGAAGGAAGCCGGGGTTGCGCCACCGGTGATGTCGTTCTCGATTTCATCCAGCGTGTAACCCACGGCCAGACGCGCCGCGACCGAAGCGATCGGGAAGCCGGTGGCCTTGGAGGCCAGAGCCGAGGAGCGCGACACACGCGGGTTCATCTCGATGACGATGAGACGGCCATCTTCCGGGTTCACGGCGAACTGCACGTTCGAGCCGCCGGTCTCCACGCCGATCTCGCGCAGCACCGCCAGCGAGGCGTCGCGCATGATCTGGTATTCCTTGTCGGTCAGCGTCAGCGCCGGCGCGACAGTGATGGAGTCGCCCGTATGGACACCCATCGGGTCGATATTCTCGATGGAGCACACGATGATGCAGTTGTCCGCCTTGTCGCGGACGACCTCCATCTCATACTCCTTCCAGCCCAGCACACTCTCTTCCACCAGCACCTCATTGGTGGGGGAAGCATCAATGCCGCGCTCGATGATCTCGATGAACTCGGCCTTGTTATAGGCAATGCCGCCGCCGGTGCCGCCCATGGTGAAGCTGGGGCGGATGATGGCGGGCAGGCCTACCTCTTCCAGCGCATCCAGCGCCTGGGCCAGCGTCTTGATGTGGCGGGACTTCGGAGTTGAGAGACCGATCTTGGTCATCGCCTCGCGGAAGAGCTGGCGATCCTCTGCCTTGTCGATGGCTTCGGCCGTGGCGCCGATCATCTCGACATCGAATTTCTCGAGCGTGCCCATCTTCTTGAGGGAAAGGGCGCAGTTCAGCGCGGTCTGGCCGCCCATGGTGGGCAGAAGCGCGAAGCCCTTGGAGCGGTCACCGCGCTCCTTCTCAATGATGCGGGTCACGATCTCGGCCGTGATCGGCTCGATATAGGTTGCATCCGCCATGTCCGGGTCGGTCATGATGGTGGCGGGGTTCGAGTTCACCAGGACGACCCGGTAGCCCTCTTCCTTCAACGCCTTCACCGCCTGGGTGCCGGAATAGTCGAATTCACACGCCTGTCCGATCACGATCGGGCCGGCGCCAATGATGAGGATGGTTTCGAGATCTGTGCGTTTCGGCATCGCTCTTCGGCGCTCTGGCTCTCTCTTGGGCGCTCGGTTCATCGCACTCTTGGGTGCGATGCTCCACCCGCCATCCGCTGTCCACGACAGAATCGTGCACGAGGCGCAAAAAAAGGGCCGCGGGTTACGCGCCCCCATGAGGCATTATAGGGTCCGTCCCGGTTTGACGGTACGATGCGGAACCTGCTGCATCGCGCTGAATATCCGCGAACCGGCCCACTGTGGCGCTTCCTTAACCCATAAATTCCGCTGACGGAAGCCACTTCATCCGCTTTCCGTCTCCAATCACCCCCCTCATTGACAACAAGCCATTGTGTGAAAGGGCACGACACGACACATTTCATTCATATCGTCGCGCGGCACGCCCTCATTTGGCGACGAAAACCGGCAATCGGGGCGACGGATTCCCCGGCCCGCCCCGTGTCATGCCGCCATGATCGATTCGTCTTTCACCCTGCCTGCGCGAGCGCCGGCTGAGGAGCCCACCAGGCATCCACCTCGCACAGGTCTGAATTCACCACCCGCGCCATATCACCAACAAACCCTTCCCAGGCACCAGAGGCCACCGGGGAAAGAGAGGTCAGCACAGACAGCTCTCCCGCAACGGCAGCATAGAAGGCCGATGTGAATCCGCGCCCCTCTGCTTCCTCGCGTCCATATTTGGAGAGGATCACAACCGTATCCGCAGCCGTGCCACCTTCGGCCAGCCTGTCGGCGATTGCCGCCTCCACCTGCGCGCAGGCACTGGCCAGACCGACAGGATCGAGAGAACACCCAGCTGCACCGGAGCCCAGATCCTGATGCAGGCGATGCGTGTTTCCACTGACCAGATCCACCAGCATCACCGCCTTGTGGTCCGTCCCGGGTGGGATGTGCTCAACCGAACCGATCACATGAATGCCAGAGGCCCGGAAACGCTCCGCGGCCGCCATCAGCAAGGTCTGGATTTCATCACGGTCCCCACCTTGAACGGCGAGCACAGCCGGCCTGTTTACCTGTTCCATGATGGCAAAGCCCTGTCTCTCGAAATTCCTCATCCACCTCAAAAGCTATATCCAACGGAAAATAGCTTCTACAAAAAAATGCATCCTGCCCTCCGCGCCCCCGTATCAGGACCGTGTGCGCCGGCCGCCCTTCCTGAAGCCCTTCGTCTTCGGATCAGGACGAGGGCCAGGGCGGAAACCATCCTCAGCCAGAGGCACGACCCGGTCGCTGCCCGGCCCCATGTCATCCAGAGAAGGTTTGTGCGCGCGGGTCGAAGGTGCGGCATAGGCGGCCTGTTCCTCGCCCATACCCTCATCATCTTCATCCGCCAGTGATGCGCGCGCCTTGCGACCGGCCTTGCTCTCCTCCTTCGGAGGCAGGTTTGCCGCACGTCCATATTTGCGCGCGCCTTTAAAGCCTCCGGTCTTGTTCTCAACCGCATTCTGTCGGGCCAGCGGATCATCGGCCACGGCCAGTTCCGTTGCCTCCAAACGCCGGATTTCATCGCGCAAGCGAGCTGCGGTTTCGAAGTCGAGATCACCTGCAGCAGTGCGCATGCGCTTTTCCATATCGGCGATGACGGCCTTGAGGTTGTGGCCAAAAGCCGCCCCCTCCTCCATCAGACCGGTATCCACCTGCACATGGTCTCGCTCATAGGGCGAGTTGAGAATGTCACCGATCGACTTCTTCACCGACTCCGGCGTGATGCCGTGCTCTTCATTATAGGCGACCTGTTTGGCCCGGCGGCGCGTTGTCTCCGCCATGGCGCGCTCCATGGAGCCGGTCACCCGGTCGGCATAGAGAATGACGCGCCCGTCCACATTTCGCGCAGCACGGCCGATGGTCTGCACCAGAGAGGTTTCGGAGCGCAGGAAGCCTTCCTTGTCCGCATCCAGAATGGCCACAAGTCCGCATTCGGGAATATCCAGCCCCTCGCGCAGCAGGTTGATGCCGATCAGCACATCAAAAGCACCCAGCCGTAGATCGCGGATAATCTCGATGCGCTCGATGGTGTCGATATCCGAGTGCATGTAGCGCACCCGCACACCATTCTCGTGCAGATATTCGGTCAGATCCTCGGCCATGCGCTTGGTGAGCACGGTTACAAGCGTGCGATAGCCCCGGGCCGCCGCCGCGCGGACCTCCCCCAGCAGATCATCCACCTGCGTGCGGGCCGGACGCACATCCACCGGCGGATCCACCAGCCCTGTGGGGCGAATAACCTGCTCCACGAACACGCCACCGGTCTGGTTCATCTCCCACGGGCCAGGGGTGGCAGAGACATGCACCGTCTGCGGACGCATCGCCTCCCACTCCTCGAAGCGCAGCGGGCGGTTGTCCATGCAGCTTGGCAGACGGAAGCCATATTCCGCCAGCGTGGCCTTTCGCCGGAAGTCGCCTTTGTACATGGCGCCGATCTGCGGCACGGTCACATGGCTCTCGTCGATGAAAACGAGCGAATTGTCCGGCACATATTCGAAAAGGGTTGGCGGTGGCTCGCCCGGCTTGCGGCCGGTGAGCCAGCGCGAATAGTTTTCGATGCCCGCGCAGGCCCCGGTCGCCTCCATCATTTCCAGATCAAACCGGGTGCGCTGTTCCAGCCTCTGGGCTTCCAGCAGGCGGCCCATGCCATACAGCTCTTCCAGCCGCATCTTCAGTTCGGCCTTGATGCCGGTGATGGCCTGAATCAGCGTCGGGCGTGGCGTCACATAGTGCGAGGCGGCATAGACGCGCACGCTTTTCATATCGCCGCTCTTCTGGCCGGTGAGCGGATCGAATTCGGAGATGCTCTCCACCTCGTCGCCAAAGAGAGAGACGCGCCAGGCCCGGTCTTCATAATGCGCCGGGAAAATCTCGATCACATCGCCCCGCACCCGGAAGGTGCCACGGCCGAAGTCCGCCTGTATGCGTTTGTATTGTAGGGCCACGAGGTCTGCCAGAAGCTGGCGCTGGTCCAGCCGCTCGCCCACCTTGATATCGAACGTCATGGCCGAATAGGTTTCAACCGAACCGATACCGTAAATGCAGGACACCGAGGCGACGATGATGACATCGTCCCGTTCCAGCAGCGCGCGGGTGGCCGCATGGCGCATGCGGTCAATCTGCTCGTTTACCGAGGATTCCTTCTCGATATAGGTATCGGTACGCGGCACATAGGCTTCAGGCTGGTAGTAATCGTAGTAGGAAACGAAATACTCCACCGCATTGTCGGGAAAGAAGCTTTTGAACTCCCCGTAAAGCTGGGCGGCCAGCGTCTTGTTCGGCGCGAGCACAATCGCCGGGCGCTGGAGTTTCTCGATCACCTTGGCCATGGTGAAGGTCTTGCCGGAACCCGTCACGCCCAGCAGCACCTGATCCCGCTCACCCTCCTGCGCCTGCGCGCACAGTTCGGCGATGGCTGCGGGCTGGTCACCTGCCGGCTCGAAATCGCTCTTCATGGTGAAGCTTACCCCACCTTCGGATTTCTCCGGACGGGCGGGGCGATGTGGGGTCCACACCTGCCCGTCCACCTCCGGGCGGCCTTCCTCGATCAGACGCGACAGCGCCGCCACGGTAGAGGAGGCACCGGAGGATGCCGTAGCGAGCGACAGATCCTTCGGATTCAGTCCGAGGGATTCCGCAAGGGCGGGGTCCAGCACCTGATCAGGCGCAGGTTCGAAATGACGCTGGGAACGTTCACCCAGCTTGCCGGGACGGGATGCTTTGGCCATGGCGACAATATGGGGCGGGTGATGTCACACGGAAAGGCCTTTGCCGCACCATATGGCGCGTTCATATGGAAGAAGCCGTCATGGGTCATATCCGTTGGAAGCACACCGGTCGCCGCCTTGACGGCTGCCGCCACCCGCGCAACCTTTCACCCGCCTTAGCCCAGACGGAGCACGCTGATGACAACGACAGCCGACCTTGTTTCACAGCCCCTGCCCCCATTCCGCACGCTGCCCTTTATTGACGGGGCCTTTGTGCCTGCGCTTTCCGGACGCACCTTCAAGGCCATCAACCCCGCCAACGGCGCATTGCTGGCTGAAGTCGCGGCCTGTGACGGAGCAGATGTTGACCGGGCCGTCTCCTCTGCCCGGCGCGCCTTTGAGGACGCACGCTGGGCCGGCCTGCGCCCGATTGAGCGCAAACGTACACTTCAGCGGTTTGCCGAATTGATTCGTGCCCATGGCGATGAACTGGCGCTCACCGAGACGCTCAATATGGGCAAGCCGATCTCGGATTCCCGTCGCATTGATGCCCGCGCGACCGCTGACTGCTTTGCCTTCTATGGCGAGTGCTGTGACAAGATTTATGGCGAAATTGCCCCCACGACCGCAGACAATCTCGCCCTTATTCTGCGCGAACCGCTTGGCGTTGTGGCCTGCGTGACCCCATGGAATTTCCCCATGATCATGGCGGCCTGGAAGGTCGCGCCCGCACTGGCCATGGGCAACAGCGTCGTGCTCAAGCCGGCGGAGCAATCTCCCCTCACAGCCCTGAGACTGGCGGAACTGGCGCACGAAGCCGGCATTCCGGACGGCGTGTTCAATGTGGTGCCGGGTCTGGGCGAGGATGCCGGGCAGGCTCTGGGCCTGCATATGGATGTGGATGCCATCGCCTTCACCGGATCCACCGAGGTCGGCAAGCTCTTCATGGGCTATTCCGCGCGCAGCAATCTGAAACGGGTGCATCTGGAATGCGGTGGCAAGACCGCCTTTGTGGTCGCGCATGATGTGCCGGACCTTGATGCCGTGGCTGAAGCTGTGGCCGGTGGCATCTTCTTCAATCAGGGCGAGATGTGTACCGCGGCCTCACGCCTGCTGGTGGATAACCGCATCAGGGCTGATCTGGTCGCGCGCATCGCTGCCCTCGCCGCCAAATGGATGCCGGGCAACCCGCTGGACCCAGCGTCACGCGCCGGGGCGGTCGTGAGCCATGATCACCAGCAACGTATTCTTGCTGCCATCAGGACCGGTGAGACGGATGGCGCGCGGCTGGTGACGGGCGGGCAAGCCGTACTTCAGGAAACCGGCGGTGCATTTGTTGCCCCCACCATCTTTGATGATGTCGCCCCCGGCTCAGCTCTCGCGCAGGAAGAAATCTTCGGCCCTGTTCTTGCCGTGATCGGCTTTGACGGGCTGGATCAGGCCGTGGAGATTGCCAACGGCACCATTTACGGCCTTGGCGCGGCCGTGTGGAGTGGAGATCTGGCAGCGGCACACAAGGTGGCGCGTCGGTTCAAGGCTGGCGTGGTCTATGTGAACTGCTTTGATGCCGATGACATCACAACCCCCTTCGGCGGCGTGAAGCAGTCTGGCTTCGGGCGGGACAAATCCCTCCACGCGTTGGAAAAATATTCCGACCTGAAAACGGTCTGGACCAAGCTGTAAGGGCAAGGGCACTGCTTGTTACACACGGTCTCTGGTTCAACCTGAGCGATTGAGTGATCCAGCCAGTTGCAGGTCAAAGACCGCGATGCTGAAGGGGCCGCTTCGCGTGCTGGTTCATAAACAAAAAGCGCGGCTGGCAACCTGCCAACCGCGCTTCATCAGTTCACCAGATTATCGCCTATCCACATCTCACAGACGCGGTGCAGTGTCCTCATAACCGGGGCAACGCGCAGCGAAGCGGGTCTGCCAACCCACGAGCTTGGGGTGTGCCTCGCGCCACTTGCCTTCAAAGCGGAAATCAAAGAAGCCCAGCGCACTCGCCAGAGACACATCGGCGGCGTTAATCTGCCCATCTTCAGGCGGCAGGTTCGCTTCCAGATAAGCCATGGTCCGCTCAACCTTGCCGGACTGATGATCCAGCCAGCGCTTCTCGAACTTTTCCTCGGGGCGGAAACGCCCTTCATAGAGAAGCAGGACACCGGCATCCATCAGCCCATCCGCCAGCGCTTCCAGCTTCAGAACCGCGATCCGCGCCTTGGGCTCACTCGGAATGAGACGATCACCACCCACCAGCTGGTCGAGATAGACCATGATGACGCGGGAGTCATAAACAGACTCGCCCTCATCGGTGATGAGCAGCGGGATTTTGCCAAGCGGATTCTGCTGCCGAAGGGAATCACTCGGATCAAGCGTATCCGCCACTTCCACTTCAAGCGGCAGGCCGAGAACAGCAGCGGCAAGGCGCACCTTGCGGACGAAAGGCGAAGTGGATGAAGAACGTAGGAGCATGAATCGACCTGCGGTAGAGTGAGACGTAAGTTTAATGCCTCATACGCCCGTCGCAAAGAGCGTTCTCCATTGCGCAGGCGTGGAATGGATATCCAACATACTGGACGATCGGCTTTATTCCGTGGGCAGATATATCCCGGCCCCAGATGGACTGATCCTCAGTGCCCCTGTGTCAGCCAGGAGACCCGCACCCGTCCTTTTCCATCTCGCGCCATCAAGGGCGATATGCAGGTCAAAATTGTGCGCATTTCGTCTGCAAGCGTGAAGGGCGGGTTCACAACAATGAGGCCGCTCCCGGAAAGCGTATCGCGGCTGCGCACCTCGGCGAAGTCCATTTCCACACGCAGGGTTTTGGGTAACCCCAGATTTGCAACCTCTCGGCGGAACTGATCCACCGCCTGCAGGTCCTTAATTGGATACCACAGCATGATGATTCCGGTTGCGAAGCGCCGATAAGCCGCCTCCAGCCCGGCAACCAGCCGATGGAACTCACCCGGCTCTTCAAATGGCGGATCCACCAGCACCAGACCGCGCCGCTCGCGTGGTGGCAGATGTGCCCCCAGCGCCTGATAGCCATCCTGCTGCAGCACCTTGGCGCGATGATCATCGCCCAGTCGCTTTTCAAGCTTCACCCGCTCTTCCGGGTGCAACTCACAGAACAGGAAGCGATCCTGAGGGCGGGAAAGCGCAAGCGCCAGAGCGGGCGAGCCTGGATAACGGCGGCTGCCATCGCTGCGCAGGTCACGCACTGTATCCAGATAAGGCTCAAGCAGTTCGGCCACGGCTGGAGGAAGATCTGCGGATAGCAGTGTTTCGATGCCGGTATCGGCTTCGCCCGTGCGCAAGGCGTTTGCCCCGGCCAGATCATAAAGCCCGGCACCGCTGTGCGTATCCAGAACCCGGAACGGGGCATCCTTGCGCATCAGATAGGCCAGAACGCGCGCGAGCGTGGCATGCTTCATGACATCGGCCGGGTTTCCGGCATGAAAGGCGTGACGGTAGTTCATGCATCCAGACCAGAAAATCGCAGGCAGAACATGCGGAAAGAAGCGGGAACAGCAGGTTGAAGCCAGCGCGCCAAACATACCTGACCCGAAGGCCGGTTTGAGACGAGCTCTTGCGGTGAGCTTCAGCGCAACGGCGGCAAAACCATTTTGCTCAGATTACAACTGCGCCGGTCTACGTCCGGGCACGAACGAAAGCCCAGATTGCGCGAGAAGCATATGCGCACTTCCCTCAGTCTGCGCCGGTCACAGGTCACAGAGATCATGTCCTGCCGCAAACCCGGATTCGAAGCCAGAAAGGCGGCTTCCACCTCTGCCGGTGAGGCCATGCGATAGTCACGCAGGCCAACAAACTGGGGAGGAATGACCACCTTATTACGGGCAGCGCGAAGGGTATCAAAATACTCTCCCGCATTCAGACCGGAACAGGTGCCGTGCTTCTTCCATTGATGAATCGCAAGCCCCCGGCTGGGAATCACCCCTTCAACCGTGCGCAGCACATCATTGCGCACGTAAGGCGGAGGCACTTGGCAGCTCTCGGGGAAACCACGCTCATGCTGTGGCCACAAGCCATGCACCACAAAGCCATACGGCCGCGAACGACTGCATTGAGCCTCTTTCGCGGCACGTGGCCCCAGCGCTTCGCAATGCGTTGGCGACCATGAGAGGGAAAGCACATAAAAATCAAACTGGCCCGGCATATCCCGAGCCCATGACGGCGAAGCCGTGCCAGAGGCCGCAAACAAAACCGCGGCCAGAAACAGGCAGACACGCCAGCACATGGTGCTCAGAATCTGGCGGAGCGGCAATGTCACGGACGCGCCATCTTGCAATCGGGGGCATCAGCATAGTTGCGATCAAGCCCGACGATGCACCACTCCACACCCCATGACGCACCGATAAAGCCGCCATCTTCAATGATGGAGTAATAGATGGGACGCTTCTTGGCGTCATTGGTATAAACAGTGCCACTGCAATAGCGGCGGGGCACATAAGACTGCCCCCACGGGCGGAAGGCGATTTCCTTGACCGGGCCGAATTCCGTGATCGCCAGATCTGAGGACCAGAATCGACGCTCTGTCTGCGCAAAGCGGCTGGCGATCAATCCCAGAGCGCTTGGCTCATCGCAGGCCGGAATATTCCCGGAAAATTCCTGATTGGGGAGCCAGAAGTTCTTCTGCAGGAGATTGGCGGCCTCCGCCTTGGGCGCGCCAATGCTCAAGGCAGCCACAAGAAGGCCCATTGCCATAGCGGCAAAACCGACGCCTCGCTTGAATTTCGAGATCGTCCGATCCTCCATAGCCCTCTCCATTCCCAGCTCCATCGCCCCACGGACCAGCAACCGGCGGACGATGAAGCGCCGCATCTTCCGGGTCAAGCACATCAGGGCCACACCTCGGCAGAAAAGCATGAAGGCCACAGCCTTGAGCAATAAAGGCTGGAGACAGGGCAAATGTCAGCGATTGGGTGCAGGCGGCGGATCACCGGCCTCAACAGCGGTCGAGGGCTCAAGGATCAGCGTGACGCCGGCAATCGAAATGCTCAGCCCGCTATCCGATGAAATGCTCACCGGCTGCAATGTGATTTGGCGGGAAGCATCCTGGGAGGCGAGCACATTGGCTGAAAAGCCAGGCCCCACGGCAAAGCCGGATGTAAAGCCGACATAGGTGCCAGCCAGTGCACCGGGCTGCAGGGTCGGCGCTGTAGCAACCACCCCCCAGAGCATGCTGCCCTGATCGGACACGCCGAAATCAAGGCCAACCCGCTCCATCGTTCCAACATAATAATGATTGCGCCCGGCTGTGGAACGGAACTCACACCGCACCTTGCGGGAAGAACCGAAACCCATGCCCGTGGCAAATTCACCCCGGCATTCCAGCAGACCGGAAGAAACCTTCTGAGGATCTCCCGGATTTCCAGCCGGCAATGCGCCAGCGCTTCCTGCCCCGGCACCCGGCGCGCGGGAGGGGGCGACATTGACTTGAGGCAAGGTCTGCGGTGCCGGGTCCTGAGCAATCGGCGTGCTGGCGGATTGCGCCAGTGCCGGACCTGCCCAGAAACCCGCCATCGCTGCGAACAGAATGGGGCGGGATACGATCATCATCTCCTCCTGCCCCTATCCTGCACGACTTTCAGGTCACTTCCAAACGCGCGGCTTGGCAGTCACAACCGGATCAAGCTTCAGCTCGGTCACGCCAGCGGCCACCGAAGCGCCGGTGATGCCTTCCACGGACAGAGGCTGAAGAGCAATGCTCTTGTCAGAACCGCCGAGCAGCACGTTCACGCCGCCACCGACAACAAGAGCGGCATTGGCGGACACGCCGACATAACGGCCGGCCACTGCGCTGGCGCTGGTGGTGTTGTTGGGAGCGAACACGGCCCAGGCCAGATTGTTGCCGGTCACGACGCCCAGATCCAGACCGAAGCGGGACACGGTGCCCGTGTACTTGCCAAGAACGGTGAAGGGCTCAAGACGCGAGGTGCGAAGTTCGCAATTCAGCGTACGCACGGAACCGATGATGAAACCGGCATTGGGCGTGACTTCGCAAACGAGCACGCCGAGATGAACGCTCGACTGCTGGACGACAGGGGCAGCCGGAGCCGGCTGCGAAGAACGAAGATCAGCAGCGGACGCCGGAGAAGCAGCAGCCGCAGCAAGCGCAGCCAGACCAAGAAGACCAGAGAAAATACGCATGATGTCCCCCAAAACAGGTGGTTAGATCAGGTAGAAGCACTCAACGCGACCTGCAATGCTTTCTTGGTGAGAAGCATCATTTTTCGCATTTGAGTGATTTTCTTGCGACTCCACTGAAACAATGCAAAAGCGCACCCATTCAGCGCAAGGTAAGCTTTGAAACGCCCAGCCCCAGATTGACCCCGGTACGCGCCTCCACAGAAACGGGTTGAAGTGTGATGGCATGACCACTGCCGCCCACCAGTGCATTGGCCCCTACCCCAGCCCCTACGGAAGCATCACCGGATGCACCAAGATAACTCCCGCGCAAGCTGGAAGGTTCCACACCTGCCGTTGCCGCGAACACATTCCAGAGCAATTTGCCTTTGCCATTGAAGCCGATATCAAGGCCGTAGCGACGCATTTCCCCGACATAGCTGGAGGCACGCCCCCGACCGGCGGGCGTGAACGTGCACGTCATCTCTCGCACGGAGCCGATGATGAACGCCACATTGGGCGCAACCTCGCAGGAGAGGCGGCCCACCTGAACGCCGGCAGGCGTCTCAGCAGAAGCGGGAAGGGTCGCCATGGCCAGAAGGGCCACCGCAGCAAGGCCAGCTTTGGAAATGGGCCTCATGAATATGTTCCCCCGGCATTGTGAATCCAGATGCATCACAATGTGGCGCGAAATCCGATAGCCGAGGATTCGGCCAGTTCTTCGAAAACTGGCCTCCAATTTCGCCTCTTTCCGGGCAGCCCCCGGAAAAAACGCCGATTTCCTGGGGAAAC
Organism: Xanthobacter sp.; assembly: GCA_035911315.1. Taxonomy (GTDB): domain Bacteria; phylum Pseudomonadota; class Alphaproteobacteria; order Rhizobiales; family Xanthobacteraceae; genus Xanthobacter. The sequence goes on from JAMHVS010000063.1 coordinate 126,035, forward strand.
CGGCGTTTTATTAACTTCAGCTCAAGGAACCGCAGAAACGCTGGATACGCTGGCAGGCATCCTCAAGCTCTTCGGTCGAGGTCGCATAGGAAATGCGGAAGGCCGGACCAAGGCCGAAGGCCGAGCCATTCACCACCGCAACGCCCTCTGATTCCAGCAACTGGGTCGCGAAGACCTCATCATCGGTGATCTTCACGCCGGTAGGCGTGCTCTTGCCGATGGTGCCCGTGCAGGACGGGAACACATAGAAGGCCCCTTCCGGCTTCGGGCAGGTGAGGCCAGCGGCCTGGTTCAGCATGGACACCACGAGGTCACGACGTTCCTTGAACACCGCATTGTTGCTGGCGATGAAGTCCTGCGGACCATTCAGCGCCTCCACGGCCGCCCACTGGGCGATCGAGGACGGGTTCGAGGTGGACTGCGACTGGAGCGTGCCGATGGCCTTGATGAGCTCTTCCGGGCCCGCCGCATAACCAATACGCCAGCCGGTCATGCAATAGGCCTTGGAGACACCATTCATGGTCAGCGTGCGATCATAGAGGCGGGGCTCCACCTGCGCGGGGGTCGCAAACTTGAAGTCGTCATAGACGAGGTGCTCATACATGTCGTCCGTGAGGATCCACACATGCGGATACTTCACCAGCACATCGGTGAGCGCCTTCATCTCGTCATGGGTATAGGCCGCGCCCGAGGGGTTGGACGGCGAATTGAAGATGAGCCACTTGGTCTTGGGCGTGATGGCCGCTTCCAGAGCCTCAGGACGCAGCTTGAAATTGTCTTCAATCGTGGTCATCACCGGCACGGGCTTGCCGCCGCAGAACTCAACGATATCGGGATAGCTGACCCAGTACGGCGCGGGAATCAGCACCTCGTCGCCGGCATCCACGGTTGCGACCAGCGCATTGAACAGCACCTGCTTGCCGCCGGTGCCGACCGTGATCTGCGAAGGCTTATAGTCGAGGTCATTGTCGCGCTTGAACTTGGCGCAGATCGCCTTCTTCAGCTCGGGAATGCCATCAACGGCCGTATACTTGGTCTCACCGCGCTTGATGGCGGCAATAGCGGCTTCCTTGATATTTTCCGGGGTGTCGAAGTCCGGCTCACCCGCGCTCAGGGCAATGATATCGCGCCCGGCCGCTTTCAACTCCCGCGCCTTGTTCGAGATGGCGATGGTGGGCGACGGCTTGATGCGCTTCAGCGCGGACGAAATGAGGCTCATGGCCTTGCTCGCTCCAGACGCGCCCACACCGTTGCGGAGATACCGCCAATAGGCCGGGCGCTGATATGTGACCTGAACAATGCGCCGGGTTTCCGGTGCCGGCGGACGATAGTGCAGCCGCAATTCCGGGACAAGACGGAAGTCGGGGTTAGGGCAGCCCTGAAACTGTTCGAAACAAGCGGATGGCATCCTCCACCTTGCGCTTTGCATCGCGCGCGGCCACATGCCTAAAAGATGCGCACACCCATGCGCCTTGCCATGAAACGGACCCGGAGCCGGACGCGATGCTGACCCTGTATTCCTCGCAGTCCTCCGGCAATTCCTACAAGGTCAGATTGTTGCTGGCCAAATTACACCGTGCCTTCAGGCTGGTGGAGGTGGACATTTTCGCCGGCGAGAATCGCACGCCTGAATTTCTGGCCATGAATCCAGAGGGCCGGGTGCCGCTTCTGGCCGTGGATGGACGCCACCTCTCCGAATCAAACGCCATATTGTTCTATCTGGCCCGTGACACCCGCTTCCTGCCCGATGATCCGCTGGATGTTGCGGAAACCCTGCGCTGGATGTTTTTCGAACAGAACAGCCATGAACCCGGCATCGCCGCCGCCCGCTTCTGGCTGCGGCAGGTGCGCGGGGGACGCGATCTGCGCACCCACGATGTCGATCGCTGGATGGAGGAAGGCTATGCCGCCCTCAAGACCATGGAGCGCCATCTTTCGAAGCACGCCTTTTTTGTAGGCGACACGGTGACGGTGGCCGATATCGCCCTCTATGCCCATACCCATATGGCGGAGGAAGGTGAGTTCTCTCTGGAAGGCTTTCCGGCAGTGCGCTGCTGGCTGCGTCGCATGGCGGCCCTGCCCGATCATGTGGACATGGAATGGCGTCCTGAACAGGATTCAGCATAGCGGGGAAAACTCAAGCAACCGTGAGCAGATGCCATGCTGTTGCCATGATCTGCCGAAGTACGGCCGCTGACCGGCCACAGTTTGCCGGCACTTTGAGGCTGCAAAACGCAAGGTGATTCGCAACACCCGGAAAAGAAAGATATTTTCAGGAGAGAATATCATGCCCAGCATCAGCACCTCATATGCCCCCAGCATCTCCCGGAGAATTGGATCCCCTGAGCGCGAGACCGAACTTCGTGGCATGGGACTTGAGGTATGGGCAGACCGTGATGCAATGCGCTCTACCGCCGATCCTGATACGCTTGCACGCGTGGTGCAGGCCCACAAGACCGGCGATGCGGTGGCTCAGGCAGTGCTCACACTGGCGCTGGTACTGGCCATCGGTACGGTGGCCATTGTTCTCAGTGTGGAGCGCGCCTCTGCGGCAGGATTTCTGATGCGCGGCGTTATGGATCACAGCGCGACATTCGGTGCTGTTGCGGTTGTTGGCGGCGCTGTTCTGCTTGCGACCCGTTCCGCGCTGCGTCAGATCCGGGTTCGAGCCCGGGGCCATAACCGCTGAGCTCAGCAAAACCACTGAACCTGCGGGCCGAAGTCACATCGAAGCTGCGCGCCCACCCATCAGGGCACGTGGCCTGTGGCGGGTTGATCGCCGTCTTCATCCTCTTCTTCTGTCACCGGTATGGCGTAAGAACCGGAAAGCCAGCGGTTCAAATCCACATCCGCACAGCGCTTCGAACAGAACGGGCGATATTCATGAATTCCGGGCTTGCCGCAAATGGGGCAGGCCCGCTCGGTTGTTTTCGCCTTTACGGCTGCGGTCGTTTTCTTGTTGTCATTCATGAGGCACCTCCTGCCCAACCGGCGCGGACATCATAACCCTGCCCGCCCAGCAAACCCATGGTTTCGAACATGGGCAATCCGACAACGCCGCTATAGGACCCGACCAGTTTTTCGATAAAACTGCCGGCGACACCTTGAATGGCATAGCCACCGGCCTTCCCTCGCCATTCCCCGCACGCCAGATAGGCCCTGCGCTCCTCGTCTGAAAGACGCTTGAACCGCACCCGCGTTTCAACCAGCCTTGTATGCGCGGCCCCCTTGAGATCCACGACACAGACGCCGGTGTAAACCCGGTGCGCACGGCCGGAGAGCAGATGGAGGCAGGCTTCCGCCTCCTGTTCCGTTTCCGTCTTGGGCAGAATGCGACGCCCAACGGCCACAACCGTATCTGCCGCCAGAACCAGCGCTTCCACATTCTCGTCACGCGCGCGCGCGGCCACAAGCTCTGCCTTGGCCACGGCAAGCCGCTGCGCAAGACGGGGCGGCAGTTCAGCTCGCTCCGGCGTCTCGTCCAGATCAGCCGGCATAAACAGATCGGGCGTGATACCGACCTGCTGCAGCAAGGCCAGCCGACGCGGCGAGGCGGATGCGAGGACGAGCTTCACCTGCTGGGTCACGAATTTCACCATTCCTGAAAAAACAAAGCGCCTGCCGCCCTTTCACGGCCGGCAGGCGCACATCCGGAAAACAGACCTACTTCTTTTCCTCATCCGGCAACAAGGAAGGCTCTTCCGCCGCGCTTTCCTCGATCGCCTCGAGCATCTGTGCGCGACTGGCGTGCCGTCCCGCGAGATAGCCGACAATGAGAAGCTGGAGGAAGTGATAGATCATGATCGGCGTGATGATGAGCGAAATCTGTGGCATCGCACTGAACATGACGGTGGCCATGGGCAGCCCGGTTGCCAGTGACTTCTTGGAACCGCAGAATGTCACGGCGACTGTATCTGCATGGTCAAAGCGCCCGATGCGGCACACCAGCAACATCAGGGCATAGACCAGCGCAAACAGCACCACGGACACCACCGCGATTTCCACCAGCAATGTCGGGCTCTGCTTGCTCCACAGGCCGGCGGCGACACTGTCACAGAAGGCATTGTAAACGATAGCGAGGATGACCAGACGGTCCGCCATCTTCACAATCGCCCGATGTCGCTCGATGAGGCCCAGAATGAGGGGCCGGGCCAGTTGCCCCACCACCAATGGCAGAATCACGATGATCGTCAGCTTGATGATGACATCACGGATATCCATGCCCTCGCCGGTCGCATTCAGATACCACGCCATCAGAAGCGGCGTGACAAACACGCCGATCAGGCTGGAGATGGAGGCATTGAAGATAGCCACGGGCACATTGCCCCGCGCCATAGAGGTCATCGCCACCGAAGACGACACGGTGGATGGCAAGGCTGCCAGAAAGAAGAAGCCGATCAGCACGCTTTCCGGAAACATCCGGGACAGCAGCGGCATGGAGAGAACCACCACCAGCGGGAACAACACGAAGGTGGCCAGTTGCACCACAATGTGCAGTTCCCAGCGCGTGGCGCTTTCCAGCAGTTTGCGGGTGGAGAGTGCAGCGCCATACAAAAAGAAGACGACAGCAATGCCCCAACTCGCCGCGCTGTCGGCATGCAGCGGACCGCCCGTAACACCGGGATCGGGCCAGACAAGCGCAAGAATGACCACCACGGCCAGTGCCGCGAGAAATGGATCTATTTTGAAACGGGGGAACATCGGCTCAGACAGATCGGCTGGGACAGACAGCCCAACCATCACACCGCCGACGGCGATAGCGGGCATCCCGAAAATACGCTGCTTGAAGCAGGAACTCCCGGTGCATGAAATGTCTGCCGCACACGGCGCAGTCGCTGTGTGAATGCCGTGCGGGTCAGTTCACCAAGGGCTCATGCCTGTGGGCAAAGCCGGTGACACCGAAGTCGGGGTGCGCTGAAAAGCCGTCACACCAAACGGCAAGACCGCCCAAACACCCCGGCTCGGACGGCGACACTTGATCCGGGTTGGCACCGGGCGTCAAGCTTCAGGGCCCCTCATTCATGAAACCGGTGGGCACAGGCTCTGGCCACATGCCCACCGCTGACCCGGAAAAACCGGCCAGCCCGAATGGAAGGGCCAGCTCAGCAGAACATCAGGAGCGCTCTTTCACATAACGTCCGGGTGCATCCTCGATCGGGCTCAAGCGACCACCGCCCACCTGACGCGCGGGCACATCTTCCGGCGAGAGCGCGCTGAACCAGCTGAACCAGTCCGGCCACCACGAACCGGGATGCTCCTGCGCACCCTCGACCCATGTCTCGAAGTCCGCCCGCTCCGGCCCATCGCTCCAATACTGATACTTGTTGCGCGCGGGCGGGTTCACGACACCGGCAATATGGCCGGAGCCCGCCAGCACATAGCGCAACGGCCCGGACATGAGATTCGCGCCGACATAAACCGACTTGGGCGGGGCGATGTGGTCTTCCCGCGTTGCGAGCGAATAGACAGGCACATTCACCTTGCTCATATCGATGCGGATGCCACCAATCGTCGCCTTGCCCTTGGCGATGCTGTTGGTGAGGTAACAGCTGCGCAGGTAGAACGAATGACCGGCTGCCGGCATGCGTGTGGAATCCGAGTTCCAGTACAGCAGATCGAACGGGAATGGAGATTTCCCCTTCAGGTAATTATTCACCACATAGGGCCAGATCAGGTCGTTCGAGCGGAGCAGGTTGAAGGAGCGCGCCATCTTGCTCCCCTCCAGATACCCCATTTCCTTCATCTTGCGCTCTATGGCCGAGATCTGCTCCTCGTCCACAAAGACCTTCAGGTCTCCGGCATAGGTAAAATCGATCTGCGTGGTGAGGAATGTGGTGGAGACGATCCGGTCATCCCCGGTCGCGGCCATGTAGCCCAGTGTCACCGAAAGCAGGGTGCCGCCGATGCAATAGCCCACCGCATGCACCTGCCGCTCGCCGGAAGAGATGGCCACCGCGTCCAGCGCCGCCATGATGCCATCGCGCATATAGTCGTCGAAACCCTTGTTCGCGAGGCGCGCGTCCGGGTTCACCCAGGATATGACAAAAACCGTGAGCCCCTGCCCCACCAGCCACTTGATGAGCGACTTTTCGGGCGTCAGATCCAGAATGTAGAACTTGTTGATCCATGGCGGAATGATGAGGACCGGCGTCTTCTTCACGGTCGGCGTGGTCGGCTCATACTGAATGAGCTGCAGCAGCTCATTCTCGAAAACCACCTTGCCCGGTGTGGTGGCGAGGTTCACCCCCACCTCAAACGCGCTGGTATCCGTCTGGCGGATTTTCAGGTCGCCCTTCCCCTCCACCAGATCCTCGGTGAAGTTGCGCATGCCCTTCACCAGGTTTTCCCCGGAAGAGTTCAGCGTTTCGCGGATCAGTTCCGGGCTGGTCATCACGAAATTGGAGGGGGAAACAGCGTTTGAAACCTGCTTCACCAGAAACTCGGCCTTGTGCTTCACATGCGGATCAAGGCCTTCGGCCTCGTTCACCATGTCCTCGGCCCAGTTCGAGGTCACCAGATAGGCCTGTTTCAGGGCATCGAAAATGGGGCTGCTCGACCACCCTTCATCCTTGAACCGGTTGTCCCTCGGATCAGGAGCGACAACAGGCTCCACAGACTCACCGGACATTTTCTTCAGCGTGTTGGACCACACGGACATATAGCCGGTCATCAACCGGGTCTGTGCTTCCATGGAGCGCTGGGGGTCGCCCATCCAGTATTCAGCAACATGACCCACGGTCTTCATGGCGTCGGCGAGGTCATCGGCCATGTCGTCCTTCTTCTCCCCGGCCTCGCGCGGGGCAAGATAGGCGGCCATGGCCTTTCCGCTTTCTTCCACAAGCTGTGCAAGATTGTGCGCGAAAGTCTCCACATTCAGCAGTTTCTCGCCGCCGGGCTGGCTACCGGCAGCATCACGCGGCGCAGATCCAACGCCCCCAGCGCCCCCCCGAGGCTGCTGTGCTGATTCTGTCGATGCCCCCTTCTCGCCACCACTCGCGGCGGGCGCATCCATTTCGGGCGCGTTCGTGCTTGTCGTTTTATTGTCCATCGCAGGCATTCCCACCCCCTCACACGCATCGCGATTCCACAAATACGGGTTCGCCATGTTCCATGCGCTCCGTTTTGCGCATAATAACGGGCGAACCGATCCGGAGCGAGCCTCGAACAATTACGCAGGTGCGCTCCTCTTGCAGGGATAAGCGATTGTTCATGTCCAGCATGCGACCTGACACGGCCCGCCCTTCCGGCGTTCTCGCCCGCAGCGCCGCCAAGCGACGCGTGGCGCATTTCATGGTGCGCTCCGCCATCGCCATCATGGCAGTTTCAGGCCTCGCCGCCTGCTCCGGGCAAGACAGTCTTTCCCTGCCGCTGCCTCCGCACCCCAATGTGCCGGCCGTCACCCATGACACCTACCCCACCATCGGCACTGCCGATGATACGGGCCGGAAGATTCTGGACCCGAAGGCACGGGCGGCCCTTGAGCAGGATATTGCGCGCACCGGCGCCCAGCATGGCCGAACCATCGAGAACCGGCTTCAGGCCGAATCCGAGTTCAATACCGGCACAAACTGAAGCGGGCGGCAGCGCCTGCACAGTTCTTTCTCATTGACTACTTTCCCATTCGCCGATCAGTGTTAAAAAGACCGACTGCCGCGCCGGAGAACAAGATGCGCGGCCCTGGAGCCAAGAGATGACCACCGATTTCCACCGCATTCGCCGGCTGCCGCCCTACGTGTTCGAACAGGTGAACCGTGTGAAGGCAGCAGCGCGCAATGCCGGGGTGGATATCATCGACCTCGGCATGGGCAATCCGGACCTTCAGGCCCCGGAACATGTGATCGAGAAGCTGAAGGAAACCGTGGGCAAACCGCGGACCGACCGCTATTCCGCCTCCAAGGGCATTCCCGGCCTGCGCCGGGCCCAGGCGGCCTATTATGAGCGCCGGTTCGGCGTGAAGCTGAACCCGGACACGCAGATCGTCGCCACCCTCGGCTCGAAGGAAGGCTTCGCCAATATGGCGCAGGCTATCACCGCGCCGGGCGATGTGATTCTCGCGCCCGATCCCTCCTATCCCATCCATGCTTTCGGCTTCCTTATGGCCGGCGGTGTCATCCGCTCGGTGCCGGCGGAGCCCGGCCCGGAATTCTTCCACGCCATGGAACGGGCGGTGAAGCATTCCATTCCCAAGCCGCTGGCTGTGGTGACCTGCTTCCCGTCAAACCCCACCGCTTTTGTGGCGGACCTTGATTTCTACAAGGATGTGATCGCCTTCGCGAAGAAGCATGAGCTGATCGTGCTCTCCGATCTCGCCTATGCGGAACTCTATTTTGACAACACCCCGCCGCCCTCCATGCTTGAGGTGCCGGGTGCGATGGATGTGACGGTGGAATTCACCTCCATGTCCAAGACCTACTCCATGGCCGGCTGGCGTATGGGCTTCGCGGTGGGCAATGAGCGCCTCATCGCGGCGCTCGCACGTGTGAAGTCCTATCTGGATTATGGCGCGTTCACGCCCATTCAGGTTGCGGCCACCGCCGCACTGAACGGCCCGCAGGACTGCGTTGTCGAAATGCGCGAAACCTACAAAAAGCGCCGCGACGCGATGGTGGACAGCTTCGGCCGTGCCGGCTGGGAAATTCCCGTGCCCAAGGCCTCCATGTTCGCGTGGGCCCCCATTCCCGCACCATTCCGGGAGATGGGCTCAGTAGAATTCGCCAAGCTCCTCATTGAACGGGCAGAGGTTGCGGTTGCCCCCGGCGTTGGCTTCGGCGAGCAGGGCGAAGGCTTTGTGCGCATCGCAGTTGTGGAGAATGAGCAGCGCATTCGGCAGGCCGCGCGCAACATGCGCCGCTTCTTCGAACAGGCTGCACCCTCCCTGCACAATGTGCTGTCCAATACCGCGCCGATCTGACGGCCCATCCATCGGGACGCCTGCCCGCCACCGGGCAGGCTCACCTTTTCCAATGAGCGGGTCTGCGCGCGCATGCCCGTCTCTGATCTAAGATAAAAGAACCGGTTCGTTCCATGAGTGATCTGAAAGTGGGCCTCGCCGGCCTCGGCACTGTCGGGGCTTCGCTCATCCGCATGCTTGAGCGTCGTGAGGACGAACTGGCAGCCCGCACCGGCCGCAGAGTGAAGGTGGTGGCCGTTGCCGCCCGCGACCGCCACCGGGATCGCGGCGTCGATCTGTCCGGAATGCGCTGGTATGAAGATCCTGTCGCGCTCGCCCGCGACCCTGACATTGACGTGTTCGTGGAGCTGATGGGGGGCGACGGAGATCCGGCAAAAGCTTCAGTCAGTGCCGCTCTTGATGCCGGCCGCCCTGTTGTGACCGCCAACAAGGCGCTGCTGGCCAAATGGGGCATGGATCTGGCCCGCCGCGCCGAAGCCTCTGGTGCAGGCCTTTATTTCGAAGCCGCAGTAGCCGGTGGCATTCCCATCGTTAAGACCCTGCGCGAAGCGCTGGTGGGCAACAAGCTCTCGCGCGTGTCCGGCATTCTCAACGGCACCTGCAACTATATCCTCACCCGCATGGCGGATGAGAAACTCTCGTTCGATGACTGCCTCGCCGCCGCCCAGCGCCTTGGCTATGCGGAGGCTGACCCCAGCTTCGACATTGACGGGTTCGACACCGCACACAAGCTCGCCATCCTCACCTCGCTCGCATTCGGTACGCGGGTTGATGCTGATTCCATCTATGTGGAAGGTATCCGCCAGCTGACGCTGGAGGATCTGGAGGCGGCAAATGACCTTGGTTACAAGGTGAAACTTCTGGGCGTGGCGCTGCGCACGGAAACCGGTATTGAGCAGCGTGTGCACCCCACCATGGTGCCCAAGCACTGGCCCATCGCGCAGGTTTCCGATGTCACCAATGCTGTAGCGGTGGATGGTGATGCGGTCGCCCTCACCCTTGTTGGCCCCGGTGCTGGGGGGGATGCCACCGCATCTGCCGTTTTCTCTGATCTGGCAGATCTCGCCCGTGGCAACCAGAGCTATGCCTTTGGCCTGCCCGTAGACGAACTCGCCCTGCCGGAACGCGCGCCCATGCGTCACCATGAAGGCGGCTATTACATTCGCCTCTCAGTGGTGAACAAGCCTGGCACGGCAGCCACCATTGCCCGGCGCATGGCGGATGAAGGCATCTCGCTGGAATCCATCATGCAGCATCGTCCGACGGATGATGTGAGCAATCGCACCCAGCCAACAGCACGCGTTATTCTCATTACCTACGCCACCACCGAGCAAGCCGTGCGCAAGGCCATCTCCGCCATAGAGGCCGATGGCGTGATCGCCTCCCTGCCGCAGGTGATCCGCATCGAAAAGGATTGACGGCATGAGCGCTGAACGGACCCCCCAGTCTCTGGACCGCCGTTTCGCCCTTGAACTGGCGCAGATTACCGAGCGCAGCGCCGTGGCCGCAGCTCGCCTGCGCGGGCGCGGAGATGAGCAGGCTGCGGATCAGGCTGCCGCCAGTACCTGCCATCGTGAACTGGCGCGCGCATCGCTTTCCGGCGTCATCGTGATTGGAGAAGGCGCGCAGGGTGAGGTTGAACACCTCTATGTGGGTGAGGAAATCGGCCTCGGCGGCATGGAAGTTGACATCGCTGCTGACCCGCTGGAGGGCACCACGCTTTGCGCCAAGAATATGGAAGGCTCCATTTCTCTGGTGGCGCTGGCGGAACGCGGCTCGTTGCTGAAGGTGCCGCAGGTTTATATGGAAAAGCTGGCCATTGGGCCGGGTTATCCAGAAGGCATTGTCTCTCTCGCACGCGCGCCAGAAGAGAATGTGCAAGCACTGGCTGAGGCCAAGGGCGTTCCGACGACCGAAATCACCGCTTTGATTCTGGACCGCCCCCGTCATGCGCCGCTGGTGGATGCAGTGCGCCGCACGGGTGCTGCAATCAAGCTCATCTCCGATGGAGATGTGGCGGGCGTGATTCAAACCACCAACCCTCAGGAAAGTGGCATCGACATCTATCTGGGCCTTGGCGGTGCAGCCGAAGGTGTCTTGGCCGCCGCCGCACTGCGCTGCATTGGCGGCCAGATGCAGGGCCGTCTGGTGCTGGACAGCGAAGACAAGCGCAAGCAGGCGCGCGCCCTTGGCATCACGGATGGTTCACGCATTTACAAGCTGGAAGATATGGTGCGGGCAGACTGCATTGTCGCGGCTACGGGTGTGACCGATGGTTCCCTGCTCAAGGGTGTGCGCTTTGAACGCGATATGATCCGCACGGATACCATCGTGCTGCGTGCCGCTACCGGAACCGTGCGCAAGATTTCCACGGAACATCGCGATTTCCGCAAGTTCCATTTTAACGACTGATCTTCTGCTCAGACCTGATCAAGCCAGCCTCCCGAACAGACCTGTCCGGGAGGCTTTTCATGAGTCGATACTGGTCGTGAGACCACGCGCAGGCTTTACAGCATGGCGCAGAGCTCGCGGATCCGGAGCCGACCAAGCCCGCCATCAATAGCAATGGCTAGCCACCCGCCCTCTTCCTGAAGCCAGTTTCCCCCTTGCGCCTGACACCGATCAGGGCATGCTGAAGTCTCACGCTCATCTGGCCTGCCCCCATGAGCCGGGGGCAGATATGCGGCCTGCAGAATAAACACTATGCGCCATCCGCCTGAGTACCATCTGGAGCCAAGGCCTGTATGGATCACCTCATCTTCCGTCTCGCTGTCGCCCTTGCCATTGGTTTGCTGATCGGCCTTGAGCGCGGCTGGCGTGAGCGGGATGAAGCAGCGGGCAGCCGTACGGCCGGTATCCGCACTTATGCGCTTTGCGGACTTCTGGGCGGCATTTCAGCGGAACTGACCCAGGAACTGGCAAGCCCTGTGCCACTGGTGGTCGCATGGGCCATTTATGCCGCCATTTTCGCCTTGTTCAAATATCGGGAAATGGTGCGGGACAATGATTATTCCCTCACCGGGATCATCGCAGCACTTCTTGTGTTTGGCCTTGGTGCGCTGGCCGTTCTGGGAGAAACCTCAATCGCCGGTGCCGCAGCCATTGCGGCCACGGGCCTGCTGGCCGCACGGGACCGGCTTCATGGGCTGGTGCAGCAGATGACATGGCCGGAGTTGCGCTCCGCTTTGCTGTTGCTGGGCATGACAGTCATCGTGCTTCCCCTTCTGCCCAACCATCCCATAGATCCTTACAACAGCATCAATCCGCAGCAGATCTGGCTGTTCATGGTGCTGACAGCGAGTATCTCTTTTGCCGGCTATGTTGCTGTCAAGATTGCAGGACCAGACAAGGGGATCCTGTTCAGTGCGCTGGGTGGGGCACTGGTATCGTCCACAGCTGTCACCATAGCCTTTGCCCGCCGGGCGGCGGCGGGAGAGGCGCCCGGCCTTCTTGCCGGGGGCGCTGCGCTTGCGGCCATGGTCTCGTTGCTCCGCGTGCTGGTCATTTGCGCCATTGTTGCGCCCAGTCTGGTGCTTCCGCTCGTGCCGCCCGCCCTAGCAGCCGCAACGGTCTTCTGCATCGGCGGCATTGTTTTGATGCGGCGCGGCGCACAGGTCTCGTGCGAGGACTGTGTCGGCAATCCGTTTGATATCGGTCCCCTTCTGGCCTTTGCCGGCATGTTCGGTGCCGTTTCCGCATTCAGCGGGTTTCTTCTGCATACGGTTGGTCCACAAAGCCTTTATGCCGTCAGCGCGGTCGCCGGCATCGTGGATGTGGATGTGCCGTCGCTGAATGCAGCCCGCCTTGCGGGCAGCAGCATCTCTCTTGAAAGCGCGGCGCAGTGCATTCTCATTGCCATGGGCATGAATGCTCTGGGCCGAGTCGGCTTTGCGGCTGCCGCCGGCACAAGAGCCTTTTCTGTCCGGCTTGCACTCATTACCTGCGGCGCGATTCTTGCCGCCTTCGTGTTCGTGCTTCTGGTGCATGGGCTTTAACCCCTCGACGCCAGTACCCTGTGGCGGCTACATATGCCGCCGTGATTACTCCTCCCGCAAAACGCCCCTTCCTGAATGTCACCCGATCCGTCACCGGCCGCCTCTGGCAGGAAAGGCTGGATGTGCGTGGTGCACAGAGCAGCATCGCCATGGTGCAGCGTTATGGCATCAGCGAATTGTTGGCGCGTGTCCTCGCAGCGCGGGATATCCCGCTGGAGGATGTGGAGCGCTATCTCGACCCCACCATCCGTGACCTGCTGCCAGATCCCGATACCCTGACTGACATGGGACCAGCCGTTGAGCGGCTCGCCACCGCGATCGAGAAGCAGGAACTGGTCGCCGTCTTCGGGGATTATGATGTGGATGGGGCCTGCTCCACCGCCCTTATGGTGGAGATGCTGCGGGCCTGCGGGCTCGATCCCCTCTTTCATATCCCGGACCGGATCTTTGAAGGCTATGGCCCCAACGTCCCGGCCATTGAGCAACTTGCGGCGCAGGGTGTGCGCCTGCTTGTGACCGTGGATTGCGGCACCACCTCAACCGAACCTCTAGCAGCCGCCCGCCGGCTTGGCATGGATGTGGTGGTTCTGGATCACCATCAGGCCAATGAAGTGCTGCCTGAGGCCACCGCTATCGTGAATCCGAACCGGGAAGATGACCTTTCCGGCCTTGGTCATCTGTGCGCGGCGGGTATCACCTTCATCACGCTGGTGGGCCTGCAGCGCGAATTGCGCCGGCGCGGGTTCTTCAATACGGCGCGCCCCGCACCAGACCTTCTGGCTGCGCTGGATCTTGTCGCGCTGGCGACAGTGGCCGATGTGGTGCCACTACGGGGGCTCAACCGCGCTTTTGTCATCAAGGGGCTCATCACGTTGCGCCAGCGGCGGCGGCTGGGCCTCACGTCCCTGATGGATGTCGCACGGCTGGATGGTCCGCCCCGTCCCTTCCATCTCGGCTTTCTCATTGGCCCGCGCATCAATGCCGGCGGACGCATTGGCGATGCCACACTCGGCACACGCCTCCTCATCACGCAAGACCCGGTGGAGGCACAGGTGATCGCCACCGAGCTCGACCGGCTGAATAGCGAGCGGCAGGAAGTGGAGCGCAACATTGTTGCCGCCGCCGAGATGGAGGCTGAGGCCGCGCTGGGGCTGGGGCATGAAGCTGCGGTGATTGTAGTGAGCGGCAAGGGCTGGCACCCCGGCGTGGTGGGGCTTGTGGCGTCGCGCCTCAAGGAGCGTTTCCAGCGCCCGGCCTTCGCCATCGCCTTTACGGGCGAGACCGGCACCGGTTCTGGCCGCTCCATTCCGGGGGTTGATCTGGGCCGCGCGGTGCGTGAGGCCGTGGAAAGCGGCCTACTGGTCAAGGGCGGCGGGCATGCCATGGCTGCGGGGCTCACGGTTGAGCGCACCCGGCTTGGCGATCTGCGCGCTCATCTTGAAGACCTTCTTGCGACAGATGTCGAGAAGGCGCGCGCGGAAGGTGCCCTGACGATTGATGGCGCACTCACCGCCACTGGGGCGACCCCGGCACTGGTGGAGAACATCTCCCGTGCCGGCCCCTTTGGCGCGGGCAATCCGGAACCGCTTTTCGCCTTTCCCAACCATCGCATCTCCTATGTCGAGGCGTTCGGGGCCGGGCATGTGCGGGCGCGCATCACATCAGCGGATGGAAACACCCTCAAGGCCATTGCCTTCCGTGTGGCGCAGGAACCGCTGGGGCAAGCGCTGCTGGCAGCCCGTAACCGGCCAATGCATGTGGTTGGCGCACTGGAACTGGAAAGCTGGCGCGGTGAAACCCGTGTCGCCCTGCGCCTGAAGGACATGGCGGAAGCGGTTTGAGCAGGAGCAATGCAGCTTCTTGTCTGCAATCTGGCTTCTGGATGACGCAACCGCGTGCCCTCGCCGCTTGAAAAGGTTATAAGCCACCGGTGACATGCGCCATTGACCTCCAGTTAGGAGGCCACTGGCACATCAAGGCATTTCAGGAACGGGGGAGGCGATCATCGTTTCAACCCGGAACCGATTCCATCCCAATGAGGGGCAGCGTATGTTTTCTTCGCTCATCGCTCAGATCAGCCAGAAGTTCGGCCTCAGCGCCTTGCAGGCGGAAACCGTGGTCCGCGCGGTTCTTGGCTTTCTCGACAAGGCCCCGCTGGGGCTGGCCAATGTGGCGGAGCAGGTGAAGGCGGCAGGCCTTGCCGGTTCTGTGGAGAGTTGGGCTGCCGCCTCTGCCCCCGGGCTGGAAGCAGATGCCGCTGAGAAGGTCTTCGGTTCTGTTGCTGTGGCCTCTCTCTCGCAGGCGCTTCAGGGCACGCCCCTGCGCGCGGCCGCACTTCTGGGCTTCGCTCTTCCCAAGGTTCTTGGCCTGCTGTCAGATCACGGCCTCCTGCCTGCCTCGCTGCCGGATACTGCCCGCGCCTTCATGAAGGACGGCACCCTGCCCGCCGGATTGCCTGCTGACCATCTGGTGAAATCCCGGCTGGCAGACTGGGTCCTGCGCGGCGTTATTCTGGCCGCCGGCCTTGGTGTTCTTCTGTGGCTGACCCCCTGGAACCCGCTGGAGCGCAACCCGGAGGCTGGCAAGCTGGAAACTGCGCCGCCTGCTCACGCGGCTCCTGCGAAAACGCAGGGTGCGCATGGCGCACAGCCTGCAGCAGCTCCGGCATCGGCGCATCAGGCGGCCACTGCACAGCATGCTCCCGCACCTGCAGCACATGCCCCTGCCACCCAGGCACCACCGCATGCAGCAGAAGCTGTTGCAGTGCCCAGCACCCCCGCGCGCCTCACCCTCAAGGAGAATGACGGCGTTCTCGTCTATGAGGGCGTGGTGGCCGATGAGGAAAGCCGCAAGGCCCTGTTGGTTGCCCTAGTTTCCGTCTATGGCGCAGACCGCATTCAGGGCGATGTGAAAATTGCCCCCAACACGGCTCCGGCCCCATGGCTGGCCCAGTTGGGTGCCCAGCTCACGGCCCTCAAGTTCCCCGGCCTTGATGCGCAGTTTGAAGGCAACCACCTGAAAGTGAACAGCCTGCCTGCGGGTACGGATCGCGAAGCCCTGCTCGGCGCGCTGCGCCAGTCCTCGCCCACCGGCTCTGTCACCCTTCCGGCTGCGGCCCAGCCAGTGGCGGACCGCCCTGCCCGCCTCTCCCTGCGTGAGCTGGGCAGTAAGATCATTTATGGCGGCGCGGTGCCGGATGCGGCCATGGCCGATTCCATCAAGCAGACTCTGGCCACCACATTCGGTGCAGACAATATTTCTGGCGACCTGACCGTAGACCCGCGCTATCAGGCTCCCGGCTGGCTGACCAAGCTGGGTGAGTTCCTCGGCCTCGTGAAAAGCCCCGGCCTGAATGTGGTGCTGGATGGACAGGATGTGGATATCCGCGCCATCTCCCCCTCCGTGGACCGCGCCTCTCTGCTGGAGCGCCTGAAGGCCCTCTTTGGTGCTGATGCCGCCGTGAGCCTGCCGGACCTCTCCACCCCGCGTCTGACGGCCGAGAGTGCCCTGAACAATCTGAATGCCCTGCAGTCTGGCTATCGCGGGCGCGATGTGGCCAACACGCTGAATCAAGTTGCGATCGAGTTCGAAACCGCCAGTGCCACGGTGCCAGCCAGCGGACGTCAGGTTATCGAGAAGGCTGCAGCGCTCATCAAGGCCCTGCCTAATGGTGCGCAGATCACGATTGAAGGTTACACCGACAATGTCGGCGCGACAGACATGAACCTTGACCTCTCCCAGCGCCGGGCAGATGCGGTGAAGACCATCATGATCGAGGCCGGCATTCCGGCTGCGGACATCACCGCTACCGGATATGGCGATGCCAACCCGGTCGATACCAATGAAACCCCGGAAGGTCGCGCGCACAACCGCCGTATCAGTTACGAAGTGCGGGTGCGCTGAGCATTTTGAAGCCTTTCCGGGCGGCACCATCCGCCCGGAGACAGCCAAGAGCACAAAAAAGGGGGCGCCCATCTCTGGACGCCCCCTTTTTCATTCATATTCGTTCTTGCAATCTAGCCAGCCATGGCAGCCCATGGCATGGCCTCACCTCACGGCATCAGTGCAATCTGCTCAAGGCCGGTCGTTTCGGGGAAGCCCAGCACCAGATTCATGTTCTGCACCGCCTGCCCCGATGCGCCCTTCACCAGATTATCAATGGTGGAGAACACATGCGCCCGGCCCGGCACACGGTCTGCCGCCACACCAAGGAACACCATGTTGGACCCACGCACATGGCGCGACTGGGGCACCTGCCCGAAAGGCAGCACATGCACGAAGGGCTCATTCTTGTAGAAGCCGGCGAGAATGGCGTGCAGATCCTCGGCCTTCACACCCGTCGTGCGCACATAGATGCTGGCAAAGATGCCACGGTTCATCGGCACCAGATGCGGCACGAACATCGGCGCAACAGGCCGGCCGGCCGCCTTCGAATATTCCTGATCCAGCTCACCCATATGCCGGTGTGCGCCAACGGAATAAGCGTGAATACCCTCCGAAACCTCGGAGAACAGCATCGCTTCCTTCGCGGCACGCCCCGCACCGGACATGCCGGTCTTGGAATCGATCACGATGGATTCCGGCTCAATCGCTCCGGCTTCCAGCAGAGGCACCACCGGCAGAATGGCCGTGGTTGTATGGCAGCCGGGATTGGCCACCAGCCGCGCCTTGCGGATGTCCTCGCGATAGATTTCCACCAGCCCAAAAACAGCCTCCTGCTGAATCTCCAGCGCCGCATGAGGGTGGCCATACCACTGCTCATATGCGCCCGGATCCTTCAGCCGGAAGTCTGCGGAAAGGTCCACCACCTTCACATGCGCGTTCTTCTCAAGCAGGTTTTTGATCACCGTCTGCGTGGTGCCGTGCGGCAGGGCGCAGAACACCAGATCAATACCGCTGAAATCAACCTCGTCGATGGTGACAAGACGCGGCAGAGAAAACGGCGAGAACTGGGGGAAAACCTCGGCCATGGTCTGGCCGGCCTTCCGGTCTGCGGTCAACGCCGCGATCTCCACCATGGGATGGCGCAGCAGCAGGCGCACCAGTTCCGCGCCGGTATAACCCGAAGCGCCAAGAACCGCGATTTTCGCCTTTGCGTCCGCCATCGTCTTTACTCCAAATTCCGCTACATGCGGGGCCACGCTTTATGGGATTCGGTCTCTACACCCATACTGTGGCGGGCGAAAGTCGCATCAAAGCCATGACGGATGGAAGGAAACAGGCTTCATGACATTCACGGTGCGCCCGGCAAAGGCGAGTGATGTGCCTGCCATGTTCCACATCCGCACCCATGTGAGGGAGAATATGCTCTCTATGGATGAGCTTGCCGCCCTCGGTATCACCCCGCAAAGCGTGGCCCAGATGCTGGACGGTCCGGCCTGTGCCTGGGTGGCAGAGATGAATGGCGACATCGTGGGGTTCACGCTGGCTGATCTCAAAGATGCCTGTCTTTTTGCGGTTTTTGTCGCACCGGAGCATGAAGGCGCGGGCATTGGCCGGGCGTTGGTGCAACAGGCCGAAGATACCATGCTGGCACACCATTCGAAGATCTGGCTGGAAACCCTCCGGGGAAGCCGGGCCGATGGCTTTTATCGCCATCTGGGATGGCATGAGACCGCAGATACAGAGCCCGGAGATGTGCGGCTGGAAAAGCTGGCCTGAAAAAGCGGTCAGAATGTTTCTATTTTGTTCTTTTCTAGACTCCTTCTGTCACCCCATCCGTGCCACAGTATCTTAAGGTGATGTGCGATTCCCTGTCTGGCCGACTGGCTGCATCAAACATTACCGCATAGGCTTTTCATCGGCCCACAAGGGCCTTGCGCACGTGCCCGCAAAAGCGTTTCTGTCTCCTGTCTGTCCCCCTTCCGGCTTTTGAGGTCCATGTCCCAGTCCGACGATCTTTTCGCCGCCCCTTCCCCTGCCCCCAAGCCCAAGGCGAAGAGCAAGGCACCCGCCAGCCCGCCCGTGATGGCTGCTGAATATACGGCTGCCCATATCGAGGTTCTGGAAGGGCTGGAGCCGGTGCGTCGCCGGCCCGGCATGTATATTGGCGGCACGGATTCCAAGGCCCTGCACCATCTCTTCGCCGAGGTGGTGGACAATGCCATGGACGAGGCCGTGGCAGGTCATGCGACCTTCATCGAAGTGGGGCTGACGGCCGATGGCTTCCTGACCGTTTCCGATAATGGCCGCGGCATTCCGGTGGAGGAGCACCCAAAGTTTCCGGGCAAGTCCGCGCTTGAGGTCATCATGACCACCCTGCACGCGGGCGGAAAGTTCGATAGCCAGGTGTATGAAACCTCCGGTGGCCTGCATGGCGTGGGCATTTCGGTGGTGAATGCGCTCTCCGACATGCTGGAAGTCGAGATCGCAAGAAACCAGATTCTGTATCGCCAGTGCTTCTCGCGTGGCTTGCCACTAGGCCCACTTGAAGAGGTGGGGCGCATCACCAACCGGCGCGGCACGCGCGTTCGGTTCCATCCCGATGCCGATATTTTCGGCCCAGACGCCCATTTTGAGCCCGCCCGTGTGTTCCGGATGGCCCGTTCCAAGGCCTATCTGTTTGGCGGGGTTGAGGTGCGCTGGTCCTGCGATGCCGCGTTGCTCAAGGGGGTGGAGGGCATCCCCGAGAAAACGGTATTCCGCTTCCCCAATGGCCTGCGCGATTATCTCTCCATCGAGATCGAGGGGCGCACTCTGGTCCATCCGGATATTTTCTCCGGGCGTATCCAGAAAAAGGGTGGCCATGGCTCGGTGGAATGGGCGGTGTCGTGGCTGGCGGATGGGGATGGCAGCATCTCCTCCTACTGCAACACCATCCCTACTCCCGATGGCGGCACCCATGAGAATGGCCTGCGCGCGGTTCTGCTGAAGGGCCTGCGTGACCATGCCGAGCGCTCCGGCGCTGGCAAGCGGGGGGCGCTCATCACCGGCGATGATGTGATGGCCGGTTGTGCGGCCATGCTCTCGGTTTTTGTGCGTGAGCCGGAGTTTCAGGGCCAGACCAAGGATCGCCTTGCGACAACCGAAGCCGCCCGCATCGTGGAAAGCACGCTGCGCGACCCCTTTGACCACTGGCTGGCAGCCAACCCCGCACAGGCCACCCGCCTGCTCGACCATGTGATCGACCGCGCTGAAGAACGCCTGCGGCGCAAGCAGGAAAAAGAGGTTGCCCGTAAAACCGCCGTGCGCAAGCTGCGTCTGCCCGGCAAGCTGGCGGACTGCTCCAATACCGATGCGGCCGGCTCTGAACTCTTCATCGTTGAGGGTGACTCGGCCGGCGGTTCAGCCAAGCAGGCGCGCGATCGCAAGACGCAGGCCGTACTGCCCCTGCGCGGCAAGATTCTGAATGTCGCCAGCGCCGGACGGGACAAGCTCACCCAGAACCAGCAGCTGACCGATCTCGGGCAAGCACTGGGCTGCGGCACGCTCAGCCATTATCGCGATGCCGACCTGCGCTATGAGAAGGTCATCATCATGACCGATGCGGATGTAGACGGCGCCCATATCGCATCCCTGCTTGTGACCTTCTTCTTCCGCCAGATGCCGAAGCTGATCGAAGGGGGGCATCTGTATCTTGCCGTGCCGCCGCTTTATCGCATCACGCAGGGGGCCAAGACCCTCTATGCGCGGGATGATGCGCACAAGGACCAGTTGCTCAAGAAGGAATTCAACGGCAAGGCCAAGATCGACATCGGGCGCTTCAAGGGCCTTGGCGAGATGATGCCGGCCCAGTTGAAAGAAACCACCATGAGCCCGAACACCCGCACGCTCCAGCTTGTCTCCATCGCGGATGCAGAGGAGGCGACGACAGCGGATCTGGTGGAACGCCTGATGGGCAACAAGCCGGAAGCGCGCTTCAACTTCATCACCGAGCATGCGGCATTTGCGGATGAGGAATTGCTGGATATCTGATGGAGACTGGCGAATGAGGCCCGACTCCATCATGGCCGCTGTCAGGATTCCAGCCCGCAGTCATGCAGGCACCTCAGAATAGCTGAAACCGCTCAACTCGGGCGCGTTGCCTGATTGATAGGGATGCCCCTTTCCCAGCCGGAAAGAGGGCATCTCATGATCTCAATAGCCGATTCGAGTGTTGCCGCCCGTTTGCAGCGGGCAGAGATACTCAGCCCTGCGGATCAAGTGGTGCAGTACCAGTCGGCTTGCCATCTGCATCACGCGTGATGGTATCCACACGAGCTTCAGCGGCCTTCAAAAGCGCCTCACACCGTGCCTTCAGCGATTCTCCGCGCTCATAAATGGCGATGGATTGTTCCAGCGGAACATTGCCTGCCTCAAGGCTGGCCACAATGGTTTCCAACTCTTCCAGAGCCTGCTCGAAGCTGAGCGTGACCACGGCAACGCTCTTCGTTGCGGTGCTCTTGTCCAAATCGGCCATGTCATCCTCCGGCTGCTTCGTGCACAGCATAGCCGAGCTGAGGGCCAGCCTTAAGCCCATGATCAATGTAACTGTGGAGAGCCAATCTGTTGCAGGCCAAAGCGCCTGCGGGGTGGCCCTGCGCGTCAGCCTTTGCTAGAAGCCAACGCACTATACCGATGGAAGATGAAGTCATGACTGCCGCGGTGCCCGCACCTGCTCTCACCTACGATCCCCGGCTTCTGGAAGAGGCGCTGATTTCGCGCTTCGATGCAGCGGGGTTCAAGCGGGTCCATCCGCCCATTCTGCAGCCGGCAGATGTGTTTCTGGACCTCTCCGGGGAGTCCATCCGTCGCCGCATGTATTTCACGAATGATGCGGAAGGGCGCGAACTCTGCCTGCGACCGGACCTCACCATTCCTGTCGCACGCGAAGTGCTTGAGCGCGCGATGTCGCTTCCGGCAACCGTGAGCTATCTGGGGCCTGTCTTCCGCTTTCGCGATGAAGGGTCCGGCGAGTTTCTTCAGGCAGGCGTTGAATCCTTCGGCCGGACGGATCTTGAAGCCGTTGATGCCGAGATGCTGGCGCTTGGCCTTGAGGTCTGCGCTATTTATGGCCTCCCCACGCCAGTGATCCAGTTGGGCGATGTGGGGCTCTTTTCTGCCTTGCTTGAAGCGCTGCCACTGGCTCCGGCCCAGCGACGCCGGCTGATGAAGGATTTTGGACAGGGACGGATTGACCCGGATTTCGGACGTGGCAAGACGCCGGTAGAGAGCGAGGCTCGCCATGCTGGCGTGCTGGCAGCGCTGAATGGCGCGGACCCCTCCGCCGCCCGTGCACTGATTACCGATCTGCTCTCGATTGCGGGCATCTCCACCGTTGGTGGCCGTTCAGTCACAGAAATTGCCGAACGGTTTCTGGAGCAGGCGGAACGTGAGGCAGGCGGCATCTCGCAGGAAACTGCCGATATTCTCTCCCGCTATCTCGGCATTTCCGGTGAACCCGATGACGCGGCTGCGCGCATGCGCGCACTCGCACGGGAAGCCGGCATAGACCTTTCCTCCGCGCTGAATGCATTTGATCGACGCTCAGGCTTCCTGACCGCTCTTGGAGTGGATTTGGCCAGCGTGCATTTCTCCACCTCATTCGGACGGCCCCTCGATTATTACAGCGGCATGGTCTTCGAATTGCACGACCCGCAAGGGGCTGGAGATGAGCCGCTTGTTGCGGGCGGGCGCTATGACAAATTGCTGGCGCGCCTTGGCGCAAGCGAAGCGGTGCCCGGCATCGGGTTCTCGGCATGGCTGGAGCGCCTTGCTCGCCTGAATGCGGGCGAGCTCGCAATGGAGAGTGCACGATGAGCGCCGAACCGCTGATTCTCGCTGTCCCCTCAAAGGGGCGGTTGCAGGAAAATGTGCACGCCTATTTCAGCCGCGCCGGCATGCCCCTGAAACAGTCCCGTGGTGCACGCGAGTATCGCGGGGCACTCGATGGGGTGGAGAATGTGGAGGTGGCCTATCTCTCCGCCTCTGAAATCGCCGGGGCGCTTGCCGCAGGTTCAGCCCATATCGGCGTGACCGGCGAAGATCTGGTGCGCGAGAATATTCTGGATGCGGACAGCCGGGTGATGCTGCTGGAAGCTCTGGGCTTTGGCCATGCCGATGTCGTGGTGGCCGTGCCGCAGGCATGGATAGATGTGCGCACCATGGAGGATCTGGACGATGTGGCCAGCCACTTCCATGGCCGCACCGGCCAGCGCATTCGCGTTGCCACCAAATATGTGAACCTGACGCGCAGCTTCTTCGCCCGCCACGGCATCATTGATTATCGCATCGTGGAAAGCGCCGGGGCGACCGAAGGCACGCCGGCCGCCGGTACAGCAGAACTGATTGTCGACATCACCTCCACCGGTGCGACGCTCACGGCCAATGGACTCAAAGTCGTGGATGACGGGATCATCCTGAAATCACAGGCCAATCTGGTTGCCTCGCTCACCGCCCCATGGCCAGAGGCGACCCGTGTCGCCGCGCAGGCCATGTTCGACCGGCTGGGTGCTGAAAAGCGTGCCCGCACCATGCGCGAGGTGCGCACCCGCTGCGCGGGGCTTGATAATGCGCTGGTTGAGGAGGCCGTGCGGCTTTATCGCTGCGTCGCGCCCTTTGGCGGACCAACCTCCTCCGGCATGCTCACCCTGCATTGCCCGCCCTCTACCCTGCATGGGCTCACCAAATATCTGCGGGCTCGTGGGGCCAGTATGGTGACGGTAGCACCGCTGGAATATGTCTTTGCTGCGGATAATCCGCTTTATGAAGCGCTTGAAGGGCGGCTTTCAGGCCAGTGAAAAACAAAGGGGCAGCAAAAGCTGCCCCTTTTTATTTTGGAGAGATGAGAGCTTCTTCCTGCTTGAACAGCATCATGACTGAGCCTGCGGCCAGATCTTCAGCCAGTAGCATCCCACTCAGTAAATCCCCGGAATGATGCGCTTTGTACGGTGCATATAGTCATCATATTCCGCGCCGAAAGCTTCACGCATCATCTTCTCCTCACGCCCCACGCGGAAGAAGAACAGAATGCCAAAGCCCACCAGACCGGCTGGGCCAGCCACAAGGTTCGGCAACAGCAGAAGCTGCGCGAGAGCCCATAGGAAGAAAGCAGAATACATGGGGTGACGCACCCGCGCATAAATGCCGTCCGTCACCAGCTTGTGCTGTTCCTTGATCTCCAGTGTCACCGACCAGTCTTTCCCGATGGCTGCATGCGTGAGCCAGAACAGCCGCAAGGCAAGCAGGAAGACGATGACTCCGGCCACCACCTGCACAAGGGAAATGGGATAGGAGGCTGCCGCCGGCCAGCCGGTTGCCGCATAAATGGCGGGAACAATGCCAAGCCCCAGGGTCGAGATGCTGAGGAGCGTCATGTCGCGCATATTGCGGTGGCGCGCATCCTTCACGCTCTGCCGGCGCGCCTTCCGCTGGAAGGGAATACGCAGCACATACCAGGCGATCACGCCCAGCACCCAGGCGATTTTGGAGATGGCGAGGAGACTCATCGAGGGTCCTTCAACTGAAACCAACACATGCAGGCGGCGGGCTCGGCCCACTCCACCTTTCTGCGCGACACTGAAAGCAGGATTATCGGCAGATGCAACCGCCAGACTTGAATTGTCTCATATCCGAGCCCCGGAAGTCGCAGATACAGGCCGGGCCGTGCGAGGCTGAAGTGATCCATCATCCCGCACGAAATCCATCAGGCCACTTGTACCGGCCACAAGGAAATCGAACCGCGCGGGGCCACAGATATAAGCATTGAAATCATGGGCCGCGCGCTTGTCGCTCGCCAGAAAACACTGGCAATGCAGGCGCATGATATCCAGCCGGAAACGGTTATAGGTCTTCGCAGTCAGCATATCGCGGATGGCGGCGTGGCGAATGAGCGGACGTGAGGTGAAGTCACCCGGCACGCTGTTCTGGTCCAGCACATCGGCCGGTTCCAGTGTCACCGGGTTCACCTTGTAGAAGCTGACAATGTCATCACGGGACTGGATTTCGGCCCAACCAATCCATGAGGCATCAGCAACCTCCCGCGCTGCAACCCGCAGGCGTTCTCCAGCCGGATGAAGCGCGAACTTGGCCGTGGTGCTGCCAAGCGTGAGCAGACGGACGGGTACAGTGCGGCCAAAATCCGGGTCAATCCTCAGAGCCTCAGCCACCGCGCTCACCACATGCATCGCACCAAGGCTGTGGCCGGAGATGACAATTTCATCTACCCCGCCCTGCCGCGCCACATCAACAAGGCGCTGGCCGAAGGCCCGCACCTGCGCATCCACGGCCAGATGGCGGCCGCGGGCATAATCCACGGAGAACTCTGCCAGATCCAGAGATTGACGCAGGCGAAGGCGCTGTCCGGGCCAGCGCATCAGGCCCAGCCCGCACGCCAGCGCACCGAGCCCACCCAGCAGAACGGACAACGTAACGCCAATATGGGGCGCGGCCCACTGGCCAATGGCGAACCCCACACCGGCAGCCACAACCCAGATCAGGAACAGCATGAGATAGGTGAACAGAAAGAACAGGCCGTAACGACGGCTGACCCCGAAATAGCGCTTCAAGGTGCCGCTGGAGATCATATCCGCCATCGCCCGGACAGACCCACGGATATGGGACCATAGCGGCCGCTTCATATCCGCCTGCACCATCTGGTCCCAGGCCAGAAGCTCGAAGCGGGCGTGGGTCGCCCAGTCTTGCCCTTCGGTGTCCACATCCCAGACCATGCCGGTGGGCGTAGGGGCCGGCGCGTCCTCAGGGCATGCCACTTTCAGCGACCATACAGACGCGAAGCGGCGCAATTCACGGGTGAACACCCGGAAATGTCCTTCCACCGGCATGGGGTGGTATCCCGCGACAAAGAAGACATGGCGGCTTTTTACGCGCCACGTGAGGTTCTTCTGCATGGCCGCCTTCTAGCGAAGTGCCGGCCGGTTGACCAGATGCCTGCGGAATGGACCGCAAACCATGGCCTGCGCGCTGATTTTGCATGTGTTTCCTGCACCCACGCTTCTTTTCTCTCGCACCACAGCGCTCTAGTCTCTCCGTGTCTGGCGGAATCGGCACCCATCCATCCCCGCCAGAGCTGATGCACCGGGAGTTGTTTCCATGCCGCGCGACGCCGAACCCAAAGCCATTCGCCTTGCCGATTATCAGCCGCCGGAATGGCTGGTGGACAAAGTCCATCTCGACGTCTCGCTGCATCCCAACCAGACCCGCGTCACCGCCCGCCTCGCGCTGCGTCGCAACCCGAAGGGCACTGCCGGCGCACCGGTGGTTCTGGATGGTGATGGCCTGACTCTTGTGCGGCTGGCGATTGATGACGCGCCGCTCGCCGGTTCAAGCTTTGAAGTGACCCCCGACAGGCTGACCCTGCCCAACCCACCGGCGGACAGCTTCATCCTTGAGGTTGAAACGCTGGTGGACCCCACAGCGAACACCCAGCTCATGGGGCTGTACCGTTCCTCCGGCAATTACTGCACCCAGTGCGAGCCTGAAGGCTTCCGCCGCATCACCTATTTCCCGGATCGCCCGGACGTTCTCTCCGTCTACACCACCCGCATCGAGGCAGACCGGGAGGAGGCGCCCATCCTGCTCTCCAACGGCAATCTGGAAAAGAACGGGCCGGTGGAAGGCAAGCCCGGCCGTCATTTCGCCGTGTGGCAGGACCCATGGCCAAAGCCGTCCTACCTGTTCGCGCTGGTGGGTGGAAAGCTGGCCAAGGTGGCAGACCATTTCGTCACCCGCTCCGGCAAGCCGGTCGAGCTTGGCATCTATGTGGAAGAGGGCAAGCAGAACCGGGCCGGTTACGCCATGGATTCCCTGAAGCGCTCCATGCGCTGGGATGAAGATGTCTTTGGCCGCGAATATGATCTTGATGTGTTCAATATTGTGGCCGTGTCCGACTTCAACATGGGCGCAATGGAAAACAAGGGCCTGAATGTCTTCAATGACAAATATGTCCTCGCCTCACAGCAGACGGCAACTGATGCCGACTATGCCGGCATCGAAAGTGTTATCGCACACGAGTATTTCCATAACTGGACCGGCAACCGCATCACCTGCCGAGACTGGTTCCAGCTCTGCCTGAAGGAAGGGCTCACGGTTTTCCGCGATCAGGAGTTTTCGGCAGACCAGCGCTCCCGCCCCGTCAAGCGCATCTCGGATGTGCGCGTGCTGAAGGCCGCCCAGTTTGCGGAGGATGCAGGCCCCCTCGCCCACCCGGTGCGGCCCAATACCTATCGTGAAATCAACAACTTCTATACCTCCACGGTCTACCAGAAAGGGGCCGAGGTGGTGCGCATGCTCAAAACCCTGCTGGGTGAGCATGACTTCCGGGCCGGAATGGACATCTACTTCCAGAACCATGACGGTGACGCCGCCACCATCGAAGACTTCATCACATCCTTTGCCGAAGCGACCGGGCGGGATCTTTCCCAGTTCGCCCTCTGGTACAAGCAGTCCGGCACACCGCTTTTGAAGGTGACGGGCGCCTATCACGAAGATACCGCCACCTACCGGCTGGATGTGGCCCAGAGCATTCCGCCAACCCCAGGCCAGCCAGAAAAGCTGCCGATGGTCATTCCACTCGCCATTGGCCTTGTTGGCCCGGACGGGAAGGACATGCCCCTGACCCTCGGCAATACGCCGCTGTCAAACGGGGTTCTGGAGATCACACAGACAGACCAGAGCTTCACCTTCACTGGAGTGGAGGCACGCCCGGTTCCCTCGCTCAATCGCGGCTTCTCAGCGCCGGTGAATATCGAAAGCAATCTCTGCCCAAGAGACCGCGCTTTCCTCGCCACGCATGATGCAGACCCGTTCAACCGGTTCGATGCACTTCAGGGGCTGGCGATGACCCTACTGAAAGCCAGTTCAAGCACCGCCGAGACGCGGGATGCGGAGTCATTCATCAATGCTGCCCGCCGCCTGCTGAAGAGCCCGGCGCTGGACCCTGCCTTCAAGGCGCAGGCGCTGGCTCTGCCGGGCGAAGGAGAGGTGGCACGGGAGTTGGGGCAGGATGTGGACCCGGATGCCATCCACACTGCCCGGCTAGCCTTGCGTAGTGCCCTGGGCACTGCGCTTGAGGAAGACTTCCTTGAGGCCTATACGGAACAGGCTGCGCATAGCGCGTTCAAACCCGACGCAGCCTCAGCCGGCCGCCGCGCATTGCGCAATCTGTCGCTCGATTATCTGGCCGCGAACGGCGCCCATGAAGGCATTGCCCGCGCTGCTGCGCAGTTCAATGTCGCCGACAACATGACAGACCGCTTCGCGGCTCTCAATGTTCTGAGCCAGCACGATGTGCCCCAGCGGGAAAGCGTTCTGACCTCCTTCTACGACCAGTTCCAGAACGATGCGCTGGTCGTCGACAAGTGGTTCACCCTTCAGGCCATGATAGCCGCGCCAGACACGCTGGACCGTGTGAAGGCACTGATGGCACACCCGGCCTTCTCTCTGGGTAACCCGAACCGCGTGCGCGCCCTCATCGGTGCATTTGCCCACAGCAACCCCACCCAGTTCAACCGGGCGGATGGTGAGGGCCACGCTTTCATTGCAGATGTCGTACTCGAACTGGACGGCAAGAACGCGCAGGTGGCGTCCCGCCTGCTCTCCGCCTTCCGCAGCTGGCGACAGCTGGAGCCTGTGCGCCGGGCCAGCGCAGAGGCTGCCCTGCGCCGGGTGGCGAATACGGAAGGGCTTTCCGCGGACGTGGCGGACATCGCGATCCGCTCCCTCGCCTGAGCCTTCTTTCTGACGTGATCCGGCGGGCTCGCCATGAGCCCGCCAGCCATACCGCACGAAATATCCCTGAAGCTTCAATGAGAGCCGCACACAACCTGAGCCGGCGCGCTATGCACAGGCTGGAATTAAGCCAACAAAAGGGTTTGCGCGGATTATCCCCTTCATCCACAGTCAAGTTTCAAGATGGTTAACGGGCTTTCCCCGGCTGTCATAGCGTTGCAGCGAATCGGCCTATTTTTTGACCTCTTGACACCCCTATGAAGGTAGACAAATCACCCCCGATTCGATTCCAATGACACTGATTCGGAGAGATGCGGCACGTCCCTCCAAATTACGGACGTGGAAGTGAAGGACTTAGGCCGTCCAACACTTCCGAAGGACCCTGAGGAGACCGGCGATGGCACGCGCCAACGCGGCGGGCGCGACTGCGCGCGACCCGGCCATTCGTGGCTTGGCGCGCTCAATCGCACGCCCTGCGTATCAGCGACTACTCGATGCGGAACCACTTCTGCGTCGCATCGTACCGGCGCTCATCATCACCTTTCTGGTGGTGCTGGGCGTGGGTGGGCTTGTACAGGTCCACTCACAACGCACCTCTGTTCTCGACAACGCAAAGGACGACCTCTCCCTGCTGGCCCTCGCCACGGGTGAGAGCCTGATGCAGCATGTGGGCAACAGCCTTGAAGGTGTGGGCGATGCGCTCACTGCAAGCCTGCCCCCGCGCGCAACCGAGATGGGCCGCCGCATCTATGTGACGGACCCGGAAGGCCGCATCATCGCTGCCGCCCTGCGCGGTGAGAACACTCCCGAAAAGCTTGCCGAAATTCTGGACCCCGCCCAGCCGCTTCTCGTCTTCGCCGAACATGCCGGCGTGCTTGAGGTGAATGTGGGCGGGCAGACCATGCTGGCCACAGTGCGGAACCTGAAGGGTCCGCTGGGGCAACTGGTCTATCTTCAGCCCCTGCAGCGCGCACTCGCGATCTGGTCTGATACCACCACCCTCACGGTCACCCTGTTCACCACTACGGGCGCGGTGCTGCTCATTTTGGGCTTTTCCTTCCACTGGCAGGCGCGCCGAGCCCGTGAAGCGGACCACATCTACGACACCGTTCGCCGCCGCATGGACACCGCCCTGAACCGCGGCCGCTGCGGCATGTGGGATTGGGACATGGCGCGTGGGCGCATGTACTGGTCCGACACCATGTACGAAATCCTCGGGCTGGAGCGGAAGGACGACCTTATTTCCTTCGGCGAGATCCGCAAGCTTGTTCATCCTGATGACGGCGATCTCTACGAACTGGCTCAGGAACTGGCAGAGCGTCCCGGTGCATCGGTGGACCGCGTGTTCCGCATGCGCACCACCAAGGGCGATTATGTGTGGCTGCGCATGCGTGCCGAAGTGGTGCAGCAGGCTGGCGAAGATGGACCGCATTTGATCGGCATCGCCATGGATGTGACCGAAGCCCAGCATATGGCCGAACGCACCGTGACCGCTGACATGCGCCTGCGCGATGCCATTGAGAGCATCTCCGAATCCTTCGTGCTGTGGGACAGCCAGAACCGGCTGGTGCTCTGCAATTCCAAGTTCCAGAGCCTGCACGAACTGCCGGATGACGCCATTCAGGTCGGCACCCCGTTCGAGATCATCGCCTCACGCGGCCGTCACCCTGTGGCGCGCACGCCTCTGACCCCTGAAGACAAGCCCGAGGAAGGCACCCGTGCGTTCGAGGCGCAGCTTTCCAATGGGCGCTGGCTGAAGATTGCTGAACGCCGCACCAAGGATGGCAGCTATGTGTCGGTAGGCACCGACATCACCACCATGAAGCGGCATGAAGAGCGCCTCATCAACAGTGAGGCCCGCCTGATGGCGTTGGTCACGGATCTGCGCAGTTCGGAAGATACGCTGAAGCACCAGAAGCAGCTTGCTGAGTTGCAGGCCCAAAATCTCGAGTACCAGACCCAGCAGCTCGTCGACATGGCAGACAAGGTTTCGACCGAGAAGGACCGCGCTGAAAGCGCCAATCGCGCCAAGAGCGAATTCCTCGCAAATATGAGCCATGAACTGCGCACGCCGCTCAATGCCATCATCGGCTTCTCCGAAATCATGGAAAGCGGCATGTTCGGCCCGCTCGGCTCGGCGAAATATGCGGAGTACTGCGCCGACATCAAGGGATCGGGCAAATACCTGCTGGACGTCATCAATGACATCCTCGACATGTCCAAGATCGAAGCTGGCCGCATGCCGCTTGAGGTCGAGGATGTGGAGCTGAACGAGATCATTGCGGACGCGATGCGCGTAACAGCCGTGAACGCCAGCGAGAAGAACATCTCCATGACCGCGGATGCGGAAGAGGAGATCGACATCCGCGCAGACAAGCGTGCCCTGAAGCAGATACTGCTCAATCTGCTTTCCAATGCCGTGAAGTTCACCCCTGAGGGCGGCAATATCGCGGTGAAGGCCCGCCTGCGGGGAGACATCGCCGTGATCGCCATTGTTGACAGCGGCATCGGTATTGCCCGCGATGCACTAGCCCGTCTGGGGCGGCCATTCGAGCAGGTGGAAAGCCAGTTCACCAAGACCCACAAGGGGTCAGGCCTTGGTCTTGCCATCGCGAAGTCTCTGGTGGAACTGCATGGCGGCACCATGCGTATCCGCTCCGAAGAGGGCGCAGGCACGGCTGTCGTTGTCCGCTTGCCGGTAGATTGTCAGGGCGTCTCGGCTGGCGACCCGCCCCAACTTGCATCGATGCACTGAGGGCAGAAGCTCAGTATTGGAACCGGCCACTGAGGCCGTCCACCATCAAGCGAGCGTGAATTCGGGTCGCCCATACGCAGTATCAGCCTCTATGCCCAGCAGGCCCAAAAGGCTGGATGTAAGGCACACGTTCACTTCGGCTTCAGCCCGCCTGCACCAGTTCTCTCAGCAAACCTTTGGCACCACCAGCGCATCACAATCCAGATCGGCAAGTACGGATTTCGAGGTACTGCCAAGCAACAGTTCCAGCAGGCTCCCCTTCCCATGCGAGCCCAGAACGACAAGGTCCGCGCCAAAACTGCGCACATATTGCTGGATGAGAAGCTGCGGGTCTCCGCGCTCCACCAGCACATCCAGAACATGCTGCCGATTGATGCCGGACTCGTTCAGGAAGACTTCCATTTCCGCCTTCGCGGCACGGGTGGAGTCATCAGAACCTGAAGCCTGATCGCCCAGCATAGCGGCCATGGGCGGCTGGTATGCATGGAAAACGTGAAATGGCGTCTGTGGAAAGAACTGTGCAGCCTTGCCCAAAGCAGCACGGGAAGCTGCGGAGACATCAGCCGCCACCACCACGCTGCGATAGGCATGATGCGGCCGGGCGCGCACAACCAGTACCGGCACAGTGGCACTGCGCAACAAACGGTCTACCGTTGTGCCCAGAAGGAAGCTGCCCAGCACCTCCACCCGCGCGACGGCAATCACAATCAGATCACACGCGTGCTTTGTTGCTGCTTTCAGAATGATATCGACCGGGTCTCCCTCCTCCACAATGGTGGTGACGGGAAAATCAAGGCCTTCCAGATCACGCGCAAGCGCAGCGGTCGCGATCTCCTGCGGTTCTGGTCCACGACGCCAGGAGGGAAGGTCCCGCGTTGCATCGAGGAAGTCGGGCACATCCGCACCATCCAGAGCGTGGGTAACCACCAGTTCTGCCTGCCAGTCCCGTGCGAGAGTAATGGCACGATCCAGCGCCCTGTCGCTACGCGCCCCCAAATCTGTCGCCAGAAGAATACGGCGCGGCACCGTTAATGTGTGGACCTGCTCAGTCATCGCGTCCCTTCCCTCACATTTGTTGGGAGCGGTTTACTTTGCGGGCAGAGCCATCGAAAGGTCTCAGCCAACCATTGACCGCCTTCTCCTCAAGCGAAACCGTGAACACCCTCAAGGATCAGCTCGCTGCGCCTTCCAGAATTCGCTCAAAAATCTCGCGCACCTTGCCCTGAGTTTCCACCAGATGGGCTGCCAGACTCTGGAAATCGGGCATCTCACCCGCCCGGGCCAGCAAAGCGCGCAAAGCCGGGCTGGCATCGGTCGGCACCACATGGGCATCCACCGCCAGCCGCAGCACGGCGGTGAGGTTCTGATAAAGCCGGGCAGCACTGATGAGCACCTGCGCATCCTCAGCCGCCAGCAAGCCAATCTTACCGGCATCCGTCAGCACGCGCGCGGTGGCGGCGCTCACGATTTCAGGATGGTCACAGGCATGGGCCAGCACCAGATATTGCGCGAGGAACTCCACATCTACCTGCCCACCAGCGGCATGTTTCAGGTTCCACTTGTCATCCTCGCCCTTCTCGGCGGCAATGGCGCGGCGCATGTCCAGAATATCGCCGGCGAGGCTGCGACGGTCGCGCGACTGGGACATGACATCATGCACCACGCTCTCAACCCGCCCACGGAACAGCTCATCAGCGGCAATAACGCGCGCACGGGTCAGCGCCATATGCTCCCATGTCCAGGCTTCTTCCTTCTGGTAAGAAGCGAAGGAGGCCAGACGGGTGGCGAGCGGGCCGGAGCGGCCGGACGGGCGCAGTCGCAGATCCACATCATAAAGCTTTCCGGCATTCGTCAGTGCAGTCAGTGCACTGACGAGGCGCTGGGTGAAGCGGGCAAAATATTGCGCGCCAATCAACGGACGCGGCCCGTCTGAATTCGGATCAGCATCCGCATCAAAATCATAAAGCACGATGAGATCGAGATCTGAGCCGGCCGTCATCTCGCGCCCGCCCAGTTTGCCCATGGCCAGCACAGCCGTGGTTGCACCGGGAATGGTGCCGTGCATCTCCACAAAACTGGCCCATACCCGCTTGTGCAGGGCACGGATGATGACCTCCGCAAGGCGCGCATAAGCCTCACCGGCGCGCGCCGCTGGCAAGGTGCCGGAGGCAATGCGCACGCCGATAAGCACATGCTGTTCCTGCCGAAAGCGGCGTGCGCGATCAAAGCGCTCTTCCTGCGTTTCCGCCGTATCCAGCAGGTGATCGAGATGCGTTTTCAGGCTTTCTTCATCCGGCAACACATCGAAAAAGGCCGGGTCCAGCAGCGCATCGGTCAGGGAGGGCTGGCGGGCCAAGGTTTCTCCAAGGCGCGGAGCGGCAGTGAGAATGGTGGCCAACAGGCGCACCAGATCAGGGTGTCTGTCCAGTGCCGCCAGCAGGTTCGGTCCGGGCAGTTCGGTCAGGAAGCGGTCGGCGGCGATCAATGCGCCATCCGGGTCGCCACCTCGCGCAAGAGATTGCAGCAGCAGCGGCACCACCCGCCGGATATGCTGGCGCGCGGTCTCACCCTTCAGGGCGCGGTGCTTGCCGGCCAGCCATTCGCGCACAATGCCACTGGCTGCCGCCGGCTCGCGAAAGCCCATCTGCGAGAGAGCCGCAAGAGTCTGGCGGTCATTGCCCTCTTCGGGAAACTCCAGCCCGCCATCGGGCGAGGCAGAGGGGGTATCCTCAAACAGCTTGGCATAATGCCCCTGCACCCGACGCATGCGCTCCACCAGCGCGGCGGCGAAGCTGTCACGGGTTTCATAGCCCATGAAATGGGAGAATGCCTCCATGGCATCCGGCCCTTCCGGCAACTCATGGGTCTGGGCATCCGCGATCATCTGGATGCGATGTTCAACCCGGCGCAGGAACAGATAGGCCTCGGTGAGTTCATCACGCACCCGTGGCGCAATCCAGCGATGTTCGGTCAGGGCTTCCAGCGCTTCCAGCGTGCGCGGGGTGCGCAGCATGGTATCCCGCCCGCCGGCGATCAGCTGCTGGGTCTGAACGAAAAACTCGACCTCGCGGATGCCGCCCCGGCCGAGCTTCACATTGTGCCCTTCCACCGCCAGCACATCATGTCCGCGAAAGGCGTGAATCTCGCGCTTCATGGCATGGACATCGGAAATCGCGCGGAAGTCCAGCACGCGCCGCCACACGAAGGGAGCAAGATCGGCGAGGAATTGGCGGCCCACGGCCAGATCGCCGGCTACCGGGCGCGCCTTGATATAGGCGGCACGCTCCCAGGTCGCGCCCTCTCGCTCATAATAATCCAGCGCAGCATTCACCGAGAGCGCCACCTGGGTGGAGCCGGGATCCGGACGCAAACGCAAATCCACCCGCACCACATAGCCATCGCCCGTGCGCTCCTGAAGCATGCGCACCAGTCGCTGGGTGATTTTCACGAAAAACGGTGAGGGCTCCACCCCCTCGCGCAGGGGGGCGACATCGCGGTCATAGACCACGATCAGGTCTATATCGCTGGAATAGTTGAGCTCGCGCGCACCATGCTTGCCCATGGCGATAATACCAAGGCCACAGCCCACCATCGGGTCCTCAGCATCGGGCGGCAGGTAGCGACCGCTGCGGGCAGCATCGGCCAGCAGGAAGGTGAGAGCCGCGCGCAGGGCACCATCCGCCACATCGCTCAGGCCAGCTGTCACCTCGACCAGATCACAGGCGCCTCCGATATCGGAGATGGCGAGAAGCAGGGCCGCCTCTGCCCGCATCCGGCGCAGGGCACCCATCACTTCGTTTTCATGCACGCTCGTTGCGGCAATAGCGGCGCAATGGGCGATGAGTTCATCCAGCCGCGTGCGCGGGTCATAAGCCAGAGAGCGCAGCAGGCGGCCGGGATCGGCACGGATCAGGTCCGTGAGGAAGGTCGAGCCTTCCATCACGCCAAGACACACCTGCAGAGCCACGGGATATTCGACAAACAGGGCGCGAAGGCTGGCCAGATCTTCCGGCGGCAAGCGCTCAACGGACTGATCCAACCGCAGTTGCGCGCCTGCCTCATTCACGATGACAGGCCCCTCGCGCAGACGTGCGGCGAGCGGAAGACCAGTGACCGAAACAGGAGACGTGGGTGCGTGCATGGATCAACCTGAGGACAGGAGAGGCTGGCTCCGCACCAGCCTTCATGTGGATGGGGAGACTGCCCTGCACCTCTTCCGCAGGCCTGCCGGAATGAACACATGTGATTCCCGCAAACCAGCAGGATCACCTATAGTTAGGCCGAGCCGGCCCTCCTCTTCAACCCGCATCGGTTCGTTTTGCGGGCAGATGAAGCCGCACGATAAGGCCAGGCTGGTTATCATCCAGTTCAAGATGGCCGCCATGAAGCCGCGCCACCGCCGAAACAAGAGCCAGACCAAGGCCGGAACCCGGCAGGGTACGGCTGGCCTCAAGCCGCACGAAACGGTCTGTCACACGGGTCCGGTCCGCCGCACTGATGCCGGGGCCATTATCCGCGACACTCAGGACAGCCTCCTGCCCCACCCGCACCAGAGTGACGCAAACATGCCCGCGTGCACCATCTGGAGAGCGGCCATATTTAATGGCGTTATCCACCAGATTGGAGAGCGCCTGCGCCAGCAGTTCGCGCACACCATGCACGGTCATGGGTTCGACCTGCACCGTCAGGTCCAGCCCCTGCTCATCTGCCAGCGGTTCATAAAGCTCGGAGACATTCTCCGCGATATCGGCCAGATCCACATCGCTCATCATGCTGCGCGCCTGTCCGGCTTCGGCACGGGCGATCATCAGCAGACCATCAAAGGTGCGGATCAGGCCGTCGCTCTCCTCAATGGTGGTGATGAGCGCATCGCGCAAATCTTCCTCGCTGCGCCCGGAACGCAGTGCCTCTTCCGCCCCGTTACGCAAACGGGTGAGCGGGGTTTTCAGATCGTGCGCGATATTGTCGGAGACCTCTTTCAGGCCCACCATCAAGGTTTCGATCCGCTCCAGCATCGCGTTCAGTGAAAGGGCGAGGCGGTCGAACTCATCACCGGTGCCATCCACGGCAAGACGGCCGGAAAGGTCGCCGGCCATGATAGTGGCGCTGGTCGCGGTCATCGCATCAATGCGCTTCATCACGCGGCGGGTCACGAAGATGCTGCCGGCAAGGCCCAGCACCACAATCAGCAGCACCGCCCATTGCGCCGGCCGCGCCACCAGATCGCGCATGGTGTCGCGCTCCTCGATGTCGCGCCCCACCAGAAGGCGATACCCGCCGGGAAGCAGCGCCACGCCCACATAGGCCACATGGCTTCGGGTGGAGAGGCCGTTGCCGCTGTCATCCACCCGCTCATAGGTGGTGAAGCGCGTGCCCGGCTTGTCGAGCAGGCCGAGGGAGAGGTCCGCCACATTGGCGGCCAGTACCTCGCCCTGAAAATTCGTGAGCATGAAGATGGATGACGCCGGCCGCCGCGCACGCCGGTCCAGCACATGCACAAGGCGCTGGATGCCCCCCACACGATACTGATCGGACAGGAAGCGCATCTCGCGGTCCAGATCAATCGCCACCTGGTTCTGGATCAGCTCGCGCGTGTGCCACGCCGTATAGGCGATGACACTGACTGCAAAGATGGCGAACACCATCAGATAGGCCGCCAACAGCTTGAACGCCGTCGTGCGCATCAGCCGCGAGAAATAGCGCAGCACCTTCATGGGCAGGGAAAGAGTACCGCCAGCCGAGCGCGTCATGTTCAGCCGCCCCCGGGCCGCACCATGTAGCCCGCACCGCGCACGGTATGGATCAGCGGCTCATCGAACCCCTTGTCCACCTTCGAACGCAGACGCGAGACATGGACATCAATCACATTGGTCTGCGGATCGAAGTGGTAGTCCCACACATTCTCAAGCAGCATGGTGCGGGTCACAACCTGCCCGGCATGTCGCATGAGGAATTCCAGCAGGCGGAACTCGCGCGGCTGGAGCACGATTTCCTTGCCGCCCCGGCTCACCCTGTGGGCAAGACGATCCAGCTCCAGTTCTCCCACCTTGTAGACCGAATCCGCCGCCTGCGGCCCGCCACGACGGGCAAGCGCCTCGACACGGGCCAGAAGTTCCGTGAAGGCATAAGGCTTTGGCAGATAATCATCACCCCCCGCACGCAGGCCCTGCACGCGGTCATCCACCTGCCCCAGCGCAGAGAGAATGAGAACCGATGTGGCATAGCCGCGCCCGCGCAGCTCCGCCACAAGGGAAAGACCATCGCGCAGCGGCAACATACGGTCGACGATCAGCACGTCATATTTGCCGTCCAGCGCGAGGGCGAGCCCTTCCTCGCCATCGGCCGCGTGGTCCACCACATGGCCGGCTTCGCGAAAAGCTTTGCGCAGATATTCGGCAGCGTCGCGGTCGTCCTCGACAAGGAGGATACGCATGGTGGTGAGAAAGCCCGGATCGAGATTCGAAGTCATGGCATTCTATCCCAGCTTCGCGTCACGGGTCCATGCAGCGCGAGACGCGGCCTGTGCATGGGCGCAACAGATGGCGCGGAGTCAGAGCATTCCCAGAGCGCTTCACCGCTTTGATGACACTCCGAAGAGCTTGGGCCAGCTGCGACATGCAGTGGCGAAATGGCAGTCGCGGGAAGCCACATCAGGGCTTCCCGCGCCATAGGGGCCAGAGCGGTTGGGGGGGCGTGGGCCGCTCCGGCACCTTTTGTCCACCCGTGCCGGATTGAGGCGCGGGTGATTGGCAAATCTTACTTCTCGGCCTTGTCCTCAAGGCTGATAGCGACGAAGCGCACACCCTGACGGTTCTTCACCTGAAGCAGCACAGCCTTGCGATTGCCGGCCTTGGCGGCCTCCAACCCTTCGCGCACATCCTTGGGCGCAGAGACCTGCTTGTCGCCGACCTTGAGGATGACATCGCCGGTCCGCAGCCCCTGCTCAGCGGCCAGGCCACGCGGGTCCACACCTGTCACCACCACACCCTCGCTGCCGGCGCCATCAACGCTGCTGGCGGGGGCAAGCTGGAGGCCGAGACGCGGCAGACCCTTGGCGCCCGCAGTGTCATCGGATTCCTGACCCGGCTTGGCATCCACATCGCTCGGCAGTTGGTCCAAAGTCAGCGGCAGGGTAGTCGGCTTGCCATCACGGATGAGAGCGAGCTCGATCTTGGTGCCGGGCTTCATCATTCCGATCTTGCGGGTGAGTTCGCGCGGGTCCTTGATGGCCTCGCCATTCACCTTCACGATGACATCGCCGGCCTTCAGACCAGCCTTCGCACCCGGCGTGCCCGGCTGCACCTGCGCCACCAGCGCGCCCTCGGATTCCTTGATCCCGAGGCCGGAAGCCAGCTCTTCAGTCAGCGGCTGGATCTGCACACCGATATAGCCACGGGCCACCTTGCCGGTATCGCGCAGTTGCTGAACCACCGCAGACACGGTCTCGGACGGGATAGCAAAAGCGATACCCACATTGCCGCCCGAGGGCGAGACAATCGCGGTGTTCACACCAATCACCTCACCGTTGAGGCTGAAGGTGGGACCACCGGAATTACCGCGATTGATGGGGGCATCAATCTGCAGGAAGTCGTCATAGGGACCGGAGCCGATGTCACGGCCACGGGCCGAGACGATGCCGGCTGTAACCGTACCGCCCAGACCGAACGGATTGCCGACGGCGATAACCCAGTCACCCACGCGCGGTGCGGTTTCAGCCAGCTTCACCCATGGCAGGTTGGTGACATTATCGATCTTGAGCAGGGCGATATCGGTGCGCGGATCGGTGCCGATGACCTTGGCGGTGTATTCCTTGCCGTCGGTCGCGGTCACTTCCACTTCATCAGCACCATCCACCACATGGTTGTTGGTGACGACATAACCATCAGCCGAGATGAAGAAGCCGGAGCCCTGCCCCACGACAGGACGCTCACCGCCGCGCGGACCACGCGGGCCACGCGGACCCATCGGGCCGGGGCCAGCACCGGGGCCTTCACCGAAGCCAAAGCGCTTCATGAATTCCTCGATCTGCGGAGGCATGTTGCCACCCATGGGGCCAGAGCCACCGGGGCCGGCGGTATCGACATCCTTCTTCACCTTCACCGAGACAACGGCTGGGGAAACCTTCTCCACGATATCAGCGAAGGAAAACGTGTTTGCCGGCGCGTTGACAGTGATCTGCGCGAAAGCGGGGGTAGTGGTGACAGGGGTCAGCACTCCAGCCGCAACGCCGGCAAGCGCGAAGCCGACGACGCCAGCCAACAGGGCAGAGCGGCGCTTCTGGACGAAAGAGGTCTTGGCAGAGCGGTTCATGAAGTCGCGTCTCTCTCAATTGGCCGGGGAGCGCGCTGCGCATCCTGCCGGCAGGTTCGAGAGGCAACTTATCGAAACGATTCTTACAGTTATCTGGCCGGCAGATGAAGGTTCTGTAATGTAAGCCCTGCCGGCCTCATCATTGCGGCCCCGGATTTGTCAGGCAGAGGGAGAGGAGCCGTTCTCATCTTTCAAAAGCTTGTTAAGCTGCTCTTCTTCCGCCTTTGACAGCGGCGGCACGGCGGCATTGCCGCGACGACGCGCCAGCATCACCATTGCCAGCCCCCCCAGTGTCAGCACCAGCACCGGGGTTGCCCAAAGCAGTGCATTGCGGGCGGAGAAACGGGGTCGCAACAGCACAAACTCGCCATAGCGCTCCACCATATAGTTGAGCACGTCCTTGTCGCTGTCACCCGCTTCCAGCCGCTCGCGCACCAGCAGGCGCAAATCGCGCGCCAGCGGTGCATCGGAATCGTCGATCGACTGGTTCTGGCACACCAGACAGCGCAACTCGAGAGAGAGCGTGCGCGCGCGCTTTTCCAGAACCGGATTATCCAGAATCTCATCCGGCTGAACGGCCCATGCCGGCCCCACAAAACCGAGACCAAGGACCACCGCCACGAGCAGGTGCACCAGAGGTTTGAGACACGTCAGCATGCGCACCCCCTATTCCGCCGGAACCGCAGCCATGCGGTTACGCGAGGGCTTTGGAGCGCCCACCCGCAACCGCCGGTCCAGCAAAGACAGTACGCCGCCAAATGACATCACCACAGCCCCAAGCCAGATGAGAGTGACCAATGGCTTGAAAGCGACCCGCACCGCGATGCCACCGCTCACCTCCTGCTCCTCGCTCACGCTCACATAAAGCTGGCTGAAGCCAAAGGTGCGGATGCCGGCCTCAGCCGTTGACATCTGCCGCGCCTCGAACATGCGCTGTGCTGCCTCAATGCGCCCCTCGGAGCGGCCGTCATGCATGATGGAGAAGACTGCCACGCGCGCATCGAAATTCGGGCCGGCACGATCCACCAGCTTGTCCAGTGTCAGCACGCGCGAACCAATGGTGACCTGATCACCCGGCTTCACGGCGGCGATCGTCTCAAGCCCCCAAGTAGAGGCACAGACAATTCCCAGCAGCGTGACCCCGAGGCCGAAATGCGCCAGCGCCGTGCCATAGGCCGAACGCGGCAGGCCGCGCAGGCGAGACCATGCCACCCGCACCCCCACTCGCGAAACGGCGGAACGCTCCACCAGATCCGTCACCGCGCCCAGCATCACAAAAGCTGCAAGACCAATACCTACGGGGGCCAGAACAGGTCCACCGGTTGTGACCGCAGCCGTCACCACGGCAATCACGACGGCAAGCCCCGCAGCCCATACCAGACGCTGCGCCACGCCCAGCAGGTCACCGCGCTTCCATGCCAGCAGAGCACCAAAGGGGGTCGCGAACATGAGCGGCAGCATCAGCCCGCCAAAGGTGAGATTGAAGTAGGGAGGCCCAACGGTGATCTTGTCCCCCGTCACAGCTTCAAGAGCGAGCGGGTAGAGCGTGCCCACCAGCACGGCCGCAGTTGCCGCCGTGAGGAACAGATTGTTCAGCACCAGCGCCCCCTCACGCGAGACGGGCGCGAACAGCCCGCCCTGTCGCAGTTCGGAAGCGCGCAAGGCAAACAAGACCAGTGCGCCGGCGATGAAGAACACCAGAATGGCGAGAATGAAGACGCCACGTTCAGGGTCAGACGCGAACGAATGCACCGAAGTGAGGACGCCCGAACGCACAAGGAAGGTGCCGAGCAGCGAGAGGGAGAACGCCAGAATGGCGAGGAAGATGGTCCACACCTTCAGCGCATCACGCTTTTCCATCACCACGGCCGAATGCAGCAGCGCCGTCGCGGCCAGCCATGGCATCAGCGAGGCGTTCTCAACCGGATCCCAGAACCAGTAGCCACCCCAGCCAAGCTCGTAATAGGCCCAGTAGGAGCCCATCGCGATACCCAGCGTGAGGAACACCCATGCCGCCAGCGTCCACGGCCGCACCCAGCGCGCCCATGCGGCATCAATACGCCCCTCGATCAGTGCCGCGATGGCGAAGGCGAAGGAGATGGAGAGCCCCACATAGCCCAGATAAAGCAGCGGCGGGTGGATGGCGAGACCAGGGTCCTGAAGAATGGGATTGAGATCGCGCCCCTCGGCCGGGGCCGGCACCATGCGCAGGAAGGGATTCGAGGTGAACAGGATGAAGGAGAGGAAGGCCGCTGCAATCGCCCCCTGCACAGACAGCACATAGGCCTTCAGCCGATCCGGCAGATTGCCGCCAAACACCGCCACCAGTGCACCGAACAGCACCAGCACGAGCACCCAGAGCAGCATGGACCCCTCATGGTTCCCCCATGTGCTGGTGATCTTGTAGATGAGCGGCATGCGCGAGTGGGAGTTCTCGACCACATTCACCACCGTGAAATCGGAGGTGACATAGAGCTGAACCAGCGCGCCAAAAGAGAAAGCGACAAAGGCGAACTGCCCGATGGCGATGGGGCCGGCAGACCCCATCAGAACCGCATCGCCCCGCCATGCGCCCCACGCAGGCAGAATGATCTGGGCGAACGCCAGCGCGAAGGCAAGGGCGAGCGCATATTGGCCAAGTTCAGCAATCACGCTCTCAACTCCCCGATGCCTGACCGGTGCGGGCGGGCGCTTCAGGCGCGCCCTCCTCGCCATGCTGCCACAGGCCCTGTTTCTTCAGCGCATCTGCCACTTCACGTGGCATATAGCGCTCGTCATGCTTGGCCAGAACGCTATCGGCGACAAACATGCCGTCCGGTCGCAGTGCACCTTCTGTCACCACGCCCTGCCCTTCGCGGAACAGATCGGGCAGGATTCCGGTGTAGGATACCCGCACAATGCCGTTGCCATCCGTCACCTTGAAGGTGGTGGTTGTGCCGTTCTTGGAAACAGAACCATCTTCCACCAGCCCGCCGAGACGCACCCGCTCGCCGGGCGTAATCTGGCCTTCAGCCACCTCGGTGGGGGTGCGGAAGAACACGATGGTGTCATTCAACGCCGAAAGAATGAGCCCGGTGGCGAGCGCAAGCACGCACAGCCCGGCGCTGATCAAAACGAGACGACGACCCTTGCGTGTCATGTCCTACCCTCCCGATGCGAGGCTTCGCGCGGCATCATCAATGCGCGCGAGGGCCTGCGGGTCTGCGGCGAAAACGGTGCGGGCCTTGTCCAGCGCACCCTTCGCCTTGTCATTTTCGCCCAGAACAGTGAACGCGCGCGCGAGGCGCAGCCAGCCATCCAGATCGTTCGGCTCTTCATTCAGCCGGTCTTCCAGCCGTGACACCATACCCTGAATCATGGCGCTTCTGTCGCCGGCTGACATTTCAGCGGCATTCGCCACATCTTCTGCACTCGGCCCCGGCGCAATCGGCGCCCCGGAACCCGCAGCCGGCGCACCCTGTGCGGCTTCTGCCCGTGCCATGGCCCGGCGCAGGATGGGCAGATAAGGTGCATCGGCCGGCGCATGCGCCTCAAGCCCGCGCCAGATCATCAATGCATCCGCCGGGCGGCCATCCTGCTCGGCCCCCACACCCAGAAAATACTGCGCTCGCGCTTCCTGTGGGTCCATGGCCACTGCCTCGCGGAATATGCGCACAGCCTCATTGGATACAATGCCATTATTGGCGAGCACCATCGCCTCACCCATGGCGGAGAGAAGCTCCCCGGTCGGCCCCTGAATACGAATGACCTGCGCATAGGCTCGGCCCGCATCTTCCGGGCGCTGGAGCCGCAGATAGATGGGGGCCAACAGGGCATAGCCCTGCGCATCATCCGGGTTGCTTTTCAGGTGCTCTTCAACCTTGCGCACCATGATCGCGATGTCATCACGGTCCGGCGGCGCGGCGAGCCGCTCAGCCAGAGGCGCTCCGGGAATATGTGGCGCGCCCAGCACCACATAGACACCCGCACCCACCACCGGAACCAACAACAGCGCGACAGCCGCCGCGATACGCCGGCGCGCCAGACTGCCATCGGCCACCGCAACCTCAGCCCGCGCCTTGTCTACCGCGATGAGACGACGCGCCACTTCAGCACGGGCCGCCTCGGCCTCGGCGAGAGGCAGTCGCCCGCTTTCCTTGTCGCGTGTGATTTCGGCGAGTTGATCGCGATACACGGCAAGGTCCGCGTCATGTTCGCTATGGAGCGCGCGTGCCCGGCTCAGGGGCCACAGCACGACCAGCACCGCGAGTGCGGTCATGACAATGAAGGCAACGGAAAGAGCGAGAGAGATCATCGCATAGCCGTTAAACTCTAATAGCTCTAAAGCAAAGGGCAGAAACGCCCCCAGCGGCGTGGAGCCGCAGGCTGGAGCAAGCAGAATCGTGAACTCCCACTTCCGCAAGGGCAGGACAAACAGGATATCGCGATGCAGCAACACCGTCCCGGTTCCCCGATCCACACTGTATGATCGCGATGATTCGGCGGGACTGCTCATGCCAGAACACCCGCCCGGGCTGAAAGGACAAGACGATGGGACTGTTTGACCAGATGGTGGGCGGCGTTCTCGGCAAGGTTGGCGGCGCAGGCGCCATGAGCGGCCTGCTCAACAGCGCCCTCAGCGGCGGCCTGGGTGACGCCCTGCCCGGCATGGTGAATTCCGCCCTTGCCAAGACCGAGTTCGGCAGCCTTCAGGGTCTTCTCACCTATCTGCAGGAAAACGGCCTTGCAGATCAGGTCTCCAGCTGGCTTTCCAGTGGCCCCAACCTTGCGGTCACAGCCCAGCAGCTCGTCTCGGCCATTGGCCCGGAGCATCTGGCGCATATCTCCAGCGCCGTCGGCCTGCCGCAGGACACCCTGAGCGACCTGCTGGCCCAGCACCTGCCCCAGCTCGTGGACAAGCTGAGCCCCAAAGGCGAGCTGGAAACACCGGCGGCCTGAACCGGCCCAAAAACAGAAATCTCCGGGGCATCCTCCTGCCCCGGAGATTGAATGCGCGGCCCCCTCTGCGGACGCGGTCCCCGCATCATGGGCCCGCCCTTTAGAGCGGCCCCGTTTCAGTCTTCGGTATCAGGCACCACATCGTCCAGCATCAGCGAGTCGCATGCAAAGCCCTCTT
The DNA here is from genome assembly GCA_035911315.1 of Xanthobacter sp. GTDB lineage: Bacteria > Pseudomonadota > Alphaproteobacteria > Rhizobiales > Xanthobacteraceae > Xanthobacter. Next base: position 170,788 of record JAMHVS010000063.1, read on the forward strand.
CCGGCTGGTTGAAGCCCGATGTGGTGATGAAGGCGCAGCGCGTGTTTTCCGCATCCGCCATCCATGTCACCAGCCGATAGGCAATGGCAGCCGCGTCATCATCATCCTCCTTGCTGAAGGCACTGGCTGCAGGAATCTGCGCCCCTGTCTTGCGGGCATTCGCCACATCACGCACCGTGACGAGGAAGGAGATCGTATCTCCCGCATCCGCGGCCGTCGTCACGGGAACAACGTCCAGCACGAACCGGTCCCAGCCACTCTCGCCACGGGTTATGGCTGCATCGGCAATGATGGTTCCGGTAAAGAGCGGCAGTCCGTTTCCGGTGCGCTGCACTTTTCCATTAGAAAGCTCGAACTTGCGCCCGCCCTTTCCGCCACCATCCGGAGTGAGACCGGAAAGCTGACGCCGCAATGCGCCTTCCAGATACAGTTTCAGCTTGTCATCATTCAGCTTGCCAGCATCCATCACCCGCTCGGAGGGAATGACGGCCAGCGCCATATCACGGCACAGATTGGGCAGGTGTACGCCGCCTACCGCCGGTAGTGAGCGGATTTTCTCCGCCACCGGAGCCTCACTACCCACCGGCACGACAATATCGAATGTCACATCCCGGCCCGTCTTGGCCGCCAGCCTCAGGCGGGACCAGACATGTTCGAGCTTCACAATCGACACATCATCATGCTCGCCCACGGTCACCACATTCAGGGCCGCGAGATCTGCAGGTGGCTTGGCCAGATTGCGAAGATCAGAAGCCCGAAGCGTCACCGCCAGCCCGCCATTAATGAGACCACACCAGGCCTCGTTCTTTCGCTGCAGGGACAGGGCCGCATGCGAGAAGCCGTCTTCCGGGCGAAACAGCAGCACATCCTCGATACCCGGCACGATACCCGTCTCAACCCAGAGCCGCTGCTCGCCGCGTGTATCCTGCTTGAGCTGGACCTGATAGGAATCCGCCCCCTTGTTGACCGTCAGGTCCATCACGCCATTGGTGATGATGCCATTCAGCGGTACGGCACTGCGCGGGTCTCCGGGAGGTGGAGCCAGCATTCCTTTCACCACATTGCCCTGCACATCGATATGGGCAATCGCGGCCCTATAAGGCGGAAAGAAAGGCAGACCAACAGCCATAAACTGCTCTTCGGCAGCGCTGGCATATGAAGGCGCGAGCAGGCCGGAGAAGAGCGTGATGGCCAATGCCCTGGAAAGCTGTTTCATCAACATACCGCTACTGCTCCTGACTTATAGCGATCTGCCCGCGCCGGTGGCAGACACCTGATATTCCATTTCGTGTCTTAACCGGGTTTCCTTACAGGAACCTGTCAGAATATGAATTGAGATGACGGCATGTCTGCGCCACGCGCATATCAGCTATAAATCAAGCAATAGCCGGCCATGAAAAGAAGAAACCATAGAAGGAACGCCCCATGATCGCCACGCCTTCCCCGCGCTGTTTCGAGGTCATGACCCCGGATCGGCTGCGCATTCAGGCCCGCGAATGGGGGACCGAAGACGGCGCTGAACTGCTGTTCATTCACGGCTTCTCCCAGGCTGGCCTCTGCTGGCGAAGGCAGACCCAGGCCCCGGAACTCGCCCACCTGCGCATGGTGGATTACGATTTTCGTGGCCATGGCGGCTCCGACAAGCCTCTGGACCCTGCATTTTACCACCCTCCCGAACGCTGGGCAGACGAACTGGCGGCTGTGATCTCGCAGGCAAAACTGCGCAAACCGGTTCTGGTGGGGTGGTCATATGCCGGCCGTGTCATCTGTGATTATCTCAGCATCCATGGCGCGGAGAAGCTGGGTGGCATTGTTTTCGTTAATGCCGTAACCCGCAACGAGAAGCACTTTTACGGCAGCAGCAACCGGCTGATGCGCCAGATGTGTGCGACGGATCTGGATGAAAACATCGCAGGAACCCGCGCCTTCTTGCGCAACTGTTTTGAAATCATGCCGGATCAGGATGCATTCGAGCAGCTTCTCGCCGCCAACATGATGGTGCCCCCACAGGTGCGCGCAGCCCTGTTTGGCCGGCCGGCGGATTTTGATGCCATGCTGGCTCAGCTGAATCTGCCGGTGACTGTAGTGCAGGGAGATCGCGATATCGTGGTTGCACCCGCCATGGCGCACCATATTGCCAACAGCATACCGGGCGCACGGCTGGAGATGTTCGAGAACATCGGACACGCCCCGTTTATGGAAGCTCCGGAAGCCTTCAACCGCATGCTTCTGGATTTTCTTGGCGCAGTTCAACGATAGAAACAGATAGCAGAAATGCAAAAGCCCGGACCAACAGATCCGGGCTTTACTTGCCCCTGTCCGCTCCCCCGCACGAGCATGTAGCTGGCGGAGGAACGAACTCCCAAGGCCGGCGTGAAATCGGAGTACATCCGTCCGTCTTTCACATGCGCATGTGAGATCTCAACATGCACTCATCGGCTGGGGCTGATGTATAGATGGGAGGTCAATCCGACTTTTTCAAGACCATCGGTGTTATTTTCTAACCGAGGATAAAAACCGGAAAATTCTTTTAGTCCAGCCGGGCAGAAGGCCATCGGCACCAGACTTTGACAGCCGCATGCGGTGCAGCAAAGATGTGGCGGAAGGCGCGATCACCTTCACACCACATGAATACGCCCCGGCAACAGGCCTTATCAGGCCATGCGCCGGGCGAAAGCCATCTCAGCGACGGCGGAAGTTCTGACGTCGGGCACCGGGCGGGGGTGCGGAGCCCTCGGCCTTGTGACGGAAATTGATGCGGCCACGATCCAGATCGTAAGGCGACATTTCCACCACAACGCGATCACCTTCAATGGTGCGGATGCGGTTCTTCTTCATCTTGCCGGCCGCATAGGCCAGAATCTGATGGTCGTTGTCCAGACGCACGCGGAAATTACCGTCGGGGAGCACTTCAGTCACAGTGCCCTCAAACTCCAACATCTCTTCCTTCGCCATATAGTCTCTCCACTGGGCCCCTCTGGGGCGATGCTGGCGGGCTTATGTCACGAAAACGCGCGTGAGCCCATAGGCCTCTTGCGGGAACGGCCTTGATGCCATTCCCGCATGCTCAAATCAGTTCAGTTCCCGCCGCCCTTGGCACCATCACGGCGCGGCACGGCCTTCATGAAGCCGACACCTGCCATCTCGCCGGAAGAACGGGGATTGCGCGGGTCACGCTTGGGGCGGTAATCGGTCCGGCTCTCGGAACGGTTATCGCCACGGCCCTCAGTGCGAGCCTGACCACGACCTTCAGAACGGGCGGCCTGATTCCGGTTGTCGGAACGGCCATCCGCGCGCTGTTCCTTGCGCTTGTCCTGCTGCTGACCCTGGCCGCCACCATTGCGAGGCGGGCGGCGTCCATCACGACGCCCACCTTCCGCACCAGCCTCTGCCGGGCGATCACCACGCGGACGCTGCTGCCCCTGCCCGTTACGAACCGGACGCGGACCACGATTACGCGGCGCATCTTCGGTCCACTCATCGTTCACGATGGGTTGGCCGGCCGGCACATTGAAGGTCGCCTGCGCACCACGCCGATCGGTCGCCGGAATCTGCGCCTTGATCAGCTTTTCGATGGAACGCAGGTAAGGACGCTCTTCGTGATCACAGAAAGAGATGGCGACACCATCACGGCCCGCACGCGCAGTGCGCCCGATGCGGTGCACATAGCTTTCCGGTACGTTGGGCAGGTCATAATTCACGACATGGCTGACACCGGTGACGTCAATGCCGCGCGCGGCAATATCAGTCGCCACCAGAATGCGCACCTTGCCTTCACGGAAAGAGCTCAGCACGCGGTCACGCTGGTTCTGGGACTTGTTGCCGTGAATAGCCTCGGAAGCGATGCCGGTACGGGCCAGCGTGCGCACCACCTTGTCCGCACCATGCTTGGTGCGGGTGAAAACGAGCACGCGGTCGATCTCTTCCTGCGACAGCACTTCGGCCAGAAGATTGCCCTTGTTGGCCTTGTCGACATGAATGACGCGCTGCTCAACCTTGTCGGCAGTGCGGGCCACCGGGGTCACGGCCACCTGCACCGGATCATGCAGCATGGAAGCCGCCAGATCGGCGATCGCACCCGGCATGGTGGCAGAGAAGAACAGCGAGTGACGCTTGCGCGGCAGACGACGCAGAATGGCGCGAATGGCATGCACGAAGCCCATGTCCAGCATCTGGTCGGCTTCGTCGAGCACGAGAACCTCGACCTGATCGAGACGCACGGCGTGGTTATCGGCCAGATCCAGCAGACGACCGGGGGTCGCCACCAGAACATCCACACCGCGATGCAGATTGCGCACCTGACGGCCCATCGGCACGCCGCCAATAGCGAGCGTGACAGAAAGCTGCGTATGCTTGCCGAAAGCCTCGAAATTATCGACGATCTGGCCAGAGAGTTCACGCGTGGGCGAAAGCACCAGCACACGCACGCTCTTCTGTTCCACACGGCGCGGGTTGCGCACGAGATGGTCGAGAATGGGCAGGGCGAAGGCGGCGGTCTTGCCGGTGCCGGTCTGGGCGATGCCAATGAGATCGCGACCGGAGATAATGTGAGGAATTGCCTGCGCCTGAATCGGCGTGGGGGCGGCATAACCCGCGTCGTTCAGGGCGCGCAGGACAGGCTCGGACAGGCCGAGGGTAGAAAAAGAGGTCAAGTTCTGTCTTTCGTGGCGCGAACGACGACAGCAAACTGGGCGCAGCACAAATTGTCACGCAGCGACGCGGCCATGAAAAGGCGACTCGCCAGGCAGGACAATGCAGGATGCCCGTCTGCTGATGCAGTCCGCGGGATCATTGACATCCCGCGTGGCCTGGGGTGTCCGTAAGGAAAAATACACATCGGGCAAAACCACCTGAGGCTCTTCCACAAGGAAGAAACAACTCACGGCAGGCTCCGCTACGCGGCCCGAGAGCGCTCCAGAGCTGGAATTGGCTTTATTAGAATTATCAAAGCCTGTACCAAGCAGAGCGCTATGGCAGGGCATATGACCTATTGCTGCGACAATTTCAAGGCATTCGCGCCAACACTCGCTTTTTTGCCTTAGTGCCCGTACACACGACGTTACGTAAAGAGAGCCCTGCCCGGGCAAATCGGGGCCGGTGGAGACAGCATGTTAGACTTGCAGGTCCTGGTGGATGCGACCACGACATTCGTAAAGGAAAATCAATCCCTTGCACCAGTTGTGGTGTTCGCGCTCGCTTTTGGCGAATCCTTGGCCGTGGTATCCTTTTTCATCCCCGCAACCGTGCTTCTTCTGGCCATTGGCGCTCTTGTGGAAGCCAGCGGCATCAGTTTCTTCAACATCTGGCTGGCCGCCGCCATTGGTGCAACGCTGGGGGATGCTGTCTCCTACTGGCTGGGATTCCATTACAAGGAGCGGGCCAGAACCTTTTGGCCACTCAACAAACGCCCGGATCTGGTCGCGCGCGCAGAGCATTTCTTTGATCGCTTTGGCATCTGGAGCGTGGCGATCGGCCGCTTCTTTGGCCCTATCCGCGCCGTGGTGCCACTGGTTGCCGGCATTCTGGCCATGCGACACTCACACTTCCAGATAGCCAATGTCACAAGCGCAGCCGTGTGGGCATTCGTGATGCTCGCTCCGGGTGCGATGGCGCTCAAACTTATAGAATAAATTGCGGCTCAAACCACTTTGGGTGCAAGAGCGGGCCTTGGAGCTGTTCTGCCGAAGAGTGTGCCCCTATTCCGGGTCCATTTCCGGTTCAGAAGCTCCCACTTTCTGAGCTGAAGGATCTGCAAGGCCGGCGATAAGTTCATCCATGAGCGGCTGATTTGCCTGTGCGGCCCGCTCTTCCATCTCGCGATAGATAGAGATCAGCCGCTCACCAAAAGCCGTCACTTCCGTTCCTGCGCCACGCCGGCCCGGATGTGTGATGATGACCTTTTGCGTAAACATGCGGTTCATCTCGTCTGTCAGCATCCAGGCGCGCCGGTAGCTCATGCCGATCACTTTCGCGGCACCAAGAATGGACCCGTGCTGACGCAGCGTTTCCAGAAGCAGGATCTTGCCAGGTCCAATTCGCTGGCCATCCGGGAAATAGATCCTCAGGAACAGGCGAGCGGAACTGTCTTGGGTCAAAGCAAATCCTCCGGAACTGGGCAGCGATGGACCTTACAGGGAATGTGTCGCCACGTCCCGGCCAACTCTTATCAATCAGTGGAACAACATATATCAAATGACCCTGTTCTGGGGGCATTGCCTGAACATTTCCTGCATTCTCACATGCGACACGCTTCCGACACCAGCGGTCTCTAGACTGGCCGGCACAGTGACCCATGCGCCCCAAACTGCGAGGCCGGCATGTTTTCCACCTCCAGCCGCACTCCCCACAAGCACAGCCACACCAAAACGGGAGCCGAAGTACCGGCTCATCACAGTGAGCATGCCTCACTCCTGATGAACGGACCCACGCCTGAAAAGGTGGCAGATAGTGTTCCGCCCGGCCTCACTCTGGGCCTTGCCCTTGGCGGTGGGGCGGCACGGGGCTTTGCGCATATCGGTATTCTGGTCGTGCTGGAACGACATGGCATTCGCCCTCACCTTGTTGCCGGCTCATCCATTGGTGCCATCGTTGGCGGGCTCTGGGCGGCGGGAAAAATCGATGCGCTCAACGACTGGGCGCTCAACCTGAACCGCAGCAACATGCTTGGTTTTCTGGATTTCACCCTGAATGGTGGCGGCCTCATAGCAGGGCGAAGGCTGAAGGCCCGCATGCGGCAGGAGGTTGGCCACATGGCGCTGGAGGACCTGCCCACCCCGTTCATCGCCGTCGCCACGGAATGCAATACGGGCCGTGAGATTTGGCTCAAGCGGGGTGATTTCGTCAGCGCGTTGCGTGCGTCTTATGCCCTGCCCGGCCTATTCACGCCGGTGCAGTTTGGAGAGCTCTGGCTGATGGATGGCGCATTGGTGAACCCTGTGCCTGTCACACCTGTGAGAGCCAGTGGCGCGGATTTCATCATTGCCGTGGATCTGAACGGTGATGCCTTCGCACCCATGCCCCCCCTCCAGGACCATGGGGGTGCATGCCCGGATACAACACCGGAAGATGGACGCAATGGTTCACAAAACCCGCTGGACCTGCTGAACCCGGCACGTCTGCGCCGACAGTTTCTGCCCACGGAAAACAAGGAACCCGGCTTCAGCCTGCCCGCCGTCATCACGGATGCGCTGAATATCACGCAGGATCGGGTCACCCGCGCCCGGCTGGCGGAAGACCCGCCAGAAATCCTCATCACGCCTGCATTACGCGATGTCGGCCTGTTCGACTTTCATCGCGCCCGAGACATCATCGATATCGGTATTGCAGCAGGAGAAGCTGCAGTACCCGATATCCGTGCCGCACTTCAGGCCGCCGCAGACAAAAAAGAGCCGGCCGGAAGCTGAACCCTCACTCGCGCACCGGCAAGGGGCCTAGTTCTTTGCCGGCTTGCAGGGCAGAGAGCGTTCCGTGATGGCGTAGATGAGAATATCCGGCTTGAAGCGCTCCACGGCACCCCGGTCGAACTGGCAATTGCGGTGATGCATCCATGCATAAGCAGAACTGCGGGCGGCCAGAAGGCCGGGCCAGAAGCCCTGTGTGAATGAATCGCCAATAACCATGATACGCGGCCCGTCATGACCCGTGGTGAAGGCCTTGGACTGGAACGGATCTGTCGGCTTGGTCGGTGGCATCACACCCTCAATCGGGGTGAGCTTCCCGGCAGAAGCCATTGGGCCAATGCGTTCGTAATCCAGATCCGGCTTCTCGGCTTCCACACCGCCCATCAGGCGCAGCAGGTCGCCATCCTTGCGCTCATATGTCGGCCCAAGCACCTCTGAGAGATTGAATGCCAGATCCGGACGTCCCGCGCCTTCCATGGCCGCATTAAAGGCCAGAACCGCGCCACGCGCATTCCAGTGCGTATCAATCTGGCGATAGATCGGGCCGTCTTTCTTCGCGTCCGTCAGAATGGGGCGCAGATCGACAAAGGTGACACCCTTGTCTTTCAGCGCCGCCGCCAGAAGATCGTATTCCGTGGGAGAGCGCTTCAGTTCACGTGCATAGGCCGGCAGAAGTTCGGAATTCACCGTCTGGCTGTTCGGCGGCATCATCATGACCATCGGCTTGCCGGTGGATTTCATGTAGCGGTCGAGTTCTGACATGACATCGGCCAGTTCCGCCACAGCATCCTTTCGCAGGATCTGGCCGATGGACTGCTCAAGCGCCCAGTCATCCTTGATGAACAGCGCGCCATCCTCGCCCTTCATGACCCGCTCATTGTCCCCACCCCCGAGCCAACGGCCATAGGTGTTGTGCGCTTGAAGGACCGCACCACGGAAGCCGAAGACATTGTTGATATAGGGGTCCAGACGCTGCGACGCCTTGGCCCACCACTGCTCTTCCGGTGCAACAACCGTGCGCACGGGCGCGGGCAAATCTGGTGCAAAGAAGCCAACGGTGGGCAGCAGAAGCACCGCGAAGAAGAAAATCGCCCAGTACCGGCGGAATTTCATGATCAGAGGCATCGCGTATCCTCCCGCCTAGAACTGGAAATACAGGAACGGGCTGTACGCCGCGGCACCCACCGAGAGCACGCACAGAACGAACAGCAGCAGCATAACGACAGTATCAGCCGTGCCATATATGGCGAGGCGCACCTTCTGCGACAACTGCCGCAGGCCCGGCCGGGGCAAACCGAAAATGGCCAGTGGCCACGCCAGAATCATCACGACAATCGTCACCCACTGCAACTCGGTCATCAGCGAGACAGACAGGCTGCCGAAACCATTCAGGCCGAACATGCCACGCAGCATTCCCATGGCGTCTTCAAGCGTGGTGGAACGGAACAGCGCCCAACTCGTCATCAGCACGAACTGCGTATAGAAAAACGAGACAACCACCGGCATCCGAGCCAGCCATTTTCCAAAGCTGGTGCGCTCCAGCGCAATGAACAGGCCGTGATAGGCACCCCAGATCACATAGGTCCAGCTCGCGCCATGCCAGAGGCCGCAGAGCAGGAACACGGTCCAGAGATTGGCGATGGTGCGCGAAGGCCCCAGCTTGTTGCCGCCCAGTGGGATATAAACATAATCCCGGAACCAGCTCGACAGGCTCATATGCCAGCGCCGCCAGAACTCACCGATTGAGAGCGAGCGGTAGGGCAGATCGAAGTTGCGCGGAAACTTGAGACCCATGGCAATGGCAAGGCCAAGCGCCATGTTGGAATAGCCACCAAAATCGAAATAGAGCTGAAGGGCATAGGCGTTCACACCCAGCCATGCTTCCCAGAAATTCGGTGCCGCAGTCTGGTCATAGATCACCGAGACGATGGGCGCGACCTCATCCGCAATCAGCACTTTCCAGGACAGGCCGATCACAAACACCCGCAAGCCGGCCGATACCCGCCCCATCGTTGTGCGCCGTTCGCGAATGCGATGGGAAATGGTGGAATAGCGAACGATAGGCCCCGCCACCAGCTGCGGGAACATGGTGATATAGACAGCAATTTCCTCGAACCGCGCATTCGCGCTCACCTTCCGGCGATAAACGTCAACCAGATAGGAAATGGCGTGGAAAGTGAAGAAGGAGATGCCCAGCGGCAATTCCGGGTGAAGAACCGGAAATGACAGGCCGACCGGGGAAAGCAGCAGATCCAGATTGGTCGTCAGGAAGCCGAGATATTTAAAAACAATCAGCCCGCCCAGATTGACGACCACCGCGAAGGTGAGCGCACGCAGGCGGGTTCTGTCCGGCTGTGCATCAATCAATTGCGCCAGATAATAATTGGCGACAATCGAGGCGCACAGAATAACGAGATCTGCCAATCCGCCCCATGCATAGAACACGAGCGAGAAAACAAGCAGCACGATATTCTTCGCGCGCACCCCAGGCATGAGGAAATAGCACGCAAGGAAGAGCGGCAAAAAATAGTAGAGGAAGGAGACTGAAGAGAAAACCATGCCGGAACCGGTTGCCCTTAATAGACAAATTGTTCGCGCAGAATGCGTTCTTCCAGCCCGTGGTCGGGGTCGAACAGCATGTCGATTGCGGATGATGTATCAAGCCGGGCGGAAACCGCCACGATGTTGCGCACTTCGTAATGATCTGCCACAGCGCTGACAGGGCGTTTTTCAGCCTCAAGCACCGCGATATCCACCCGAACCTTGTCTGGAACCAGCGCGCCACGCCAGCGCCGGGGGCGGAAGGGGGAAATGGGGGTTAGGGCCAGCAGCGCCGTGCCAAGTGGCAGAATGGGGCCGTGGGCGGAAAGATTATAGGCGGTTGAACCCGCAGGCGTCGCAACAATCACGCCATCGCAGACCAGTTCCTCCAGCCGCACCCGCCCATCAATCGAGATACGCAGCTTGGCGGCCTGATAGGTCTGTCGCAGAAGGGAGACTTCGTTGATGGCCGGAGCGCGATGACGCACGCCGTTGATATCCATCGCTTCCATCAGCAGCGGATGCATCTTCACATGCTGGGCCGCAGCCAGCCGTTCAACCAGCCCTTCCTCACGATAGGTGTTCATCATGAAGCCGACAGAGCCACGATGCATGCCATAAATGGGAATGCCACGGTCGCGAAAGCGATGCAGGGTCTGAAGCATCAGCCCATCGCCGCCAAGGGCAACGATCACATCTGCATCATCCTCGCTAACAGCGCCATAGCGCGCCTCCAGCCGCACGCGGGCAGCCTCTGCCTCCGGTGTCTGGCTTGAGACGAAGGCGATCCGTCCCAGAGCACCGGGCACATCATCATGCGTGACATGTATGGCCTCGGCATCGCTCATTGTCGGCGGAACTTCCTCTGATGCGGGAATGAGGCAGGCGGCTGGACAGATTAGCGATCAACCGGCTGATGCAGAAAACAAGGCTTATCCGTCTAAACGCCTAGACCGGCCTTGTCGAGATGCACGCACCGCCCACAACTGATAGAGCGGGAGGGGATGGCATGCCCGCCACACCGCATGGAGATTGCAGGCACCATGAACCACACCGAGAATGATCAAGCACACCATGCGCCACAACCGGCCATCTGCCTCATCTATTCCACGTTCCCCTCACAGGAGAGCGCGGAGGCGGCAGCCCGTGAGATGGTGGCAGGTAAACTGGTGGCCTGTGCCAATATCCTGCCGGGCATGGTCTCATTCTATGAATGGGAAGGAGTGATTGAGCGCGGCGAGGAAGTGGTCATGCTGCTCAAGACCACACAAGATGCGGCGCCCGATGTGATCGCGAACCTTGCAGCGCTCCATCCCTATGAGGTGCCCGCCATCATCACCCTGCCCCTGACAGGAGGCTTGCCAGCCTATCTGCACTGGGTGGCCGGCGCGGTTGCCCCTGCCGGCACACCTTGAAGTGTCACCGCCTGAAAATATGACCCTTCGAAAACTGTGGCCTTTCGCCCTGAACGTGCAGCTGGGAAAGGCCCCGCCCCCCTCAGGGCACAGGCTTCCACAGCACCGGCACATAACGGAAGCCTTCCCCCGCACGGGCAACATGGGCGGCACCGGGGAAGGGGAAATGATACCCCGCCACAGCCATGCGCTCATCTGCCAACCGGTTATAGACCTTCCTGCGCACCTGCTCCGCCGCTGCCGCGTCCATATCGAACATCACATGCCAGCCGGGATTGGCCACAAACAGCGCCGGAATGTTGGTGACATCCGACTGGATAAACAACCGTTCGTCACCGGAGCTCAATTCGAATGAGGTGTGCCCCGGCGTGTGGCCCGGTGTCCCCACGGCCAGAAGCCCGGACGCAAGTTCCTTCTCCCAGCCATAGGTTTCCACCTGCGGCAGCAAGGGCTTGAAGACGCGCTGGGCATTGGCGAAGACGCCCTTGAGACGCTCGGGTGCCCGGCCCATTTCCGACTCATCCATCCAGAACGCCCATTCAGCCTGCGGCACCCGAACCCGCGCGTTCGGGAAGGCAGACTGCCCCTCAGCATTCAGGAGGCCGTTGATATGATCGGCATGGAAATGGGAGATCACCACCTCATCAATGCTGGCGGGTGCGATGCCCAGTTGCGCCAGCGTGCCAGCCAACAGCCCCACTGGTGCGTTGGGTGCGCCCTTGGTCGGGCCATTGCCCGTATCCACCAGTATCCGCTTGCCGCCAATTTCCAGCAGCAGCACGTTGAAGGGAATGGAGACCTCATCCGGCTTCAGGAAGGCTGTTTCCAGCGCGGCATTCACCTGCTCGCGCGGGGCATTGCGCACGAAGCCTTCCGGCATGGGTATGGTGCGCAGACCATCGGCAATGGCGGTGACCGTGATATCACCCACCTTATAGCGATAGGCACTTGGTATGGCGCGTGCGGGTGAAGCCACCTGCACATTTGCCGGAGCCGCCGCCTTTTGCTCGGCAGGGGAGGATGCGGCGGCAAACCTTGAGGGCAGCAGGCCTGCCCCGGCCAGCCCCGTGGCAGCAACCAGAAGCGAACGACGGGACATATGGGGCATGGAACACTCCGGTCAGAATACGGATCGGGCGATCGATCCACCTGTCTTTTCCAGCATGCACGCACTGCGGCCCAAGGAAAAGCAGGAAGGCGAGATGCACCCACATTCAACAATGAAAACGCCACCCGCAATCAAGCGGGCGGCGTCATGTCACGATACCTCAGGAAAGAACGGGCGATGCCCTGCCCTCACTGCACCGGCGGAGCATACTGGATGCCGCCCATGTTCCAGAGCTGGTTAATGCCGCGTGGCACGCCCAGCTTGGAAGCAGAACCGACATTGCGCTCGAAGCTCTCGCCATAATTGCCGACAGCCTTCACCGCCAGCACCACGAAATCATTGGGCAGGCCCAGAGACTTCCCGGCCTCACCATCAACACCCAGCAGATGCTTCACCTGCACCTTCTGCGACTTGAGGGCCTCATCCACATTGGCTGAGGTGACACCCAGTTCCTCGGCGTTCAGCAGACCATAGAGGGTCCACTTCACCACATTGAACCACTGGTCATCACCCTGACGCACCACGGGGCCCAGCGGCTCCTTGGAGATGACATCCGGCAGAACGATGTGATCCGCCGGCTTGTCGAACTTCAGACGCAGGGCATAAAGCTGCGAGACATCGGTGGTGATGGTATCGCACTTGCCGTCACGATAGGCGGCCACCAGAGCTTCGGAATCCGGCAGGGTCACCAGTTCCAGCTCCATGCCATTGGCCTTGAAATAGTCCTGCGTGTTGACAGCAGCCGTGGTGCCAGCCTGCACGCAGACCTTGGACTTGTTGAGTTCCAGCGCGGAGGTCAGGTTACGACCGTGCGGCACCAGAAAGCCCTGACCGTCATAATAGGAGATACCAGCGAACAGCAGGCCAAGCTCACCCTCGCGCTCCAGCGTCCAGGTGGAGTTGCGCGAGAGAACGTCGATCTCGCCCTTCTGAAGGGCCGGGAAACGCTCCTCTGCATTGAGGGGCACGAACTTCACCTTCTGGGCATCACCCAGCGTGGCGGCAGCAATGGCGCGGCACAGGTCCACATCGAACCCGCTCCACTTGCCAGAAGCATCCGCTTCAGAGAAGCCCGGCAGCCCCTTGGAGACGCCGCAGACCAGTTCACCGCGTTCCTTCACGGTCTTCAGCGTGTCCGCCGAAGCGGCCGTGGTCGAGACGCCTGCAGCAACGATGGTCGCAGCGCCGGCCAGAAGGGCCAGGATCTTCTTCATGAATGTCCCCGGTTGAGCTGGAATGGATATGGAATCTTGCGCGAGACCACCCCTCAAAGGGTGGCCTGCTGGCGCACGATGACCTTCGTGCCCACGGGCACGCGCTGGTAGAGGTCGATGATGTCGCTGTTCACAAGGCGGAAGCAGCCGGAAGAGACGGCATAGCCGATGGTCTGCGGCTGGTTGGTGCCGTGGATACGGTAGACCGTGCCACCGATATAGAGTGCGCGCGCGCCCATCGGATTACCCGGTCCACCGGCCATGAAGCGCGGCAGATAGGGCTGGCGCTGGATCATCTCCGCCGGCGGCCGCCAATCGGGCCACTCGGCCTTGCGCTCGATCTTCTTCAGGCCGTTCCACTGAAAGCCATCGCGCCCCACGCCAATGCCGTAACGCATCGCACGGTTGTTCCCCTCAACAAGATAGAGGAAGCGCTCATTGGTGTGGATGATGATGGTGCCCGGTGCCTCGGTGGTGCGGAAATAGACCGGTTGGCGGCGGAAGGCTGGTTCCAGCATGGCGGAATCATCTTCCGGCGGCACATAGCCGGGCTGGTCGCCAATATCCATGGTTGCGCCAGGCACGCCGCGTGGCGGCACCTGCGCCTGGCTCTGGGCAACCATGCCGAACGCGCCAACCTGCATGACGGCGGCGAGGGCCAAAGTTTTGAAGAAGTTCGACATCATTTCGGCCTCATCTCCCGCATCCGGTCGGATGCGCATGTTTCACCAGAACAAGCTTAAGCCCGACTTAACGCAGGACAGATGGCTGCCACGCAGACCATCACGCTTTTCTGGCCGAACGGCCCCCACAAGCCTCCGCCCACATCTCGCCATGCCACCGCATCTCTGCGGCAAATCACAACGAAACATGCCCGTTACTGGATTACCTGACCCGGAACCGCAGGGAAAGACGCATCTGTCACAAAGGCTCTATTCCCGCTCATGATGCGAAAAGACTCCATCCGGGTTGCATTCTCCTATCTGGACGTCGCCACGCTTCCTGCCTAAAAGGGCCGGCCTATAGACATGGCAAGCCTACCTGCGTGGTCCGCAGGAGTGGGCAGGAGGAGAAAAAATGATTGCACTGACGTTCCCCGATGGCGCGAAGCGCGAATATCCTGCGGGGATTTCCGGCGCAGACATTGCCGCCCAGATTTCCAAGTCCCTCGCCAAGAAGGCCGTCGCCATCACTCTGGATGGCGAGATCACCGATCTGGCCGAGCCGATCAGCCGTGACGCGACCTTCGAGATTGTCACCCGCGATGACCCGCGCGCGCTCGGCCTCATCCGGCACGATGCCGCCCATGTGCTGGCGGAAGCTGTGCAGTCCATCTGGCCCGGCACGCAGGTTACCATTGGCCCGGTGATCGAGAACGGCTTCTATTACGACTTTGCCCGCAATGAGCCCTTCACCACGGATGACCTGCCGGTGATCGAGGCGAAGATGCGCGAGATCATCGCGAAGGATCGCCCCTTCACCAAGGAGGTGTGGGGCCGTGACGAGGCCAAGCGCGTCTTCACGGAGATGGGTGAGACCTACAAGGTGCAGCTGGTAGATGCCATTCCTGAAGATCAGGATGTGAAGATCTACAAGCAGGGTGAGTGGTTCGATCTGTGCCGCGGCCCTCACCTGCCCTCCACCGGCAAGGTGGGCACCGCCTTCAAGCTGATGAAGGTGGCCGGAGCCTATTGGCGCGGCGATTCCAACAACCCGATGCTGACGCGCATCTATGGCACCGCCTGGCACGACCAGAAGGAGCTGGATGAATATATCCATCGCCTTGAGGAAGCCGAGAAGCGCGACCATCGCCGTCTTGGCCGAGAGATGGACCTCTTCCACTTTCAGGAAGAGGCGCCCGGCACGGTGTTCTGGCACCCCAAGGGCTGGACGCTGTTTCAGGAACTGGTGGCCTATATGCGCCGCCGCCTGAAGGCGGACTACAAGGAAGTCAACGCCCCGCAGGTGATGGATTCCGTTCTCTGGGAAACCTCCGGCCACTGGGGCTGGTACAAGGAGAACATGTTCAAGGTGCAGTCTGCCGGTGATGAAGTGCGTGACGAGCGCGTCTTCGCCCTGAAGCCGATGAACTGCCCCGGTCATGTGCAGATCTTCAAGCATGGCCTGAAGAGCTATCGCGACCTGCCGCTGCGTCTGGCCGAGTTCGGCGTGGTGCACCGCTACGAGCCTTCCGGCGCACTGCATGGCCTGATGCGCGTGCGCGGCTTCACGCAGGATGATGCCCACGTCTTCTGCACCGAGGAGCAGATGGCGGAAGAGTGCATGAAGATCAATGATCTCATCCTCTCCACCTATGCCGACTTTGGCTTCGACAAGATCATCGTCAAGCTCTCCACCCGCCCTGAAAAGCGCGTGGGTACGGACGAGGTGTGGGATCACGCCGAAGACGTGATGCAGCGCGTGCTGAAGCAGATTGAAGAGAAGTATGGCGACCGCATCACCACGGGCATCCTGCCCGGTGAAGGGGCGTTCTATGGCCCGAAGTTCGAATATACGCTGAAGGATGCCATCGGCCGTGAATGGCAGTGCGGCACCACGCAGGTGGACTTCAACCTGCCGGAGCGCTTCGGTGCCTTCTATGTGGATGCGGACGGGCAGAAGAAGACGCCGGTGATGATCCACCGCGCCATCTGCGGCTCCATGGAGCGCTTCACCGGCATTCTCATTGAGCACTTCGCCGGACACTTCCCGCTATGGCTTGCGCCGACACAGGTTGTGGTGACCACCATCACCTCTGAAGCGGATGCCTATGTTCTGGATGTTGTCGCCAAGCTGCGTGAAGCCGGTCTGCGGGCTGAGGTTGATGTTCGCAATGAGAAGATCAACCTGAAGGTGCGCGAGCACTCGCTGGCCAAGGTGCCGGTGCTGCTGGTGGCGGGCAAGAAGGAAGCCGCCGAGCAGACCCTCTCCATCCGCCGCCTTGGCTCCAAGGACCAGACCAGCGGCACGCTGGATGAGGTGATCGCCGCGCTGGTGAATGAGGCTGTGCCGCCAGACCTGAAGAACAAGGCACAGGCTGCCACTTCAAACTGAGCGGAAGCGTCATCCAAACAATAAAAAGGCCCCGAAACCATGTTTCGGGGCCTTTTTATTGAACCTCATGGAGTTTCTAGGCTTTAAAACCCTCTTCAGCCCATGAAGGCCTGAAGCTCTATCGCATCAGCACTTCGAGCTTCTGGTTCGCACCCGGTTCCACCTTGAATTCCTGACTGAAATTGACACCATTGTTACGCCCGATCACCGTATAGGCACCCTCGGACAGCACAAAGGTGGGTTCCGCGCCAATGGATTCCTTAATGGTATCTCCGCCGGGCGTGATGACGGTCCACTGCGTATCTGAAACCGCAGCTCCACCCTTCTGCTTCACAAGCTTGAGTGCAACCTCTGCCGCACGGTGATGCATGGTGGCGTCGGTCAACTTGCCCGAGGCGACATTCACATCAGCCCGCACCACCGCATTGGCGTCACCATAGGTGGAGACGACATGGTAGGTGCCTTCCGGCAACAGCACGACCTCACCTGCCGTCGCCCCCTTGTAATAGGGCTGGCTGGATGCGCGGCCATGAAGGAAAGAGCCCTCGAAAATATCGAAGGTCAGCAATTGCGGCGAAATCGCCGTTTTCTCCACATCGGCCTGAAGGCGCAAGCCGCCAGCCTGAAGGGGGAAGGCCTCACGCTGGGAGCTCTGGCCCAGGGTGACCTCTTTCGCAAGGCTGACCATGCCATAGGAGACATGAACGATATAGCTGCCGGGGGTCAGGAAGAAGACGGGTGCAGACTCATCCTGTTCCGCAACCAGCGGAAATGCACCGGTTGCCTGATCCTGCTGGGCTGCAAAAACCCGCCAGACAAGACCACGGGCAATGGGCTTGTTGCCTGTGCCATAGCCAGCATAAACGCCGAGGGCGACCTTACCCTCTGGCGGGGTTGGCAACACGGCATGAGGCTCGCGCCCACTCTCGCCCGGTGATGACTGCAACACACTGCCCGCGCCACCAGAAAATGGCCCGGCCTGCTTTTCCGATGGAGGCGTCACCCCCAGAAACTGAAGACTCTGCGCGAGGACCGGAGACGAAACAACCATAAGCTGCGCAGACACCACCCCGGCCACCAGCAGCCCGCGCAGCAAAGCCGCGCGCTGCCAGCACCTGAAGGAGTCTGGCGCGTCAGAAGGCCGGATCTTCCGCATGCATCGAATTCGGATCATGTCTCTGAGGTGCACAAAATTCGGGGCAGATTCAAGTCAATCCTGAGGCAACTGAACAAGGACAGCTATTTTCACACCCTGCGCAGCACGATGCCGCAGTGCGGGTTCCTTTCCTGTGCGTCTGGGCTATAGCTCATCACCATTCGCCCAAGCACGAGATGATATTCCCCACGTGATTTTGCCCCACGCGATTTTGAAGGCTTCCCAAATGGCTGATGCACTCAACCTGCTGCGCACCCGTCGCTCCTTCCGCCTTATGGATCTGGTGGAACCCGGCCCGGCCGGCGAGGATCTGGAAACCATCCTCACCATTGCCTCGCGCGTGCCGGATCACGGACGTCTGGTGCCATGGCGCTTCGTTCTGTTCGAAGGCGAAGGCAGCGCGCGTGCCGGCGAAGCCTTTGCGAAAATCTATGCCGAAGACCACCCCGATGCCGATGAAAAGCATCTGAATGAAGAGCGCCGTCGCTTTTCACGCGTGCCGCTGGTGATTGCTGTGGTGACCAGCCCTGTCCACCACCCCAAGATTCCGGAGTGGGAACAGTCCATGTCCGCCGCCGCCTGCTGCCAGAACATGCTGCTGGCCGCTAACGCGCTGGGTTTTGGCGGTACGTGGATCACCGAATGGCCGGCTTTTGATGCCCGCGCCCGCGCGGCGCTGGGGCTTGCGGAACATGAGCGGGTTGCCGGCTTCATCTATCTCGGCAGCCCGGTGCAGGTGCTGGAAGAACGCCCCCGCCCAAATCTGGCCGATATTGTCACCCGCTTCTGAATGAGACCACGGGTGCGGTGCGGCCTGCCGCTACCGCGCCCGTGCACAATGGCAATCGGCCAGATGGTCATCCACCAACCCGCATGCCTGCATGGCGGCATAGACGATGGTGGGGCCGACAAACTTGAAGCCATATCCCTTCAGCCGCTTTGAGAGCGCGCGCGAGGCGTCTGTCTGTGCAGGCACATCTGAGAGACGTTCAGGCCGGTTGATGAGCGGTGCCCCATCCACCGCATCCCAAAGCACATCGGCGAAGGCGATGCCCTTCTCCCGTAGGTCCAGATAGCCCCGCGCAGAAGAAACCGCGCCCTCGATCTTGGCGCGATTGCGCACGATGCCCGCATCCTGCATCAGCGCTTCAACCTTCGCCGCATCATAGCGGGCGATGATATCCGGGTCGAAACCATCGAACGCCCGCCGGAAATTATCGCGCTTGCGCAGAATGGTGATCCACGAAAGGCCGGCCTGAAAACCATCCAGAAGCAGCTTTTCAAACAGCGCCTGGCTGTCGTGCTCTGGCACCCCCCATTCAGTATCATGATACGCCGTATAGACCGGGTCGGTGCCGCACCACCCGCAACGCGCCAGGCCATCGGCGTGAATGACAGAGGTCTGGGACATCATACTCATTGACCTTTCATCGCCTGCGCCACAACGTCCAGCGGACTTTCCTTGCGCGCCCATGCCATCTCGAACCCGGCCCATTGCGGCCGCACCAGTTCAATCTCAACGCCATTCACCAGCAAAGGCGTGCCCGCAGCCTGCGCGGCAGAGGTGCGATCCAGCCGCACGCTTGCAATGGCCAATCGTCCGGCGGCAGAGGTCGTGCGGCCTGCACTCTTGTCTCCCGCTAGAATCTCATGCCCCGCTTCGGCTCTCTCTGCAAATACCGCCTGAACCAGCCTGTTACGGGCGGCGGTACGGTGTTCCATCCGGCTCACCACTTCCTGCCCCACATAGCAGCCCTTGTGGAAGTCCAGCCCGCCAAGCTGGTCCATGTCCGCCTCATGGGGGAAGGCATCATTATAGGCGAAATCAACACCGCCCTTTGGAATACCCAATGTTATCCGCAAGCGCTCATAGGCCTCGGCATCACCATGCTGCGCCTCTGCCATTGCGCGCGGTACAATGAGGCGGTGGCCAAGCGCCGGCAGGCGCGGATCCGGATAGGAGACGACACCGGCCTCCGGCTCATCCCTCGTCTGCCCGGCCCCCGTGCGAGCCACCACAACGAGATCATCCAGCCGCTCAAAGACCACCTTTGCACGCAGGCGCAGGAAGGTGAGGCGCTTGATGAGGTCAGCCGAAACCTCGACCGGGGCATCAATCAGGAAACTGTCAGCAGTCTCCCGATAGAGCAGAAGATCGGAAATGATCTTGCCCTGCGGAGTCAGCAATGCGCCATAGCGGGAACTGCCCGGTTCAATATGCGCCACATCGCAGGTCAGCACCCCATGCAGGAAATGCTCGACATCCGCCCCGGCGGCCCGGGTGAGGACTCGATCCGGCAAATAGGCGAAAACAGGGGAAGAATCTGAAACCTGAATGTCGGAAACCTGAATGTCGGACATGGGGCCGGTCCTCATTCGAAACGGGTGAAGCTGAATCCAGCCTGCCAGACTGGCGAATCCGTCTCTCGCTGTGTGACGAAGACATCTGACCGACGAGATACAACATAACCCGGCCAGAATATCCCCTAAGCTAGGCATGACGCGATAATGTCTCAAGGGTGCCTTCCGGCATGGCGTGGTGCTGAAATTCGCAGCATTCGCTTTCCCGTACTTGCCTTGTGCGGCTGTCGAGAGTTGAGTGCGCGCTTTCCAGCACTCCGGCGCGTCATGTCCGTATCCACAATAGCTTCTCCGCCCGGCCAGAAAATGGCCCCTTCCACCCTGCACATGCGGGGGCGCACCATCGCGCTCGGCCCGCATGCGCTGGTGATGGGCATCATCAATGTCACGCCCGATTCGTTCTCGGATGGCGGGCTCAGCCTTGCCGCGGCAGATGCGCTGGCGCACGCCCAAAGGCTCGAGACAGAAGGCGCGGATATGCTGGATGTGGGCGGCGAGTCCACCCGCCCCGGCCACACCCCGCTTTCTGCCGATGAAGAGTGGGCCCGACTGGCCCCGGTTCTGGAAAGGCTGAGCCGAAACAGTGCCCTGCCCATCTCCGTGGATACCTACAAGGCCGAGGTCGCCCGCCGCGCGTTGGCACAGGGCGCGCACATCGTGAACGATATCTGGGGCTTCGCGCATGATGCGGACATGCCCCATGTGGTGGCGGATTTCGGTGCCGCCGCGATCGTCATGCATAATCGCGTCGAAATTGACCCAGCCTTGGACATCATCGCCGATATGCTGGCCTTCTTCGAGCGCGCCATCACCCGCGCGGAAAATGCCGGCCTGCCCCGGGAGCGGCTGGTGCTGGACCCCGGTATCGGGTTCGGCAAGAGCTTTGAGCAGAACCTCACCGCCCTGCGCCGGCTGGGCGAATTGCGCGTACTGGGCTTGCCGCTGTTGCTGGGCACATCGCGCAAATCCTTTATCGGCAAGGTGGTGGACAGCACTCCAGCGGAGCGCCTGCCCGGCACCATTGCCTCCAATGTCATCGGGCTGATGGCAGGGGTCGAGATCATCCGCGTGCATGATGTGGCGGAGCATGTGCAGGCCGCGCGCGTCACCGAAGCCATTCGGAGCCAGCCATGATGGCCGATGCCCTGCCCCAGCACACCATGCCGGAAATCGAAGCAGCGCAGAGCTCTCACGCCTTCCTGTGTCTTGGCACGAATATGGGAGAGCGTGTCACCATATTGCGGCATGCGCTGGAACTGCTGGAACTGGCCGGTGTGCGGATCAGTGCGCGCTCCTCTCTTTATGAAACACCCCCATGGGGGCCTATCCAGCAGGAGCCCTATCTCAATCAGGTGGTTGAGGTGGAAACAACCCTCTCGCCGCGCGCGTTGCTGGAACTCGCCCTGAGGGTAGAGCGCACGCTGGGGCGAGACCGGGCGCGGGAAGTGCGCTATGGGCCACGGCGCATCGACATCGACATCCTGCTGTTTGATAGCGAGGATTTCCGCCATGCCGATCTGGAACTGCCGCATCCGCGCATTCTGGAACGGGCCTTCGTGCTGGTGCCCCTGACCGAGATCGCTCCGGATATCACCATTGCCGGCACACGCGCCGCTGACGCGCTGGCGGAACTGGATGCCTCGGATATCCGGCCGTTCGCCCTCTGACAGGCGGGGTGCCCCGCGCGCCTCCCCATCCTCGCCTTCAACACAAATAGGGCTGGACTTTACCGCCGGGACATGACGACTTCCCAATGCAATCGGAACATGCGCCACCACATGGCGCGGGAGGGACGACAGGCATGATGGGGCTGCACCAGGCGGATGACGCAAAGCTTGCCGAAGGCGTGCTGAATGGAGAACGCGCGGCGCTGGCACGGGCCATCACCCTTGTGGAGTCGCGCCGCAGCGATCATCGCCAGCGAGCGCAGGCCCTGCTTCAGACCCTTCTGCCCCATACCGGCAAGGCCCTGCGAGTCGGCATCACCGGTGTGCCGGGGGTGGGCAAGTCCACCACCATAGACACGCTCGGCAGCCATCTCACCGCGAAGGGGCACAGGGTCGCGGTGCTGGCAGTGGACCCCTCCTCCACCCGCACCGGCGGCTCCATTCTGGGTGACAAGACCCGCATGGCACAGCTGGCGGTGGACCCCAAAGCCTTTATCCGGCCCTCTCCCTCCGGCGGCACACTGGGCGGCATCGCGGCCAAGACGCGCGAAACCATGCTGCTGTGTGAAGCTGCCGGCTTCGATGTCGTGCTGGTGGAAACGGTTGGCGTCGGCCAGTCCGAAACCACAGTGGCGGAACTGACGGATACTTTCCTCGTGCTGATGCTGCCCGGTGCGGGCGATGAGCTTCAAGGCATCAAGAAGGGCGTGCTGGAACTGGCCGACATCGTGGCCGTGAACAAGGCGGACGGCGACAATCTGCGCCGTGCCCGCGCGGCCGCAAGCGAATATCGCGCCGCGCTGCATTTACTGGGCGCTCGCCAGTCCTGGTGGACACCGCCCGTGCTGACCTATTCCGGCTTGACCGGCGATGGCGTCGGCGATGTGTGGGAACAGGTGGAACTGCATCGCCAAAAAGCCGAGGCCTCCGGTTTCTTCACAGAAAACCGACAGGCACAGCAGGTCCGCTGGATGTGGACCCTGCTGAAGGAACGCCTGACGGAACGTGTGACCAGCGACCCCACGGTCAAATCCCGCCTGCCCGGGCTGGAACATGAGGTGGCCGCCGGCACGCTGGCACCGGCTCTGGCGGCAGCCGAAATCGCCCGGCTGATCGGCCTTTAGGACCGCTTCGTTTCATCACCTGAAAGCGGCACGATGCATCCGTTTTAAGCAGATGCGTAAGGACTGCCCTGCATTTAAAAGCGGGGATGATGATGGCACGCCCGGCCCGGCAAAAGCTGGGCATGACCCGCCGTCGTGCCGCAGCCTTTTCCCCTGCGCCCACCTCTTCGGCCTTTTCAGAAGACCGCAAAGCGGCGGCTCATTCAGGTTGGCTCATGTGCCATTGCAAGGGGTGAAGGCCTAGTCACATTCAAGCTCCACCCGGCCCGTCCACCAACACCCCGACCGATAGGACACACCCACTGGCGAAAACACATCACACCCGGGCGATCGCGCCGGATGTGGCCGCTTTTGTGCATGCATGTCCTTCAATTTTCGGGGCAAATAGCTTAAACGCCAATACTCCCCCTGATCTGTAACGGGTGGACGCCGTGACCATTTACCTGCCGATTGCCGAATTGCCGGTGGCGATTTTTTCCATCTTCGCCATGGGGCTCGCCGTGGGCTTCATCTCGGGCATGTTCGGCGTGGGTGGCGGCTTCCTGATGACCCCCTTGCTCATCTTCACGGGCATTCCACCAACAGTCGCGGTTGCCAGCGTTTCGCCCTATATGGCTGCCTCCTCCTTCTCCGGTGCCATGTCCTATCTGCGGAAAGGGCTGGTGGACCTGCCCCTTGCGGGCATGCTCCTCGCGGGGGGCGGTGTGGGCACCATATGCGGCGTGGCCCTGTTCACATGGCTCAGCAGCATTGGGCAGGTGGATCTCATGATCCGCATTTCCTACACGCTGCTGCTGGGCGGCATTGGCATCATGATGCTGATGGAGAGCGTGCGCGCCATCATCCGCAGCCGCACCGGCGGCAAGGCCAATATTCGCCGCCCCGGCACCCATAGCTGGGTGATGCGCCTGCCCCTGAAAATGCGGTTCCGGAAAGCCCGCATTTATGTTTCCACCATCCCCGTTGTCGGGCTGGGCTTCATCATCGGTGTGCTGGGGGCTGTGCTGGGCGTGGGCGGCGGCTTCATTCTGGTGCCGGCCCTCATCTATCTGTTGCGCGTGCCGACCACCACCTCGGTCGGCACATCATCCGTACTCACCGTCGCCACCATGGTTGCGGCAACCATTCTGCATGCCTCCACCAATGGCACCGTGGATGCCGTTCTGGCCTTTGTCTTGATGATTGGCGGCACCATGGGCGCGCAATTCGGTGCCCGGACCGGCCAGACCCTGAGGCCAGACTATCTGCGCCTGCTTCTGGCGCTTCTGGTGCTCTCTGTTGGCCTGCGCGTGGCGTTCGATCTGGTGCGCGAACCCTCCGACCGCTTTGTGGTGACCATCATGGAGCGGGCGAAATGAAACAGCTTCGTCTGCTCTTCCTTCTGTGCGGTCTCTTCGCTCTTGCGGCTGTGCCACAGCCTTTGGCGGCGGAGGAGGCTGATGCACGAGACCGGGTGGTGCTCTCCATCTCCCAGCCAACCGTGCGCATTGCCTCCAATTTCACCGGAGCGGAACTGGTGCTGTTCGGCGTGGCCGAGCGGGAAGAAGGGCTGGATCTTGACCCGGATGTGGTCATAACCGTGCGCGGCCCCAATGCCAGCTATGTCACATGGCGCAAGGCGCGCTTTCTGGGCCTGTGGGTGAATACAGACAGCCGCACCTTTGTGGAGGCCCCCTCATTCCTCAGCGTGCAGGCCAGCAGCCCGCCTGAGGAGATGGCCGGCCTGCAAACCCTGCGCTGGGAGCAAATAGGCCTGATCCGCAACATGCTGCTTCAAAGGGTGGGGCCGGACTATGCCGATGTGGTGCCGACAGATCCGTTCCGCGCCGCCTTCCTGCGGATTCAGGAAAGCGAGCATTTCTATCAGGAGAACCCCAACGGCGTGCGCTTCATCGCACCCGGCGTTTTCCGCGCCGAGGTGAACATTCCCGGACGCGCCCCGCTGGGACATTACGAAGTGACAGTGAAACTGCTGCGCAATGGTCAGGTGACGGCCCAAACCATCGGTGGGTTCGACGTGCAGCGTGGTGGCTTCGAGGAAGAAATTGCAACCATGGCGCAGAATCACGGCGTTATTTACGGGGTTGTAGTTGCAATTGGCAGTCTTCTGGTTGGTTTTGTAGGTAGCATTGTATTCCGCAAGGAATGAACGGCTTTGAACATTTGAATAAATCTCTCCATTTCGTCTCCGCCCTTACGGATACGTCATGTGCGTGAGCGGTTACACGCATGGCGGGAAACATGTATATGCCATGCACGATTTTCAGCATGGGTGCTCTTGCAGTTCACGGCCTGAAGCCTCAAAGAGAAGCGAAAGCTGAATCGATTTAGTCTGCGATACGCATTCTGAACGATCTTCGGGTGCCTAGCCCTGACCGGCACCCGTCGGTACGGGACGGTACTTTCATGTACCGTCCCGTTTCGCCTCAGCCCTGAATCCTGCCTGCTCCCAACCATGGTTCCGGTGGTCATGCCCGCACTTTTCGGGCATATGAATCCTGCAGGAACTGGGATGCATCCATGCAGCCGGCGCATATCCGGCGAACTAAGAAGCCCCTGCCCTTCCTGCTGCATCCATCTGCATATCCGGCCTGCTCCGGTTGTGCGGTGCCGTTCATGCAGGGAGGTTCGAGGTGGCTGGCTCCGTTTCCATTTCCATCGAGAGTGGCATTGCGCGCATAACCCTCTCCAATCCTGAGCGGCGCAATGCCATTTCGGCTGGCATGTGGCAGCAGATTGCAGCCTTTGCGGGTGAAACACAGCGCCACGGTGAAATCCGGGCTGCGATCCTGCGCGGTGAGGGAGACCTCGCCTTCTCTGGCGGAGCCGATATTTCCGACTTCAACGCCGCCCGCTCCGATGCCTCTGGGGCCCAGAGCTATGATGATCTGGTGGAGGCCGCCTGCGCTGGCGTAGAGGCCCTGCCCTTCCCCACGCTTGCCCTGATACATGGCGCATGTGTTGGGGCTGGCGCGGCGCTTGCGGCCAGCTGTGACCTGCGCATTGCGGCCGATGATGCCTTCTTCGCCATCCCCGCCGCCCGTCTGGGGCTGGGTTATGATCCGCGTGGCCTGCCACGCATATTGCGTGCTTTTGGCAGCCAGGGCGCACGCACCCTGTTTTTCATGGCGGAGCGGCTTGGCGCACAACGGGCCCATGAACTGGGCGGGCTCGATTATCTGATGCCTGCGGCAGAAACAGATGACATGGCGACACGGCTGGCCCGTCGCATCACGGAAAATGCGCCGCTGACAATCAAGGCCGCAAAGCTCTCCATCCGTGCGGCGGAAGGCGCCCCCCATGCGGTTCTGGCGGAAGCGCGCCGTGCAACCGTGGCTGCGAACAGCAGCGCGGATTATCAGGAAGGCCGGCTCGCCTTCTCGGAAAAGCGCGCGCCGCGTTTCTCGGGCTCCTGAGAAAAGCCAATTCCTGAACCGTTCGGCGCTCTCATTCGCCGGCTTTCAGGCGGGCATTGCAGGCACTCCAGAATTGCGGCCATTTTTGCCCTTCAGGCAGCTGCCCGGCAATTTTCAGTTCCCGCCACTGGGCCGCGCACTGTTTCTGCCTTGAAGAGGCGGAGGAAACGCCCGCTTCGGGTTTTGAGCGTCCTTGAGGTACGCGCGCGCCAGCTCCTGCCTCAGCGGCTGACGGCATGGGTTGGGTCGGTGATGGGGCCCCATATGATGGGATGCTATCGCGGGGCGGTTCCGAAACCGCATGCATTGGCGCAGGATTAGTCCCACGCCCCGCCCCATCAGGGCGCATCCTTTCCGCTTCCTGCAAGCGGGCACTGCAAACCTTGTAGAAATCCTGCCAACTCTGCCCGGCAGGTACTTTCCCGGCCGTCTTTGCAGCGCTCCATGAATCCCCACAAATCTTCAGCCGGCTGCGATAGGCTGCTTCCGCACCCGGCATGAACACAATGGTGACAAGCGCAAATGCCGCCCCGCCCCTGATCCACATCTTCATGCCAGCTGGCCTGCACATATGGTGATTTGGGCGCATCATCCACAATTCTGCATTGGACAGATGCCCTCGCCGGATATATGTTCCGCCGCCTCAGATTGGGGCGTCGCCAAGCGGTAAGGCAGCGGATTTTGATTCCGCCATGCGGAGGTTCGAATCCTCCCGCCCCAGCCAGAGTTTCTGCACATACAGGCTCTCTCTAAAGCCAGCGGAACCTCCCCCCTCTCAAGGAAACAGACGCGTTTTGCTCCACGCGGCATCCTGCGTTTCCCGGCGGAAAAC
Organism: Xanthobacter sp.; assembly: GCA_035911315.1. GTDB lineage: Bacteria > Pseudomonadota > Alphaproteobacteria > Rhizobiales > Xanthobacteraceae > Xanthobacter. The sequence continues at coordinate 198,076 of JAMHVS010000063.1, forward strand.
CACACGATCATGCAGGCGGAACGGCCTGTCGTGCCAGAACTCGATGGCGATGGGCAGAATGCGGAACCCTGTCCAGTGCGGGGGGCGCGGCACGGTGCCCACAACATATTTAGCCGTCGTGGTCGCCACCGCAGCCTCAAGCGCGAAGCGCCCCTCAAGCGGAGTGGACTGACGGCTGGCCCAAGCGCCGATCTGCGACAGGCGCGGACGGGAGGCGAAATATTCATCGGCCTCGGCATCGGTCACGGTTTCCACAGGCCCGCGCACACGCACCTGCCGGCGCAGGGATTTCCAGTGAAACACAAGGGCCGCCGCCGCATGCGCCACCAGTTCCCGCCCCTTGGCGCTGCCGGTGTTGGTGTAGAAAACGAATCCGCGCTCATCAACGCCCTTCAGCAGCACCATGCGCGCATCCGGCATGCCACTTTCATCCACAGTCGCCAGCGTCATCGCATTGGGATCGTTGGGCTCGCTCTTCCCGGCATCCGCCAGCCACTGCCGAAACAGACCAAACGGATCATGAGCCTGAGTAAAATCACCACTTGTTAAGAGGTCTTGGGCTTCCATCGGGTTCTGTGTCGTCATGCGGGAGCCCCTTGTGCCTTGTCGAATTCCGACCATGCCTGAATGGCGTCGGACGCCCCCTTATAGAAGCCATACCGGCTTTCGCGAAGGGCTGCGCGCAGGCAGGGGCCTTGTTCTGCTTGCGCTTGTTGCCGCATGCGCCGGCTGTTCCAGCATGAGCAATGCTCTGGATGAAACAAATATCGAGACCGGTTCGATCTCGCCCCGGCCCGTCTCTCTCACGGAAACCGGTTCCCCACCGCCACAGGGAATCAATGCGGCCGACTGGCAAATCGCCCGGCTGGCCCTGGATGAGGCGCTGACCGCCACTGACGATGTCAGTATTCCATGGGATAACCCGGATACCGGCACACGCGGCACGGCCACCCCCATTGGGCCGGAACGTGCCGGACAATGCCGGGATTTCATGATCGCCATTCTGGTGCATGAGATGCCAGACCGCTGGGTGCGTGGCGAGGCTTGCCGCAAGGGCGAAACCACGGCCCTCTCGCAAGTGCGGGTTCTGGGGCAGGTTTAGGTTCGGTTTTGCAGCTTAACCGGCGCCTAAGACGGGTGAGGCCGGCGTATGTGCGGCTCATCCATGCCCATTTGCCATAATTTTGCCGGTTGCATTGGCGCAGGGCGTTGCATTTTTCGCATCATGGCCCCACATCGTGCCTGCGGTCGGCTGTCTGAAATGCTGGCCGGCGAGGTGATATTTCATGCGTGATCCATACGACGTCCTCGGCATTTCCAAGACTGCCGACGAAGCGGAGATCAAGCGCGCCTATCGGCGGCTGGCGAAAAAGCTGCATCCTGACGCGAATGCGTCTGACCCGAAGGCGCAGGACAAGTTCGCGGAGCTCAATACCGCCCACGAAATTCTGGCCGACAAGGAAAAGCGCGGCCAGTTTGACCGGGGCGAGATTGACGGGGAAGGCAAGCCACGCGCGCCCGAGTTCGCCTATGGCGCGGGGCGTGGACCGGGCGGCTTTTCCGGCTTCGATGGCGACACCATTTTCGAGAGCTTCTCCTTCGGGCCCGAAGGCGCACGGCGTGGCGGCTCTTCGCGTCGCGGCAGTGCATTCGAGGATATTGGCGATATTTTCGGCTTTGGCCGCCAGCGCCGTTCGGCCGGTGGCGGGTTCCAGCCCTCTCCGGGTGCGGATGTCGAGCTATCGCTTGAAGTGAGCTTTGAAGATGCCACAGCGGGTGCGAAGAAGCGCGTGACCCTGCCCAATGGCAAGCAGATCGAGATCAAGATTGCCGCGGGCACCCGTGAGGGCCACCGCATGCGTTTAAAGGGCCAGGGGCAGCCCAGCCCCATGGGCGGACCGGCCGGTGATGCCTATGTGAACATCACTTACGCTCCGCATGGCGTGTTCGAACGAGAAGGCGACGACCTGCGCCAGAATGTGGATGTGCCATTGGCCGATGCCGTTCTGGGCGCAAAGGTACGAGTTCAGACCCTGACCGGTGCGGTGGAGCTCGCGATTCCGGCCTGGACCTCTGGTGGACGCACATTCCGGCTGCGCGGCAAGGGTTTACCCAAGGCTGAAAGTGGCCATGGCGACTTGAAGGTGCGCATCAACATCGTGCTGCCCGAAGGCAAGGATGAGGCGCTGACCGAACTCGCTCTCAAATGGCGCGAAGCAGCGCAATAATTGCGCGCGGCTAATGCCCTGAAACACCAAATTGCGAAATGGCTTGGCCGATAGTCCAAGCCATTTCGCGTTTGAATGCGCTGCAAAAACGCATACAGTCCACGGCCTGACCAAAAGAAGTCGGTGGTGGACCATGTTCCTCGAATTACAGAACCTGTTTTTTGAAGATCTCTCGGTTGGGAGGACCGAGCGCATATCCAAGACTGTTTCGTCTTCGGATATTGTGGGCTTTGCGGAACTGACAGGGGATCGCAACCCGATTCACCTGTCCGAGCATTTCGCAGCCAGAACGCCCTTTGGCGGCCGCATTGCACACGGCCTGTATACGGCCGGCCTGATTTCAGCTGTGCTCGGCACCCGCCTGCCCGGCCCGGGTGCTATCTATATCTCCCAGACCCTGAATTTCCGCGCGCCCGTACGCATTGGTGATACGGTGGATGTGGAAGTTCAGGTGGCGGAACTGATGCCGGAAAAGTGCCGCGCACGTCTCTCCTGCGTCTGCTCCGTCAATGGAGAGCCGGTGCTGGATGGTGAGGCATGGGTGAAGGTGCCCTCCTCCGCCACAGTCGCGGCCAAGAAGCCGGCTGACAAACCTTCCGCCTGAGGCTTGCAGTGTAGGGACTGCACTGCACAACAGATGATGACTTATTTAGCCGGCCGGATCATGGTATCCGGCCGTATTCGTTGAAGCAGGAGAGATGCAGAATGTTCGAGTCCGCCAAGGTGGCACATACCCTCGACAAGGCTGCATACAAGGCTCTTGAGCCGAGCCTGAGAGAAGAACTGCTCAACCTCCAGTTCCAGATGATTGACCAGAACCGGCGCAGCCTGCTGGTGCTCATCCACGGACCGGATGGCGCAGGCAAGGGCGCGGTGCTCAACCGCCTTTATGACTGGCTGGACATCCGCAAGCTCGATACCCTCACCTACAAGACCAGCAGCCGCGAAGAGAGCCAGCACCCCGCCATGTGGAAATACTGGCGCGGCATGCCGCCCTTCGGCGATATCGGGCTGATGCTCGGCTCCTGGTATCACCAGCCGGTGAGCGAGTGGGCGCTGGGACACAGCGATGATGCCACCTTCTCCCGCAATCTGGACCGTATCCGCCGCTTCGAGGCAATGCTGGATGCAGAAGGTGTCAGCGTTCTCAAGATCTGGCTTTATCTGGAGCAGAAGGAAGCCCGCAAGCGCCTCAAGGCCCTCTCCGGTGGCACCTACCAGCGCCCCGTTGTGCGCGAATGGCAGGACCTGGACAATCGCAAGGCCCGTGAACGCCTCGCGATTGCCGCTGAGGAAGTCGCCCGCACCACCTCGACCGATTTTGCGCCCTGGCAGGTGGTGCCGGCCAGCGATGCGCATTACCGCGATGCCACCATCGGCGGCGTGCTGCTGGACAAGCTGCGTGCGATCACCAGCCAGCCCATAGCCGAACCGACACCACCGCCAACGCCGGTCATCAACACGCAGGGCACGGATGCCCTGCCACGGTTCTCGATTCTCTCCACGCTGGATCTGAGCCAGAAGCTGGAGAAGAGCGATTATGATGCCCAGCTTGCTCGCGAGCAGCACCGCATCACGGTGGCCACCACATCCAAGGCCTTTGCAGAACGCGGACTGGTGGTGGCGTTTGAGGGCAGTGACGCGGCGGGCAAGGGCTCGGCTATCCTGCGCCTGCGCCAGTCACTCGATCCCCGCCATTTCCGGGTCTATCCCATCGCAGCCCCCACAGATGAAGAGCGTGCGCGGCCGTATCTGTGGCGTTTCTGGCGGCGGGTACCATCTCACGGGCAAACAACGATCTTCGATCGCTCATGGTATGGCCGCGTTCTGGTGGAGCGGGTGGAGGGCCTGTGCTCGCCAGCGGACTGGGGCCGCGCCTATGGCGAGATCAATGATTTCGAAAGCGAACTGTCTCGTGCGGGCCTGATCGTGGTCAAGTTCTGGCTCGCGATCAGTCAGGATGAGCAAAAGCGCCGCTTCGAAGCGCGTGAGAACATTCCCTACAAGCGCTTCAAGCTGACCCCGGAAGACTGGCGCAACCGCGCCAAGTGGCCGCTATATGAAGCCGCCGTGACCGAGATGGTGGACCGCACCTCATCCACCGTCGCGCCATGGACGCTGGTGGAAGCAGAAGACAAGCGTTTCGCACGGGTGAAGGTTCTGCGCACCATTGCCGACCGGCTGGAGGCTGAGCTTTCAGCCTGACACTTGCGGCGCATGTAATATGAAGGGCGGTGAGATTTCTCTCACCGCCCTTTTTCATTCAGTCCAGAGCGAAGACAGATTCAGCACCGGCAATGCTGTGATGGCCGCCGGACACGATCTCCTCCAGCCCAAGCGCCTGCGGGCACAAATTCTCCGCGAAGAACCGGGCGGTGGCGATGCGGGCGGCATGGCGCGGGTCGCTATCTCCTTCGCTTTGCATGCGTGCTGATGCAAGAGCCGCGCGGGCGAGATAGGCCCCGCCAGCGGCGCGGGCGAACAGGCGCAGATAAGGCGTCGCGCCCGCCAGTGCCTTCTGGGTATCTTCTCCCAGCCAGTCCCGCATCTGGCGGGTAGCCCGTCCCAGCGCATCCACGGCCTCTGCCAGCCGCACCCCAGCATGGCCAAACAGCGCGCTGTCCTGCGCCTGCACGTCGACAGCGGTCTGGCGATAGCTGTCGATCAGCCCGCTCACCACATCACCGCCTTCCAGCGGAAGTTTGCGGGCCACAAGATCAATCGCCTGAATGCCGTTCGTGCCTTCATAGATCGCGAAGATACGGGCATCACGGTAATGCTGGGCCGCGCCGGTTTCCTCGATATAGCCGGCACCGCCATGCACCTGCACGCCGAGCGAGGCGACCTCGATGCCGATATCGGTGGAGAAGGCCTTGGCGACAGGCGTCAGCAGGCTGGCCTCGGCAAGAGCCGCCGCGCGGGCATTTGCATCCGGCAGGCGGTGGTATCGATCCAGGGCATCGGCCGTCATGAGGCAGATGGCGCGGGCGGCATCGGTTTCAGCACGCATGGTGAGCAGCATGCGCTTCACATCCGCATGCAGGATGATGGGGGCCATGCCCTCACCGGCCCAGCCCGGAGCCTTACCCTGCCGGCGATCCTTCGCATAGGCAAAAGCCCGCTGGGTGGCGCGCTCGGCAACCGCCACGCCCTGAATGCCAACCGCGAGGCGGGCATTGTTCATCATCGTGAACATGCAGGCGAGGCCACGGTTCTCCTCACCGACCAGCCAGCCAATGGCCCCCTCTCCCTTGTCACCGAAAGTCATGGTGCAGGTGGGTGAACCGTGCAGGCCCAGCTTGTGCTCCAGCCCGGTGCACCACACATCATTGCGTGCACCAAGGTTGCCATCCTCATTCACGAGGAACTTCGGCACCACGAACAGCGAAATGCCCTTCACACCGGCAGGTGCATCCGGCAACCGGGCCAGCACGAGGTGAATGATGTTTTCGGACACATCCTGCTCACCATAGGTGATGAAGATCTTGGTGCCGAAGATGCGATAGGTGCCATCATCCTGATTCACCGCCTTCGCGCGCAGGGCGGCGAGATCCGAACCGGCCTGCGGCTCGGTGAGATTCATCGTGCCGCTCCACACGCCGGAGACCAGCTTTTCCAGATAGGCCTTCTGGAGAGGCGCGGAGCCATGGGCGGTCAGCGCCTCGATCGCCCCCATGGTCAGCACGCCACCGATGCCGAAGGAAGGAGAGGCCGTGTTCCAGAACTCGGTAAGCGCGGAGGTCACCGATGTCGGCAAATGCTGGCCGCCGAATTTCTCTTCTGCCGCAACCGCGCCCCAGCCGGCTTCTGCCCAGCTTTTATAGGCCTCTTTCCAGCCGGGCGCGGTGGTGACAGCACCATCCTTCAGCACACAGCCCTGCCTGTCGGCCACCTGATCCAGCGGTTCGATAACAGAGCTGGCGAACTTGCCGGCCTCTTCGAAAATGGGATCCAGCATGTCGAGGGAAAGGTTCACCAGCCCTGCATCCACCAGCTGCGGAAGGGCCGTACAGGTCTTCAGGAAAAACGCTACATCCTCGACCGGCGCACGATATGCCATCGCTCTCTCCCCATGATGCCTGCGTACGAGACGCAGCTTGACCCCAACCGGGCGGCCGCGCTCTATGCACAAAAGACCGGCCTGTTCCTGATCATGCCCCATCCGGGACAGACCTTCCGTAAACGGAAGACCCTTATGCCGGGGGCTACAAGTTGACGCAACAAAGATGGCCCAACCCACTTCTCTTCGCCATACCCGCCATCTGCATGCCGATGATATCGGTGCCGCAGAAACGGCCGCACAACTGCTGAAGTCCGGCGGTCTGGTCGCCTTCCCAACCGAGACAGTCTATGGGCTCGGGGCAGATGCCACCAATGCACAGGCCGTGGCAGAACTTTATGCGGCGAAAGGGCGACCCGCCTTCAACCCCCTGATTTCGCATTATGCCCATGCAGCAGATGCAATGCAGGGCGGACATTTCAACAGCATCGCCCGCACGCTGGCAGAGGCGTTCTGGCCCGGCCCGCTGACTCTGGTTGTTCCTTTTGCCGGGGGCGACATCTGCGATCTGGCTCGCGCCGGCATGGATACCGTGGCGCTGCGTGTGCCTGACCACCGTGTGGCACAAGCCTTTCTGGCGGCCTTTGGTGGCCCGGTGGTTGGCCCCAGCGCAAACCGCTCCGGCCATGTGTCACCCACCACGGCAGAGCATGTGCTGGGCGACCTTTCAGGCCGGATTGATGCGGTGCTGGATAGCGGACCAACACAGGTAGGTGTCGAATCCACCATTGTGGATGCTACCGGCCCGGTGCCACGCCTGCTGCGGCCCGGCGGCGTCACCCGCGCGCAGATCGAGGCTGTTATTGGGATGCCGCTTGCCGATGCGCACAATGATGATGCCGAACGTCCAGCCTCTCCCGGCCGTCTGGCATCCCATTATGCCCCACGCGCGCCGGTGCGCCTGAACGCCATATCTGTTAAACCCGGCGAAGCGCTGCTGACCTTCGGCGGCACCATGCCTCCCGGTACAACACATGCCTCAACTGTTCTGGATCTCAGCCCCACGGGCGACCTGATACAGGCCGCCGCCCGGCTTTATGATGCGCTGCGCGCACTGGATGCCACCGATGCGCGCGCCATCGCGGTGGTCCCCCTGCCCCATGACGGACTGGGAGAAGCTATCGCCGACCGCCTTGGCCGTGCCGCTGCCCCACGTCCTCATCACGAAAAATCATAAGTTTCGCCAGTCTTTTGCAGTGCAACAAAAGATGAGACACAGAACCAAAGCATAAGAAGACCAATTGAGCCGCCTCAAATCTCCTCTGCGATGATACGAATATGGTATGATTCAAAGAAAAGCAGGCCTGGGAGGCGTCCTCATTCATGTCCACCTTGCTCGTCACACATCCTTCCGGGCTGAACCATCTTACCCCTGCGGGCCATCCTGAGCGGGCAGACCGCTTGCGCGTATTGGACCGCATCTTTGAGCAGGAAAAGTTTGCCCTGCTGGAGCGTGATCTGGCCCCGCTGGGTGCGCGGGAGGACATTATCCGCGTGCATCCGGCGGACTTCGTGGATGCCCTTGGCGCGGCTGTCCCCACCGAAGGGATCGTGCGGATTGATGATGATACCATCATGTCTCCCGGTAGCTGGGAGGCCGCCTTGCGTGCCGTGGGCGGGGCCTGTTTCGCTGTTGATGAGGTGATGGAAGGCAAGATTCACAATGCCTTTGTGGCCATGCGTCCACCCGGCCACCACTGCGAGATCCGCAAACCCATGGGTTTCTGCCTCCTCAATCAGGCAGCCATCGCGGCCCGCCATGCGCAGGCAAAGTTCGGGGTGGATCGGGTCGCCATCGTGGATTTCGATGTGCATCACGGCAATGGCACGCAGGCCATCTTCTGGGATGACCCCACGGTGATGTACTGCTCAACCCACGAAATGCCCCTGTTTCCTGGCACCGGCGCATTAGGCGAGACTGGAACGGACGACACCATCGTCAATGCGCCCCTGCGCGCGGGCGATGAAGGCGATGCCTTCCGTGAGGCCATGACAAGCCGGATCCTGCCCCGGCTGGAGGCGTTTCACCCGGACCTGCTTATCATCTCCGCCGGGTTTGATGCCCACAAGGATGACCCCATGGCGAATATCCGTCTGGTGGAGGCGGACTTCACATGGGCCACCCAGCGCCTGATGAGTATTGCAGACAAGACATGCGGCGGGCGCATCGTCTCGCTGCTGGAAGGCGGCTACGACCTCAACGCCCTCGCATCCTCCACCGCGGCCCATGTCACGGCGCTGATGCGCGGATGATGAGCACACCCTGTGTGCTGCACGCCTTAACTCAGGCTGAGATGAGGGGCGAAACCGGTTTTGCCCCTCATGCAGTTGATCCGGCCATGCAGAAGCCAGATGGAACGAGAACCGGCTGAAGGGTTCTTCGCGCACATTCAAATAGCGTGATGGTCGAAAGCCTGTTCGCCTATTCAGACGTCATGCGGGCTTCGGCCAGGTCAACCTCTTCCACCAGACGGCGCACGATGCTGTCTGAAAGACCCATGCGCCGCCCACGCCGGAAGAACTCCTCCCGCTCGGCCCGCAGGCCCGCAAGGCGCAATTCCTTCTCGATCCGCTCGGCAGCGCGAAACTTCTCGGCATCATCGCCAGTACCCGAACGGCCGTTGATGCGCTGGCGATAGATATCCATCACCCGCGCACCGATTTCAGAATACATCTCTGCATCCTGCCGGCCTTCCGCCAGAACATGCTGGGCCTGCTCGATAGCCGTGATGGCGGCCTGTGCTGCCGCCACCCTTGCGCGGTCTTCCTCCCTGCGTCCGGTGGAAACCTGCGGCAGCTGCAGTTTCTTCAGCAGGAAAGGCAGGCAGATGCTGGCGATGAGCAGGGACAGGATAATTACGCCCGCCGCCAGAAAGATCGCCAAATCCCGTACCGGGAAGAGCGAACCGTCTTCCATGAACAATGGCAGGGACATAACGGCCGCGAGCGTGACCGTGCCGCGCACGCCAGCAAGGGAGATCACAAGCAAAAGACGCCAGCTTGGCCTGTCCGATGGCTGGCCTCGCCGGGATGCGATGAAAGAGGAAAACCGCAGGGAAACCCAGGTCCACACCAGACGCAGGGCGATCAGCGCCACATTGATAGCCACCACATAGATGATGAGCCACATGGGGTTGTGCTGCCCCGCCTCGCGCAGCGCCTGTGTCGCCCCATCCACGATGCGCGGCAACTGCTCGCCCAGCAGCACGAAAATGACGCCATTGGCCGAGAAGGCCACCATGTCCCACACGGTGCTGCGCCGCACGCGGGTGAGCGCCACCAGCTTGCCGCTGAGTTCCGTGTAGCTCATGGTAATGCCGGCCGCCACAACCGCCAGAATGCCCGAACCACCCAGATGTTCAGCCGCCAGATAGGCCCCGAAAGGGATCAGCAGGCTGATGAGAACCTCTGATCCGCTTTCCGCGCCCAGTCTCCGGCTCATCCACTGCTTCACATGGGTCGTGGCGATGGTCACAGTGACCCCGACCAGCACACCGCAAACGACCAGCCATGTGAAAGTGCTCACCGCCGCCATCAGCGAGAAAGTCCCGGTGAGAACCGCAGTCACCGCAAATCGCATGCACACAAGGCCCGATGCATCATTCAGCAAGGCCTCGCCGGACAGGACATTCATGAGGCGACGGGGCACCGGCACACGCTGGGCTATGGCCGAGACCGCGATCGGATCTGTGGGAGAAAGAATCGCCGCGAGCGCAAACCCAACCGCGAGAGGCATCGCCGGAATCAGCCAGTGGATGAAGAAGCCAACCCCCAGCACCGTGAACACCACCAGCCCGAATGCCAGGGCCAGGATCATGGTCTTGTCCTTGAGCAACCCCTCCTTGGGAATATGCCAGGCATCAAGAAACAGGAGCGGCGGCAGAAACAGCAGGAAAAAGATATCCGGCTGAAGCTGGACAGCCAGATCCGCACCCGTCGCGATCAGCGCGCCAAGGCAGATCTGCACAAGTGGCAAGGGCACGCCGATGGGCAGTGCGCGTGAGATCCAGCCACTGACGACAACGGCAAGTAACAGAACCAGGGCGGTCGTAATCATTTCCATGGCGATACCGGACAGGAGAGCGCGCAAAGGGGACTGGGGCTGCGGCCATTCAGGCTACCATCATCAAGGCAGAAGGGCAGATATACTGTGAATGTGGACAAGAACAGGGAGCAAACGCCTTAAATTGAGGCTTCCCGGACAAAAATGCACAGTAGCGACAGAAATGGCCGTGATCTGATTTCAAATTGAATTGTGAGCCGGCTTCGATCGCTCCGGCTCAGTGGCCTCTTCCAGTGCTTGAGAACACGCCACAAGGGGAGCCCAATCATTGAGCTCTAAAGATGAGCTGCCCTCAGGACTGCATGATCGTCTGGATGCCCTCCATACCGAGAGCCATGAAACCCGATCCCGCGTCCGAATGCCATCAACGCACAGCATCCTGTTCTGCACATATCTTTATTTACCCACGTTATGACCCTGTTTCACGCGTTCACTTTCACCTCTTGCGCACTTGCCCGTTGCATCAGGCTGCGCAGCCGGTTACGCCTTTGGCATGAGCGCATCCTCCATCCGCACAGCCATTTATGGTGGCTCCTTCGACCCGCTGACCAACGGGCACCTTGATGTGGTGCGCTCTGCCTGCCGGTTGGCAGACCGGATGGTGCTGGCTGTGGGCGTTCACCCCGGCAAGACCCCCCTGTTCACCGCCGAAGAACGGCTGGCGATGGCGATAGAGGTTTGCGGCCCGATTGCGGCAGCCGAGAACACAAGCCTGGAAGCCATCACCTTTTCTGGCCTCATCGTGGACACGGCGCGCGAGATTGGCGCAAGCCTTCTTATTCGGGGGCTACGTGACGGAACCGATCTCGATTACGAGATGCAGATGGCCGGCATGAACGCCGCAATGGCTCCAGATATCCAGACCGTATTTCTTCCTGCTTCACCCATGGTGCGCCCCATCACCGCCACTCTGGTCCGGCAGATTGCGAACATGGGTGGAGATGTTTCCACCTTCGTGCCTGCTCCTGTTCTGGCACGCCTCAAAGCCCGCTTCGCGCGCTGAGGTGTGCTGCCCATCCTGATTTTACCGCCCCTCTGGCGGGGCCTTCCGAGGAGACCTTCATGATGCGCGTACTCGGCCGCCTGTGTGCCGGCCTGCTGCTTGCCCTGGCCTTCGCCCTGCCGGCGGCAGCACAGGGCAAGAGCGACCCGCAGAACACCCTTTATCTTGATACGGCCAATGGCCGCGTCGTCATCGCCCTGCGGCCCGACCTTGCTCCCAAGCATGTCGAGCGCCTCAAGACGCTGACTCGCGAAGGCTTTTACAACAACGTTCCGTTCCATCGCGTGATTGATGGCTTCATGGCCCAGACCGGCGACGGCCAGTATGGCAACGGCACCGGCGGCTCCAAATATGATGACCTGCCGGCGGAATTCTCCAAGGTGCCGTTCAAGCGCGGCGTCGTGGGCATGGCCCGTGCCGCTTCGGAAGACAGCGCAAACTCGCAGTTCTTCATCATGCTGGATGACACCCCCAGCCTGAATGGCCAGTACACCGTTATCGGTGAGGTCGTTTCCGGCATGGAGAATGTGGACAAGATCAAGAAGGGTCCCTCTTCGCGCAATGGCGCAGTGGCGAACCCAGATCGCATCGTGAAGATGCAGGTGGCGGCTGACGCCGACAAGTGAGACGCACACTCCCCCGGCCGGATCGCGCATGGCGCAGCGGCTGCGGGGATGGACCAGCGGAGGGCGGACCCAATCGCCCGCCCATACACTGAGAGGATTCGACATGAGTGAGGAAGTGCTCGTTCTGGAGACCACCAAGGGTCCCGTCACCATTGCGTTCCGTCCCGATGCCGCGCCCGGTCACGTGGCCCGCATCAAGGAACTGGTTGCAGACGGCTTCTATAATGGCGTGGTCTTCCATCGCGTGATCGAGGGCTTCATGGCCCAGACCGGCGACCCGACCGGCACCGGCATGGGCGGTTCTGGCAAGAAGCTGAAGGCGGAGTTCAACTCCGTGCCGCACAAGCGCGGCACCGTTTCCATGGCCCGCGCCCAGAACCCCGATTCCGGTGACAGCCAGTTCTTCATCTGCTTCGCCGATGCCCGCTTCCTGGATGGCCAGTACACCGTGTGGGGTGAGGTCATCTCCGGCATGGAGAATGTGGACCAGATCAAGCGCGGCGAGCCGGTGAAGGATCCCGACCAGATCGTGACCGCAAAGCTTCAGCCCAAGGCCTGATGAATCTGGCCGTGTGGTGAATAGGGAAAGGGCGCCTCAAGGGTGCCCTTTTTCATAACCGCAAGCTTGACGATGGAACCGCCACCACCATCATCCGATGGCTTCATCATCCATCGGCACATCAGGCACCGCCGCCACAGCGGGGCGAATCTGCTTGAGATAGGGCGGACGGGGAATGGAGCTGTGGGCCGCCCGAAGGGCCGCTCCCCAACGCTCGCGAAGATCGTGGAAATACGGGTCTCCCGCCTCGATCCGCTGGGTCATTTCCGCCTGAAGCTTGTCCACATAAACCACCATCACATCCAGCGGCAAACCCACGCCGAGATTGGAGCGCATGGTTGAATCCATGGATATCAGCGCGATCTTGAGCGCATCGGCCAGCGGCATGTCGTAATGCACGGCCCGGTCCAGAATCGGCTTGCCATATTTGTGCTCGCCAATCTGGAAGAAGGGGGTATCGGGTGTGCATTCGATGAAGTTGCCAGCCGTATAGATCATGAACAGGCGCGGCGGCCCACCCAGCATCTGCCCCCCGACAAGGAACGAGACATCGAAATTGACCCCGCCGCTCTCCTCCCGCAGCGGGCCATTCACCTTGCTCACATGGCGGATGGCCTCGCCCACAAGCCGTGCGGCCTGAAACATGCTGTGGCAATCGCGAAGCTGGCGGAGTTCGCCGCTCGCCTCGTCCTTGAAGCCCTCGCGCAGCAGGCTGACGACAGACTGGCTGACAGACAGGTTACCCGCCGTCGCAATGCCGATGACATGGTGCCCCACTTCCTCGAAGACATGAAGCTTGCGGAAGGTCGAAACGTTGTCCAGTCCGGCATTGGTGCGGGTATCGGCCAAAAGCACCAGCCCTTCACGCACCAGCAATCCGCAGCAATATGTCATTCCAGAACCCTCATCGCGGGAGCGCGACTATAACGATGACAGATTGCTTCCCGCAATCCGACTCTCAGCGCGCCTCATGCCTGTCCACGCCCTGTTCTCTTCCGGAGCGTGAAAGCGGGGCCTCTGCAATCTTTCCTTTACAGAGCGCTGGCACTACTCCCCCATGCGTCAAGCAGCTAACGTTGAATCAGTTTTGCAGTCAGGGGAAACGTCCATGTCCAGCACACCGGAAGTCCAGGCCCAGAGCGAAAATGTCATTCTCGTTGAACGGGAGGGACGCGTCGCTATCGTCCGCCTCAACCGTCCGAAAGCACTCAATGCCCTGAATTTCGAGGTGATGACCGAGATGGCGAAGGCCATCACCGCGCTGGACCGTGACACCGATGTGGGCGCCATTGTCATCACCGGCTCTGAGAAGGCCTTTGCCGCTGGCGCTGACATCAAGGAAATGGCCGAACGCACCGGCGTCGAGATGCTGCTGGGCGACTGGTTTTCCGGCTGGGATGCGGTGGCGCACTGCCGTACACCGCTGATCGCAGCCGTTTCGGGCTTCGCGCTTGGCGGCGGCTGTGAACTGGCAATGATGTGCGACCTCATCATTGCTTCCGAAACCGCCCGTTTTGGCCAGCCGGAAATCAAGCTGGGCATCATGCCCGGCATGGGCGGCTCCCAGCGCCTCACAAGGGCTATCGGCAAGTACAAGGCGATGGACCTCGTGCTCACCGGTCGCATGATGACCGCCGAGGAGGCAGATCGTGCGGGCCTCGTCTCGCGGGTGGTGCCGGCAGAAAAGCACATGGAAGAGGTGATGGAAGCGGCCCGCACCATTGCCGCCTTCGGCAAGCCTTCCCTGATCGCGGCCAAGGAAGCCGTGAACCGTGCGCAAGAGGTGAGCCTCGCCGAAGGCGTGCTGTTTGAACGCCGCACCTTCCATGCCCTGTTCTCCTCGGAAGACCAGAAGGAAGGCATGCGCGCCTTCACCGAGAAGCGTCCCGCTGTTTTCAAGAATCGCTGACAGTTTGCGGGCCGGTTACACGCCGGCCCGCGCTTACCCGACAGGGTGCGATGCAAATGTGACACATGCGCAACACATGTTGCATATGAACCATAGGTGGCATTGACGCCCGCTGCTCGCCTCGCCTAGGTTCCGGGACGACGGTGTCCTTTCAAGAAGGATTAAAAGGGAACGCGGTGAGAGAGCTTTTAGCCCTCCAATCCGTGGCTGCCCCCGCAACTGTGAGCGGTGAGTCGTTCTTCACAAGGCCACTGGGCATTCTTGCCTGGGAAGGCGAAGAACGACGATGACCCGCAAGCCAGGAAACCTGCCGTCACTCGTGGTCACACGCGAGCCAGTCGGGCGGGGCTCCCCGATGGTGGAAAAGCTTGCTTGCTCCGGCCTACCGGAGCGAGGGGTGTTTCCTCGTTCGCGGTGACGTGTCCACACATGCGTCCCGCCCGAGGTTTTCATGCCGTCTCCCACCGCTTCAACAAGACCTGCTCTCGCAACCCGAGCCCAGACCCGCAGCACCCTGCTGCTGCGCGCCAGTCTGCTGGCCATGGTGGTGGCAACCCCGGCACTGGTGCAGCCTGCATTCGCCCAGTCCGCCGGCCAGTGGAATGACACTCCCGGCGCGATTGCCGACCAGATCGACCTGCCTGACGTGGTGGTCAGCGCTACCCTCTCCCCCCTGCCTGAGCGTGAGGTGGCAAGCTCCGTCACTGTCATCACCGGCAAGGACATGGAAGAGCGCCAGCAACGCAGCGTTCCCGAGGCCCTTGAAGCCGTACCCGGCCTGAATGTGGTGCAGACCGGCGGCCCAGGCGGCACCACCTCTGTCTTCATTCGCGGGACCAATTCCAACCACGTCAAGGTGATGCTGGACGGGATCGAGCTTTCCGATCCCTCCACCCCCGGCGGCACGTTTGATTTCGGCTATCTGTTCACCAATGATCTGGCGCGCATGGAAGTGCTGCGCGGTCCGCAGAGCGGCCTGTATGGCTCGGACGCCATCGGCGGCGTGATCTCCATGAACACCGAGCGCGGCGAAGGCCCCGCCAAGGCCATGGCCTATATCGAAGGCGGCGCGCTGGGCACCTTCAATCAGGTCGCCAGCCTCAAGGGTTCGCTGGAGCGCTTCTCCTATAATTTCAATGTCGGCCATTACGCCAGCAGCGCCATTCCGGTGACGCCGCCGGCCATCGTGCCCTTCGGCACGCCGAACAACGACAACAGCAACGACAACCTGACCCTTTCGGCACGCTTTGATGCTGACCTGAGCGATGTATTCTCGGTGAACCTCACCGCCCGCTACATCGACGCCACGCTCGATTACACCTCCGACCTGTTCAACATGACCACCTATATGAGCGAGCCCGCGCCGTTCCAGGACAGCGCGACCTCCCGCACGTTCATTGGTAAGGCTGAGGGGTTGTGGAAGGCGCTGGATGACAAGCTGCTGAGCACGTTCGGCATCGCGGCCACCACATATAATCGTGGCAATGCCAGCGTCTACAAAAGCAACCGCAGCACTTATGACGGCGACCGCCAAACCTATTACTGGCGCTCCAATTACAACTTCATGCCCGGACAAAATCTTCTGGTTGGCCTTGAGCACAAGCAGGAGAACATGGAAAGCACATCGGCGTGGACCAATATGCGGGCCAGCCGCAATGACAGCGCGGCCTATGCGCAGCTTCAGTCCAGCGCATGGGAGCGGCTCTTTGTGGCAGCCAATATCCGCTATGATGACTATGAAAATTTTGGCGGCCAGACCACATGGCGCATCGCCCCTGCCCTTCTCATTCCCGAGACCAACACCAAGCTGAAGGTCACCTACGGCACGGGCTTCAAGGCACCAACCCTGTATCAGCTTTATGCGCCCAGCTCCGGAAATCCGGGCCTCCAGCCGGAAGAAAGCAAGGGCTGGGATGCCGGTTTTGAGCAGACGCTGTGGGAAGACAAGATTGGTTTTGGTGTCACCTACTTCCACAATGACATCGACAATCTGATCATCACCTCCCGCAACATGATCACGGGGAACTGGACCAACGAGAACCTCACCAATGCCAAGACGCAGGGTGTGGAAGCTTTTGTCTCCTATCGTCTGAACGAGCAGTTCTCGGTGCGGGCGGATTTCACGCGCACCAATACCGTGGGCTATTTCGCGCCCGGCGGCTCCTTCGGGGCAAGCTGTGCGCAGCGCACATCCACCTCGTGCTATCCGGTGCGCCGGCCCAACAACAAGGCCAGCCTTGCCATCAACTGGCAGCCGGTTGACCCGCTGGTGCTCACCGCCACCATTGTTCATCTCTCGGACTGGTGGGACATTGACCGGGTCAGCTCCGCCATCGTGCGCCAGCCGGGCTACACCATCGTGAATCTCTCGGCCAATTACACCTATAATGAGAATCTCACGGTGTTCGGTCGCGTCGACAATCTGCTTGATGAGACCTATCAGGATCCCAATGGCTGGCTCGCTCCAGGCTTTGGTGCCTATGCCGGATTGCGCCTGACCTATTGAGGTTGACCCCATGGCTTGCCGGCAGAACATCTGCCCCTACCCCTCGCGTATATCGCGGGGGGAATTACCGGTTCACAAGAGAGCCGGGCATGGAGAGAAGCTATGGAAGGGCTGGGGCGCGGCCCTTAGCCCACTGAGCTGGCTCAAAACCCTTCTGCCTTCCGCCATTGCGCCGGTTCGCGTTTTGGTGCTGCTCCTGCTGTGCCAGCTTCCGGCTCTGCCCGCACGGGCGGATGCTGTAAACACAAGCGATGCCCACGCACCGCCCCAGCGCATCATTTCCCTGAATTTGTGCGCGGATGAATTGCTGTTGCGGCTGGTGCCGCGTGATCGCATTCTCTCCATCACGTCTCTTGCACAAGACGCGGCCAATTCCAGTGTCGCGAAACTTGCGGCTGGCATTCCAACCAATCGTGGGCTGGCGGAAGAGATCATTCCTCTCGCCCCGGATCTGGTGATTGCCGGTGCGTTCACCACCCGCAACACGGTTTCTACCCTGCGCCGCTTCGGCATCACGGTGCTGGATATGGGCGTGCCCGGAACGCTGGATGAAGCCTATGCGCAGATTCGCGAGATGGGTGAGGCTCTTGGAGCGCAGAAGGAAGCGGAAGATATGATCACCAGCCTCAAGGCGGCCATCCCTGCCACCCCGCCGGCTGACCCCTCGCCCCCACGCGCTGTGGTGGTGCGCCCCAATGGCTTCACCGCAGGCCGGGATACGATGGCTGATGACCTGATCCGCAGGGCTGGTCTGGATAATGTTGCTTCTCGCCTCTCACCTGATCGGCTTGGCCAGCTTTCGCTGGAAGAGATCGTGAGCGCTCGCCCGCAGGTTCTGATTCTGGATATGGATGCGGATGCCCCCCCATCCATGGCCGGGGCCATCATGCAGCATCCGGCGCTGATGCACGCAGCCACTGGCGCCAGCATTATTTCAGTGCCCACCCGCCTGTGGGCCTGCGCTGGGCCGCAACTGGCACAAGCTTATCAACGCCTTGCCGCTGGAGCGCGAGCTTCACAAAAGCATGAGCAAACCGCCCCCGCCGAAGATTTTCCCAGCCATGAAAGCGCACAGGAACCATGAGCCGCCTTGCTCTTTCTGCAGCCCAAGATCCGCATCGACGAGATGGCATTGCGCCCGGCCTTCTGGTAGGCCTACTGTGCCTGCTGGTGGCCCTTCTGTTCGCCATCTCGCTCGCCATTGGCTATGCGCCGCTGGACTGGGACGCGGCCCCGCATGAAATCCGCACCGGTGATGAAGGGCTCGCCAGCCTCATCCTCACGCAGTTGCGCCTGCCGCGCGCGCTGCTGGGCATATTGGTGGGGTTCAGTCTCGGCCTCACGGGTGCGGCACTGCAAGGGCTGATCCGCAATCCACTTGCAGATCCCGGGGTTATCGGTGTTTCCGGCAGTGCTGCGCTGGGGGCTGTGGGGGCGTTCTATTTCGGGGCGGCAGCCCTTTTTCCTCTCGCCTTGCCGTTGGGCGGCCTGCTCGGGGCGGGCGTTGCCACAGCCCTGCTGCTTGGGCTGGCACAGCGCGGCATCTCCACCACAGCGCTGATTCTGGCTGGTATTGCCATCAACAGTCTCGCCGGGGCGCTGACGGCCCTCGCGCTCAATCTCTCGCCCAGCCCATATGCCACGCTGGAAATCGTGTTCTGGCTGATGGGATCACTTGCAGACCGCAGTCTCGACCATGTGGTTCTGGCCACCCCGTTCATTATGCTTGGCGTCATTCTTGTTCTGGCGACCCGGCGCGGGCTGGAGGCGCTGACGCTGGGCGAGGATACGGCCGCGAGTCTTGGCTTTTCCATGCGCCGCCTTCGTCTGCTGGTGATTGCGGGGACGGCCTCTGCCGTTGGAGCAGCGGTGGCTGTTTCCGGCACCATCGGATTTGTGGGGCTGGTGGTGCCGCATCTGCTGCGCCCGCTTGTTGGCCACCGGCCGGGACGGCTTCTGCTGGTGAGTGGCCTTGCAGGGGCTGCGCTGACTTTGGGGGCAGACATACTGGTACGTCTCATTCCAACCCGGCCCGAACTGAAGCTGGGCGTGGTGACGGCTCTTGTCGGCGCACCCTTCTTCCTCGCCCTTCTGCTGCGCCTGAGGGGACAGGAAGAATGAGGGGGCCAGAAGAATGATTATCGAAGCGCGCGACATTACGCTTCTACGCGGCCCCTGCCCGGTTCTGGATCAGGTGAGCCTCACGGCCCGCCCGGGCGAGATGCTGGGGCTTTTAGGCCCCAATGGTGCCGGCAAGACCACCCTTCTGCGCACGCTCAGCGCGCTGGAACAGCCTGCTAGCGGAGACGTGCTCTATGACGGGAAAACGGCCCATGAACTGGGCCGGCGGGAACTGGGGCGCACGGTCTCCTATCTCGCGCAGAGCGGAAACATCCACTGGCCGATGATGGTCGAGCATGTGGTTGCCCTCGGTCGCCTGCCGCATGATCACAACCCGCAGAAAGATGCGGCTGCCATTGCCCGCGCCATGGAAGCGGCAGAAATCTCCGGCCTTGCCGGGCGCACCACAGGCACCCTCTCCGGCGGAGAACGCATGCGTGTGCTGCTCGCGCGGGCGCTGGCTGTTGAAGGCAAGGTGCTGCTGGCGGATGAGCCGGTGGCCGCTCTTGATCCCTATCACCAGCTTCATGTGATGGAGCTTCTGGCCGCACAGGCGCATGCCGGCGTTACGGTGGTGGTGGTGCTGCACGACCTGACACTGGCGGCCCGCTTCTGCCACCGCGTGGCTCTGGCCCACAGGGGAAAGCTGGTCGCGACCGGAACGCCACAGGATGTGCTGACACCGGAGAGACTGCGCGCCATCTATGGCATCGAGGTTGAAACCGGCACGCGGCACGACCAGCCCTTCATTCTGCCATGGAGCCGGGCCGCAATTGCCCCCTGAGGAAACACAGCCCGCACTGCGCGACCCAATCCGTCCTGCCTCAAAAGCACTTGTGGCCCGGATCGATAATGGTTCGGACCACCGGCAAGGGCACATTCCGGGCTGACAATTTCAGGCATTTACCGAAGATGTCGCCCCGACCATGGCATGCAAAACAGTTGTGCTTCGGGCCTGATTGATGCGCGCCTTCTGATTTATGAGAGAAACAGACGGCCGGCATAATCCCGTCGCAGAGACGAAAAAAGAGTGGGCTGTCCCACTGGCTGCCCACTCAAGACGATCCCCATCTGTCCCCCAGCCCATGCACAGGCATGCGGGAACCTCAGTGCGCCATCAGCACCGGCACGGTCATGCTGGAGAAGATTTCACGGGTCACGCCACCCAACACCATCTCCTTCAGGCGGGAATGGCCATATCCGCCCATCACCACCAGATCTGCACCAAGCTTCTCGACCTCATCCAGAAGCACCGTTGAGATGGACTTGCCGGACACGATATCGAGGCTCCGTACCTCGGTCTTCAGGCCATGACGGGAAAGGTGGCGCACAACCTCCAGTGCATCCGCATCCTCTTCCGCATCGACCCCAATGCGAATGATGTCGACCCTCTGAGCGCGATGCAGCAGCGGCAGTGCCTCTGCCAATGCACGGGCGGCAGCGCGACCGCCATCCCATGCCAAAAGGACATGCTCTGCCCCGAAGGGCTTCTCATAGGCATAGGGCACCACAAGCACGGCACGGCCTGAGTCCATCAGAACGGTCTCGGCGATCACCTCTTCCGGTCCGGGCTTGTCGGGGTGCGGCTGGGCAACCACAGTCAGATCAAACAGGCGGGAGATATGGGTGAACTGCTGTGCAGCAAGACCGAGCGAAGCCGAAATCGTCCGCAGTTCATGCGGAATGCCTGTCTCAGCCGCAATCTTCAGAAAACGCGACTGCGCCAACTGTGCTGCGGTCTCGTTTTCCTTGAGCTGGGCTTCGATAAAGTCTGTCGGCAGCGCGCCCATGTAGAAGGGGGGCACATCAATCTCATAGGAGATCGAAACCCCCGTCAGGTGCGCGCCGAAATGGGTGGTCAGGCTGGCGGCGAATGCACATGCGGTATCCTTCTCAACGCCCTGAGAAAGATTCACCAGAATATCGCGTATCATCTGAGTCCCTTTCGCTGTTCCTGACAGCATGGACCTTGATACCCCAACCTGCCTCTTCTGTCCGCAGAACTGATGCCGCATCATGCAACTTGGAACATTTAGGCGCGGCCATCCATGCGGGGGAAGGATAGCCGCGCCCATGCGCGATCTGGGGGAGGGCATGACCGCGCTGTGGACTGAACGCGGTAGAGGGATATCAGTTCCGCATGAAATGGAACTTGTGGGCCGCAAAGACATGGCCTGTTCCCTTACAGGAAACGCGAGGCCCAAAGACTGAGCGGCAGCATGACAACCATGGCCAGCGAGGTCACCAGAAGCATGGTCGCGATTTCACCCTCTTCGCTCTCATATGTTTCTGCAAAAAGCAGTGCCTTGGCCGCGATTGGAAATGTGCTGATGACGAAAGCGGCCTGCGCAACCGGCCCGGATAGATCGAACACACGTAGCAGCAAGAAGAACAGCGCCGGCTGGATGACAAGGCAGACAAGACAGACAAGCAACACCGCTCGCGATGTGAACTGCATCTTGAAGGATGCCATGCCAAGCCCGCAGGCAAACAGCGCTATAGCGCCCGCCGCATGCGCCAGCGGGTCCAGAACGTCTCCCACCAGCGCCGGAATCGAGAAGCCGCTGATCGACACCACGGCCCCAAGCGCCGGAGCCAGCACAAGCGGGTTGGTGACGGTGCGCCGGATAATATCGCCCACCTGCACCTTCTGCCCTGCCGGCAAGGTGGCGCTGTTGAACATATAGAGCGCGAAGGAAAGCTGCGACAGGTTCATCACCAGCGCACACAACCCCACCATGCCGCGCCCAAGTTCCGCACCGAATATGGGCGTGAGGGCAACAAGGCCGTAGATTGTCGCGGCTTTTGATGTGCCAGCATAAGCAAACAGTGCGGAATTGAGCGCAGATATATTCAGGACGCGCAAAAGCACATAACCGGCAATGAAGAAGCCGGTGTAGAAAAACAGGATGATGAGAACCAGAGTGCCCTGCTCCAGCAACAGGCTCCGGTCAAAATGCGCCATGCCAAGGAAGAGCGCGGCCGGAATGGCATAGCGCAGGGCGAGTGCACTGAAGACTCGGGTCTGGCTGGCATCGAACTGTCCCGTTCTGCCCGCCAGAAATCCGAGCCCCAGCAGAAACAGCACGGGCGCCAGGGCCTGCACAATAACGGATACATCCATGACAGCCCCCTTCAATGCGCCCCCTGCGGAGATGCTCTGCTAGCGCCCCGGCCAGTTCTCGGGATAGTCCGGCTCTTCCTCATCCTTTTGCGGAAGTGTTTCGCCGGCAAGCAGAAGGGTCCGTTCCAGCAGCACTTCATAGATAGGACGCCCGCCAAGGGCTGAGGCGACAATATTGGAGCAGATTGACGCCAGAAGTGCCGGGATGGCGAGAGCGTAAACCCCTGTCAGTTCCACCACCAGCACCACACCCACCAGCGGCGCACGGATGGTGCTGGCAAAGAGCCCCGCCATGCCCGCCGCAGCAAAAGCGATGACAGCTCCCGGAGGCAGAGGCATGACCAGTTCCAAAAGCGAGGCCAGCAAGACTCCCAGCGCTGTGGCCAGAGCCAGAATAGGCGCAAAGATGCCGGCTGGCGCTCCAACGGAATAGCTCGCGGCTGTCATGAAAAAACGCGCCAGAACCACAAGAGCCAGAATGCTGATGGGCAGTGGGTTATTGGCAATGGCAACAGCCAGCCCCTCCCCGCCCCCCGTCGCGGCAGGAAAGATGACAAGCAACGGTCCGATGATGAGCCCCAGCAGGGCCGGCAGCAAATAGGGCGACACCTTCAGGGACACCGAGTGCGAGATATCCAGCCCGATCAGGATGGCGCGATTGAAGACAACGCCGACCACACCAAGAAGGGCGCCCATCACCATGAAGGCCGGCATGAAATAGGCCGGCATATGATGCTGTTCCACCAGGTTCATGAAGGGAACAGTGCCTGTCATCATGGTCGTCACCACGGCACTGAAGGTACACGCGATGATGACTGCGCCATAGGCCCGGAACGTATAGGGAAACGCCTCGCGCGCCTCTTCAATGATAAAGATGACCGAGGCGATGGGTGCATTGAAGGCCGCAGTCAGTCCAGCGGCACCCCCTGCCCCCCAAAGGGCGCGCGCCTGACGCGTACCCATGGTGAAAAGCCCGCCAAGGCCCCGGGCGATGGAAGCACCCATATGGATGGTCGGCCCTTCGCGCCCGCCCACAAGACCGGCACCCAGCGCCATGACACCGCCCAGAAACTTGACCGGCAGAATCCGTGCCCAGCGTATCGTGCGCAGGCCCTGCATCGCCCCTTCAATTTCCTGAACACCGGAGCCGCTCGCCTCCGGGGCAAAATTGCGCACAAGCGCGATCGAGCCACAGATCAGGGCCGCAGACAGCACGCCCATCACCGCATAGAGCGGGAGCCCCTGAAGGCCGAGAACATCCGGCAAATGACGGGCCCCACCATATGCGCGCGCAACCAGCATATGAAAGATGGAGCCGAGAAAACCTGTTGCCGCACCGACAACAGAAGCAATGATGTAATAGGTCAGATCGCTGATCTGACGCGGCGCTCCGGAAACAGGTGGTGTCACGGCAAACCTGACATGCTGGAGGGGCCAGCCTTTTGGCACCTAACCCAATACCGGACGATACCGCGCTGCCGCAAGCGTCACGGCCTCTTTTCTACCATATTTGGGAGATCGCCCGGCACCTGAAGCTTCCGCTCTGGCAGAAAGGCTTGATTGGCACACGCCAATCCGTACGCGGCCACATAATCCTTCGTAACCGGCAGACACATTGGTTTTGCACGTGGTGGCCGTGTCCTAGCCTAATTGAATAAGCCAGCCTTCCCTGTCGCTTATGAAAAAGCCATGGGCAATGCCCATGGCTTCCAACATACGCGTCGGTCACAGTTCCCGGGCAAGCGACCGCAAACGGAATTTCTGAATCTTGCCCGTAGAGGTCTTCGGAATCGCCTCGAAGACGATGTGGCGCGGGCATTTGTAGTGGGCCAGATGCAGCTTGCAGTGCGCAATGAGCTCTTCGGCTGTCGCGCTCATCCCCTCGCGAAGCTCCACCACGGCAAGCGGGGTTTCGCCCCACTTCTCATCCGGCTTGGCCACAACGGCAGCGGCGCTGACGGCGGGATGCTTGTAGAGAGCGTCCTCCACCTCAATTGAAGAGATGTTCTCGCCACCGGAGATGATGATGTCCTTCGAGCGGTCCTTGAGCTGGATATAGCCATCGGGATGCTTCACGCCGAGATCACCCGAATGGAACCAGCCGCCGGCAAACGCGGCATCGGTGGCTGAAGGGTTCTTCAGATAGCCCTTCATCACCACATTGCCGCGGAACATCACCTCACCCAGCGTCGCGCCATCGGATGGCACGGGCTGCATGGTTTCCGGATCCAGCACATCCACCGCATCCATGGCAGCATAGCGCACGCCCTGACGCGCCTTTTTCATCGCGCGCTCATTTGCCGGCAGGTCATCCCATTCGGAATGCCAGTCATTCACCACCGAGGGGCCATAGACCTCTGTGAGTCCGTAGACATGCACCACATTGAAGCCGGCATCCTGCATCGCGGCCAGCACGGCTTCCGGCGGCGGGGCTGCGGCGGTGATGAACTCCACCCGTCCCGGCAGAGGCCGCTTGTCAGCCTCGGGCGCACCCAGCAATGTGGACATGACAATGGGCGCACCGCACATATGGGTCACGCCATAATCGGCAATGGCATCAAACATCGCCTTTGCGCGCACCTGACGCATGCACACATGCGTGCCCGCCACCAGTGTGATGGACCAGGGGAAGCACCAGCCATTGCAGTGGAACATGGGCAGGGTCCACAGATAGACCGGATGCTTGCCCAGCGCGCAGGTAACCACATTGCCCACCGCCAGCAGATGCGCCCCGCGATGGTGATAGACGACGCCCTTCGGGTCTCCCGTGGTGCCAGAGGTGTAATTGAGCGCGATGGCATCCCACTCATCACCCGGGGCCGCCGTTTCATAGTCGGCATCACCTGTGGCGAGGAAATCCTCGTATTCAATGGTGCCGATACGATCACCCGGCCCAGAATATTCCGGGTCATCATAATCAATGACAATGGGTTTACGCACACTCATCGCAAGCGCAACCCGCATGACTGGCGCGAACTCCCGGTCCGTAATCAGAACCTTCGCCTCGCCATGATCAATGGTGAAGGCGAGAATGGCGGCATCCAGCCGGGTGTTTAGCGCGTTCAGCACCGCACCTGTCATGGGCACACCGTAATGTGCCTCAAGCATTGCCGGCACATTGGAGAGCATCACCGCAACGGTATCGCCGCGCCCAATACCCAGCTTCGCGAGCGCAGAGGCCAGACGGCGGCTGCGGGAATAGAAGTCGCGATAATTGCGTCGCAGTGCGCCGTGGATGATGGCGGTATGGTCTGGAAACACACTCGCGGCGCGCTCCAGAAAGCCCAACGGAGTCAATGGACGGCAGTTGGCGTCATTACGATCAAGATAGAGATCATAGATACTGCCGGCCATGGTCTTCTCCCGCTTTCCTATAAAAGCCCCGCCTGCCCTTTACGGCAAGACTCTCCAGTGTACTGCGGGCGCGACACTACTCAGGGAAGAAACAGCCGGCAATCGGATATATTATGAGACCAAAGTCTCACAACTCAAAGTGAGACAATGCCATGCTATACAAAGGTCTTACGCAATAGTGCGCACTTGCGCCATCAAGGGGTCACCGGCTCTAACAATACCAAACAAACGACGCCTGCAGAGGGAAACGCCAATGGTACAAACATCCACCAGCCGCTATGGGCAGACCTATGCCAGCTGGCGTGAAAACCCTTCTGCGTTCTGGGGTGAGGCCGCCAAGAAGATTGACTGGATCAAGCCGGCAACAGCCGTATTTGATGCGGATGCAGGCGTTTATGGTCGCTGGTTCGCCGGAGCAACGGCAAATACTTGCTACAATGCCGTGGATCGACATGTCGCAGCCGGACGCGGCGCGCAGGTTGCAATCATCCATGACAGCCCCGTCACCAATTCCAAGCGCAAGCTCACTTATGCCGAGCTGCTGGACGAAGTGAGCGCTCTCGCGGCCGTTCTCGTAGACCTTGGCGTGAACAAGGGCGACCGCGTTCTTGTCTATATGCCTATGGTCTCCGAAGCCCTTGTGGGCATGCTGGCCTGTGCGCGCATTGGTGCCATTCACTCGGTGGTGTTTGGCGGCTTCGCGGCCAAGGAACTCGCCACGCGGATCGAGGATGCTGAACCGAAGGTCATTCTGGCCTCCTCCTGTGGCATCGAGCCGAATCGCGTAGTGCCTTACAAGCCCTTGCTGGACCTTGCCATCAGCATGTCCGCTGTAAAGCCGGAAGCGTGCGTGGTGCTCCAGCGCGAGCAGGGCCCCGGCCCCCTCACCGAAGGGCGCGACCATGACTGGGCGCAGGCCGTTGCCGCTGCAAAGGCTGCGGGCAAGAAGGCCGACTGCGTGGAAGTCGCGGCAACTGACCCGCTCTATATTCTCTATACATCCGGCACGACCGGAAAGCCCAAGGGCGTGGTGCGCGACACCGGCGGCCATATGGTGGCCCTCACATGGACCATGGAAAACCTCTATGGCGTCAAGCCGGGTGAGGTGTTCTGGGCGGCATCCGACATCGGCTGGGTGGTTGGGCACTCCTATATTGTCTACGGCCCGCTGCTCGCCGGCTGCACCACCATTGTTTATGAAGGCAAGCCCGTGGGCACGCCCGACCCGGGCGCTTTCTGGCGGGTCGTTGAAGAGCATAAGGTCTCCGCGCTCTTCACTGCCCCCACGGCCCTGCGCGCCATCAAGAAGGAAGATCCGGAGTGCACGCACAAGCAGGGGCGCGACCTTTCCAGCATGCGCACCCTCTTCCTTGCCGGCGAACGCGCTGACCCGGACACTGTTAAGTGGGCAGAGGAGCGCCTCGGCGTTCCGGTCGTCGACCATTGGTGGCAGACCGAAACCGGCTGGGCGATTGCCGCAAATCCGGTTGGCCTCGGCCTGATGCCGATCAAGCTTGGCTCGCCCACAGTCGCCATGCCCGGATATGATGTGCAGGTGGTGGATGAAGCCGCCAAGCCTGTGGCTGCTGGCCAGATGGGCTCCATCGTCGTGAAGCTGCCCCTGCCTCCCGGCTGCCTGCCCACCCTGTGGCAACAGGATGAGCGCTTCAGGGAAAGCTATCTGGCGGACTATCCCGGCTACTACAAAACCGCGGATGCCGGCTTCATTGATGAAGATGGCTATATCTTTGTCATGGGCCGCACCGACGACATTATCAATGTCGCCGGTCACCGCCTCTCAACCGGCGGGATGGAAGAGGTCATCGCCTCTCATCCGGACGTGGCCGAATGTGCGGTTATCGGCGTGAAGGATGCGCTGAAGGGCGAAGTGCCCTGCGGCTTCGTGGTACTGAAGGCGGGTGAGCGACGCGACCACGCCATCATCGAGAAGGAACTTGTCGGTTTGGTGCGCGATCGCATCGGCCCGGTAGCAGCCTTCAAGCTGGCCGTGACGGTGGATCGCCTGCCCAAGACCCGCTCGGGCAAGATCCTGCGTGGCACCATGAAGAAGATTGCAGACCACGACACATGGGCCGTCCCTGCCACTATTGATGACCCGGCGGTGCTGGAGGAAATCGAGGATGTGCTGAAGGGACGCGGGATCGGCTGATTCCACCCTTGAATGCAGAAAGGCCCGCCAATGGCGGGCCTTTTTTGTTTCTGCACCTGATACAGCACGGCTCAGAGCAAGCGCCCAAGCAGTGAACAGACCGCCTGAACGCGCAGCCGATCAGTCGCGCCGGGAATCAATGCTGGGCAGATAACATGTGTAGCCGATGAAGCATTGGGGGCTGTCCTGAGTCGGCACCCACTCCGGTTTCAGAGAATCTCCCATGTCACAGAACTGGAGACTGTTCACGTAGCGATCATAGGTAAATTCGCCTGTTCTCAGCACAATTCCCCGGCTCTCGGCGACGAGCTTTGCCGCTCTGGCACAACTCATGGAGAGTGTAAGGGGCATTTCAGATGCAGATGCACTGCCCAAGGGCACAATTTGCGCTCCAATGATGCTCAAAAGAGCAGCCAGCACCCGAAGAAATAAAGGGCGGAATCTGATGCGATAAATGCTTAATTCTATAATCATCACTCATCTCCGCACTAGCTGTTCGCGTTTTTGACACTATCGTGGCGACAAAAAGGCAGTTCTGTTCTGTCTCTATTTACAATTCATTTACTGAAAATAGCGCTGCACCCCCCCATTCATTATGGCAGAGCTGCCTCTTTCCATAGTAAAAGGTATCATGGTAGAGTTTTTGGCGATTTCAGCATTCTCATTTCCCCTCACTGTTGCACGAAAGCTACGGACATCCTCACCGAGGGCTGCTACAACAAAATCACTGAGCGGGCCCAAGCGGCAACGCTCACGACCCAGGACCCGATCAAAAATCGGCAAAACCCAGTAAGGGGATTAATATGAAGCGGATTCTTCTCGCCACTGTCGCCGTGGCTGCGCTCACTCTTCCGGCTGCTGCTGCCGACCTGGCGGTGAAGTACCCGGTTAAGGCCATCCCGGCCCCCGTGTTCTCCTGGACCGGCTTCTACATCGGTGCCAACTTCGGCTTCGGTGGCGGCGACACCGAAATCAACCAGTTCACCGCGTTCAACGCCATCACCAACAGCGGCGTTGACCTGAACAGCTCCGGCTTCTTCGCCGGTGGCCAGATCGGCTACAACTACCAGCTCGCCAACAACGTTGTTGTGGGTCTCGAGGCTGACCTGCAGTGGTCCGACATCGAAGCCAAGTACTCCGAGAACTGGTTCGGTGGCGACCGCGCCAGCGTCAAGCTCGACTACTTCGGCACGATCCGCGCTCGTCTCGGCTATGCCTATGACCGCTTCCTGCCGTACATCACCGGTGGTGCAGCCTACGGCAAGACCGCGTTCTCCAGCAACTTCCCTGGCGTTGCTGACGTTTCCAGCACCCGTTGGGGCTGGACGATTGGTGCCGGCGCTGAATACGCCATCACCAACAACTGGACGCTCAAGGCTGAGTACCTGTATGTCGACCTCGGCAAGGCCAAGGTTGAGAACACCATCTTCAACGCACTCGTCAACCCTGTCGAGTACGACAACAAGTTCCACACCATCAAGGCTGGCGTGAACTACAAGTTCTGATCTATCAGATCGGCTTGACGGAAGGGTCCGCTGCATTCGCAGCGGGCCTTTTCTGTTTTTGGGTGGCACAAAACTCCCTCATGGGACTGCATTCTCTCAAACCATGCAGTTCGGGATTCCCCACTCCCAAAATCCGCTCTAGTCTAAGAGAATGAGCGCAGATATCCCTTTCAATCGCGACTTCAACGTACCGGCTGGGCGAGTTGACCAGATAACGCCGCTCGTGCGTCGGATTGTGGCGCCCAACCCCTCACCTTTCACTTTTACCGGAACCTGCACCTATATTATCGGCCGCGGATCGGTTGCCATCCTTGATCCCGGACCAGACCTGCCGGAACATATAGAAGCTGTTCTCAATGCCGTGCGCGGGGAAAATGTCACGCATATCGTCGCGACCCATACGCACCGGGACCACACACCAGCATCGGCTGCGATTCAGGCCATCACCGGCGCCCCCACCGTTGGCGCGGGCCCCCATACATATGCCAGAGACTTGCATATCGGTGAAATCAACCCGCTTGATGCCAGTGCGGACACGCAATTCCAGCCAGACCTCACCCTGAATGACCGTGACAGCATTGAGCGTCCCGACTGGACGCTAACAGCCATTGCAACTCCCGGCCATACAGCCAACCACCTCGCCTTTGCCCTTCCCGAGGACCGCCTTCTTTTCTCCGGCGACCATGTCATGGCTTGGGCAACCTCCATCGTGGCACCCCCCGATGGCGCGATGGGCGATTACATTCGTTCTCTGGAAATCCTCGGCCATCGCGAGGAAAGGCTCTATCTTCCGGGTCACGGCGGCCCGATTACCGATGCTCCCTCATTTGTAAGAGACTATCTGGACCATCGCCTCGCGCGTGAGGCCGCTATTTTACGGGGTCTGGACCGATCAACCGAGACGATTCCCGAACTGGTCCGCAGCATTTATATCGGCCTCGACTCTCGCCTCATCGGTGCAGCCTCATTGACGGTTCTGGCTCATCTTGAACACCTCGTGGAGCGAGGACAGATTTTTACGGATGGAGCCCCCTCCATTAGCGGCCGCTATCGACTTAAGCCCTGAAGCGCTGCGGCCACCATGCCTAGCCAGGCATTGGCATTCATCTCGCCCACCCCTGCTCCTCGACTTGGTTAGATCCCACACGTGCTGCACGATTCCGATTGAATGCCCCTCACAGCGCAACAGGGCTGTGAGATATCACCGGGATGAGGCAATGGATGATCGACCCTAAGGGCTTATGGCCCTACGATGCCGATAACATGCAGATGCCTCCTCACCGCGCCCGAAGCCACCCGCCCCATAGATACATCTGGAGCGAGGCTCTCCGTTCTCGACGCCGTTATGCCTTGGCAACTCTCATGGGCATGCTACTTCTGGAACTTGGGGTTGATGCAAGCGCAGTGAGAGCAGCCCCTCTCCCACCTTCCCGGCCGGCCGAACTACTGCGAGATAGTTCGGAAGTGACGCAGACTCCAGCTGAGACTGAGACCGCAGAGCCTCCTCAAGTGCGCGCTGCAACTGAGGCTGAGACCGAGGGAAAAGAGGAGCTGCCGCGCGCATGTGCGGTTCTGGCAGAAGCCGGCATCATCATTGCCTCGACCGTTCAGGATCTCACGATCCCCCGCCCCTGCGCCTTGCCCCGCCCTGTCAATCTCTCGGCCGTTCGGCTTGATGATGGCAGGGTCATTGCGTTCAAGCCAAGCGCGATCATGAGCTGCGAAATGGTTGTCGCGATGGCCGAGTGGACACGTGAGGATCTCGCACCGGGAATCGACTCGCTCGGCGCCAAGTTGGAAACGCTGAAAGTCGCATCATCATTTTCATGCCGTGGACGGAATCGCAAAGCCGGAGCACGCACGAGCGAGCATGGATTTGGCAATGCCATGGATGTCGGTGGTTTTGAACTGAGTGACGGGCGAACCATTTCCGTCGCCAGAAGTGGCATGCCGCAGGCATTTGCACTTGCCATGAAGGAGAGCGCCTGTGCCCGGTTCACCACAGTGCTTGGGCCGGGCTCGGATGGGTATCACGAAACCCATATTCATGTGGATCTCGCAAAACGGCGCAACGGCTTTAAACTCTGCCGCTGGAAGCTCCCCGGAAGCACGACCCCGGAGCGGATGTATGCGCGCACAGAGCCATCGACACCTCAGCCTGCCGCATTGCCCGAGCCTCAGGCCATGACCGCAGACACGGATAGTTCTGAAGACACGGCGCAGGACAGCGCACCGCTACCTCCTGTCAAACCAAAGATACCAGCCCGTAGCGCGTCGCGCTGAAGCATCAACCGAGCGACACTCTTCTGTCCTGTCTTCAACCAGTACAGAGGGGACGCGCGCCTTTGTGGGAGCTTCATACAGTACCCAACTGGTGACGCCTCGAACCACACCTTCTTGAATCTAGGAATTGTGCGCAGACGACAAGCCGGGGGGCCGCTCTGCTTGCACAGCGTCGCCAGCAGACAGGATGCGGAACCTGCGCAGGTTTGCCCCTGTCCGAACCAGCACACTTCACAAAGCAAAAAGCGCCGCCCCTTTTTCAGGGACGACGCTTTGAAACTCGACCTCAGTCAGGCCTCTTCAGAGGACCACAACCTCGGAACCCACCGGCACTCGATTGTACAGATCAATCACGTCCTCATTCAGCATGCGAATGCAGCCGGAGGAAATGGCCTGCCCAAGCAGTTCAGGCTGGTTGGTGCCATGGATACGGTACAGGGTATCGCCACCGCCCTGGTAGAGATAAAGGCCGCGTGCGCCCATCGGGTTATGCGGGCCAGGCGACACATAGGATGGCAAACCCGGAATGCGGGCATGAATGGCAGGGGTCGGGGTCCAGCCGGGCCACTCGGCCTTGCGGCCAACCTTGGCGCTGCCCTGGAAAGCGAGCGCTTCCTCACCCACGGTCACGCCATAACGGATGGCCTTGCCGTCATTCTGAACAAGGTAAAGGAACTTGTTCGGCGTATCGACAATCACCGTGCCCGGCTTCTTGTCGGTCTTATAGTCCACAAAATGACGGGCATATTCGCCCTGAGGACGCACCTTTGCATAAGGCGCATTCGCCAAAAGCTGCTTGTCACGCGGTTTCAGAACGCTGTCCGGTGTAGGGGACAGCGTCGCATTCATGCACCCGCCAAGTGTCAATCCAAGCAGAAGCGCCCCGGCTGCCCGCCACATCATTTCAGCCTCTTCAACAAGCTTTTTGCGAGGAAGTCGCCCCGCGTCAAAACGTGAATTAACCTAATGTTTGGCAAGCTTGAAGGCCTTACGCCACCATCCCCCCCGCTTCTGGATAAAGCGTGACATAAATGCCGCACAGCGCCAGCCTTTATTTACCTGTTTGTACATTCTCAAGCATTCGCGTGCTTACTCACCGTTAGACCCCAGAGAAGACAAAACCTCTGCATAGTTTTGACGCAGTTGATGTCCATCTCTTGAGCGTCTTGAGGGAAGGCGCCACGTAACAGGCGCGGCGTCGTAAAGGAGAAGGTTATGTCCACCGAACAGACATCGCAGGTGCAGCATTCTCGCGATGAAGCAGAGGGCAAGCGCCAGGAGCAGAGCCACCAGTGGCGCGAAATCGGCATTTCGGCAGTTGCCGCAGCCGCACGACAGGCCAGCGGGCAGCATGCCATCAAGGCCGCCAGCACCCCTGCCAACCTTGGCAAGCGGATTGTGACGCTGCGGGATATTGACCACGTCGTGGCCTGATCGCACGTTTGCGCGCTCCGCATAGAATGCCTTATAAATAGGCACATTAGAGCGCGATTTTCTGGCGGCCTCCGCTCCGGAATTGATCCGGAAGCGGGGCCGTATTGTTTTGAGAGCCCTCTCATCTGCGCTCTTTCGTGGGCACGGCACATGCCATGTTCGGCACGCAGCAAACTGCACCAAGCATGACAGAAACAGCTTTCCTGTGCGCCTGCTTTCCCACACGGTAGCGACCGCTTTTCTCCCTTTCATCCCCGGAAGAGGCTGGCCGTGATTGTCTCCTACATCCCTATAGATGGAAGCCTGCGCAGCGTGCCGCCGGATGGGCAGACCCCGCTTTCGACAGATGCGGTCTGGATCGACCTTTCCTGCCCCACGCAGGAAGAAGAAGCGCTGGTGGAGCGCGTCATCGGCATTGGCATTCCCACGCGCGAAGAGATGGTTGAGATCGAGCAATCCAGCCGCCTCTATATCGAGAACGGCGCGCGTTATATGACCGCCTCTCTTCTGTGCCGCACCACAGAGGCCAGCCCGGAAGCCACCCCGGTCACCTTCATTCTGGCCGGAAGCCGGCTCATTACAGTGCGCTATTCAGAGCCTCGTGCATTCCCGGCCGTTTCCGGGCATCTTGCCCGCACCTGCCCGGCCGATCTTACCGGTGAAATGGTGCTGGTCGAGATTCTGGAAGCTGTGATTGATCGCGGGGCGGACATGCTGGAACAGACCGGCATGGATGTGGACAACCTCTCCCGCCGGGTATTCGACCAGCAAGCGGAGAAAGCCGGCAATGCCAGTCAGCGGCAAAGGGCGATTCTCTCCGATATCGGCAGCAAGGAGCGGCTGGTTTCCGCCACGCGTGAGAGCCTTGCCTCCCTCCAGCGACTGGTTTCGTTTCTGGGAACGGATACGGGCGAACTGGCCGTAACGAAGGAAACCAAGGCGAGCATCAAGTCGATGAGCCGGGATGTGGCCGGGCTTTCAGACTATGCGTCCTTCATCAGCGGGAAACTGCAATTCATTCTGGATGCCACGATCGGCCTTGTGGGCCTGGAACAGAATAATATCATCAAGATATTCGCTGTTCTTTCCGTTGTATTGATGCCACCAACCCTGATTGCATCCGTTTACGGCATGAATTTCGCCCATATGCCGGAATTGCAATGGACCTACGCCTACCCGTTCACGATTTCCGCCATGATATTGTCTGGCATTCTGCCTTATGTCTTCTTCAAGTGGCGAGGCTGGCTCTAAAGCCATAAGGCATGCCGCGCGGATGTCCCTTAAATGACCCCCGCCATTCCGGCGCGACATCGCGCGACTGGACAGAACGCGCATTTGCGGCTCTTTTGCCCCCGCAAACATGAATGAGAGTGCCGATGACTGACCGGTCTGTCCCGACACCAGCCCAGCCTGCCCAAGCGCCCGCGGATGCCGCCCGTCCTCTGGAAGGCAAGATCGCCCTTGTAACCGGGGCGACCCGCGGCATCGGCTTCGCCACATCTGTTGCGCTGGCCCGCCGTGGTGCGCATGTGGTGGCCGTGGGTCGTACGGAGGGTGGACTGGAAGAACTGGATGACGCCATCAAGGCCGTCGGCAGTTCATCTACGCTGGTGCCGCTGAACCTGAGAGACAATGAAGGCATCGACAGGCTTGGCGCGGCATTGTTCGAGCGCTACGGCCGTCTGGATGTCTATGTGGCCAATGCCGGCATACTGGGCCCGCTCTCTCCTCTCGGGCACGTTTTGCCGAAGGAGTGGGACGATACGGTCGCCGTGAACATCACCGCGCAATGGCGTGCCATCCGCTCCTTTGATCCGCTCCTGCGTCTTTCGCCTCATGGCCGGGCTGTCATTGTCGGCTCTGGCGCGGCCCACAAGGCAAAGGCCTATTGGGGGCCATATGCCGCCACAAAGGCGGCGCATGAGGTGATGGGGCGCATCTGGGCTGCGGAAGCCATCAAAAGCGCCATGCGGGTCAATATGTTCAATCCCGGTCCCACCCGCACCCGCATGCGGGCCAAGGCCTTCCCGGGGGAAGATCCTGATACCCTGCCCACAGCCGAAACGGTGGCCGAGGCGATTCTGCCCTTGTGCCTGCCACAGCAGGAATTCACCGGCCGGCTCTATGACCTGCCGCAGGGCAAGTGGCTCGATTATCAGATGCCGGCCTGAGGATCATACAAGACCGGATGCACCAGAGTGGTTTCCCCTATGGGAGGCCGCCGCATCCGCATAGTTCAAGCGCTATATGTAAAAGGCTCCGGTAGCACCGGAGCCTTTTGTGTTCTGGGCAGCATCATGTGAGCAGAAGCGGTTTCAGCCAGCCAGCGCTGCCCGCACCTGCTCAACAACATCATCTGCATCGAGCGGGCTGTTCAGTGCCGCCGCCTCGGCCATTGCATGGCCATAGAGCACAAGGCATGGCCCTTCTGCCCCATCATGGATGGCAGCCTCCACAGCCGCCTCCAGCCCCCCCAGTGAAGATGCAATCACTTTTTCCTCAGGCCGGGTCGCTCCAAAGACAGCGATGGATGGCGTGGCAAGGTCTATCCCCGCCTCTTTCAGCGCACCAATCAGCGCCCCTAGCGTCCGCTTGGGCATATAGACCACGGTAGTGGCCGCCGGATCGCTCAGGGCCTTGAAGTCCAG
This sequence comes from Xanthobacter sp., assembly GCA_035911315.1. GTDB lineage: Bacteria > Pseudomonadota > Alphaproteobacteria > Rhizobiales > Xanthobacteraceae > Xanthobacter. Next base: position 233,669 of record JAMHVS010000063.1, read on the forward strand.
ATCCTTCGGCAGCTTGCCGTCGCGCCCATGGGCCGTGATGAACTGCAACCGCCGCGCATGATCGCGATGGGTGAGAGACACCAGCAACCGGTTGGCTGCCCCCTGCGGCGCAGAGATACCGGGAATGGATTCCACGGGGATACCCGCCGCACGGCAGGCCGCGATTTCCTCACCCGCCCGGCCGAAAATCATTGGCTCCCCGCCCTTCAGGCGCACAACACGGCGGCCTTCGCGGGCGAGTTTCACCATCAGCCGGTTGATATCATCCTGCTTGCAGGAAGGACCATGGCCGGTCTTGCCCACCAGCATCTTCTTCGCTTCACGCCGGGCGAAATCCAGCACCTCGGCAGAAACGAGCGCGTCGTAAAGCACCACATCGGCAGATTGCAGGGCCCGCACGGCCTTCAGGGTCAGCAGTTCAGGGTCCCCCGGCCCGGCCCCCACCAGCACGACAGAGCCGCCATGGTCCACCGCACCGGAGCCGCCGGTCAACAGGACATTGCGGTCATCATGGGACGGACTGCGGTCTGGCGCACGCAGGGCATGCTGGGCGAAACGCTCCCAGAAACTCCGGCGCGCCCGGCTCGGCCACTCGGCCACAGCGCCGCGCCACTCTTTCGCGGCCTCGGCCCACCCCCGGAAACCAGCCGGCAAAAGCGCCTCGATACGTCCGCGCACCGCCTGCCCGAAAACCGGCGCACCGCCATCAGTGGAAATGCCCACCACCAGCGGTGAACGGTTGACGATGGCCCCGAAGGTGAAATCACTCGGCTCAGGGTTGTCGATCATGTTCACAGGTACGCCGGCGGCATGGGCAGCCGCAACGAAGCGTTCCACGTCTTCCGCATCCGGGCTGTCGCCAACGGCTATCGCTGCACCGTGCAGGTCAGCCTCTGTCCATGGGCGCGCGTGCAGCACCACGGGGCCATGCGGCGGAAGCTCCGCAAGCTGGCGCATCTCGGCACCAATCGTCTCGGCCACCACATCCACATGCGCACCGGCAGCAGAAAGCAGCTCCGCCTTCCATGTCGCAGCCGCGCCGCCACCCATTACCAGCACCCGGCGGCCCTTCAGCCCGAAGAACACCGGCAAGCGGGCCAATGGCTCCATGCGCCCGCGTGGTGTTTCACGCGGAGACTGGGAATAGGTTTCGGAACCGGCCGTAGCCATGGCGGAACTCCAGAATGCAAAAGGCATGAGGGCATGGCCTCATCTATTTCACATTCTACAATTGCCACAGATTCAATTCAACACACAAAAACGAGATTATATAAAATAACATTCTCTATGAGTGATTAAATCAGTGTGCCTCGTCCCAGTTTTTCGCAGCGCGCGCATCCACCTGCAATGGCACTACCAACTGCACGGCCGGGGCCGCCGCGTGTTCCATCACCTTGCGCACCACCGGAATGGTCTGCTCCGCCTCGCCCTCCGGCACCTCGAACACCAGTTCGTCATGCACCTGAAGCAGCATCTGAGCCTTCAGCCCGGCTTCATCCAGCGCCGGCTCCATGCGGATCATGGCGCGGCGGATGATGTCTGCCGCCGTGCCCTGAAGGCGGGCATTAATGGCAGCCCGCTCATTGAACGCCCGGATGGACGGGTTCTTGGCCGTGATTTCGGGATAATGCGCCCGGCGGCCAAACAGCGTTTCAACATAGCCATGCGCGCGGCAGAAGGCCTTGGTCTCATCCATATAGTCGCGGATGCCGGGGAAGCGCTCGAAATAGCGCTTGATATATTGGCCCGCTTCCTCGCGTGGAATGCCAAGCTGGTTGGCAAGGCCAAAGGCCGAAATGCCATAGATGATGCCGAAATTGATGGCCTTGGCACGCCGGCGCACCTCGGCCGGCATATCCTTCACCGGCACCCCGAAAATCTCGGAGGCGGTCATGGCGTGAATATCCAGCCCCTCCTGAAAGGCCTGCCTCAAAACCGGGATATTCGCGATCTCCGCCAGCAAGCGCAGTTCGATCTGTGAATAGTCGGCAGAAAGCAGCACATTTCCGGCCTCCGCCACGAAGGCCTTGCGGATGCGCCGCCCCTCTTCCGTCCGCACGGGGATGTTCTGCAGGTTCGGGTCAGAAGAAGACAAGCGCCCGGTCGTGGTCGCCGCCAGCGCATAAGAGGTATGGACCCTCCCCGTCTGCGCATTCACGAAGTTCGGCAGTGCATCCGTATAGGTGGAGCGCAGCTTGGAGAGCTGGCGCCATTCCAGAATCTTCTGCGGCAGGGTGTGGCCGGCCTCCGCCAGTTCCTCCAGCACATCCGCCTTGGTCGACCATGCCCCGGTTGCGGTCTTGGTGCCGCCGGGCATGCCCAGCTTGCCGAACAAGATGTCGCCGATCTGCTTGGGCGAGCCGATATTGATCTTCTCACCCGCCAGTTCGCCGATCTCGTCCTCTATGCCCGCTGCCTTCTGCGCGAACTCGGAGGAAAGACGGGCCAGGAGGGCCTTGTCGATGGCGATGCCCCGCGCTTCCATCCGCACCAGAACGGGGATGAGCGGGCGCTCCAGCGTCTCGTAAACCGTGGTCTTGCCCTCGGCCACAAGGCGCGGCTTCAGCACCTGCCACAGACGCAGGGTTACATCCGCATCCTCCGCAGCATAGGCTGTGGCGGCATCAATCGCCACCCGGTCGAAGGTCACCTTCGCCTTGCCCTTGCCAGCCACCTCTGAGAAGGAAATGGGGGTATGGCCCAGATGGCGCACGGAAAGCTCATCCATGCCATGGCCGTTCACGCCCGCGTCCAGATCATAGGACATACACATGGTGCAATCGACCGGCGCAACCGTGATGCCATGACGTGAGAGCACCAGCTCGTCATACTTCACATTATGGCCAACCTTGAGGGTGCCTGTGTCCTCCAGCAGCGGCCTGAGAATGTCCAGCGCCTCTGCCATGGGGATTTGCCCCGGCAGCAGTCCTTCACCAAACAGGTCTTCCCCGCTGGTGTGCCGTAACGGGATGTAGCATGCCTCGCCCGGAGAAAGCGCCAGAGACACCCCGACCAGATCTGCCGACATGGAATTGACCGAGGTGGTCTCGGTATCAAACGCCACCACGCCCAGATCGACAGCGCGCGCGCACCAGTCTTTCAGCTCGGCGACTGTGGAGAGGGTCTTGTAGCCGGTGCGATCGATGGGTATGGCGCGGGCGGCATCCGCGCGGGCACTGGCCAGCGCACCGGGTGTCATCCCGCCGGCATCGCCTTGCGCAGATACCGGAGACGTTTTGGCGGCCCCCGTCTCGCCAGAGGGCGCATCACCGGGGGAGAAGAGATCTCCGCCAGCCGGAGCCAGCTTTGCATCAGCCTCAACCTCAGCCGCCTCGAAACCGTACACCTCCGCCGCGCGGCGGGTGATGGTGGTGAATTCCATCGCTTTCAAAAAGGCAATGAGGCGCTTGGGGTCAGGCGCTTCCAGCACCAGATCTTCCAGCGGCACCTCAACATCCACATCCTGAACCAGAGTCACCAGCTGCTTGGAGATGCGGGCCTTCTCGGCATTGTCCAGCAGGGACTGCCGGCGCTTGGGCTGCTTGATGGTTTCCGCCTGTGCCAGCAGCGTTTCCAGATCGCCGAACTCATTGATGAGGGTCGCGGCTGTCTTGATACCGATACCCGGCACGCCCGGCACATTATCAGTGGAATCGCCCGCCAGCGCCTGCACATCGGTGACCTTTTCCGGCGGCACGCCGAAATATTCCACCACCTCATCCACACCGATACGCCGCTCCGGTCGTGCGCCGGCCCGGCCATTCTCACCGGAAGCGGGATCATACATCGCAACCCTGGGCCCAATGATCTGCATCAGGTCCTTGTCGGCGGAGATCACCAGCACATCGGCCCCGGCCTCCACCGCTTGGCGGGCATAGGTGGCGATGAGGTCATCCGCTTCATAGCGCGCCATTTCCACGGGCAACAGCCCGAAGGCACGCACGGCTTCGCGCATAAGCGGAAACTGCGGCACCAGCTCTTCCGGCGGTGGCGGGCGGTTGCCCTTGTAATCCGGGTACAATTCCTTGCGGAAGGAATTCTCCGATTTATCGAAGATGATGGCGAGATGGGTCGGCCGCAGCCCCATGGCACCATCGCGCACAAACTGGAACAGCTTGTTGCAGAACAGCCGCACCGCCCCTGTCGGCAACCGGTCCGAGCGGAAATTATATTTCCGATCCTGGTTTATGGACTGGAAATAGGCCCGGAACACGAAGGACGAACCATCCACCAGGAAGACATGGTCACCGGGCTTGATGGGGCGGGATTGAGGAGCCATTGCGTGTTCCAGTATGGCGCAGGCCAAAAGGCGCGCTGTGCGGGGCGCGCCGGGGCAGCACACCCGTTCTTGATGGCGGCACGATGCCTGAGGGGCGCAAGGCGAACAAGCCTTCTCCCTCAGCTATCGCAAGGTGGGCGGCCTGAAACGGGCGCAGGATGTCCGCACCGGAAGGCACAGGCATGGATGCCGCCCGAACAGGAGCATGTCTCTCCCATGCATCCGCACGGATTCCTGCGTGTCTTGCGTCACCACCGAGGAAAGACCCGGCCGGATCAGTCCAGCTTTTCACCCGGATAGATACCGAACAGATCAGACTGCGGCACGAATCCCTCAAAGCCATCTCCGGTGAAACGGCAGAACTTGCCGTCGCAATCCTTCAGTGACCCGAGAACACCCGGCTCAAGCTGCGCCTTCACCTTCGCGCCCTCTTCCGGCTTGTCCAAAAGCGCAACGGTGCCGTCCTTCTTCCATGGTGCCACCAGCGCCGTGCGGCGGGCGGACAGCATGGAGTGATAGACCCAGCCCTCCGCGCCGTCAGAATCACGAATGCGACGCCATGTCTCGAACTCTGCGGTCACTTCCACCGGCAAGCCGGCGCGGGAAAACACCCACGCCACATCATGATTCCTGTTCGGGCCGTTCCGCACATTCACCTTATCAGCCTTTAGTGAAACGAAGCGCGGCACCGGCAGCCCGGTTCCATCCACGCTCTGTGCCGCCAGCGGCCCATGCGCGGCCGCGGTCATTACAAAGGCAAGTGCAATGACGGCAAGGCTTCGCAGACCAAAAGGTCGCACCATCGGCAGCATCGGTTCTTTCCTTTCCACCGGAATTCCGTGATGCGGGGAGTGCGCCTTGCACCATGGCCTCGTCAAGACCGCAGTGCGAGAGACCCTTTGTGTTTCCCCGCTGCTCTGATAGACGGGACGAGAACAGTTAAGAAATGGGGAATGGGGAAAAGCTCATGGTGCGCCGCAAACCACTGGTTGTCGTCACACGCAAGCTGCCCGAGTCCGTTGAAACCCGTATGCGCGAGCTTTTCGACGCCCGTCTGAACGTCGATGACACGCCCATGGATCAGGCCGCCCTTGTGGAGGCTGTGAAGACCGCGGACGTGCTCGTCCCCACGGTGACTGACCGGATTGATTCGGCCGTACTCTCCCAGGCTGGCGAGAATCTGCGTCTCATCGCCTCCTTCTCGAATGGTGTGGACCATATCGATGTAGCCACCGCTCTGGCGCGCGGCATCACCGTCACCAACACTCCCGGTGTCCTCACCGAGGATACAGCCGACCTTACCATGGGCCTCATCCTGTCCGTGCCGCGCCGCATTGCGGAAGGCGCGCAGGTGATGACCAATGAGGGTGAGGACTGGGCCGGCTGGTCGCCCACATGGATGCTTGGCCGGCGCATCTGGGGCAAGCGCCTCGGCATCATCGGCATGGGGCGCATCGGACAGGCCGTGGCACGGCGTGCAAAGGCCTGCGGCCTGCAGGTCCACTATCACAATCGCCACCGTCTTCCACAGGGTGTGGAAGAGACGCTGGACGCCACCTACTGGGACAGCCTCGACCAGATGCTGGCCCGTATGGACATCATCTCGGTGAACTGCCCGCATACTCCGGCCACCTATCACCTGCTCTCGGCCCGCCGCCTCAAGCTGCTGAAGCCGGAAGCCTATGTGGTGAACACGGCCCGCGGTGAGGTCATTGATGAGAATGCCCTCGCCCGCCTCATCGAGGCCGGGGACATCGCTGGTGCCGGCCTCGACGTGTTCGAGCAGGAGCCGGCCGTGAATCCCAAGCTGGTCCGCCTTGCGCGGCAGGGCAAGGTGGTTCTGCTGCCGCATCTCGGCTCTGCTACCATCGAGGGGCGCGTCGACATGGGTGAGAAGGTCATCGTCAATATCAAGACCTTCATGGATGGCCATCGCCCGCCAGATCGCGTTCTGCCGGCCATGCTCTGAGGAGCACAGCCTTGCTGAAATGAGGCATTCATCCGCACGGGAATATCAGGGGGTGGCTTTGCTGCCCCCTTTTTCATTTGGCTCCAAGCCCCACGACCTGCACGCTCGCCCGGTGGGTACACACCAGTTCCCCACCGCATCCTGATTGTGTCATGATGCTCGCATGGCGGGGATACTCTGATACCTTACAGGCAGCGTATTGCATGCGACACAGCCTCTTGCAGGGAGAATGTGAACGTGGCTGATGAACCCGGAGGTCTCGGCACAGTCCTCCTTGTGGAGGATGAGCCAATCGTAGCTCTCGTGGCCCAGCAGGTTCTGGAAGAGCACGGCTTTCATGTCACTGTCGCGCCCCATGGCGAAGCAGCCCTCAGCCAGGCCCGCACGGCTTTCACAAAACAGAATGCACCGTCCGTTTTTGTTCTGGCTGTCATCGATGTGGGGCTCCCGGATATCTCCGGCGTGATGGTCGCCCATCAAATCAGAAGCATGGCCCCATCCCTGCCTATCATCATTGCCAGCGGTCATGCCGCAGATGAACTGGAGCAGGAATTCCAGAACTTCGAGACCATCGCCCTGCTCAGCAAACCTTATGATGGTGCAAGTCTGCAAAATGCGCTGCGTGCGATAGGCTTCGCCGTGGTGGATCTCGGCTAGAGCATTCTCAAGCGAAGCTGACACCAGTTCGCCTGATGTAAATGCAGCCGTCGATTCTTCAAAACAGCCCTCAATATGCCCGTGCAACCATTGCATCACGCCAGTTGTCCGCAAAGCGTGTGGGCACAACCATAAAAATACCCCCACACCGTAAGCCGGTGCAGGGGCAATGTGCCATCAGTCCGAGAAAGAGAGCGGCCATGCGCCGCTCCTTCCCCGAGGAATCAGCGGCGCAGGAGAAACAGGCTGGCGATAAAGCCAACGCCCGCCGCAATAGCGACAGCGGTCAACGGCTGCTCACGCACCGTATCCTTGAGAACCGTGCATCCCCGGCCTGCAGCCTTGGAGGCCTCTTCCGCAACACCTTCAGCGGTGGCTGCGGCTTCCTTCACCTTGCTGCGTGCGGTATCGCCGGCATTATCCAGAAACCTGGACAGTTCGGAGCGCAACTGGTCCAGCTCATTCCGCAGCGTGTCCAGGGTCGCCCCCGCTTTGGTGTCAGCATTGTCGGCCATGGGTCTCTCCACTGTTATCGGGAATGGAAAACTGGCCCGCCTCATGCGTGCCTGCCTCCCCTTCACCACCCAGCATGCTGCCTGCCTCATGGAAGAACAGCGCCTGAGCGATGGTCGCCTTCACCGTCTCGGACAGAAACGGCTTGGCTATCAGATAGGTCGGTTCGGGTCTCTCTCCCGTCAAGAGGCGATCGGGAAAAGCCGTGATGAAGATCACCGGAACATTGAATGCGGAAATAATATCCGCCACCGCATCAATGCCGGATGATCCATCTGCAAGCTGGATATCGGCGAGAACAAGGCCAAAGCCGCCCTGCCGCGCAAGATCCACCGCGCGAGAACGGGTGGGAGCCACACCCACCACATCATGCCCCAGTTCTTCCACCAGAGATTTCAGATCCAGCGCGATCAGCCACTCATCCTCGATGATGAGCACACGCGTTCGCGTTTGCCGGTCAATATCAATCTGGGCAGCCACCACCTGTGCTTCCACCTGTTCCAGGCCGATGCCCAGAATGCGTGCCGCTTCCGCATAGGAAAAGCCTTCCATAGCGGTCAGAAGAAAAGCCATGCGGGAGGAAATATCGAGAAACTGGAGATGCCGGTCTGCCTTCATGGCTGGCGCAGCACCCGCGGGCCGACGCCCCAAAATCTGATGGAAAGCCTTGTAGAGCGCCATACGCGGAGAAGCGCTGCCCTCTTTTTCCACCCGACCTTCAATCAGAGCCTGAAGCGCCTCGCGCACCGCCAGATCGCCAACATCCTGCGCACCCAGCAGCGCGCGCGCATAGCGACGCAGGCCGGGCAACTGTTTTACCAGCGAGGTATGTGGCATCTGCCCTCCTTTTGATGTCTCACCACAGGTGCATCCACCTCAGCCGCGAGACATCCGTCATCATCCGCTAATTGTGTAACATCAGCACGCCGAAAAAGTTCCATATCCCACAGCAAGAAGGGAACCGTCACCACAACAGGGCATTATGAAAGGGAACAAGGCAGGCGGAGCAAGACATGGAACCCATGCAGGCCGGACAGAAAGTGACCCGACCCGATGGGACGCCCGCCAGAACCGAGCGCAAGCCTGAACGTCATCCTATACTTGCTTCCACATCAGCCCCTCCGCGTCACATGCTGGACAGCGTGCGCCGCCGGCTGGTTCTGGTCCTCGCTTTTGCGCTCACACCCATTGCGGCCCTGTGCTTCGTGCAAAGCATCATGCAATTGCGGATGCAGGAACGCGAAGCCCGCCAGCAGTTGGTCCATGGCGCAAGCCTGGCAGCGGCCGGGGTGGAACAGGTCTTCGCCCTGACAGAGCTGGCCTTGCGCACCCTCTCGGATATCGAGGATGTCCGTTCCGGCGGCACCGAATGCGCGACCATCCTGCGCGGCACGGCAGCCGGTCTTCCCTTTGCCTCCAGCATCACCCTGTTTGATGCCGCCGGGCAACCGGTATGCTCCAGTGGATCTGCACCTGCGCCGCTGGTTCAACAGCGCGAAAGTCGGCTGGATGATGTGGCTGGTGCCCGCGTGCGCGAGCCAGATGGCACTCTTCACATCACCCTTGAAGCTGATGAGAAGAATGCAGCCAACAACCATATCCGGGTCATGCTCCCCCTGGACCGGGCAGGGCCATCGGGCATGCAGATGCTGGCGATGAACATCTCCGTGACATGGGTCAACCACCTTCTGCAACGCACCCCGCAAGACATGGGGCGAAGCATGACCGCATTGCTGACCGCCGAGGGGAGAGAACTGGCCAGCAGCACACCGGGCGAAAGCGTTTCTCTCTTCACCGGCCAGCCCGATGAGATATCGGCAGATATCCTCCCTGTGCTTGAAGAGGAAGCCGGGCAGCAGTGGACATATGCCACGGCTCCCGTGGGGCGAGATGGTCTGCGGGTGGCATTTGCCATGCCTGTTGAGAGCCTGTTCCGCTGGAGTGCCCTGACCCTTGCGGCAGGCTTTGCCCTTCCCGCGCTCATTGTCGCTTTCAGCCTGCTGGCGCTCTGGCTTGCGGTGGATAGTGTCGTGCTGCGCTGGCTCCAGTATCTGCGCCGGGTCACAGCCGTTTATGCGCAAGGGCATTATCGCTTCCGACCCAGCCGGTTGAAGACAGCACCCGGTGAGTTCCGCGTTCTTGGTGAGGCGATCGAGGATATGGCTTCCGCCGTGCGTGTACGCGACGCACATCTGCGGACCAGCCTCGCGGAAAAAACCGCTCTGGTGCGGGAGATTCACCACCGCATCAAGAACAGCCTCCAGATTGTCGTGAGCCTGCTCAGCCTTTATGGCGCAAGGCTGGACAAGGGTGACGATCGCCGGCGTTTCGAGCAGTTGCGGCTGCGGATCAATACCCTCGCCCTCGTACACCGCATCCTCTATGAGGTCGCCGAGGGATCACAGGTTCATCTGGATGAACTGCTGCGCGAACTGGCAGGACTGCTGGAACGCGCGGGAGACCAGCCTGTGCGCATCCATGTAAACGCGAAGGACGCACCCATATCTACGGATATGGCGGTCCCCCTGGCGCTGATGGTTGCAGAGATTGTTCTCAGCCTTGGGGCGGAGCAACAGGAAAACCCGACCAACATAACCCTGACAGGATCGGCCCATGAGGGACAGCTGCTGCTCCAGCTTCAAGCCAGCCTTGCAGATGGAGAAGACCCCGTACAGCCCTCGGATCTGGCACATGGCTTTGCCAGCCAGCTTGGGGGCGCACTTTCTTCGCAGACCGTGAAGTCTGGGCAGATCGTAAGCGGAACCTTCCCCTGCCCCGTCGCGGGCGGCTGAGCCGCGCCTTACTTGCTTGTGCGGGAGGACCTGCGCGGGAACCGGCATGCCCCAGGGCCGTTACTCTTAATGGCATGCAGGAATGGGAGAAGGCACATGGACCATCCTCAGCACAGACCGCGTGGTTTTACAGCCATGCCCCCGGAAAAGCGTCGAGCCATCGCCAGCGCAGGCGGAAAAAGCGTTCCGGCGGAAAAGCGCAGCTACTCCCGCAATCGTGATCTGGCAGCCGAGGCCGGACGAAAAGGCGGACAAAATACACCTGATGCCAGACGCAGCTTTTTTCAGGACAGGACTCTTGCGGCCAAGGCTGGCAAAAAGGGCGGACATAATGGCCCACGCCAACGTCCTACCGCACCTGCGAACGGATAAAGCGGTTTTATGTCCTCCTCATATTGCACCGGCTTTTACCCGGCTCAGTTTCCGGCCTCCCATGGCATGGGCCGAAAATGCACTTGCATTCCGAACCGTGGCGCGCTCTCGTAGGGGGAACCGCGCAGGCGGAAGCTGGGCTGCCACCATTTGGATAGCAACCCTCCTGCGCCCAGAATGGGTTTCCCGCCTGGAAACGTGAGGGAGAGGGTCATGGGCACAATGTCCTATCAGCCCCGGACCAATCGAGGGGCAGACGAGGATGTGGCCTTGCGCAGCCAGGTGGTTGCGTTTCTGCCCGCACTTCGCGCATTTGCACGCGCCCTCACCCGTGGCCGTTCGGAGGCGGACGATCTGGTGCAGGAAACCCTGCTGAAGGCGCTGTCCAATATTGATAAATTCCAGCCCGGCACAAATCTGCGCGCCTGGCTTTTCACGATCCTGCGCAATAATTTCTACACGGACATTCGCAAGCGCAAACGGGAGAGCGAGGGGCTCTCCATGATGTCTCATCAGGAAGAGCATCGTGGACCGGAGCAGGAATGGTCCATGACGCTGAAATCACTGGAAGAGGCCCTCACGCATCTGCCAGATGACCAGCGAGAGGCACTTGTTCTGGTCGGTGCGGCTGGCCTTTCCTATGAAGAGGCGGCGAATGTGTGCGGGTGCGCCGTGGGCACCATCAAAAGCCGGGTCAACCGTGCCCGCTCCAAACTGCTGAACCTGATGGGCGCGGATGCGGTTGCCGATGTGGTGGGCGTAGATACCGTCGCTCTCTCCGCCGCCCATGGAAGTGAACGGGCGGGGTAAGAGAGCCGGGAGAAAACCGCCAACACAAAAGGCCTCATCTCCCTCTGCCTTCAGGCTGGCCCTCGCGCGCCATCACTTCGCCAGATCATCTCCCGGCTCCCAGCCCGCTGGTGCCAGTTCAAAGCCTGAGAACTCGAAGGCCGGCGCGACCGTGCAACCCACCAGCGTCCAGCCACCGAGGCTTTCTGCCGCTTGCCAGGCATGCGCTGGCACAAGCCCCTGCGGGCGCTCCCCCTGTCGAAGATCTGGCCCAAGGCGGATGGTCTGGCGCGCGCATTCGCCGGTCGCCCCTTCAGCCACATGCAGGTTCAGCGGTGCACCAGCATGCCAGTGCCACATCTCAACCGCATCGACCCGATGCCAGTGCGAGCGCTCTCCGGCACACAGAAGGAAATAGATAGCGGTTGAGCCACCGCGCCCACCATTCGGGGCACTGTCCCGAAAGGTTTCACGGAAATAGCCACCCTCAGGATGCGGCTCCAGCCCCAGAAGGGTAATGACCTCTTCTGCAGAAAGCCCCTCCGCCTCCCCCGTCAGGTGTCCTGTTACATCTGACATCCGCTCAGCCCTTGAAGTTATTCTTTAAATTACGCAGCTCGGCAAAGACATCGGCCGGTTCAGCACCGGCCATGCCCAGCCGCTTCGCCATCTCCGGGTCATCAGCCCGAAGGAACGGATTGGTGCGTTTTTCCTCGCCCAACATGGCCGGCAAGGTTGGATGGCCAGCAGCACGCGCTTTCTCCACCTCAAGCACACGTGCCTGAAGGGCCGCATTGTCCGGGTCTACGGAAAGCGCAAAGCGGGCATTGGAGAGGGTGTATTCATGGCCGCAATAGAGCGCCAGATCATCCGGCAGGGCACGCAGTTTCAGCAGGGATTCCCACAGCACGGCAGGTGCGCACTCAAAAGGCCGTCCACAACCAAGGCTGAACAGCGTGTCACCCGCGAACAGAAGCTTGGATGCGCCGAAGACATAGACCACATGCCCCTCGGTATGCCCCGGTGTGGCGAGAACCCGGCCATTGATACTGCCAACAGAAACCGGCGTGCCATCCTCCACCGCCACATCAAGGCCGGGTATGGCCGCGCCTTCCGCCTTGGGGCCCACCACGGTGAGACCATAGCGGGCCTTGAGCTCGGGAATGCCCTGCACATGATCCGCATGATGGTGGGTCACCAGCACGCGGGTGATGCTCCACCCTTCCTGCTCTGCTGCAGCGATAATGGGCGCGGCTTCTGGCGCATCAATGACCGCGGTTGCACGGGTCTGCGCGTCATGCAGGAGAACGGCGTAATTATCGCTGAGGCAGGGCACGAGACGAATCTGGACAGGCACGTTTTTCTCCCGGATCTGCTGGCACGCACGGCAGAAGCACCGGCGCAAGAAGCACCGCGACCAAGCTGGCTGGTTCGTCTATCATATCAGAGCGTGGACCGGAGCGGCGAGGAAAGCCGGCCTTCCACCCCCACAGTTTAGAGGCCGGTGCATGTATCTGGACGTTGTCGATCTGCGAAATTTCTATGCCCAGCCTGTTGGCGTCATGACACGCCGCCTGCTGGGACGCACGATCCGGCGGCGGTTTGGGGATGTTACAGGGCTCTCGGTGCTCGGCATCGGTTATGCAACGCCCTATCTCGGCGTATTCCGGGAAGAGGCGGAGCGTTGCATTGCGATGATGCCCGCGGCTCAAGGGGTCGTGCACTGGCCGCTGGGAGAAAAACCACTGACTGCGCTGGTGGATGAAATGCTGCTGCCCCTGCCCACGGCCAGCGTGGACCGGGTGGTGGTGGTGCATGCTTTGGAAATGACCTCGCAGGCGGAGGAAATGCTGCGCGAGGTGTGGCGGGTGCTCTCCCCCGGAGGGCGACTGCTGGCCGTGGTGCCGAACCGGCGCGGTGTGTGGGCACGGCTGGATACCACCCCCTTCGGCAATGGACGCCCCTTCTCTCGCGGGCAGGTGGTGAGCCTGATGCGAGAGGCGCTGTTCACACCTATCGGCTGGGATGAAGCGCTTTATGCTCCACCCAGCCGGTGGTTCCTGCGCACGGCTGTGGCGCTGGAGCGTATAGGAGAGCGCATGTCCCTGCCCTTTGCCGGCGTGCTTGTGGTGGAAGCCACCAAGCAGATGTATCGCCCCGTTCCCGTGCGGCGTCCTCGCCTTGTGCCCGCACTCGAGCCCGCGCTCGTTCCCGGCGGCATTGCGGCCGGAAGGGTTGTTGAAAGAGGCAACTCATCCGGAAGCGCCCGGACATTCGATCTTCATGCCGGCCGGGATTCAAACCACAACAACGCTGGCTAGGCTGGTGAGGACGGGGCCCACAGGGCAACCGCCATCACCACCGCCAGATCAGGGCTCAATGATTAGCCCACCCACTTCCTTTTGACAGGAATCCCGGCCAGTTCATTATCGGCAAAAACATCCTGCGCTGATGCCCCCTTGGCAGATGCATGCGCCGAAACCCCTGTGCCGCCCGAGACGGCTTCCAGCACCACATCATCCACAGGTGCACCGCCGGCAACTGTATCCACGCTTTCAGAAGCGGCATCCGGCGCGGATTTTTCAGTATCACGAGATGAAGTCATCACAGCATCCCTCTCCAATGTGGAGGCTCATTCGCGAGCCACCGGAGAAGGCTACATCAGTTCACAGACATGAACCTGACAACACCAGAGCTGTCGGCCCTATCCGGGCTGGCCGTCTCACGCAGTAAAATGAGAGCGACAGATCGCGCTCAATCCTTGCGTGTCAGCAGGAATACGGCCTGTTCGCCCAGCAGGTTCCAGACCCACCATGGCATGTTCACGCGCACCCGGTGGCCGGAGGAATCCAGCGCCACGGCCTTCTCGATCCGCGCATCCAGTTCTTCTGCCAGCGCCACGAAATCGCGGATGGTGCAGAAATGGATGTTCGGCGTCTCATACCAGGAAATGGGCATGTTCTCCGTCACCGGCATGCGGCCATTCACCAGCAGGTCGAGTCGCGAGCGCCAGTGGCCGAAATTGGGGAAAGAGACAATGGCGCGGCGGCCGATGCGCAGCATCTGTTCCAGCACCCAGCGCGGACGGCGGGTGGCCTGAAGGGTCTGGGAGAGGATGACATAATCGAAGGCGTCATCCGGGTAATGGGCCAGATCGACATCAGCATCGCCCTGCACTACCGCGAGGCCACGCGCGACGCCATTATTCACCCCTTCACGCGAAAGCTCTATGCCGCGCGCATCACAGCCGCGCTGGGTGGTGAGAAGCTCAAGCAGTTCACCGTCACCGGAGCCGACATCCAGCACGCGTGAACCGGGGGCGACCATTTCGCCGACCACCACCAGATCGACGCGCCCGCCCTTGATGCGCACGGTGCCTTCATCCAGCGTCTCGCGACGTTCCTGCGCCATGATGCTCACTTTTCCCGCGCGGGCGGCAGGCCATGGGCCCGCGCGGCGCTATCAATAAAACCATGGGCGATGGCGAACAGTTCCGGCTCTTCCAGCAGGAAGGCATCATGGCCCTTGTCGCTGTCCACTTCCGTGAAAGAGACATTCGCGCCCGAGGCGTTCAGCGCATGCACGATGGCCCGCGATTCCTCGGTGGGGAACAGCCAGTCCGTGGTGAAGGAGATGATGCAGAAGCGCGTCTTCGATCCCCGGAAGGCGTGGGCCAGCACACCGTCATAATCGGCAGCCAGATCGAAATAGTCCATCGCCCGTGTCACATAGAGATACGAGTTCGCATCAAAGCGCTGCACGAAGGCTTCGCCCTGATAGCGCAGATAGCTCTCCACCTGAAAGTCGGCATCAAAGCCAAAGGTGGGCATGGCCCGGTTCTGAAGCTTGCGACCGAATTTTCGGTGCAATGCCTGATCGGACATATAGGTGACGTGAGCCGCCATACGCGCCACAGCAAGGCCGCGCTGGGGAATGACCCCCTCCGCCTGATAGCGTCCACCGCACCAGTCCGGGTCTGCCATCACCGCCTGCCGGCCGACCTCGTGAAAGGCGATATTCTGTGCCGAATGGCGCGCGCCGGTCGCGATCGGCAGGGCGCAGAACACCCGCTCGGGATAGCTCGCCGCCCATTGCAGCACCTGCATGCCCCCCATGGAGCCACCGGCCACGCAGAACAGCTTCTCGATGCCGAGATGGTCGATCAGCATTGCCTGCGCGTTCACCATGTCGCGAATGGTGACCACCGGCATATCGAGCCCGTAGGGCTTACCTGTCTCGGGATTGATCGAGGACGGCCCCGTCGTTCCCATGCATCCGCCCAGCACATTCGAGCAGATGACGAAGAAACGGTTCGTATCAATCGGCCGGCCCGGCCCGATCAAGGTGTTCCACCAGCCGGGCTTGCCGGTCACCGGGTTCACATTCGCGGCATGCTGGTCCCCGGTCAGGGCATGACACACGAGCACGGCGTTGGAGCGATCCGCATTCAGTTCGCCATAGGTCTGGTAGGCGATTTGGAGATGGGGCAGCAGCACGCCGGCATCGAGCTTCAGCGGGCGCGTGGCATCGAAATGCGCCACCAGCGAATGAGGCTCATTGATTTCCGCGCGGGCGCGGGTGTCGATCGGACCGTCTTCGCCTGTGCCGGCTTCGGCCGGGTTGTCCTGGGGCGTGGAAGGAAGGGAGGGCAGAACCATGGCGGCAGCAAGAGGGCCGTCGCCCTCTCATGTCAAGTCGCGCTTGCGCGAGCGCCGGGATGCCGCATTGCAAAAGCACAGACGGATAAAGTCATAAACACGCATGGGCCATGTGCAAATGCTTTGCCGGCCTTGTCACCCGCCGGGCAAGACAAGGGAGCTCACCCTTTTCCAAATTCACCGCTTACCCCATGGCATCAGAGCGTTTCAGCCATACATGAAGCAGGCGGGAACATCAGCCTCTCGCCTTTGCCGCCTATGAGTGCCATTTTGTTCCGCCCAAAGAATCAGGGGCGAGAAGAGATTTCTGTTTTGAGCATGCCCGAAAATCCGCGTCACATGTCCACCTCGAACCTGCCCGCTCCTGAAGCGCCAGCCCCGCGCCCCGGCGGCATCGCAGAGCGCCTGCGTGGCGGTGGTGGTAGCGGCGCAATGCAGCCGGACTATCTGGCGGGCCTTAACCCCGAACAGCGTGATGCGGTAGAAACTCTGGATGGCCCCCTGCTGGTGCTGGCGGGCGCGGGCACCGGCAAGACGCGCGTTCTCACCACCCGCATCGCCCATATTCTCGCCTCTGGCCGGGCGTGGCCCTCTCAGATTCTGGCCGTGACCTTCACCAACAAGGCCGCGCGCGAGATGAAGGAGCGCATCCACACCATAGTGGGCGATCAGGTGGAGGGCATGCCATGGCTGGGCACTTTCCATGCCATCGGTGTGCGCATCCTGCGCAAGCATCACGAACTGGTGGGGCTGAAATCCGGCTTCACCATTCTGGATACGGATGACCAGATTCGCCTGCTCAAGCAGCTTCTGGCGGCAGACAATATCGACGAAAAGCGCTGGCCCGCCCGCATGCTGGCCTCCATCATCGATGGCTGGAAGAACCGTGGCCTCTCGCCGAAAGATGTCTCGGCCGGTGAAGGCGCGGTGTTCGCCAATGGCAAGGGCGTGGCGCTCTATGTGGCCTATCAGGCACGCCTCAAGGCCCTGAATGCGGTGGATTTTGGCGACCTGCTGCTGGAAGGCATCCGCCTGTTCCGCGAGAACCCGGATGTGCTGGCCGAATATCACCAGCGCTTCAAGTATCTGCTGGTGGATGAGTATCAGGACACCAACGTCGCCCAGTATCTGTGGCTGCGCCTGCTGGCGCAGGGCTCGCGCAATGTGTGCTGCGTGGGGGATGATGACCAGTCCATCTATGGCTGGCGCGGGGCGGAGGTGGACAACATCCTGCGCTTTGAAAGCGACTTTCCCGGCGCGAAGGTGATCCGGCTGGAGCGCAATTACCGCTCCACCGGGCATATTCTGGCCACCGCTTCCCATCTCATCACCCATAATGAGGGCCGCCTCGGCAAAACCCTGTTCTCGCAGGGTGAGGATGGCGAGAAGGTCACCGTCACCGGCGCATGGGACAGCGGCGAGGAAGCCCGTGCCATCGGTGATGAGATCGAGGCGCTCCAGCGCGCCGGCCATCCCCTCACCCAGATCGCCATTCTGGTACGCGCCTCGTTCCAGATGCGCGAGTTTGAAGACCGCTTCGTCACGCTCGGCCTGCCCTACAAGGTGATTGGCGGCCCACGCTTTTATGAGCGCGCCGAAATCCGTGATGCGCTGGCCTATCTACGCAGCGTCACCTCCACGGCCGATGATCTGGCCTTTGAGCGCATCATCAATGTGCCCAAGCGCGGCATTGGTGATGCCACCATGAAGCAGATCCATGATGTGGCGCGTGCCGCCGGCATGCCGCTTCAGGAAGCCGCGCGGGTGCTGACCGAGAGCGAGGAACTGAAGCCCAAGGTGCGCGGCACACTGCGCGGCCTGCTGGATTCATTCGTCCGCTGGCGCGAGCAGGCCCGCACCCTGCCCCACACCGAACTGGCCGAAATCGTTCTGGACGAGAGCGGCTATACCGAGATGTGGCAGAAGGACCGTTCGCCCGAAGCCTCCGGCAGGCTGGAAAACCTGAAGGAACTCGTGCGCTCGATGGAGCCGTTCGAGAATCTCACCGGCTTTCTGGAGCACATCTCCCTGGTGATGGATACGGACAAGGGCGCAGGCGAGGATGCGGTGCAGATCATGACCCTGCATTCCGCCAAGGGACTGGAATTCGACACCGTGTTCCTGCCCGGCTGGGAGGAAGGCCTCTTCCCCCATCAGCGTGCGCTGGATGAGCAGGGCAAGGCCGGGCTGGAGGAAGAGCGCCGCCTCGCTTATGTCGGCATCACGCGGGCGAGAGCCTCGGCGCGGATCTATATGGCTTCGAACCGGCGCATTCACGGACTGTGGAACTCCACCGTGCCCAGCCGCTTTCTCGATGAACTGCCCAATGCCCATGTGCAGGTGGAAGAGAGCAAGGGCGGATTCGGTTGGGGCGGCTCTTCCTATGGCGGCGGCGGCAGCTATGGCGCGAGCCGCTTCGACAAGCCCGCGCCCTTTGCCTCCTCTTCCTATGACACCCCCGGCTGGCAGCGCGCGCAGAAGCAGCGGGAGGGCGAAAAAAGCTCTGCAAGTCGCCCCCCCTCTGGTGGTGCAAGGCGTGGCGGGCCAATGGTTATCGAGGGCACGGTTCTGGCCAGTTCCACCTCTGCACAATCAGCCTATGCGATGGGCGAGCGGGTGTTTCACATCAAGTTCGGCTATGGGCATGTCAGCGGCATTGATGGCAACAAACTGACGGTGCAGTTCGACAAGGCCGGAGAAAAGAAGGTGCTGGAAACCTTTCTGGAGAAGCCATAGCGCTCCAGCCGCACATTTTGCCTGTCCCTTCCCGCCATCCATCATCCGCAGAAAACTTGACGGACAAGCCCCTGTGGCAGACAAGCCCGTCATCATATCTGGCGCGCATGCCCTGCCCGTCTCACCCGTTTCCCGGCGTGCCCCGCCGTTTCAGGATCTGCCGTCCATGCTCGAAGGCCTTCCCCCCAATGATGCCGCCCATGTGATGCGTGTGAACGCGCCCAAGGCCGAAGCCGGGCGCATCGCCGATCTCATCTCCGAAATGTTCGACCCGGCGGATGTCGCCGTGGCGAATTTCGAGCGCACGGATGATGACTGGGTGGTGGAAGTGTTCGCCGGCGCGGCCTTCGACCCCGATATGCTGACCCAGCTTGTCACCGTGGCCGCCGGCGAGGAAATTGCCGCCACCATCGTTTTTGAAGATCTTGAGCAGCGGGACTGGGTCGCCGCCAGCCTTGAGGGGCTGAAGCCCGTGCGGGTCGGCCCCTTCATGGTGCATGGCTCGCATGACCGCGCACAGGTGCCGCCCGCCGTTATCGGCATCGAGATCGAGGCCGCGCTGGCCTTTGGCACCGGTCATCATGGCACCACGCAGGGCTGCCTTGCGGCCATCGCCGATGCGGCCCGTCTTGGCAAGCCGCAACGCGTTCTGGATATCGGGACCGGCACCGGCGTGCTCGGTATCGCCGCGGCCCATCTGTTCCATACCCATGTGGTGGCGAGCGATATCGACGTGGTGGCGGTGCGCACGGCTCGGGCCAATGCGGTTGCCAACCGCGCCGGCCCTCTGGTGTCCTTCATCCATGCAGGAGGGGCGGATGCCCTCTCCATCCGCAATGGCGGGCCGTATAACCTCATCCTCGCCAATATCCTGCTGCCGCCCCTGAAGCGACTGGCGCGTCCGTTGGCCAGCCTGCTGGCACCGGGTGGAACCATCGTGCTGTCTGGCCTGCTGGTCTCACAGATTCCGGCGGCGCTGGCGGCGTATCGCACACAGGGCCTGCGTCTGGTTCGCCAGCGCCATATTGAAGGCTGGGCGACCCTCACCCTACAGCGCCACCGCGACTGACCTCTCGACACCCGATACAAACGGCCCGCTTTCCCCGTAAGCGGGCCGTTTTGCATTTCACCATAGGCAACGCCAGACTCAGTGCAGGGCGCTACCTCATCAAACCTCATCGCAGCCTTCTGGATACCAGCGAGGACGATGCGCCAGACTGACGCGCCATGACGGACGAAATCCCGGCATCACTGGCCAGTTCATCGCATTCCCCCGCATATTGAACACTCCCGGCGGCTTCTGGTCAGACCGGTTCAATCTTCTGCATTCCGCATCGTGGGATGACGCAGACTGCACCCTCTGTCTGTATTGACACCCCTGCCGTTTCCGGGTTCTGTCTTGCCAAACAGCCATTTTTGGTCCGACCAAAAAAGGCCATAATGCGGACCAGATAGACCACATGGCGACTGGATCCGCACATATACGGGAGGCAGGCATATGAACATGATTGCAGGGACACCCCCGCGATCGGGATCGAGGTCTATGCATCAAGGTGATGCAGAAGCACCTTCAATCCAGTTTCAAGAGCACAGCCTGCCGCACGCGCAGCCCAGCCATCATGCGGATCCTTTGGCATGAAGCCACGCAATCCACGTCTTGCCGATGAACTGGCAGAGCAACTCGAAATCATGATTCACGCGCGCGGCATCAAGCCGGGTGAGCGCCTGCCGGCAGAGCGCAAGCTGGCGGTTGAGATGCAGGTCTCTCGTTCCTCCCTGCGTGAAGCCATCCAGCGACTGGCAAGCAAGGGGCTGCTGGTGAGCCGCCCCGGTGGCGGCACCTATGTGCGGGATATGTCCGCCAGTTGGACCGAAGGCGCGATTGTCGACCCGCTGGTGACGCTGTTTCAGGACAACCCGGAATATCGCTTCGATGTGCTGGAAATCCGCAATGCGCTCGAAAGCGCGGCGGCCCTGCATGCCGCCATGCGCGCCACCGAAGAGGACAAGCGCAATCTGCGTGAGCGCTTCGACACCATGATCGCGGTTCATGGCAGCGCGGACCCGATGGATGAAGCGCGTGCGGATGCCGCCTTCCATCTGGCCATCGCAGCGGCCTCGCACAATCTCGTGCTGTTCCAGATCATGCGCGGGCTGTTTGACCTGCTTCAGGCCAACATCTCCCACAATCTTGAAAAGCTTTACACCCTGCCCCGCGTGTTCGAGCCCCTTGCGGACCAGCACCGCGAACTCATGGATGCCATCATCGCAGGCGAGCCTGAGCGCGCGCGCCGGGCGGCCTGTGTCCATATCGAATTCGTCCAGTCCTCCCTGAAAACCATTGACGAGGATGAAGCGCGCAAGGCGCGTTCGTTCCGTCTGCCTCCAGCAAAAGTGTAGCTGCCATGATCATCTCAGCCTCCACGGACTATCGCGAAGCCGCACGACGCAAGCTGCCGCCCTTCCTCTTCCACTATGCGGACGGCGGGGCTTATGCCGAATACACGCTGCGTCACAACGTGTCGGATCTGGAGCAGATCGCCCTGCGCCAGCGCATTCTGCGCGACATGTCGGAACTCAGCACCGCCACCAAGCTGTGGGACGACGAGCTGGACATGCCTGTCATTCTCGCGCCTGTCGGCCTCACCGGCATGTATACCCGGCGGGGCGAGGTGCAGGCCGCGCGGGCGGCGGAGAGCAAGGGCCTGCCCTTCATCATGTCCACTGTCTCGGTCTGCCCCATCGAGGAAGTAGCCCCGGCAATCAAGCGGCCCATGTGGTTCCAGCTTTATGTGCTGCGTGACCGCGGCTTCATGAAGAACGCGCTGGAGCGCGCACAGGCTGCAGGCGTGAAGACGCTGGTGTTCACTGTCGACATGCCCGTGCCCGGCGCACGCTACCGTGATGCCCATTCCGGCATGAGCGGCCCCTATGGCGAGTTCCGCCGCGTGCTTCAGGCCATGACCCACCCGGCATGGGCCTGGGATGTGGGCGTGATGGGCAAGCCGCATGATCTGGGCAATGTCTCGCGCTATCTGGGCAAGGCCACTGGCCTGAAGGACTATATCGGCTGGCTTGGCAACAATTTCGATCCCTCCATCTCGTGGAAGGACCTGGAATGGATCCGCGAGTTCTGGAAAGGCCCGATCATCATCAAGGGCATTCTGGACCCGCAGGATGCGCGTGATGCGGTGTCCTTCGGTGCCGATGGCATCGTGGTCTCCAACCATGGTGGCCGCCAGCTGGATGGCGTGCTCTCCTCCGTGCGCGCCCTGCCGGCGATTGCCGATGCGGTGAAGAACGACATCAAGATTCTGGTCGATGGCGGCATCCGCAACGGCCTTGATGTGGTGCGCATGGTGGCACTGGGCGCAGATGCGGTGCTCATCGGCCGCGCCTTCGTCTATGCGCTGGCAACGTCTGGCGAGGCCGGCGTCGCCAACCTGCTGGACCTGTTCAAGAAGGAAATGCGCGTGGCGATGACGCTGACGGGCGCGAAGTCCGTCTCCGAGATCACGCGCAGTTCCCTCGCACTTGAGAACCTTGCGGCGGAAGTGCGCGCCACTGTGGCGGAGAAGGTGTGATGAGCGTTACCAGCACCAACAACCAGTCTCTCCTTCAGAAGCTGACCACCATTGTCGGTGCGGAACATGTGCTGACAGACCCGCGCAAGACCCGCCGCTATCGCAAGGGCTATCGCTTCGGCACCGGCAATGTGCTGGCGGTGGTGCAGCCCGGCTCTCTGGTGGAGCAGTGGCGGGTGGCGCAGGCAGCCGTGCGGGCCGGCAAGGTCATTATCATGCAGGCCGCCAATACCGGCCTCACCGGCGGCTCCACGCCGGATGGCAATGATTATGACCGCGAGATCGTGCTCATCAACACACTGCGCCTGAAGGGCATTCAGGTTATTGAAGAGGGCCGTCAGGTGATCTGCCTGCCGGGCGCGACTCTCGATACGCTGGAAAAGACGCTAAAGCCGCATGGGCGTGAGCCGCATTCGGTCATCGGCTCCTCCTGCATTGGCGCGTCCGTTCTGGGGGGCGTGTCCAATAATTCCGGCGGCGCGCTGGTGCGTCGTGGCCCTGCCTTCACCCAGCTTGCCCTGTATGGCCGGGTGGATGACAGCGGGGAACTGATCCTCGTCAACCATCTTGGTGTGAAGCTGGGCAACGAGCCGGAGGAGATTCTCTCCCGGCTGGAGCGCGGCGAATACAAGCCGACAGATGTTCTGCAGGATGAGGAACGCGCTGCCTCGGACAAAGGCTATGGCGAACATGTGCGGCAGGTGGATGCCGATACCCCGGCCCGCTTCAATGCTGACCCCTCGCGCCTGTTCGAGGCGTCTGGTTCCGCCGGCAAGCTGGTGCTGTTCGCGGTGCGCCTCGACACTTTCCCGATGGAGGCTGCCAAGGTCTTCTATATCGGCAGCAATGACACGCGCAGCCTCACCGGCGTGCGCCGCCACATGCTGACTGCCTTCGAGAAGCTGCCGATCTCCGGCGAATATATCCACCGCGACGCCTTCGATATCGGCGAGACCCATGGCAAGGACCTGTTCCTTGTCATCGACAAGCTCGGCACCGAGTTTGTGCCCAAGGCCTTCAACCTGAAGAGCCGGTTTGATGCCTTTTTCGAGGGGCTGGGCCTGCGCGGCTTCACGGATAAGGCGCTGCAAACCGCCATGTCCATTCTGCCGAGCCACCTGCCCAAGCGGATGAAGACCTATCGCGACCTTTACGAACACCACCTGCTGGTGAAGGTCTCGCAGGACAGCGCGGACGAAACCCGTGCCTTCCTGAAATCCTTCTTCGCCACCCATGAGGGCGACTTCTTCGAATGCGATGCGGATGAAGGTCGCAAGGCCTTCCTGCACCGCTTCGCCATCGCCAGCGCGGCCATCCGCTATCGCGACACCCATCGCAGCACGGTGGAGGATATTGTCGCGCTTGATATCGCCCTGCGGCGCAATGATGATGAATGGTTCGAGAAGCTGCCAGACAGCATCGAGGACAAGCTCATCAGCAAGCTCTATTATGGTCACTTCTTCTGCCATGTCTTCCATCAGGACTATGTGGTGAAGAAGGGCCATGACCCCATCAAGATCGAACATGAAATGTGGGATCTGCTGGATGAGCGCGGCGCGGAATACCCGGCCGAGCATAATGTGGGCCATCTCTATTGCGCCAAGCCGGACCTTGCGAAATTTTATCGCAAGCTGGACCCCACCAATACGATGAACCCCGGCATTGGCCAGACATCTAAGTTCTTCTGCTGGGCGGATGAGCCGGCGACCAACCGCACGCCGGCGACACCGCCCGGCAAGGCCTGAGAGCCAGGGCGAAGAGCAAAAGCAGAACATGTCAGCGGGGGGTATGAGCCAAACTCATACCCCCCTCTCTTTTGCCCCCCGCTTTTTTGCGGCCTTACATATCCGGCCTGCTTCACTGTGGACACCCAATGCCCCGCCTCAGGCATCCCCACCCTGAATATACGGTTCGCACTGGACGAAACCTGCAAGACAGTCGCAAATATGAACTAGGCGGGCATGCATGCCGGATATGATGCGGACCCGCGTCTTCGCAGTGCGAAATGACGCAGGCCGGCATATATTTATGAAGACAGGCGCGAGGAGACAGGCGTGCAGGGGATATTGATTGCGCTCGCGACAGCCATCACGCTGGCCATTGCGGGTGCATTTGCGGCCCCCTTTGTGGTGGACTGGAATGACTGGCGCGGCACGTTCGAACGCGAGCTGGGTGTGGCGCTGGGCATGTCCGTCAGCATTCGTGGCCCTATCGATGCCGAAATCCTGCCCGCGCCACGCATGGTGCTGCGAGATGTAACCTTGGGCGATGCCGCATCCTCAGGCGGCGCCATTCAGGAACTGGATACCGAGCTTTCACTGGGCGGCCTTCTGCGCGGGAATCTTGAAGTCACCGGCGTCACACTGATGCGCCCGCATCTTCGGCTTGTTCTGGATCATGACGGACGCATCCGCCTGCCGGCCGGGGCCGGATTGGCCAGAGATTTACGCATTGCACAGATGAGTGTGCAGAATGGCAGGCTGGAGGTGCAGGAGCAGGCCTCCGGGCAAAGCTTTCTGCTTGATACACTCAATTTGCGCGGCGAGGCGCGCTCCCTGTCCGGCCCTTTCCGTCTTGATGGCACCTTGAAAGCGGGCACGGCGAACTTCAACCTGCGCTCCACGCTGGGCGAACTGGATAAAGCGGGCAGCGGCCGTCTGAAACTGTCTCTGGAAGGGCGCGGCCAGCCTTATGACATCACGCTGGATGGCGCTCTCAAGTTTCCACAATCCAGCCCCGTCTTCACTGGCCGCGCCACACTGCGCCATCTTGCCCGGCGTGCAACCGATGCTGATGGAACAGAGTGGCAGCTTTCCGGTGACCTGGTCGCTACCCCGTCCAGCATTGAAGCCTCGCGGCTTGATCTTGGTTTTGGTGCACTATCCGGCATGGCGCAGTTGAGCGGGACCGGCCGCATGACTCTGGGCTCGCACGCATTGCTGGAAGCGCAACTTGCCACGCGGACCTTTGATCTGGACTCCCTCGGCCTGCCAGACGGAACGTTCCCGGCCGGCAGCACTGCTCAAACACAGCCTGCCGCTGCCCCGGCCATGCGTGTTGCGGCCTTGGCCCGACACCTTGTTCCCCTGCTCGCCACCCTGCCCGCATCGGGTGCGCCATCACGCATTGCGCTGGAAACAGAGCAACTCGCACTTGGTGGCGCGGTTCTGCATGATGTGAAGGCGGAATTTACCGGTTCTGAAGCAGGCTGGCAGGTGGGCAAGCTGCAAGCACAGATGCCCGGCGATACGACGCTGACCGCGTCTGCCCGCCCGAATGCGCCCGGCGCAACTGTGCCAGCAGAAGGGTTCCAGAGCGATATTCTGCTGACCTCGCTCGACCCTGCGGCCTTCCTGCGCTGGGCCGCACCGGACATGCCCCGCGTTTACAGCGACATGCTGCCCGGCCCGGCGCATCTTGAAACCACGCTCCTCACCCGGCCGAACCACATGGCCCTGAGCGCGCTTTCAGCACGGTTCGGATCGGCCCGGCTTTCTGGCGACCTCTCGCTTGATCTTGACCAGAATGCCACACCACGCATTGAGACCACCCTCGATCTGGAAGGCTTTGCCCTGGATGGTCTGGTACCGGCTGCACAAAATGCGGCCCTTGCCGCCGGCGCGCTGGATGCCACAGTCTCTGTCAGTGGAAGAGATCTCTCCTTCGCAGGCACATCCGTTTCCAGCCTCAACATAGATGCCACCGCGAAAGGTGGCGGCGTGGCCATAACGCATCTGAGTGTGAACACGCCCGGCGGCCTGCATATGGAAGGCAGTGGCGCTCTGGATCAGGCAACGGCGCCGCCACGCGGCAGTCTTCGTCTCGCCATCACAGGCCCTTCCGCAGAAGGGCTTGCGCCTGTGGCCGGCATACTGGCCGGTGAGGACGTGGCCTCCATTCTGGCGCGGATGAAGACCGGGGTCGCTCCCGTGAACCTAGACACCACTCTGGTCTGGCATGGGCTGGAGGGGTATGAGGCCCGCTTCAGCGGCGATCTTGGCCAGATTTCAGGAGCAGCCACCTTTGCGCGGGATCCGGGCCAGCAGCAGGCAGACATCACACTGTCTGCACACACGCTTCAGGCTGGCACCCTGCTTGGAGCGCTGAACATCCCCGGCCTTGCAGCCGTGGCTCGACCTGCCCAGATCGAGCTAAAGATCACGCCCGGCCCACAAGACGAAACCGCCATTGCGGGCCGGCTGGATCTGGACGGGCTGGAACTGCGCGGCGAAGGCATTGCCCTCCGTGAGAATGACCGCCTGAAACCCCATCTGGCTCTGCATCTGAAAGGCGATGATCTGGCACGGCTGCTGCCACAGATGCGCACCGGCGCTGGCACCTCATTGCCAACAGACCTCAGCTTCACCCTGACAGCGCTTAAGCCGGCATGGCGATTGGAAAACCTCTCCGGCACACTGGGTGCGCAACCCGTGTCTGGCGATGTGGAGATCATACCCGGCGACGCCCCGCAAATTGGAGGCAAGCTGGCATTTGAATCCCTCAATGTGCCGCAGATCCTCACCTTATTCGCGGCACAGCCAGGGGAAAAGCCATCTTCCGATGCACCAGCCCCATGGAGCACCTCTCCTTTCACCGCACCGCAACTCCCTGCTGCCACGGTTGATCTGAAGCTCTCTGCCCCTAGCATCACGCTTCTGCCCCCCTATGCCGTGAAAGACGGACAGATGCGGCTTTGGGTGCAGCAGGATGTCACTGAGATCCGTGATCTTATCGGAACCCTTGGTGGCGGGCGCGTCTCGGCTGGCCTGCGTGTGCAGCGACGGGATGAGAATGTTCTGGCTACGGGCCGTGTGATGCTCGACAGCGTCGATATCGCAGCGCTGACAGACCCGACAGCAACTTCCACGCCAAAGGGGACGCTCAGCCTTTCTCTGGATCTGGCGAGTAGCGGAAACAGCCCTTTGTCCGTGGTGCAGAACCTTTCCGGTCAGGGCACGATCACCGCCCAGAACCTGACCTTGCAAGCTGCTGCGCCCGAGGCTCTGGCATCTGTTTTGCGGCAGACCGAAAAGCTGGAGACACCACCGGATGAGCAGGCCACGGCCCGCCTGCTGGATGCGGAACTGGCACATGGCGCCCTGACCATACCCACGCTGGGTTCTGCGCTTGGCGTCTCTGGTGGTGTCATCCGCCTTGCTCCGGCCCATGCAACGCTGGATGCCCTGCGCATCAGTCTGGGCGGAACGCTTGATCTTGCCCATCTGAAACTGGATGCACGACTGGACCTTGAGCAGCCCGCAGGCGCATGGGGGGTGGCTGGCGGCAGCCTCGTGTGGAGCGGAAATCTGGATACGCCCTTGCGGAATGTCAGCGCTTTGCCACTGGCATCAACGCTTTCCATGCGTGCGATTGAACGGGAAACAAAACGGCTGGAAGATGAGCGCCACGAGCAAGAACAGGCGCGCGGGGAAAGGGCGCGAAACCTTCGCGAGCAGGAAGAGCTGCGTGCTCAGGAACAGCGCCAGAAACTTCAGGAAGAACAGGCTCTGGAACTGCGCCGGCAGCAGGAGCGGATTATTCGTGAACGACAGCAGGCCCAGCCGGCCGTGCCCTTGCCCCCACGCACTCCGCGCCCGCCCGCAGCCACACAGCCATCAACCACGCGCCCTGCAATTGCACCGCTACCCGCACCAAAGGGCATAGAACGGATGGATCTCCCCGCGCCGCCCTCCAATCCTTCGAACCGGGCGAGCGCAACAGATGCCGGGGCGGCAAGGTCTACGGGTTCATCACCCAACCGTTCAAACAGCATCACGCCACCAGCGGAGATCGAGAGACGCCCCCTGCCGGCAATTCGCGATTTCGGTGATGTGCCACGCCCGCCCGGATCCATCGGGTTACATTAAAGGGAGCCCCTTGTCCCGGAGGCGGAGGCAGAGGCAGAGGCAGAGGCAGGGTTGAACGCATCAGCTGCTTGCTTTCCCCATGCGAGCAGGCATCGACCGCGCCACACAGTTCATAAATGACGGGTTGCGAAAACAGTGAGGCTCGACCGCGCGGCGCGGGTTGGACGAAACATCTGATCCTGGGCCAGAAACGCCTCAGCTTTCCCTTGGTCTCTCTGTCACAGAACCATTCTCCAAATCGCCAGCAAATGCAGAGGCTCACCGGGCGAGCAGGCCATATCAGCGTGGCATCATGGGCTGCGTGAAGAGATCAGCCGCCTTCATGTGCGTTCCAGTGTGAGAACAGTGAAGGCAGCATCATCCCGGGGGCCTTGTATCGGTCCCTCACGGCCGGTTTCATGCCATTCATCCGCATTGAAAGCGGGAAAGTGCACATCCCCGGTCGGCGCGGCATGCACACGGGTAAAGTGCAGTGTATGCGCCAGCGGCAGCGTGTCCCGGAAAACCTGATAGCCGCCAATCACCATGATCGCATCGGCCCCCATTTCCTGTGCGACCTCTTCTGCTGCCACAAGGGCAGCATCCAGATTTGCGGCCTTCACCACACCTTCTGGCGGCTGAAAGGCAGGATCTGTACTCAGCACAATGGAAATACGCCCCGGCAAAGGCTTGCCGATCGATTCAAACGTGCGCCGCCCCATCACCAGCGGCTTGCCCCAGGTGAGTTCGCGAAACCGCTTGAGGTCTGATGGCAGATGCCAGGGCAGAGCACCCTCACGGCCAATAACGCCATTCTCCCCCACGGCCACCACCAGTGCGAGGGGACGCGCACCGCCATGGCCTGTCAGCTTTTGCGCACCACCCGTCATCACGCCTCTCCCCCTGTTCATGCCATACGATGCCGTTGAAGCTCATCCGTTGCAAAGGCATTGGGCAATGCCCGATACCAACCACGGCCAAGGGGCATAAAAAAACGTGGAGTCTGTCACCAGCTCCACGTTCATGATTCCATATTCATTTCGGAAGAATACCGAGACTCCGGAGATCCCAGCGGCACCAGTGACCCGAGCAGGTGAAGCCCTGTCGCATGTGGGCAACAGTGCCCCGGCGCACGAGACAGGCTCGTGCACCATCAGATCTATTTCTTGTTACGGAAGACGTCCAGTTGCACCACCTTCGCGCCTTCTTCGGCGGGGGTGTCACCCTTTTCCTGATCCTGATCGGCCTCTGGCACGACCTCTGCCGCACCCGCGACTTCCGGTTCGGACCCGGCCCCGCGAGATGCCCGCGCGACCGCAGCGCGGGGGAACGGTGTCGTTCCTTCCACACCCGGCTCATCAGCGGTTTCGTCGTCAAAGTCCTCGTCATCCCCGTCTTCGGTCACCAGTTCAAACTGGAGGCCGAATTTCACCGAAGGATCGAAGAAGCCCTTGAGGGCCGTGAACGGAACAACCAGCTTCTCCGGCACACCACCGAAGGAGAGACCAATCTCGAACTGCGTATCGGTGACCA
>JAMHVS010000064.1:0-3508 GCA_035911315.1 Xanthobacter sp.
TGTCAATCGGCATCCAAACGGCCCCCCCGATCGGCGCCCAAAAGTGACCCCTTTGGCGCGCGGTTGAGCAGGCCCGTGGCGGCGTAGCTTTCCAGCTGGCGCAGCCGACGCGGGCCTGCGTTTCGGAGGGGGTTCAGGCTCGGGTTTTGATGCGCCAGCTGTCGTTGCCGGTCTCGACTATATCGCAGTGGTGGGTGAGGCGATCGAGCAGCGCGGTGGTCATCTTCGCGTCCCCGAAGACGGTCGGCCACTCGCCGAATGCGAGGTTGGTGGTGACGATGACGGAAGTCTGCTCGTAGAGCTTGCTGACCAGATGGAACAGCAACTGGCCGCCGGACTGCGCGAATGGGAGGTATCCGAGTTCATCGAGGATGACGAAGTCGAGCCGCATCAGATGTTCTGCAAGCCGGCCCGCCCGTCCAGCACGGGCCTCGGCCTCCAGCCTGTTCACCAGGTCGACGACATTAAAGAACCTGCCCCGGGCACCATTGCGGATGACCGCACGCGCGATCGCCACGGAGATATGGGTCTTGCCGGTCCCCGTTCCGCCAACCAGCACGACATTGCGCTGTTGGCTGAGGAACTCCCCGCTGGCCAGATCACGCACCAAGGTCTCGTTGATCGGGGTGTCATCGAAGGTGAACTCCTCGATCTCCCGGGCATAGGGCAGCTTGGCGGTGGTGATCTGGTATTTGACCGACCGCGCTTTCTTCTCGTTGATCTCGGCGGCCAGAAGATCTCCAACGATCTGGCGGGGTTCATGCTGGCGGCGCACAGCCACCGCCATGAGTTCATCATAAGCGGCGCGCATCCCGTAGAGCTTCAACTCGCCCATTGCGGCCATGATGTCAGCACGATCCATCAGCTGACCCTCCGCAGCAGGTCATAACGGGCGCAGTCCGCCACCGGTTCATAGGTCAGGCGCAAGGCCGGAGAGGTCAGCAGGAGAGGCGGCGGTTCCGGATCGCGCCTGCGAGACAGGATATTGAGGATCACATCGGCGGAGTGAACGCCCTGCGAAAGGGCTTCGGCGCATGCCTTTTGTACCGCAGGCATTCCTTCCGTCAGCACCGCGCCGAGGATCTTCACCATCTGGCGGTCGCCATCCGAGGAACCCTGCAGCTTACGGCGGATCTGTTCGAGCGCTCCGGGAAGAACCCAGTCCTTGAACGGTGCGCCGTTACGCAGCGCTCCGGGTTTGCGAAGCAAAACAGGCACATAATGCCAGGGATTGTAGACCGTCCGGTCCCGGCCGAAGTGACGCGGGTGGTCTCCTACCAGTCGGCCCTCCTGCCGGATCTCGATCCGCTCAGCATAGGCCCTGATCTCGACCTGCCGCCCGACAGCCGTTGCCGCAACCGAGTATTTGTTATTGTCGAAGCGCACGAGACAGGTCTTCGACACCGCCGCAGGCAGCGAATGGAATCCGTCGAAGCGCCCGGCATAAGGAACAAGGTGTGGGCGCTCTTCCTGGAAGACCTGCCAGACGGTTTTGTCCGTCAGCTCCGGATGCTTGCTGCTTCTGGCCGATGCGATGCACTTGTCCAGCAGCCAGGCATTCAGTTCCTCGTAGCTTTTGACCCGGACGCGGGGCGAGAAGAACCGCTGGCGGACCGTACCGACCTGGCTCTCCACCTGGCCTTTCTCCCAACCCGCAGCAGGGGTGCAGGCAACGGGTTCGACCAGATAATGGCTGGCCATCTGCAGGAACCGGCGATTGTAGAGACGTTCCTTGCCGGTGAAGATGGTCTCCACCGCCGTCTTCATGTTGTCGTAGATCCCGCGGGTGCAGGTGCCCTTGAAGAAGGCGAAGGCCCTGTCGTGGGCATCGAACACCATCTCCTGTGTCTCGCGCGGATAGGCCCGCACGAAGAACATCCGGCTGTGACACAGGCGAACATGGGCCACTTTGATGGTGGTCGTCGCCCCATCAATGACCACAACCTCGTGGCTCCAATCGAACTGATAGGCTTCGCCGGGCGCAAAGCTCAGGGGCACGAAAGCAGAAGATGCGCCCGAACTCTGATTGCGCGCCCAGTTCGAGGCGTAGCGACGCACCGCATCATAACCGCCTTCATAGCCGAGACCGCTCAGCTCTTCGTAGAGCTGTGTCAGGGATTGACGTTCCCGGCTGGCCCGCGCGGCGTTGACCTCCAGCAGTCGGTTGAGCTCCCCCAGCCAGGCACCCAGCTTCGGGCGCGGCTGCACCGCCCGGGTATAGGTGAACTCGGTAATCCCGGTGCGGATCACCTTCCGCACCACCTTCTTCGACAGCTTCAGGTCACGGCAGATCGTCTTGATCCCCTTGCCCTCAGCAAAATGCAGCCGCCTGATTTTTGCGATTGTCTCCACGATCAGCATCCCGTGCTCGGCCTCCGATAATCATCGAAGGCACAATGGACCCAACCCCCGGTCGGTGGGGTCCCTTTTGGACGCCGATCACCCCAGAAGCGGGGTCCTTATTGCAAGCCGTTCAACACCGTGATCTGCGCGACAGCATCGCGCTTGAAGTCGTCAGTGAAATTGCCCGTGCCAATCATGGCCTCCTTGCCTCAAACATAGCGAAGAAGGCGTCCACAAAACAGGGGGCGATTCAGAGTTTCAGGTCAGGGTCGCCGTCCTCAACCGCTTCACCGCTCTCGGAACGCCCATCACTGTGGTCGCAGGATAGGTCTGTTCCGGGAAAGCGGAAACTCCGGACAGCATCCGATTTGTGCAAAAGAGCCCCTTGAAAGCAAAAACTGGACACTGGTTTCCATCAGAGGGTCACACCAGAAGTTTCGGAAGGACGGGCGGACGGCAATCGTTCCGCACCCGAAGAAGGATCTGCCCATCGGCACCGCACACATGGCCGGATGGCTTGAGGAGAAACGATGAAAACCTATCTCGCACTGGTCGAAAAAGACGAAGACAGCGCCTTCGGCCTGCGTTTCCCGGATGTGCCCGGCTGCTTCTCGGCGGTCAATGGCGAAAGCGACATCCTGCCCCATGTAGTCGAGGCACTGGAACTGTGGTTCAATGACGCCCCCGCCACAGAGCCGCGCCCGTTGCATCAGATCGCGGCGGAATGCGCGGATGAGCTGGCGAAGGGTGCGTTTCTAATCACGGTCCCTCTTGTCCGGCGCAGTACAAGGCAACGCCGGGTTAATGTTAGTCTGGACGCTATCGACACGACAGCCAGCCAGCTGGGGTTGACCCGCTAGGTCCTGTCTGCATTCATCGTACCCAGATCATTGCGCAGGCGAGATGGACGAATCCCATGAATGCTGTGATTGTTTTCTCACAGCGCAGGGCGATGCGCGGGAAGCGCTTGAGTTTGTTGAAGAAGCATTCGACCTGATGACGCTCCTTGTAGAGGCGCCAGTCGATGAGCGGTTTTGCGGTGCGGCTGGGATTGGCCTTGATCTGTGCGGTTGCACCGAGGTCGTTGGCGATGAAGGCGCGTCGCGGATCGGCATCATAGGCGGCATCGGCGATGACATGGCCAACGCCCTTCAAGCCGGAGAGG
>JAMHVS010000065.1:0-7321 GCA_035911315.1 Xanthobacter sp.
TCAGTTGAATAATGCCGTACACCATCGTGTAGCCCAAGGCTATCAAGGCGTACATGCTGCCGAGAACCAGACCGTTGATGATCTGCTGCAGCAAAATGTCCATAAGAGAAGTCCTTCGTTTGTGACGTACCCACCGCTTTGGCACCGGAATCGGTACAGCCTTGTGGGCCCGACTGGCATCTAGCAAAAAACCCGCCAGAAATGCAGCTGTGCGGGTTTGTGGACGGGATTGTAGCGAGTAGTCACAAGTGGCCCGCATCAAGCCGGGCGGGGTTTTCCCTTGGGTTTTCGGTGCATCAGTGTGGAACGCAATTCATAAGCACTATTGATGCAGCGTTGAAAATCAATGTGTTAACTTATTAGCCAAGTCATGCTGAATTGGCATAAGTACCCCTCCCGCCACGGCTGATCAAAGGCTTACTCCTTGCCCGCCTCGACATCAAGCGAGCGCAGATAGGCCAGCTTGTCGGCGATCTTGGCCTCCATCCCCCGATGCACGGGCTGGTACCAGCGAGGCTCGGCCATGCCCTCGGGCAGATAGCGCTCACCAGCCGCGTAGCCCTCGGGTTCGTCGTGGGCGTAGCGGTATTCCTTGCCGTAGTCAAGCTGCTTCATCAGCTTGGTGGGCGCGTTGCGCAGGTACAGCGGCACGGGGCGGGAGCCGTCCTGTTTGACGAAAGCGCGGGCCGCGTTGTAAGCCATGTAGACCGCGTTGGACTTGGGCGCCACGGCCAGGTAGACCACGCATTCGGCCAGGGCCAGTTCGCCCTCGGGACTGCCCAGGCGCTCGTAGACCTCGGCGGCGTCCAGCGCCAGGCGCAGGGCGCGCGGGTCGGCCAGGCCGATGTCCTCGCTGGCCATGCGCACCAGGCGGCGGGCCATGTAGCGCGGGTCGGCGCCGCCGTCGAGCATGCGCACCAGCCAGTACAACGCGGCATCGGGGTCGCTGCCGCGCACGGATTTGTGCAGCGCGCTGATGGTGTCGTAGAACTGCTCGCCGCCCTTGTCGTAGCGGCGCAGGCGCTCGCCCAGCACCTTGAGCAGCCAGGCGTCGGTCACCGTGTCCAGCTTCTCCTGCGCGGCTGCCATGGCCAGCGTCTCCAGCGTGTTGAGCAGGCGGCGGGCGTCGCCGTCGGCATAGGCCACGAGGCGGTCGATTGCTTCTGTTTCGATAGCTGGTAGCGCCTGCTGGTCCTGGGCTAGAGCCACAATTTGCTTCAAATCCTGTTCGGACAGCGGCTGCAGCACGTAGACGGCAGCGCGCGAGAGCAGCGCGGAGTTGACCTCGAACGAGGGGTTCTCGGTGGTCGCGCCGATGAAGGTGAACAGGCCGCTTTCCACGTGCGGCAGGAAGGCGTCCTGCTGGCTCTTGTTGAAGCGGTGGACTTCATCGACGAAGACGATGGTGCGCTGCTGCATCAGGCCGTCCCGCGCCAGCTCGGCGCGCTCCACGGCCTCGCGGATGTCCTTCACGCCGCCCAGCACGGCGCTGATGCTGATGAACTGCGCGTCGAACGCATCGGCCATCAGCCGCGCGATGGTGGTCTTGCCCACGCCCGGCGGCCCCCAGAGGATGCAGCTGTGCGGGCGGCCCGACTCGAACGCCAGCCGCAGCGGCATGCCCGGCCCCAGCACGTGCTGCTGGCCGATCACCTCGCCCAAGGTGCGCGGGCGCAGGCGCTCGGCCAGGGGCTGGTGGGCGGAAGGGGTGCGCGCGACGGTGCTCATGCCCCAATTCCATCACAAACGGCCGACGTGCAAATCCATGCATGGCCATCGCACCGCTCAGGGGCGCAGCAGAACAAAAAGGCTGTCGTGAGCTTCCCAGTTGTCCGGGTCAGCAGGGTCTTTTCCCTCAGCGACCATGATCGTGAACAGGAAGTAGCTGCCCAATTCATCGGCGGGACCAAAGCGATGCTCGGCACGGCGTGACCAATCGGTGACGACGGGTTGAGAACCTGGGCCTTCAAAACGCAAGCCCCGCTGCACCGGTACATATCCAGGAACCACTTTCAGGCTGCCTTGGTTTTTTTCGTCTTCGATCCACGAAAAGCTCTGACCGCCGGGAAGAATTCCACCGAAATAGATGTCCATTTTGACCGTCGGTGGCGGCGTATTCGGGCTCAATGTATATCTAAAACGCGATTCAAAAAACAGCGCCTCATTCGGCACCGAGCGCTGGACATTTGCAAAAGTCCCTTCGGGGGAGGAAGTTCGCAATGAAATATCAAATGCGGCGGCAGCGCTCATCCACCCGCCCAGCAGCAGGTAGGACAAAAAAAATCGCCAAGTGGCCGCCCATGAAATGCCCATTGCCAGGCGCAATCTAAAATATTTCATATTGACTCACTTCACTGGTAGCATTTTTGTACGAAAACCGATCCATTGCGTGGTGTCTTCTACTGGCTTACCAGCCCGAACCAGCAGGGTAAACCAATGATATATCCCGGGCAGATCTTCCGAACTGAAAACGTAACGAATATACCCACCGGTTTCAGGCAACCCAAAACCTCCATTCGACAAAGGGACATTGCGGATCAGCGGCCGCATACCCGCCGCCGGAAGTGTAAATTCATATGGCTCTGGCAAATCTGACCATGTCATCGATACTCCATCGGATCGTATAAATCCTACATACACGTCCACACTCTCCGCTGCAACAGGATCATTCGCGTCCACCCGTATAAAGCTGAATAAATTAAATGGAATCCCATATCGCCTGTCTGCACTTGTCCGCTCACGAAAAAGGTCCGAGAGCACCATAGAAATAGAGACTGCCGGTTCTTTGAGTTGCGCATGGGTAGTGCGAGGCCACAAGCTGGCATGTACAAAAGCGGCAAGAAAAAAACCCCAGCAAAATGCTCTTCTCAAGTTGCCTCGCATGGAGAAATGATATTTCTTCATTGTCTATACCTATCAAGGAATGGCTCTTGCATTGTCTTTGTCGTGATCATTTAAGCTGCGCACACAGGTTTCACCACGATAAATATAGTTTGCCATGGTTTCGCGGTCTATATTTTCACTGCATTTCTCAGTTTTTTCTAGAGTAATGACGCACGACCCAAGTGGATATACAGAACTACGCTCTCCATGCGCAATTCCAAATACATGACCAATTTCATGAGCCATTACCGATTGCACATCTACCTCCGTAGATGACGGATTCAAGGACCAAACAACATTTGCATTCAGAGATACCGACCGGCTAGTGCACGTAACACAAGGATAATAAGTAAAGAAGTCCACAAAGCCCAGGGGCAATTTATCCAAATCGCTCGGTATCGGCCCGGTTAAATTATTACTAGTCGCAGAAAGACAATTCGAACCATAGAACTCATACAGACCGATTTGCAACGAGGTTCCAATCGGTAAAGGAGTTCCAGAAGTTCCACCTGGAGGGCAGTCATCCGTGGAAATTCCATTTGACTCAATCAATCGACCTCTGGTATAGAAGTCGCTTTCGTTCCAGACTGCTATTCCATTTAATATTGCTTGCTCAACACCAGGGTAATTTGCGATTGCCGCTGCAAGATTAGGACCAACTTTATACTTCGTACCCTTCGGCACCACAATATTGGCGCCAGAAAAAAAGCAAGGGGGATACGCATAAACCAAAGACGATGAAATCCCTACCAAGAGCAAAATTCCTTTGCAAAAGAATTTTAAAAACTTATTCATTATTTAATCTCCTCGGGGTAGGATTCCGAAAAAATAGCTATTGGATAAAATGCGATCCGATCCTCAGCCTGCACCAGATACATGCGCACTTTTTCACCTCGCCTTAGGGAAGATCTGCACGAATCACTTGGAAGTGAGCTACGCCCGTCCGTGAGATAAAGCCTGCCCCAGCAAGGCGCCCAAACGTTGTTCAGGCGCCTCCTGGGGGATGCAATTCCCCGATTTCGTGGGCATTACGCCCCTTGCACGCGCACCTGCGCCATGGCTTGCAGCTTGTGCCTGGCCATCCACAGGTTGGACAGGGCAAACAGCGTCACGATCTGCGCCGTGTTTTTCTTCAAACCACGGTAGCGCACCTTCACATATCCAAACTGCTGCTTGAGCACCCTGAACGGGTGTTCCACCTTGGCCCGGATGCGCGCCTTGGTGCGCTCCAGCTGGTCGATCAGATCATCAAGAGGCTTGTCTTTGTCCAGCGCCCGGCGCAGGCCTGGGCGCATGGCCACGTGCCAGCACACGGCTTGCCTGGCATCGGGGCGCTTGTCTGCCCCTTGGTAGCCCGCATCACCAAAGGCATCGGTCTCCTGCCCGTGCAGCAGGCTGTTGGCTTGAACCACGTCGTTCACGTTGCCGCTGGTGCCCCGCACCGTGTGCACCAGGCCCGAATCCGCATCCACTCCGATGTGGGCCTTCATGCCAAAGTACCACTCATTGCCCTTCTTGCTTTGGTGCATCTCGGGGTCCCGCGCCTTGCCTTCGTTCTTGGTGGAACTGGGGGCCGCAATCAGCGTGGCATCCACCACGGTGCCCGCCTTCAACTGCAAGCCCTTGGCTTGCAGCAGTGCGTTGACCGTGGCCAGGATTTGTTCGGCCAGCTTGTGGCGTTCCAGCAGGTGCCTGAAGCGCAGGATGCTCGATTCGCTGGGGATGTGTTCGTCCCAACGAGACAGACCTGCGAAGTCACGAAACGCAGGCACATCATGCAGCGCTTCTTCCATTGCAGGGTCGCTGAGCTTGAACCACTGCTGCATGAAGTGGATGCGCAGCAGCGTCTGCACCGCAAAGGGCTGCTGGCCCCGCCGTCCACTCTCGGGAGCGTAGGGCTCTATCAGCGCTACCAGTTCGGCCCAGGGAACCACCAGCTCCATGGCGTCCAGGAATTCGCGCTTGCGAGTGCGCTTGACTGTGTTGCTCAGGCCCAGGCTGCTTTGCTTCATGTCTGTATTGTCTGGGCTTCAGGCCCTTGCAAGCACATCAGGCGTGGATTCGTGCAGAGAATCCTTAGCGGCCTTGTGAACGAATTCGGACGGAAAAATATTTGATCGTCGGCGACATGCTGGCGGATGCCAGAAATGACGCGGCCGCGAATTCTTCTTTCCTCGCGGCTGGGTATTCGCAAATCCATATCTTCGGAAGGTTCAAATAATATTATTGCATGTGCATGCGAGCGAGGGTGGGTTGTATAATCAATATGACCCTTCATTTCCGCCTTCTCCGTCTCCCCAGCTTGATGCTCTTGGGCATTGGACGACAAGGCAAAAAAAATAATCATCAAGAAAGCAGCAAGAAATTTCTTCATTTGAACCTCAAATTTACATCACCAAAACCTCGGTAAAGCAGGAGCATTCATCATTTCATAAAAACAATACATCAATGCACGGCCCTCAATTAATTTAATATGAGAATTTAAATATCATCATTCATTTGCAATTTCGCTCAGACTACTATCTCATACAGCTTCGTCAGTAACCTCATTGCGCCAAGTGCACAACTGCGAACAGGCACCACCTAGAATTCCCATTTTCTGACAGCGCACATAAAAATCTATCCGACAGAAAAACTTATCGCCATTGGGAGAAATTTCGCAAACGTTAGGGCACTTTAGGCCGGATAAGGAAGAGAGTCAACATTTCTACATGTCGCATCCCGGATGATTGGTGCGACCGTATCTTCAGGTCTGGGCGTTCTTGCTGTTCTTCAGGTGCACTCTGCGCCCACCCCACAGGTGAACGTCACGGAAAGGCCCCCACACCACGCATTCATGCGCGTTTTCAGGGCAATGGCAAGCAGTCAGCTTTCAGACTCAAGCCCAATCGGCCTCCAGCGCTTATCTGGCAAGCACAGACAGCTCCTGATTGAGGAGCAAAAAACTCATCGAAAATATTGACCAATCGGTCCAATTAATAAAACAATTAGTCCACTCAGTCCAATATAAGCCCTGCCATGTCCACCATGCCCGCTCCCCGCCGACGGGGCCGCCCGCCCCGCAACAGCGCCGAGCCGCGCCAGGACACGCGCGCGCTGCTGGTGCGCACCGGCGTGGCGGTGCTGACGGAGAAGGGCTATTCCAGCGTCGGCATCGACGAGATCCTGCGGCTGGCCCAGGTGCCCAAGGGTTCCTTCTATCACTGCTTCGAGAGCAGGGAGGCCTTCGGCCACGCGCTGATCGCCGCCTATGCCGACTACTTCGCCCGCAAGCTGGACCGCTGGCTGCTCGACGCGGCC
Source organism: Xanthobacter sp. (assembly GCA_035911315.1). Taxonomy (GTDB): domain Bacteria; phylum Pseudomonadota; class Alphaproteobacteria; order Rhizobiales; family Xanthobacteraceae; genus Xanthobacter. Next base: position 6,184 of record JAMHVS010000065.1, read on the forward strand.
ACGCCGCCCCTGCAGCGGCTGCGCCGCTTCATCGCCGATGCGCGCCAGGGCATGCAGCGCCACGGCTTCGCGCGCGGCTGCCTCGTGGGCAACCTGGGGCAGGAAATGGGCGCACTACCCGCATCGTTCCGTGCCCAGCTCGAAGCGGTGTTCGCCGACTGGCAGGCGCGCACCGCCGCGTGCCTGCGCGCCGCCCAGCAGGCGGGCGAGATCGGCGCGGGGCACGACTGCGCGGCGCTCGCGCAGTTCTTCTGGATCGGCTGGGAGGGCGCGGTGCTGCGCGCCAAGCTGCAGCGGTCCGCCGCGCCGCTGGACGTGTATGCCCAAGGCTTTTTCCAACTACTCAAGTCATCAATCATCAAGCAATGAAGGAGAACCCCATGTTCCGTGGCCTGCTCATCGACAAACAGGACGGCCAGCAGACCGCCGCCGTGCGGATGCTGGATGAATCCGCGCTGCCATCTGTCCCCAATGAAGGCGAAGTGACCGTGCGCGTCGCCTGGTCCACCCTCAACTACAAGGACGCGCTCGCCATCACCGGCCGCTCGCCCGTGGTGCGCAAGTTCCCCATGGTGCCGGGCATCGATTTCGCGGGCACGGTGGAGTCCAGCACCGATCCGGCTTTCGCGCCGGGCGCGCAGGTGGTGCTCAACGGCTGGGGCGTGGGCGAGACGCACTGGGGCGGTCTGGCCGAGCTGGCCCGCGTGCCTGGGCGCTTTTTGATCCCGCTGCAGGCGCCCTTCACCCCGCGCCAGGCCATGGGCATCGGCACGGCGGGCTACACCGCCGCGCTGTGCGTGCTGGCGCTGGAGCGCCATGGCGTGACGCCAGACAAGGGCCCCGTGGTGGTGACCGGCGCGGCGGGCGGCGTGGGCAGCGTGGCCGTGGCACTGCTGGCCAAGGCGGGCTACGAAGTCGCCGCCGTCACGGGCCGGGTGCAGGAGGCCGATTTTCTGACTCGCCTGGGCGCGCGCCACATCATCGACCGCGCCGAAATCTCCGCGCCCGGCAAGCCGCTGGAAAAGGAACGCTGGGCCGGCGCCGTGGACGTGGCCGGCGGCCAGGTGCTCGCCAATCTCTGCGCGGCGATGCGCTACCGCGGCGTGGTCACGGCCTGCGGGCTGGCGGCGGGCATGGG
>JAMHVS010000066.1:0-1327 GCA_035911315.1 Xanthobacter sp.
TGTAAAGACCGGGTACATCGTTTACACCTGTTCGGACACATCCTTTACGCTTTTGGCATCTTCGGCCTTCTGGTCGAAACGGTTCCTCAGCGGCTCATACCAGCCCTTCGACTTGCCTTCCATCGCGTCCAGATCGATCTCCCCGATCCGCTTCCAGCAATACACGACTTCCCATTTCCTCTCACCCAGCGGCCTCATCACCACCTTCTGCCCCGCGAACGCACGCCCCACCGTCCAGAACACGTTCCGCCAGGTCATCTCTCCCTTGTCCTTGACCATCCGAACCTCTTCCCCCGGTTCATACCAACTCTCCGCTTCCCGCAGTTGCTCCGGGAAGATCCGCACCGAAGCACGGTGCCTGCTGGCCGGAACATCGCCGCCCAGCGCGTCGTGCGGACGCTCATGGTTGTATAGCTCCCGCCATTCCCCGAAGCGTTCCTGGCAATGTTCCAGATCACGCCAGGCGGTCGTCCGTGACAGCAGCTCATGCTTGAGCGTCCGGTGGAAACGCTCCTCCTTGCCCTGGGTCTGCGGGTGGCACGGACGTCCGTGCCGAACCTCCACCCCCACCCGCAGCAGCCAGGCCTCCAGCGAGCTGAAGTAGCCCCTGCTGTCGCCCCAGGGCCTGCCGTTGTCACACAGGATCGCTTCGGGAAGTCCATAGGTGCGGAAGGCGTTCTCAAGCCTCGGACGGACGATCCCACCGGTCTCTCCACCACAGGCATCCAGCACCAGGTTGAACCGGCTGTGGTCGTCCAGGATGGTCAGCGGATGGCAGTTGCCGCCGCGCGACAACGGGAACCAGCCTTTGAAATCCATCTGCCACAGCTCGTTGGGAGCCTCACGTTCGAAGCGCTTCCATGGTGCGCCTCCCGGCCTTGCCGCGGAGCCTTCCTCCAGCAGTCCGTGGCGACGGAGGATACCCGTGATGGTGCTGGGCTGGGGCAGATCCCCGTGACCTTTCCTCGCTAGCCAATGCCGCAGCTTGCGCGCGCCCCACGCCGGGTGCTTGCGGCGGGCGCCGAGGATGAGTTCCTCGATCTTGGCCGGAGTCTTCAGTGGCTGGTTCCTGGGGGTGCGAGACTGTTCGGAGAGACCGCTCACCCCGTCTTCCCGGTAGCGTTTGAGCCACTTGTAACCGGTCGGCGGACTGATCCCGAAGTTGCGGCACAGTTGCCTGAAACCAATCTCGTCCCGAAGGGCCAATTCAACAAAATCACGTTTGAGCTTCATCGCATCACAGGTTTTCCAGGGCATCGTTTTCCTCCTGCCGGAAGTGTAAACGATGTGCCCGAACACCCGTTAAGGATGTACCCGGTCTGTACAC
>JAMHVS010000067.1:0-3428 GCA_035911315.1 Xanthobacter sp.
CTCTCCGGCTCGCAGATCAGGAAGCGCGGCAGGAAGCCGGTATCCGTGCCAGAGGGATCGGCGAGGAAGGCCCGCGCCACGCCCGGCTGCACCATCAGATGCATCGCGAGCCGCCGGCCGAAGAGCGTGTAGCTGCCCTCGCCCGCGCGCGTCCGGCGGATCGGGTTGCCCTGCCAGAGGTCGTTGAGCGCGGCGAGGGTCGGAGGCCGAAAGGATCTAGGCTGCTAGTCTCTCGTAAGTGGTGGCTGGATCGGCGACCTCGATGACGTCCGCAGCGCGCGAAATGAGCGTTAGTCTAGGGCCGAGCGCCACAAGAGAGCGCGTTACCCCGACGGGGCGTGGGCCGCGCTCCAGATGCCCAATATCGGAAAACTTAACATAAGCTGAGTTGAGAGAGTTCCCATCCTTTGTAAAGTAATCAAAAACGAGAACCTTGCCCGCAGTTTCCACAAGTGCGTCGAATTTGTACAGGGCAGTGGAAAACCCATGAACCTCCGCACCAATCTCTATTCTTGATTTCGGGAATGCCTCTTCGATGCGTTTCTGCATAGTGTCGAGAGCTAGCTCATATTTGGCGCGGTTGGCGTTTTCGATGGTCTGATCGGTCACCTCTTTCACCAAGTTCGCCATCGCAACGATAGCGCCGCGCAACTTCTCCGCTGCGACCTTGATGAAAAGCATGTTCTCGCCATCGAACGTGGCGCCGTAGCGGTCGCATCGATCGCGGGCAACCCGGGCAAACGAACGATGGCTCGCGCCGCTCGCGACAACTTCACCGTAGGCGAAGCCATCGTCCGAAACGAGGAAGCTCGAACCGTCCCCTTCTGGAAAAACCGATACATCGACGGAACTGCCCGTGCATGCGACAACAGGCATCCCGATCCGCCACCGACCATTCATCGGATCGCTCGTAAGCATCTCGCGCAGGGCAGCATCGACCGCGGCCCCACCCAAAGGCGGTCTCGTGGCGGTCATAGGTGCAATCCTGATGCTTGCCATGGCGGTAACGGTAGCTCCCTCAGGTTCTCAATATGCAGCAGTACCGAGGCGGTTTCTAGGAATTCGTGAAGTGATGATGGTTCCGGGTCGATCTTCCGCGCAACGGGTAGGTCATGGTTTCCGGAAAAAAGTTCTGATATATCAAATATATCATGCAATCTAGTGTCGTGGAAATGGGTTCGGCCAGCGGAGCTCATATGGAGCTCTCCACAGGCTGGATGATTGTTGTCGTGTCGCGCGGCCCGCCACTCGGCTCGGGCAAATGGGCGAGCCTTGCCCTTCCATTCTTGCATCAGCATGAGTGCGACCCGTTCATCCGGACGATCCTGATGACAGGTTGCCACAAAGCTGACGCCCGCTGCGACGACCCGATCCATAACCACCGAGGCCGAATATCTCTGGAAACCCTGTGAGCCAGGAACCCATCGGCCTGCGAACACGATCTCCTTCGACGCCTCCAAGAGGCGGATCAGGTCGAGAACTGAAAAGTCTATTTTCTCACCTCTCGCGCCCCTCCGCCTGCGGCGCATCCCAGACCCCGCGCATCTTCCCCTCGTCACGCAGCACGCGCAGCACCTCAATTTCGGTAATCGCCCGGCTCAGGAGTACCCGCACCTCATCCTCCGCCACGCTCGCCGGGCGCGCCCAGGCACGGCGCAGGCAGGCCACGATGTCAGTGTCGTGCATATCATCTCTCGCGACTAGGTCGCGATATTCTCCCAAGACGCTCCCTGCGGAAGCCTCAGTCTCTGATATGTGGGCGGTGCGCTCTGGTCCATCTTCACAGCGGCTCCATCCGTTCGCACGCCTTCGGAAGTTTGTCCGGGCTCTCGGCGTAGAGGACGCGCGGAGCGAAGCCTGGGCAGCCGTAGCCGGCGACACGATGGCCGGGCAGCTTCTCTGTTTGAGTGGGGACGGGCGGGAGTAGAAGTCCCCTGGCTTGCGCTGCGGCCTCTGGGGTTGGGGCGGTGGTAGCGATGGCTGAAATCGCATCCTGTGCTAACGGGGCAGATGTGACCATTACTGCCGGCGAAGCAACGACCGGGACCGATGCTATAGCAGGGGCGGGCGCAGCGACTGGCGCTGGAGTGCCGGCGCTTGAACCTTCGAGAGTCGGCCGAACCGTGTTGATGATGTCGGCGGCGTTAAAGACGTTGTGTGCGGCATTCATCGGCTTGCCGCCGGGGAACATCTCGATCTCAAGGCGCTCCTTCGGGAAATGCACCTGGGTGAAAGTCAGAAACCCTGTGTAGAGCGTGTTGTCCGTGCTGTCGTCAGTGGTGTTCAGGATGGCGAAATGGCCATATCCCTTGTCGATCGTCAATTCGGCCGCGCGAAGCATGACGTACTGCTGCACCCTGTCTGACGAGGTGTAGCCGTTCCCTCGAAACGAAACGACAGCCCTCGTCGGAGTGACCATCGAGACTTCGGAGCCGCCAGTAAGGCCCATGTCTCGATTGTATGGTGTCGCGCAGCCAGACAAACATAGCGTAGCGAGCAGCGCAAAGCGCGCTGAAAATATTTCCATAATATTCACCCATCCCAAGTCTTTTGGGAGGTTCAGCGTTGTTCGGTGATTCTGGCAACAGAGATTTACGGCTTGGAAGGTGTGGGGGTGACGATAGCGTCGAGGTCATCCGCTGCTGCCTCAGCTAATGCATCAACACGTCGTGGCAAGGAAACCTCCATGCCCCCAAAACACGGGAGGACTGATCCTGCGGAAGGCGGACCTCCGAAAGCTTAGGATGTCGCTTCAAACGACACCCTTCTCGAGGCGGCCGGGCCGGAAGCTGACACCTTCCCGGCCCGGCCTAACCACGACCGATCCAGCGGAGATCGAAAATGGCCAAGGCCAAGACTACCACGACAACCAGGGCGCCGAAAGTGAGCGCCGAGAACGCCAACGCCTTCATGGCGAAGCTGTTCGATCCGCTGCCTGACGCGGAACTGGATGATTCCGATCTGGCGAAGATCGAGACCAAAGCGATGTCTATCCGATGGGACGCCGAGATGTATCGCTATCGGGCGACCGAGGCTTTCCAAAAATACGTGGAGTTCTCGGCTTCCGCCGCTGTTCGGTTCAGCGAGATGACACGCGAGGAAGCGGATGCGAAGTTCGCGCCCATGGATACGCACTGGGCGACGTGCGAAGCCTTGGTACGGATGCTCAACATCCCGGCACCGACCGCGACCGCCCTGAAATGGAAGCGTAACACCGCCAAGGCGTCCGAGCGCTACCTCCGGTATGATGGGGTGCTTGCGTCGATCGCCGCCGATGAACTGAGGCTGGCGCAGAAAGCTGCCTGACCACCTGACCACAACAGGCCCCGCCGCCCAGGCGGGGCATTGCCGGAGAAAGGAATCATTGACCGGGGTGACTCCCCCATGATGGCCTGCCTCCATTTTAACCACGGGGGTGGGACATTATG
>JAMHVS010000068.1:0-1157 GCA_035911315.1 Xanthobacter sp.
CGCGCCAGCGTACCGCGGTCCCGCACCACATCGACCTTGAACGGGGTGCGCAGTGCCAGACTGACCCCCATGGCCACCACAATGGCGCCCAGAATGCCGCTGTAGATCAGCACCCGGGGCCGCAAGACATGGCGCAGCGTCTGTGCTTTGGTCCAGTGCTGGTTGACCGCATTCTCGGTGGAGTACTTCACCAGACCACGCGGATAGCCCATCTTGTCCATGACGGTGTCGCAGACGTCGGCACAGGCACCACAGCCAATGCACTGGTACTGCAGGCCGTCTCTAATATCGATGCCGGTGGGGCAGACCTGTACGCACAGGCTGCAGTCCACACAGGAGCCCAGGTTCAGGGTGGAGAGGTCCGCCTTCCTGGAGCGGGCACCGCGGGGCTCACCGCGCTCCTGGTCGTAGGTGACGATCAGGGTGTCCTTGTCGAACATGGCGCTCTGGAAGCGTGCATAGGGGCACATGTGCAGGCAGACCTGCTCGCGCATGTAGCCGGCATTGCCATAGGTGGCAAAGCCGTAGAAGAGCACCCAGAAGGTTTCCCAGGCGCTCAGGTTGAGTTGGGAGAGTTCGCGCCCGAGTTCATGGATGGGGGTGAAGTAGCCCACGAAGGTGAAACCCGTCCACAGGGCCACCGCCACCCACAGCACCTGCTTGGCGGTTTTGCGCCAGACTTTGTCCAGGCTCCAGGGGGCGGCATCGCGGCGCATGCGCGCGGAGCGGTCGCCTTCGGTGAGTTTCTCCAGCCACAGGAAGATTTCGGTATAGACGGTCTGGGGGCAGGCGTAGCCACACCACAGGCGTCCTGCCACGGCGGTGAACAGGAAGAGTGACAGCGCAGAGACCACCAGGATGCCGGTGAGGTAGATGAAGTCCTGCGGGTAGAGCACCAGGCCGAAGATGTAGAAGCGCTTGGCGTTCAGATCGAACAGCACGGCCTGCCTCTGACCCCACTCCAGCCAGGGCAGTCCGTAGAACACCAGCTGGGTGAGCCACACCAGGGCCCAGCGCCACCTGGAGAACAGGCCCGAGACGCTGCGGGGGTAGATCTTCTTGTGGGCCTCGTACAGCGAGACCATCTCCGCGTCCGCCCCGGGCGGCGGCTCTATCGGGCTGCGGTCCGGGTTCGGGGCTATCGGGATGATCTTGCG